>JAIRBC010000100.1 GCA_022008415.1 Cerina litoralis
GTTTCAAATAAATTTTGAACTCATTTGTATCCATTTGTATCCAAAAAAAAGTGTGCGTAAAGTGTGCGTAGAAATACATAACTTGTAGTAAAATCAAGAGTTATGGCCAAGATCAAATTTACCCTCGACACAAGAAAAAAATCAAAAAGTTCAACAACCGGTCTATATCCGATTGTATTAAGGGTCTTCCATAAAAAACCTAGGTTCATTTACCTAAACTACCAAACCTCGCCTGAGGGTTGGGACAGCTCAAAGATGAAACTCAAAAAATCAATCTTGGCAAATAAGGACCTTGATATCGATACTATAAACAACGATATTTACGATAAGATCCACCTGGCGCAAATGGTCATTAGGGATATTGGTGATGCCATTGACCAAACAAATGTGGATAACCTGGTCCAACTAATAAAGGTTTCGTGGGAATCGAAAAATAGTTCTTCCCTTAAACAAAGAATAGTCAACGGGATTACCCTAGCTGAATGGGGAGGTGAGCTTATAAGGAGAAAAGAGATGTTCAATAAGCCCAGTTCAGCTAGGTGGTATAAAGACAGTATTAATGCATTTTTGAAATTCAATAATGGAGATGATCTATTGCTCGATGATATTGACGTGACATTTTTAAAAAACTTCCAAGCCTACCGCGAATCCATAGGGAACAGCAAAAACAGTATAAGCGCCTATATGAGAGCGGTGAGGGCAATATATAATGGAGCTATTGC
>JAIRBC010000101.1 GCA_022008415.1 Cerina litoralis
CCGTTGGCAAACTTGTCCGCCACCTGCCTCGTACAGGCTACCGCGGCCAGGGGATGCCCGTTGCCCAACGGCTTTCCAATGGTCACGATATCCGGGACGACCCCGTACAGCTGGAAGCCCCAAAAGGTCTTGCCCATCCTGCCGCAACCCACTTGTACCTCATCGGAAATACAGAGCCCGCCAGCGGCCCGGACATATCCATAGGCCTTCGCCAAAAAGCCTTCCGGCAATTCTATCTGCCCCCCGCAGCTTATTATCGGTTCCACGATCAAGGCGCCGACCCCCCGGCCCTTTTTATGGACGATCTGGATCTGTTTCTGCACTTCTTCGGCATAGCGTTCGCCCGTATAGTCGCCCGTATACTTCCCCCGAAAGGCATCGGGCAGGGGAAAGATATGGGTGTGCTCCGGAGTCCCCTGTCCGCCTTTGCCGTCGAACTTATAGGAGCTGATGTCTATGCACATATTGGAATTGCCGTGGTAGCCCGCCTCCGAGGCAATCATATCGCGTTGCCCCGTGGCCGCCTTTACCATTCTGATGGCGAGCTCATTGGCCTCACTGCCCGAATTGACAAAATGCAGTACGCTGAGCTCCGATGGCAACGTTGCCAAAAGCTCCCGCGCGAGCGCATTGATGTTCTCGTGGAGGTAGCGGGAATTGGTGTTGATCAACGCCATCTGTTCCTGGCCGGCCCTGACCACCGCGTAATGCTCGTGCCC
>JAIRBC010000102.1 GCA_022008415.1 Cerina litoralis
CCGTTGGCAAACTTGTCCGCCACCTGCCTCGTACAGGCTACCGCGGCCAGGGGATGCCCGTTGCCCAACGGCTTTCCAATGGTCACGATATCCGGTACCACGCCGTGCAATTGGAAGCCCCAAAAGGTCTTGCCCATCCTGCCGCAACCGGTCTGTACCTCATCTGAAATACAGAGCCCGCCCGCGGCCCGGACATATCCGTAGGCCTTTGCCAAAAAGCCTTCGGGCAATTCTATCTGCCCCCCGCAGCTAATTATCGGTTCCACGATCAAGGCGCCGACGCCCCGGCCCTTTTTATGGACGATCTGGATCTGTTTCTGCACTTCTTCGGCATAGCGTTCGCCCGTGCCGTCGCCCGTATACTTCCCCCGAAAGGCATCGGGCAGGGGAAAGATATGGGTGTGCTCCGGAGTCCCCTGTCCGCCTTTACCATCGAACTTATAGGAGCTGATATCTATGCACATATTGGAATTTCCGTGGTAGCCCACCTCCGAGGCGATCATATCGCGTTGCCCAGTGGCCGCCTTTACCATTCGGATGGCGAGCTCATTGGCCTCGCTGCCCGAGTTGACAAAATGCAGCACACTGAGCTCCGATGGCAACGTTGCCAAAAGCTCTTTAGCAAGCGCATTGATGTTCTCGTGGAGGTAGCGGGAATTGGTGTTGATCAACGCCATCTGTTCCTGGCCGGCCCTGACCACCGCGTAATGCTCGTGCCC
>JAIRBC010000103.1 GCA_022008415.1 Cerina litoralis
AGATTCGTTTTGGTTTTTAAAATTGGAGAAATTGGTAATAATCTCTATCTCAAGACTCACTTTAGAACTTGACCCCTCAACTTTGAACCTTGAACTTTGAACCTTATCTGCCAACTGAAACTGGGCACTGCCTACTTCTTTCTTATAGTTTCAAAACTATTCCCCTCTTGGGAGGGGCTAGGGGTGGGTCCTTTTCCCCTCTTGGGAGGGGCTAGGGGTGGGTCTTTTAGGGGCGGGTCTTATATTTTCTATCTGATTTTTTATTTCTCCCAACACCCAACCCAGATTATTCTTAACATCAAGGTCACTGAACCTTATAAAACGTACCCCTAAGGATTCCAGACGATTTTGACGATACCTGTCCTTTTCTTGGTGCCCTTCTGCAAAATGAACAGAACCATCTATTTCTATGGCCAACCGTAGATCTTTGCAGTAAAAGTCCACGATAAAGTGATCTATGGGTATTTGACGACTGAACCGTACATTCAATTTTTTGTCTTTTATTTCACGCCATAGGGCAACCTCGCCAAGGGTCATATTGTTTCTTAAGCTTTTGGCGAAAGCAACCAAATTTGGATCGTAAGGTATAATTTTTCTCATCGACTTACCCACCCCTTAGTCCCCTCCAAGGAGGGGAGAGATTCGTTTTGGTTTTTAAAATTGGAGAAATTGGTAATA
>JAIRBC010000104.1 GCA_022008415.1 Cerina litoralis
ATGAATCTTTCGGGCTGGGAATCCGGCGGAATGGTTAATTATGGTACCAAGGGATGTGGAAGAGTAGAAAGGATGAATCTAGCAGATTTCCCGTTCCTCGGAATGACATGAGATGGATAGGAGGACGAATTAAAGTTTTTCGTAGTTTTAAAAGATGTTTCAGGTAGGATATCATACATACTACGTTTATATCATTACAAACAAGAGCAAATCAGTTTTATATACAGGAGTTACCAATTATTTGGCCAAAAGGTTGTTCCAGCATTCCGAGAATATACGATTGAAAAAGAAAACCTTTGCTTCAAGGTATAACTGTTCCTATCTGTTGTACTATGAAAAATATACATGGATACAGGAGGCAATTGCAAGAGAAAAGGCAATTAAGGGATGGAGCAGACAAAAGAAAATAGAACTTATAAAAGCCATAAATCCGAATATGGATTTTTTGGAACACTTATTTCCATACGATAAGGACGGAGGGTATTAAAAACAGGGGTTTGGGACGACAAAACCACCATTTGTCATTCAGAGCGAAGCGAACCCGCCAGAATGAATCTATTGGGCTGGGAAACTTGCGGAATGGTTAATTATGGTACCAAGGGATGTGGAAGAGTAGAAAGGATGAATCTAGCAGATTTCCCGTTTCTCGGAATGACAAATTAACGTTGG
>JAIRBC010000105.1 GCA_022008415.1 Cerina litoralis
GGTCTCATCCTATTGGGAACATGGTCCAACATGGAAGCTTTTGATTGGCGAGCATGAAATGCGTTGCCAAACTAGCTGGTTGAACTAACCCCGCTACACAGCGGGGTCTCGAGAGGCTTGTTAGATTTTTATTGTCCTATTTTACTCCGAAACCGATAGTTTCAAAACCTCGTCTTCGCTTTTATTTTTTTTATGGGACCGTACTTCGCTTGGTATTCTTCGGCTATTAGCTGGGGAGTGCCATTAAATTTGATTATTTTTTATTTAATTGAGGTTGTAAAAGATTGATACAAGGTATTTTAGAAATTAAAATAAAGTATTTTAATAAAAATGTGTATTTGGTGTTGGGGAAGCAAAAAAACCGTTTTATATTTGCACCCGCCTTTGGAGGCCATAGCGAACCTTGGAGGGTTGCTTTGGGTTACAGGGCGTGATAAATACGGAAGTTCATATACATATTGTAAAGACAGAGAATAAAGAATCGAAAGAGAGGGCCGGGGCCTTTTCGTGGTTGGTCGGTATAAAGAAGTACACGGAACAACGATGAAGAGTTTGATCCTGGCTCAGGATGAACGCTAGCGGCAGGCCTAACACATGCAAGTCGAGGGGCAGCATTTCCAGCTTGCTGGG
>JAIRBC010000106.1 GCA_022008415.1 Cerina litoralis
TGGTTTATCTACGGCTACATCGTTTGGGAATTCGGACATTTTATCTACCACTACTTGGGCCACAAGGTAAGGTTGTTCTGGTGCCTGCACTCTACCCATCACGCCCCGGAAGACATGAACCTTTCCGTAACCCATGCCCACTTCTTTCTGGAGGCCCCTTATGCCGATGCCATCCGGACCACGGTCTGTATCCTTTTGGGCGTTAGCCCCGCCATGCTATTTGTCATCATGTTTATCGATGGTACGTACGGGGCATTTATCCACGTAGGTGAGAACGTTATCAAGAATGGCAGGTTGGGATTTTTGAACAAGTTAATTTTGACCCCGTCCCACCACCGGGTGCACCACGCGAGGAACCCGCTCTATATGGACACCAATTTCTGCAACCTCCTCAATATCTGGGACAAGGTCTTTGGCACCTTCCAGGACGAACAGGACGATATTGAAATAGAATACGGCATCACCCGCGAGATGGATTCCGGCAATTTTATAGACGTTTATTTTGGGGAGATCGTAGCCTTGGCCAAGGACGTTATCAAGGCTCCCGGAATAAAGAACAAATTTCTCTACATATTTATGCCTCCAGGCTGGAGCCATACCGGAGACCACAAGACCGCTAAAATAGT
>JAIRBC010000107.1 GCA_022008415.1 Cerina litoralis
GTGTGCCGATCCCCGCAGCTTTTCGCAGCTTATCGCGTCCTTCTTCGCCTCTGGGAGCCTAGGCATCCCCCATACGCCCTTTGCTAGCTTGTCGCTATACCTCTCTTGTATTCTCTACTCTCTCTTATTCTTCGTGTTTTCTCTCAAAACGCACAGTACGTGCGCCCTGTCCCAATATGTCAATGAACCATTGTCCCCGCAAAGGCGGGGACTTGGTGGAGAATATCGGAGTCGAACCGATGACCTCCTGCGTGCAAGGCAGGCGCTCTAGCCAGCTGAGCTAATCCCCCGTTTTTTCAGTAGGCAGTTCCAGTATGCGGTTTGCAGTCACCAGACCTGCAACTTAAACGGTTGCCCAACTTCAAGAATTTCCAATACTTATTTTTAATGAACGTAACAGGACCGAAAGACTTTTAACTTGAACTTTCAACCTTGAACTCTCAACCTCGGGCAAGGCCCGAAATGTAGTCCCGGGCAGACTCGAACTGCCGACCTCTACATTATCAGTGTAGCGCTCTAACCAGCTGAGCTACGGGACTGCAACACAGTTCGCGCAGG
>JAIRBC010000108.1 GCA_022008415.1 Cerina litoralis
AACTTCCAAGCCTACCGCGAATCCATAGGGAACAGCAAAAACAGTATAAGCGCCTATATGAGAGCGGTGAGGGCAATATATAATGGAGCTATTGCTGAAGGCCGTTTCAGAACCGATAAAAATCCTTTTCTTCAATTCAAGGTGCCTTCTACCAGCAGAACAAAGAAAAGAGCAATTATAAAAGAAAGCTTTTTCAGGATAAAAAAGCTGGAATATCAGGAAGGAAGTCCTTTATGGCACTCGAAAAATTATGGCCTTATAATGTTCAATTGCCGAGGGATGAACTTTGCCGATCTGGTAAAGCTAAAAGTAAAGCATATCGAAGATGACCGGGTAAATTATGGCCGGAGCAAAACAGGTGAAGCTATCTCCATAGGAATGACACCCGAACTTCAAAAAATCATATCATACTATTCCGAGGGGAAGAGTCCTCAAGACTATTTATTCCCGGCGAACAATGATGGCTCGACTAAAAGTTTTGAAAAGTACAAATCACAACGCCGGAGAATGAACGGATATCTAAA
>JAIRBC010000109.1 GCA_022008415.1 Cerina litoralis
AACTTCCAAGCCTACCGCGAATCCATAGGGAACAGCAAAAACAGTATAAGCGCCTATATGAGAGCGGTGAGGGCAATATATAATGGAGCTATTGCCGAGGATCGTTTCAAAACCAATAAAAATCCTTTTCTTCACTTCAAGGTGCCTTCTACCAGCAGAACGAAGAAAAGAGCAATTATTAAAGAAAGCTTTTTCAGGATAAAAAAACTGGAATATCAGGAAGGAAGTCCTTTATGGCACGCGAAAAATTATGCTCTCATAATGTTCAATTGTCGTGGAATGAACTTTGCCGATCTGGTAAAGCTAAAAGTAAAGCATATTGATGATGACCGGGTAAATTATGGCCGGAGCAAAACAGGTGAAGCGATTTCCATAGGAATGACACCCGAGCTTCAAAAAATTATATCATATTATTCCGAGGGGAAGGAACCTCAAGACTATTTATTCCCGGCGAACAATGATGGCTCGACTAAAAGTTTTGAAAAGTACAAATCACAACGCCGGAGAATGAACGGATATCTAAA
>JAIRBC010000010.1 GCA_022008415.1 Cerina litoralis
TTCATTCTGGCAGGCCAGCCCGAAGGTTTCATTCTGGCAGGCCAGCCCGAAGGTTTCATTCTGGCAGGCCAGCCCGAAGGTTTCATTCTGGCAGGGTTTTAACTAACGGATAAGACCGATGAATACAACAAGGATTTATAATTCAGTACAAACCTTTCCATCACTATGGATCCAGTGCTGCTATTTTTAAAATCTAACCCAATTTTAATCATACTAAAGCCCTGGCGACAACGTCAGGGCTTTTTTGTGACCGTTTATAATGAAAAGGTTATACTTAAACTATATCAATTCCTTTAAGGGGCTTTCCAAGGAAGTCTGGTGGCTGGCGTTAATAACTCTGATCAACAGGGCCGGCACCATGGTGATTCCGTTTTTATCGCTTTATTTAACAAAAGACCTAGGTTTTTCTTTGGCAAACGTCGGTACCACAATGACATGCTTTGGTCTTGGCTCCCTTTTGGGATCTTGGCTCGGGGGTAAGCTAACCGATATCATTGGGTACTATAAAGTCATGGGCTACAGTTTGGCGATGAGCGGTCTACTTTTTATTGGCCTGCAATTCCTTCAAGGTTTTTATGCTATCTGCGCCGGTATCTTTGTTTTAATGGTAATTGCGGACGCCTTTAGACCAGCCTCATTTGTCGCCCTGATCGCCTACAGCAAACCGGAGAACAAAACGAGAACGGTCACCTTGATCCGATTGGCCATAAATCTCGGCTTTTCTGCCGGACCAGCATTAGGGGGGATCATCATCACTACATTGGACTACGGTGGATTGTTTTGGGTAGATGGCCTGACTTGCATAGTGGCGAGTATCTTGTTATTGTTTATTCTCAACCCCAGAAAAGTAAATGTGCTCGATACCAATAAGACAGATACTCCACGTTCTGCCTACTCCGATATGCCCTTTTTAATATTTATTGGATCTATGTTCTTGATCGGGTTTGCCTTTGTCCAGTATTTTTCTACGGTCCCCCTGTTCTACAAAGACGTAAGCCTTTTAAGCGAATTCCAGATCGGATTATTGTTGGCCATGAACGGGTTTGTGATCTTTGCCTTAGAAATGCCCCTGATCAAATATATGGAGGGTAGGCCTTGGTCAAAAATCACTTATGTTATCCTTGGATTGATTTTACTGGGACTTAGCTTTTTGCTCCTTAATTTGTCTACATGGTCAGGAATCCTAGTACTGGGTATGCTGTTGATGACCTTTGGGGAGATGATAGCATTTCCTTTTTCCAACGCCTTTGCCATGGATCGGTCCAAACGGGGCAACCAAGGCGAATATATGGCACTCTACACGATCGCTTTTTCCCTTTCGCACGTGTTTTCCCATAATACAGGTATGCACGCCATAGCCACATACGGATATCCAGCTACGTGGTACGGCATTGCGTTGGTATGTCTGCTGGGAATAGTGCTCTTATTGTTTCTGAAGAGAATTATCAAGAAACCCATCAATAATTAATACCCGTGTGTCTTGGTTGTTCATCTGATGGGATTTAAAAACTAATTGGCCAATTCCAAAATCTTGTCTATGGCGTTTTTGTTGTTTACCCCAAGGCCCTCTTGCTGGTATGCCAGCTCCCCACCTTGATTAAAAACACTGATGATATTGGAGTGGGAGAAATCCATAGGGGATATTTGCTTATAGCTTACGGCCAAGACTGCGGCAAACTCTCGAGTGTCCTCTTGGGAACCCCTGAGGAACAACCACTTATCGGAATCCATCTGGTTTTCCTGGGCATAGGTTTTTAACCGTTCAGGGGTATCGGTCTCCGGATCTATGCTAATCATTATAAATTTTACTTTTTCCTTATCCTCTTGGGGCACTTGTTTCTCAATATTCCTCATATCCGCTACCAATCGGGGGCAGGCTATCTTGCAAGAAGTATAGAACATTACCATAACGAGCACCTTGCCCTTTAGTTTTTTTAGCTCAATTTCCTTTCCATCTTGATCGGTCCAGACGGAGGGTAGGTTATAAATGGACATATCGGAAATTTTGTCACTTGGTGTAACCTTATGGGCCGCCGCGGTTTCTTTTTCTTTTGGCTTGTCCTTACATGCGGCAAAAAATATAAACAAGGAGATTGTTAGGATCTTATATATTCTCATGGTATTGTTTTCATTTCATCGAATTGAACGACAATTCTTGTTCCCCTTTGTTATCGATCACATTCTTGGCACAGCGAAAGCCCAAATTTTGCACGGTATAGTTGGCCTTGATACTGGCGCGAAAGGCATAGCGCATAAAGGCTGCGTAGTTCATCAGGTCTGTAGCTCCTATCGCCGCCGATCCGCAAAACAGGTTGGCATCTTCGTCGTTGCCCTTTCTGGATTCCCCCGAAAGTAGCACGGAATTAAAGTCGGACGTCCACTCCCAGACCAGACCATGCAGATCGTAGATGCCGTAATAATTTTTAAAGGTAGACCCTATCGGATTTTTAAAGGTATGGGGAGCCTCGTACCAGCCCAGGATGTATTTGTTATACCCCGGTTTATTACGCGCATCCGCCATGGTCTCGTCCGCCCTGGCGGCAAATTCCCACTCGTCCATAGTCGGTAATCTTTTTCCCTGGCATTCGCAGTACTTTTTTGCAGCAAACCAGGAGACATTGGTCACCGGGGCATTGGGGACCACCTTCTTGCCCAACTTGGTATCGGATTCCCAGTTCCTTAAATAGAGTCCATCCGCAAAAAGCTTCTTCACACGGCTTTTTTTCCATTCGGGATGATCGTTAACAAAGGCCAAATATTCCGAATTGGTAACCGGATAAAGGTCCATATAAAAGTCGGACACGCCCACTGCGGTAGAGTCCGCTCCGTAAAGCGGGGTATAGACCCCGCCCTTTACTTTCGCCATTTGGTCTTCTTGGGCCCAAATGGCGACCCAAGGCAAGGCGAACAGTAGAAGAAAGTAACTAGTTAATTTAACGGGCATCCGTTGTTTTATTTTTGAACTTATTTAAATTTTATCCAATGGATAAAAAATTTCCGGTTTTTGTTTCGATCTAAAAAGTTTGACCGGGATTATTGATCCCGAACCTCTTTTACCATAGCAGGGGTCACCACTTTCTTGGAATTTCCCCAACTGTGGTAGACATAGGTAAGTACGTTGGCTATTTCATCATCGTTTAAGGTCTGCGCGGTCATCACGCTGTTGTATTTTTTACCATTAACGGTAATCTCCCCGGACAACCCATGAAGTACGATCCCGATCGCCCTATCCACGTCGGCATTTAAGTAGTCCGATTTGGCGAGGGGTGGAAAAGCATTGGGAATACCTTGTCCTTCAGATTGGTGGCATGCAAAGCAAGTTTGCATATACGTAGACTTTCCAAATTCCATTTGTTCCTCCAAGCTTCTTGCAGGGATATCGACTTCGGCAACCCCTTTCACGGCCGGCATACTTTGTACACCCCCACCTTCGGGCAAGTATATACCATCTTCGATCTCTCCAGAGTATATTTTTTTGTCTTCTTCACCTTCTACCTTTAATTGTGCCAGGGCACCTTTGTTGAACGCTCTAAAAATAGAGTGATCTACCAAGATAAAGGTTCCGGGGACGTCTACCTTAAATTCCACAATTGCGGCACCTCCGGCCGGTATTAGAGTAGTCTGTACGATATCGTTGATCCTGTCTCCACCTTCAATATGGACCCTGTCAAATATTTCCCCGATGATGTGAAAGGAAGAAACCAGATTGGGGCCACCATTACCAACAAAAAGTCTTACCGTCTCCCCAACTTTGGCAGTAATGGCGTTATTGCCGGTCATCGCTCCGACATGGCCATTAAAGACCACGTAATCCGGATTTTCGTCCAGGGCCTTCTGCATATCAAAGGGCTGGAGACCTCTGTCCCCATAAGCGCCTTTGGTGTAGAAATCGCCCTGCATAATGTAGTATTCCTTATCTACCGGTGGCAAGCCGCCTTCCGGTTCTACCAAAATCAATCCGTACATGCCATTGCCAATATGCATTCCCACGGGCGCAGTGGCGCAGTGATATACATAGAGTCCGGGGTTTAAAGTTTTAAACGAAAACACTTTTTCATGACCAGGGGCCACAAAAGAGGATTCGGCCCCGCCCCCTGGGCCGTTGACCGCGTGTAGGTCAATGTTATGGGGCAATTTGTTATCCGGGTGGTTCTGTAGGTGGAACTCTACCTCATCCCCAACCCTGGTACGGATAAAACTGCCTGGTACGGTACCTCCAAAAGTCCAATAAATATAGCGGACCCCGTTTACCATCTCCCCTTCCTGTTCCTTGATTTCCATCTTTACGATCAACTTTTTGGCCAATCTTTTACCTACGGGCGTAGGAACGTGCGGTGGAGAGGTGAGTTCCGCTATCATTTCCCTGTTAACCGGAATCTCGCCTGTATCGGCATATTCCTTTTTTTTGTTGCTGTTTATACAGGATGACAAAAAGACCAACAGGCCCGACATCATTAGTATTTGACCCAGGTTTTTTACGTTTCGCGCTTTCATATCTTTAAGGTTTGTTTTGGTTTTAACTCTTTTAAAAGTACAATTTTACTAATCGGACACCAATAATACGGCGCAAAATTAAACTTGGAGATTTTGTTAAAACATGATATAAATCATATCGAAAACCTTTTTTTCATCTATTCGAAGTAGGTTATCCTGTGTTTACCCAGACACTGGAACGGATGTGTTCGTAGAGGCTATTTCTTCCTATTCTCAAATATATTGAGGTACAGCATGGTCGACATCTTTCTTGCTCGGTTCTTGGCTATCTGGGCAGTATCTCCCTGAAAAAGTTCGTCCAGGGTCTCGAACCAAAGGTTGAGCCATATTCCAAAATGTTCCGATTTCATACTGTGGTCCATTTTTTCATCGACTTCCTGATGCACCGCCAAAGGATTTCCCCGGTATTTACGCTCAAACAACAGTTGGGTCTCCCAAAAATCGGTCAACAGATCTAAGTGGGTTGGCCAATCTGTAACAATACTATTAAAAATGGGGCCTAGAACAGGGTGTAAACGTATTTTTCCGTAAAAAGTATGCACCAAAAGTTTTATATCGGGTCTTGATGTAATTTCAATCTTTTCCATTAATTTTATAGTTTGCGGAGTTTTTGTTCTCTTTAATTTAATCGTCTATGTCGTGTGGTTCAATACAAAAGCTATTTTTTGTAAAGGTCACGAGATTTTGTTTGAATTCAAATTTTTATAACATAAACATCTGCCATCGAAAAAACAATACGTGCCATTAAATTCTCCCGATATTGCGAATATCATTTCCCAAAGACTGGGAATAGTCTTCCTGTGGGATCCCGGCCAGGAGATGGAACCAATTGGAAACGTATGCTTTGCCCAAAGCCCGGAAATAAGGCCAGAATATAAGGAAAGCTTTAGCTTGGGAGATTTAATTGGATATCTGAACGGACTTGTATACAGCCAGACAAAGCAAGAAATGTATCCTACCGATGCCAATTCGTTTTGGACTTTGGTGAAAACTGGAAATGAACATCTACTTCATTCAAGAAAGCAATACGCTCAGGCCGCCCCGGCCATAGAGATTCAACCCGTACTAAAACACAATAGGGTGACCCGGCTAAATTTTCATGAGAAAGACAAAATATGGATAAACGACAGGCAGTTTTTAACTGGTGTTCCCCTACAAGTAAGAAAACTGAGACTGCAAGGCGGGTGCCCGGCAAATAAATGGTTGGAAAACCGTTTAGGCAAGGAATTGGACAATATTGAAATGGTGCAATTTTTGGGGTTGATAAAACGTCTTAACCTGGTATGCCATCTTTTAAAGAAAATTTAATACCCAAGTGGATTTGCACATTTGTAAATTTATCGTTTAAAATTTAGAAATTGTTTTATAACTTACCATTAATTAACCGGCCGTTTAACCTTTTAAAAGGTTATGTACCTTTAACCAACAACCTTATGAACAAACTGATCTTCGAATTTATCGGGGCCTTTTGGCTGGTCCTCGGTGGATGTAGTTGTTCTTTTTTTATGATCGGGGTAAGCTTGGTTGACAAAACTATAGTACCAGAATCCATAGTTAACTGAATTATAAACCCAATTGGAAAGCGCGAAAAGCGCTTTTTTTATTAGACTTAAGCAAAAAATGAAAACAATAGTAACAGGTCAACGCCTGTATTCCCTCGATGCCCTTCGCGGATTTGATATGTTTTGGATTATCGGAGCCGACGATGTTTTACACAAAATGGCCGATACCACAAAGGCCCCTATATGGGAAGCTCTGGCCAACCAATTTACGCATCCAGCCTGGAACGGATTCCACGCCTATGACCTTATTTTTCCCCTCTTCCTGTTTTTGGCGGGCGTAGCAACACCGTATTCAATTGGAAAACAGTTGGATAATGGGAAAAGCAGGCAAGAGCTTTTGTACAAAGTGATAAAAAGAGGTATTATCCTGGTGCTTTTAGGTGTCGTTTACAACAATGGACTCGAGCTTAAACCATTTTCTGAGATTCGATTTGGAAGTGTCCTGGGACGCATTGGACTGGCCTATATGTTTGCCAATATCATCTATTTGTACACCAAACAAAAGGGACAATATATTTGGTGCGGAGCTTTGCTCGTTGGTTACTGGTTGATGCTTATGTTTACTTCCGCACCCGGTTTCCCCATGGGCGACCTAACCATGGAAGGCAATTTTGTTTCCTACTTCGATCGGCTGTTTTTGCCCGGCAAGCTATATCTTACCATTCACGATCCCGAAGGATTGTTGGCTACCATTCCCGCTATTTCAACCGCGTTGCTCGGTATATTTACAGGGATACTCCTTCGCGGTACGACCGTGGAAAAACGAAAAAGCACGGCGCTTAAGATAGCAGTTGCCGGAGTTATTTTAATAATTCTTGCCCAGCTTTGGAACTTGGTGTTTCCTATCAACAAAAATTTGTGGACAAGTTCCTTTGTGCTTCAATGCGGAGGCATTAGTATGCTTTTAATGGCCTTGTTTTATTATATTATCGATATCTTGGGATACAAAACATGGGCCTTCTTCTTTAAAGTGATAGGGATGAATTCCATTTTGATCTATATTTCGGGGCAATTTATTAAGTGGTCCTATTCTACCGATGCATTTTTCCATTGGTTGGGACAATTAATCGGAGATCCATACAATGCGGTTATTTTAGCAATTTGTTACGTTTTCGTTAAATGGGCGTTCCTTTATTTTCTTTACAGGCAAAAGGTATTTTTAAGGGTTTAAAACACATATATATTAATTTATGAAAGAGCCATTTAAACTGGTATGTAAAATTTCAGTCGCCTTATGGCTCAGTCTCAGCTTGGCAAGTTGTAAAAACGGGAACGATAGTCGGCCACCCCAAATCTATGTAACCACTCTAGATAAATCTAACCTTATCAAGAAGGTGGCTGTCGATATGGAAAAAAAGGGACCCCTGGATGCCGTTATAAGGATAGACACCTCTCAAACCTTTCAGGAGATGGATGGTTTTGGATTTTCCCTCACCGGGGGAAGTGCCCTTCACCTTCATAATATGTCCAAAGATTCAAGACAAAAGATATTGAAGGAACTCTTTGGGTCGGGTAAAGCGGATATTGGTGTCAGCTATTTAAGACTTAGTGTGGGAGCCTCCGACCTGGATGAGTACCCATGGTCCTACAACGATCTGGAAGAGGGCAAAACAGATCCCGAACTAGAGCATTTTTCGTTAGCTTATGACACCTTGTATTTGATTCCCGTGTTGAAGGAAATTTTAAAAATTAACCCGAAAATCAAACTGATGGGATCTCCTTGGTCCGCTCCCAGATGGATGAAGGGCAACAACGACACTCGGGGCGGCAGCTTAAAGGAAGAGTATTACGCCACGTACGCCAACTACCTGGTAAAATATATCAAGGAAATGGGGGAGCAGGGAATAAGAATCGATGCGCTTTCCGTACAAAACGAACCCTTGCATCCGGGCAACAATCCAAGTATGTTGTTCCTCGCCAAAAAAGAAAAACGTTTTATTAAATACCATCTGGGACCGTCCTTCGCAAAAAATAATATCGGCACCAAAATTATAATTTATGACCACAATGCCGACCGGCCAGATTACCCAATTTCCATCCTCAATGACACCAAGGCTGCAAAATACATAGACGGTACCGCTTTTCATTTATATGGAGGCACCATCGATGCCTTGACAAAAGTACACAATGCCCACCCGGACAAAAACTTATATTTTACAGAACAATGGATAGGGGCACCGGGAAATTTTGCCAATGATTTTAGTTGGCATATTGAAAATTTGATCATTGGGGCGCCCAGAAATTGGTGCAAGACGGTGTTGGAATGGAACTTGGCGGCCGATGGCAACTACGAGCCCCATACGGATCGGGGAGGATGTGAAATCTGTTTGGGGGCAATCACCATAGATGGGGACAAGGTAATCCGGAACCCTGCTTATTATATTATTGCCCAAGCGTCAAAGTTTATACCTCCCGGGTCTATCCGAATAGCTTCCAGTGTTCCGGAAGGCGTTCCCAATGTCGCGTATAGAACTCCGGTTGGTAAAGTAGTCGTCATTTTGCAAAATAAGGGAGAGCGAGAACGCAATATAGAATTAAATACCGGATTTAACTCCTTTCCTGTTTTTTTACAAGCCGGGGCAGTAGGCACCGTAGTATTCTGATTGAACTGGCAACCCTTATTTCCAAAATTCGTCTTCGGTATTATCCAGAAATTTTTCATCGTCGTGCATTTCTGCAACTTTCTGCAATTGGGGTTCGGTGGCGGCCTGTTGTATTTCGTTGAACAATACCCGCTCCTCATAACGAATATGACGCTCTAATTCCTCTTCTATTAGACTTAAGGATTTTGAAATTTCATCTGTTTGATTGAAAAGCCGTGTCAAGCGACGGTGTTCGGAAATGGCTCTTTTTACGCTTTCGTTTTGGAGGCCCAAAATGGGGAACATATACTTCTCCTCCATTTTGAAATGGGGCATTATGTGATTTACAAAAAACCAATCAGCATACTTTTTAATACGTTCCGGTGCAACCCCCTTGGAAAAACCGGTTCTAATTTTCCACGACAACAGTAAACTATGGTGGTGATCCCTGCTAAGGGGCTGAATGGCCTTGTGTCTTTTAATAGGTTTTTGTGTATTCATGCTTCCTTGTTAAGAGTTTATTCCGGGTTTCCCAAATATTGAACCTAGCCCTTTCCCCATGCTTCCTTTTCTTCCGAGGTCCATAAAGCTGGGAAAAATTTGCGTTGTTGAAATTTGGGATGCAAATATTTTTTCCATTCCGAACCTCCTGTCGCAGCTTGGTTCTCCCCTTTGCGATCCAGATAATGCTGGGCCGTCCGCAGATGTACCAGGGGCCATTCTACATTGTACAGATCGTCAAACTCCCGCAACTTTTCTTTTAGTGCTTTGGAAGGGTTTTTTATAGCCATCACTTTGTCTTCCAATGTATTACCTTCCGTTTTTTTGGCCAAAGCGATAAAACTGTCCAGATACTTATCCACAAACTGTTGCATTGTAAGGGTTGTTTTACCCGTTTTTCGGTTTAGTCCGGCATCCATCCAATATACTTGATCAAAATAATCCTCAATGACAGGGTTTGGAGGAAGTCTTTCTTTCCCTTCTTCCTTGATAAGATTTTCCATACGGGTACAAAGGATCTCAATGTACCGGAATTGGGCGCTCTGAAAGCCACTCGCCGGAGCCAGGGTAGTCCGGAAGGTGTTGTAGTCGTCATAATCCATCCCATCCTTCATAATATCAAAGGAGGTGATGAGCATAGTGGTATAGCGATTTAACCTACTTATTTTCACAATCAAAAAGTCCTCCGTAACCTCTTGTCTTTCTACGATCTGATCCAATTCGTGCCTCATCATTTTCAGGAGTAGTTCGGTAACCTGATGGTACATGATGAAAATGGTCTCATCCTTAAAGTTGGTTCGGGGCTTTTGTAGCGTCAACAAGGTATCTACCCCAATATAGTCCCAATAGGTAATAGGTTTGGCATTTAACAGCCCTTTTAGGTAGATCTCCGGATTCTCTCCCAGTTCCCTGTACTTTTCTTCAATCCTTTTATTTAGGTCGGACATGTATTAGCTTTTTAATAATTTAACGCCAAAGATAAGAAGACAAACTATTTTAACGATTTCCATTCCCACATAATAAAAATGTAGGTAGGAAGCGGGCATACCTACACCCTCGGTCTTTATATAAACGCCTGCACGGGCGTCCAAAATGGGTAATAGCCATATCGTCTGTAGGGCCAAAAAGATCAGAGGAATAAAATACCACGTATTTTTAGACGTAAAAATACCGCTTTTGGACATGGTAAGATCCACAAGCACCAAAATTGCCAATACCCACTCCACTATGTTGAGCGCTCCAAATACCAACCTACCGATGCCCAGTCCCAATGACATGGTAATCCCCGGGGCTCGAAATTTTATCCAAGCCTCCATAAAACTGATGGCCCCCACAAAACCGATCCAAAGGAAAACTGAGGCCAATGCCAACGGGTATTTTACGGTTGTTTTCAAACGCACCTTTTTTAAGTTAAAAATCATATTGTCATATCAAAGGTTTAGCCTGGATTTCCCGGTAATATTCTATTTTATACAGGAACATTTCGGCCATTTTCGAAGATCTCCAACGGGCCTCTTCGGCTACTTCCCCTTTAAAATGCTCCTCTAAAGTGTCGTGAAATAGTTGTATCCATCGTTCAAAGTGCTGCTTTTGAACAGGCAATTGGGCGTGTGGGGTAAATGGGGCGCCGTAATAGGTATGGTCGGCCAATAAAACCGTTTGCCAAAAGCGGTACATCTTTTCTAAATGCTCTGGCCATCGGTCCTGGATAATTGTGTTGAATATGGGTGACAACAAATCGTCTTGCCGAACCTTTCCGTAAAAGTCATCTACGAGCAATTTTATGTCCTCAAGGGTTTCAATATTTTTTTGCATGATGTTTAAAAAAAAGATTTGTATAAATCGGGGTTCCAGTACATAATGCCATAAAATATGCCAAATGCGATAAATGAGATTACAAACGCCCAAACCCAAGCGGGGATGCCCTTGGGGGTCTCCGACCCTCGCACTATAAATTCATTGTCCGTTTCACTACCATATGCGTTTACGGTAATAGGGATCCGATTGTCCACAACCTCATTTGCACTTAATCCCACAACCGAAATCTGAGGCCCGTTTCGCACCTCGAATGGTACCACCTTCATCCCTTCCCTTCCCTTGGAGGACCTCGCTACGATACGTAAACTGTGTTTTCCGTCAGGAATTTTGGTGGTATCCAGTTCAAATTTTACCGGAGGCTCAAACTCCGCAAAAGGCACGGTTTCTTCGTCCAGGAATATTTTAACGATTCTTGTGTCTTCCATAGCGCTGATTCTTACTCGTTGTTAACCACGATATTTTTAATTTGCCTGTGTTTGGCATCATTGGGTTTTACAAGGTATTTAATGAAAAGGAACAATGTAACCAGCACAATGGCAACTCCTACCCAGCTAATAATATAATCCATTGGACCCGTAGGTCCGGCTCCGTGGGTAATGTTCTCCAGTCCTTTGGGCTGGTTCTTTTTGCACAGGTCACAGGCCCAAATGGCAGGTACGCAGATAAAAAAGAACAATAACGATGTTATGTGGTGCTTTTTCATTATTTCCAGTAGTTGTTTGCAGCTGCAATGGTTTGAAATTCGGTCGCGATGACTTGTGCCGATGCGATGAGCTGCTGTGTATCCTCGGCATAATCCGGCCGCAATTTCTTTCTAATATCCGAATCTGCCTGAATGGCCGCCACGGATTTGCGTGCCAGCATGATGGCCAATTGCCTGCCTTGCATAGGGGTCTCGGTAATCAAGCTCGGTAAATAGTTTTCCTTTGTTTCCATATGGTTCTATTTCAATTAAATTGTAAGGTATCGATTTCGTTCGGCCTGAATTCAAAATTTAAGGTCCTTTCCAACCTCTAATATATCATATCTATCACTGTGCCGCTTCCCGGGCTACAAACTCTCTTACCTTTTTAACTTCTTCCGCTGTAACCGCCGGGGCATCGTTGCCCCAACTAGAACGCTCATGGGTTAGAATGGCGGCGATTTCCTCATCGGACAGTTGGTCTCCAAATGGAGGCATCGGGCCGTAATTTGGCAGGGAGTTGTATCCTTGAAGAACAATCTCTATCATCAACTTGGGATCTTTATCGTTTGCGATATCGCTTCCTGCCAATGGAGGAAACGCACCCGGGAGTCCTTGACCGTTCTGTTGGTGGCAGGCGGCACAGGTCTGGGAAAACAGCTTGGCCCCGTCGAGGGCGGGTGCCGTGGAACCCGATTTGGACCCTGCCTCCGCCGTTGCTCCCTGGGCGGCCTCTTTAATCGAGGGGATAAATTTTGGGGTCTGTGGCCCGGGTAATTCCGTTTGTTTCAATGATTGTAAATAGGCGACCAAATTAAGGACCTCGGGCTTGGCTACAATTTTTAAATGCGGCTTGTCAAAAAATTCCTTGGGAACAGGGACCACAACATCATTGTCCGTAACCATGGACGAGTCTACTTCCTCGAACATCCAAGGGTATGCCGGCATCACCGATTCCTTGACAACGGTCCTGGGGTTGTACATGTGCAAAAGATGCCACTGTTGGGCCGCTTGTCGGTTCCCCACATTGGTCAGGTCTGGTCCGGTACGTTCACTACCTAGCAAAGAAGGGGACTGCCGCCAAAGATCCATCCGTTGTTTACTGTAATAATAATCGGATGGGATGGAAGGCCGCTTGCCCCACATATTGTCCATTTCTATATTCCTTACCTGTTGCGTATGGCACGCTGCGCAACCATTGGCAATATAAGTATTTAAACCGTCACGCTGATTCTGTGTCAATTTTGGTTCATCCGGAAGAGGCTGTACATCTTCCAATTGATAGGCGGGTATAATCGCTACTATGGTGCTAAGGCCTGCAAAACCAATAAAGGACAACAGAACCAGATTCTTGAGATTTTTATGGAGATCTAACATCGCAATTCGTTTAGGCAGTTATTTTAGTAACAGAAATAGGGTGGGCATCCGTGACGGGCTTCGATTTTCTTGCCATTGAATACAGGTTATACGCAAATATGAGGTGAGATAGAAACATCAAAGAACCTCCTACTGCCCTCCATGCCCAATACGGTTTCATAAGAATTACGGACTCTATAAAGGGATGGCCGTCTAACCAGCTCAATCCTTTAAGAGTTCCTCCAACCATCAAGGACATCATGTAGGCAAAAAGTCCGATAAAAGCCAACCAAAAATGGGCGCCTACCCACACTTGCTTGGGTTCCCGACCAGTCAATTTAGGCACTATAGAATAAATACAGGCCCATAGGATAAAACAGATGATGCCGTACATGGTCATGTGCGAATGGGCCACGTTGAAATCTGTAAAGTGCCAAACGTAATTAGTGAACCGAAATGCCTGCACACTACCTTGGCTAGATCCCACAAAATAAAAGATGACCCCTACCAAGAAGAAAGGCAGCACGTAACTCTTGGAGATATGGCTCCAACTCCCCCTCATGGTCATCAGAAAATTGGTAGTTCCGGCTATTACGGGGATAAACATACCCACACTAAAGATTATGGCAACGGTCTGCAACCACCATGGAAGGGGGCTAAATATAAAATGGTGCGTGCCGATCATCGTATAGAACAACATTTGCGTCCAAAAAGCAAGTACTCCCAACGAATAGGAATATATTGGCTTGTTCAAGGAAGAAGGAAGGTAGTAATAGATTAGCCCTAGGGTAAAAGTCATAAACCACATTCCCACCCCTTGGTGCATATAATATCCCTGGATGACCGTTTCCCCAAGACCGCTCTGATAAGTGGGCCAGTAGGCGATAACCGTCAGCACGGTAGTCCAGATCAAGGCTGCCAGGAGATACCAGTTGGAAACGTAAATCTCGGGTACTTTTCTTCGTGCGACCGTTTTATAAAAGTTGATAAAGGTGATTACGAGTGCGGCGGCAAACAAGATCATCACGGGCCATATATATTCCCTATACTCTCCCCCACCGTTGTTGATCCCCGCCATTAGGCACCAATTGCCCAAAAATACCGAGAGATTGATAAGAATTAAGCCGTACCAGGCCAGTTTGTAACTGTGGATCTTGGTATTGGAGGTCCTTGCAATGACAAAATAGGCCAGACCGATCATGGCCAGTGAGGCCCATCCCCAAAATACTGTATTGGTATGTACCGGCCGCAACCTGCCAAAAGAAAGCCATGATACATGGTCCATGTCGGGCCACATAAATTTCATGCCCAAATATTCTCCTACCGTAGTGCCAAAGACCAACCAAAAAGTGGCTGTCCCCAAGTAATATAAGACTATCTTTTTTAGAGGCTCGGGTACATGCAATTGTGGAGTAGCCCTCTTTTTCTCATCGAACATGGGGTTCTGCGGGTCTCCCTCAACCTTTCCCACCAAGCCCTTTTTGTCCAAAGCCAAGTGATTACCTCCCAGTTCTTCACCGCTCAACTTATATTTAAGCGCTTTTTTTCGTTGTTCCAAAAGTGAGTCAATACCAGACTCCTCCAGATCTATAAGTTCCTTCCGAAGCTCCTCATTCTTTCTTAAGACCTGTCGGTCTTTGTACTTCTCGATATAAGAATTTAGTTTGACCAACATGATTATAACCGCCACAAAGAATACGATCAAGATCAACACTATGGTACCAATAATACCCGGGCTTGTAAGCCAATTTTCCGTACTTACGGTTTCATTGCCCTGGGCCGTTGCATATTCGGACAGCAGGATAAAAGCCGTTAGCAACGTATAATTTCCTTTTCTCATATGTATAAATAGGGGTTTAGATTTTCGGGTTCATCGTTTTAAATAGGTGAGTCCCACTTCTAGACCAGTGGCCAATTCAAACAATGTGGTGCTTTGCAGCATGGCCTTCAATTCGTCCCGTATGGAAGCAAACTTATCGTGCATCGGACAGGGCTGGTCCGCATTGCACTCCTCTAATCCAAGTCCACAACCATTGTATATGCTGTCACCGTCCAACGCATAAACTATTTGGCTAAGTTTAATTTTATCTATATTGTGAGGCTCAATCTGGAATCCTCCCGAAGGTCCTTTGGTAGAATCCACGATTTTACTTTTCGCCAATTGCTGTAAAATCTTGGCCGTAAAAGCCTCTGGAGAGTTTATCTCCCTTGCGATGTCCTTTAAACTTGTACGACGCCCCTGCAGCGATTGCAATGCGATGTATATCGCAGCTTTAATTCCGTATTCGCACGCTTTGGAAAACATAGTTCGGTATATTGGTTTAGGACAAAAATAGAGTAAATTTTAATTCGGACAAAATTATCCGAAATAAATGTTCTAACTCACACAATCCCCGGGGCGCTCAAATTCCATAGCGCGGTAAACACGAAGGATCCGCAAGGGTGCCGCAATGACAAGGTTTTTCATCCATTCCGCTTTATTCGCCAACCACCCCCCGTTTTAAATTTGGAATCCGACCCTAGTCAATCGAATTATAACTGGTCCAAAACTATTATAATAGTTAGTCCGTAGAAGCCGTATGTAATAAAAGTGAAAATTCCCTTAACTTTACCCGTAGGATAAAAAGCGATGCATGTACACCATTGTCGATATAGAGACCACCGGAAACGGAATCCAAGGGAATAAAATCACGGAAATTTCTATTTTTAAGTTCGATGGGGCAAAAATTATAGACGAGTTTACTTCGTTGGTAAATCCCGAATGCGAAATCCCCTACTTTATTACCCGGCTGACCGGAATCGACGTAAATATGGTCCGACATGCCCCCAAGCTGCGCGATATTGCCCAAAATATTTTGGAAATTACCGAAGGTGCAATTTTTGTAGCACATTCTGTCAATTTTGATTACAATGTCATTAAAAATGAATTTAAATCCTTGGGGCTAAGTTTCGTCAGAAAAAAACTATGCACGGTCCGATTAGCAAGAAAATTGGTGCCGGGACTAAACTCTTATAGCCTCGGAAAACTCTGTTCTTCCCTAAATATTCCCTTGACCGATCGGCACAGGGCCAGGGGAGACGCGCATGCCACCGTACTCCTGTTCCAGCAATTGCAGAAGCAAGACGGGGCTCTCGAGACAATACAAACCTTTCTAAACGCACGCTCCCAGGAATCCACCTTGCCCCCTGCCCTGCCCAAAATTATTTTTGATCGACTGCCAACTAAACCAGGGGTCTATTTTTTTAAGAACCAGAAGGGCGAGGTTATTTATGTGGGAAAGGCGAACAATCTTCAAAAAAGGGTACTCGGTCATTTTTACGATAAGTCTAGCAAGGAGATGCGCCTATGCCAGGATACGGTCGATATAGATTTTGAGCTTGCTGGCAATGAACTCATCGCATTGCTGATGGAATCGGCGGCGATAAAAAAATATTTTCCAATTTACAATAAGGCTCAAAAACGCAAGCCCACTACTTATACCATTTTTACGTATGAAGATAGGCGCGGTATACTTCATCTCGCTTATAACAAGGTCAAAAGCGTACCAAGTTCTCTGGGTATTTTTTACACCCTTGCAGAATGCAGGGCGTGTTTACAAGACCTTTGTGAAAGATATGTCCTTTGCCCAAAATACTGTCACTTGCAGGAAAATGTTCCCCATTGTTCCCATTATAGCCTGCAATATTGCAAAGGTATTTGCAGGGGCAAAGAAGCGGTTTTATCCTACAACAAAAGGGCTGTCATGGCCATAGAAGAACTAAAGTCCACGGAAGGAAGCTTTGTTCTCAAGGAAAAAGGAAGGAAATCACACGAAGATGCGTTTGTTTTGGTGCGCGATGGAATTTACGCAGGATATGGTTATATTGGACAAGAGGAGAACATTAGCACCCTGGAAGATTTCATGGCATATCTGGTTCCCCGAAAGAATACTTTGGAAACAGAACGCATTATAAGATCGTATCTGCTTAAACACCCCAATAAATTAGCGGTTTTCCCAAATTGATCACGTCATTTTTTACTGAGCTTCCGGTACATCTTAATGACCAAATAGATCCATATCCCCAAAATAATGCCAACAAAAACGGTATAAATTTCGATAAATTCCATTTTGTTGAAACTTTACGTTTTATACGACTGGCGTTAAGTTAAACGAAAACCGCAATATGATCCATCACGACTTTTTCTTTAACCGAACACTAAAATAATTTGGCAACCAAAACCTAGAAAGTTTTGTTTAAATATCAGAGGGGAACTGCACTACGTTAATCCAAATAATCCGCCCAACCAACCAAAACAGCGAAGTAGCCTGAGCGGGCGGTTCTTAAAGATACTGATTGTTACGGATTTAACCTAAGGAAAGAGTTGGTTTTATTAACATTTTATTAGTATTTCAAAAATTGTATAGTCCTTAAAGAGTAAATGCCAGAATCGCAGGAGGGACAAACAAACAGTACCCTACGCACATCGCGTGAGTCCTTAGGTTGTAAACACGCATTTTTACAATAGCAAACAGGCTGTCCAAATAAAATATCCGAACAGCCTGTTCCCATAATAATTGGAACACTATAAACAATTGAAATGGTTAAAATTAATACACTATGAATAACTTAATCTTGAGATATTGTAATCCATTAAAATTTCATTTAAATCTTCGAGGAAGTTTAAATACGCAACGTTGTCTTGATTGTGGTTTGCCATAATTCCGGGGGTTTTTGTTTACCGTAAAGCCGATTTAAAGATAATCCAACTCTACTAACTCGTTTAAACTTAAAATTTCATTTAAATCTTGGAGAAATATTAAATATTCCTCCCCGTAGGTATCGTATAGCATGGTAAAACTTGGTTTAGGTTATTATTGATTTGGGGTTCAATAATCATGAGGTAAACCTATTTATTAATGTTTAATCACACAATTAAATGTGGTGAAAGCGTTGGTTTTTGTTGTGAGAATTACTTTTTTAGGAGGTGATTACACTTTTAAAACCACTGTAACATATCCCATTAAAATTTGTTAGGCCATAATTTATGGATAAGCAAATTGAATCTATTGCGTTGGGTCCACCTGGATCGGATTCCCCTTTATCCTTCACGACCTTCCTTCTCTTTCCAGTCGTTTTAGTTCGTCGGCAATTGTTCTGTCCATAATACCGTATTCCTCCAGGAGACTTTTGTACAAAAATTGCAAGTGCCCCGGATCTTTATCGGTGGCACAAGTCTGTTCCATTCTTTCCAGCAAAGACCGGATATCCTGAAAAGGAATGCCGTCTAATTTATATATGATCTCGCCGGTGGATTTTTTCAGTCCCTCAAAATCCATATTTTTCAATTGCATCCTTGCCCTGCCCACAAAACCTAACAGCTGTCCTTGCCATCGGTTCAATCGTTCTTCCAATATTTTTATATCTCCCCCACATTCCTTCCACAAGGAGTCCCAATAACCTTTTTGGATTTTACGGACCTGGGCATTCCATTCCAAGGGGAAATTATCTGATTTTTTAAACGTATTCCTGGATATCGCGGTCGCTCTCTCCGGTTTTTGAAAGGGGAGAACAAAATTAATTCGCAGTGCCGAATTCGAAACCTCCGTAACCTCCGATTGAAGGTGGTATTTTTCCATCCATTTTTGAAAGGACCTAAACCTCAATTCTGGCTTTTGGAACAACAATTTTGAATTGTGGTTTTGGAATTCCGCATCTCGCATTAGAAATTCAAATTCCAAATAAGAAGTATCTCTCGTTTCTCTGATCTGACTAATTCTAAGGGAAATTGATCCGGTGTCCAAATATCGAATTCCCTTTCCAAAAATGTGCATCAACATCTGGCTCAATAAAGAGGGGGCGCCCCTTTGAATCTCCGAGACCTCACTGTCCATATCTATCGATATCTTTAAGGTTGGGATTTCCGTAAGCGTCTTGTTTATAAAAAGAACATTGCGCAAAAGGTGATGCAAATTAAAATCCACTGCCTTCCCTGAACCGGAGTCAGCCATGGGTCCTACTGTTGTAATTGGTCCCTGGACCTTCTTCAACAACATTCGGGTAATTTGCTGCATCCCGTTTATATATGCGCTTTGCTCTTGGGTAAGCCGTCCCCTGCCTAGAAGCCGCGAACAGTCCCTCAAATATTCCAGTGCAGGCAAAATATCCCGCCTTATCTGGTTTGGGATATCCTTTTTACCGTTAACGGAATTTAATCGTTCATTGTCCAGACTGCTCTTAAAGGCGTTAAACGTACTTTTGAGGTAGGCTGCCTCTTCTGTGGTAAGCTCCTCAAACGAAAAATGATTTAAAAGGGACTCAAGGTCCGAAATTCGGGCATAAAGGTCTTTGGGTTTCAAACGGACGTGGTAATTAGGTTAAAACTATTTCTGCCTTAAAAGTCCCTTTATTTGTAAGGGAAGAAAAATAATTGTTATGGATGTCTTGGTTTATGTGGTCAAACACTAATTTTTGGTGGTCTACAAAAACAACACGTCTATGCATTTCATCGGATTTATGTGTATTTTATCGTGAGTTGAATGATTTTAAAGCAAAAAAAAACATCTGCAGGGCAGATGTTTTTCAATTCCGATTTATAGCTGTTGGTTTATCCCAATTTATTCAATTGTTCCACCAATCCCGTTGCCTTACTCTCCAATTCTACACGTACCGCCTGAAGGTGTTTGGACCTGTTTTCCACATCCCTTTTGTTAACCTTGGCGATAAGGTCATCAAAAGTAGCGATGGCACTTTCTATAACGGCATTCCCCTCCTTTGAGTTTTGTTTATCGGCAGCGACCTCCCAGAGATAAACTGCTTCGATTATATCTCCCAATACAAAATTGATATCTTTTTTTAAATCCCTAATACTTGCCATCTTGTTCTTTTTTTTTGCAAAAATAACCTTTTTATGTTCATTACCTAATGGAAAATGCTATACGCCGCGTACTGTTGGCCTTGCGCTTTCCACGTCCGCATTCTACGAGCAGCGCCTATATCGTTACTTCCAATAATTTGACGCCCTCGGTACGCAAGGAAATGATTTTGGACTTGGCCGGTACCACCACGGTTTCCCCTTTGGTTATTTGGGCTTCTCCATAATCATTGGCCACAACAACAGACCCCCCGACACACATGTAGATCGTAAAGGATTCCCGATCGTTCGTATTCATGGTTTTGTTATTGGTAAGTTGAAGAAAGTTCGTCTTAAAATAAGGGCAATCCACCATGGCATTTACCCTATCCTTCTCCTTTGAATAGGCAATCTTAAAATCGTCCTTTTTTCCATAATCGATGGCATCCAGGGCGAGTTCGGTATGTAGTTCCCTCAGGTTTCCGTCCTTGTCCCTTCGGTTAAAATCAAAAACCCTATAGGTAATATCGGACGTCTGCTGAATTTCTGCCAACAATACCCCGGCCCCAATGGCATGTATCTTTCCCGTATTTATAAAAAAGGCGTCCCCCTCCTCTACCGTTTCATAATTCAACAAGTCTAAAAGTGTATCATTGTCCAGACTCTGAACGTATTCTTTCCTGGACACCTCCTTGTTAAAGCCAACGATGAGTTGGGCCTTGGGTTCGGCGGCCATGATATACCACATTTCGGTCTTTCCGAAGGAATTGTGACGTTTTGTCGCCAGTTCGTCATTAGGGTGTAACTGAATGGAAAGGTCCTGTTTGGCGTCTATAAACTTAATAAGGATAGGAAACTCGGTCCCAAACCTCTCGACCACGCTTTGGCCAAGGAGATCTTTTGGATGTCCATCTATCAATTGCTGCAAGGTTTTTCCAGCCCATTCCCCATTGGAGACGACCGAAACATCGTTCTTAACCCCAGAAAGTTCCCAACTTTCCCCGGTAATCTCGCTTGTAATGGGCTTACCCAAAACCTTCCCTAATTTTTTGCCTCCCCATAAGCGTTCTTTTAAAATGGGATGAAATTTTATTGGATACATGAATTAGCGAATTAGTGGGTTAGTGGATTAGTAAAACAGGGCGTTGGTGGTTTCTTATTAATAACTGGTTAGAACAAATTACAGCGCAAGGCCTCAATTAGTTTGCACTTAATCTAGAATTTGAACTATAATTTTACTCCCCCGAATAGGTCACAAAATTCCTGGGTGTTTCAAAAAGGGTAACTTCCAATTTCTTATCGTCGGTGACATGCGGTCTAAGTTTATTCCAAATTACCACCGCGATATTCTCGGCCGTGGGATTCAGGTCTTTAAATTCCAGTACCTCCACGTTTAGGTTTTTATGATCTAGCGCTTCTTCCACTTCTTTGGCAACGAGTTCCCGCAGCAGTTTCATATCCATTACAAATCCGGTCTCCCTATCTATTTCTCCGGTTACGCTCACGATGAGTTCGTAATTATGTCCGTGATAATTAGGGTTGCTGCATTTACCAAAAACAGCCTTATTCCTCGTCTCGTCCCAATCGGGTCGATGTAAGCGATGTGCCGCGTTGAAGTGTGCCTTCCTGCTAACTTTTACTCTCATACTTAATCTTCTTTTTGAACCAAATGGTCGTAAAATTTGTCAAAAATAATCTTGGACCAAGCCGTATAATTTTCCGGGTTTTCTTCCATATCCGACTTTACGGTTTCTGGGCGCATCCATCTATAATCGGCAACTTCTTCGGGATTGACCTCGGGTTCCCCGTTAAAGGTACCCACCATAACATGATCAAATTCGTGCTCAGTTAGCCCATTGTCGAAAGGGGCCTTATAGATAAACGAAAAGAGCTCTTCCAACTCGGTCTGGAATCCCATTTCCTCCAGCAGTCTTCTTTTGCCCGCGACCGTATTGGTCTCCCCCTCCCGTTGATGGCTGCAACAAGTATTGGTCCACAGCCCAGGGGAGTGGTATTTCTCCGTAGCGCGTTGCTGCATAAGGGTTTCCCCTTTATCATTCATAACAAAAACGGAAAAGGCCCTATGTAGAAGTGCTTTTTTATGCGCTTCCATTTTTGGCATAATGCCGATTTGTTCATCGTTTTGATTTACCAAAATGACCATTTCTTCCTTCATCCTGTAAAAATAAGATGTTTACTTAATTTAATGGTTAAACCCCTCATAAAAAACCTCCCTTTCCGGAGAACCTTTTAAAATTTCATCTTTTAATACCCTCTTTATACCAAACCTACCGGCAAAACCACCTTCGGGATCTACTACCTTGGATTCCGGAAATACCCATCCCAGCATAATTTCTTGTAATTTTGTTCCGCAAAACATTACCTATGGAACACAGCCGTGCTACCCGAATCAATAAATACCTAAGCGAGGTCGGTTTTTGCTCCCGAAGGGCCGCGGACAAACTTATCGCGGACGGTAGGGTGACGGTTAATGGATCCGTTCCGGAAATGGGAACCAAGGTTGTTCCAGGCGACATGGTCATGGTAGACGGAAAGCCTATATCCAAAACTCAAGAAAAACCAGTTTATATTGCATTTAATAAACCCGTAGGCATTGTATGTACTACGGATACGCGAGTAGAAAAAGACAATATTATCGATTATATCAATTTTCCAAAACGCATTTTCCCAATTGGGAGACTGGACAAACCCAGCGAAGGGTTAATTTTTTTAACGGATGACGGAGATATTGTAAATAAGATCCTAAGGGCCCGTAACAACCATGAAAAGGAATATTTGGTCACCGTTAACCGTCCGATTACAAAAGAATTTATTAAAAGAATGCAGGATGGAGTTCCGATTTTGGATACTATAACCCGCAAATGTAAGGTAGACCGAATAGGAAAGTTTAAATTTCGGATCATCCTTACCCAAGGTCTAAATAGGCAGATTCGCAGGATGTGCGAATATCTAGGGTACGAGGTAAGACATTTAAAACGTATTCGTATAATGAACATCTTACTGGATGTCCCCGTAGGGAAATGGCGGTATCTTACAGATACTGAACTCACGGAAATCCATGGTTTGATCTCTGATTCGGCAAAGACCTAGACTAGAATAGGTTTATCGATAGTTTTAGTAGTTTTATAGCCTTAATTAATAGACCATGACCATAACCCAATTACAATACGTGCTGGCCCTAGCCGAACACCAAAACTTTACCTTGGCCGCCGAAAAAAGTTTTGTCACCCAGCCCACCTTGAGTATGCAGGTTCAAAAGTTGGAAGACGAGCTGGACATACTTATCTTTGACCGCGGCAAGAAACCGATCACGGTCACTGAAGTTGGAAAAAAGATAGTGGCCCAGGCTAAAAATATCGTAAATGAAGCAGAGCGGATGCAAGACATCGTTGATCAGGCCAAAGGATTCATTGGCGGGGAATATACGCTAGGCATTATTCCTACGGTAATGCCGACCCTTCTCCCCATGTTTCTTAAGACCTTTATAAACAAGTACCCCAAGGTAAATCTTATAATAAAAGAGCAGAACACAGAAAGTCTAATAAGAAATCTTCAGGATGGGCATCTAGACGCCGGTATTGCAGCTACCCCATTGGATATTGAGTTTATCAGGGAACGACCTCTTTATTATGAGCCTTTTGTAGGTTATGTTCCCCAAAGTCACAGATTGGGCCATTTATCCGAGCTAAGTACGGACGATCTTGAAATAAACGATGTATTGTTACTTAAGGACGGACATTGCTTCCGGGACGGGGTCATTAACCTTTGCCATACCTCGCGAAATAATGGAAACGACCATTTTCGGTTGCAAAGCGGAAGTTTTGAAACGTTGGTGAATTTAGCAAATGAAGGACTGGGAATGACTTTGTTGCCCTTTTTGAACACACTGGAACTCGATACGTCAAAAAAAATAAATTTAAAGTATTTTCAAAAACCCTCCCCGGCACGGGAAGTTAGCCTTATTTATCATAAAAGTGAATTGAAAATACAAATTACGGAAGCTTTAAAAGATGTCATTTCGGGCGTAGTTCGGGGAGCCATCGCCTTTCAGGACGTAAAAATTATCAGCCCTTTAAACAAAAGGAAACAGTAGCATTTTGTAAATTTCAAAATTAAAAAAGCCACGTTAACAACGTGGCTTTTGGATTATGGATTTAGATAAATTAGACTTTGCTGAAGTTCTGGTTTGTCGGTTATAAACTGTTGTAACCAGAGTTTTAATTCTTCGATCTCAACCGGTAATAAATTTACAATTGCCTTTTTGAGTTCCTTACAGAAAAGAGTTGCATCAAAACTAACCTTTTGTAGTACAGTTTTAGTGTACTCTAGCATTGCTCTAGCCATTTTTTCGGAATGTTTAATTATTCATAGTCCAATTTAACAATAAAATGCGTAAACTTATTGTCCGAGGGCCGTTAAAAATTAGCTAAATTCATGTTAATCTGGATTATCTGTGTTTTCTAACCTCAAAAATATTTATGGATCTATGCGTAAACCAATTCTTTTAGTATTGATTTTTTTAATCGTAACAAGCTGTGCATCCACTAAATACAAGAAATATAATAAAAGATTAACGGCCGTTCTTAATTCGGAATTTTACCACAACCAATTTTTGGGACTTTTGGTGTATGACCCACAAACCTTGGATACCTTATTTAGTTGTAACTCCAAGAAATATTTTACCCCTGCGAGCAATACAAAGATTTTCACCCTGTATACCGGCCTTAAATTATTGCCGAAAAATATTCCCGCTGTACGATATAAGATAAGCAACGACACGCTGTTTTTGGAAGGTACCGGGGATCCTTCTTTGCTACATCCCTATTTTAGGGATAGCACGGTACTACAATTTGCAAAGGGATTTTCGGATGTCGCGCTGTACCTCAATAATTTTCAAGAAGACAAATTTGGTCCGGGATGGGCATGGGACGACTTTGATTACTATTATTCCCCCGAACGGAGCGGGATGCCCATATATGGCAATGTAGTACGCATGCAAAACGGTTCTCCCCCGTATATCTCCCCTACCCTTTTTTCGGATAACGTGGTTTCCATGTCGCATACCCGGAATCGCGAGGAAAGTAGGAATATTTTTTACTTGAACCCTTTGGATAAAGATACTTTGGAAGTGCCTTTTATAGTGGACAGCACACTCATCAAGAATCTCTGGAACAAGGAACTGGGAAGGAAAGTAACCCTAGTGAACCAAATGCCGGAAGGCGAATTGCGCACCCTGTACAGCATCCCGTCCGATACGCTGTACAAAAGAATGATGTACGTAAGCGACAATTTTATTGCAGAACAGTTATTGGTCGTGGCGTCTTCCACGCTTTCGGATACATTGAACGGAGGCCGCGCCCAAAAGTACATGTTGGAGCACGACCTGGCAGATTTAAGGCAGCCGCCAAAATGGGTAGATGGTTCCGGACTTTCCCGATACAACCTGTTTACTCCGGAATCTATGGTGCAAATTCTCAATAAAATGTACCGCGAATTTCCCAAAGAACGGCTGTTCAATCTTTTTCCCGTCGGCGGGGTTTCGGGTACTTTGAAAAACTGGTATCCCGGAAATCCGGAACCCTATTTATATGCCAAATCCGGCAGTCTTAGCAACAATTACAACCTCAGTGGTTATCTCATAACCAAATCTGGAAAAACGCTTATCTTCAGTTTCATGAATAATCATTATTTAGAACCGACCGTAGAATTAAAAGACCATATGCAGCAAGTATTTGAATGGATAAGAGATGAGTATTGATAAATCCTAGTTAGACAACATTATGAATTTTTGCATACTGTAACAACATAATGGTTTTGGCGTCGCGGATTTCCCCCGTTGCTATCATTTCCATTGCCTTATCAAATGAAAATTCCAATACCTCTATATTTTCGGTTTCATCAACCGCACCTCCGCCTTCGCCGACTTTCATACGGCTGTCATAAGCACCGATAAAAAAATAAAGTATCTCCGTTACCGACCCGGGCGACATATAAGATTCGAATACTTTCTGGACCTTATCGATCTTATATCCCGTCTCCTCTTCAACTTCCTTTTTAATACATTCTTCGGGACTATCGCCATCCAATACCCCGGCACATACCTCTATCATCATTCCAGAGGTGTTTCCATTGATATACGTCGGCATACGAAACTGACGGGTGAGCACCACGCTTCCCTTGGATTTGTTATACAGCAAAATTGCAGCCCCATTGCCCCGGTCATAGGCTTCACGGGATTGGGTTTCCCAACTGCCATCTTCCCTCTGATATTCAAAAGTAATTTTACTCAGCGTATACCAATTGTCCGAAAGCAGCTCTTTTTTAATGTTTTTGACGTTGCCGTTTTTCAAAACGAAAGTTGGTTAATATTCAATTTAGAGATATGGATAACCGAATATCGATAATTAATAAATTTAACGTTTCGGAATTAGTTGCTATGCTGGTTTTGAACTTTTTGATTGAACCGAGAAACTAAATCAAAGCAGAACCTGGGTAAAACATTTATCCAATGCTTTTTTTTGTTACCATCGAATAACGGCACTGCCCCAAGTAAAACCACTGCCAAAAGCAGCCAGGACAACCAAACCGCCTTCTTTTACTTTGCCCTGTTCCCAAGCTTCGGTCAATGCTATGGGAATTGAAGCCGCCGTAGTGTTACCGTAATTCATGATGTTGTTATACACCTGGTCGTCGTTCAAGCCAAATTTATGCTGTATGAACTGGGAAATCCTCAAATTGGCCTGATGAGGGACCAGGAGGTCGATATCCGTAGTTTTTAGATCGTTTTTTTCCAAACCCTCCTTTATTACTTCACTAAACCTTACCACCGCGTTTTTAAAGACAAATTGTCCGTTCATATATGGAAAATATGAATGGTCGTCAGGATCGTTGTCAGCAATGATATCGTTTACCCAGCGCTTGCCCATTCCAGGGGCAATCACCGAAAGTTCCTCTGCGTGCTGTCCTTCCGAATGTAAATGGGTAGAGAGAATTCCTTTATTGGGGTCCTCTTCCCTGCTCAAGACCGCTGCTCCAGCTCCGTCACCGAAAATTACCGATACTCCCCTCCCTCGGGTGGTCATATCCAGACCGTGGGACTGCAGTTCGGAACCGATAACCAAAATATTTTTGTACATCCCACTTTTTATATACTGATCGGCTACGGAGATCGCGTAAATGAATCCGGAACATTGATTGCGCACATCCAAGGCGCCCACGGTTTTGATTCCTAAATCGCGCTGTACCAAAACGCCAGGGCCGGGAAAATAATAATCCGGACTCAAAGTGGCAAAAACAATAAAATCGATGTCATTCTTATCCAACCCTGCTCTTTCAAGTGCAATATTTGCCGCTTTAACACCCATTGTGGTGGTAGTTTGCCCATCGCCCTTCACTACGTGGCGACGTTCCTTTATTCCCGTTCGCTCTTGGATCCAGGCATCATTGGTATCCATTATTTTCGAAAGATCATCGTTGGTCACTACGTTCTCCGGCACATAGAAACCCAAACCTGTTATTTTGGAATTGTACATAATCCAGTTGTTTAGATTAAAATAAGGTATAGACCCGTATTAAGGAAAGTGCAATATATGAAGATTGTCAACCTTTTTTACATTTTATTCAAGGTAGTTTAAATTCCTCTTGGTAGCTTAAAAGTGTCAGTTTGTCACCTGCACCGCTTCTGGTATTTTTTTTGACAAGGAACTAACCAATAAAAATAATACAGGACTCCCTATTGGAAGGGTGGTTTTATAAAAATTAATGGGATTCCATCCTCCGAGGGAATAAAAAAATGATATTATATTATGGCTACAGGTAAAATAAACGTTTCTGTGGAAAACATATTTCCACTAATCAAGAAATTTCTTTACAGCGATCATGAAATATTTTTAAGGGAGCTGATATCCAATTCCACGGATGCTACCTTAAAACTAAAACATTTGGCATCCATTGGGGAGGCGAAAGTAGAATACGGAAATCCGTTGATCGAGGTAAAGGTCGATAAAAAAGGTAAAAAACTTCACATTATAGACCAAGGAATTGGGATGACCGAAGAGGAGGTCAAAAAATACATTAACGAAGTAGCCTTTTCGGGGGCCGAAGAATTCTTGGACAAATACAAGGATGCCGCCAAAGACTCTGGAATTATAGGGCATTTTGGATTGGGTTTCTATTCTGCCTTTATGGTTGCTGGCAAGGTAGAGATCATCACAAAAAGCTACAAGGATGAGCCGGCGGTACATTGGACCTGCGACGGATCCCCCAATTTTGAAATTGAGGAATCCAAAAAGAAGGAACGTGGAACCGAAATAATTCTGCACATTGCCGAAGATTCGACCGAATTCTTGGAGGAAAACCGTATCGGCGATCTTTTAAGGAAGTACAACAAGTTTATGCCCATTCCTATTAAATTTGGAATGCGCACGGAAACTTTGCCAAAACCCGAAGGGGCCAAAGAGGATGATCCAGCGCCGACCAAAGAGGTAGACAATATTATCAACAATCCAAATCCGGCATGGACCAAACAGCCTACCGATCTTAAAGATGAGGATTACAAGGAGTTTTACAGGGAACTTTATCCCATGCAGTTTGAGGAGCCGTTGTTCCACATACACCTAAATGTAGACTATCCGTTTAACTTGACGGGAATTTTGTATTTCCCAAAGTTGACCAACGATATGAACATACAAAAGGATCGGATCCAATTGTATCAAAACCAAGTATTTGTTACGGATAACGTGGAAGGGATCGTACCGGAGTTTCTCACCATGCTCAGGGGTGTCATCGATTCGCCCGACATTCCATTGAACGTATCCCGTTCCTACCTGCAAGCCGATGGTGCGGTAAAAAAGATATCGTCATACATCACACGAAAGGTGGCCGACAAATTGACATCGCTCTTTAAAAATAACCGGGAGGAATTTGAGACCAAGTGGAACGATATTAAAATGGTCATAGAATACGGAATGCTTTCCGAAGAGAAATTCTTTGAAAAGGCCGATGCGTTTGCACTTTATCCCACGGTCGACAATAAATACTTTACCTTCGAAGAACTGCAAGAAAAAATTAAGGACAACCAGACCGATAAGGATGATAAATTGGTAATTCTATACGCATCGGACACCCAAGCACAGCACAGTTATATAGAAGCTGCTAAAGCCAAAGGCTACGAGGTATTGCTGTTGGACTCCCCAATCATTTCGCACTTGATGCAAAAATTGGAAACATCCAAAGATAAAATATCATTCGCCCGGGTAGATGCCGATCATCTGGATAACCTGATCAAAAAGGAAGACACCCAAATTTCAAAATTATCGGATGAGGAAAAGGATAAACTTAAAAAGGAATTGGAAGAAACCATCCAGAACAAGAGTTATACCGTTCAATTGGAGGCCATGGACAGTGACGCCTCTCCCTTTATTATTACCGAACCCGAATTTATGAGGCGGATGAAGGAAATGCAGCAGACCGGTGGAGGCGGTATGTTCGGGATGGGTAATATGCCCGAGATGTACAACCTAATCGTGAACACCAACCACGAATTGGTCTCCGAGATTCTCAACACCAAGACGACCAAGAAGAAGGAAAGGTTGATAAACCAAGCCTTGGATTTGGCCCGACTTTCCAAAGGACTTCTTAAAGGTGAGGAATTGACCAACTTTATTAAGAGAAGTTACGAGATGGTCAAGTAGTGTTTGTCTATAAAGTTCGATATCTGTTTTAGACAAAATAAATTAGAAAAGAGACCGCTTTGCCCAATTTTTGGACAAAGCGGTTTTTTTTATTAAAGCCTATTCAAAATGGGGATGGGCTAACGGACGTCCAGCCACCGTCGACGATCAGACTTTGTCCAGTGATATGTTTGGCGCTATCCGAAACCAAAAAGAGGGCAGCGGCGGCAATATCCGAAACCGAGGCCGGTTTTCCCATGGGCGTTAATTTTTGCCAAACTTTGGCGTAGTCCAAATCTTGCAGGGTTCTTTCGGTCAACGTTGCCCCCGGTGCAATGGTGTTGATGTTGATATTGAGGGGAGATAGTTCTAGCACAAGGTTTTTTGCCATCATTTCCAAAGCGGCCTTGCTCATGGCATATGCGGCCAGATTTTTATGTGCCTGATGCGCGGTAACCGACGACGTCAAAAGAATGGTGCCGCCACTGCCCTGGTCTTTCATTTGTTTTGCGGCCGCTTGAGCCAAAAAGAAACTGCCTCCAAGGTTGGTTCTTACCAACTTAAAAAAGGAGTCTTCGGAATAGGTAAGGAAATCCCCGAACAAGGTAATCCCGGCATTGGCGATAACGATGTCTAGCTGCCCAAATTCCGACACGCTCTTGTCCACCATGTTTTGTATCACCTCCAAATCACTGGAGTCGCCCGAAAAAGCGATACATTTACCCGCTTTCGATTCTAAGCTTCTAACCGCGTTGGCAGCCAATTGGGCATCGATATCGTTCAGGACTACGTTGGCTCCAGATTCAACCAAACAACGACATATTTCCAGTCCAATTCCCTGTCCCGCACCCGTAACAATCACTGTTTTTCCCTTGAAATCCATCATTTTTAGTATTAAGTATTTAGTGCAAAGTAGCTAGTACTGGGCAGTGGAGTATTTGAAATTTTTGTGATATCAAAATAAATCGACTCAAAAACAAAGTAATACGACAACATTTGGTATTATTTTATCGATTTATTGCGTTTTGTCAAGGACATTCGTCGTTGTACCTGGCACCCTATACTTTGTACTTCCTTGCTAATGCGAATCCCGTGACACTTTATCTCCCGATTTTCCGACCAAAAAGTCCATATCGGCACCCAAATGGGCCTGTTGAACGTGATTGCAATACAAAGCCACGTATCCACGATCACTGATCGGCGGTTGTGCCTTGCGCTCCTTCTTACGCCTATCCAATTCTTCCTGCGTTAAATTTACCATTAGCGTCCTATTGGGAACGTCCAAGGTAATCAGGTCTCCGTTTTGGATAACCGAGAAATTGCCGCCCATAGCCGCTTCCGGGGATGCGTGCAATACTACGGTTCCAAACCCGGTACCGCTCATACGGCCGTCGGAAATCCGGACCATATCCTTCACCCCTTTGGCCAAAAGCTTTTTGGGCAGTCCCATATTGCCAACTTCGGGCATGCCCGGATATCCCTTGGGACCCACATGCTTTAGGACTAGGACGCTGTTCTCATCGACTTCCAAGGCAGTAGAATCGATTCTCAACTTATAGTCCTCTATGTTTTCAAAAACTACCGCCTTGCCCGTGTGTTTCATCAAATGGGCACTAGCGGCCGAAGGTTTGATCACGGCCCCGTTTTCGCAAACGTTACCACTGAGGATCGCGAGTCCCGTTGCCTTATTAAAGGGGGCATTCACGGTTGCTATAATATCCGGATCGTATTTTTGGGCATTTTCAAAATTTTCCCTAATGGTCCTACCGTTGGCCGTAATACAATCCTTGTGCAATATGTCCCGTAGTTCTTTCTGCACCGCGGGCAATCCACCGGCATAAAATAAATCTTCCATAAAATATTCTCCCGCGGGTTGCAGGTTGGTTATCAAAGGAATGTTGGCGGACAATTGGTTGAAGTCCTCCAAAGTCAGAGGCACCCCGATACGTCCCGCTATCGCCAAAAGATGGATGACAAAATTGGTAGAGCCCCCAATAGCTGCATTGACCTTGATCGCATTTTCGAAAGCCTTTCGGGTAAGTATATCGGACAATCGCAGGTTTTCCTTTACCATTTCCACAATCCGCAGACCCGACAGTTGTGCCAAAACCTTTCTGCGCGAATCGGCGGCGGGGATGGCGGCATTTTCTGGTAAGGATAGCCCCAGCGCCTCCACCATACAAGCCATGGAAGATGCCGTACCCATCACGGCACAATGTCCGTCACTCCGACACATGGCGGCTTCAATAGATCGCAATTCCCGATCTTCTAGTTTCCCTTCGCGCACATCATCATGATAACGCCATACATCACTGGTACCTATGCTCTTGCCCTTGTATCGGCCAGTCAACATGGGACCTCCGGAAACAACGATCGTCGGGAGATCCACGCTACAGGCTCCCATGACCAAAGAGGGCGTGGTCTTGTCGCAACCACATAAAAGTACCACCCCATCCAATGGGTTTGCCCTGATGCTTTCCTCCACATCCATACTGGCGAGGTTTCGAAAGAGCATTGCTGTGGGCTTTACGAGGGTTTCCCCCATAGACATGACTGGAAATTCGACCGGAAAACCACCAGCCTCCAGAATACCTCGCTTTACCGACTGGGCGAGTTCCCTAAAATGGCCGTTGCAAGGAGTGAGTTCGGACCAAGTATTGCAGATGCCTATAATTGGCTTATTGTTAAATTCGTAATCGGGAATCCCTTGGTTTTTCATCCAAGCACGGTATATAAAACCGTCTTTCCCCGTACGGCCAAACCATTGGCTACTGCGTAAATTTTTTTCGTGTTCGTCCATATTAAAAGGTGTTTTAACAAATAACAAAGTGTAATTTACATCCTAATACCTACAAGAGTTCCAAAACCTTGCAGGACTAGCCAATTTACAACTAGAGCGTGGGGAAAACGATTTTCCTTATTAAAGAAATCCTTACCAAGAAATTCTTCATCAAAGTTATCCCCCTTTATTATACACGTAAGATATAAAAATCCTTCGCTATCTGAAAGGAGGGGATGTTTTCTGTTTTCCGCGAATATATCCGTTAGAATACAATGTGGTTTTGGATAAACTTATCCCATAGTTTAACCCGCCTGATGTCTTTGTATTGACCTATAACTATACCAAGCTACCAACAACAAACAGACCAATGGCAAAATAAAGGAGAAGTTAACTTCAGGGATATACCCAAAAATTTTGAGGTCGTTCAACCCAGTTCCGCCCATATCTATAATTCTTCCCTGCAGCGGCGGCATTAAAGCCCCTCCCACAATGGCCAGGATCAATCCCGCCGATCCCAATTTTGCTTCATCCCCCATCCCGCTCAGGGCAATACCATAGATCGTAGGGAACATGAGCGACATGGCAAAGGATACACCTACAAGACAATAAAGCCCGATCATTCCATTTATTAAAATGGCTCCCGAACAGAAAAAGGCCCCTATAAAGGCAAAGATCAACATGAGTTTAGCAGGTTTAATATATCGGATCAGGAACGTGCAAATCCATCTGGCCGCCAGAAACAGGAGCGTGGAGGCAGCCACATAAACCATTGCGTTTAATTGGTCATCGGCAGCCCGCCCCGCATTTAAATTGGTAACATATTGATAGATGAACGTCCACACCATAATCTGACAGGCGATATAAAAAAATTGGGCCAAGACACCTTCGTAATAGTTTTTATTGGAAAAAAGTTTAGAGAATGTTTCTTTTAGGGAAAGCTTTTCCGGGGCCATTCTCGTCCTCTCTATCCTGAGGAAAATAAATACCAACATTAGACTTAAAGACACCACTCCCAATACAATATAAGGAATACTGACAATATTAAAATCGTGTTCAATGATCTGCTGCTTTTGTTCAGGTGCCAGACTGGCCGAAAAGGTACTGGAATCTGCCCCGATCTTAGTATCCAAACGTTCTACCACGTACAATCTGGCCACCACTTGTCCCAACAAAGCGCCCATAGGATTAAACGCCTGGGACAAATTTAAGCGCTGCGTAGCGGTTTCCGGGGCCCCTAATCCCAAAATCATGGGATTTGCTGTGGTTTCTAGAAAAGCCAAGCCAAAAGTAAGCAGGTATAAAGAAATCAAAAACATTGGATAGCTTACCAATTTGGCCGATGGATACATCAACAATGAGCCACAGGTAAGCAAAAATAGTCCCACAATAATACTCGATTTATAACTGTAGCGCCTAATAAACAAGGCAGCGGGAATTGCCATGGTTCCGTAGCCACCGTAAAACGCAAGTTGAACATACGAAGCTTCCACATTAGAGATATTCAGTACATTCTTAAACACCTCGACCATGGGGTTGGTGAGATCGTTCGGAAACCCCCAAAGGAAGAATAAAGCGGTTACCAAAATAAATGGCACGAGCAGTTCTTTGGATACCACGGGGATGTGCAGTTGGTTTTTCATCAGGTTGGGCAATTTTGTAACTGGTTCTTTAAGGTTTTTGGCTTATCACAAATTGTAAATCAACACAGTCCTCCGTAGCCACATATACTGCACGGTTGGGGCTCCCTAGCCCTCTACCGATATTAGCTGCCAAGAAAATTGATGATTTGGATGGTCAAGATATTGAATTTAACGATCTCCTCAATAGTATTGTTGGGAAAAATCACGAATTTACTTTTTCTAGTGTAACGCCGTGTCTACCTTTATTAATCTAATCGGATTTGTCGTAACTTGGACCTTCCTTACAAAGAATTCTATGTTTTATCAATGCCATATTAAACCTTTGTTACCCTTTCCCATAATCCTTATATTTTTGTTAATCACATCCTGCAATGATATGAAAGGCCAACAGCCAGATTACAAATACACCAATGCACTTATCCACGAAACCAGCCCCTATTTGCTACAACATGCCCACAACCCCGTTAACTGGCAACCATGGAGCCAAGAAGCCTTGGCCATAGCCAAAAAGGAAAATAAATTAGTGTTGGTGAGCATTGGCTATTCTTCCTGTCACTGGTGCCATGTTATGGAAGAGGAGACCTTTGAGGACGAGGCCACTGCCAAGATGATGAATGAAAATTTTATCAATATAAAGGTAGACCGTGAGGAACGACCCGATGTGGATCAAGTATATATGACCGCCGTTCAACTTATCAACGGCAATGGAGGCTGGCCCCTGAACGTGATTCTTCTACCCAACGGCAAGCCCATCTATGGGGGTACCTACCACACCAAGAGCCAGTGGAACGAGGTGCTCACCAAGATCAGTAACCTATACCACAAAGAGCCACAAAAAGCAAACGAATACGCGGATCGGGTGGCCGAAGGTATACGACAGACAAATATAATACAACCGTCAACAAACCTCAATGGCCTTACCAAAGACGCCCTTAAGTCAAGCGTGGACCACTGGTCAACTTTTTGGGATAGAAAATGGGGTGGCGATCAGGGTCGACAAAAATTTATGCTCCCGGGCAATCTCGGTTTTCTTATGGACTTTGCCCAACTTTCCGGGGAGGAAGCGGTCTGGGACCATGTTAAAACAACGTTGGACCGAATGGCCATGGGCGGGGTCTATGATCAAATCGGGGGAGGATTCTTTAGATATAGTACCGATTCGCATTGGAAAGTACCCCATTTTGAAAAAATGCTTTATGACAATGCACAATTGATCGGGCTTTACTCAAGGGCCTATAAGATTTTTAAAAACCCGGTTTACAAGGAGATCGTTATAAATACCGTTGAGTTTTTGGAACGGGAAATGAAAGATCCCGAGGGAGGGTATTATGCTGCGCTGGATGCCGATAGCGAAGGAGAAGAAGGCAAGTTCTATGTTTGGACAATGCCCGAGTTAAAGGAAATTATCCATGAAGATTATAGCATTTTTTCCGCCTATTTCAATATCAGTCCCAAAAATGCATGGGAGAAAGACCAATACGTGCTTTATAAGTCGATGCCCGATAAGGAATTTGAGCAAAAGCACGGACTTTCGGAAAAAAGGCTAAAAGACCTGAAGAAAGAGTGGAAGGAAAAACTGATGAGCGCCAGAACTATTAGGGTGCGCCCAAGGACGGATGACAAAATCATCACCTCCTGGAACGCCTTGCTGATCAACGGTTTTGTAGAGGCTTACCAAGCTTTCGGCGACAAAAAATATTTGGAACGGGCAGAATCGACCTTTGCGCTGCTACAAAGAAAGGCTTACCAGGAATCCGGGTTGGTACACTCCTTTAAGAAAGGAAGCAAACGGACAGACGGATTTTTGGAGGACTATGCATTTCTGGAAAATGCAGCGCTAAAATTGTACAGCGCTAGCATGGACGTCCAATATCTTACCTTTGCCCAAGAGATAAACAACGAGGTAGTGTCGGGATTTACCGATCCTGTTTCGGGAATGTTCAGATATGTCAAAGACGGGGATCTCATCTCCAATATAATCAAGACCAATGACGGGGTAATACCATCACCTAACGGTACAATGGCCCAAAACCTATTTATACTGGGGCATATAAACTACGACCTGGAATCTATGAAAAAGGCAAAGACCATGCTTGCAGCCATGATGCCGTCTATCCAGGAACATGCGGACAGCTACAGTAGTTGGAACTCCCTATTGTTGAATACCGTTTATCCCTATTACGAAGTTGCAGTAGTGGGCACAAACGCCCCTTCCCTACTAGCCTCAATGAACGAAAAATTCCTCCCGAACACGCTGATCGTCGGTACCACCAAGAAGAGTGATCTTCCGTTGTTCGAAATGCGTTTTCGGGATAAGGAAACCTTTATCTATGTTTGCCAGAACACTACTTGTAAACTTCCATCGGTCTCGGTCGAGGAAGCTTTGGACCAATTAAAGAATTTCTAGATACGGTATAGCTACCAATGGAAAGTAAATGAACTGGTTTAATATATTTTTGAAACCAAAACAAGCCACTCCCATGAAGATTTTTCGTTTATTTTCGATCTTTTTGCTGATTTTTTCCCTTGGATGCCAAGAAGGGCACAACAAAAAAGGACAACCCAATTTTTATCAGACCGAGTTGTTCAAGGATGTTCAGCTACAAGGGATATTTAAGGATTCCAAAACCTTTGTGGATTTGCTCCCAGACCGGTCCACTTCGGATCTTGCCACCCTATACCTGAAAGAAAGGAAATCTCCCGGTTTTGATTTGAGACGTTTTATAGGAGATCATTTCAGCGATCGGACATTGGCCCCCAAGCCTTTTGTCACGGATACCTCCAATTCCATGCACCAACATATCAGCAATATTTGGTCAGCGCTTACCCGGGGACCCGACTCCATTGTACCCTACTCTTCCCGAATTCCTTTGCCCAATGCGTACGTGGTTCCAGGAGGGCGTTTTCAGGAAATCTACTATTGGGATAGCTATTTTACCTTGGAAGGGCTCTTGGTGGACGGTAAGGAAATGCTCGCGACCGATATGGTAGATAATTTTAGTTTTCTTATCGATTCCCTTGGCTTTATCCCCAACGGTACCAGAACGTATTACCTCTCCCGATCCCAACCTCCATTTTATACCCTTATGGTAGATGCCTTGGCAGGTAAGGACAACGACGTTTTTCTTCGTTACTTCCCATATATCGTAAAGGAATACAACTTCTGGATGTCCGGGGAGTCTGATCTAAAAGCCCCATTTACTGCAAAGAGACAGGTGGTGAAAATGGGGAATGGCATGGTGCTGAACCGCTATTGGGACAAATTGGAAACTCCCAGGCCGGAAGCGTACAAGGAGGATTTTCAATTGGCCAGCGGGCTAAAATCGGTTGCCGAAAAGAAGGCATTATACGCCAATCTTAGGGCTGGTGCGGCATCAGGTTGGGACTTTAGCAGCAGATGGTACGGAAAGGAAGGGGAATTTAACTCCACCTCTACGACCACCATAGTTCCAGTAGACCTCAACAGCCTGATGTATTTTATGGAAACCCAGATTGCTCGGGGATACGGGCTAAAGGGCGACAAGAACAACGAATCCTTGTTTTTACAAAAAGCAGCGACAAGAAAGAAAAATATTCAAGAAGTTTTTTGGGACGAAGGTCAAGGTTTTTTTACGGATTTTAATTTTGTCCGGAAGAAGGGAACCAATGCGCTGACCTTGGCTGGGGCTTACCCGTTATTTTTTAAAATAGCCACCCCGGCACAGGCCGAAAAGGTAAAAGACCATCTGTTGCAGGATTTTTTAAGGCAAGGCGGACTGGTAACCACCTTGAAACACACAGGGCAACAGTGGGATGCTCCCAACGGCTGGGCCCCCTTGCAGTGGATGGCGGTAAACGGACTATTGAACTACGGGTATAAAACAGAAGCCCAAGAAATTATGCAACGCTGGTTGCAACTAAACGAACGCGTGTATAAGAACACGGGTAAGATGATGGAAAAATACAATGTGGAGGACACAACCCTGCTTTCCGGTGGTGGGGAATACGACCTACAAGACGGATTTGGGTGGACCAATGGAGTAGTACTGGGATTTGAACAGCTCCTAAAAAGCATAGGCGAAGAAAAGGTAAACAACGTTACCGTGCCGGTGCAAAATTGACCAAGGGATCCGATGGTCGTCCTTGGGCTAGAAACACTTGGGAATCATCAAAAAAGCCGCAGGGATTTATATGCAGGAACATACGTGTTCATCCCGGAACCACGGGCTGAAACCCATGGCAATTGAAAATTTTTACAGCCCGTAAATTTGTAATAAAACAATTAATTCACTTTATCATATCGAATGAAACCAGCAATAATTTTCAATTATTTCATGTTTTTGGCAGTCTTATCCCTCAATGCCCAAGAGGTGAAGAAAAGTATTTACCGCTATATCGAAAACCCACAGGTAATCTCGGAACACAAGGAAGGCCCACATGCGGGATTCTATTCCTTTTCGGATGAAAGGTCGGCCTTGGATAACGACCTGGCAACAAACGAGAATTATCTTTCCTTGGATGGCACATGGAAATTCAAATGGGTGCGGAAGCCGTCTGAACGTCCCGTCGATTTTTTTAATCCCAAGATAGACGTCGGATCCTGGGACAATATCAAGGTGCCGGGGAATTGGGAAGTGGAAGGATATGGTATCCCCATCTATGTAAACCACCAATATGAATTTTCGGATTACAAGCACCCAGTATCAGAGGAGATGGAATTTGTGGACAAGATCTACCCAAAAGATCCGGGCAAAATACCCCACGATTACAATCCCGTCGGCTCCTATCGGAGGGAATTTACGTTGAACGATAACTGGAAAGGCAAGGAGGTATTCCTCCATATCGGCGCCATAAAATCTGGCGGTTTCGTTTGGGTCAACGGCAAATATGCCGGTTATTCCCAGGGCAGCAAGCTTCCGGCGGAGTTCAATGTTACCCAGTATATAAGACCGGGCAAGAACACCATCGCCCTACAGATCTTTAGATGGACGGACGGTTCCTATCTGGAATGCCAGGACTTTTGGAGGATCAGCGGTATAGAGCGCAGTGTTTATCTCTATGCCCAGCCCAAGGTACGGATAAGGGATATCGATGTGGTCTCCTTGCTGGACGATACCTATAAAAATGGCGATTTCAACCTATCCGTCAAACTACAGAACCATACCTTCAAGGGCAACCCATTGGTCGTGGATTACAAATTGACGGATCCCGAAAACAATCAGGTTTCAGTTGGATCAAAAGCAATAACACTAGAAAAGGGTGGGAAGGCCCGTGTTGATTTTGCCGAAATGATTCCCTCGGTGAGGCGTTGGACGGCGGAGCATCCCAATCTCTATACCCTGCTCATCACCACCAAGGACAAGAAGGGCAATGTACTCGAGGTCGTTTCCAACCGCATCGGATTTAGGTCCGTCGAAATCAAGCAAGGGCTCCTCTTGGTCAACGGGCAACACATTACACTCAAGGGGGTAAACACCCAGGAAACAGACCCCGATACCGGCCATGTGATGAGCGAGGAAATGATGATGAAGGATATCTCCATGTGGAAGGAAAACAACATAAACGCCGTACGTTTAAGCCACTACCCCAGGGCCGACAGATTCTACGAGCTCTGTGACCAATACGGTATCTACGTGGTGGACGAGGCAAATATAGAATCCCACGGGATGTACTACGGCAAATATTCGCTCGCCAAAAAACCGGAATGGGAAAAGGCACATGTAGACCGCATGGTTCGTATGGTCGAAGGGCATAAAAATTACCCCTCGGTCATTATTTGGTCCATGGGGAACGAGGCCGGCAACGGGATCAACTTTTACGCGGGGTACGATTCGATCAAGGCCCATGACCAATCAAAGAGACCGGTGCAATACGAACGAACGTACAAAGAGCCGGACGGAAGTTTGTTCGATATGGACACGGACACAGACATCATCGTGCCCCAATACCCATCTCCCGGTACTTTTGAGGCCATTGGGACCAACCTTACCGACCGGCCATTTATCCCCAGCGAATATGCGCACGCCATGGGAAACAGTACCGGGAACTTCCAGGATTACTGGGACATCATCGAGCAACATGACAACCTCCAGGGCGGATTTATATGGGACTGGGTAGACCAATCCCTTTGGAAGACCAACGAAAAGGGAGAACGTTTTTACGCCTATGGGGGCGATTATGGAACGAACATGCCCACGGACTACAATTTCCTGGACAACGGCATCGTTTTTCCCGACAGGACCCCGCATCCTGGACTGTTCGAAGTGAAAAAAGCCCATGAGTTTATCAATTTTAAGCCCAAGGGGGTTACCCAAGCAAATGAGCTGAGGGTCTTGGTAGAGAACCTATACGATTTTACCAATCTGGATGCTTTTGAACTTACCGCCCAGATAAAAGCCGATGGCGAAGTGCTAAAGACCATTTCCTTGGGCAGTTTGGACGTGGAGACCCATACGGGCAAGCTGGTCCGTATCCCCTTGGGAGGAGTGGATTACCAACCCAATACCGAGTATTTCCTGACGGTTTCGGCGAACCTAAAAGAGGATAATGGTTTACTTAAAAAAGGATTTCAAGTGGCCCATGAACAGTTCTTATTGGACAAGACCAAATGGGAACCTCTTCCCTTTGAGAACACCAAATCCCTGAAACTTAAAGAAACCTCCCAATACGCAACTATTTCCAACGATATGGTAAACGTTAAATTTAACAAAAGGGAAGGCCGAATCGTTTCATACCGGTATAATGGCGATGAACTGATCAAGGATGGTAATGGTCCCAGACCCAATTTTTGGCGGGCACCTACGGACAACGATTTTGGGAACCAAATGCCAACCAAGAACATAGAATGGAAAAAAGCCTCCCTCTTCGCCAAGGTAAATTCGTTTGCCACCAAAGAAACAAGTACGGGGTCGATTATTGTAAAGATCGATTACAATTTACCAGGGGTCAAAACCACGTATTCGTCAACCTATACGGTATACGGCTCCGGGGCAATCCAGGTGGACAATCAACTAAATCCTACGCAATACAAGGCGGATATCCCCCGTATCGGTATGCGGATGCAGCTCCCAAAAAAATATGAAAATATGACGTATGACGGACGGGGGCCTTGGGAAAACTACCAGGACAGAAAGGCCTCGGCCTTTGTAGACGTATACAAGTCGACCGTATCCGATCAGTACGTGCCGTATATCCGCCCGCAGGAAAACGGAAACAAAACGGGGATCCGGTGGACAGCTTTTTCGGATAACAAAAACAACGGTATATTGGTGGTATCATCCATCAAAAACAAGAAGAACCTCGGTCTGAGCGCCCTGCACATGCTGAACGAGGATTTCGACGCTACTCCCGGATTGGATTATGGGGGCAATAGCACAAAAACGGGCAAAGGTTACCAGATCGATGGCGTTCCAGAGATCAACCTACACAAACACACCTACGATATTGAGGAAAGAGATCTGGTACAACTGAACATAGACCTTGCCCAGCGCGGCGTGGGAGGTGATGACAGTTGGTATGCCTTGCCACAGGACAACTATCTGATCAAAGGGGATATTCCCCACACGTATAGTTTTTATATGGTGCCGTTTCAAAATGGAAGCAAGAAACTGTTTGTCGAAAGCTTTAAGGAATATTATCCGTTGGAGAATAAATAGGTACCCCCTAACCCTTACCTGCGGAAGGTCTTTATCAAAAATATCTCATATACTATCGCCCAATTGGATCCCCTTCCTTCTGGGGAAGTTAGGTTGGGGACAATTTCATAAAGGATTACAAAAATAAGATTGCCTATCACAAATCCATTCCCATGAATAAAAAACTAATTCTCTTCTTATCGCTATTATTAATCATCTTTCTGGCTCCCGCCCAAACGGACATTACCGTCCCCGAGCTCAAGGAACATATACAATACTTGACTTCAGATAAAAATGCGGGACGATATCCGGGCGGTCACTTGAACCGACGGGCGGTGCGGTATATAAAGCACCAGTTCAAGGATTATGGCATACCGCCCTTCCATAAACGATATAAACAACCCTTCATGGCCCAGCTGCGGGTAAAAGAGGGCAATCCGCCAAAGAAAGATGTAAAAACTTGGAACGTGATCGGTTATATCGAAGGAAACGATCCGCGATTGAAAGATGAATATATAGTACTCGGTGCCCACTACGATCATTTAGGCTATGGGGGCGGCCCTTCCTCCAAATCCAATAAAATTGCCTTGCACCCAGGAGCCGACGACAACGCCAGCGGTACGGCCGCCCTACTCGAAATCGCCGAGAAATTGGAAGCCCATAAGGATTCCCTGAAACGAAGCGTATTACTGATCGCTTTTGGGGCAGAAGAACAAGGATTATTGGGAAGCAGGTATTTTACAGAGAATCCTGTTGTGCCGCTATCACAGATCGTATTGATGGTCAATATGGATATGGTAGGCAGGCTTAACGATCAAAACCAAGTATTTATGGGTGGTGCCGGAACCTTTCCTGAAGGTATGGACCTGATGTCGAAATTGGGAATAGCCGAAGGTCTCTCCCCCATAGTTCACGCCGGTTCCGTGGGGGGATCGGACCACGTGTCCTTTTATAAAAAGGGAATTTCTGTTCTGGGGCTTCACACTGGCGGACATCCGCAATACCATACCCCGGAGGATACGGCCCATCTCATTAATTATCCAGGTGAAAAAAAGGTCTGTGAATATATATACCATGTTCTGATGACGGTAGCCGCCACGGATAGGCCGATGCGGTTTATCCCGCAGGATTGAAATACAACCACAACAAAATGATAACCCAGCCTCTCGCGCTTGGATTTTTACGCCATTTTATAACACGTTGTACCGGAGAGGTCGAATAACGATTGCCCATAACAAAAAAATCCCGTCACCTACGGATAGCTAACGGGATACAATTTACGGGAACGCCATTTATTAAAGGCTTATTTTACTTCGTCCTTCCCCGGTGCGGCCTTATCATCAAAAATGTACTTGGAATAATGAATTCCCATTGCGTCGAACCGCTGGGCCAACCTGCCGAACCTGGACTTGAAATCGTTGAATTCACGTTCTGCTTGGGGCGTCCATATTACTTCGGACAGGGCCGACATTCGTGGCAACACCATGAGTTCTACCTTATCCGGAGTGGCGATATACTCCGTCCATAGGTTGCCTTGGCCTCCCAAGATAAAACCTGCCTGCTCTGGTGTTAGCTCTTTGCTGTCCGGATTGTATGAATACACTTTTTCTACGGGTAAATAGCCACCGATATTAAGCGGTTCGTCCTTACGCTCGGACTGGCCATAGTCAAAATAGCAGTAGGTGGTCGGCGTCATTATTACGTCATGGTGCTGCTTTGCCGCCTCAATACCACCTTTTTCGCCCCGCCAAGACATTACCGTTGCATTGGGCGCTAGCCCACCCTCCAAAATCTCGTCCCAGCCAATGATGTTCTTGCCCTTGCTGTTCACGTATTTTTCGATGCGCTGTATAAAATAGCTCTGCAGGCCGTGTTCGTCCTTAAGCCCCAGTTTTTTTATACGGGCCTGACATTTTGGACAGCGTTTCCAATTGTCTTTCGGGCATTCATCGCCCCCGATATGGATATATTTTGAAGGGAACAAAGGCATTACCTCATCTAACACGTCTTCCAAGAAGTCAAACGTCTCGTCATTCCCGGCGCAGAAAACATCTGGGTATACCCCCCAGGATTCCTGTACTATTTTTGGAGTTCCCTCCTTTTGCAGTTCCTTACTTTTTTCGGATATCATATTTTCCCTCACAACGGTGGGTTCCTTGGGAAAACAGCTCAAAAACGGATAGGCCGCAATGGCGGCACTGGCATGACCCGGCATCTCAATTTCTGGGATTACGGTGATGCTTCGATCGGCGGCATACTTTACGATTTCCTTCACTTCTTCTTGGGTGTAAAAGCCTCCAGATCGCTTATTGTCGTTTCTTTCGCCGGGCAATAGGCCCACAATCGTACCGTTTCTCCAAGCCCCGACTTCGGTCAGTTTGGGGTACTTTTTTATCTCGATACGCCACCCTTGGTCCTCGGTCAGATGCCAGTGGAAACGGTTCATCTTATGCATGGCGATCAAGTCGATATATTTCTTTACGAAATCTACCGGGAAAAAATGGCGCCCAACATCGAGCATCATCCCGCGGTAGACATATCTTGGACTGTCCTTTATCTCCACATCGGGGATTGTAAGCTTCTCCACAGAACCCGACTCCGACCCGGGGGGCATCAACTGCCTCAAGGATTGGATACCATAGAACACACCTTTGCCCGTTTTGCCGGCGATGACGATACCGTCGTAGTTTACGGATAATCTATAACCCTCCCCATTATTTATGGCTTCGTCAATTTTTAGGACGATGCTACCATCAGACGGCCCAGAATTATTGGAGGTAAACTCAATGTCGTTTCCCGATGCCAAGCTGAGCATCTGGGCCAAATACTCGCCTTCTTTTTGTAAGGAGGCATCACCGGTGACCTTGGTATTAAAATCTACCAAGAATCGGCCGTCCTTCATTAAAAGTTCCTTTGGTTTAGGAACAATTCCGTAGTCTGCTGCTGTATTCTTGACGTCCTTGTACGGACTGCCACAGGACATCAGTAAAAAGACCACAAGAATAGAAAGTAATTTGTTCATTTTATTCTGATTTTATTTATTAAACTGGTTAAATTTTTGATAAAGTGAATGCGTTACAATTTAAAAACCCGATCCATCAACATCCATTTTTCCCCGGGTTTGGCCAAGGGCAATGCCTGTTGGTAGTCCCACATCAGGTCCTCCCATTCCTGCACCTTCACATTGGCTTCGTCCATCTTCGATTTCTTTTCGAAGGAAAAACCATCATCGGCCTCCATGATCATAAACATCCGATTGCCCACCCGGTAAATCTCCATATCCACGATCCCGGCGTCGGTTAAACTCTTTAATACTTCCGGCCATACGTTTTGATGATATTCCTCGTATTCCTTTATTAGTTTAGGGTCATTTTTTAGGTCGAGGGCAAGGCAGTGTCGTGTCATTTCGATTTAAATTTAAGTTAATGATTTAATTTTCATATTTTAAATAAAGGATCAGATTGTATGCACCAAGTACCAAGACTTCATTTGAGCGAAAAATGGGTTTAGAATCTTGACATAGGGTTTATCCCGGCCCGACTTATTTCACTCCAAGTTTCTTATTTTACCGTTACCTTTTCCGGGGGACCCGATGTCTTTAGTTCCAGTTTTAGGGCGGCGTCCCCCTCGTCCGAGAATTGGCAATCTACCTTAATTTTAATGTCGCCCTTGCCCACGTTCCATTGCTGTGGATCCATAGCGATACTCTTTATCTTGTGCCATGTTTTGTCGTACAATACAGCCTCGTTTCCTCCCGTGTATTTTAAATATTGGCCGGGGGCTAGGGAGATGTTCAATTCGTTTTTCTTGAAATCGTCGATTTCTACCGCAATATGGGACGCAATAGCATTCACGGAACTCAAAATAAACTGCAATGGCTGTGCCTTGTGTCCGTTTTTAAAGGTAAATGTACTCCATACAGGCTGTCCGGGTTGGACGATCATGGCCTTATGCTCAAAACGCCAAACGGAGTAAGGAACCAAATTCCAACTGTCATCGGACAGGGCCTCCAATGAAAATTCGTTCTCTATGTTCTCCATACTCTTTTTTTGCTCCGGCGAAAAGACATCGGCTTTCCTCGCCCTTTCCCATTGTTTTATCTTATCCAGGATTTCTTCTCCCAGACCATTTTTATCTGCTATATCTGCCGATGTAACCAACGCATATCCGGCTTCAAATCCGGCACTCCTTGCCAACATCCACTCTATGTCCTCAAGGCCCGTACCCTCCCGCATACTGAACCACCCCAACATACTGGGGATATAATTCCTGCGAAAATAATCCTGGTTTAGCAGGCGATAGGTAGTCTGACTTTCCCGAAAGCCAGCGTACCAAGGCTCTCCCCAGTTCATGCGGGTAAACATATGCCAAAAATAATGACCTGAACGGCTGGCGTCCATGATGTAATCATTTTTAATCACGGGTTTCAACTTATTATACCAAGTATCGACAAAAAGGAGTTCCCCATAGGCTCCCATCCCACTGGAATAATTGCCTTCCAGGCCGTCGAAAGAAATTTGTTTTAGTCCGACCTCGTTAAACAGATCGGCTAGTGTTCCCGCCATCTCTTCGGAAAGTGAAATATTGCCCAAAAAGGTTTTGTATGCATGATCCGCCAATTTCGAGATTTCGTCTCCTGCCGAGTGTTTGCTAGCCACCGTACCAAAAGCACCCCGTTGACAGTTCAATAGGGTCCACGGCGCAGCCTTGGAGACCATTTCGTACCGGATAATTTCTTCGCCAACAACGACCGCGTGCAAATTGTTGTTCTCCATCTGGTCAAAATAGGTAGGATCCTCGATTTTTATGTTTATATCATCTTCGGCAACAACCGTTGTCAATATACTACTACCCACTTTGGCCAGCCTTTTATCCGGTACGGGGGTAACATAAGGGTCGTTTGTGGTTATAAAATTGGACAATGTATGCACGCCTACTTTAATTCCCGCGGCGGCCGCCCTATCCACACAAAACTTCATGCTTTTCCAGTTCTCGGGAAATTCGTTTTTCTTTAGGTCAAAATGTCCCCAGTTCTCAAAAGGTCCGGGATGGTAAAGATAATCCAATCCTGCCTTTTTCGTTAGAGCGATCGCCTTGTCTATGGTGTTTACTCCAAACTCCTGAATGAGATAGGCCGAAGTAGCGGCAGGGGATTCCTTGGCCCATTTACCCTCCAACACGGGGTGTGGCAATCCCTCGGTAACTTCGATAGCTCCCAATGTGGCCAAAACCTCGTTTGGAGAGCACCCAAACAAAGCTATTTTAGAACCCACTATCCCCTCGTCCTTAAAAGAGGGCGATACGTACTTCCCGTGTCCCATTGCAGATACCACCCTCGGGTTGTCCCTATTGCGGGCATAGGCCTGAATGGAACTCCCATAGTCTCGGGGTAGGGCAGTATTGCCACGGTACAGGATTTTTAACGAGTCGGAAACATCGATCAGGCTAGTGGTTCCAAAAATATCGTAGGAAGGGGTTGAATCGTCTTCGGTTGACGGAAATCCCCCCAATGTTCGTTTGTTCAATGCCTGTATTCCAAAGGCAAAATCCTTGTTTCTAACCACTCCGACGGTCTCGCCAATAGTCTCCTTGATGTCGGTGCGATAAGGTCCCCATAAGGCAAGCTCAATCTTATCCGCATGAGTAATTGAAATTAACTCAAACGTAACATATCCCTCTTTTTGTGTCGCCTTTACCACCGCTTCCACATTATTTTTTGGGTACGTTAGGGTGAACCGTTCCCCGCTTTCACCGACCTTCATAGAAGCCGGATTTTCCAATTCTCCATGAACCCTAATCGCCATAAGACCGTTGCTTCCCTCTTTTTGGTATAGATGATCCTTATCGTTCCCGGGGTTCTTTAACATAGTCAATTGCCCCTTGGAATTGATGCCGATTTCAAGACCCTTGGTGGTCAAGACGATACCGTCTTCCTTTTGACATCCAACCATTAAAATCGTTAGAATAAGGATTGTGGTTTTTAATAGTTTCATTTACATTTAATTTGGCTATTTTAAAAATAGAGAAAATAGAGTATAGACCTTTTTTTACAATATGATTTTTCTCTGTTAGAACTTTTGTCTTTGCTCTTTATTCAATTTTGTACGTTCTCTTCTCTACGTTCCATGTTCTTTGTTCTCTTATCTTTTGTCTGTTTCATTTTAATGCCATCTTCTTTTTAAATTTCATCGGGATATGGCACTATTTTTCCAGTGGCTTTTTCCACTGGCATCTGGGCCTTCACCTCTCTCAAATAATCCGAAAGTACCTTGGCCAATACCTTCAACTTATCCGGTTCGGTCGCCGCTAGGTTGTGAAGCTCCCCGATATCGTCCACGATATTGTATAGTTCCAGGTGCTGATCGGCATGAAAATAAATCAATTTCCAATCTCCCTTTCGCACCGTGCTGCTGGCACCGATTCCGGGACCGGAAACCCCCCATTCGTTGGGATAGTGCCATACCAGGGTGCGATTTTCGTTTGGTTTTTGACCTTCTAAAATTGGAACAAAACTTTGTCCATCCACTTTTTGTACCGTGGGTTTGTTTTTTATCCCTGCCATCTCCAACACCGTTGGGAAGAAATCCTCAATGATAACCTGTTGATCAGTTAGTGTATTCATAGCTGTTATCCCGGGCCATTTTACGATCATTGGCTCCCGGATACCACCCTCGTAGGCCGACCCTTTTCCACTAGCCAGTGGCTTGTTGTGCGTATTGGGCTCCCCTCCCCTGCCATGGGCGCTAAGCCCCCCGTTATCGGACATAAACAAGATGATGGTGTTGTCAGCTATTTTTTTGTCCTCCAAATAGTCCATTAGATCCCCAAGGCTCTTGTCCATCCCCTCCACCATGGCAGCATATTTGGCCTCAATAGAATCGAGCCCCTGGTCGTAATATTTCTGCACAAACCGGTCGTCGCCCATAATAGGGACATGTACTGCATAATGAGCCATATATAGAAAAAAAGGCCGCTTCCCGGCTACCGCGGTACCCATCGCCTTTTTGGCCTCCCTCGTCAATGCCTCGGTCAAGAAAATATCCTGACCATAATATTTTTCGAGTCCCGGAACCGCCCAGATTTTCTTGCCAGACATCCCATTGCCAAAATTCTGGGTGCCGAAATAGCTTGCCGGGGCCCCGGCTGCGTGTCCCGCGATGTTGACATCAAAGCCCAGATTGATCGGATCGGCGGCTGGGGTACCTATCGCTCCAAAATGCGCCTTGCCGCAATGGATAGTATAATAACCTGCCTCTTGTAAAAGCCTTGGCAACGGTGTTGAATAAGCGCTCTTTTCAATACCCGCAACTGGACTCATCCCGTTGACGTTCCACTCCGGGAACTGAAGGGTCGGATGATCGAGCTCCATGGGCTGAATTTGGTCTTTCTTTAGCGTCCAATTGGTCACCCTATGCCTAGCGGCATTCATCCCGGTCATCAGGCTCACCCTCGATGGTGAACATACCGAAGCGGCATAGGCTTGGGTAAATTTTATGCCCTGGGCTGCCAAACGCTCCATATTCGGGGTACGATACCGCTCGTTAAAAGGGGTCTTTTTATCCCAAAAAGGCACCGAGGTATCCTGCCACCCCATATCGTCTACCAAAAAAATAACGATATTAGGTTGTGAAGGAAGCGCCGATATTTCCTCTTTCTGTTTCTGTTTGCAACCTAGGATCAGGGATAGGACCATTAGGGCGATTGTGGCTTTTTTCATTCTATTATGAGTTCTTCACGTTAATTATATTCTCCATATCTTATTTATTCGCCGTGGAGACGCCATGCCGGCATCTCAATCGGGTTTCTTACCCACAACCTCAAAAGCTTCCTTTACGGGTTTTCCTCTCCAAAAATCAGGGGTTTTCAACCCCAAGATATAGGCGATCGTGGCTGCCGTGTCATACGTTACGATACTGGATTTCAACTCGCCATTGGCGGGTGTATTCGCCCCGTAGATTATCCATGGGATTTCCATTTCGGCGAGAGTTTTTCCCCCATGGCCCTTACCAATTCCCCCGTGATCGGAACTAAAAATAATGACGGTATCGTCCAACATATTTTTCTTCTTAAGCGTATCGACAATGTGAACCACCAAGGAATCGATTCCTTCCACGGTCCGATAGTATTCGGGTGTGTCATGGCCAATTTCATGGCCGGTACCATCCGGTTGGTCAAAATGGATAAAGGTCAACGCGGGTTTTTCATCGACAATAAATTGTAAGGCTTTATCCGCGGTCTCTTTATCGGTCTTGCCATTAAAATCAAGATCCACCATATCTTTTTCGAACAAATACCCAATCCCGTCCCAAGAGAAGGAAACTCCCTTTTTGGCCTCGGGCATTTGATCGTCTATCAGACTAAAAATCGTAGGGTATATGCCGCCCTTGCCGATAATTTTGGAAGGAACCTCGGGAGTTTTACTGCCCCATTCGGTATAGCCGTGCAATTCGGGACCGGAACCCATGATCATGGACGCCCAATTAACGGCGCTGGACGAAGGCAAGACGGATCGGGCGTGGAGGGAATAACCTCCGTTTTCCATCATTTTTCGCAAATTGGGGAGCTTGGCTTTTTTAAATGCATAGGCCCCAAAGCCATCGGAACCGATCAAGACTACATGTTTGGCCAAAGCCTTGGGCTCTGTTTCAGAGTCTGATTTATGCCCACAGCCCGTTAAGGCCAATATTAAAAGGATTAGGATGCCCCGGTTCGGTTTTGATTTCATGGTAGTTATTATTAGGTTAATTTGTTTAATATTATTAGTGGTTCGCTACTTCAATTGCTCTCTATCACCGAGCCAATTTCCCTGTACAGATCCACCTTGCCGTCCAAGAGCACCGCCAATACGGTCATGTGTTTATCTAACACGTAATCGGGTACTTTGATGTATTTAACTCCGGGGTATTGACTCCAATAAACGCTTCCGACCACCTGATGGGTTAGCTTGGTGCCTTCCCCAACAACCCAAATACGATTGATGCGGTTCTTCAGCCCCCGGAGCACTACTTCCCCATTGGGATTGCCTTTTACAAAGAGATAAAGGATCGATCGATCCTTGGACAGGGTAGAAGCCCCGTAAAAATGCTCCTTGGGAATTCCCGCCACGGTGCCATAAATAGCCTCCTTATGTTTGCTCGTCCACTCCCCCAACCCCTTCAGGATTTCCACCTGTCGCTCGGGAATGGTTCCGTCTCCTTTGGGGCCAATATCTAGCAACAGATTACCTCCATTGCCAATGACATCCGTAAAAATGCCTATAATTTGATCGAGTGTCTTGTAATTGTGGTCATTTTTTTGGTATCCCCAGGAATCGTTCATGGTCATACAGAGTTCCCAATATTTGTCCTTGGGCCGCGTAATGGGCATTCCCTGTTCCGGAGTGGCATAATCCCCGTGTGCATTAAGCCTGGAATTTAGAATGGTGTTTGGATTCCTGGCCAACAACATCGATCTTACCTTGGCGGCCTGCCATTCTTCCGAACTGTGTTCCCAATCCCCGTCGAACCAATAGAGATCGGGGTTGTAGTTATCGGAAAGCTCCTTTAACTGACCTTGGTAATAATTCAGGAATTTTTGCCAACGTTTGGGCTCTTCCGAAATTTTATAGCGGACAGAATCCCGAGTAAAATTGGTGTAATCCGGATAGGACCAATCCGGAAGGGAAAAATAGATGCCTACTCGGAGATCGCTTTTTCGCAAGGACTTGACAAAGGGCGTAAGAACGTCTTTATGGGCAGCCGAGTTTTTAACGGCATTCAGATTCCCATACTTTGTGTCCCAAAGGGCAAAACCGTCGTGATGTTTGGCCGTTATGACAGAGTATTTGGCACCGCTCTTCCTTATTAGTTCGGCCCAAGCTTCGGGGTCATAGTTTTTTGCCGTGAAACCGTTAGCCTGCTTCAGGTAATCGCGATGGGAAATATAGCCGTTGTAGAACGACCACGATTCGTCTATACCGTCTACGGCGTATAATCCCCAATGGATAAAAATGCCCAGTTTGGCATCCTTAAACCACTGCATTTTGGTCTGATCGATTTGGGTGGAATCGGGAACTTGGGCCCATAAAGAAACATGGGTCAACATAAAAAACGCCAGCCCGGTTCTTTTCACTAAATCCGTAAGAAATCTATTTCGTTTCAAGGTTTGCATTCAGTATAGTTTTTTTGTTGTTCTGCAGTTGAACTTCCTTGTTAGTGGAGCCATATTTTAGTTTCACCATTTTATCCCTACCGGGGGTCAAGCCCAGTTGCACCAAACGCCCATCCTTCCACTCGAGGTCCACCGTTAGGTTACCCCTAGCTTTTAATCCTGCTATCTTTCCATTTTTCCAGTTGGACGGCAATGCGGGCAAAATCCGTATAAAACCTTCATGTGATTGCATTAGTAGTTCCGCCACTGCGGCGGTGTAGCCAAAATTTCCATCTATTTGAAAGGGGGGATGCTCATCGAACAAGTTATCGGCAACCGATATCTGCAGGAACTTCTTAATATTTTCCTCGGCGGACACGGGATCCAATAAACGTGCGTTGAGATTGATCATCCACGCCCTGCTCCATCCCGTTCCCGCACCTCCGTGTTGTAACCTAAAATCGATCGTTTTTTGTGCAGCCTTAAATGCCGTGGTATCGCTTTCAGTGATTTGATCCCCGGGATGCAGGGCGTATAGATGCGACATGTGCCGGTGCCCTTTTTCGGCCTCTTCATAGGGACGGTCCCATTCTAAAATACGACCATCGTCCCCAATAACAACCCCGGGATGAAGTTTGGCTCTTTTATTCTTTACCTCTTTGGTAAAAGAATCGTCTATGTTCAATATTTTAGCGGCCTTTAACGTATTGTTGAACACTTCGGCTATAATCTGATGTCCCATCGCAGCTCCAAAAGAAACCGCTGCAGGTTTGCCATCGGCAGCAATATAGGAGTTCTCCGGTGATGTTTCTGGAGCCGATACCCACGTACCGTCCCGTTTGTCCAACACTAACCAGTCCAGATAGAATTCAGAAATGGTTCTTAAGGCCGGGTAGGCCTCTTTCTTCAAAAACTCCTTGTTTTGGGTGTATTGATAATGCTCCCAATAATCTTGGACCAACCATCCACCGCCGTGGATCCAAGCTCCCCAATAGGGTTTTTCGGCCCGCATAAAGGCAGGCGCCCATAAATCGGTCGCATGGTGGGCCATTGAACCCCTCCCGATTCCGTACTGTTCTTTTGCGGTAATGTGCCCCCGCTCCATCAACCGATCTGCAAAGGCAAAAATTGGCTCGTGGCATTCACTTAGATTCGTTACCTCCACAGGCCAATAGTTCATTTGAAGATTGATGTTGAGATGGTAGTCGGCATTCCAAGGCGCTTCGATATGCTCGTTCCAAAGTCCTTGCAGATTTGCAGGATTAGATCCCGGACGAGAGGAAGAAATAAGCAAATACCTACCAAATTGGAACAGCTTTGCTGCAAGATCGGGGTCATCGCCCCCCTCCTTTATTCTTGTTAACCGAGTATCGGTTGGTAAGCTGTCCAAGGCTTTACCACCCAAATCAAAAGACATTCGACTGTAGAGATTTTGATAATCCTCCCTATGGTCTTCCAACAAAGCATCAAATGATTTTCCGTTTAACGCGGTCAAGGTCTCCCTGTTCCTACTTTCGTAATCCTCCTGATAAAACGAAGTGTTACAAACAATATACAGCGTTGCTTTTTTAACGCCTTTCAACGCCAACCTACCTTCGTGAGCTACCACAGTTCCGGATTCGTTCTTCACCTGTAGGCGGGTCTCAAACTTAACCCCATAATCTAGTGGAAAGGGTTTAGATTCTTTAATGCCCCCATACTGGGTTACCATGCCTTTCATGCTGATTTCACTGTCGGATGGGTTGGAAATGGTAACGGTCTCATGTCCGCGATCATCAGGGCGGTCTAACCTCAAACTTAAATCCATGCCATTTGGTGCGGTAGTAGCCAATTCTACCACCAACACATCGTCAGGGTAAGATGCAAAGACTTTTTCCGTATAATTATTCCCCCCAGAAACATAGTGTGTTGTCACCAGGGCATCGTCCAGACTCAAAGCGCGTTTGTAATCCCCGACCTTTTTATCCTTTTTAAAATCGATATAAAGGTCGCCCATGGTCTGGTGCGATCGCAAAATGGATTTATAGGAAAATTTCTCCACGATCAGCTTATCGGCTTCGTGGGGTTTGCCGTCTTTCAACAATTGTCTTATTTCCTCAAGGTCTTTCGGGCTTCCTTTGGAATTTTCCCAGTCCGGTCCACCGGGCCACATGGAATCTTCATTGAGCTGGATCCGTTCATGGTTGGGGTCTCCAAAAACCATAGCTCCCATCCGACCATTTCCTACCGGTAGGGCCTGCATCCATTTGGTAGCCGGTTGTGCATACCAGACTTCATTGGTTTCGCGCGTCATTTCCTGATTTTGACAACAGAAAAATGTAAGTCCAAGTAGTGATGGTATGAGCCTCTTGATCTGTTTCATTCTTTTATCAATTTTTTAAACTCTATTTCAATTCCCAATATCATTGGTTACCGCGATCCCCGTATTGTCCAAATTATTCATCGTATAGAGTTGCGCGTCCCTACGGTTGGCCGCATCCGTACCATTAGGGTCGTCATATTTATACGGGGCGATCTGCACAAAATAGAATGGCAAGTCCCTACCCCGACCACACCTCACCGACCGGCACATTCCTCCACTCTAATTTTTCATGACCCTCCACCACAACGCTATAGATGCCCCCGCTTTGGGGGTTGGTAATTTTAGAGACCAAACCCCTCGATAAGCCTTGGCGGTTACTTTTTCATTATTCCAAGTTCCATAAACTTTTATTTCCTCACTGGTAGCCGTGGTCCATCCCCATATGATATCGTTCGATCGTTGTTGCAGTACCATATTGTCCGAAAGAATGGACGGAAGCCAAATCTCTCTATAAGTACTGGTGTTGCAAAGCACGGGCAATAATCCCAATAACTTTATCATAAGTCTAAAGTTTATTGCTTTTTATCGGTGGATTTTGTCATAAATTCCCACGTAACTTTTTTGTTATAGCCATAGGGCTTGCCTTTTGCTGGACTGCCTATGGTACCTCTTAGAATTCCCTTTTTGTCTTTTTTTATTAAAATATTGACCTTTGAGAATTGGCCTTTTTCAAAGTCGAAGCTTACACCGTCATCATCATAAAGGACAAATTCCCCTTCTTTGGTGCCGTAATATCGAATAATCAAATTTGACTTCTCTCCATTTTTGGGAGCCTGGCGTTGGGCAGGTATCATAGGAATTATCCCTCCATCCCTTACGTACAATGGTATTTTATCCAAACCCGGAGTTATGGTAATCACCTCGTTTTCACCTACGAATTCGCCGTTGTAGAAGTCGAACCATTTTCCTTTGGGAATGATAACCTTTCTTTGCTTTTCTCCCGCGAACATAGGGGCCACCAAAATATTATCGCCCATCATGTATTGATCCTTAATTTCACTTTTAATGGCCAATTTATACGGATTATCCGTGGAATCCAGTTCACCTTCAGCCACATTAGCGTCGTAGGTAAAGCCATCTACCAAATTCATAGCCCTAAAGGGAGGCAAGCCTTCAAAATGATATTGTGAAAACGTAGAATAAATATAGGGCAATAACTGCATCCTTAAATTGGCAACGTCCCTTACGGCCGCTTCCACTTTTGGAAAAGACCAAGGTTTGGTGCCATCGGCCCAAGCGTTCAGCATGGCCATAGGTGAGAAACAAACGGATTGCATCCTTCGCAGCCACTCCTCGGCGGTTTTTGAAGCGCGGACTTCCGGGGTCCACAACACCCCTATAAAACTACTGTTAACAAGGGCCGTTATAAAATCCTTATGACTGTAATAATCGTTGTAAATTACATAGGGCAAAGCACTGGCTCCCCCATTGGAAGCCCTTACCAGACCATAGGTTCTCTGGTTTCTTTCCTTAAACCATTTTGCGGTCATGTTTTGGATCAACAATCCGTAGACCTGTCTCATTTGTTCCCCGCTATAACCGGAAGGAAAGGTGGCCACATCGGGCCATACCCAAAAGTCGTACCCATCAACCTCATCTATTTTGTAGCCGCTGACCCCTATATTTATATGATTCTGAACGAAGTGATCCTTTAAAATATCACGGGTTTCCTGAAGCATCAAATCGGGCACAACACCGTTCCAAACCGTGTGGGAACCTGTAAGGCCTTCCAATTTTGGATATAAAGTACCCGTTGGGGACACATAGGGATTCATCCATAAATTGGAACGAACGCCCATGTCGGATAGGTCGCCAATAAATCTTTTGGGGTCTGGAAACCTTGTTTTGTCCCATTCAAAAGTACAGGGATAGGACATGCTCTGCCAACCCGGTTCCACCCCGATAAAATCTAACGGAAAATCGTGTGCTTCAAAGTCTTTTGCTTCCTTTAAAATATCGCCCTGACTATAAAGAGTAGGTACTCTTTGCGTGAATCCCAATCCCCATTTTGGAGGAAGATATCCGCCTCCATTATACAAGTTGTAGCGTTGGACCGCTTCCAAGGGTGTGGAACCGCCATAAACATAGATATCCGTTCCCTTGGCAGGTACCAGAATTTCTACGGCATCGGAATAAGGTTGCGCGCTCCAATCTTTGTCCGTGTTCCTATCTCTCACCACAGGTGGGTCATCCGCATCCACACGTACCCCCGTACCCACATAAACAGTAATGTATCGGGCTGCGTCTACAAGTACCCCATAACCTTTGGAAGATACATAGAATGGTACGGGAGCGTGGGTTCGACCATTGTCTTCACCACCGTAATGGTCCACATGCAACCGCATGATCCTCCCTCGTTGATGTACCGTTTTAAAATTGAGTCCCAGCCCAAAAATTTGCTCCTCCCTGGATAAGGGAAATTGCAGATAGACCTTTCCATCGACCATTTTGGTCTTGATCTTATCTTTTATAAAAGGGAATACGGCAGCAGGCAATTGGTTGAGTGCCCCAACCTGGGGATGGATCTCGGCCGCTTTTAACAAACTTATATCCTCTGGCTCCCCCACATTGGCCTTCCATATTCCATTCTCGATCTCGGTCCAAGCCAACTCTTGTGCGATGGCGGTACCGCAAAAAAGAAGGGATAAAAATAGAGCTGGGAAGATTGTCCTAATAGAGTTCAATGCTTTGTTTTACCAAGTTTTACTGATAGGCCCTGACCTCCTGTTTTGAAACCCCCAGGCCTTCGATCCCCAGTTCTACCACGTCCCCAGGTTTTAAATAAGAAGGCGGGGTCAATCCCAATCCGACTCCCGAAGGTGTCCCTGTAGAAATGATATCCCCTGGCAACAAGGTCATAAACTGGCTAATATAACTAACCACTTCTTGGATATTGAATATAAAATCGGAGGTATTGCTGTTTTGCAAGGTCTTTCCGTTGAGCTTTAGCCATAGGTTCAGGTTATTGGGGTCTTGTATTTCATCGGCCGTGGCCATAAAGGGTCCGATCGGAGCAAAAGTATCACATCCCTTTCCCTTGCACCACTGCCCTTCCCGTTCTATTTGAAAGGCGCGTTCGCTGTAATCGTTATGCAGTACATACCCGGCTACGTGTTCCAAGGCGTTAGCCTCGGATACATAGGAGGCCTTCTTTCCAATGACCACCGCCAATTCCACTTCCCAGTCCGTTTTTAGACTGTTTTTAGGAATAATCACATCATCGTTTGGTCCTACGATGGCGGAAGTTGCCTTAAAGAACAACACGGGTTCCTTCGGCAATGCCATTCCGCTTTCCGCAGCGTGCTTTGCATAGTTGAGGCCTACGCAGACCAATTTTGAAGGCCTAACGGTAGGAGGCCCCAATCGCACATCCGCCCCCACCTTTGGACACGAGGATGTATTTGATCTTAGCCATTCCTTTAATCTGGAAATTCCATCGGTTCCAAAGAATTCCTCATTATAATCCGTTCCAAATTTGGAAACGTCGATACGGGTTCCGTCCTCCAATTGAATTCCCGGTTTTTCTTTTCCTGATTTACCAAATCTTATCAGTTTCATGTTTTAAGTGTTTATTGTTATTGTTCGGTGTTCGGTGTTCGGTGTTCGGTGTTCGGTGATTAAAAATTAAACGGTCTCTGCTTATTCACTTTTTTCCTCCATTACTTTTCCATTATCCCACTAGTTCACTAGTTCACTAAATATAGCAATTTGTTCCCATTCCTTATCGCCAAGAGGCGGATCATTCTTTTGAATGGGGCCAGGAGTGCTTCGGCCCTTTTGGATAAGGGAAGCCATCATTACCTCCATTTCTTCCGCAATATCGGGTTTATCCCGATATAGATTGCTCCCTTCGGACGGATCTTTGGATAAATCGTACAACTGATATTCGGGCAATCCCACCACCTCCTCGGAATCGGGTTTGGGATCGCTCCAACCCCCAGAACCGGGACAGAATATCATTTTCCACCTTCCCTTCCGAAGAGCGAAGCTACCGTTGATGGAATGATGGACCGTTGTTTGTCTTTTATAATCCATTGAGTTGGGGTCCGTAAATAACGGGAGCATGGAATAACTGTCCTCCCCCTCATCATCGGCTAACTTTGTATTTACGATGTCTGCACAGGTAGCCATCAGGTCCGTTGTGCATATGGTTTTGTCCGAAGTAGAACCAGGTCTTATTTTCCCGGGCCAGCGCACAATAAAAGGTTCTCTGTGTCCGCCTTCAAAAATATCTGCCTTATGGCCGCGATAGATGGAGCTAGGACGGTGTCCCTTCTCACCCAAAACCTTATAATCTGCCTGTGGGGAACAGCCGTTATCACTAGTAAAAATAACGATGGTGTTTCTTTCGATACCCGCTTCTACCAAAGTTTTCTGCAGTTGTCCCATATATCCATCGATTTCCATGACAAAATCCCCATAAGGATTCAGGTCACTTTTTCCCTGCCACTCCGGGGTAGGCAGGATCGGTGTATGGGGCGAGGGCAATGCCAAATAAAGGAAGAACGGGGCACTCTCTTGGGATTTTTCCTTTATATACTTCATAGCCTTCAAAAAAAGATGGGGCGTTACCTGCTCATGAACAAAATCTGACGCCGTGGGACCTTCTCGCCACCATCCGTATTTATCGGTACTTCCGGTAACCGAATCCGGCACCATGGTAGGCATACTATTTTCCACATACACGTAGGGCGCCATGTCCAGGGAACCGGAAAATCCGTAGGAATAATTAAATCCGAGGTCGTTGGGGCCGTGGGTGATGGGCTTTGAAAAATCTATATTGACATAATCGGTGGGGTTCCAACCTGTACCGCCCACACTATCGCCTTGCTTTAAGGCCCAATTCCATCCCAGATGCCATTTTCCGATAAAGGCGGTATGGTATCCCGATTTTTTGAGCAGGGAGGCCACCGTCGTTCTAGATTCGGGTATCAGGGCTTTCGACACCCCAGTGAGTACCCCGCTTTTCAAAGGACTTCGCCAATTGTACCTGCCCGTGAGGATACCATAGCGGGTAGGGGAACAAACGGCTGAAGAGGTATGGGCATCCGTAAACCTCATGCCTTCTTGGGCCAATTTGTCAATATTGGGAGTATTTATTTTTCCATCGGGGTTAAAGGCATGGATATCACCGATTCCTAGATCATCGGCCAAAACGTAAACGATATTGGGCAGTTCTTCCTTCTTTTCTATCTTCTTTTGTCTATCTCCACAGCTACAAATTATGAGAGCACTGAAAACAAGCCAAGAAATATTCTTAATAGTTAAAATTTTTCCCATCACTGTTTTAAATTGCCATTATTGAAACGTTACCTTACTCGGGCAGTATACCTACCTCGGCAATTGCCGCCGTTTTACCCCCACCAGCAATATTGGCGGATTCGATTCTAATATATCTTGTACTGACCGGGTTTTTAAAATAATGCGTTCTTTTTACGGGGTCGTTGATCAGATTTCCAAAAGCAAAGGATTCCACCACCTGCCATGACTTGCCGTCCTTGCTAGATTTTATCATCCCTTTTTCTATCATTCCTTCCGAATGTTCGTGCTGGGGAGTATAAGTAAAGCCCTTGATCTTGTAGACCTTTCCTAGATCGAGATTTAAATAATGGGGTTTCCCTTTTGGTCCGGATTGCCAATAGGTAGCGGGATTTGCATCAAAAGCCAGTTCCTTACGGTTCTCTCCGCTAAAACTATCTGCCCCAATACTTTGCCAGTTCTTTTTCACAATTCCAAATTCATTGGATACGGTACTTCCCAGTTCACCGTTGACAACGGCGACAGCTCTTACTTCGCCCGAAGCCAATGAAAAAGATTGCTCGTACAGTTGAGAAGTGGGGTTTGGATCTGTTCCATCTGTTGTATAATGTATCTGCAATCCGGAATCTAAATTTGCCAACGGATTTTCACCATGGGGTTTCCATCCAAAATCATGCATCTTCGGTGCTATGGTGACCATTCCTTCAAGATTTCTTGAAATGTCCAACTGAGGCGGTCTGGTCTTATAGTAATGTGCAGATACATTTGAGATTGCCGGATTTAGGCGATACTGTAACACCCTGACCCTAAATTTATCCGAGGTAACTTCTGGAAAGCGCAAAATACGCTTATACCCCACATTAGTCGCAATGGCTATTTGCTTCCATTCATTATCTATCCAAGCTTCTACTGCGTGCTTTTCTATCCGTTCGCTATGGGTCGCTATAGCTTCCTGAAGTACCAACCGGTTAATCGTTATCGGTTGTTTGGTCTGTATTACAATACTATTGTGGAGGCTATCGAGCATTATATAAGAATCGGGATCCGCATCCAGAACATTATGGGGGCCGTTTGCCCCTTCAAATAAGTTGGTAAAGTAGGTTTCCACAATCCGATTTCCGACATCTTCCAGCACCCCGACATCTTCCGGAGAAAATCTTCCTTCCCTGTTGGGAGGTATATTCAATAAGAAAGTGGAATTACCGCCCACCGACCGTTCATAGATATCGAAGACGTCATCGGCACTGCGGACCTTTTGCTTGTCGTCGTCCCTATAAAACCAGCCTTCCCGAATGGATGTATTGGTCTCGGCCTGTTGATAATGAAGGTATTTGGCCTTGTAAAGATCTTCTCTTGCCCCCAAAGACTCTGCGGTAAGATCCCCAAACATGTTCATAGCATCCGGATCCTCTTGATACGGGATAACGTTCCACTCGGTATCCCGGGTCCTGCCTGATTCATTGCCGCACCACCTAATATCTTCCTTCCCAAAAATAACAGCCTTGGGAGCCAAGGTCCGTATCACCTTTTTCCAAGCCAAATAGTCATAGGTTTGGCCCCCCTTTGTTTTTGGGGTGGCCCCATCGAACCATACCTCGTCAACAGGTCCGTATTCCGTTAGCAGCTCAAACAACTGATTTAAGAAATACTCGTTGTAATCATCGACCTTAAATGTAAAAGTGGTTTTGTTTTGAAAAGGTCGGCCCTCCACCGGCCTGGGAATGGTGCGTTCGGTTGCCTCACTAAGGTTTCCATACAGTCCGTCCTTGCTTTCAATTTGAAATAGATCGGCCGGAGAGAGGTATATTCCCAATTTTAGGCCATATTTTTTACAAGAGTCGGTCAATTCTCTCAAAATGTCGCCCTTACCGTTCTGAAACGGGGACGACATGATACCGTGTTCCGTATAACGACTCTGCCAAAGTACAAATCCGTCGTGGTGCTTTACGGTAAGGATAACCATTTTCATTCCCGCATCGCGCATGGTTTTGCACCACTGATCCGTATCCAGATTCTTAAGATCGAATATTTTTGGGTCCTCCAACCCACTGCCCCATTCCATCCGGGTAAAGGTATTGGGCCCAAAATGGATAAAGGCGATGAATTCATTTTGCAAAGCATCGTATTGATTGTTGCTAGGAACTACGTGTGCCGCCTTGACAATTATGGAATCTTTGGTATCGTCCGCATCAACTTTGATGGTATTGGCAACGGGCATCAAGATTTGGTCCGATACTTTTTGTTCGGTGCAGCAAATCAGGATGACAAAAAAAAGAAAGTAGGGGAAGAAATTTTTCACGCGATTAGAGTTAGATTGACATTAATATAAGCGTTATACATGATGGGTTCTCAAAAAACCAAAAGCCAAGAACCAAGAGCCAAGATAGGATACATTCAAAAATCAGACTCAATTCTCGTTTCTAAGACACCGCATTTATAAACTTTTACCTACTCCCTGAAATTTTAAAAACATAGGCGTATTTGTCTTCAGGTATCATTGTATTCGGGTTAAATTCGGGCATTTCCAATATCATATCCGGACCCGATTGTTTCCAGGACACGTTCCCACCAGTGGCTAGAAGGGTAACCTTTGAGCCTAGATCGGGCTTAAAGTCCTTAATGGTTAAATTTTTGCCGGGCCAATTGGGTGCTATAGCAAAATAATCATTTTTATTTTGGGTAAAGAACAGCTCTTTGACGGCATAACCCGATTCTGGATTTACGGTTTGTTTAAGGATAAAATCACCCCCCAAATAGTGTTGTTCCGGTTTAAAATTCCTTTCTCCCTCGGACCACTGGAACGACCCTCTCCAAGGAGAGGTTCCGTAAATGGCTTCGCCATTGGTCTCTAACCATTTACCCATTTGCAACAGCCGCTCCTGCATGATCACCGGGATTTTCCCCCTTGCGTCCGGTCCAATATCGAGCAACAGGTTCCCACCGGTGCTTACTATATTTACCAGCATCAAAACAAGGGCTTTGGGCGAGTTGTAATCTTCAATATCCTCGTTACGGTTGTATCCGAAGGAAAAGCCCATCCCTCTACATTCTTCCCAAGGGCGATTAAACCCGGGTGCCTCAGATTCGTATTCGGTAGTATAGTATCCGCCATGCTCATTGCGGACGCCCTTGCCCCAACGGTCGTTGATGACCACGGAGTTTTTTACGGGGGAGTCGTTGAACAACCAAGCCAGGAATTCCTTGGATTTCCATTGGTCGGCTTCCATTTCCCACTCCCCATCGGCCCATAGAATATCGGGCTTATAGCGGGTTACCAAATCCTTAACCTGGGGCAAAAAATGCTCGGCTACAAATCGTTGCCTATCGTTTTGCCACCATGGGTGGTACCATTCGTATAACGAATAATAGAGCCCCATTTTGAGCCCGTTTGCTTTAACCGCCTTGGACAAGTCGCCTACCAGATCTCTATGGGCCCCAACTTCCATACTGTTCCATGGAAAGCCTCGGTCATCGGCTTCCTTGCTTGGCCAGAGGGCAAAACCATCGTGGTGTTTGGAAGTAAGTACAACATATTTGGCCCCGGATTCTTTGATAAGTGCCGCCCAATCGTCGGGCTCGAACAGATCTGCCGTGAACATATTCCCGAACTGGTAGTAAGTAAAATCCTTACCATAGGTTTTATTGTGATAGTTGACTACCTCGTCCCCCTTAAAATCGCCATTACCAAAAAGCGTTTTGCTCTGTAACCAATATTGGTACCACTCTGAGTAAGTACCCTTGGGCGACCAAGCCGGGACGGAGTAAGGCCCCCAGTGGATAAATATTCCAAACTTGGCATTATCGAACCATTGGGCTACAGGTCTGGAATCCAAGGAGTCCCATGTAGGCTCATAGTGTTTTTGGGCCCAAAGGCCGTTGAACATCGTTGCCGAAATAATTAAGACAAGGGCTTTCTTTTTCACTCTCTCCAGTTTTAACGGATTATTTACTTTTTGCGACGCGGTTAATCAAGGTACCAATGCTATCAATGGAGATGCGGACTTCATCCCCTTCCAGGAGCGTGAAATCGTCCGAGGGCACCAGACAGGTCCCGGTCATCAAAAACACCCCGGTTGGAAAATCGCATTCCCGGAAGAGATATCCAACCAACTCCGTATGGGATCTTTTCATCATTTTAATAGCTACCTCTTCTTTAAACATATAGGTTCCATTCCTGCTTATCTCGATGGAAATAACCGTTTCGGGTGAAAGGGGATCTTCTTGTAAATACAGGCAGGGACCCATGGCGGCACAGCGCTCATATACTTTGGCTTGAGGCAGGTACAATGGATTCTCCCCTTCGATATCCCGGGAGCTCATATCGTTCCCTATGGTGTAGCCTTGGATACTTCCTTTGGAATTTATAAACAAAGTGAGTTCGGGCTCTGGAACGTTCCAGTTAGAATCCCGCCGAATGTACACCACATCCCCATCTCCCACGGTACGTTGGGCAGTAGCCTTAAAAAACAGTTCGGGACGGTCTGCATCGTAGACCTTATCGTAAAATACATGCCCGCCCGAATCCTTGGCTTCCTCCATACGGGCTTCCTTGCTCCTTTGATAGGTTACCCCTGCTGCCCAGATTTCTTGACTGCCCATAGGAACTTGCACGCCTTGTTTTAATACCTCATCGGAGACCGATTTGGCTGAAGGAAGTTCCGATTTTACAGAAGCGTACAGGTTATCCCTGTTGATAAAGGCATCCCAATCCGCAACCGGAAGTTCGTAGTATTTCCCCTCGTTTTCAATAATTGCCCGTCGGGGCTGCTTGTATATTTTCATCTCTTTGTAAAGTGTTGGTTAATTATTAATGCACGGGTATTTTGTCTCCACTCAACTTATCATCTTTAAAATATTTTCTAAGTGTGTACTCCGGTTGATGGCGGTCGGGAATCTGTTTTAATTGGGTATAGTCGTATTCCAACGGCAAAATTGTTTTGGGGTTCATCGTTGCGGTATCATTGGTAACCGTGTACCATTCTTGCAACATGCCCATCATTTCGTCTACTTTGGACTTATCCCTCGGATTGCTCGCCAAATTGTTTAACTCCATTGGGTCCAATTTTAAATTGAACAATTGGGTATAGTCCCGCTGCGGATACCTTATCAGTTTCCAATCCTCCGTTCTAACAGCCCGCACCGTGTTCCTGTACACGGTGTAGAGTGAGTTCCGAACCCCACTTTCCTCTCCCAAAAGGACGGCAGTAAGGTCTGTCCCATCAATACCCTCAGGTTCGGGAAGGTCGCACAAGTCTGCCAAGGTTGGGAAAACGTCATACAAATAGACCAATGCGTCCCTTGTTTGTTGTTTTGGAACACCAGGTCCGCTGATGATCAGAGGCACTTTTGTGCTGTGTTCGTACAGGTCCTGCTTGCCCAAAAGTCCATGGCTGCCAATAGCCAGCCCGTTGTCAGCAGCGTAAACTATGATCGTATTGTCGTAAAGTCCTTGCTTTTTCAAAGTTTTGATTATATCCCCCACCCGCTGGTCCAAATGACTGATGAGGGCGTAGTAATCGGCCAACGATTCCTGGATAATCTCGGGGGTTCGTGGCCATGGCGCAAGGGTTTCGTCCCTTACGTTAAAGTCGTCGAATATAAATGGATGTAGTCCCTTAAAATTACCCGGAACCGGGATGGTTTCCGGGGGGTACATCCCTATATAATCCTTCCGCGGCGAGCGCGGGTCGTGGGGTGCTGTAAAAGCCACGTAGCAAAAAAACGGATTTTCCCTATCTCCTTCCGCATAATCGTTAAGATAACCAATGGCCGCATCGGCAAAAAGATCGGTCGAAAATCCCTTTTTAGCCTTCTCTCCAAGCTTCCCGTTAGGTCCCAGATTTTGGCAGGGTACGTTGAAATGGTCGGACATACCTCCTATAAATACGTTTTTGCCATTTTGAAAGCTGGCCTCGAAGGCCTCCGGTTCGTTGTGCCATTTACCGGTACCAAAGGTTTTATACCCAAATTTGTTAAAATACATAGGCATGGTGGTCACGCCTTTTAGCCGATCATATACGTGAAATAGACTCTTACCGCTCAACAACATAGCACGACTGGGGGCACAGATAGCACCATGGTGCCCGCCCATAACGTAGTTATTTGTAAACCGAACCCCATTTGCGGCCAGGGAATCTATATTTGGGGTTCGAATATAGGTATTGCCAGAGGCCCCTAGCGCATCCGCTCGTTGGTCATCGGCAAAAATGAAAAGTACATTTGGCTTTTGCTTCGATTTTTCCGATCGATGCGCTGCCCCCTGGTCACATCCTAAGAAAAGGAGCAACATAAGAAAACCCATAAGCAGTGATGATAAATGCTTCATACGAATAACTTGATTATAAGTGCTTTAGTTAGAACCTTTCAAATATTTCATTTATTACTCTTCAGTGTGAAAAAATACAGTGGCCGGAATTTTTTCCTTATCCAAGCCCGGACCGCACCATTCCAGGTCCAACGTTGGGTTTCCCTTTTGAGGTGATGTTAAAAAGAGGCGAAATGGATGTAGGCCTGATGTTAGGTTAATTGTCCCCGCTTTCACCGTATTTGAAAAATATTCATAATCTGCATCAATGACCGTTGCATTATGGATTTTGAATAGGGCCGTGGTATTTGTCTTTATAAAAAATCTATACTCCCCTTCACGTGGGATGCGCATATACCCCTCAAAATATAACGCCCCACTAGATTTTACTTTTCCAACATTTCCGTTGGGATAATCCGACATTCCAGTTTCCGTTGGCGTAAGTGTGGCTACTGCGGGTACCCAAGGAAAATCGCCTTCATAGGCCTTCCATTGAATTCCCGGGTCGGCTATCACCCCCTTAACCGCAGGAACAGGCGCATCATCGTAAGGCCTCGGTGCCGTAACATTCGGTATCCTAGATTGGAGGACCCTATCCTTCATTCGTCGTTGTAGGGAGGTTGTGTTCGAAGTCCTGGCCAAATTATTGGTCTGCTGTGGATCTTTCACCACATCGTAGATCTCAAAATCATCATGTTGCGATTTAATATCGTAACGCACCCCGACAAAATTGTCCAGACGGACCATTTGCATTTGATTGCGGCGACGTCCCCGGTGATTCGCCGCAAAATCTTCAAATTCCGGAGTTGTCCCTTGTTCAAAGTACTCAAGGTAGATTTGGCTCTCGGGCTGCTTTCCTTTTTTGAGTAACGAGGGCAAAAGAGATACCCCATCCGATACGGCCGGTGCCGGTAATCCGGCAATTTGGGTAAAGGTGGGCATCCAATCGTAAAAAATACTCGGGGTTTCCACGATGTTCCCGGCCGGGATATGTTTGGGCCATCTGGCAATGCTGGGCATACGTAGCCCACCTTCCCAACAATCGCGCTTTATTCCATCAAAGGGACCAAAACTTTTAAAAAAAGTAGGAACGATGGGTTCGCCGGTTATATAGGACTCTATAGACGGGCCGTTATCCGAAGTAAAGACGACCATGGTATTATCATCTATGTTTAAGTCTTTGAGCAAATGCAAAAGGTCACCCACCGCATCGTCTATTCTTCTCGTATCCGTAGCGTATCGCTTATAGATATCCGGCCATGGTACTTGGGGCGATGCCGCGCTCCTATCGTCGTCGTAGGTAGCATTTGAATAATCGGGGTGCATCCAGGAATCTACCTTGCCCGAGGCGGTATTGATCATGTGTCCGGGTTGCCCCAGCCATTGAAGACCGCCATCTAATCCTCCTCCTTTCGGATAGGCCTGGGTGGGAAGTTCCAAAACAGCATGGGGAGTATCGTAGGCCAAGAACATAAAAAACGGTTTTTGCCCACCCGTGCCTTTTTTGTAGTCCACGATCCAACGTTTGGCAGCGGCGGTCCATAAATCGGCGGTATAACACTTATCGAGGTCTTGTGCGATGTTGGTCCGGTTTTCGTAAACCTCCTTAGAGCCTCTATAAACCCCCTCCTTTGGGTAATGCTCATGTCCGTCCCTATGCCTTATATAGCCCAAAAAATAGTCGAATCCCCTATTGAGCGGATGTGCCGTCCAGTTGGGACCACTATCATCCTTTCCCTGCAAACCCCATTTGCCAATGGCCGCTGTGGTATACCCGGCCTTTTGCAGCACCGAACCCAAGGTGTAGTTGTTGTCCAAGGCCTTGTCGAACTGATTGTCCCTAACATTGGAATGGCCCTGGCTCCTACCCAGCAATAATGAAGCCCTAGACGGAGCGCACACGGGAGCTGGCGAATATTGTTGTGGAAGGAGCGCACCTTCCTTCGCCATTTGGTCCAAGTGCGGTGTAAACTGCCTGGGATGTCCTGCATTCCCGGTGACCAATTGGTTCTGAAAAAAAACGCCGAGGTCCCCATAGCCCAAATCGTCCGTTAGGATGAAAATGATGTTTGGTTTTTGGCCAACCGTGTCACCTGCTAAAACAGCCACTCCTTGAGCAATTCCGTTCCAAATACTAACAAAAAATAGTATTATTGATACGGTTGTTAATTTTATCCTTGATGTAAAAAGCATTGTAACTATTTGTTTGATTTGAATTACCAAGTACACAATTAGGAACTATCGATCATTTTTGACCCCTCCGCTCCCGATAGCTATCGGGACGGCACCCCGCCAGAACGATTTTCGGGCTGGCTCCTTGAAAAAAGGGGAGGACCTGTTATGTTCGAATTTTCAACCATCTAAATTTCATAATATTTTGCATACGTAGCGTTCTTTCAACCATAATTAATTCCGTCGACTGAATACTGGTTACTGAGCACTTTTTAATCTTGTTTCTTGGCTCTTGTCTTCGCAATCATCCATTCAACTTTATAAACCCGCCATCAAGAGGAAAATCGGTGCCTGTGGCAAACGAGGCCTCATCCGAACAGAGATAAAGTGCCAGATTGGCCACTTCCTCCGGCATCCCCATACGACCGATAGGTTGGGTTTTCGAAAGCCTTTCGAACATTTCCTTTTCCCTTCCGGGATAGTTTTTTGCCAAATATCCATCGACGAAAGGGGTATGGATCCTTCCCGGGGAAATACTGTTGCACCGAATACCAAAATCGAGATAATCCTTGGCAACGGAATAGGTCATGGTGAGTACGGCCCCTTTGGTCATGGAATAGGCAAACCGATCCGATATCCCAACGCTAGACGCTACCGAAGCCATGTTTAGGATCACCCCTCCTTTGTCTTTCATAAAGGGAATAACAGCTCTCATTCCATTGTAAACCCCTTTGATGTTCACTTGGTACAACCGATCCAAGTCTGCCTCTTCGGCACCTTCAATATTCCCTATGTGGGCTACGCCAGCGTTGTTGACCAGTATATTAATTTGGGATTCCTCGGCAATTTTCGAAACTATTCCCAATACTTGCGGTTGATCGGATACATCACAAGCATGAAATTTGGCCTTGCCTCCTTCGTTCATTATTTCTTCGACCACTTTTTGTCCACTCTCCGCATTGAATTCCAATATATGGACCTCCGCACCCTGCGTGGCGAATTTTTGAGCAATGGCCTTTCCAATACCGCTGGCCGCACCGGTGACCAGGGCCGTTTTTCCTTTTAAACTAAATATTGACATGTTCTATTTCTATTTATTTATGGTTATTGACGATAGGGTTTAACCCAAACCGGCCTGACGTACTTACTTTATCCTAATAACAAAAGCATTTGTTTTCAAAATCTTGTCCCGCAATTTTTTGGAAATCTTAAATATGGCCCCATTATCCCTTTTAGACCATAAAATTCCGGACCCATCACCTAATATAGTAACTTTAGCTCCATTTTTAGGAACAAAACCTTCCATGTAAATTTCGGGGGGAAGAGAGGTTTGTCCCTCGTTTACCAAGTAGATCAAATAAAGCGTTCCGTCCGGCTTGGAGGTCACACAGATGTTTTCATATTTATACGGCGCCATGGGTTTTGTCCCGTAAATGGCTTCCTTGTTGATATTCATCCAAGCACCGATTTCTTCCAATAATTTATAGGCACCGGCATCCCATTCTCCTTGGGGACTAGGTGCAATATTTAATAACAAGTTGCCGCCTTTGGACACAATATCAACTAAGGTGTGTATCCCTTCCCTGCCCGACATGTATTTGGCATTGGGGGTGTAGGACCAGCCTCCTCCAGAAATAATACAGGATTCCCATGGATATGGCAACGGCTTTTCCGGTACCCTGTTCTCCGGCGTTAAATAATTTTGATTTTTTCCGTGTACCGCTCTATCGACAACGATCAGGCCAGGTTGCTTTGCCCTAGCTTCCTTAACCAGTTGGTCCATCTTAATATCCTGGTTGACAATGCGATTTTTTAGATAGCCAAATTTGTTGTCTTTAAGCTGTTCGTCATACCAACTTGTAATCTGCGACTTGGGTGTTTTAGCTACCCATCCACCGTCTAGCCAAAGGATGTCCACTTTACCATAATTGGACATAAGTTCCATTATTTGGTTATGTGTAAATTGGACGAACTCACTCCATTTCTCCGGGTTTTCCTCGGGATCATAGTTTACGTTGCGGTCCCTTGGGGGATAATATGGATCCCAATACGACGGCACATGCCAGTCCGGCTTTGAAAAATAGGCTCCCGCCCATAGTCCTTCATTTCTAAAGGCATTGAATATTTCCTTTGTTATATTGGCTTTCGGATTAGAACTGAATGGTGTTTTGGGATCCGTAATCTTGTAATCGGTGTATTTGGTATCGAACATGGAAAACCCATCGTGGTGCTTTGTTGTAAAGACCACATATTTCATCCCTGCGTCTTTGGCGGCCTTGGCCCATTTCCCTGGATCGAACTTTACAGGGTTGAATGTTTTTTGCAATCCTTCATATTCTTTTTTATACGCAAAGTAATTATTGGGATTGGATCCCTTTTTTCGTTCGCACCAACCGTACTCTTCCGGACAAATGGACCAAGATTCCACAATTCCCCATTGACTATATGTACCCCAATGCATTAGGAGGCCAAACTTTAGATCCTGCCATTGATCCAGCTTTTTGAGCACCATTGGATCCGTTTCTGGTACGTACCGTTCGTCCTCATAGATGGCCTGTGCCTTAATACCTTGGGTACAAAATAGACCTACTAACCCCGCTAATAAAATCAATTTGATAGTCCCATTATTTCCCATTGTGTAATTTTATGCGTTTTCGATAGTCCTCTCGCCGTAATGCTATTACCTCCAAACCTTCCCGTCCGGAAAACTGTAATCGATCAACGATTGTTCCTTCATGGTTATACTATAGCCCGGGAGTTCGGGCGGCATATAAGCTCCGTTTTTTATAACGACGGGGTCGTAGAAATGCTCGTGCAGGTGATCCACATATTCGATGATTCTGTCTTCCATGGTTCCACTGATGGCTATATAGTCTAACATAGAAAGGTGCTGCACATATTCACAAAGGCCTACTCCTCCGGCATGCGGGCATACCGGGACATTGAACTTGGCCGCCATAAGCAAAATGGCCAAAATCTCGTTTACACCCCCTACCCTACAACTATCGATCTGGCAAATCCCGATGGCATTTGCCTGCATCAATTGTTTAAACACGACGCGATTTTGGCAATGCTCACCCGTGGCCACTTTTATTGGGTCCACGGCCCTTGCGATCCTTGCATGGCCCAAAATATCGTCCGGGCTCGTCGGCTCCTCGATCCACCAAGGATTAAATTTTCTGAGTGCCGCCATATTGGATATAGCTTCATCTACGTCCCATTTTTGGTTGGCGTCCATCATTAGCTTCAGGTCATCGCCAATTTCCTCCCGAATGATACTGGCCCGGCGGATATCATCCTGCAGATCGGCGCCTACCTTAATCTTCATATGCTTAAACCCGGCCGCCTTCGCCTCCCTGCACAAATTGCGCATCTTGCCATCCGGATATCCCAGCCAACCCGCCGAGGTTGTATAAGCCGGGTACCCCTTTTTCGTCAATTTTTCTATTCGGTATTTTTTGGACTTTTCCTGCTTGTCCAAGATTTCCAAGGCCTCCTTTGGAGTAAGGGCATCCGTGATATAGGTAAAATCGATACAAGAGACCAATTGCTCCGGGTCCATATCGGCCAATAGCTTCCAGAGCGGTTTTCCTTCCGTTTTGGCATAGAGATCCCAAACGGCATTGACCACCGCACCCGTGGCTAGATGGATGATTCCCTTTTCCGGTCCCAACCATCGCAATTGGCTGTCACCGGTTATCATTCTCCAAAAAGCACCCATATTTTTGGTAAAGCTCTCCAAAGTCTTGCCCTTTATCAATGGGGCCAAAGCGTGTACCGCAGCCACACAGAGTTCATTGCCCCTACCAATGGTAAAGGTAAGACCATGCCCTTCCAATCCTTCCCGATGATCCGTCTTTAAGATTACGTACGCGGCAGAATAATCCGGGTCGGGGTTCATGGCATCCGATCCATCCAGATACCTACTGGTTGGAAAACGAATGTCCTTGACCACCACATCAAGAATTACGGTTTTAGTATTCTCCATTGATTGCTTTTGAATATGATTCAAAGTTAAAGCCTGACTAGCCAATTATCCACCACTAAAAGAACTAAATTCAATACTATTTTTGCCCAAGAAGATTACTTTTACCGCTAATCGGTATGATATTTGACGTATTCTGAAGGGCTCATACCGGTCAATTGTTTAAACTGCCGATTAAAATTGGAAATATTGTTGAAACCCGACTCATAGCAGACGGCCGTTACCGTGTTTTTCTCCTCCATTAAAAGCTTACAGGCATAACCAATTCTAATCTCATTGATGTATTTTGTAAAAGTTTTTCGATGGATGCGCTTAAAATAGCGACTGAAGGCCGAAGGATTCATGTTCAGTACCGTAGCCACGTCCTTGGAACCTATGGGCGTGTTGAAGTTTTTGAATATGTAGGCATTGGCCTTATCCATGTTTATGTCCTCGCCCTCACCCAACGAATTGGTAAATCCTTTGCTGCACAACAATTTGTACTCTCGGTGCATGGCCAACAAATGTAAAATTTCCAGCAAGCCGATCGCTTTCTCAAAATTTTCTAGGACAGGAAGTCGATGGATGCGTTCAATGATCGTAGGCGTAACAGATTCAAATTTTATCCCCTGGGAGGCACGTTCGAACAACGCCCCAATATGTTTCATTTCAGGAACCATAAAGATTTGAGATCCCAAAAAATCTTCCTTGAAGTGCGCGGCTACCGCTTCTGCCGTCAGGTCCGATTTTCCTTGGAAGTAGATGTCATCATTGAGCCACATATGAGGCAAATCCTTTCCTATCAACACTACCTCCCCGGGTCCAAATTTCTCTATGCTATCTCCAATAAAACGGGTCCCCGTACTTTTTGAAACAAGAACGAGTTCCAATTCTGGATGATGGTGCCAAATCCGGAGAAAATTCGGGTACCGGTTATGGGTCACCTTAAACGAATGGTTGTGGGCACTTCTGCGATTTAGCAAATGTAGTTTCATAGAGCAATTTCAATATGCAGATTGTATGTGGCTTCTGCATACCTAAATATACTCAAAATATCCGGACAGGGCCAGTCGGAAAAAAGTATGGGAAGCGTTAGGGGGTGCATTGTATATTTAGGAAATATACCGCCTTAGGAAAAAATACACTCGCTTCGCAGAAGTATTGTTAAGACCCTTATCGGCCCAGAGCGGCCATTTTAATGGCTGCGATGGCAGCTTCGGTGCCTTTGTTTCCATGCTTTCCCCCGCTGCGGTCTACCGCCTGCTGCATTGTATTGTCCGTAAGCACACAAAATATAACGGGAATATCGCTCTGTACATTGAGCTCCATTATTCCTTGGGCGGTAGCACTGCAAACAAAATCGAAATGCTTGGTCTCCCCCTGGATTACGCTACCTATGGCCACAACGGCATCTACCTGCTGGGTGGCAATCATTTTTTTACAACCAAACGGAAGTTCAAAACTTCCTGGGACATCCCATCTAAGAATATTCCCTTCTGGAACACCACAATCCAACAAGGCATCGACCGCCCCTTGGTACAGACCCTCGGTAATTTTTGAATTCCATTCAGAAACAACAATCCCAAACCGAAAGTTCTTCGCATTTGGGATTGTCGTCTTATCGTAAACCGATAAATTTTTATTTGCCGTAGCCATTTCTTTATTCGCCTCCTTTGGCCATTCCTATAAAGGCATCCACCGTTCGGGCCTCATCAGAATTGGGAAATTCGACCTTAATGCGTTGAAAAAACTTAAGGGCCTTATCATTTTGTTTTAATTCCAAAGCGGTAACCCCAGCTTTATATAGATAACGGGGGGTCGTATAGTCGTTGGTGCTATGGGCAATGGCTTTTTCGTAATATCCCAATGCATCATTGGGCTGGTTGAGCTGCATAAACGCATCCCCGATACCTCCTTTTGCCAAAGCGCCCAAAATAGCATCATCCGAAGAAAACTTCTCTAAATAGGTAATGGCATCCTGGTATTTTTGCATATTCAAATAGGCCATCCCAGCTGCGTAATTAGCTAAATTGGCCGCTTTGGTTCCCTTGTATTCATCAATAATATCCAAAAAACCGTATTTCCCTTCGGCTCCATTAAGGGCGAGGTTATATAAGGAATCCTTTTCTGTAGCGCTATTCAGCGCTTGATCAAAATACTGTCTTGGATAGTACATTTCGTTGTCCGCGCTGACCTCTTTTGGCTTTTGCACAAACTGGTGATATCCTAAATATCCCAAAACGGCAACCGCGATCACACCAATAACGCCAATTATAAAATTCTGGTTCCTCGATACCCATTCCTCCGATTTGGATGCGCTCTGGTCCAGGGTACTAAAAACCTCAGCAGTGGTACTGTGCTGCTCTGCCATTTGTTCCTCCTTGGTCTTTGGTTTAAAACCCCGTTTCTTATATGTAGCCATAGATAATTTAATTGTGGCGCAAAATTAAAGTTTTTATTGAATTTCGAAAGGGTATTTATTCCTTATTTTTGGATATTCGCCCGGTTTAAGACAAAAACAGAGTTTTTACATCAAAAACCACAATCATTTAAATTGATATCCTGTTTCCCAAGTCCCTTTTTTGTCTTAAGACCCGGTTAGGAACATTTTATTATTGTCAATATTTTTAAGATTTTGCATGTATTTACAGAAATTATCCCTTCTCAATTATAAGAACTTCAATGCGCAAAATTTTCAGTTCGACGCCAAAATAAACTGCTTTGTAGGCAACAATGGAATTGGAAAGACCAACATTTTGGATGCCATTTACCACCTGTCCTTCGGTAAGAGCTATTTTAATCCGGTCTCCAGCCAAAACATTAGGCACGGGGAGGACTTTTTTATGATTGAAGGGGTGTTTCAAAAAGACGGAAGGGAAGAAAAGATCGTCTGTAGCCTAAAACGGGGGCTAAAAAAGATAATTAAACGGAACGAAAAGGTCTATGACAAATTCTCGGACCATATTGGCCTTTTGCCCTCGGTCATCATTTCCCCGGCCGATAGGGATCTGATCATTGAAGGCAGTGAAACGAGGCGCAAATTTATGGATGGGGTTATTTCCCAATCGGACAAAGTATATTTGGAAACCCTGATCAAATACAATAGGGTCTTGGCACAACGCAATTCGCTCCTAAAGTATTTTGCCGCCAACCGTACCTTTGATCAGACAACATTGGGAGTCTATAACGAACAATTACACGGTTATGGAACAGAGATATTTAAAAAGCGGGTTGGGTTCCTGGACGTGTTTATTCCGATTTTTAGAAAGGAATACGTTTCCATTTCTGGAGGAAAGGAGGAGATAAACCTAACGTACGACAGCAAACTATTGAATAATGGATTGCTTTCCCTTTTAGAATCTTCAATCGACAAGGATCGAGCGTTACAATACACTAGCGTTGGTATACATAAAGATGATCTTAATTTTGAAATAGCGGGATACCCCATTAAAAAATTTGGGAGCCAGGGCCAGCAAAAATCCTTTCTCATAGCCCTCAAATTTGCCCAATTTCACTTTTTAAAGAAAGAGGCCAAAACAACCCCTATCTTGTTATTGGACGACATTTTTGATAAACTTGATGAAAATAGGGTAGCACAGATAATGAAGCTAGTAGATCAAGACCAGTTTGGTCAGATTTTTATAAGCGATACCCATGCCGATCGAACAGAAAATGTAGTGAAGAACGTGGGTCAATCCTATAAAATCTTTAAATTGTAAGTTGATTTCGAGGGACGAGGGACGAGGTACGAAATACGAAAGATGAAATGGGAAATTGGAACTACGGAAAAATTGAATTGCAATTTATGAGAGCTATATTTGTTATTATCACTCTTCTAACGCTTTTTGGCTGTTCCCAAAATATATCCAAAGAGGACCTGAGGTATTTAAACGGATACTGGGAAATAAAGGAAGTTAAGTTTCCGGATGGGGCTATAAAAGAATACAAAGTTAACCCGACGGTGGACTATATTGAATTAGACGGACTGGATGGTTTGCGCAAAAAAGTCCGACCTAGGTTAAACGGGACCTATTTTGTTTCTGAAGATTCCGAAAATTTTACCCTGAGAAAAAAGGGCGATGGTTTTGAGATGAATTATAAAAATAAGATGAGCAATTGGACCGAGAAGTTAACCGCTCTCTCCGAGGATTCCTTTACGGTTTCCAACTCGGAAAACATTGCTTACACCTATCACAGATTTCACAGTATTAATGTAAAGGCAAATGGCGAAACGGAAAAATGAAAACCTGAATATGGGCGATGCCTTGCAAGAATTTATTAAGGCAAACAAACTGCAGCACGGAATGGATAAGGTGAATGCCAGGGAGGCATGGGCCAAACTTATGGGAAACGGAGTGATAAATTACACCACGGCCATTGAACTGCGCAACGAGACTTTATTTGTTTCCCTGTCCTCCTCCGTATTACGTGAAGAACTGAGCCATGGAAAAACCAAAATAATCAACTTGCTCAATGAGGAACTGGGCCGGGAAATGGTCAAGAAATTGGTGCTGAGATAGGATTTGGAGGGGTATTCCATCGTATTTAGCTCCTTAGCCCTTGTTTTGAGCGATATGCGGAAACCTTAGAGTTGCAAAATTCGATTAAAACAAAAACCTGCAAAGTCTAGGAAACCTCACAGGTTGGTCTTATAAAACTTAAAGGTTTAATATATTTCCCTACCAGAAAAATGGAAGGCCCCTTCGATAGCGGCATTTTCATCGCTATCCGAACCGTGGACCGCATTTTCCGTTATATCGGTGGCAAATAACCTTCTGATGGTGCCCTCTGCCGCCTCCTCGGGATTGGTAGCCCCTATCAAGGCTCTAAAATCCTCCACGGCATTTTCCTTTTCTAGAATGGCCGATACAATGGGGCCACTTGTCATAAACGCAACCAATTCCCCGTAAAACGGTCTTTCTTTATGTATTGCATAGAATTCCTGGGCATCCCTTTTGCTCAATTGGGTGTATTTCATTGCCGCGATTTTGAATCCCGCTGAGGTAATTTTTTCCAGAATGGCACCAATATGTCCATTTCTTACCGCATCGGGCTTAATCATGGTGAATGTTTTATTCGTTGTCATAATTTGAAATTTTGGTGCAAAAATAGGTTTTATCCGTTCAAACTACAATATTAATTATTGTATCTTTGCCCGCATGAATTTAGAGGACGTAAAAGTTGTCAAAGAACTACTTTCAACCCCACAGCACATCGTTATTGTGCCCCACAAAAATCCAGACGGAGATGCTATCGGGTCTACATTGGCGCTTTACCACTATCTCAAGGGGCTAGGATTGGAAGCCGTTGTAATTTCCCAAAACGATTACCCCAAATTTCTAAAATGGATGCCAGGCAGTGAAACCATTGTAAATTTTGAATGGGATATGACCTCGGCAAGGACCTTGATCGAAAAAGCTACGCTCATATTTACTTTAGATTTCAATCATCTTTCCCGGGTAGATAAGATGCAGCCTTTTCTGGAGGAGGCTTCGGCAACCTTTATCATGATCGATCACCATCAAGAACCATCGGATTACGCCAAGGTCACTTATTCGGACACTAACATTGGCTCTACCTGTGAAATGGTATATAATCTTATCGAAGCCATGGGCGATCTGAACAAAATTTCAAATGATATTGCGAATTGCCTTTACACGGGCATAATGACCGATACCGGATCTTTTAAGTTCCCCTCTACAACGAGCAAGACCCACCGGGTCGTGGCCGACCTCATCGATAAGGGGGCAAAAAATACGGAGATCCACAACAGGGTTTATGACACCAATACCCCGGACAGGTTGCACCTTTTGGGATGCGCCCTAAAAAATATGGTCATCTTGGAAGAATACCGCACGGCCTACATTACCTTGAGCCAGGAAGAATTGGATACCCACAATTTTAAAAAAGGGGACACCGAAGGATTTGTCAATTATGGGCTTACCTTAAAAGGAATTTGCTTTGCGGTTATCTTTATCGAGAACAAGGAGGAAAAAATTATCAAGATCTCACTTCGTTCGGAAGGAAATTTTTCTGTGAACCAGTACGCTCGGAAGCATTTTCAAGGAGGCGGGCATGTTAACGCGGCCGGTGGAAAAAGCAATCTGTCGTTGAGGGAGACCACGGACTATTTTGAATCGACATTGGTTAAATACAAGGACGACCTAATTTTGAGCTGTGGGCAGAAAGGCAGTTTATAGTTTAAGTTTATTGAAAATCGATTAAATGAGAGACGAATAAACAATTGACAATCAAAACATAGTTACACTTGTTTTGGGTTTAATAAATTTACAGTAAGATAAAACCAAAGTTAACATATAACGATTAACAACTCGCTTATACCCTAGTAACCAAATAACCCCTAGTAAACGAATCAAAAAATCTATGAAGTCCGTAAACTATTCCTTATTTATTCTAATATTTATAGGTGTTATAAGCTGTGGGGAACCAGAACCCCGCAGACCCATAAAGGTGGGTACGGGGAGTTTTATGAAAGAATCCGTGGAACGCAACAAGATACTCTTGGCGGAGGAAGAAGAAGTGATTAAACAAATCATGGAACAGGATACCTCACATACCTATCATTCCAGTGCCAGCGGATCTTGGTTTTATTATGATGTTCAAAACGAGGATGCAACTTATTATCCCCGGTCAAATGACCTGGTAACCTTTACTTATAATATTGTAAGTTTTGACAACGATACTATATACTCCAAAAACAATTTGGGAATACAAAAATATAAGGTAGACAAACAGGAACTTTTCCCCGGCCTGAGAAATAGCATTAAACTGTTAAAGGAAAACGAAACCGCCACTTTTTTGTTTCCTTCCTCCATAGCCTACGGTTATCATGGGGACGACAACAAAATTGGGCATAATATTCCCATAAAATCAACAATTTCCATACTTAAGATAGAAAGACCTAAAGACAGTATCCAAAAATAAAGTCCTAACGGAATAAGAGCCGATAATAAAGGGTCAAGACTTGAATTTTAAAAACAACATAAACTTCAAACATTAATAATCAAAACTTAAATATAAACTTATGAACAGAAAATATGTCTTATTAATCGCCATCACTGTAGTTTTGGCCAGTTGTAAATCTAGTCAACATGCCGATTTGGGCGATGGTCTCTTTGCGGATATCCAAACCTCCAAGGGCGATATCGTGGTTAAGTTAGAAGACCAAAAAACTCCAATTACCGTAGCAAATTTTGTTTCATTGGCCGAAGGCAAAAGTCCGTTTGTTTCCGATAGCCTCAAGGGCAAAAAATATTTTGACGGATTGATCTTTCACCGGGTAATCAAGGACTTTATGATCCAGGGAGGCGATCCAACGGGAACGGGCAGCGGAAATCCCGGCTATAAATTCAAGAACGAAATCGTCGATTCCCTTAACTTTGGCAAACCCGGTGTCTTGGCTATGGCCAATGCAGGTGCCAATACCAATGGAAGCCAATTTTTTATCACCCACAAACCCACTCCCTTTTTAAATGGAAGGTACACGGCTTTCGGACATGTTGTGGAAGGTATGAATGTAGTAGACTCTATTGCCAACGTTAAAACCTCCCAAGACCCAACTACCAAGGACAGACCCGTTGTGGACGTGGTAATGAATAAGGTAGAAATTATCCGTAACGGCAAAGAGGCCAAGAAGTATGATGCCGTAAAGGTCATGACCGATTATTTTGCAGAGGAAACGGCAAAGGAAAAAGAACAGGAAAAACAAAAGGCTGAATTTGTGGCCGAATTGGAAAAACAAAAGGCTGAGGCCGAAACCTTACCTTCCGGGTTAAAAGTATATACTTTAAAAAAAGGCGAAGGGGAAAAGCCCAAAATTGGTCAGAAGGTTTTGGTATACTATGCCGGATATTTGGAGAATGGGGATTTGTTCGACAGCAACATGGAGGCCGTTGCACAAAAGTACGGACGTTTCGACCCCGCTAGAAAACAAGGGCACGGCTATGACCCTATCCCAATGGATTACGGTCCCGATGCACAACTGATAGCAGGTTTTAGGGAAGGGTTAATGAACATGAAGGTCGGGGATAAGGTACGGCTCTTTACCCCTTCCCATCTAGGGTATGGTACATCGGGGGCCGGATCTGTTATTCCTCCCAATACCGATCTTATCTTTGACCTCGAGATTACAGGGCTAGCAAATTAGAATAAATTGGATATAAAACTCTTTTAAAGTTTTAAGTAGTTAAAAGGTTTTAGCGAGTACTTGTTAAAAAGGGCCCCAGCAGAAGCGTGGGGCCCTTTTCTATTAATTACGTGAAACTAGCAAGAGGAATCTGCTACTATCTTCCATTTCCCGTCTATACGTTTAAAAATTACCATAAACTTCCCCTGGGCATCCCCCGACAACCGGGCCAAATGATAGGTCCCCATCACCCAATACGCATCTTTAGCAATCTCATGGATATCTTTGAGAACGAAGGTCAAAGTTCCCGTTTCTGCCTTAGTAGGATAACTCGTTTTATAATGATGCAGCATCCTCGCCCATCCATACGTCACTCCCGCACTACCAAAATAGGCGATAGAATCCGATTTGAGATAGCCTTCCATAAAACCTTCCAGATCGTGGTTGGACCATGCCTTTTCCTGCATCTTAAACACTTTTTTTATCTCAATGATATCCTCGGTTCGGGTAGTAGGAGTGCTACAGGATATCCCCATTACGAGGATTGCTAATGACAGGAATGTTTTCATGCGTTCTTAATTTTTGTAATTATCAATTATCCGATAACAAATTAATTAAAAAAAAATATTCCGGTATCATTCATCTCAATTACAGAAAGGAGATTTCTGGTGGAGAATCTTGAATATTCTAAGGGACTTAAACTAAATCATTTCGGAACAACGATTGGAAGGTGGGGTGCGAGGTTACCACATTGGCAAGTGGACCAATATTTAAAAAAAATGCATTTAAAAGAGGGCTTAGTTTCTTACCAATTTTGTGATTTCAATTTTATGGTAGCCTTAAGTATGTCCATTTGGGATATTTGACCTACCAATCGACCGTTCTCCACAATTGGGAACCGTCTTCGTTTCGCACTTAGAAATTTGTTGGCTGCATCAAAAATATTCATGTTCCCATCAATGGTCTCCACATTGGCAATCATCCTATCCTTTACCCTCATATCCTGCATAGGAGAATTGTGATACCGGCTTTCGCTGATGTGCTTTACACAATCCCCTTCCGAAATCATACCGATCAACTCGTATTTGTCGTTGACTACCGGGCCTCCCGAAATACGATGTTTTATCAACGCCGATATTACTTCCTCGATGGTTTGGTCCGAATAGAAGGTAATAAGTTTCTTGGTCATATAATCCGAGACCCTAAGAGGAATTTCCTCGACGGTTTGTTTTTGCCTGGGTCCTTGAAAGCTTTTAATTCCCATAACAATACTTTTTAGAAGAACTCTAAATATACTGAATATTAATGACTTGGCCTAATAATCGGTCTTAAAAAGAGCGTCTATTTGTAAGGGGTAGACACGTAGCGGTTGCCGTTACCCATACCCGTTTTGTTTGGGGTCGTGGCCATTGGTTTACGGATAAAAAATTAAATACCATTAGGACCATTGATCGAAAAATTAATACGGTCACCTAGACTTCCATCGCGTCGGATATGCGCTGAAGGTGCAGTTCATTGCGTCGCTACAACAAATAGCAATTGAAAAGGAAGCGTACCATAATCAAAAAGTCCGGGAACGGGGCCTTATATTTTATTGGTCTTAATTATTTGGACACCGTGCGGTTTTTTAAGACATCAAGTGCCAGTTGCTGGATGATGATCGTTTGCTGTAAGTAATACTGACGCGTCTGTTCTAAGGATTCATGGCTCAAAGACTCATCCGAATGTTCATATTCTACATTCAGGGAACCAATTGCCTGTTCGCAACCCAAATTGATAGCAATTTCCTTAAGATTTTTTTCAAGCTCTAACAATGATGCTTCTGCGACGCGCTTCAATTTTATCTGCTGATCCAACTCCATTTGTCTTTTATACCGGCTTTGTCCGGCTAACTTCCGTTGCTCTTCAATTTCCCGATCAAGTTGTTTTTGTTCTTTAATAATCTTCTGTTGTTCGGCGTCAAACTGTTCTTGTTTATCCAGCAAATTATTTTTGTGATCGGCAACCGATATATTAGATGATCCCGACCCCGATTCCGTGGGTAAATCAACGCCATAATCCACTGTAGTAGCGGCTTTCCGACTAGTACATAAATCCAGGGTGTTGATAAGCTCATGGGCGTTTGCCAAGGCTTTTTTAGTGTAATATCTACCCTCATCCCAATCCTTGGGGTCTACAGCTTTGTACAAATTGTCTAAACCCTTATCGATTTGTTGGAGGGATTCTTCACAGCCACACGATTTTACCAAATCCCTATCCTTTTCAAAGGAAGCGATCGCTCGCTCAGCGTAGAGCTGCTGATGGTCGAAATTGTCAGAATTTAGTGATTTCTTGGTATGGGCCAAAGCGTAGGTTGCAGTAGAATAGGCATTGTTGCATTGGGCTGTGGCAACGCTTACCAGCAAAAACGCAAGCAACAGGCAAAAAGCGGTCTTGTTCATAATAAGATTTAGGTTTGGTTTAATTTCGGTGGATTATTGAATTGATCCACTACAATTAACATTGGATTCAAAAAAAAATTGTGGCAGACCAATGGAAGTTTGCATTTTATAGTGATTTTCTGCCATGAAAAATCATTGTGGGGATACGGGTAGCCAATTTATCCATACCATAGAACCCTCATTTACAGGAACTTTGTTGACGGATAAAGTGAAAAATATTCCATTTTACCTTTTCATATCTAAATGTATGTACTTAGATTTAATACCCCCATGCCTATTGTAGATGGTAGCAAAAGAACGCTTACCTGGTTGAATTGGTATCCGGAAAAAAATTAACGGCCCAGTGATGGGACTACATATTGGGGATATTTTAAAACGGTATAAGGTCACTTTACCTAATTATTGTAGAATTCTAAAAATCCCAAGGCTACCTACTCCGACAATACTCAAAACGCTTATCCAAAGGGCGATATCGTAAAACGGATTGGGTTTAAAAAATGGGGGGATCCGTTTATACCTAAAATGCAACGCTGCAAAAACAACGAGAAAAAGGAGAATAGAACCCACGATACCGCCCGTTAGCACCATAAGTACCGGTAGCTTGATAAACACAAACAGCAAAGCCCATAGTATTGGGAACACCCAGGCTGCAATGGCTACGGTCTTTCTTCTAATTTTAAGATTTTTAAAATCTATCCAGCCGAGTTTCCCGAAAATATCGGAAATCTGTCTCGTCCAAGCGGCTAGCGCTGCAAAGAGGGTGGAAAAGAGTGTAATAAACGCCCCGATAAGGAAAGCCGTTTTTGCATAAGGCCCCAAAGATTCCGTATACATCAAGGATAGGGACTCCACCATGGCATACCCTTCGTGGACGCCTCCCTGCAAGTGTAGAACGGCAGCTCCCAACAAATAAAAAGCAGCCGTTACCGAGGTATAGACGACCATAGCGATAATAGCATCCAAATTCATCACTTTGATCCATCCAGCCGCCCTCGCCCTCCACGCAGCAGATCCGTCGTTAATGCCGGTATAGGAGGCGTAGCCCTTTTCTAGACACCAGTAATTGTAATGTAGAATTTCATCCCCCCCTACTCCCGTTATCCCAAAGGCTCCAAAGGCTATTGCCACGGCTTCCTTGGGCAAACGAAACTGAAGTCCGCTCCAAATATTGTCAAAGGTGATTTGATACGGCGTAAAATTGAGAAAATAGAGGGCTGCAAAAGTAAAAACGGTAAACAAACCGATCATACCTAAGGAAAAATTTTCGATGAACTTGTAATATCCCTTATAGACCATGGCGGCAACGACAACCGCGATAATAAAGCAGTATACCGGTACGCTGAACCACTCGCCCGTCATATTCATGATGATGGCCACTCCCCCGATAATACCGCCTACTTGCAATAGTTTGATGACCATTACCGCAAAAACCATCCACACGGTCCATCTGGCCCTCCCAAATCTTGGCCCTGGCAATTTATCAAAGGCCTGCATTGCGGTCTCCCCGGTAAGGATGGTATGCTTTCCGAACTCTAATTGAACTGCTACCTTAACAATACAGCTCACGATTATCACCCAAAAAGTAATAAAGCCCGCATGCGCCCCCAACGTAGTGGTCGCAATTAACTCACCCGACCCTACAATAGATGCCGAAAGGACAAATCCAGGTCCAAGGAACTTCAATTTTCCTTTCAAGGTCGTCGGCGGTTGCCTTATTTTGTCGGGGGTCAGAACATAGGGATCCAAATTCTCGGGCATTTCTTCTTTTTAACATAAAAAGTTTAAATCCTTTTTAAATACGCAATATTCTCTTTCATGCTATCCCAAGGATCGTTGGTGTATTCCTCCTGCTCGACAAAATAATACTTAAGTCCGGATTCCTTTTGATGTTTCAATATATCGACTATATCCAATCCTCCTTTCCCGAACTCGGTGCTTTCGTGTTTTGCCATGTCCATGTCTTTTAAATGCCATAAAGGAAACCGGCCTGGATACTTTGCAAAATAGACCATGGGATCATTGCCACTGGCGACCACCCATCCAAGATCGAGTTCCATATGTACCAGATCGGCTTGGGTATTGTCCATAAGCACATCGTAAAGCACATGTCCGTTGTCGGATTCAAACTCATAATCATGGTTGTGATAGCCAAACTTAATTCCCCGTTTTTTGCTTTCTTCACCCGCTTTGTTAAAAGATGCTGCCACTTTTTTATAATTATCCACGGATTGCCCCTTGGAAGGCATGGAAGAACAGATCAAATATTCCTGACCGGCCTCGGCGGCATCGTCCAAAGTCTGCTCCCACTTATCGTTCAATGCTATATGGCCACTCCTAAGGGTCATCCCTAGGTCTTTACAAACTTGTTGCATTTCCTTAGGCTTTAAACCATAGTAGTACCCCTTATTGCTCCCCGCGCTTTCGATCTCCTTAATACCGAGCGCAGCAATTTTCTTTAAAGTACCTACGGCATCCTCGCCCATGGCTTTGCGAAAAGTATAGAGTTGCACACCAATGTTGCTAGTTCCTTTTAATTTCTTCCCACCGGCAAAAGTAAACGAGGGCATCAATGCCGTGCCAACTGCCAACGCCCCAGATCGGAGCAAAAATTCCCTTCTTGAATTCATTCTGATGTTTTTTAGTAATTAATTCTTGAATTTCTATTTATTTGATCGCCCATGATTGGCTTATCGTTCTCTTGCCGGTTATACCCCATCCATTGCAATCCTCAACCAAACTTGACTAAAAATACATTAAAATTCCCTTACTTTTGCTAAAATCGCTTTCAATGAATTCTAGAGAATCCCAATTACAAGCCGTTGACCGCCTCCTTACCATCATGGACGAACTTAGGGCCCAGTGCCCATGGGACAAAAAACAAACCCTTCAATCGCTGCGACACCTTACCATTGAGGAGACCTATGAGCTAGGGGATGCCATTCTTGAAAACGATCTGGAGGAAATAAAAAAAGAATTGGGAGATCTATTCTTGCACATCGTGTTTTATGCAAAAATAGGGAGCGAGACCAACGATTTTGACATTGCGGATGTTGCCAACGGGATATGCGAAAAGCTGATCCATCGGCACCCCCATATTTACGGGGATGTAACCGCGGATAACGAGGAGGACGTAAAACGGAATTGGGAAAATCTAAAACTAAAAGAAGGAAAGAAAAGTGTCTTGGAAGGAGTGCCCAAGGGGCTTCCGGCACTTGTCAAAGCCGGCCGAATACAGGATAAGGTTGCCGGTGTCGGATTTGATTGGGAACGTCCGGAACAGGTTTGGGATAAGGTCCAAGAAGAACTGGCCGAACTGCAATCGGAAGTGGAAGCTGCCGATATGGATTCCATGGAAGCAGAGTTTGGTGATGTACTTTTCTCTATGGTAAACTACGCCCGGTTTTTGGGCCTCAATCCGGAAGATGCCCTGGAACGCACCAATAAGAAATTCATACAACGCTTCCAATATTTGGAAAATAAGGCCAAGGAAAAGGGGAAATCCTTAAAAAATATGAGCCTGACCGAAATGGACGTCTTTTGGGAAGAAGCTAAGAAAATAGGCGGTAGGCAGTAGCAAGGTTCAAAATAAAAAAAACTAAACTAATAAACTTCTTCCCACGCCCGAACTTGAGTTTGAATTTGAACTTGCGTTTTGAGCCTTCCAAAACCTACATCCGTATAACAATAATTTCAAAGATTCTGCGTCAACTAAGTATGGAAGCGCCATGGATATCCTATCTTTGCCCCTTTAAAAATCCATAATTTTGTTTCAAAAATATACCAAGGAATTCCGGTATAACCTAAAGCTGTCATTTCCAGTAATTCTGGGTATGTTGGGACATACCTTTGTGGCCTTCGCCGATAATATTATGGTCGGTCAATTGGGTACCGCAGAGCTGGCAGCCGTATCCTTGGGCAATAGTTTCATTTTTATCGCGATGTCCCTCGGGATCGGGTTTTCCACGGCCATCACCCCATTGGTAGCCGAGGCGGACGGAGCGGGCAATAAGGCAAATGGCAAAAATGCACTAAAACACGGGCTCGTGTTATGTACCGCGTTGGGACTCTCCTTATTTGGGCTAATTCTCCTGTCTAAACCCCTTATGTATATGATGGATCAGCCACCGGAAGTTGTAGATCTGGCCATGCCATATCTGAACTTGGTGGCCTTTTCATTGGTGCCCCTTATTGTGTTTCAAGCTTTTAAACAGTTTTCAGAAGGGCTCTCACAGACAAGATATCCCATGTACGCCACGATTATTGCCAACGTATTGAATATTTTTCTGAATTACCTTTTTATTTTTGGCTCTTTTGGATTTCCGAAATTGGGGATTGTCGGAGCCGCCATTGGCACCTTGACTTCAAGAATCGTAATGGTCGCCTACATATGGATTTTGTTAAAGAGGAAAAAGAAGTTTCAGGACTATGTAACCGGCCTTAATTTTGCAAAAATTGAAAAAAGGGTCCTTAAAAAAATTATCGCGCTCGGATTCCCATCCGCTATGCAGATGTTCTTTGAGGTGGCCATCTTTACGGCTGCCATCTGGCTGAGTGGTGTACTGGGCAAAAATGCGCAAGCGGCCAATCAGATTGCCCTAAACCTCTCTAGCATGACGTTTATGGTAGGAACCGGTCTCGGGGTAGCGGCAATGATACGCGTGGGGAATCAAAAAGGCCTTCAAAATTTTCACGAGCTAAGGCGCATTGCCCAGTCGATATTTTTTCTGGCCCTTTTGTTCGAGGTTGTTTTTGCAAGTCTGTTCCTCATCTTCAGATACTGGTTGCCGACCGTTTATTTGGATGTAGGCGATGTTGCCAACCACGCCGATAATATGGAAGTAATTGCTCTGGCAGCACAATTGCTCTTAGTATCCGCGTTTTTCCAAATTTCCGACGGGATGCAAGTGGTGGTCCTTGGATCCTTGAGGGGGTTACAGGACGTTAAGATTCCCACTTTCATTACTTTTATCGCGTATTGGATCATTGGTTTTCCAATTAGCTTTTACCTGGGACTCCATACCTCCCTGGAAAGTACCGGAATTTGGATAGGACTGTTGGCCGGACTCACAGCGTCGGCCATAATGTTGTATATTCGGTTCAATTATATGACCAAGAGGTTGATTGTCGGGGGTTAAGAAGGGTGAACGGCTAAAATAGTTCAAGGACCTCCTAACTTTTAATTCTGAATTAAATATTTTTTAATCTTGTTTCTTGAGTCCAGAGTCTTGACTCTAGTTTCTATGATAACTTAGCCGTTAAAGAACTGGTTTAAACTTAAAACAACTATGGAATTTCCTAAATTTTTATTGGGCGACAATACTGACTATCCAACGGCAATTTTCGTCATTCATACCGAGTACCCAAGATTTATTATCAATCTGGAAAACGATGAGGTGGAATGGCTTGAGGATTTTTCCCCCGACGATCAAAAGGAACTGGAAGCCGAGGCAGAAACGCTCGTAGAACAAGCCACGGCCTTTTATGATCGGGAGATTTCCAGATATGAAGAATAAGCAACTTTACCGGATAACTATATGGATGGCACGTATACCAGTCCGACAGGCGTTCTGGCGGGGATTTTGAAACGCAATGGATTTTCCCATCATTATTGCTGGGGCTTTTAGACGGACCGACCTAATAACTCCATAATCCATAACTTAGTCGCTCTAATTGCAGAAATTTTGTTAGAAACTAAGGGCCCCACACTAAAGTGCCTAGTTTTTACCAACGATCGTGAACCATAAAGCAAATGCTAGAAAGTATCGTACAACACGATAGGGAACTCTTCCTTTTCCTCAATAATCTGGGGAACCCCACCTGGGATTCATTTTGGTTGGTTATAACCAATAAATGGAGCTCCATTCCGCTGTACGCCGTCTTATTGTTCCTCGCCTATAAAAATCTGGGGGCAAGAAAAACGGTAATCCTAGTATTGACCGTAGTTGTAATGATTACCGTGACGGACCAGCTGGCCAATTTTTTCAAATATGGGGTTCAGCGTTTGCGACCTTGCCACAATCCGGACGTATATCCGTATATGCGCTTGGTGAAGGATTACTGTGGGGGCCAATTTGGATACTTTTCGGCCCATGCCGCCAATTCAATGGCGGTGGCATTCGTCTTCACCTATATTCTACGGGAAAAATACAGGTTTATCGGACCTTTGCTTGTTTTATGGGCCGTTTTAGTGGGCTATAGCCGTATTTATATCGGGGTACACTATCCAATGGACGTGGTCACAGGAATGTTCTTTGGCTTGGTTTTTGGCTGGATCTTTGTCAAGTTATTTATCTTTGCCCAACAGAAGTACCAGTTATGATATCGAATTCGAAGTATTGGGTTTTAATTTCCCTCATCGTTCTGGTCTATATCGCCGGTATGTTCGTTCCCCTCTTTGAGAACGATTCCGCCCAATTTGCGGTCATGGCCATGAGAATGGTTCAAGAGCACGATTTCATCAACCTGTTCAAGGGTCCCCAGGAATATCTAGATAAGCCCCATATGCACTACTGGCTTGCCGCCTTATCGTTTAAAATTTTTGGGATCCACGACTGGGCTTATCGAATCCCCGCAATACTAGCTTCTCTTTTGGGAGCATATAGCTGCTATGGACTAGGGAAATTGCTGTACAATAAGGAAGTGGGCAAACTGTCTGCCCTCGTTTATTTAACCGCCCAGACTATTGTACTTTCCAATATAGACGTCCGCACCGATGCCGTCCTCACGGGGTTCACCATTTTGGCCATCTGGCAATTGGCGGCCTATATTAAAACGAACGACCCAAAAAACATTATTTGGGGCGCCTTTGGCGCCGGGATCGCCTTTTCTACCAAAGGACAGATCGCCCTTTTGGTCGTAGGTTTGCCCATTTTGTGTCATTTGGCCTATACCAGAAAATGGAAAACGCTTATCAACTGGAAAGTCCCGGTGGGACTGGCTGTCTTTGCCATTACCATTGCTCCCATGCTCTATGCTTATTACCATCAGTTTGATCTGCATCCCGAAAAGGTGATTCGTGGCCAAGATCACCGAAGCGGTATTTTCTTTATTTTTTGGCAACAGAGCTTTGAAAGATTGAGCGGGGAAGGCGTGGGTAAGAACAGCAGCGATTATTTCTTCTTTTTCCACACCTTTCTATGGGTCTTCCTCCCTTGGACCGTCATAGGAATTGCCTCCTATTGGGATAAGATAAAAGACTTTTTTAAAAATAAATTTCAATTTAGGCCGGAACAGGAGTTTTTAACATTGGGAGGGGTTACCCTTATTTTTATTATCATCAGTTTCGCCCAGTTTAAGCTGCCGCATTACCTCAACATAACCATACCGCTATTTTCGGTGCTGACTGCCTCGTATTTATACGGTCTCTCGACAAGGAATAAGGAAAAGACCTTAAAATTATTACTAAGCGTCCAGTATTTTATTCTGGGTATCGTCTTTGTGGCTACAACACTGATCTGCTTCTATGTCTTTAAGTTCGAAAATCTATGGAACTATCTGTGGCTGGGGATCTTACTTGCGTGTATAGCCTATTTTTGCTTTAAGGCCGATGCCATGTACCCACGTATAGTAACGATTTCTGTATGCACCGCTGTTTTATTGAACGCAATCTTGAACCTACATTTTTACCCCTCCTTGTTAGAGTACCAAGGAGGGTCCACAATGGCCCAGGTGGTTGCCCAAAATTCCATCCCCGTGGACAATATTTACAAACTCTCCGAAGGACATACCTGGGCGTTGGATTTCTACGATAAAAAACCGTTGATCATTTCTTCCCTAAAGGGTATTAAACAAAAGAACGACATTTGGGTGTATGTAACGGATGATGAGTTGGAACAACTCCAAAAATCGGGATTCGATTGGGACCATCAGTACACGGTAGACCAATTTCCCATTACTAGGCTACAGGCAAAATTCCTTAACCCCAATACCAGGCAACGGATTCTGGATAAACGGCACTTGGTTCATATTTATTAAGCAGGTTCAAGTTCAAAATTAAACCAATATCACTAACAATACATATTTAAAATAACGATTACAATCGACAAAAGACCTGCACATATCGCCCTAAAAGCAACCGACCTAGCTGTTGGATACTCCAAGAAAAAGGCCCAAAGCATTGTAGCCCAGGGCATAAACTTTTCCGTGTTCCAAGGAGAACTGGTAGCCATCGTGGGGGTCAACGGGATAGGGAAATCCACATTGTTGCGCACATTGGGCAAGGTGCAACCAAAACTTGCCGGCGCCATTGACATCGAGGGAAATCCGATCGAAAAACATTCAGCTCTCCGTCTCGCTTCCAAAATAAGCATTGTCCTTACCGAACCTGTAACGGCAAAGAACCTGACCGTCCAGGAATTGGTATCCCTAGGTAGGCAGCCCTACACCAATTGGATCGGAACGTTGTCCGGTATCGATGTACAAAAAATTGAAACCGCTATATCCATGGTAGGGGTCGACGAACTTAAAAATAAAAAATGTTATGAACTCAGTGATGGGCAATTACAAAAGGTGATGATTGCCCGGGCCTTGGCCCAGGACACCCCGATCATGTTATTGGACGAGCCAACGACCCATCTAGACCTTTATCACAAAGTGTCCCTTCTTAAACTCTTGCAGCACATTGCGCACAGCACGGAGAAGACGATATTGTTTACCACACACGAAATAGAGGTCGCCATTCAACTTTGCGACAAAATGTTGATTTTGGAAAAGGGTAAGAGTACGTTTGGCCAACCCTGTGAGCTAATCTCCAAGAAAAGTTTTGAAACTCTTTTTCCTTCGGATGCCCTGACATTCGATTCCCGGACGGGTGCTTTTAAGGTTATTAAATAAAAAAATCCGACCTTTTTAATAAATGGTACTATTGCCATTGGCAAAAATACCAAATCCATTTCCCGTCCAATTGCGACCAAACCTTTATCTTTACCCCTAAAATTCTTTTAAGCTTTCTCTTTTTACCAAAGGGTTTAATAGGGTTACAAAAGTTCACAATAATATGGATCCCCTAATCATTTATGCATTAATCGGCCTAGTTTGTTTGGCCTTGGGTTATTTTTTGGGAAATTATATCCAAAACCTGAAAACCAAATCCACCCAGAGCGCACTGGAGGAACGGGAACTTCAATCCCGTCACAAAATCGTCGACCTTGAGGAAAAGACAAGGGAATCGGACCGGGAAAAGGAAGAACTGCGCTCGGAAAAAGAATTGTTGGGAAACCAGATTGTCCGTTACCAGGCCGATATCGAAAATCTTACATTAAAGAATAGGGAGCAAAAAGAGGAGGTAAGGAAACTTCAAGAAAAATTCACCAAGGAGTTCGAGAATTTGGCCAACAAAATTTTAGATGAAAAAAGCACGAAATTTACACAGCAGAACCGGGAGAACATCAAAAACATACTAAGCCCGTTACAGGAGAAAATATTGATTTTCGAAAAAAAGGTAGAAGAAAGCCAAAAGGAGAACATCAGCATTCATTCGGCCTTAAAAGAACAGCTTTTAAACCTTCAAAGCCAAAACCTCAAGATTACACAGGAAGCGGAGAACCTTACCAAGGCCCTTAAGGGCGACAGCAAAATGCAGGGGAACTGGGGAGAACTGGTCTTGGAACGGGTTTTGGAAAAGTCTGGTTTGGAAAAGGACAGGGAGTATACGGTGCAACAAAGCTTTACCCGGGAAGATGGCAGCAGGGTGTTGCCAGATGTGATCATAAATTTGCCCGATGGCAAAAAGATGATCGTAGATTCTAAAGTTTCCCTTACCGACTACGAACGGTATGTAAACGCCGAGGACGAATTAAAGGAGGGGTTTTTAAAGGACCATATCCATTCATTAAGAAAACATGTCGATCAACTATCCGCTAAAAAATACGAGGATCTTTATGAGATGGAAAGTCCGGATTTTGTATTGATGTTTGTTCCCATCGAGCCCGCATTTGCAATCGCGATTAATACGGACAACTCCCTTTACAACAAAGCATTTGAGCAGAATATCATTATCGTCACCCCATCGACCTTGCTGGCCACCTTGCGTACCATAGACTCCATGTGGAACAACGAAAAACAACAGCGAAACGCAATAGAAATTGCCAGGCAGGCCGGGGCACTTTACGATAAATTTGAAGGCTTTGTAGGCGACTTGACCAAAGTAGGCAAGAAAATGGACGAGGCTAAAACCGAATATAAAGGAGCGATGAACAAATTGGTAGAGGGAAGGGGAAATATTGTCTACAGCATTGAAAAATTAAAAAAAATGGGGGCCAAGGCCAAAAAATCGATACCGGATCCAATTTTAAAACGCGCTGTGGATAACGATTATGAAGAAATTGAAGGTGCCCCGTAGGCAGTAGGAAAAATTCTGAATTTTAAATTGTTATCAAAATCACTACACTTCCATTCTTATATGAACATCGACTTGAGCTATAAAAACACAAATCCTATAAAATGAAAAAAGCCCTAATCATAACCATTTCTATAATCTGCCTTGTTTTTGCGGGCTATTATGCCTTTGTTTACTACGTACCGTACAGCAGCGGCGTACGCTCGGGGGAGTTGATAAAAATAAGCCATAAAGGGATGCTGATAAAGACCTGGGAAGGGGAAATCAGCCAAGGGATTTCCGGGGCACAGATATTTTCGTTCTCCGTGCTGGACAAGGATACGGACGCCATAGAAAAATTGAAGGAATACCAAGGTGAATATGTAAAGCTAGATTACATAGAACGGTATACCACCTTCGCTTGGTTGGGGGATACCAAATATTTTGTCACCAAGGTAACGCTAGACAAATCACCGCATTTCGGAAATTAATCCCCTTGTAATTCAAGTGTTAAGTTAAGCCAAAGGTGTCGCATAATCCATGATAGCCTAATACGTCATTTCAACTATAACTTAACACGAGCTTAATACGACCCTGATATGAAATACAAAAGTTTTAAAGAATCCAGGGTGACCATCACCCAATTGATGCTTCCCTCCCACTCCAATTTTAGTGGCAAGATCCACGGTGGATTTATATTGAACTTAATGGACCAGATCGCATTTACCTGCGCTTCCAAACACTCCCGATGCTATTGCGTTACCGCATCCGTTAACAAGGTAGACTTCCTGAACCCCATAGGGGTTGGGGAGCTTATAACGCTCAAGGCTTCGGTGAACTATACCGGGACCACTTCCATGGTCATTGGGGTACGGGTGGAATCTGAAAACATAACAACGGGTGTTAAAAAACACTGTAACTCTTCCTATTTTACCATGGTTGCGAAGGATGCCAATGGCAATAACGTCAGCGTTCCAGGATTAATTTTAGAAACGGAACAAGGAGTGCGCCGTTTTGCACGCAGTATTCAAAGAAAGGCCGAGGCATCTTCCAGAGGCAATCGATTTGATCCCTCGAAATTTATTATCTCGGAGCATTTGGAACGCCTAAAGGGCGAAAACGTTATGTTGAATTTGGAAGAAAATTAAACTATCCCGAAAAGCCGCGTAGGTATCCGTTGAAAGACCGCTGTGCTACATGAGTCTTAGCAACTAGACCTTTTGTTTGGATTACCCCCTAGAATCTTTGCAACCCGTGATTATGTAGACGTTACCCCTGGGAAAAAGCCTCGAGGTATTATATTGATTTAATCACAGTCCCCGTGCTGCCGCCCCATCCAAAAACCAATCCAAATCACCGGACTTGGGATCCACCAAAGCGGCTGGATAAGAGCCGAAATTGCCTTTCCTGTTTACAATTTCCCGAACCTTCTCCATCTTACCCACGCCCGTGACCAAAAATGCCACCTTTTTTGCATTGTTGATCACTTTTCCGGTAATCGTAATCCTTTTTTGACCGGAATCGGGGTGTACGGCAACCTCGCACAGGTTCCCTGAATCCCACAAATGGATGTTGTAAGGAAATACGGAAGCCGTATGGCCATCATCACCCATCCCCAGGATGACTAGGTCAAATTGGGGGACTCCATCAAAATGTGGCAATCTAGATTCCAACACTTCACTATATCTAATAGCTTCCTCCTTAGGTAGGTTCTCTCCATAGATCCGGTGTACATTTCCCTCTGGAATATCAATTTTGGACAACAGGTGATCCACGGTCATTTTGTAATTGCTCTCGCTATCGTTGGGAGGAACGCAACGCTCATCGCCCCAGTATAAATGCACCCGATCCCAATTTATGGAGTCGTGATATTCCGTTGCCAATTCGTCAAATACAATCTTGGGGGTACTACCTCCAGAGAGGGCAATATGTACCTCCGAGCGGTTGGCCACCAAACCTTGCAAATACTTGGCAAAATTTTGGGCTACGTCCAATTTTGATTCGGATATGTTTAGTTTCATGTTAAACCTGAATTAAAATGAATGTTACAATAATCAAAGAAGTACCAATTGATCAAATTAGAAAAGAGAATAGAGACAATAGAAAAAAGAATTTTATGTACTCAACAAGTAAGCTAGGTTATTTTGTCCTTGGTCTAGGTTCTCTTTTCTTTTCTCTTAGCTAAATCAAGAAAGCACACAAAAGCCCATATCATCGGCCAAATGTTCCCCTGGGTTTCTCCATGTATAATTGCCTTCCAAAAGAGTATCGGAATTCTTAGGGCCCCAAACCCCTGCAGAATATCCATAAGTCTTCACCCCTTTGTTATTTTCCCAATAATCGAGAATGGGGTCTACAAACTCCCATGCGGCCTCTACTTCATCGGCACGGGCATAGAGCGTCGCATCGCCCTGCATGGCATCCAAGAGCAATCTCTCGTAGGCCTGCATAATATGGTTGTCGACCAGGCTAGAATAATAAAAATCCATATTGGCGCGCTCTACCTTAAAGCCCTGTCCCGGCACCTTTACCCCGAACTTTATCATGATGCCCTCATCGGGCTGGATCCGGATAATCAGCTTATTATCCATATTATTGATGTCCACGTCGTTGAATACCTGGTGATGGGGGGTTTTAAAATGGACTACAACTTCGGTTACTTTGGTCGGCATTCTTTTGGCCGTCCTAACATAAAAGGGCACATCGGCCCACCGCCAGTTATCCACAAAAAATTTGATGGCAGCATAGGTTTCGGTCTTGGAATTGGGATCTACCCCGTCTTCCTCCCGATATCCCTTCACCTTTTCTCCATCGATGACCGAGGCCAAATACTGCCCCCTGATCGTATTGTCGTACAAGGTCTTTTCGTCGTGCATGATCCTTAGGGATTTTAAGGCCTTGACCTTTTCGTTTCTAATTTCTTCCGCACTTGCATTGATGGGCGGTTCCATAACAACCAAGGATACGATCTGCAACAAATGGCTCTGGAACATATCGCGCAATGCCCCCGATTTATCATAGTATCCCCCTCTCTTTTCCACACCCACACTTTCTGCATTGGTGATTTCCACGTGCTGTATGTAGTTGCGGTTCCACAGCGGTTCAAAAATACTGTTCGCAAATCGGGTCACCAATAAATTTTGGACGGTCTCCTTGCCCAAATAATGGTCTATCCTATAAATTTGGGATTCGTTAAAATATTGATGGAGGCCTTTGTTCAAGTTCTTGGCCGTCTTTAAATTGTACCCGAAAGGTTTTTCCACGATCAAGCGCCTAAACCCGCTCGATTCATCGCTAAGGCCTTGTTCCGATACATTTTTTGCAATGGTCTCATAAAGGTTGGGCGGCGTTGCCAAATAGAACATGTAATTGCCCCCGGTACCAAATTTAGTATCCAAATCCGATATCCGTGTATTTACTTTACCATAACTTACATCGTAGTCGTCCCCCAAATCCTCATAAAAAAATTGGTTGGCAAATGCGTCCACAAAATCCTGGTTTTCCCCTTTAAGCGCCTCTTTTAGATACGGGCTTTCCAGGACCACTCTTTTACGAAAGGTGTTGTCGGTAAGGTTACTGCGACTAAGGCCCAAAACCACAAAATTATCCGGTAAATGCTTTCCTTTATACAAATTATATAGGGCGGGCACCAACTTTCGGGCCGTAAGATCACCCGAAGCGCCAAAAATGACCAACATTTGATTTGCTGTTTTATTCATCCAAATAAATATGAGTTAATATTTTGATTTTCAATTAATTATACTTATTTCAAAATTAGAATAAGGAAAATAGGATAAAAAGATAAGACTCTTAACAATAGAAATGGTCGACTTTGCATATAAATTTTCGGCCTTTCCAATTTCTTGCCTATTCAATTCACACCCTGCATTTTTTAAACCTCGAACGTTGAAGCTTCTTCTGCCGACCGCAACCGTTCACAACACTACTAATAATTTCTAATTTCTTTGGCCTGTATTCTTTTGCTTTTTTGGTCCCCTAAGAAGTATCCATTTGGCATTTGACAGAAAAAGTGGATATTTTAAATTAATTTTGGAATAAATATTTGAGGCACGAAGATAGGGCATATTTAAAACATATAATTTACATCATTGGATTACTTAACATTTCGATCTCCAGGGGAGTCGATTTTCAACAAATTTACATTATGGAACACAAAACATACAATTTTGGGCTAATAGGGCTAGGCGTCATGGGGAGAAACTTTATTCTAAACGTGGCCGACAATGGTTTTTCCGCCTTTGGCCACGATCTGGATACAGAAAAGGTAAATGCACTGAAAGAGGAAGGGAGGCATACCGGGCGGGTCGATGCCTCTAATGATGTTCACGCCTTTGTAAATGCCCTTTGCAAACCTAGAAAGATTATGCTTTTGGTACCCGCAGGTAAAATCGTGGACAGTGTTATTGAAGAATTGGTTCCCATTTTGGACAAAGGAGACTTGATCATAGACGGAGGCAACTCCTTCTTTACGGATACCGACAGACGCGAGGCTTATCTAAAAACCAAGGGGATCCATTTCTTTGGGGCGGGGGTTTCAGGTGGTGCCGAAGGGGCCAGAAGAGGTCCAAGCATTATGCCCGGTGGAAACCGAGAAGCCTATAAGGAAGTAAAACCCATTTTTGAAGCCGTTGCGGCCAAATTCAAAGGGGAGCCATGCGTGGCTTATTTAGGACCCAAATCTGCGGGGAATTATGTAAAGATGGTCCATAACGGAATTGAATATGGATTGATGCAACTTACTTCCGAAATTTATGACGTTCTTAAAAAAGCAGGGGATTTTGATAACAGCGAATTACACCAAACATTTAGGAAATGGAACGAAGGCAGGCTCCAGTCGTTCCTTGTGGAGATAACCTCGGAAATAGTTACCCGTAAGGATGATAAGGGAGAGGGATTTTTAGTTGATATGATTCTGGACAAGGCCAAACAAAAAGGTACCGGCAAATGGACCTCCCAAAACGCCATGGACCTGGGTATTCCCGTGCCCTCTATTGATATTGCGGTCAGTATGCGGGAAATTTCTGCCCTAAAAGAGGAACGCGTAATGGCCGATATGCTTTATTCCAGACAAATACCAGAGCCATTGGAGAAGAAAAAACTGGAGAAAATAACCGAAGAGGCACTCTATTTTTCCTTTATTGTCACCTATGCCCAAGGCCTTCATCAATTGGCCGATGCTTCCCGGGAATACGGGTATGAACTAGACTTAACCGTCATTGCCAAAATCTGGAGGGCAGGCTGTATCATTAGGGCGGCTCTTTTGGAGGACATCGCACAAGCTTACCAAAACGATGCGCAACTACACAATCTTTTGTTGGCGCCTGTTTTTGTGGAAAAAATAAACGCTACCGTAGATTCTGCAAGGGAGCTGGTGGCCTATGCAGCAAAAAGTGGTATCCCCGTTCCCGGTCTGGCGGCATCATTGACCTATTTTGATGCCTATACTTCCGGTAATTTACCTTTGAACTTAATTCAGGCCCAACGCGATTATTTTGGATCCCACACCTATGAACGAACCGATTTGAAAGGGATTTTCCATACGGAATGGGATTAGTAATCGGTCTATCCTCGGGTTGTGGGGAATTGCGTAATTTAAGAGGCTAGGACATTCAGTTCAAAGACTTAAGGTTGAAGGACAAAAGACAACAAATTATTATTTCCAATTTTAAATAGTCAACAGTCACGTGTGATCGTGATGTTTGTAAAGGGGTTGACCCTAATCTTTCGTTCCTGCCCGAAATTTGTGCGGACAGATTTTGGTCCTCAGTCGCAAAATAACATCTGAATACTATGGAAAACATTGAAAAAGGAAAAAACACGGCCCTTATTGCCTATATGACAATAATTGGTAGTATTATCGCAATGAGCATGAACAGGGTGCCAAAAAATGAATTTGCCAGGTTCCATACCCGCCAGGCTTTTGGTATACACTTGGCCTTTCATGCCTTTGCCATTCTCCTCACCGTGGCCTTCAATAAATATGCTTGGTACGGACTATATGTGTTTTATTTGGTCCTCTGGGGCTACGGATTTATTGGAGCTTTGAACTACAAAAAGCAATTAATCCCAGTTCTGGGGGCCTATTTTCAGAAATGGTTTACATTTATCGATTAGGGATATTAAATTCGCCCTTTACCCTATGTACCTGCATTGCCTTTACGATCCATTTTGGTAAAGGCTTGTGGGGATTCCTTTTTTTAAGGTTGATGTAAATTCCCAGTTTTTTAAGGATAGGGACCTTATGCGTCTCCACAAATTCTATCAACATCCCATCCGGATCTTCCACATAACTAAAGTGCCCGGCGGCCTCACCCATATCAAAACTGTCGGAGCTGTCCACGGTAAAAGGATGACCTAAGGCCTTACACTCCTCCCGCAGGTAATCCATACCACTGATATCAAAACACAAATGGATATAACCAAGATCCCCCCACAATCGTTTTTCAAAGATCTTATTGGGTTTCCTGTCCAATACCTGTACAAGTTCCATTTCCGACGGTCCCAAAAGTTCGCCAAATCCGCCAATAGGCCTTGGTGAATGACGTAGTAAAACCCGCCGAAAGGAATGATCGCCACCGGGCAATCCCCTAAAATCCTGAAATATCCCCGTCTTATCATAGATTACCTGATCGTAACCCAACAGCTCTTTATAAAACCTTATGGAGGCCTCCATGTCGGATACTCCGATCATTGCCCCCATAACGCCTCCCGAACCGTTTTTTCCAGGACTAAATAAATAATCGTCTTCCACGATCTGTATGTGGTTGTTCCATGGGTCGGTCAAAAAGAAATGGGACTTTCCCTCTCCCAATGTTGCCACGTCCGACAGAAACGAAGCTTGGGCCGATGCCAGTTTCGAATGAATTTGAGGTATTGCGGGAGACCGCAACTTCATTAGGTTGACACCCAAATCTCCTACCGATATTTCGTTTATCGGTGGTTGGGGTATTCGGTCCGTATATTGCCATATTTCCAATCCGCCGCCACCGATCATGTTTAGGGCCAACAACGCCAATCTTTCCCTGGGCAGGCCATCGGTGTAGGGCAACATTAGGGCGGCTGTGGATTCGTCCTCAAAAACGAGGATATCGAACCCAAGGGTCTTGTAGTACCAGTTAAAAACTTCCCGGGCATTGGCCACCCCTATCCCCATTTGCTGTATGCCGTTGATCGTTGTCTTCATTTAATCTGTTTATTGCTAATTAATTCGATTTGGGACATGAATTAATTTATCGTGCAAGTTCTTCAATTTCTCCGAAGAACAGCCAAATTTAAACAAAATGACCAACAATAGGTTGGAAAGGTTAACCCGAACATAGGAATTATTCTCATACTTTCTGGCGGAGACGAGTAAATTATTTTTGATGATCTTATAGCGAACCCCATTCTTTTTCATCCTTCCGAAGAATTCAAAATCTTCCATGACCGACTGGTTTTCCTTAAACCCGCCTAATTTGTCGAACACCTTTCTCCTGATAAAAAGGCATTGATCTCCACCTCCCGTAAAAATGGTATCCAGACCGGTAAAAAAAGAATTTATCTTTAAAAAGAAATTATCGGAATCGAACCGATATGAAAAAAATCCCGCTTCCTCCCCTGCTGTTAAGGCCCGTATAATATCTTCCATAAATGTCGAAGGCGGAATAACATCGGCATGGAGAAACACCAGAATATCTCCTTTGGCCCGGGCGGTCCCCTGGTTCATCTGGATGGCCCTCGATTTTTTATCGCATTCCAAAAAATGAACGTTGTCGCTCACCGGAATCATCTTAGAGTTATCTTTGTTCGTTGCAGATAGGGATATGATAATCTCAAACGGGTAACCCAGACACACCTGCTCCAAATAGCCCAATAATTTGGTCAAGTTATGTCTTTCGTTATGAGCCGGTATAATAATACTTACCATATACAATGCAAAAATTGAACTCAATTTCCCATATTCCTCATTAAAATAATACGCACATATCTGGAAAGGAAATCAATAATTTCCGACTAATCACGGGAATTTATGAATAGAACAGGTTTTAATTTTGAAAAATAATCAAAAAAATCCATGATGAAAGTAAGCATAATTGCAATAATTTTTTGCCTTTTAGCTCTGGGAGTATTTTTAAATAGGCCTTCCGCGGAGATTTCCAATGGTACCGAAACGGATTTCAACCGGCTTTCCGAACAATTTCTTAAAAACCTTGAGGACGGCAAGGATACCGAAGTCCTACAAAATAGACTGGCTAACACAACAGTAGATTCACTTGCAAGCACCCTGACAACCGATACTCAAAAACTGGCCTTTTGGGTCAATATCTACAACGCCTATATACAGGTTATCCTAACAAAAAACCCCGAATTGTATAAAGATAGAAGCTCCTTTTTTACCCGAGATCAAATCATCATCGCAGGGCAAAAAATTTCTTTTGCCACCATTGAGCACGGAATAATAAGAAAGTCCCAATGGGACAAAGGTCTGGGCTATGTGCAAAATCCCTTTCCAGGGGATTTTGAGCGTAAATTAAGGGTCGACAAACGAAATTACCACATTCATTTTGCACTGAACTGCGGTGCAAAGGATTGCCCGCCGGTTGCGATCTACAGCGCTGCCCGTTTGAAGGAACAGTTTAATAAAGGTACAGAGAGATACTTAAAAACGACATCCAATTTCGATCCCAAATCCAACGAAGTCAAGGTAACCTCCCTATTTAGTTGGTTCCGCGGTGATTTTGGCGGGGAAAGCGGAATAAAGGAAATCCTCAAAGAGTACAACATTGTCCCCAAAACTGCAGATCCCAAGCTTGTTTATAAAGATTATGATTGGACTTTAGATCTCCACAATTTTATCGACCTATAAATATGTCAATAGCCACGGTAACCCTTGAAGGCCAATGGGATAGGCTATTTCAAGGATTGCTTAAGTCGTTTGTGTGCCCTCCAAACCCGAAAGAACATTAGGACCATTACTATAAACCATACGAAAAAAAGCACATATTCCATAGCTTGCTTTCTTTAAGTTGAAGCGATTTAATTCTAATTATCGACAATTTTTAAGGTACGATTTGGGACGTACTTAATAACAACAGCCTGCTCACGTAACAAAAATAATAAAATTGACGGTAATTTCCTACATTAAAGATAACAAAATCCTAAAATACTGATTTACTGAAAATTGATTTGGAATTAGTTATCAGATCGATTAAACAATGTAATGGAGTTCAACAGGATTGCAATAAAATCACAAATAATACTGAAGAATGTCCTAATATTTGTTTTATTTTGACATCTAATTTCCATGGAAAATGAACCCCTCGGCAGCTGGTTGGATCGACAAATTTGGCTCACTTGTAAAAGAAGGCCCAGGTATTTTTACCAGTTTTGACGTGCTTTACGGTCGTCTAAAATCTTATGGGTTCATTTATGGCATCAATATATCGTCCCCGGAGTTCGTTAAATCGGAATACCAATTGTCCGAAGATGAAAATGCGAAGATCAATTTGTTGTCGGGGCTTTATTTTACCTATGAGCTAAAACACGGAAAGACAGACTTCGATCAATTTCTAACCTGTATATTCCAGTTCTACCAAGAGTTGGAAGTCAGTAAAATATCGTTCCTGAACAAGATCCTTACAGGTAGCAAAACTTCTGCACAACTGGAAAAGCTCATTGATTCCCGGGTGTATTTAGAGGATAATATTATCAGCAAAACTTTTAATAGCATAATTACAAATTCGCTGTTGTTTATTGATGTCCTGACCTTTAAGAAATTTTTGGAAGGCAACACGTCCTGTAGGGATCATGCCAAGGACCTGGAATACATTACCATCAATCTCACCTACCATGCACTCAATTCCAAAGAAAAGAATAAGAACGATGAGCGCTTGGCGCAAGTTTTTGCCTCTTCCTTAACTTTTATCAATAGTGAGCCGAGTATGTTCGACGGATCCTATCGTGAAAAAATGATAGGCCATTTTGGCCGTTATGAAAACCAGTATTTCATGGATGTGGCCTGCCTAACCGTTTGGGAGGATAAATCCCTGGAATACAAGGAATCGGAGTTTATATATGGAATTGGAAAAGACCTTGGGCTGGAAAATGGCGTAATTGCCGATTCGTTGAAAGACGTCGCCAATTTTTTTGACATGAACGCCTCCCGTGTTCCACACTTAAAGGATAACAATCTGGCGGTCCAGTTCTACGACAGTATGTCAAAAATAGTCAACAAATTAATCCTTAGAAATAGCAAGCGGCTACAGAAGGAATTATCCGAAAGCAAGGAATTGGTAACCTTGCTTTCTAAATCGACCGTCAGGGACCTTACCAAGACCGAAAAGAAAAAGGTGTACAAACAATTGTTGGATATATGCAAAAGTGTCCCATCCCTGGCCATATTCCTTTTGCCGGGCGGAGCGGTACTGCTTCCCATTTTCGTTAAGTTGATACCAAAATTGTTGCCTTCCTCCTTTGATGAGAACCGGGTAGAGTAGGCATTCCAAACTCAAACTCAAGTAGCAAGTTCTAATTCAAATAAAATTTACGGGTTTAAGGTTTAGTTTTGTCGGCCATCGACCAACAAGGACGCACTTAACTGAACCGTCTCATTTTTTATTTTAGCCACCAACCCACTATCGATAACCCATGTAAATGAGGCCTGTGACGATGGCCAGACCAAAACTGAGCAACGTCCCTATAAGGATATATTCCGTCAACTTACGACTATTTCCTTCCTTTAGGTCGTTGAAACGAAAGACCGACTTTGCGGTTATGAGCAGCCCTATGGCATCCCATCTGCCCAAGATTATAAAGACCAGGACAAACAAGCGTTCAATAATCCCTATGTATTTCCCCGCATTGGGGAGGGACTTGTGATCAAATTCTATCTGTGCAGACATGCCATCCAACAATTTCCCCATTATGATGGCCGAGGGGAAGCCCACAAATACAATGGCGGTAACCAATCCCCAATCCAAAGTCTGAAACCAGCTTGCCGTTTGTTGCAATACCCCACCGTAATAGGAGCATGCGTAAAGCACCAAAACGTGTAGGAACTGATCGATAAAAAAAGGAATGCTCTTGATCTTAAACAACGGGGTTGTATACAGTTTTGCCAGATCGATAAAATAATGGGTCACAACAATAACCAAGACCGTCCTCCAATAAGTTAAATCCCATAGCAAGAGCATCGTCACTAAAAAATGGACCAAGATATGGAGGTATAGGTATTTAGATTTTGCCTTGCGGGATTCCTTATGAACCACCCAACGCAGGGGCTGCAGCAAAAAGTCCCCGATAAGATGTGCCAAAAAAAGTTTGGTGAACAGAATCATTATGTTGTTTCGTTTTGTTCGCAATAATCCAAAAGCTCCATCACCAAGTCCAATCTTGCCCTTTTTTGACGTTGGCTAACAGCCGATTGTTGAATGTGGAGCTGTTCCGCTATTTCTTGTTGCGATGCCTCGGGACTTTCCAGTACCATGGCCACAATTTCAGCAGAAAAGGTACTCCAATCGTCCATAAAGTCCAATGCCAATTTAAGTATCAGGTTAAAGGTCCTATCCCTGCTTTTATCGCTGGAAGCCATTGCTAGGTTAATCTTTTGTTCTTTTAAAGTTTCAAAAGTTCTTCCAGAATATTGATATGCGGTTCCATTGGATTGGCTCACGTTTGTACCCTTAAATGTTTCGGTCCCCAATCCGATCGCTATCCTTACGTCCAAACCTTTTATGGATTTAATCAATGCTTTTATATGGATTGCCGTCCTTAGGGCCTTTTGGGGTTGGATTCTTAGTTGAAATTCATCCCCCCTGTATATTTCCCAATCGGTCGGGCTCTCCCCTACCGTGGCCAATTTTCTTTTTAACGGTTCCATCCATACCGAAACCTTTTGTTTGTCGGAATTAATTATGTCGCCTGTAATGATTGCTACCATCGTTTTATAAGCTATATCGCTAATATAAGCAAATATAAGCAAAAACGCTAATGTTATAAAATATAAGTTTATATGCTAATATTCCTAACTATAAGCAGAATAGCTAATCTTTGCAATTACATGCTCTTTTCACCCACAAAATGATCACTTTTATTTTTAAATAGGACGTTAAGAGTAGTGAGACTTCCACCCTTCCCATATTCGGTGTGTTGTAACCAGGTATTAAGTTAAAGTTGAAATACCGTATAAGACAATCGTGGTCCCGACAGCAATTGGGATTGTTGCGTACCTAGTCCAAAAATCATTGCATAGCCATAGCTTTGGAATTCTTTTTTAACGACAGGATGCGGCAAAAGACGCATTGGATTATACGACACTTTTGGCTTAACTTAACACTCAATCCTATTCCCAAAAGTTGCATATCGTGCTGGTCTTTAATGAAAATGCTAATATATAAGGTTGTACCGACAATACAAAAAACTAAATTGCCCCAACTTCGTAATTAGGGGTCAAAATCGTAACTTTGCACCTTTGCAGTAAAAAATTCCATAAAACTGTAATTTTTTACTTTGCCCATCCCGGGGACCGTCCATAAAGGGTCGGTCCGGACCTCGCCCTGGCCCGCTCGAACAATTTCGGACAGGGGGCGGTAGATCGGAACAGCCAAGGCACAGCCCATCCGAACGCCAGCACTACAAAATAATTTTGTCGAGGCACGACGGGGGCATCGGGAAATTTTTGGATTATAATGATAAATTACGAGGAAAATATTGAGGTTAGGGGCGCTAGGGTCCACAACCTAAAGAATATAGACGTCACCATCCCCAGGGAAAAACTGGTGGTCATTACCGGTCTATCCGGTAGTGGTAAGTCTTCCCTGGCCTTTGATACCATCTATGCAGAAGGACAGCGCCGCTATATAGAAACGTTTTCGGCCTACGCCAGACAATTCCTCGGAGGTCTGGAAAGACCGGATGTGGATAAAATTGACGGTCTTTCCCCTGTGATCGCCATTGAGCAAAAAACCACTTCCAAGTCGCCCAGGTCTACCGTAGGTACCATAACGGAAATCTATGATTTTTTAAGATTGTTGTTTGCTCGTGCCGCCGATGCCTATAGTTATAATACCGGTGAAAAAATGGTGAGTTACAGCGACGACCAGATCAAGGAACTCATCAAAACCTCCTTTTCCGATAAAAAAATAAACGTACTGGCCCCGGTAATTAAATCTCGAAAAGGGCACTATAGGGAGTTGTTCGAACAGATTGCCAAACAAGGTTTTGTAAAAGTTAGGGTCGATGGGGAGATTCAGGATATCCGTAAGGGGATGAAAGTGGACCGTTACAAGACACATGATATCGAGATCGTCATAGATCGACTAAAAATAACCCAAACCCCGGAACTGGACAAACGGCTGACAGAATCTATAAATACGGCCATGTACAGCGGGGACAATGTACTTATGATCTTGGAGGAGGGCACTGCCGAACCCCGATATTTTAGCCGAGACCTTATGTGCCCGGCCACGGGGATTTCCTACCCCGTTCCGGAACCCAACACATTTTCCTTCAATTCCCCGAAAGGAATGTGTCCCCACTGCAATGGCCTAGGCAAAGTATATCGGATAAATGAAGACAAAATTTTTCCGAATCGCAAAAATTCTATAAAGGCGGGAGGAATTGCTCCTCTCGGGGAATACAAAAATTCCTGGGCCTTTAAACAATTAGAGACCATCGCCTCCCGTTACCAGTTTGAACTAACCGATGCTATCAAAGATATTCCCGACGAGGCCTTGAACGTAATTCTATACGGTGGCAAGGAATCTTTTGAAGTAGATTCCAAGACCCTGGGGGTCAAAAGAACTTATAAAATAGATTATGAGGGTATCGCACACTTCATAAAATCCCAGTTCGACGAATCCAATTCCACAAGTTTAAGACGCTGGGCCAAGGATTATATGGACAAGAAGGAATGTCCCGATTGCCAGGGCTCCAGATTGCGACAGGAATCGCTCTACTTTAAGATCGGCCAAAGGAACATAGCAGAACTATCCCAAATGGACATTTCCGAGCTGGCCATTTTTTTTGACGGGCTATTCCCAAAACTGGATACGAACCAGCAGAAGATAGCCGAAGAGATCTTAAAAGAAATCAAGGTAAGACTCCGATTCTTATTGGATGTGGGCCTGGACTACCTCTCTTTGTCCCGGAGTTCCAAATCCCTTTCTGGAGGTGAGGCACAGCGCATTCGGTTGGCCACCCAAATAGGTTCCCAATTAGTGGGGGTGCTGTATATTTTGGACGAACCCAGCATTGGATTGCACCAGCGGGACAACCGTCGGCTTATAAAATCCCTGCAGTCCTTACGCGATATCGGAAATTCCGTTATCGTGGTGGAACACGACAGGGATATGATAGAAAATGCCGACCATGTGATCGACATTGGTCCAAGAGCGGGGAGACATGGAGGGGAAATCATTTCTCAAGGTACACCTAGCGACCTCAAAAATCACAACACCCTTACAGCCGATTATATAACCGGTAAAAGGGAAATTCCCGTGCCCAAAAGAAGAAGGCCAGGAAACGGTAATGCCATCGTCCTAACAGGGTGTTCGGGCAACAACCTCAAAAATATTTCCGCAGCATTTCCGCTGGGGAAAATGATCGGGGTAACGGGAGTTTCGGGCAGTGGAAAATCTACCTTGATAAACGAAACGCTTTACCCGATCATGAACGCCCATTATTTTAACGGTGTAAAAAAACCAATGCCCTACAAAAAGATTACGGGTCTGGAGTTTGTAGACAAGGTAATCGATATCAACCAATCGCCTATCGGTAGAACTCCGCGCTCCAACCCGGCCACCTACACGGGAGTTTTCAGCGAAATAAGAAGTCTCTTTACCAAAACCCCCGAAGCGGCAATAAGAGGTTATAAACCAGGTCGATTTAGCTTTAACGTGAAAGGAGGACGTTGCGAAACTTGCCAGGGTGGAGGGCTAAGGGTGATAGAAATGAACTTTCTGCCCGATGTTTATGTAGCATGTGAAACCTGTAACGGCAAGCGCTTTAACAGGGAAACCCTGGAAATTAGATACAAGGGCAAATCTATAGCCGACGTTTTGGAAATGACCATCAACGAAGCTGTGGAATTCTTTGAAAACATTCCCAAGATCTATCGAAAATTAAAGACCATCCAAGACGTCGGGTTAGGGTATATTTCCCTTGGACAACAATCCACGACCCTTTCCGGTGGCGAGGCACAACGAATAAAACTGGCCACGGAACTGTCTAAAAGGGATACGGGTAACACTTTTTATATACTCGATGAACCTACCACCGGACTGCATTTTGAGGACATACGGGTACTCATGGAAGTATTGAACAAGCTGGTGGACAAAGGCAATACCGTTCTCGTCATAGAACACAATATGGATGTTATAAAAATGGTGGATTATATTCTGGATATCGGGTACGAAGGGGGCCGAGAGGGCGGTAAAATAGTAGCCAGGGGTACCCCGGAGGAAGTGGCACGGGATAAAAAGAGCTATACGGCAAAGTTTTTGATGCAGGAGTTGAACAAGCATCGGGAAATGGCAAAAAAAGGCAGTGAACAGCGGGCCGAAACCATTGTGCACAGATAATCCCCGAATATTAAACCAGCGAGCAGCGCCAGAAAGCAAGTGAGGTGTCAAGGGTGAAATAAATTGAAAACTGCACCCAGAACCGTTACCTTGGAAACCATAAATCACAATATGAGAAAAGAACAACACCACAAAGGATGGAACGAAATTAAGACCAATGATTCCTGGGCCCTTTTCAAGATCATGGGCGAATTTGTCAACGGCTATGAAAAACTCAGTGTCATCGGTCCCTGTATCTCCATTTTCGGGTCTGCCCGCACCAAGGAAAGCGACCACTATTACGAACTGGCCGTGAAGATCTCAAAAAGTATTGCGGAGGCGGGGTACGGCATCATCACTGGTGGAGGTCCCGGTATTATGGAAGCTGGGAACAAGGGCGCCCATCTAGCGGGCGGGACCTCCGTAGGTCTCAATATAGACCTGCCGTTCGAGCAGCACTACAATCCCTATATCGATTCGGATAAAAGCTTGGATTTCGATTATTTTTTTGTTCGCAAGGTTATGTTCGTAAAGTATTCACAGGGTTTTGTGGTAATGCCCGGCGGGTTTGGTACTTTGGACGAACTTTTTGAGGCCATTACCCTGATACAAACCAATAAAATTGAAAAATTCCCCATCGTTTTGGTAGGTTCCGATTATTGGAAAGGCCTTCTCGAATGGATAAAACAAACCATGTTGACCATGGGCAATATCAGTCCCCACGATTTGGACCTCGTCACCCTTGCGGATACGGAAGAAGAAGTGGTGGAAATTATCGATGCCTTCTATAAAGAACGTATATTTAGTCCCAATTTCTAGTTTTCACATGCTCCAAAACAAAATTGAAACTTTTCCCAATATATTAAGTTGTCTGTGTGCCATGCTGGGATTTCTAACCATAAACGGGCAGCACCTGAACCGGGTAATTGCCACTTTGGACGGGGACACCCAAGAAATTGGTATTCAACAAGAGTTCATTTACGTCAACGATTCCCAAGATACCCTCACCAACCTGTATTTCAATGATTGGGCCAATGCTTACGCCAACAAAAAAACACCATTGGCACGACGGTTGGAAGAGGAGTTCAAGAAGAGCCTGCACCTCGCCAAGGAAAAAGATCGCGGGCATACGCAAATGATAAGTGCCGTGGATAATGAATACAGGGGTCTACAATGGGAACGCACCCCGGAGGTAGATCTTATAAGGTTTAAATTGAACCAAGCCCTTCCGCCCCAGGATTCCGTAAAAATATTCCTTACCTACAATGTAAAATTGCCCCCGGATAAATATACTCCTTACGGTTATGACCGGTGGAACGGCTATTACCTCAAAGATTGGTACCTTACCCCGGCGGTATACAACGGGGAATGGCAACTGTATTCCAACGTGAATTTAGAAGACCTTTATACGGGAATAACCAATACCGTGATCGATTTTACCTATCCGGAAAGGCTTTATCTCACCACCAATTTTGACGATATCGGAAACACCAAATTTATAAGTACGCAACAGGCGACGTTAAAAGGTAACAACCGCAAAAGTTGTGAGATTATTCTGAGCCCCACCAAAAAATTTACGACCCACGTAACACCTACCTTAACCGCGGTAACCGACATCGAGGCCGTCAAATACGAGGAGGTGCTAAGAGGGGTGTCCATACTTAAGATTTCGGAATTTCTAGATAAAAACCTCGGGAATTACCCCCACCAACAACTATTGGTGAGCGAATTGGATTACGATAAAAATCCGTTGTACGGTATCAACCAATTGCCATCCTTTATAAGGCCCTATGGGGAACAGTTTCAGTTTGAGATGAAATTCTTAAAGACAGCCCTGTATAGCTGGATGCGGGAAACCATGTTCTTGAATCCCAGAAAGGAAGAATGGGTGAACGATGCCATAGTCAACTATCTTTTGTTCCATTATGTGGAAACTTATTATCCAGACCAAAAGCTTTTGGGCAAACTGTCTAAAATATGGGGTTTGAGAAGTTTCCATTTGGCCCAAGTGGATTTTAACGAGCAATACCCGCTTCTTTACACGCTTACGGCACGGAAGAACCTAGACCAGGCATTATCCGTGTCCAATGACTCGTTGATCAAGTTCAATCAAAAAATTGCCAATCCGTACAAAGCAGGGTTGGGATTGGCCTATTTGTCGGATTATATTGAAAAAGGTAAGATAGACGAGGGAATCAAGACTTTTTACAAGACCTACAGTTTAAAACCGGTTACCCCAAAGGATTTCGAAGACATCTTGGAACGATCTACCAATAAGGATATCCATTGGTTTTTTAACGAGTACGTGACCACCGATAAAAAAATAGATTTTAAGATAAACAAGGTCATAAAAACCCCGGATTCCTTAGAAGTCACCATTAAAAACAAACAAGGGACCAATGTTCCGATCTCCCTATTCGGTATCCAAAACGATACCGTGGTGTCCAAATATTGGTTTCCCGATATTACCACCCAGAAAACGATTAAGATTCCAAGACTAGACGAAGACCGATTGGTCCTGAACTACGATCAAATTATACCGGAGTACAACCAAAGGGATAATTGGAAGACCTTGAACGGATTCTTTTCGAGCAACAAAAAATTAAAGTTCCAATTTTACAAGGATATCGAAGACCCCTATTACAACCAAATCTTTTATGTACCCGTCCTTAGCTTTAATATTTACGATGGTCTATCCCCGGGATTAAGGATCCACAACAAAACATTTCTGGAAAAACCCTTTCAATGGGATGTATCCCCTTCCTATGCCCCCAAGGAAAAATCGTTCGTGGGATATGGGAGAGTAAATTACCGTCACTATCACGGCAAAACAGGGTTCTATGTAACCAACTACTCCCTTCACGGGTCTACCTCCTTTTTCCAGGTCCATTCCCGCTATTCAACGATAACCCCCTCGATCGGGTTTGGTTGGAGACCGGACGACCTTAGGTCCAATAAGAGAAGTGCCCTAATTTTTAGGTACGTAAACGTATTTAGGAATGTAAACGAGGCGTTAAATATAGATACTGATCCAGATTATAGCGTTTTTGATGCCCGGTTTATAAAGACAAATAACGGGATCATAAATTATTTTTCCTGGTTTGCCGATGCACAACAGTCTAGCCAATTCACCAAAATAGCCTTCAATATGGAATACCGAAGGCTCTTTGACAACAACATGCAGTTCAATTTTAGGTTCTTTGCAGGCAAGTTCCTGAGAAACACAACGGATTCCGATTACTTTAGCTTTGCATTAGATCGTCCTACCGATTATCTTTTTGATTACAGCTACATTGGACGGTCGGAAGATTCGGGAATCTCAAGTCAACAGATCATTATAGCGGAGGGAGGATTCAAATCCAAATTGGCCTATCCCTACGCCAATGATTGGATCGCCACAACAAATGCAAGTGTTAGCGTGTGGCGTTGGATCGAACTCTACGGAGACCTGGGTTTTGTAAAAAACAAGAACCAAAACACCCACTTCGTATATGATTCCGGTATACGGTTAAATTTGGTCACCGATTATTTTGAACTGTATTTTCCGATGTACTCCAACAACGGATGGGAAATAGCGCAACCCAACTATCTCGAAAAAATACGCTTTGTAGTGACCTTAAGTCCCAAAACCCTATTGGGGCTCTTTAACAGACAATGGTTCTAAGGTTTTTTATGGTTGTCCGAATTTTTTAACTGAACCGGTTCAATGATAAAAAGTGATAACTTTTATGTGGTTACGACCGCCCTGAATTGCAGGGATCATCCATATTTGATATTTTTGTTGAAAATGTTGACTCCCAATGAAATCCGAACCCAAAACTAGTAACGACATTTCCTTCAATGATTTTAAGAATCAAATCCTTAAGGATTATGAAATTGCCGTTACAAGTAGGGAGTGCAGTCTTTTAGGTCGCAGGGAAGTGCTTACGGGCAAGGCTAAGTTCGGAATTTTTGGAGATGGCAAGGAGCTGCCGCAGTTGGCCATGGCCCGTTCCTTTCAGGATGGCGATTTCCGCAGTGGCTATTACCGGGACCAGACCTTTATGATGGCACTGGGTCTTTTTAAACCTAAGGATTTCTTCCACGGATTATACGCCACGACCGACCTGGACAAGGAACCCATGAGTGCAGGAAGGCAAATGGGAGGACATTTTGGCACCCATAGCCTAAACGAGGATGGCAGTTGGAAAGATCTTACGGCGCAAAAAAACAGCAGCGCGGATATTTCTTGTACGGCGGGTCAAATGCCACGTCTAGTGGGACTGGCCCAAGCTTCAAAAATATACAGACATCTAGAGTTGACCGAATCGGGAAAATTTTCCCAGAATGGCAACGAGGTGGCCTGGGGCACCATTGGCAATGCCAGCACCAGTGAAGGTCACTTTTTCGAAGCCTTAAATGCTGGCGGGGTGCTACAAATTCCTATGGTAATCAGTATTTGGGACGATGGATACGGTATTTCCGTGCCCGCGAAATATCAGACCACAAAAGAGGACATTTCCGAAATTTTATCAGGTTTTCAGCGAGACGACACAAACAACGGCTATGAACTTTTAAAAGTAAAAGGTTGGGACTATACCGCTTTGATCCATGCCTATGAAAATGCCTCCGATATTGCCAGGGAAGAACATGTCCCTGTAATTATACACGTAACGGAACTGACCCAGCCCCAAGGACATTCCACATCGGGCTCGCACGAACGCTACAAGAGCGAGGAACAATTGGCATGGGAAAAGGAAAACGATTGCAACAAGCGATTTAAGGAATGGATATTGGAAAACGGGATCTCTACCGAGGAGGAACTAAAAGCGCTGGAAAAATCCATAAGAAGAGAGGTTAGAAATGCGAAGAAAGAAGCTTGGGACGAATTTATTGAACCTCTTAAACAAAGAAAGAAGTCCTTAGTGGGAATACTGGACACTCTTGCCACCAACAGTCCAAACAGGAGCTTTATCACAAAAATTAAGAACGACCTTATCGCTATTGAAGAGCCGTCCAAAAAAGATCTGGCCTCCAAGGCCAGAAAATCCTTGCGATATCTATTGGGAGAGACTTCACCCGAGAAATTAGAACTTTCCAAATGGATCGATCTGTTCTTCAAGGAAATGGAACCGAAGTATAGTTCCCATCTGTACAATGAATTGCCGAACAGGGCCACTGCCGTCCAAGAGGTAAAGCCGAGCTACACCTCTGAGCCCGAAATGGTGGATGGAAGGGTTATATTACGCGACAATTTTGACAAGCTATTTGCCAAATACCCCGAAGCACTGATTTTCGGGGAAGATAGCGGAGCCATCGGAGACGTAAATCAAGGCCTGGAAGGACTCCAGAAAAAATATGGAAAATTGCGGGTCTCGGATACGGGAATCAGGGAAACCACGATTATTGGACAGGGAATTGGGTTGGCACTTAGGGGATTGCGACCCATTGCAGAAATACAGTATCTGGACTACATACTTTATGGCATACAGACCATGAGCGACGACCTTGCCACCACGTTATACAGAACCGTCGGTAAGCAGAAGGCCCCACTGATCGTACGTACCAGAGGGCACAGATTAGAGGGTATTTGGCACTCTGGTTCGCCTATGGGGGGACTGATCCACCTCTTGAGGGGAATGTATATTTTGGTTCCCAGGGATATGACCAAAGCTGCCGGATTCTACAACACCTTGATGAAAAGCGACGAACCCGCATTGGTGATCGAAAGTCTCAACGGATATCGTCTCAAGGAGGCCAAGCCCAAAAATCTGGGGGAAAACTGTACCCCGATCGGGGTGGTGGAAACTGTCCGTAAGGGCACGGACATTACGTTGGTCTCTTACGGATCTACCCTTAGAATTGTGGTCCAGGTGGCCCGTGAGCTACAACAGGTGGGTATAGACGCCGAAGTTATTGACGCACAAAGCTTACTTCCTTTCGACCTGCGACACGACACGGTGAAAAGTATTAAAAAGACAAACCGGTTGCTCGTTATTGATGAGGACGTTCCCGGGGGCTGTTCCGCTTACCTCGTTCAGGAAATTGTGGAGAAGCAGGGAGGGTATTCTTATTTAGACAGTGCTCCCCAAACCCTTACCGCCAAAGCACATAGGCCAGCCTATGCGACGGACGGAGACTATTTCTCCAAGCCCAATGCCGAAGATATTTTTGAAAAAGTTTATGCGATAATGCACGAATCCAACCCTGTAGATTACCCAAAATTGCGCTGATCGGCAACCCCGAACAACGCCTCGGTTACAGAGACCCCTTAACTTAACTATATTAATCGTTAATTACTTTGATCCATGAAAAATACTGTAAAGAATGATGTCGCTTTGGCCATACTGCGTGTTGTCCCGTCACTCATGTTGCTTACCCATGGAATTCCCAAACTGCAAAAAATCCTCGGTGGCAACCTAGAATTTGCAGATCCCATTGGAATTGGTGCCGCCCCTTCCCTTTTCCTTGCGGTTATCGGGGAAGTTATTTGTCCCGTACTTGTAATTTTGGGAATCCGGACCCGTTGGGCAACGATTCCCACCATAATCATGATGGCGGTAATCTCTTTTGTACATCACGCCAACGATACGTTTAAATCTAAGGAATTGGCGCTGCTTTTCCTCACTTTTTTTGTCTTGATATATTTGTTGGGGCCAGGAAAATACAGTTTCGACAAGAAATAGCACCGATCGGGGTCTATATTATTTTTACCAAAAGTTCCTTGAGCAGGTCCGAATTGGTCATGTTGTAGGCCCCTACCCCTTTCCCTTTAAGGTCTAGCTCCCGTAATTGGGAAATAACATGGCTCACTTTTTTCATGGGGTAATTTCTTGCGGCTGTTTGGAATTCATTTACAAAATAGGGATTGATCCGCAAAGCACTGGCCACGTTTTTAGGAGAATGATCGGCAAGTCCATGGTATTGCAGCAATTGGGAAAAAAAGTTGTGCAACAGGGAAACGGTGACCACAAAGGGGTTGTCCTTTGGATTTTGGGCAAAATATTGAATGATCCGGGTAGCCTTTACCACGTTGCGTTCCCCAATGGCCTTCTTCAATTCAAAATTATTATAATCCTTGCTTATCCCTATATGTTCTTCGATGTCCGACGGGGTAATCTCCCTTCCCTTTGGCACCACCAATTGCAACTTCTCCAATTCATTATTTATCCGGCTCAGATCGGTTCCCAAAAACTCTACCAATAATATTGCGGCCTTTGGGGCAATTTGATATCCCTTGCCCTGCAATATTTTGCGAATCCAGTCCGAAACCTGATTTTCATAGAGCTTCTTGCTTTCAAATAGAACCCCTTTTTTTTGAACCGATTTATACAGTTTTTTTCGCTTGTCCAGTTTGCTGTATTTATAACAAAGCACCAAGACCGTAGTAGGCTGTGGATTGTCTACATATTGGCTTAGGTTGTCTATGGTGCGGGAAAGGTGTTGGGCTTCCTTTACGATGATCACTTGCCGATCGGCCATCATGGGAAAGCGCTTGGCATTGCCCACTATAGCCTCAATGATCACTTCTTTGCCGTATAGCACCATTTGGTTAAACCCGCGCTCCTCTTCGGTAAGGACGTTCTTTTCTATATATTCCGATATTTTATCAATGTAATAGGGCTCCTCTCCATAAAGAAAATAAACGGGACTGATTTTCCCATTCCTAATATCGGTAACGATTTGCTTTACTTCGTCCATCCAAAAAAAATCATCAAATTTGCGCCATGCGGCAATTGAACTTTCCCACTTATAGCTTTCGTCTCAAAAATAGCGAAAATAAAATCCACATTTTTGATGTGATCCGTAAAAAATTTGTTGTGCTCCAACCGGAGGAATGGGTGCGGCAACATATCGTCCATCATTTGATCTATGACAAAAATTACCCTCGAAGCCTCGTCAATGTTGAAAAGCAACTAAAACTAAACGACCTAAAAAAAAGATATGATATAGTGGTCTTCAATCCGGATGCGAGTATTGAAGTATTGGTGGAGTGCAAATCGCCCGAAACCAAGATCAACCAGACGGTTTTTGATCAGATTGCGATATACAACATGAATTTAAGGGCCAATTACCTCATGGTAAGCAACGGATTGGAGCATTTTTATTGCAAAATGGACTTTGAGGAAGAAAAATATACATTTTTAAGGCAACTTCCTGATTTTAGCCGTTAATTTGTGGGCTTCAAAACAAATGGGAACTTATAGCCTGTCTTAACGCTGGCAGTAACATAATTTATATAAAATCGATTCTGGCCGAAATGAAACCGGCCTTGTTTCAATGCCAAAAATAGCGATCGTCATACTCAATTGGAACGGGGAAGCCCTGTTAAGGGAATACCTGCCATCTGTCCTAGAAAATTCCGGCGATGCCGACATCTATGTTGCGGACAACGCCTCGTCCGATGATTCCGTGGCGTTTGTAAGAACCACCTATCCATCCATAAAAATTATCCAGAACCCGATCAACGGTGGATTTTCAAAAGGATATAACGATGCCCTAAAATCGGTGGAAGCAGATATCTTTTGCCTGTTAAACTCCGATGTAGAAGTCACCAAAGATTGGTTGGGGCCTATCATAAAAGCTTTTTCCAATTTTCCGCAAACCGCCATTATCCAGCCCAAAATCCTTGACCTGAAACGCAGGGATTATTTTGAGTACGCCGGTGCAGCCGGAGGATTTATCGATCAACTGGGCTACCCCTTCTGTCGAGGGCGTATTTTTCAAGCCTTGGAAAAGGACCATGGCCAGTACGACGATATCACTGAAATCTTTTGGGCCACGGGGGCCTGTATGTTTATCAAAAGTGATGTTTTTAGGATCCTGGGTGGCTTTGACGAAGATTATTTTGCCCATCAGGAAGAGGTAGACCTTTGTTGGAGGGCACAAAACCATGGGTATAAGGTTCATTATGTAGGGACTTCCCATGTGTTTCACCTCGGCGGTTCCACGTTGAGCAACATGAACCCAAAAAAAACGTATCTCAATTTTAGGAATTCGCTATATTCCATCACCAAAAACCTACCTCGAAAAAAGGCCTTTCCCATAATATTTATGCGATTGGTGCTGGATGCCATCGCCGGACTGCGATTTATTTTTCAGCTAAAGGGGAACCATTGCTTTGCAATTGTAAGAGCGCATGCCAGTTTCTATAGAAATTTTAGTAAAATGTACCACAAGCGCGAAAAAGCTAATTTTATGCTAAAGTACTACGCTACAAAATCCATCGTTTGGTCCCATTTCGTAAATCATATCAAGAAATTTAACATTTTAGTAAAAGATTAACTAATTTACGCTCTAAGAGCATTACATTTTGGCTAATTTTGCCTGCGAATAACGAACAGTTTATAATAAATTATTTAAATACGATTATGAAGAAAATTATTTTAGGATGTTTGGGGGCTGCCCTGTTGTTGTCCTCATGCGTATCGCAAAAAAAATATGCAGATTTAGAGTCTAAACAAAAACAGACTCAGGATTTGTTGAATTCAGCAACGGTAAAATTAAACGATTGTTTAGCGGAGAAAGCGATGAACGATTCCAGACTAAAAGCACTGGAGGATCAGAACAATTTCCTGAAGGCCAACAATCAGGAGCTTATCAATAATATGGGCAACCTAACCACCCTTACTTCCAAAGGTGCGGAGAACTTGGAGAAATCTTTGGAAAGCCTTCAAGAAAAAGACCTCACCATAAGAAAGTTACAGAATGCCATAACCAGAAGGGATTCCGTAAACCTATCCTTGGTACAAAGTTTAAAGGGAGTTCTTGGAAATTTGGACGACACCGATATCGAAATCAGTGTTGAGAAGGGTGTAGTATTTGTTTCCATTTCCGATAAGTTATTGTTTAGCAGCGGTAGCTATAACGTAACAAGCCGTGCCAAAGAAGTTTTGGGCAAGGTAGCCAAGGTGGTTAACAACAAGCCCGATTTTGAATTTATGGTGGAAGGCCATACCGATAATGTTCCCTATAGAAAAGGGGTCTTGTTGGACAACTGGGACTTGAGCGTAAAACGCGCTACCTCTATCGTAAGGATACTCCAAAACGATTACGGCGTAGATCCCAAGCGCATGACCGCCGCGGGTAGAAGCGAGTATATTCCATTGGCTCCCAATGACAACGCCGCCGACCGGGCGAAAAACAGAAGAACGCGTATCGTGGTACTTCCAAAGATCGATCAGTTCTACAGTATGATCGAAGAGGGTATGAAAGATCCTAAAATAAACTAATACGACGACCGAGATAAGAAAAGCCCCGACAGTAATTGTCGGGGCTTTTTTTGTACCGGATATTCACTGCCTATAAAATATCGAGGCTTCCCTTGCCCTCCCTAATGACAATGGGCTCTAGTCCCGAAAGGTCTATTACGGTAGATGCTACGTTATCACCATACCCTCCATCGATTACCAAATCTACCAATTTTTCCCATTTTTCGAAAATAAGTTCCGGGTCGGTGGTGTATTCCAATAGCTCGTCCTCATCGTGGATGGATGTCGAAACGATCGGATTTCCCAGTTCGGCCACCAAAGTACGCGCTACCGCATTGTCCGGGACTCTGATCCCGACGGTCTTTTTCTTCTTAAATTCCTTTGGCAGGCTATTGTTCCCTGGCAGGATAAAAGTATAGGGGCCCGGCAGTGCCCGCTTTAATATTTTAAAGGTACGGGTATCTATTTGCCGTACGTAGTCGGATAGGTTGCTGAGGTCCGCGCAAATAAAGGACCAATTGGCCTTGGCGAGCTTAATTCCCTTAATCCTTGCGATCCGCTCCAAAGCTTTGGTTTTGGTGATATCACAGCCCAAACCGTAGACCGTATCCGTGGGATAAATGACCAAACCTCCGCTTCGAAGAATATCTACGGCCTTTTTAATCTCTTTGGGATTGGGGTTTTCCGGATATATTTTAATAAACTCCGCCATACCTTAAGTATTACTTTTGTGCTTTTGCTTAAATAAACTAGCCACCCGCCATTCTTTATTATGGGGCACAAGATCCACTGATCCACGTTTCCCAAGGGTCTATCCTTAACGCCGAGCTGCAAGAACTGGATGTTCCTCACGAATACACCTTTTATAGCAACGGAGGAAACGGCTGAATCGGTCTGGATCTCTTGGATAACTCGATTAAATCATAGACGTTTATCGATACGTATTATTAACAGCCTTTACTTCATATTCGCCAAGAACTCTACCATATCCCGAATCTCCCGTTTGGACATAACGTCGCCCACCGGAGGCATACTGGACGGGATATTGGTGCGTTTTACTATTCTGGCCATTGGAACCTCCAATGGCTCGGCCTGCGACGTTTGAAGGATCAATTCGTCCTTGTGCTCTTCCAGCAGGATACCGGTCACTTTTTGTCCGTCCTTGAGCTCCAAGGAAACGGATCCATAACCCGGGGACAATCGGGCACTGGGCTCTATCAATGCCTGTAATATTTGTTCCCGGCTCAATATAGAACCAATATGCTGCAACGGAGGCCCTACGGTACCTCCTTGTCCGTTAATGGAATGGCAGCGCGCACATTGACCCGCACTGTTATTCATAAAGTAGATCCATCCGTTTCGACCGTTTCCACCATAAAGCGTTTCCTTGTATGCATCTACCGTTGTTCCTTTCTTCTCCAAGGGGGCCAACTTGGCGATCAAAGCCTCCGATTTAGTAGCATTCACCGCCTCCATAAGATCCAAGGTCACGTCCGGCGACAGCTTACCTTGGGTCCATTGATCGATAAGTCCTTCCAATACAGACGCGCTTTTTTCAATCGGCAATGTACCCAAAACATGGAGTACTTCTTGCTGCTCCCTAGTGCTTCCGGTCTTAAAAATCGGGTCGACAACGGCAGGCAGTTTTTCTTTGGGAATGTCCAGATTACTGATAAAGCTCACCGCTGTGGTACGCACTTCTTGATCCTTGTCTCCCATTCCTTGTCTCACCAAAGTTTCCATATCCTTGTAGTTTAGTTTTCCCAAGGCGGTGAGCATTGCCGATCTTACATCCGGGTTTGTGTCCGAAGAAAATAGGTGGGCCAAATCGGAATTGTAATCGGAAATGCCGAGGTTGCCCAGCATCTCGGCAATAGCGACCAAGACCTCCGGGTCTTTTTCCCGTAGAAAATTTTTCATATTTGCCTTTACCTGGGCAACTACCCCACTGGCATCCCGTTTTATTTCTCCTCTATATCTTCCGTCTACCCTATCCAATGGGGAAGGATTTGCCCATGTGCCCAAAGTGGCCAACGCTTCTGCCCTTAGCTTCGTAGGGACGTCCTTACGGTTGGCAAAAGCGATAAGTAGGTTCATTTCCTTATCCCCTCCCACCCTTAGACTGGCATTGATGGCTCTTCTCATCAACGGTTCCGATATAAATTTATCTTGGCCCAATACGGCCGCCAATTGTGGCAGTGCGGGTTCAATGGACAGATCATCGTTAATGGCCCTGGCGGCCTCGGTTACAATGTATTCATCTTCGTCGTTTAAAAATTTGGCCACATTGGGATTTCCCAGTTTCCTGAGTACCAAAACCGCTGCCAATCGCAAGGTCTTGTTCGGGTTTTCCGTCAAGGCGATAATGGGGTCTACCTCCCCAATACGCGATAAGGCCAATACCCCTGCATATCTCAGATAAAGATCCTTGCCATTGTTTTTTTCCAACATGGTCAATAATGGGGTAACCGCTTCCTTAAACTTAATTCGCCCCAAGGCCTGGGCAGCAAAAAACTGTACACGGGCGTTGTTATTCTCCAATAATGGAATAAGTTGAGTGCCGGCTTGGTCGTATTTTACGTCCCCGATTACTCTTTCCGCTTGTGCTATAATCTCGGGGTCTACGTCTTGGAGCAAGGGTATAATATTCTCCGCATAAGCGATGTCACGGGCGGCCAATTGGCCCAAGCCCCAAATACCATGTATGCGTGCCAGTTGATTTTGTCTTTGTTCGATGGCCTTCTTAAAAGCTTCGCCTCCCTTCTTTCCACGCTTTACCAACTCAAATTGGGCTTTTTGGCGTATGCGCATATCAACGTAAAAAAGTAGGTTGTACAATGCATCAACGGATTGTTCACCGTAATCTAGTTGCATTAGGCTTTTCGTTTTAGACCGTTCCGCTGCTAAGTCGTTATCCGCTGCGTCTACGTCCAATTTCCATACCCTACCGTAATTTTTGGTATTCCACCCATTGATCCAATCGGCCACATAAAGTGCCCCATCCGGGCCAAAACGGATTCCCGTAGGCAGAATACCACTTAAAACATCTTTTTCCTTGTCTAGCGCAAATGATGCCCCATCTGGTTTTAACGTGAAGTTCCAAATATGGGAACGGGTGGGGTTGCCGACAAACTCAACGAGGAAAAAGCTATTTTTCCATTTAGAACCCAAAGCGGTACCCGGGTTATAGACCATACCGGTTGGCCCGTTATGGTAGTTCCTGATGGGAGGAATAAAATAGGCGGCTTGCCCGTCCCAACGGGGACTGTACATGTTTTCGTCCATCCATACATTGTACCCGTTGTTCTTTGGGTCTGTATATTTTCCATATTGCCAATTGGCCCTCCATCCCGCATCCGAACCCTCTACGATATAGACCAACCGCTCACTCTCCCCCGGATGATCGCCATCATTGTCCGAACTTATTATATTGCCATATTCGTCAAAAACAAATTCATGGGTGTTCCTAAGCCCGTGTGCGAAAACTTCAAAATTGCTGCCATCGGGATTAGATCTCACGATTACCCCTTCATTGGGGTATTCATAGGTACTTCCGTCCAAGGCGGTGAGATTTGCGCCGATATCCCCAATCCCCCAATAGATTTTGCCATCCGGGCCCTCTATGGCACCGGACATGCCGTGGCCGCCGAAACCAATATGGACGGCAAATCCATGGGCAATCGAAGTTTTGTCTTCCAATACCCCGTCCCCGTTCTTATCTTTTAAACGCCACATATCTGGACCCGCCCCCAAGAAAACATCATTTTTCCTTACCAGTAAGGCCCCTGCGACATCGGTTACTTCGTCGTGCAGGTCGTTAAAAATCCGGGAAGCCTTATCCGCATGACCATCAGCGTCGGTATCTTCGAGCTTCCAGATCTCTTCCCGCTCTACGGTAAGGTCTTTCCAGTCGTGTATCCCGTCCCCGTTTAGGTCTTTTAACCATTGGTTCTCCTCGCTTCTTTCTGGGGCGAAGGTTTTATGCAGGAAAGCCCTTCGTTCCTCAACGGATTTTAAACCGATAGATTCGGTCATCCAATCCTGATGTCCACGAATATCGAACTCCGAATTCTTTTGCCGATTGGTCCTGGTAAGAAAGACATCTCCCTGATCGTCGATAGACAAGGCAATCGGATCTGGTGCCAAGGAATCCGATGCCCAGAGAGACAATGTTAATCCATCCGCAACCTTGGCGGCCGTATTTTGACGAATTTCGTTTGACCTTTGGACCACGTTTACGGTGTCCCTTTTTACCAATGGGGTTTCGGTCGGTATTTTCGGCTCGGTGGAACACGCTACTGTAAGAAGCGCAATGCCCAATAAATGTATTTTTTGCATAGGAATTTTAACTTGGATGGGGTTTGGTCATGAACTTGTCTAAACTTTTCAAATATAATGATTAAATGTAATAATTACGGCTAAGGTGTAGACCGGCAAATACCTCCTTGAAAGGGTCATCGCCCTCTCTCCCCGCCCAAAAGGTAAGGGCAGGTCTTCTAGGAGGGATTTAAACCGTTGCTTTCAATTGGCAATTAGTCCTAAGGTGACATACCGATAAATGCTGATGGAGTTCCGGCAATCCGGCCAAAAACCATATTGTCCAATAATCGAAATCAAGAAATCAACTCCAACTTGGCGAACCGCAGCAGTAATTTTTTGACATCTCCTTGATCAAATTGGATCTCGGCCTTTTTATCATTTCCGGCACCTTCAATCTTTAATACCTTCCCACGGCCAAATCGGGTATGGTTTACCAGGGACCCTTCCGCAAGGTTTGGATCTACCGCGTTCTTGTTCCCAACGGGGGTCGCTAGTTGCGGTTTCAATTTGCGAAGTTTGCGCAATTGCTTCTCATTGGGCCTCAAATTACCCCGATGGCTATCGGGGGGCGGAGCTCCATTTCTTGGTTTTTCCTGTCGGAACCTACTTTTATCGACCTCCCCAAAAATATCGGAATCTATCAAGGGTTTAAAGCGATAATTTTCTACGGGGGTGAGGTTTTCCAGAAACTTTTCATCGATTTCCTCGATAAATCGGCTAGGTTCCGCATCTACCAATTTACCCCATCGATATCTGTTCTGAGCATAGGTAAGATAGGCCTGTCTCTCTGCACGGGTAAGTGCCACATAGAACAAGCGTCGTTCCTCCTCCAGTTCGCTCCGGGTGTTCATACTCATGGCCGAAGGAAAGAGATCCTCTTCCATGCCCACGATATATACATAAGGAAATTCCAGACCCTTGGCAAGGTGGATGGTCATCAACGCCACCCGGTCATCGTCTCCCGTATCCTTGTCCAGATCGGTGGCCAGGGCAACATCCTCCAAAAACTCGGAGATATTTCCCGTAGCGTCCGCGAGTTCCTTTTGCCCTTCCACAAAATCCTTGATTCCGTTTAGAAGTTCTTCGATATTCTCCATCTTGGCAATACCTTCCGGGGTACCATCCTTTTTAAACTCCAACAAAATTCCTGTTTTTTTGGCCACATGTTCGGAAAGCGTGAAGGCATCGGCCCCTTCGTTCATGATCTGAAAGCTTTTGATCATGGTTACAAAATCCTCCAACTTACGTTTGGTACCCGAATTTATCTTCAAATCGATCTTATCCAAGTTTTCCATCACTTCAAAAATAGAACGGCCATAGTGGTTGGCGGCAACAACAAGCCTATCCACGGTTGTCTGTCCTATTCCACGGGTGGGAAAATTAATGACCCGCTTTAAGGCTTCTTCATCCTTAGGATTGATGACCAGTCGCAGGTACGAAAGTATATCTTTGATCTCTTTGCGCTGGTAAAACGAAAGCCCACCGTAGATTCGATAAGGAATATCCCTTTTCCTAAGGGCATCCTCAATGGCCCTAGATTGGGAGTTGGTGCGGTAAAGTACGGCAAAATTACCGTTGGGCAATTGATGCTGCATCCGGTTTTCAAAAATGGATCCCGCCACAAATCGGCCTTCCTCGGCATCGGTAATGCTACGGTGCAATTTTATTGCTGGCCCATCCTCATTTGAGGTCCACACCACCTTTTCTAATTGGTTCTTGTTTTTAGCAATGATAGAATTGGCAGCGTTTACTATATTCTTTGTGGATCTATAATTCTGTTCCAATCGGTACATACCCACCTGGTCGTAATCTCGCTGAAAATTGAGAATATTGTCGATATTGGCCCCACGGAAAGAATAAATACTCTGGGCATCATCACCCACAACGCAGATATTTTGGTACCGGTCGGAAAGTGCCTTGACGATCAGGTACTGGGAGTGGTTCGTGTCTTGGTACTCGTCTACCAAAATATACCGAAACCGATCTTGGTATTTCGCCAATACCTCTGGAAACCGTGTCAGTAATTCATTGGTCCGCAACAACAGGTCATCAAAATCCATGGCCCCGGCCTTAAAACAGCGATCCACGTAATTTTGGTAGATTTCCCCCATCCTGGGTCTTTTTGCCATGGCATCTGCCTCGACCAATTCGGGGTTGTTCATATAAGCCTTAACGGTGATCAAGCTATTTTTATAGGACGAAATACGGTTCTGTACCTGTTTGTATTTATAAATATCCTTGTCTAGCCCCATTTCCTTAATGATGGAGGCGATAAGGCGTTGGGAATCCTGGGTATCGTAAATCGTGAAATTGCTGGGATAACCCAGCTTGTTGCCATCAAAGCGCAACAGTTTGGCAAAAACGGAGTGAAAGGTTCCCATCCAGAGATTTTTGGCCTCGGAACTACCCACGATATCGGCAATACGCTTCTTCATCTCCCGTGCAGCCTTGTTGGTAAAAGTAAGGGCCAGAATATTAAAGGCATCTACCCCCTGGTCCATCAGGTAGGCAATACGGTAGGTAAGCACCCGGGTCTTACCCGAACCCGCTCCCGCGATCACCATAAGAGGACCGTCTTTATGCAGTACAGGAGCCTTTTGGGCCTCATTGAGTTCTTTTAAGTACTTTTTCATGGGATAGTTCCAACAAAGGGTGAAATTAACCATAATATGCCAGTTCCAAAAATGACGATTTTAGTATTTATGAACATTTACGATCAACGCGATGGCATTGGCAATTTTAAATCCACTTCCCAGTCCCTACGTTAACCTTTTTGCAAGCGGATAGGTTCCCAGTTGTAATTAGGGGGTAGCCGCAGCTTTTCGGTAACTTACTCTTTTCCGGGACTTTTTGGGAGAGGGAGATCATGTAGATATCAAGAGCGGGAATTGGCGTACCACGCCACCTGTGGGCACCTATTTTGACGGGAGGGATGTAATGTTGTAGGGAAATTAAAAAATAGCTAGCTTTGGCCCCATTATACTCCTGTTATTATAAAATCCGGGAGAATCGGGTCAAATCCAAATTTTTCCATGCAAGGCAAAATTTTGAGGCATAGCCGTTGATAGGGCTATAAATTTTAATGCCGCATGGCGTAATTTGATCCAGCTGAAATTCGGGTTTAAGAGTGGCCGGGGTATAAACCATAAAGATTGTTTTTAAAATTTTTGATGACAACTTAATATGTTTTACACTATGAAAAAGATTACAGTTCCGGTCCTGCTTTTAATGTTGGCGACCACCTTGGTCCATGCACAGAGAAAAAGTGACCTTCTAAAAGAAATCGACGACCTTAATTCCAAGCTCAAGTCTGTTCAGTCCGAGCTTGCCGAAAGCCAGAAAAACGAGAAGGTCAGCGAAGCCAAGGCCACCGCGTTCGAAGAGCAAATGTTGGAGGTACAGAAGACGAACGCCTCCTTACTTAACAACCTCAATAATTTTACAGCGGCCTCTACCGAAAAATCGGACAACATAAGCAGAACCTTGACCAGTCTAAAGCAGAAAGAAGCACAACTGACCGCCATCAAAGATGTTTTAAACGCAAACGATTCCACCGCTCTTTTGGTACTCACCGATTTTAAAAAGACCTTGGGCGAAGATGCCCAAATTACGGTAGAGAACGGTGCCGTAACCGTAATAATGACAAATGCCTTCTTGTTTGGCGCCGGTGCAAAAAGTGAAATAGCCGGTAAAGAGGCGAAGGATTTTTTGGGCAAGATAGCCAATGTGGTCAACAAGAACGCTTCCTTTGAAGTTAATATCGAAAGCCAAGGGCCCGAAGGCTGGGAACTCCCGGCGAAAAGGGTAGCCACTATTGCCGGAATTCTCGATAAGGATTACCAAGTAGCGCAAGACCGGCTGTTTCCAGTTGGGAAACCAGGAACGGCCACTTCTACCTTTATTCGGGTAAACCCGAAATTCAACGAGTTTTACCTGAATATTTGGAACAGTATGAAAAATAAGAATTAGTTCTAATTTTCCTTAGTCTTTCCGGCAAAGGACCCTACGTTGCAGCATCTTCCGATGACCCGTGGTTTAAGATTTCGCTAGATGGTTTAAGAATCCCTATGCGTTGGGTAACAAGGCTAACCCAAATGCATGGGACTAAAACTATTTCGATATACTTTTTCCAAAAATCACACGTTTTATACTCATTCCAGAAGGAAATCAAATCAACCTTAAAAGTATTTAAACATGAATGGAGAGGAAATCCTACGATTATTTGCCTATTTATTACCTGCCGTTGTCACGGGAGTGGTGGCCTTTTATTTTTTTAAAATGCACACCAAAAACGAAGAAGGCCGTAGAAGATACTTATTGCACAAGGAAACCCAAAAAAATACCATCCCCATTCGCCTACAGGCCTACGAACGGATGGCCTTGTTTTTAGAAAGGATCTCCATCCCCAGTTTGGTGGTGCGTATAGCGCCAAAATCGACAAAAAAAAATGAATACGAGAGCTTATTGATAAACAATATCGAAAAGGAGTTCGACCACAACCTCTCACAACAGATCTATATGAGCGATGATTGTTGGAATATTATAAAAGCGGCCAAAAGCGCAACTATACAATCTATCCGTAAGACAGCAATGAGCGAATCGGATACGGCGGACAAATTGCGGGAGGATATTTTGAACGCCACTATGGACAAATCATCGCCCTCTACCACCGCGCTTTCTTACATAAAGAAGGAAATCCGGGAATTATGGTAAGGGTTCGGCAATCTCCATAAATTTTGTTTCTGCATAACTGAAACCTTGGAGCCACCATTTAGTCATCAACTTCTTATTGAATACCAATGAATTCTCGGTCAACCTGGTCGGGGTATAGTAGAGATTTAGTTTTACCCCTTGGTGTTCCGCGGTAAGAATACCTGCCGAAATATCGCGATATTCTATTTGATCCAACACGAACCCGTATATGCTCAACATTAGCGAAAATGGATTTTTGCCAAGCACCTTATTGCGATCCATGTTTTCCGATTCCAGGATGATCGCATCCACCTCGGTGGCTCCTCTTCGTATGGCCTCTTGGATAGGAACTACACATCCCAGTCCGCCATCCCCATATTCAAATCCATCCTTTTTGGCCAAAGACATAAACGGGATGTAATTGCAGGATATCCATATCCAATCACAGAATTCCTCATAGCTGAAGTCCCTAATAGATTTGTATTCCACCCTATTTTTAGAAAGGTTGGAAACCGTGACCACGACTTCGGATTCTTTTTCCAGAATCTGCCGGAATTCCTCGATGGTAAAATTTCTGCGTATTGTACGCTTAAGTGCCCTACTTTCCCCAAAGGTCCTTTTTCCCTTAATAAATTGGAGCAGGGAGGCAAGAAAATTTATAGAGACATATTCCCTATTTCCCTTTTTACGGACGATAAAAGGGTTTAGACTAAAAATGGAGAGCTGATTAACGTTGGTATAGATGTCATAAAGTTTTCCAAGATCGTTGAGGGCCAAGTGGGGAAGCAACAAACTACCGGTGGAGGTTCCTACCAAAATGTCGTAATTCCTCTTTTCTACCTCCACAAGATATTGGGCCACCCCTCCCGCGAAGGCGCCCTTACTGCCACCACCACTTATGACCAATGCTCTCATTCTATCTCGATCGGATTAGTCTCTACGTTTTTGTGCTTGGCAAAATTATATCCGCTCTCCCACCAATTCGTCATCTTTTCCCTATTAAAAATAAGGGAGTTGGTGGTCAGCACCGTGGGGGTATAATAAAAATTGATGATCGCATTGTTGTGTTTGGCCACATACTTCCCGATCCTAATGTTTTGGCTTTCAATACGATCCAGCATAAACCCGAACATATTGGTGAGCAATGAAAATACGTTTTTGGATGGCATTCGGTTAGACAAGGTAACTTCGGTCTGCAAGATAATGGCATCTACTATGGTTGCTCCGCGTCTTATGGCCTCTTCTATGGGCACCATACTACCCAATCCCCCATCGGCATATTCACATCCATTTTTCTTTACCAAGGTCATAAAGGGGATATAGTTACAGGAAATCCAAATCCACTCGCAAAACTCATCATAGGTGCAATCGTTGATCGAAATATACTCTACCTGATTCAAAGAAATATTGGATACCGTTACCACTATATCAACAGAGTCTTCCTTAAGCGCATTAAATTCCTCAACGGTGAGTGTCTTTTTTATTAGATGTAGAAGATTATAACTCTCTCCAAATGTTTTACTCCCGCTGTAAAAATTTTTTAGCACGTTTAAGTGATGGATCTTTATATTGTTTGTACCGTACTTTTGGTGAATTTTAAACGGGCAATTGCTAAAAATACTATCCTGATCAACGGCTGTATAGACCGATTTAATTTTTTCAATTTTCTGAAGTGCGAGGTGCGAAATAAGAAGGCTGCCGGTAGAGGTTCCCAAAAACAGGTCGTAATCGTATTTGAGCTCCTGCACCAAATACTGGGCCACCCCCCCCGCAAAGGCTCCCTTGCTGCCACCACCGGAAATTACCATTGCCCTCATTCCTTGTCCAGTTTATTTGATATATAACGCAATTCTTTCCCTTTTAGTTCTTTGGATATTTGGATCAGTCTTTTTTTATACCTGGGAATTTCCATTAGTCTATCCAAAAGACCACGCCCGTATTTTTTAAATTGCCAATTGTGATGTATACATGCGTTTATCAAATCCTTTAGGTTTTGGTCAGAAAACCCTATCCCCCCATCCAAATATTGAAACGCCCCCTGCCTTACTTCAAACGAATACCTCGGAGCTGTATATCCGCTCAATTCCCTGTAATAATCCGGTTTTTTGTTTTCGTGGTAGTCCTTTGTCAATAAGGCCAGGGTGAGCCATAGCAAACGTACATTTTTATTTGCAAAACCCACGATACCCTGGGTACTATCCAAATATTTGCCCCGATCCCCTGGAAAATAGATCCAGAGTTTGTAGAGTGCATTTTCAGTGGTTACGTAACTTTTGTCGTTTAACAAAGATTCAAATTCAGGTTTTAAGTCGGTCGGAATCTTGTCCATGCCTACGGCTAGCGCCTGTCTGATCTCGATATCATCGCTGGCAAAGGCCTGCCTTATAAAGTCTGCAGAGAGGGTCTTGAGATACCTTTCCACAATTCTCTTTTTCAAGAGGCCGGAATTTGTGTTTTTCCAGTAGCGTTGAACGATAGCCCCATCGTTGCCCGAACTAGCCGTCATCTCGTGCTGCAGGGCATAAAAAGAGGCGATTGAGGGGGAAGCATCCATCAACTTTTTCCGGGTTTGGGCGTCGGGAAATGCAGTGCCGATTAACCAAGTATCTTTAAAAACGGATAGATCCTTACCGCTTGCCCGTTCCATTTCAACCAAAAAGTCGGAGATGGTCACATTTTTAAATTGATACTTCTTTAAATAGTTATGTATCCCCTTTTTAAAGGCAATATCCCCAACTAGGTCTCTGAGCATCACCAATGCCCACGCCCCCTTGTCGTAAAAGGTAAGGCTGCTGGCCTTGGGATCGGTCAGGGACTTCCCCTTTCCATCATTGGAAAGCTTCTGCAGCTCCAGGGCAGAATCGTACAGTTTCCAATAAAAATACGCGTCCCCAAAAATTTCCTTCTCGGCCAAGAGGGCGTAATAAGTTGCAAAGCCTTCCTGCAACCAATGGTGATGACCATCCACTTCGGTGACCATATCGCCAAACCATTGGTGGGCCAGCTCGTGGGCATTCACATTCACATAGTTCCGATCAACAAAGGCGACGGAGTCGATCATTAACCCATCGGAAAAGATGGTTGTCCCTGTATTTTCCATCCCAGCGTAAAGAAAATCCCGTACGGGAATCTGTTTGTAATTTTGCCAAGGATAGGCCACCCCGATTTCGGAAACCATAAAATCAAAAATACGTTTGGAATAGCGATACGTAGGCTCCACCTCCAAAGTATCCTGTGGATAATAATACATTTGTAGTGGTACACCCTCCGTTGAAACGGCTTCTTGCCTCTTATAATGTCCAATTGCAAACGCCAAAAGGTAACTGCTCATGGGGTGTTCCATATCGAAAAACCAGGTTTTGAGGCTGTCCGTTACTCGGGTATCCCTCAGTTCTCCATTGGCAATTACATCGTAGTTCTTGTTAAAAGTAATATCCATATCGAACTCCACCTTTTCGTTCATATCGTCAAAACTGGGAAGCCAATGACTGGTGTATTTGCCTTGGCCTTGGGTCCAAATTTGGCTGCGGCCGCGCATCGAATCGGGATGTTTGGACGGTGATGGTGGCCACCCAATAAAGTAAACCGTCTGCTGGGGTGTGGCGCTATACGTAAGGGACAACTGGTACTCTTTCCCTTTTCTTAATTTCTTTTTGATCGTCAAAAATTTCCCGTCGTTGGAAAATCTCACCTTTTTGCCCGCCAATAAAACGGCCGAAAATTGCATATTCTTCGCATCTAAAAAAACCGAATCCACACTTTGAACTACCTTAATATCATAAACAACCGAACCCTTTATGAGTTGATTGTACGGATCGATGGCAATAGACACATCGGCATGAGTAAAATGGATCCTATCCTGATGTTGGGCCTGGACACAAATTCCAAGTAAGAGCAACCCAATAAAAATCCGTAGCTTCATGTTACAAATATATAATCCTTAACGGACATACCAATCCATACAAAAAAAACGGGAAAAGGCTTTTGCAAGCAAATGGTTAACCCCTATTTTAGTCGGATGAATCCCAACGTACTCCAAACTCCAATCGTATACCTAAAAGGTGTTGGGCCCAACAGGGCCGAAACCTTAGGGACGGAACTGGGCATCCATACCTACAGGGACCTTGTAAACCTGTTTCCCAATCGATATTTGGACAAGACCCAATACTACAAAATAAACCAGCTGCAACGCAGTAGCGCCGAGGTGCAGGTTGTTGGAAAAATAGTTCACCTAAAGACCGTAGATCAAAAAAGGGGGCGACGATTGGTGGCATCTTTTGTGGATGACACGGGCCAGATGGAATTGGTTTGGTTCCGGGGCCAAAAATGGATCCGGGAAAACCTAAAACTGAATGTTCCCTATGTAATATTTGGTCGTACTAATTGGTTTAATGGCTCTTTTTCCATGCCCCATCCCGAGATGGAGCTCCTTTCCGAGCACAAAAAGGGGCTTAAGATCACGATGCAGCCCATTTATCCCTCCACGGAAAAACTAGGGAATAAGGGGATTACAAATCGGGTCATCAGTAAACTTGTGGAACAATTGTTTATGGAGACACAGGGGAAATTTGTAGAAACCCTCTCCCATGGCATCCTGTCCGATTTAAAGTTGATTTCCAAAAGCGAGGCCATGCTCAACATCCATTTCCCCAAAAATCAGGAATTGTTGGCCAGGGCACAATTTCGGTTGAAATTCGAGGAGCTGTTTTATCTGCAACTGCAGTTGATCTCCAAAAAATTGATCCGAAAACAAAAAATAAAGGGATTCAATTTTAACAAGGTAGGGGAACTTTTTAATGATTTCTACTCCAATCATCTCCCGTTTGAACTTACGGGCGCGCAAAAAAGGGTGATAAAGGAAATCCGTTCCGACCTAGGCACCAACGCTCAAATGAACCGGTTGCTCCAAGGCGACGTTGGCTCGGGGAAAACCATCGTGGCCCTTATGTCCATGTTACTGGCCATAGACAACGGTTTCCAAGCTTGTTTGATGGCTCCCACAGAAATTTTGGCCGGCCAACATTTTAAGGGTATCGAGGAACTGCTGGATGGAATCGGGGTTCAAATCGCCCTGCTTACGGGATCCGTAAAAAAATCGGACAGGAAAATCATTCACGAACAACTGGAAAACGGGGAACTCCATATTCTAATCGGCACCCATGCCCTGTTGGAAGACAAGGTGATGTTCAATAATCTAGGCTTGGCCATTGTGGACGAGCAGCACCGGTTTGGGGTGGCCCAAAGGGCAAAGTTATGGCATAAAAACGACATTCCGCCCCATATTCTGGTTATGACAGCTACCCCCATTCCCCGTACCTTGGCCATGAGTCTATACGGGGACCTGGATATTTCGGTTATCGATGAAATGCCACCCGGCCGAAAATCCATAACAACGGTTCACAGGTACGACACCAACAGGCTCAAAGTGTTCGCATTTATGAGGGACGAGATAAAAAAGGGCCGACAGATATATATCGTATACCCCTTGATACAGGAATCCGAGGCCTTGGATTACAAAGATCTCATGGATGGATATGAGAGCGTTGTACGGGACTTTCCATTGCCAGATTACCAGATTTCCATCGTCCATGGCAAAATGAAAGCAGTGGACAAGGAATATGAAATGGGACGTTTTGTAAGGGGAGAAACCCAGATTATGGTGGCCACGACCGTAATAGAGGTGGGCGTAAACGTCCCCAATGCCTCTGTCATGATAATTGAAAGTGCAGAACGCTTCGGATTATCCCAATTGCACCAGCTGAGGGGCAGGGTAGGCAGGGGCGCCGACCAGAGTTATTGTATTCTGATGACCTCACATAAATTGTCTGCCGAGGCCAAAACAAGGCTCCAGACCATGACAAGCACCAACGATGGTTTTGAGATTGCCGAAGTAGATTTAAAACTGCGCGGGCCGGGAGACCTCATGGGCACCCAACAAAGCGGTATCCTAAACCTGAAAATTGCAGACATCGTCAAGGATAACGACATTCTAAAAACCGCGAGATATTATGCCCTTCAAATCTTAAACCGCGATCCTGGTCTGCAAGAGGTAGAACATCGGATAATCAGAAATACCTACTCAAAGCTGGCACAGGATAAAAATATTTGGAACTACATCAGTTAAAGGACCGCGCTAAACAAAAAATTAACAAATACATCGGTTGAACATCGTAATTCTAACGGTGACCCATGGCAATAAATTTCCTTATATTTCTTAAATTTGCAAGCCTTTTTAAACCATAGGTTGGGTTTTCTGTTTTTGATGCCCTATATGTTTTAAATCGGTTAATAAAAATTCCCTTAAAATGAAGAAGACATTATTTGACAAGGTGTGGGACTCCCACGTAGTTCATAAGATTGAAAACGGCCCGGACGTGCTATTTATTGATCGACACATGGTACACGAGGTAACCAGCCCCGTTGCCTTCCTAGGAATTAAGAACCGGGACATCCCGGTCCTGTATCCTGAACGAACCTTTGCCACTGCGGACCATAATACGCCAACCATAAACCAGCATTTACCCGTTCAGGACCCATTATCCGCCAACCAGCTTAAGGCTTTGGAGGAAAATACGAGGAAGCACGGCATTATATATTGGGGGCTCGGGCACGAAAAGAACGGTATCGTTCATATTGTGGGGCCCGAATATGGGATTACCCAACCCGGGGCCACCATCGTATGCGGGGATTCCCATACATCTACACACGGGGCTTTTGGGGCAATCGCCTTTGGCATTGGCACCTCGGAAGTGGAGATGGTCCTGGCTACGCAATGCATTATGCAGCCCAAACCAAAATCCATGCGCATCAACGTAAATGGAAAGTTGAACAAGGGGATCCTTCCCAAGGACGTTGCGCTTTATATTATATCTAAATTGAGTACCTCAGGGGCCACCGGATATTTTGTGGAGTACGCGGGCGAGGTATTTCGGAATATGTCCATGGAAGGCCGCATGACCGTCTGTAACATGAGTATTGAAATGGGTGCACGGGGCGGAATGATAGCTCCCGATGAAAAAACTTTCGAATACATCAAGGGACGGGAGTTTACCCCTACCGGTGCAGCGTGGGAAAAGGCATCTGCCTACTGGGAAACTCTAAGTACGGACGAAGGCGCGAGCTTTGACAAGGAAATCAGCTTTGATGCTAGTGAAATAGAGCCTATGATTACCTATGGTACCAATCCCGGCATGGGACAAGGCATCTCTAAGAGTATTCCAAATGCCGATGAAGTGGAGGGCGGAGCTACTACTTTTAGGAAATCCCTGAACTACATGGCCTTCCAGGAGAAAGAGAACATGATCGGCAAACCCATCGATTTTGTTTTTATGGGGAGCTGTACCAACGGCCGGATCGAAGATTTTAGGGCATTTACCTCCATTGTAAAAGGTAGAAAAAAGGCCGATAACGTTACCGCTTGGTTGGTTCCCGGATCCCACAAGGTGGTAGCGTCTATCAAAGAGGAAGGGCTATTGGACATTTTGAACAAAGCCGGATTTGAATTACGCGAACCCGGTTGCTCCGCCTGTTTGGCCATGAACGATGACAAGGTACCCGCGGGCAAATATGCGGTAAGTACCTCTAACCGTAACTTTGAAGGGAGGCAAGGCCCTGGATCCAGGACCCTTTTGGCCAGTCCGTTGGTCGCAGCAGCGGCTGCTGTTACGGGCAAGGTGACGGACCCCAGGGAGCTGATGGAGCAGGAATTCGCTTTGCGCTAACCGCCGTACGATGTACGCTCATAACAATTGTAAATGAGAGATTTCAGAAAGTACAAAGTTTGGGAATTGGGTCTTGAGATAACCTTATCCATGTACAAAATAACACTATCTTTTCCACAGGAAGAAATCTATGGTATTACCAGTCAATTGCGAAGAGCGGCCTATTCTATTCCTTCCAATATTGCAGAAGGTTGTCGAAGGGAATCTGATGCAGAGTTTAAAAGATTCTTGATGATTTCCCAAGGGTCATCCAGCGAATTGGGAAACTTTTCAATATTAGCCAATGGCCTTGGTTATATTGATGATTCAATTTATTCGCAACTTAATGACAACATCAACAAAGTAAAACGAAGCTTAAACAACTTAATTCAAAAATTATAAACCGGCTATGCCCTAACCAATTCGAAAATAGCGAACAACGTATAGCGCATAGCGTAAAGCCGATAAAAAATGGCATACGACAAATTCAATATATTGACAAGCACAGCGGTACCACTGCCCATAGAGAATGTGGATACCGACCAGATTATCCCCGCCCGATTCCTTAAGGCAACGGAACGCAAGGGATTTGGAGACAATCTTTTTCGGGATTGGCGATATAACAGCGACGGATCTCTAAAGGCCGATTTTCCATTGAACGATTCCGAGTACGGGGGTAAGATTTTGGTAGGTGGCAAAAACTTTGGTTCGGGATCTTCCCGTGAGCATGCCGCATGGGCGGTGTACGACTATGGATTTAGATGTGTGGTATCTAGTTTTTTTGCCGATATATTCAAAAATAACTGTCTGAACGTAGGAGTGCTTCCGGTACAGATATCCCCTGAATTTTTGGAGAATATCTTCAGTGCCTTGGAAACCGATCCCAAAACAGAGCTAGAAATTAGCCTGCCGGAGCAGACCATTACCCTACTTTCCACGGGCGAAAAAGAAACTTTTGCAATCAATGATTACAAAAAGGACAATATGCTCAACGGTTTCGATGATATCGATTATTTATTGAACATTAAATCGGATATAGAGGATTTTGCCAAGAATACACCATTGTAATCGACCCCAGCAAAAGCACAACGAACCGAAGTTTTTTTCCAAATTCTTAATATTTAGGCGCTCGATCGCTATAGTTCAATATGACAAAAAGAAAAATTGAAATCATGGACACCACCTTGAGGGATGGGGAACAGACCTCTGGGGTATCCTTTTCAGTTTCGGAAAAACTTACGTTGGCCAAGCTCTTGTTGGAGGAGCTCAAGGTGGATCGCATAGAGGTTGCCTCGGCACGGGTCTCGGACGGGGAATTACACGCGGTCCGACAAATAACGGATTGGGCAAAATCTAAAACCTGCAGCGACAGGGTCGAAGTTTTGACTTTTGTAGACGGGGGAGTTTCCCTTAATTGGATGGAGCAAGCTGGTGCCAAAGTCCAGAATCTTCTGACCAAGGGATCTCTTAACCACCTCACCTACCAGCTAAAAAAAACACCCGATCAACATTTTAAGGAAATAGCTGAAACAATTTCCCTAGCACTCGGCAAAGGAATCAAGACCAATGTATATCTCGAAGATTGGAGCAATGGTATGAGAAACTCCCCCGAATACGTGTTCCGGTATTTGGATTTTTTAACCGTTCAGCCGGTACATCGTATCATGCTACCAGATACTTTGGGCATTCTTACCCCTTTGGAAAGTGCGGATTTTATCTCACAAATTGTTAAAAAATATCCTCAAATACATTTTGATTTCCACGGACACAACGACTACGACCTGGGCGTTGCAAACACCATGGAGGCCATTAATGCGGGCTGTCGCGGGTTGCACCTCACCGTTAACGGAATGGGGGAACGCGCCGGAAATGCCCCTATGGCCAGTGTCGTGGCCGTGATAAACGATTTTCTGCCCCATATTGATATATCCATCAACGAATCTTCCCTGTTTAAGGTAAGCAAATTGGTGTCGGCGTTTACCGGGTTCGGAATACCGGTCAACAAACCTATTGTCGGGGATAATGTGTTTACCCAAACCGCAGGCATACACGCCGATGGAGATAGTAAAAACAATTTATATTTTAACAACCTCTTACCCGAGCGTTTTGGGCGAAAGCGAAAATATGCATTGGGAAAAACGTCGGGCAAAGCCAATATTCAAAAAAATCTCCAGGAATTGGGTTTAACCCTCAACGAAGAAGATCTTAAAAAGGTTACCCAACGCATCATTGAACTGGGCGACAAAAAGGAAAAGGTGACCAAGGACGATTTGCCCTATATTATTTCCGATGTGTTGGACAGCGGGTCGTACCAACAGAAAGCCATTGTTAAATCGTACGTGCTTACCCACTCTAAGGGCCTGAAGCCCTCCACCACCCTATCCATGGAAATCGAAGGGGAGACCTTTGAGGAACACGCCCAGGGAGACGGACAGTACGACGCTTTTATGAACGCGCTCCGCAAAGTGTATAGATCCAAAAAAATACACCTTCCACTGCTGGTAGACTATGCCGTTCGTATTCCGCCGGGAAGTAATTCCGACGCGCTCTGTGAAACCATTATCACCTGGGAAAACAACGGCAGGGAGTTTATTACACGTGGGTTGGATTCCGATCAAACGGTTTCGGCCATTAAGGCCACCGAGAAGATGCTAAACATAATTTAGACGGTAGATTATAGAAGGTAGAAATTAGACCGCAGTTAATAGATAAGCGTTAAAAGTATTAAAAACGAATATTAATACGCATTGCGAAAAGCGCGGTGCGAAAAGCAGAAATGAATGAAATTAAACATCGCCCTCTTGGCCGGAGACGGAATAGGCCCGGAAGTAATAGATCAAGCTGTAAAGGTATGTGATGCCATTGCCGAAAAATACGATCATCAAATTAGTTGGAAACCCGCTCTGACCGGTGCTGCTGCCATAGATGCCGTTGGGGAACCCTACCCTGACGAAACCCATGAAATTTGTGTCAATGCAGACGCTGTATTGTTCGGTGCCATTGGTCATCCCCGTTTTGACAACGATCCCTCGGCCAAGGTTAGGCCAGAGCAAGGCTTGCTGAAAATGAGGCAAAAATTGGGTTTGTTCGCCAATGTTCGTCCAACCTTTACATTTCCTTCCCTGATCGATAAATCGCCCCTTAAACGCGAACGAATACAAGGCACAGATCTTGTTTTTCTAAGGGAACTTACCGGGGGAGTCTATTTTGGTAAAAGAGGCCGGGAAGACAATGGCAATACCGCCTATGACACGTGTACCTATACAAGGGAAGAGGTTCGGCGCCTGGCGAAAAAGGGCTTTGAACTGGCTATGACCCGTTCCAAAAAACTGTGTTGCGTAGACAAGGCCAATGTTTTGGAGACTTCGCGATTGTGGAGAGAAACCGTACAGGCCATGGAAAAGGATTATCCCGAGGTAGAAGTTGCCTATGAATTTGTGGATGCCGTTGCCATGCGTTTGGTACAATGGCCCAATTCCTACGATGTATTGATCACCGAAAACCTTTTTGGAGATATATTGACCGATGAGGCTTCCGTAATCTCGGGTTCCATGGGATTGATGCCTTCGGCTTCCCTGGGCATAAAGACTAAATTGTACGAACCTATACACGGATCCTACCCGCAGGCAGCCGGAAAGAACAGCGCCAATCCTTTGGCGACCGTACTATCCGCAGCCATGATGTTCGAAGGTTTTGATTTAAAGGAAGAAGCCCAGGCCATCCGTGAGGCCGTGAACCGATCGTTGGAAGAAGGCGTGGTTACCGAAGATCTTTCGGAAGTCGGCAAATCCTACAAAACAAGCGAAGTTGGGGATTGGTTGGCAAAAAATGTTTAGGATTTATCTTTGACCCTTTAAAATACGCCCCTTTGGTTCATAAAATCAAAGGGGTTTTATCTTAGTACATTTTCAGATCATTTACTTGTGGATCTCCACGGAATGTGGGTAAGGAATTTCGATACCCGCCTTGTCAAGTGCCAATTTACAACCTTCCATCGTGGCAAAATAAACCGTCCAGTAATCTTCTGGCTTACAATATGGGCGCACCGCAAAATTTACAGAGCTATCCGCTAATTCCGAAACGTTCACCGAAGGTGCCGGTTCTTCCTTGACAAGTGGGTTTGCTGTCAGGACACCCATTAAAACCTCCTTGGTTTTTTTAATGTCCTCATCATATCCTACCCCGATCGTAATATCCACCCGCATTTTACCCTCTGTAGTGAAATTGACAATATTTCCATTGGCCATTGCTCCGTTGGGAACAATCGCCAGTTTGTTCTGTGGGGTGATCAGTTTGGTTGTAAAAATCTCAATTTCCTTTACGGTTCCCAAAACACCTTGGGCCTCGATAAGGTCTCCAATTTTATATGGCTTAAAAATCATGATGAGTACGCCACCCGCAAAATTGGAAAGAGAACCTTGAAGGGCCAACCCCACAGCCAAACCCGCAGCGGCTATTACGGCGGCAAAGGTCGTGACATTGACACCCAATTGGGAGATGACCACTAAAATTAGAAAAATCTTTAGTGTCCAAGAAACCAGACTCAATAAAAAGTTTTGTAAAGATGAATCATAGCTACTCTTGCTCATTCCCGACCTTATTGCACCGACAAGTTTATTTATGACCCAAGAACCAACAATGAAGATTAAAATTGCCCCAATAATCTTGGGACCATAATCCACAATCCAATCAATACTTTTGTTTATCCATATTTGCGCATTATCCATAATGGTATAGTGTTAGAATTATTGTTTAGCTAATATAACTTATTGAGCAAAAAAATCAACAATAATTAATCAAATTTCCAAATTTCATGGATTTTTTTTATTAATTCCCTAAAACTATATGGATTTACACGGATATTTTGCATCAACTGCCCAATTTAACGCGCTTTTTGAGTTTCATAGTTCCCAGGTGTCAGGACCACGGAAGAAACCGGTCGAGAAAGTGATAGAATAGCGACTCCCGAAACTTCGGGATTTAGCCCATTTAACAAGTCTAAACGAGTTCTAAAAAACCCTGTTCTGAAATATCGAAACGGGGTTTAAAGATTTTTGTACGAATGTCGGGTCGCCATTTGTTTTCCTCGCCGAATAAATGTGCGGACCAATCAGTAGGAACACGGCTGGTGAAGCCCGACCGACCGCCAGCCCGACCGACCGAATCATTCCGGTAGGGTACGGGCAGGTTTTAAAATCAAGGGGTTCAGGATTTTGAAGTTATGGTGCTGTCCTGGTCGGACATGAAGTTGATGTGACGCTTTCAAAAGCAGGGATAACGCAAGAGTAAGACATTCTAATCGGACGTTCAATTATTTAAAAGATCGCCAAGGTGTTCCATACCTTCCCCTTTGTAACTAGATTTTTGCAAGGCTTGAACCAATTGTGTTAGATAGGCCGGATTCATGTTATCCCCAAGGATTCTGATCAGGGCAAAGCCCTTCTCATCGTTGCTGCCATAAACAACCACCTCGTCTATGGCATCCTCGTCTCCGAGATATTTTACGACACCCTTGCCGAAGCCCGAATTAAGTTTCATCAACTGTACATACTTATCGTCCTTTAGAATGGCATTGACCTTGGCCTTTTCAGCTTCAAAATCGACTCCGTTGTCAGCCGTTTTTTTAAAAGCGAGAACGTTTAACTTTCTAAGGGATTGCACCGCCTTACGCTGCTCTGGCGTCAATTCTACCTCGTCGAGGTTTAGCAAACTCGCCGGTAGATCCAAAGAAATAAAATTTGGGTTATCGGAATTATCCACGTAGTATTCCTGGAGGCTCTGTGTCGAGGAGCAAGCGGATAAAATAATCAACCCGATAAATGCAAAATAATATTTGACAGTTTTCATGTTCCAATTTTTTAGTATTCTATGAAAGTTATAGTCCGTTATTGTGTTTATCCAATATTGCTTCTGTTTTCTGTAGTTTCTGGCTTCAGGTCGATTAAATTTTACGAACCTGTAACCTGAAACAAAACGAACCGCGCGCAAAGCGCTGCCTACTGATTACTGTCCTTGCCCGCCTCGTTCAACTCTTCTGGGAGGTTCATTTTTTTGGTAAGGGAACTTATCTTGTTCAGGTCTATATCCCCGGTAAGGGATAACAAGACGGTCTCGAACTTTCTTCCATTGGCCTCCACGTTCTTAATTCCCGTAACAAACATGAGCAGTTCGCTTACATGATCATCATCTTTGCCCGGTTTAATATAGAACCTTACATTGGTATCGGAGTCCTTTACCCGCATAAGTTCGTCCAAGGAAGACGATTTAAGGTATTTATTAACGGACGACTGCATGTCTGCCGCAACCGCCTTGTCATCGGTGGTATATACCTTGAGGTTTTTAAGACTCTTGGCAATGGCCATAAAATCACGGGCCTCGGGATCGTCTACATCTACGTCTATCTTGCTCAACAGGTTGAACATACTCTGGTTTACCACAACGGAACTCACGTTGTCAAGGTCTTCGTATTTATCAAATAAGGATTGCGACAATCCCTTAAAAGGCAATACGGCTATCGCTAGTACTATTATTAGATATTTCATTGTTTTCTAGTTTATTTAATATTATTATTTTTAGTTGTTGCATTCTTCCCCAACAGCGGAGCATAGAAAGTAGAATAGATTATTTCAGAAATTATTTGCCGAATTTTGGGTTCGTTAATCCCTTGGTTCATCCGGTTTCCGCTTTTTGTCCTAGGTCTTGTTTCCTGTACATTTATTTTAATCGTTGTTGTAAATTTTTTGTTTCGTCACTTCAAATTCTTTTAAATAGGCCATTTTTTCCGTACCCCGACCAAAGTTTTGGGCCAATAGGTCAAAGGCTTTTTTTGTCTCTTGGTACGCATACTCGGCCTGTTTCCTATCGTGGTACGACTTGCCAAAATAAATACCGAACATTAGCACTGCGACCGCCGCTACGGAAATCCATCTATAAAGATATCTTTTTGTCGCGCCCCGTCCGGATAGATTTCTGGAGGAATCTGTTGCCGTTGGGGGTAACGTAACCTGTTTGGTCAACCGTTCTTCCCTTGCGTTGGAAAAGTACTGAAATAAAGGAGCGTATTGTTCTAAATGTGGGGCCACTTTTTTCTGCGAAAAATAGCTTCTCAAAGATTTTTCCTCGGCTTCCGTGGTAGTAGCTTCAAAATACTTTTCCAACAGTTCTTCTATTTTATCCAATTCCATAATTGTGTTTTTTCATTAATCCTTCCCTTACTGCTTTTCTTGCCCTGGAGAGTGCCACGCGCACCGCCGTTGCCTTCATGTCCATTAATTTTTCGATCTCCTCGTATTCATATCCTTCTACGTCCCGTAGCTGGAGAACCATTTTTTGCTGTTCGGGCAAGGTCTGGACTATTTTGTTTATCCATTCCAAACTATCGTTTACCTCGGACTGATTTTGTAACGAGGCGTTATTGTCCACATAGTTGTTGTGCACTAATGTAAGGGTACCCGCCTGCTTGGACTTTAATCGATCCAAGCAAAAATTCTTGGTCATGGTCATGGCAACCGCTTCGACACTGTTATAGCTTTTAAACTTATTCTGTCCCGACCAAAGTTTTAACAAAATCTCCTGGGTAGCATCCTCGGCTTCTTCCGTGGAGACCAACAACCTCTTGGCCAGCCGAAAGAGCTTGTCCTTAAAGGGCATCACCAAGTTTAAAAATTCCGATTGTTTCATAGTTGATCGGGGCGCCATGATTTCCGTTCTGGATGCTTTTCAATAGGGAGACGAAAGAATCCTAAAATTGTTACAAAAAATTTTATTTTCTTTTAGATGTAACTAATTTAGCGTATTGTAAACCAATTCATTAATGTTTACGTATGTAGGTTAGAAGCAATGTGGAACTAAAAGATTTCCAATAGTGTTTTGTGACCACAATGTATTAAACCTTGCAACGCCCCTCACAATTTAAAAAAAAACAATGAAGAAATACATTGGATTAATTCTCGCCTTATCAATTTTGATCAGTGGATGTAAAAAGGATGAAGACACCATTATTGATTCTTCGGTTCCAGAAAACATCACGGTACAAAATTTTATGTGGAAAGCGATGAACATCTGGTATTTTTGGCAACAGGATGTACCCGTTTTGGCCGATGATCATTTTAGTACCAACACCGAGTATATAGATTACCTAAAACAATTTGACGATCCAAAAGGATTCTATGAAGACCAACTACAGTATTCCGCAGACCGATTTAGTTTTCTTAGCGAAGATTATAAAACATTGGTCCAATCCTTAGCGGGCATTACCAAAAGTAATGGACTGGAGTTTGGATTGGTGCGCTTTCAGGGAAGTGATTTTGTATTTGGATACGTCAGATATGTCGTCCCCAATTCCAACGCCGCCACCAAGGATATTGGACGCGGGGATATTTTCACGGCTGTGGATGGACAAAAATTGGATGTCAACAACTATATAGACCTGTTATTCGGGGAAAACGACACCTATACCTTAACCATGGCCGATATTTCTGACGGGGTCGCCACGGACAACGGCAAGGAAGTAACCCTGACCAAGGAGGAAGGTTTGGTAGAAAACCCCATTTTTCTCTCGAAGACCTTTGAAATCAACGGTAAAAAAATTGGATACCTCGTATACAATATCTTTATCCCGGAATACGACGAAGAACTCAACAAGGTTTTTGAGGAATTTAAGTCGCAGGGCGTATCTGACCTTATTTTGGACGTTCGCTATAATCCGGGCGGGGATGTAAATAGTTCCCGCTTATTGTCTAGCATGATTTACGGCACGGATACCGATAAGCTATATATCCATGAACGTTGGAACGACAAAATAGAGGCTGTTTTTAACCCGGAAGATCTAAACGATTACTTTGCCAATACTACCGGGAAAGGCACCCCAATAAATACACTAGGCCTTAGCAAAGTATATATATTGACCACCAAGAGCACCGCATCGGCCAGCGAACTTGTCATAAATTGCCTGGCCCCTTATTTGGACGTGGAGCAAATAGGTACAAAGACAACTGGGAAAAACGAGTTCTCCCTGACCCTGGTAGATATTCCCTCCAACAGTTATGTTTACAATCCGAGCAAGGAGGAGGATATCAACAAGAATAACAGTTGGGGCATTCAACCCTTGGTGGGCAGGAACGAAAACGCCGATGGCTTTTCTGATTATACTTCCGGTCTGGTTCCAGACATTGAACTACCCGAAGATCTGGAAAACCTTGGGGTGTTGGGAGATCAGAACGAACCCTTGTTGGCACGTGCACTGCAGGAAATTACCGGCGTCACCGCTAAAAGGGATTTCCGGGCAAAAACACCGGTATATCTTATTACCAGCTCCAAAATGTTCACCCCGGTAAGGGACAATATGTATTTGGCCAATCCAAAAATCCCAAGTTTAACTACCCCGTAAAATTTATTGGATCCAATTAATCCCAAAACAGTACCGACCCAGAAAAAACACTTATATTTGGGTTGTTTACACTGAGTTATCCAAACAAGAAACGAATATGAAAAAATCAAAAATTTTTATCGCAATTTTTCTGTTGACCGGGTTTTTGGTCTCCGCACAAGAAACCACGAAGGATTTAAAAAAATTCACCAAAGTAAAAGTATACGATCAAATCGGGGTTACGCTGGTAAAGAGTTCCTCCAACAAGGCAGTAATCTCCGGAGACGACCAGGACCAAGTAGAAATAGTAAATAAAAAAGGAGAACTCAAGGTAAAAATGCGGTTGGGAAAAATGCTTGCAGGGAAACACACCGACGTAATTCTCTATCATACCCAGGATCTAGAAAGTTTGGACGTAAACGAAAACGCTAAAATTTCGACCAAAGGCTCCTTGGAAGGAAAATACCTTACCCTTAGTGCCCAGGAGGGCGGGGAAATTGACGTCGCCGTAAAAGCCGAAAACGTCGCTTCCAAGGCTATAACCGGAGGTATTATTATAGTTTCCGGATCCGCAACCATACAAAAAATCGACATTAATTCCGGTGGTTCCTTTGATGGCAGGAAACTAAGCAATGATCAGACTACCGTAAAAGTTCTTGCGGGCGGCAATGCATCCGTCAACTCTAAAAAAATGGTAGATGCACACGTAACCGCTGGCGGGAGTATCGATATTTACGGAAGTCCCGAAAAAGTAGACCAGGACAAGGCCCTTGGAGGAACGATTACCTTGCACTAGAATAAAAACACAGGCTTTATAAGCCAATTATATTGGGGAGGGCCAAAGAAAATTCTATGGTCCTTCCCGGTTCTTATCCCTGTCTATTCGCAGATCGTTCTTTGCAAAATCCAACGTTCGGATGGGAAAGGGAATGTTGATATTGTTTTCCTTAAAATGTTGTCTTATCAATTTTATAGCTTTGTGCCTGGCCCCATATTCTTCCCTTGTACGAGTCATATCTACCCAAAACCGGGTTACAAAATTTATGGAACTATCGCCAAATTCGGTGAAATAGAATTCGATCCCCTCCCCCGTCCGCTGTTCAAAATTTTCGGCTATTACTCTTGTTACCAAATCTTCAACTTGCTGAAGGTCGGATTCGTACCCTACCCCGCAGCCAACTGAAATTCTACTCCTTGAACTTAGGGAATAATTGAGGAACGGTTTTTCCGTAAATTTGGAATTGGGAATGATCACATAATTTCCATCCGTCCTATGGATCATTATATTGCGCAAGTTAATTTCGGCAACAAAACCCTTAATATCGTCCGATTCTATATAATCATTGATACGGATATGCGGAAGGAACGAAAGCACCACCCCGCTAAATGTATCGCTCAACGTACCCTGCAGGGCCAAGCCTATGGCAAGTCCTATAACCCCAGCCCCGGCAAGGACACCGGTAAGCAACCGATCCAACCCCAAGACTCCTGTTGATATGAAAAACCCGACGAGCAGGACGACAATAAATATCATCTTGCTAATAATCTCCCTGATAGAAACCTGGCTTATACGCTTTAGCAGAACATTCTTAAAAAATCGGGACAACCCTCTTGCAATGAAGTAGAACGCCGTCATTATAAGTATCGCCATGACAATGTTGGGCAAGTTTAAAATTAGCGCATCCAACCAACCATCGAGCTTATTCCAAAGCTTGGCCATTGCATCCTCAATCGAAAATTTATTTTGTAAAAGATTCATAATCTTAAATATGCTCGTTAAAAGTTAGGGCGTCCATATCCATAAAAGTAAGCAAAGAATGCCTCCGATCATCGAAAAAGTGAAAATTTATGATCCCCAAGGACACCTAATATTTTGGTGTCTCCCACAAAAGCAAATGAACTACCCCGATATATAAAAATAGTAACTAGTCCGGTAAAGGATGATCTTATCAATCCAAATATTGACGATATAAACTTACCGTCACGAAAAAAGTAAATGGTTTGTTTAAGTTTATGTTATTTTGTTGCCAATGAAATGGTTTAAACTATTTCGGTACTTATAAATAAAGGTATTATAATTTTTATAAAATTTACCTCGTAGCTTTACCGCAAAGGGAAGGAGCGTTATGAATCCGCTTTATGGCCAAGAAAGAAAAGCAAAAAAAATACAGGTTTCTAAAGATCGCAACACGAATCGCAACGGTACTTTTGCTGTTTTTCATCGTTCTGGTCCTGCTAGTGAGAAGTCCTTGGGGACAAGGCATTATTGTCTCTAAGGTTTTAGATCGGATAGCCCAGAGAACCGATACCAAAGTTACAATAGATCGTCTTTTCCTCACCTTTTCCGGCGCCATTTCCATTGAGGGGCTTTATCTGGAGGACAAAAAAGGGGATACCTTGCTATACTCCCAAAGCCTGGAAGCCTCAATTGGGCTATTTCCCTTGATTCGGGGCACGGAATTTGATCTAAGTTCCTTGGATTGGACCGGTTTAAAAGCCAATATCGAAAGAAAAGAGAGTACAGGTAAATTTAATTTTGATTTTCTAATCGATGCGTTTACCGCTACAGATACTACCCAAGGAGCGGACACCACTGCCCAAAGTATGAAAATAAAAGTAGGAAACATTAATCTTAATGATTTTAACCTGCAATACAAGGACGAAGTACTGGGAATCCGGAGTAAGATTTCCCTGGGACAACTTGGACTAAAAATTGATGAACTTAATCTGGACGGGATGCGTTTCCGAGCTGGGAATTTTAACCTTTCCAATTCCAAAATCGCGTATAAACAGTCCAAGCCGTTTGAACCCGGTCCAGATTCACCTTCCACCGGTCCCCTCCCCTATATAGCGATCGATAATTTCCGGATGGATGAGGTTACCCTGCAGTATCAGTCCCTACCAGACCAGCAAATGGCCCACATAAAACTGGTGGATCTTAAGTTTGAATTGCCAGAGGCCGACTTGGAAAATAAAACCTTGGAATTGGGAAAATTGGCCCTCCACAATTCGGATTTTCAATTTACGGCATCCACAAAGCGCAAAGAAGATACAACGGATACGACCAACCCCGAACCGATTACGTTTAGCTGGCTCGATTGGAAGATAAAAGTCGATGAACTTGATCTACTCAAAAACCGAATTGAGTTTAGGCAAGGCAACATACCCGACTCCGTAGGAGTTTTTAACCCGAGCCATCTTCTTTTCCATGATTTAACCATAAATGCTAGGGATTTGTCCCTAGTAAACGAAGCGGCCAAACTACAACTGAATGCTTTCTCGTTTTTTGAACGAAGTGGTTTGCAGCTGCACGACCTTACCCTAGATCTCCACATCAACCAAAAGGAGCTTTCCCTCAACAATTTAGTACTAAAGACCAAGAATAGCGGCCTAAACGGAAAATTGCAAATGAACTATCCTTCCTTGGAGCGGTTGCTAAACGCCCCCGATAAAGCTACCGTTGCCGTAAGTATCCCCAAAATTTACCTAAGTGCCAAGGACGCATTTATTTTTCGCTCCTCCTTGGCAGGCAATACGTATTTACAAGCACTTTCGGATAAAACCATAAACGGTAATCTGGAAGCCGACGGAACGTTGGCAGAAATGACTTTTCAAAATACGGTATTAAAATGGGGAAAATCGACCTCCCTAAAAGTTAATGGCTCGATAAAAAATATGACTAGGACGGATCTGCTGGCATTCAATTTGGACACCATCCTATTTAAGACAGACAGCACGGACATCGGCAAGTTTATCTCCGAAAACGATTTAGGTGTCCGGATACCCGATACCTTAGATTTACAAGGAAACCTTGTGGGCAATCTCAATAAAATGGCCACCAAGACCCAATTAATTACGTCGGAAGGTACTATTAATTTAGAAGGCAATATTTTCAACAATGAAACCCTTTCCTTCGAAGCACAGTTGCAAATAGATAAGCTTGAAATAGGAAAGATTTTTCTAAACGATAAAATCGGAGCGCTCTCTCTTACTGCAAATGCCTCGGGTAAAGGGTCGTCGTTCAGTAGTTTAGACGCTCGTTTAAGCTCGGATATTAAGTCCCTGTCCTACGATTCCTACGACCTGTCCAACATAAAGTTGGAAGGAAAAATGAAAGATGGAAAGGGAGAGGCCAATTTGACCTATAAGGACGATAACTTAGATCTGGATTCCAAACTCCTCATGAAACTCGATTCCGTATCGTCTAAATTGGCCCTAACTTTAGACATGAAGGGAGCAGATCTGGCGGCACTCGGACTTACACGCAAAGCGATTAAGACAAAATTTAACTTGCGAGCCAACTTTACCGGTAACAAGGACAATTTTGATTTTGACGCTAACATCGATGATGGCGTAGCGATCTATGACCAGAATTCTGTTCCGTATGGAGGCTTTAACGCCCACGCGACGGTCCGGAAAAATTTGACCCAGGTCCAGATAGAAAGTAGTATTTTGGATTTAGACCTCAATTCCAACGTGTCGCCATCGATCCTGACCCAGGAACTAAAGCAACATTTTAGTAATTATCTTTCCGATACCATCCAAAAAAGCGCCCTAAAGCCTTCCGTTGCCATGAACATAGATATGGCCCTACACAACCCACCAATCCTTAAAAATGTATTCTTGGAGGGCTTGGATCAAATGGATTCAGTGCGGCTAAAGGTCAAGTTTGATGAGGCGGCCCCTCAACTCACGGCCAGTTTAAAGGCACTTCACGTGCAATACAAACAGAACAATTTAGATAGTCTCCGCTTGCATCTATCGGGCAATCCTGAAAATCTCAATTTTGATGTCGGCTGGGAACAACTGAAAACAGGTCCCCTTTCCATCCCTAAGGTTTCCTTAAACGGATCGCTCAAAGACCAAAAAATAACAATGGATTTCGATACGTTTTCCGAAGGCGAAAAACTGGCCCACGTACGGTCTGAGATAGAAATGAAAGGAGACAGTATCGTATATCGCATTGTTCCGGACGAACTGATCTTAAACAAAAAATCATGGTCCATTCCTACAAGCAACCAAATTATTTGGTCTAACAAATACCTTGCCGTCACCGATTTTGAACTGGACAGAGAGCGACAAAAGTTCGCGTTAAGTACCTCTTTAAACGGGGTAGCCCAAGATCATTTGGCAATTATCTTCGAGAATTTTAACCTTGCCACCTTTACCCGTTTCTTAAACACCGAGAAGGTATTGGCCAAGGGAGCCATTAACGGCCAAATGGTGATAGAAAATCCCTTTGGCGACCTTGGGATATTGGCAGGTCTTACCCTAAATGACCTAGATGTTCTGGGGATACCTTTGGGCCAATTGACTGTTAAGGCAGACACTCCAAAAGGCAAGCAATATAATGTTGATCTTTCCCTCAAGGGAAAAACCGTTGATCTGGGATTACAGGGAAGTTATGTTGCGGCCCAAGCCGAATCCTCCATCGATTTCATTTTTTTATTGGACCACCTCGACATAAAGGCATTGGAGCGCTTAACGGAAAACACAATTTCGGAATCGGAAGGTAGTATTTCCGGTCGCGTAGAAATTAGTGGAACCACCGCAAATCCAAAATATTCGGGAAGTTTTAACTTAAATGGGGCCTCCGCGGTCCTCAAGGCATTGAACTCCAAATTTACGCTGCCAAACGAGGATATTAAGCTAGATAACGAAGGCCTTTATTTTAACAACTTCACCATAGTGGATGGCGATAACGATAAATTTCAATTAGACGGAATGGTCTCTACCAAGGACTATACCAATCCTTCCTTCGACCTTACCTTGGCCGCCAAACATTTTCAAGTGGTCAACTCTACCCAAGAGGACAATGACCTTTTTTACGGAAAAATAAACCTAGATACCGATCTCGCGATTTCGGGAGACCTGTCCATACCCAAAGTCCAAGGAACATTTAAGGTAAACGAGGGATCGGACTTTACCTTTGTAGTGCCAGAAGATCAAGTGGCCCTCACGGAAAAAGAAGGGGTGGTCATCTTTGTAAACAAAGATAATCCCAATGACATACTCACCCGGGACCATGATAATGAAACCTCGGCCTCCGTACTCAAGGGATACGACATAGATGTGGCGCTCTCCGTGGACGGGAGCTCCGTTTTTAAGGTGGTTATAGACGAACGTGCCGGAGACAATTTCCAAATTTCCGGCAATGGGGATTTCCAATTGGGGATAGAGCCCAATGGCCGTACTACCCTTACGGGAAAATATGAGGTAAACGACGGTTATTATGAGGCCGGACTGTACAATCTGGTAAAGAAAAAATTTAACATAGCCAAAGGTAGTACCATTACGTGGAACGGCAATCCTATGGACGCAACCCTGGATATCCGGGCCATATACAAGGTAGAGACCTCGGCAGCACCCTTAATGGCCGATAAGACCTCGGGAGAAAGTGCCCAAAACTCCGAGAAATTCCGGCAGAAATTACCATTTTTGGTTTATTTGGACGTGGATGGGGTATTGTTGAAACCCGAGATTTCTTTTCAATTAGACATGCCCGAAGATAAGAGGGGAGAAATGGGCGGTGAGGTCTTTGGAAGGGTGGAACAGTTGAACGAACAAAAGGACGAGTTGAACAAGCAAGTATTTTCACTTTTGGCACTAAACCAGTTTTTTCCGGCTACGGGAAGCGATGGCAGTTCTGGTGGTGCGGCATCCATAGCCCGTGACAATGTGAACGATGTGCTTTCGGGCCAGCTAAACAACTTTTCCAATAAATTGCTGGGCAATACCGGTCTAGAAGTCGATTTTGGCCTCAATAGCTTTACGGACTACCAGGGTAGTTCCTCGGAAAACCGAACACAATTGGATATCAATGCCCGTAAACGTCTCTTCAACGATCGTCTTATTGTACAAGTGGGCAGCGAGGTCGATATAGAGGGGAGCAGCCCCAATACCGACGATAGCACCCCAATGATCGGAAATGTAAGCCTTGAATATCTGCTTACCGAAAATGGAAAATTCAGGTTAAAGGGTTTTCGTGAAAACGAATATGAAAGCGTCGTGGATGGGCAACTGGTGGTAACGGGGATCGCATTGATCTTTAGCAAGGAATTCAACAAGTTCAAAGAGCTTTGGGCCAAGGAAATTAAGGAAGAAGCGGACAAACAGAATAAAAAGGAATCCATGACAGAACAAAAGCGTAATAGCGATAGATAATTGATCCCCATTAAAGACATATCACGTTTTACCCTACTTGCCTTAGCAGTAATCTTGCACTCGTGCAGTGTAAAAAAGTACGTGCCAGATAACGAAATCCTGTACGGCGGAGCGGACCTGGAACTTACTTTCCGGACCCCTATTGAAGGAGAGTCCGATTTAAAAAGTGAACTGAAATCTGTAATTCGTCCCGAACCTGACTCCAAATTTATGGGCATTTATTGGGGTTTATTGGCACACTATAAAGCCCAAAGGGAAAAACCTGGATTTCTCAATAAATATTTTGATAAGAAAATTGGGGAAGAACCCGTTTATCTCTCCGATGTAGATTTGGACAAAACCAAGGAGCTGCTCAACAATCGATTGGAAAATCGGGGTTTTTTCAATAGCGTTATAACATCATCGACCAAAAAAGGCAAAAATACGGCCACCGCAGATTACAAGGTTAGCGTTAACGAACCTTATACCTTGGAGACGTATCAACTAAATTCCGATACTTTGTCCATTTATAAAGAAATCGAAAAAAACCTTGCCAAGACGGTTTTAAAACCTGGGTCAAGATTTGACCTGGCACTTTTAAAATTGGAGCGAAAACGCATAGACGACGACCTAAAATCTGATGGTTACTACAACTTTAACTCCGATTTCCTAATTTTTGAGGCCGATACCAACCGCTACGACAAAAAACGCTTTGACCTCTATTTACGCCTTAAAAACGATGTTCCCAAGAAATCGACGGTACCCTATATGATCAACTCCTTAAGGGTCTATCCCAACTATTCACTGGAGAGCGATGAACAGGACAAGGATAAGGATACGGTATCTATTGCCGGTACGGAGTTTATCCAAAAACCTGAATTCTTCAAACCACACCTTCTGGAACCTTTTATCCTTCTAAAAAAAGGGGATTTCTACAACCCACAAAAATCCAGGTTAACGAGCAATCGACTATCCTCTATTGGGGCATACAGGTACGTAAATATAAAGTTTGACGACATCGGCAAGGATAGTATCAACGATACCATCCGAAAACTGGACGCCTCAATTTATCTGTCGCCACTTACCAAACGGTCCCTACAAGCCGAATTGCAGGCCTATTCCAAAAGCAACAATTTTGCCGGCCCGGCCTTGTCCCTCGTCTATAACGAACGGAATCTATTTGGAGGAGGCGTAATCTTCAGGGCTACCGGTACCATTGCCTACGAGTGGCAGGTTGCCAGTGGCACCAATGATACGGGTTTAAGCAGCACCCAAGCAGGTCTACAGGGCGACCTGATCTTTCCGCGATTACTGTTCCCTATCCAACTTCAGGACAAATTTAGATATGCCGTGCCTAAGACCAAAATAAGTGCCAGTTGGGACTACCTTAACCGAAGTCAACTCTATAACTTAATCTCCTATTCCACCACTTTCGGCTACCAGTGGAATGAAAATAGATATGTTTACCACGAGCTCAATCCGATAAGTATATCCTACGTGAACCCATCTAACATTACGCCGGAATTTGAACAAATTTTGGAAGACAATCCATATTTGCGAAGTAGTTTCGAGCAGCAGTTTATTGCGGGGCTCACCTATACGTTCACCTATAACGAACTGGGGGACTCCGGCAAAAAAAATCCAATTTATTTTTCGACTAATCTGGACGTGGCCGGCAACTTGTTCGACCTATTTGCGCAAGATCGTAACAACGACGGGAAAAAGTCGCTTTTGGGATTGGAATATTCCCAATACGCCAAAGCAGATATTGATTTTAGGTACTATTTTATACCCGGGGAATCCCAGTTTTTAATAGGAAGGCTATTTGCAGGATTGGGACTCCCTTATGGCAATTCTTCGACCATGCCATTTTCCCAACAGTATTTTTCCGGTGGCCCGTACAGCGTTCGGGCCTTTAGGATACGTTCCCTAGGTCCTGGCACTTATAAACCAGATTCCGATGCTTCCGAATCCTACTACGACCAAGCCGGAAATATTCGGCTGGAGGCCAATGTGGAATACCGGTTTCCACTTTTTTCCTATTTAAAAGGGGCGTTATTTGCCGATGCCGGCAACGTTTGGCTTACCCAAGAGAACGAATCCCTGCCAGGCGGAAAGTTAACTTCCGATTTTATAAACGAACTGGGAATTGGCGTTGGGGCCGGGCTTCGATTGGACATCCAGAATTTTGTTATCCGGGTAGATGTGGCCACTCCGATAAGCGCTCCCTATTTGCCCAAAGGAGAACGGTTTGATTTTGATCTAAATGGCACTATTCTGAACTTCGCGATTGGTTACCCGTTCTAATCCCGGGGTTTAAACTTGAGTTTGCCCGAGGACTTGAGTTAAAAGAGGAAAAGAGTAAATAATTTTGAATGGTATAATTTCTTAAACTGCCGTAAATCTACATTTTGTAATCCTTTATGACTCCAGTTTAGCTTGGTGTTGATTTCCTTTCTTTTTGCATAATCGTTAAAACATTGTTAGCTATTTTGCCTGCCTTTCATTTAGTTTATTGTTTTCCATTTGTTTTTCATAAGTATTTATGGACCTCCTACGTCGGTCTCTTTTGCTCGCCCAAAAGAATCGAAACAGGGCCGAAAAACAAGGTGCAGCGTGCCTTGGTTTGGAGGAACCAGTTTAAGCCAAGGCCAACGCGCCCTCTGGCCCCTCGCTGCAAATGCAAATCGTTGCATTTTTCGCTCGCTCCCTATGAAATTTTTCGACAACAGGGTTTAATAACCGTATCCAAAACTCCGCGTCGCCCCGTGCCTCCGCTCCAGTTCTCCGCGCTTTCGGACACTGCTCTACGGATAGTGATCTTAGCTTCGCGAAATATGAAAATTTAAACAGCATCAAATTTAACCAGAGCCTCTTTATGTTTTCTTGATTTGTTGAATCGGAATTAAGACTACTTTTCTCAGTGGATTTAAAATTGAAGATAACAAATTACAATTGCTAAATTTAAGCAGGTTCTATATCACGCTAATAATCTCGACGATTAGAATGACTATCAAAATGCCGAACAAAATCAGCAAAATGGCCAAGATCTTACTTAAATCCAATTTTTGTCTCATAGAAAGTATTTTCCGTCAAATGCAATACCTACGACTCCACCTAGCACTCATTACCACTTCATCTTTTCTACCTAAAATTACGCCGAATGCTCCGTAAAAACGGTTTAAGCTTTCCTTTAAAAAAGCCTGCAAGTACTCTAATATGAAGCAATTTAGCTGTTATTTTGATCGTCTTTCCGTTATTTGGCCAAACCGACCAAAAAATAGTCAAAAGAACTTTGCACAAACATTTTATCCGAATAATTTGCACTTTAAAGAGGCCACTAGAAAATATTTTTCTAAGGCAAGGGCAGGATCGGGATAAAATTTAAAGAACATTAAGCAGATAAACCTCAATAGACCAAAGCTTGGTTGGGTACGATGATCACCCTAATATTTTATATCAAATATGGGGTAAGCCTTTTAAAAACATTTAAAACAGGTTAACTTTACATAAATAACTCGAGACGGGTTCATAAATAGTCAATTCGTGGAATATAAAGATTACTACAAAATACTTGGCGTACCCAAGACTGCCACACAAAACGATATAAAAAAAGCTTATCGCAAACTGGCCAGAAAATACCATCCCGATGTAAATCCGAACGACAAGGCCGCGGAACAAAATTTTAAAGAAGCCAACGAAGCCAATGAGGTATTGGGCGACCCCGAAAAGCGTAAGAAATACGATCAGTACGGAAAGGACTGGCAACATGCGGAGGAATTTGAAAAACAAAAGGCACAACAACGACAAGGCAGGACCTACACACAGAGTTCCGGGGATTTTGGAGGCCATGATTTTTCCGATTTCTTCGAGAGTATGTTCGGAGGGGCTTCGGGTGGTTTTTCCAGGGGTGCAGGCGGTAGATCTGTGAAATTTAGAGGCCAGGATTTTAACGCCGAACTCCGGCTAAATCTCAGGGATGTATATAAATCCCATAAACAGACCTTGACGGTTAACGGAAAAAACATAAGGATTACCATCCCTGCTGGGGTAGAGAATGGCCAGACCATCAAAATTAAGGGCCATGGAGGCCCCGGACGCAATGGGGGTCCCCACGGTGACCTATACATTACCTTTTCCGTAGAAAACGATACCTCGTTTAAAAGGGAAGGCAGTAATCTTTATAAGACCGTAGATTTAAATATCTACAAGGCTGTACTCGGGGGTGAAATTACCATTAATACTTTTGACGGTAAGGCAAAATTGAAAGTGAAACCCGAAACCCAAAACGGGACGGTTGTAAAATTAAGGGGAAAGGGATTTCCGGTCTATAAAAAAGAAGGCGAATTTGGAGACCTATTTGTAACTTATCAAATTGAGACACCCACCAAACTTTCCTCCAAGGAAAAGGCACTTTTTCAGGAATTGGAGGCACTACACAACAAAAAAAGCTAAATTATGGACAGCAGTGAATACATCGCTATAACCGATTTTTGCAATAGTCATGACATTGCTTCAACTTTCGTCATAGAATTACAGGAATATGGGCTTATCCAAGTGGTAAAGCGCAATAACGATCGCTATATCCCCATTCAGGAACTTCCAAAGGCGGAAAAAATAGTTCGGCTATATCTCGATCTGGATATTAACCTGGAGGGGATAGAAGTCATTGAACGGCTATTGAAAAGGATACAAGAAATGCAGCAGGAGATCACGGTTCTAAAAAACCATTTGCGCCTCTACGAATGACCGGACCCAATTTGTAATAATTAACTGGATGTCAGGCCTGGCCTCCCTAAAAAAGAATTTTTACACCCTTATCGTTCTTCCGAAATTAAATTTTTGTTAAATGAAAAATAATCGTTTTTAGTATTGTTTCCTGTAGTAACTTTGCTATAATACTTAAAAATTACAAGTCATGAAAGCAAGAGTATCCATTCCCCAGTTACGATCTGAAAATTCTGCACACACGGTTATCAGAAACCTTAGCCGGATATTGGATATCAAGGTTATTGACCTCGATGTTGAAAATGGATATTTGACGTTTATCTACGAAACGAAGCTTGCTTTTAACAAGGTGAAAAATGAATTGCTACGGATTGGGTACCCCATGAAGACCTACAGCTGCGCCTCACTTTTGGACGATATGGAAACCCCAAGATACTCGGACCACAGTGAATTTTTGATGGTATAAAGACCAAATCTCCCTTGTTTATTTACTTGGATTGCATCCTTTTTATCGTTCCCTTGGTTTAGGGAAGCCATTTATTTTTGCCAAAGTTGGGTTTCCGCTTTTCCAAAAAGGCGTTCCTTCCTTCCTTGGCCTCATCGGTCATATAGGCTAAACGCGTAGCCTCACCTGCAAAAACCTGTTGCCCTACCATGCCATCATCGGTAAGGTTCATGGCGAATTTCAACATTTTTATGGAGGTGGGAGACTTGGCCAAGATTTCTTGTGCCCATTCATAGGCCGTGTTTTCCAGTTCTTCATGGGGTATTACCGCGTTAACCATACCCATTTCAAAAGCTTCCTGTGCCGTGTAATTTCGCCCTAAAAAGAAAATTTCCCTCGCCTTCTTCTGTCCCACCATTTTGGCCAAATAGGCCGACCCGTATCCGCCATCAAAACTGGTAACATCGGCATCGGTCTGTTTAAAAATAGCGTGCTCCTTACTGGCTAGGGTAAGATCGCATACCACGTGAAGACTATGGCCCCCGCCTACCGCCCATCCGGGAACGACGGCGATCACCGCCTTTGGCATAAACCGGATCAACCGTTGTACTTCTAGGATATTTAGTCGATGCATCCCGTCTTCGCCTACGTACCCTTGGTGCCCCCTAGCTCTTTGATCGCCCCCGCTGCAAAAGGAATAAACACCATCCTTGGTCGATGGCCCTTCGGCGGAGAGCAAGACCACCCCAATGGATGTATCTTCCTGGGCATCGTAAAACGCTTGGTACAGCTCGCTTGTGGTCTTGGGCCTAAAGGCATTCCGAACATTGGGCCGATTGAATGCAATACGGGCCACCCCATCGCTCTTTCTATAGGTGATGTCCTCAAATTTCTTTACGGTTGTCCAGTTGGGCTTTTTCATTCTAATGTCTTTTTAATATAAATCGGTTCGCGCCGGCAATTGCAAGATACCTTCAAGGTTTTGGAAATCTGGTAAGAATTATTAACTCTCATTTGCTTTTACTTGGCGATGGTTTTAATGGAAAAAGTTTAAATCGCTTCATGGACTAAAGATACGGTTTCCTAAAATTTATTGAAGTTAGATTTTTACATCCTATTTTGGCCAAGACCATACAAAATTGTTTCCTTGGGTTTTGGGGGTTAGGGCACTACTTGCTTCGCCTCTATCCATTTAGACATATATTTGGTACTGGCCATGGTATGGTGCCACAACATGCCCCCGATAAAGTTTTGGGACCTATGGGATTCCAAATCGTCGCGAACCTTCTTCAATTTTGAGTGAAATACCCGGTCCAGTTTATTTTTATCGTAAAGTTCGTTGATAATTTTAATACCGTTGTACTGTGCCATTTGCCATGCCTCCCTGTCACAATAAAGTTTAATTGCTGCGTGGGCAAATGCCTCCGGATCATCGGCTATTTCCCCGTTCCAAGGCCGTTCACCGCGCATGCCTTCGGCCCCGATAGTGGTAGTCACGTTGGGGGTGCCGGTGCACATGGCATCGATCAACTTTCCCTTAATGCCCGCCCCAAATCTCAAGGGAGCCAAATTCACCCGCGCCTTTCCCATGACTTCGTACGCATCGGTTGCCCATCCGCGGACAAAAAATCCCGTCGAGGAATCGTTTAATTGGGTTATCTTTTGTGGCAGATAGGCCCCATAAACGTGTATTACGGCCTTTGGAAGTGCTTTATGAAGGATGGGCCAAATTCCTTTTTTTAACCAAACAACGGAGTCTACGTTGGGAGCGTGTTTTCCATTGCCAATACAGATAAAGTCCGATCGCGCTTCAAAACCGAGCCAATTCGCAGCAGTAAGTTCATGGATGGGGGCCATTAGAAAGGGAAGATGTAGCATAAGACCACTATTGATTCCTATAGTGTTCCTCAAAATACCCAATTCGAAGGAGGAAAGTACGAGGGAGAGGTCTGAACGATAAATACTGGCAATTTCCCTTTTGGTAGTTTCATGGCCCAACCAGTCCCCTACAGAGAAAATTGCACCCCTTTTTAGGGCTTCCTGTCTTGAAATTCTCAATGAATGTAGATCCTGGGTCTCCAAAATGCGAAGGGCATTTGGTGCCGACCGCGCTACCCTCCAACCAAACTGTTCCTCTATCATAAAACGGTCGAACAAGACTAACCCAGGATTCAATCCAACCAAAAAATCATCAAAACTGGCATGATTGAGTTTTATGTGTATCTTTTTGACGCCCAAACTATCTAAATCAGAGGTCCGCTCCGTTTCCGATGCCGCACAAGCAAAGGTGATACTATAATCGTGATTAATAAAGAAATGGATCAACTGCATCATCCTGCCCCCTGCCGCGGTAGCTTTGGGCTCTGGCCACATGAATCCGATGATGAGAAGGGTCTTGGTATGTGGTTCCGGGTCGGACATAATTATTTTAGAAAAGGGAATATGGCATATAGAGGTTAGAATCCAGAGTCCGGACACTAATTTCATCATCTTAAATCAGCATTTGCAAACATTTGAATACAAATAGTTAAACCAATAAAACTCAGATTTAAACGGATCTTTTTGCCCTTAGCCCATTACCTTTTGTCTATTCTCTATATTCTATTTTCTATTATCTTAAGATTACATTCTAGCGGCAAATTTTTGGGAAATTAGCAAGCGCAACTTGCGTTCATAATCCTCTTCTAGCCACTCCTTATAATTTTTAGTGTTGTTCATAATGCAATAGGAATACTGCCTTACCCGATAGGATATTTCTTCCTTGAGCTGCTTTGCCAGTTTACGGGCATCAAAAACGTCCTTGCTATTCTCTACGCAAAGCCGGGCATGCTGTTCCAAACTTCTCTCCAACACAGTTTTGGACTTTAACCCTTGCGCAAAAACCTTTTTGTATTCTTCCTTGATATCGAAATCCAAAACCTCCGATCTAGAAAATTGGGCCTTTAGTTCTGGGGGCATTTCATAGACAAATTCTCGCTCAATATCTTCATCGTTCCTAATTCCTTCCAAAAAGAAATCTGGAAAGTGGAAGATTTCATTCCAGTCTACCGGGGCGTCCCACATACCAAATCGGGCTGCATTATTACCGAGGTCTATGACCGTAAATTCATCTTTATCCGGCAGTACCCTGGATCCCCGACCTATCATCTGAAAGTACAACGTCAAGGATCTGGTGGCCCGGTTAAGGATAATGGTCTCCACCGTAGGTTCGTCAAAACCGGTGGTTAAAATACTTACGGAAGTTAGAATAGCATCGGGGGTTTCGGAGAACCATTGCAAAATCTCCCTGCGTTCCGCAGCTGTATTCTTATTGTCCAGGTGTTGTATGGGATACCCGGCCTTTTTAAAAGTCTCGTAAACGTATTTTGAGGTATTGATACCGTTATTGAAGATTAAGGTTTTGGTGCCTCTGGCGACCTCCTCATAGGCACCCAGCAATTTCCCCAACATACTGTGGTTTCCGTATAATTCGTCCGATGATTTTACGGTATAGTCGCCATTAATTCCAAGTTTTAAGGTCTTAAGACCAACATCGTGCGTTATGATATTGGCCTTGGCCAAATATTTTTTTTTGATCAAAGAACCGATAGACTCCCCTACGATCAACTTTTTATAGTTGTCCTTCATCGGAAGTTTGATGTTGGAACTCAAGGGGGTGGCCGTCACACCTAAAATGACGGATTTTTTGAAATACTTAAATAGCTTTCGGAAGGAATTGTAGTGCGCCTCGTCTATAATGACCAGTCCGATATTCTTAATATCGACTTTCTCCTCCTGGAGACGGTTGTTCAGGGTTTCTACCATCGCAACAAAACACATATACCCGTCCTGATCCTGAAATTCCTTTACCTCGCTGTTTATGATCTTATTGGTAACCCCAAAACCGTGCAACATCTTGGAAGTCTGCTGGCTCAATTCTATCCTGTGGGTAAGGACCACCACTTTTTTTTGTGTCTGATGGATATATCTCTTGGCAATTTCCGAAAAAACAACGGTCTTACCGCCCCCTGTGGGCAACTGGTACAACAGATTTACGTCGTCGGGGGATTCCTCCAAATATTTAAAAATGGTATTCAGATCCTCTAATTGATAATCATAAAGGGTCTTTTCTATTTTTTCTTGTTGTAATTCCAAAGGGGCCTAGCTAATTTATAAGGTTGTATGGCAAGTTGCCAAAAAGTAAACCCTACAAAATTAGAAGATTTTTGCCCTTAAATAAAATATATCGGAGGAAATCGCTCGTGCAAGATCGAGTTCGATCCAAAGTTCAATCCCTATATCTATCTGGATCAAAGAAAATGCCAAGCGGAATTTCCAAGGTCAGAGCCATCGGGCAAATATGTATTCGATGTCCTTTTCGATTACTCCAAAGCGTCCAATACCCTAGAAAAATCGTCCTCATTGGGCCAGGAGGCCTCGCTTACCCTTTGGTAAATACCCAAAATTCGATCCTTGAACTCGGGCAGCATACCATGGAGAGCGATATAAGGTACCGCCTCTGCGTACGAATTGTACATGCTCTTGTAAAATGCATAGGGCACATTCCTGTGTTCCGAAAATGTTTGGGCAACCTCCAAATTATAAAGCATTATATCCGCTACCAATGGGGCGTGGACACCCAAGGTTAAAAACCGTTTGATATATTTCTGGGCAACGGACCGCCTCGCTTTGGGCCGCTTTCTTTTTACCGGGAAATACTCGTTGAATATTTTGGCTTTGGCCTCTTGGACCAATTTATCCTCCTTGGGATTGAAGGCAAAATTATAGTATTCCCTAACCGCCGAAAATCGTTCGTACAGTTCCATCAACTGGGTTTCCAAGGCCTCCTTATCTAGTTCGGACAAATATTTCTTAAGGGCTCTTTTGCTCATAGCAACATATTTTCAGTAGAAACGATTTTGGCAATATTTTACCCTTCACCTATTTTTTCCTCGACACCAGGGAAACTCCAAATATGACCACCAATATGCCCATCATTTGGATACCTGAGATTTGTTCCTCCAAAAAGAAGTAGGCCAAAATTATGGTAGAAATAGGTCCCAAGCTACCAAAAATTGAAAAGGTAGAGGCTCCCAAGCGGGCAATCGCTGCCGAGACCAAAAAAGAGGGGATCAAAGTGGCAAAAATCGCCATAGCCACTGCCAACAGATACACCTCCTTTGGAAAGTGGAAAAAATTAAAATTGCCCACAAAAACATAGTTTATTACAACACAAATGGTAGAGGCCATCATGGCGTAACAGGTAAAGTGCAATACCCCAAATTTAGGAATGAGCCACCCACTGCCCACTAAATAAGCGGCATAGGTAAATGCACTCAGAAAAATTAGGAATCCGCCCCAAATCACCGAATCGCCCTCTACCCCTATCTCGTCCCAAAAAGTGACCAGCACCCCCAAATAGGTCACCGCAATGGCCATAAATTGGATCCGGGTAATCTTATTCCTAAAGATTAGCCACGACAGCAGTACGACCAAGGTAGGGTAAATAAAGAGAATGATGCGTTCCAACCCGGCCTTTAGGTACTGAAGTCCGATAAAATCGAAGAGGCTCGCCAAATAGTAGCCTAAAAATCCGAAGAAAAATATCCAACCAAATTCCTTTGCGCCTACTTCCCGGGTATACCTGGGCTTTTTCCAAAAGGCAATAAGCACGTAAAAAGGAAGCGCAAACACCATACGAAATAAGAGCAAGGTAACGGAATCTACCCCGTACCGGTATGCCAACTTTACCATAACGGCCTTTGAAGAAAACAAAAGAACACCCAAAATAGCAAACAGGACCCCCAACCCTTTTGATGACAATGATCTTACCATCCCGTAAACGTAACTGCTATAAAATTAATAAGGCCGAGGAAAAATTTGGAAATTACGAGGGCCAAGCAAGTGGTTGATGGTCGATGGTCGATAAAAAACTTCTAAACCCATATACAAATAAGCCCATAAACTTTTGTCCCGTCATTGACTATTTTCAAAACGCGCTTAATGCAGTTGTCGGAACTTTTGGACGGACACTAATTATTGTGGTTCGGGGGCAATATCATAAAGGGTACGGGCCCTTTTCGCCCACTCCATAACCTGATCTCTCTGGACATCGGTCAAACGCGCTTCTTCGTGCAGCCATTTGTACTCTTTAAGGGGCATGTATCCTTTTTCGAGCATCTCCCCTATTTCCTCTAACTTGTGGTCCTTCTTTTTTTTGGAGTAGGTAGCCCATTCGGAATAGTTAAGTTCTTCCTTTCCATCGGCAACGTGAGCCGCCATCCAATAGGAAAGTGGGGCAATATTGTTGTACCACGGGTAATTTGTGTGGTTACTATGGCAGTCATAACAGGCCGCCTTTATGAGGGCCCGTACCTCTTGTGGTGGGTTGGTCTCCGCCAAAAAAGCCGCCGTATGGCCATCTTCCGCCAAATTCTTTTCCGGTCGGTAGAATTGCATGGCGATAAGGATGATCAATAGGGCCACTAGAATTTTTTTAACTATTTTCATATGGTTAAATATTTTTAATTACTAGATAAAAAATTAATTAAAAGATTGAGAACATAGGTAACCGGTACGCTCTCTACTTAAAAATTTGTGAATTTTGAACGAAGAAAACCCATGGCCACTTCGTCCTATGAAATTTTAGTCGCTAAAAATACAGATTTTTGGATAAATTATCACTTTACCCAATTTTAAATTATACCGATTCTTCCCGGCAACGGCGAAGGGAGGCCTACCGTTGGATTACCCAAAATCCCAACGCACTGTTGCCGTTGATGGAAATAGCCTTTTTAATAGATGATCCCATTTCCTGCAAGGCTTGTTGGGTATTGGAAGCCACCGTTAAAGAAAACCCGATAGTTCTGAAACCCCACATTGTTTATTTTACCGAAAACATAGGCTCGGTACATTTGGATTCGGCCGTACGGCCGATCGCCAAAATATGTGAAATATTGATGGGTAATTACTTCTCCCAAAAGAAAAATGAAATACAGACCACACTTTCCGAAAGGGATCTGGAATTGATTGCAACGGCTTGTTTTGATTGGCTCATCGGTCCACATAAAGTAGCTGCCCAAGCTTATTCCATGACCAGCCTCTTTCTCTTGGGCAAAAAATTTGATTGGATACACCCCCAATTGAAGTCGGTTCTTCAAAATAACTACACCCGAGGTAGCGCCGCCTATAAGGCAAGGGCGCGAATGATATTGAAGAGGTTGAGCCGGACCGAATGAAATTGATTATCTTATAGCCAAGGGGTCTTAAACCCTAGTAAGGTTACCTAAGGTCTTCAAAGAAATCTCCTTTTTTATATCAATTTGTGCACGGCGCGCCACAACAAACCAATTTATAAATGTATGGTTTATGTAATATTATTTAATATGCTGATTATATGACTATTGAATGTCTTCCTACAAAATTAAAAATCGATGTTTTTTATTCAATTTTGGAAGGTTATCCGATAAAATACCACGGACAGGGAATCGTGGACTTACGGTCCGCGTATCCCGGTGAGCTGTGCTCGAACGTCCGTCCGACGAGGTCATTATGACCAGGCATGTGAAGGTGAAGGTGAAATTTAGTTTAGTTGCTTTTCAATCGCGCTGTGATTCAAGGTTTAAAATACGTTATTTCTGCTGACTGCCTTCCCTCCCGGGAAAAGGAATAAATCCCGAAATTTAATAATACTTTTTTGATCCTTCATTTCACTATCTTTAGGGTGTGAACTGGTTGAAACCAGTTCGGTTATAAAAACCAAAACGGAATGACACTTTCACTATTTAAGGAGATAAAGAAGGAATTGACCGATGGCGTCTCACAAAACGGCCATCCGTTTCGTTACGGAACCTTGGCCACGGTGGGAGTGGATAGTATTGCCAGATTGAGGACCGTTGTCATAAGAGGCGTATCCGAAGAACTCAATATTACCTTTTACACCGACCGACGCTCCAAGAAGGTCACCCATATTAAGGAAAACAAAAAAGTTAGCCTCCTCCTTTTCAATCCGGATAAAATGATGCAAGTAAAAATAGAGGGGGTGGCCCGTATACATGCGGACACCGTGTCTTTAAACGAAATTTGGGAGCGCCTATCGGGAGAAGCCAAAAAAGACTACACCACGGTACGACCCCCTGGAAGCAGCCTTAAAAGTCCCGAAATGGTGCAGTATCTTACAGAAGGAAACTATTTTTGCGCAATCGATATCCATCCGTATAAAATAGAATGCCTAAAACTGGACAAGCCACTCTGCCAAAAGATCCGTTTTTCCAAATCGATCCATGGGTGGGAAGGCGAGTTTTTGGTACCTTAACAGGTGTTGGGTCTGTCAATTTCCTAGGATCGCCACCTCTGCGGTCTCTCAATACCCATCGCTCCTTATTCCATTTGAATAATTGTAAAATCGCCCGATAATGGCTTTAGTGCCTGCAGCAGTTTAGGTACCAGCTCCTTTCCGTATTCTAGGTAAAGTTCCGAAAAATTGAGATTTCGTTCTTGTAGGCTATGGTCCGGGAAGAGTTCGTCCTGCAGTGCCGTTAACCGCAACACCTGGTCCCTCAATTTCCTTTTTTGCGCTTTTAAAAGCCGATGCTCCAAATGGTCCAACCCTTTCAATTGCTTTACTTCCTGCGCCTTTACCGCCCCCAGAAAGGATTTATCGGTCTGCTCCGCCAATTGGTACAGGTCCTTGAACTGCTCTTCCAAAAATTTCTTTTGAGGGGAAAAATCGATGTTAATATTCGAAATTTCCCTGATTTTTTTATTTATTAGGGCGCTTTGCCCCAGAAAGAGGCTGGATACCTCTAGGCTCATTCGGTCTAATTTATTCCGCTGCTTTGCCGATACGACAAGAGCAGAATTTCGGAGCAACAAGACGGGAAACGGAATCTGAACCTCCTTAAAAAAGGATTTTAACTGCAACCAATAAGCGAGCTCCCCACCGCCACCTATGTAACAAAGATTGGGCAGGATCACTTCCTGATACAAGGGACGACAGATAACGTTGGGCGAAAAACGTTCTGGGGACTCGTTCAGCTCCTTTACTATTTCCTCGTTAGAAAACTCTAATTGGGTGTTGTTTATATAAAACCTTCCATCCTTCCTTATGATCCTTTCCCGGAGGCCCTCTATCAGATAAAAGTAATTGATCTCCCTAGGGTTCACTTGGATTCCGTAGTTTTTTGGGATTTCTTGCAGCTGATCAATGGTTTCGGAAACCTTTTTAAAGGATAGCTCCTCCAAAAGATCTCTTTTTACGTAGGGCACCATCAACTTTTTAAGCTCCCTCTCGTCCCCATCGAGAATTACAAGTCCGTACTCACCAAAAAGGGCATTGGCCAAATAGCGGGTAGCATCGGTCAAATTGCCATGTTCCAAATAGGCACTTTTAAAAAGCCCCTTCAATGTTTCCGCATTCTGCCCTCCCCCGATTTCTTGGGAAAACGTTTCGAACAAAATATCCAGTCCGGTCGTTGCCAATTTGCCTACGGCGCCTTCTTTGCGCCCAGCGGGGTTCCATCTTAGCTTTTTCCCCCTAAAATTAAAATAATTGATCTCTTCAAAATCATGGTCCTCTGTCGCCATCCAATAGACCGGTACAAATTGAAAGTCCGGATAGGCAATGTTTAATTTCCTGGTTAAGTTAATCGCTGTAATTATCTTATATAGAAAGTATAAGGGTCCGGTAAAAAGATTAAGCTGGTGTCCCGTAGTTACGGTAAATGCGGTATTGTTTATAAGATGGGAAATATTGTTTTTGGTGGCTCCCGACATCCGAAAATCTCCGTATTGTCGCCTTAGGACTTTACCCAGGACTTCTCTGTTTTCCTTTGGGAAGCCGGACCGTTTTTCCATCAATTGTTCCTTAAATCCCTCCAAATCGGGGTACCTGCCAAAATAGGGCTTAACCTCCTTATCCCCTTCAATATAGTCACAGATCAGTTCGGAAAAATATCCTGTTTTTCTAAAGGGGATTGCATCGATCTTCATAGAGAACCGGTTTAAGCGAGTTCAGAAATAAATAAAGTAGGCCAAAGATATAATAAAATATTCTTGGTGCAGCCTATCTTTAGACCGAGCGATGGGTCGCGTTATGCCGTTGGCCAAAAGCTGCAAGGGTCAAGGGCCAAGGTTCTAGTTGTGCGTTGGGGAGAAGTGAACCACAGGTAAGGAATTCAGAATTGCGGATATCACCAAACCAATATCCAGTTAAACTCCAAATCCCCTTAACCCTTAACCCATACCCCTTAAAAAAGTACCGCTGACACCAAAGAATAACCGTTCACCTATTAAATTTACATCCGAAGCAAATTATCGGTATTTATCCTTAGCTTTGAGTCTTTGCCTGCGTATTTCTAATATAGGTGGGCATTTAAAACGGTAAAAATGAGGCACCTACTACTCGCTTTCTTCCTAGTACAGGCTTTGTTTTCTTTTTCGCAGGAAATAAAATCGCCTTCTGAATTCTTGGGATATGGATTGGGAACGCAGTTTACCCGTTACCATCAAGTTATTGATTACTACCGATATCTCTCGCAAGTGGCATCCGATCGCGTACAACTAGAAGCGTACGGCAAGACGTACGAACAACGGCCTTTGGTCATTGCGGTCGTTACTTCGGCAAACAATATGCAACACCTGGAAGAAATCCGTCGGGAACATCTTCCAAAAATCAATAAAAATACGACTGCCGAAAATGGTTCCAACGCCATTGTTTGGTTAAGCTATAACGTTCACGGCAACGAAAGTTCGGGTACCGAAGCCTCCATGCAGACCATATACGAGCTCTTGGTACATAAATCGGAGTATTTGGACAATACGGTGGTAATCATAGATCCCTGCCTTAACCCGGACGGACGGGAGCGGTACGTAAACTGGTACTATCAGTTTCGGAACACACCCAATATTATGGATCCCAACAGCAAAGAGCATCACGAAGGATGGTTGAGTGGCCGCACCAACCATTATATGTTTGATCTAAATCGCGATTGGGCATGGGCCACGCAAGCAGAGACCCAACAACGACTTAAAGTATACAATAGTTGGCTGCCCCATGTACATGCGGACTTTCACGAGCAAGGGGTGGACAAGGCCTACTATTTTGCACCTGCCGCCGAGCCTTTCCATGAAGTAATTACCGATTTTCAACGAGAATTTCAGGCCATAACGGCAACGAACCACGCTAAGTATTTTGACACCAACGGTTGGCCCTATTTTACCCAAGAGGTCTTTGATCTGTTCTACCCGAGCTATGGGGACACCTACCCAACGTACAACGGGAGTATCGGCATGACCTACGAGCAAGGGGGCAGTGGCCATGCCGGCCTTGGCGTTCTGCGTACCAATGGGGACACTTTAACGCTCAAAGAAAGAATTGCCCACCATTTGGTTACCGGGCTTTCTACCGTTGAAGTAGCCTCGAAAAATTCTGAACGCCTGAACAAGGAGTTCGAAAAATTCTATCAACCCAAAAATTACACCTATAAGAGTTACCTCCTGAACGGAAATCCGGATAAAATTGAAGCCTTGACCCAATTATTGGACAGACACGAGATTGGTTACGGATGGGGCAAGGAAGGTATCGAGGAAGGTTTTGATTATAACACCAGCAAACAAGGCCATATGGCCACCAGTTCCCAGACGCTGATAGTCAATTCAAATCAGACCAAGGGGACCCTGGTAAAAGTACTGTTTGAACCACGTGCGAAGCTCAGCGATTCCCTTACGTACGACATCACCGCTTGGTCCCTACCCTATGCTTACGGACTCGATGCATTGGCTTGCGAAAAACTGGTTCCAGAAAAAATGGCTAAAAATACAAAAACGGGCCGCCGCCCCCTAAACCCGGATGCCCATGCCTTTGTGACCGAATGGAAAAGTATAAAGGATGCACGGTTTCTGACCGACCTATTGAAAAGGAACATCAGGGTCCGACTTGCTTCGAAATCCTTTAAAATGAACGGAGAACATTTTGGTCCTGGCAGTTTGATCATTTCCAGATCCGACAACGCCCACAATCCCGATTTTCTGATCACGTTGGACAAGATGGCCAAAAAAAACGAGGTCTCTCCCAAGCCAATGACCGATCCGGAAGGCAATGGGCAAGTCTTAAAAATAGATGAAACCAAGGGAATCCATGATATTCGTATTGCGGTGTTATCGGGAGCACCTACGGACCCTCTGGCCTTTGGGGAGGTATGGCATTTTTTTGAGCAGCAATTGCATTATCCCATAACCGTACTCAACAGCGATTATTTTAGATGGGTAGACCTTTCCCTGTACGATGTACTAATACTCCCAGATGGCGACTACGGTAATTTTTTTAATAAAGAACAGATGAAGTACTTAAAAAAATGGATGCAGACCGGAGGTAAGACCATTGCGATGGGAGGTGCCATTAAAGCCATTAGCCGAGAAAAGGACTTTGGCATAACTCCCATTATAGAAAGAAAGGGACAAGAGGGCAACCGCACTTATGGCCGTAGTGAAAGGGACGAGATAAAGGATGAGATTACAGGCGCCATTTTTAAAACCAAGGTAGACAATTTACAGCCACTTGCCTATGGGTACGGAGATACTTATTTTTCCTTAAAACTGGGCAATGATGCCTATCCCTATCTAAAAGAGGGCAACGTGGCCTATATAAATAAAAGAGAGGCGGAGCCCGTATCTGGCTTTGCGGGCAGTGAAGCGAGAAAAAGGATGGAACGAACCTTGGTCTTTGGCGTGGAAAGATATGGCAAAGGCAATATTGTGTATATGGTAGACGACCCCTTATTCCGCGGATTTTGGATAAATGGTCAGCTCTTGTTCGCAAACGCCCTTTTTATGGTGGGGGAATGAACCTATGAGTAACCGTAAAGTACGAGGTACGAAATACGAAGTGCGAAGTACAAAATACAAAATACGTAGTATAAAGTAGGCTTATAAGGGTCTGGGGGGCAGGGGCTGCTATTGTGTTTTTAGGTTGGATAATTTGATGGGATTTAGTTAAAAAGCTTCTTTAATTCCTGCTAGTTTGTCCGAAATTTTGGAACAAAAGTTTTTTTTGCGCCTTTAATCTAAAAAAACAATTTCGTAAGGTTTTTATTTATAAATTGGTAGGGCAATGAAGATAACCCTATCTCCCATAGAACACCGCGGTGGTACGCAGATCAAAATCTCTTTTGATTATGACCTGGAGGTAAAGGCCTATATAAAGCAATTTCCTGGGGTGCGATGGAGCAAAACCTACAACTCATTTTATATTCCATTTTCCCATAAGGCCAAAAGCGACCTCTTTCAGTACTTACGCGAGCAAAAATTTTATGTAGATTACAGTGCTTTGTCCGCTTTAAAAAACAGGCCAAGATCTCCAAATAAAATTATTGGTGCGGAACTGAGCGGGACCAACAAGGAAAGGTTGAATCAATATCGCAATTATTTGGAAGGTAGGCGTTTAAGCGGTAGCACTATAAGTACTTATTCCACTTTTATCGCTTTGATGTTGGAGTATCTTAAGGAAACCCCGTTAACCGAAATAGACAACGAAAAGATAAGGTTGTTCGTGGAGGATATAATCCCAAAAAAGAATTACGGAATAAGCACCCATAGGCAATTGATCAGTGCGGTAAAGCATTTTGGGCTGTTGTTCAAAGAAACAAACATTGAAGGCCTTGTTCTGCAAAGGCCCAAAAAGAGCCAGTACCTACCAAGTGTACTGAGCCAGCAAGAAATAATAGACCTCCTGCGTTCTACAACAAATCTAAAGCACAGGGCCACCTTGGCGTTGCTCTACTCTGCCGGGTTGCGGATAAGCGAAATAATCCAATTAGAACTCTGCCAGATCGATATAGACAGAAGGCAAATTAATATAAAACAGGCCAAGGGAAGAAAAGATAGAAATGTAATGCTGGCCGAGAGTTTTATCCCTTTATTGGCCAATTACATGGCAACCTACCGCCCAAAAAAATATTTTATTGAAGGGGTCAATGGTTCGTTATACAGCCCAACCAGTATAAGGGCCTTCCTAAAAAAGTCTTGTAAGCGGGCCGGTATAACAAAAAGGGTGACCCCACATACCTTGAGGCATTCTTACGCGACCCATCTTATTGAAAATGGGGTAGGACTAAGGCATGTACAGGAGTTGTTGGGCCATTCAAAACCAGAGACCACGATGATCTATACCCATGTGGCGCAAAGTGATCTGCTATCGATAAAAAGTCCGTTGGACACCGCGGTAACGAAACTATTAAAAACCGATAAAACGCAACGGAACCTGTCTTTATCCCGGAACATAAAAGGATAAACCGCTATATTTGTGTTGATATAACAAGTTCGGGTGCAATAGGCCCGTCTTTGCTGTCTTCCCCTGGTATTTTATTTAAAGGGACATGGGAAATATGGTATTGGAGATAAAACCAATGTGGT
>JAIRBC010000110.1 GCA_022008415.1 Cerina litoralis
TGTATTAAAAGTTGCGGATTTGTATGCGAGGATTTTCCGTAGGAAAATCAGAAGCATGCAAAAGAGCAACAATTTTTGAATTAGTTAAAAATAGCGATTTTTTATACACGGTGTTATTTTTTGTAGCGACAGATTTGAGTAAGCACGAACTTTTACGTTTCCGTATTTTCTCTGCATGAGTAAAAAGTCAGCCATTTTTGTTATTTTTTTTAGAGTTAAAATTCCACAATATTTTGGTTTTTAAATCACGATTTTTGTCAGTTTTCAATTCCGCAAACGATGTCAAAGTCAGTTTTAGTTCAATTCCGAATCTGGCTAAAAGTCCACGTAGAGATTGGCAGAAATCAAAAGTCAATATTCCGTTTTGCTTTTAGTCCGCGTTTTTTCGGAGCTATTGAAAATAACGATTTGTATATGGGACGTGCCCCCTTTTTTGGGCATGTTCCATATGCGCAGTTCTGTGCAGTAATTTACCACGTTGCACTGGTATTTCCAA
>JAIRBC010000111.1 GCA_022008415.1 Cerina litoralis
TGTATTAAAAGTTGCGGATTTGTATGCGAGGATTTTCCGTAGGAAAATCAGAAGCATGCAAAAGAGCAACAATTTTTGAATTAGTTAAAAATAGCAATTTTTTATACACGGTGTTGGCTTTTGTAACGACAGATTAGAGTAAGCACGAATATTTGCGTTTCCGTATTTTCTCCGCATGAGTAAAAAGTCAGCCATTTTTATCTTTTTTTTTAGATTTTTAATTCCACAATATTTTGGTTTTTAAATCACAATTTTTTGTCAATTATTGATTCCGAAAACTTTGTCAAAGTCAGTTTTGGTTTAATTTCGAATCTGGCTAAAAGTCTGCGTAAAGATTGGCAAAAGTCAGATTTCAATTATTCAGCGTTTATTTTTTCGGAGTTATAGAAGCCAACGTTTTGTGTATTAAAAGTTGCGGATTTGTATGCGAGGATTTTCCGTAGGAAAATCAGAAGCATGCAAAAGAGCAACAATTTTTGAATTAGTT
>JAIRBC010000112.1 GCA_022008415.1 Cerina litoralis
GTGCCCGTGAAGTCAAGGCTCCCGGCCGTGCCCGTGTAATCGACCCCACCGCCCGTGGCCGTCCCGTCCGTAAACGAATACGCAACGGTCGTGCCCCCCGATACCGCGTTGTTAAGGGTCACCGTAAAGACCATGTTGCCCCCGGCGACATCCTCGGCCACCGTGGCATCAGCTATAGACAGGCTCGCCGTATCGTCGTCCGTAATGGTCCCCGTCGCGGAGCCCTTGGCCAGGGTCACCCCGTTGGTCGGAGTGCCCAGCTGTACCGTAAAGGTCTCGGTCCCCTCCACAATGTTGTCGTTGACTATCGGCACCGTGATGGTACGTGTCTGGCCCGCCACCGTGCCCGTGAAGCTCAGGCTTCCGGCCGTGCCCGTATAGTCCACGCCGCCGCCCGTGGCAGTCCCGTCCGTAAACGAATACGCAACGGTCGTGCCCCCCGATACCGCGTTGTTCAGGGTCACCGTAAAGAC
>JAIRBC010000113.1 GCA_022008415.1 Cerina litoralis
CCCTGATGCGGTTAGGCCGTGATACGGTTAACTACAAGCAATGTCGCCTGGGTTTTTGATTATTACATATTTGAATTAGAATGGAATTTCCCCGGTTTAAGAAGACTTTCCGTTAAAAATGACTTGAGCGGAGGGTTAAGCAAAAAGTTCGTTGGTTCAATTTAATATTGGATTTTCAGGTGTTTAAAGCCGATGGAAAATTGAAGTGGTTTAGACTTTCTGTTTGGAACCGAGAATGAAGGCTTTTGTGCTGTGATGAAGGTATTTTTCAGTAGCATAGCCATAGCTACGGTACTTAAAAATAACAAAATCAAGGTGCAAAATGCGAAATTCACAGGTAAAAGAGAAAGTTTAAACCACTTCATTGATCCTAAAGACACAAATCTTTATTTTTGCGCCGCAGCGAAATAAATTTTTAGGAAAGGGTTCTTCAGCC
>JAIRBC010000114.1 GCA_022008415.1 Cerina litoralis
TTGCCAAGCCCGATTACTCCCTGATGTACGTAAGGTCTCAATTGGTAGGGCACGACGGCAAAAACTATAAAGACGATTATACAGAGGGCGACGGCACCACGTCCTATATCACCGACATCGACGGGAGGACTTTGTACACCTTCATCAACGATGCGAAGGACACCAATAACTTCACAAAACCCGATTTTTCCAACGATGCGGTTTGGCCCGTGGCCGAGATTGACCTAGATAAGATACCGAGTATCCTCGATGACACCGATTTTGGGTCGATCGATGTATACGGGAAAACGCAGATCACCTATAAGGGCTGGCCCCTCTATTACTTTGGGCAGGATGCCGACAGGGGCGACAACAAGGGAATCAGTTTTCCAGCACCGGGGATATGGCCCATTGCCAACGTTGATTCTCCCAT
>JAIRBC010000115.1 GCA_022008415.1 Cerina litoralis
TTGCCAAGCCCGATTACTCCCTGATGTACGTAAGGTCTCAATTGGTAGGGCACGACGGCAAAAACTATAAAGACGATTATACAGAGGGCGACGGCGCCACGTCCTATATCACCGACATTGCCGGGAGGACTTTGTACACCTTCATCAACGATACGAAGGACACCAATAGCTTCACAAAACCCGATTTTTCCAACGATGCGGTTTGGCCCGTGGCCGAGATTGACCTAGATAAGATACCGAGTATCCTCGACGACACCGATTTTGGGTCGATCGATGTATACGGGAAAACGCAGATTACCTATAAGGGCTGGCCCCTTTATTACTTTGGGCAGGATGCCGACAGGGGCGACAACAAGGGAATCAGTTTTCCAGCACCGGGGATATGGCCCATTGCCAACGTTGATTCTCCCAT
>JAIRBC010000116.1 GCA_022008415.1 Cerina litoralis
AAGAGAAAGTTTAAACCACTTCATTGATCCTAAAGACACAAATCTTTATTTTTGCGCCGCAGCGAAATAAATTTTTAGGAAAGGGTTCTTCAGCCAAGTGTCAAGTCGAAGCTGAAATGACGAATAAGGCAATAGTAGATTTTGTGCCAGGCCTAGGCAAAAAATCATTGCATAGCCGTAGCTACGGAATCATTTTTTAACGAAGGGATGGTGCAAAAGATAAATTGGATTATACGTTAGTTTTGGCTTGATTTGACACAAACGTTTTTTGGTTCGTTTTTTTGGCGATGAAAAAAATGAACAAGCATGAATTGTTGGTTAAATTTTGAAGCGAAGCGGTGATACGGTGATACCCTGATGCGGTTAGGCCGTGATACGGTTAACTACAAGCAATGTCGCCTGGGTTTTTGA
>JAIRBC010000117.1 GCA_022008415.1 Cerina litoralis
TTTATTTCCCTTTAGTTTTCTTATCGCTAAAAGTTTGGTTTTTGGGTCTTAATCCTTCTTTCGATTAATTTTTTAGAGCAATTGCTGGTAACGGCTCGGCTATGATTTCGGCCTGAAAGATCCGGTAGGATCTATCAGTTCGGAATCGGGCCAGGTTAAATGTAAGAATTTTTCTTGCTTGCAGTATGGGAAGGCTGAATTATAGCCATTGTTACCAGCTTTTGCGATCGTCCGAGTGAGCGCGCACAGTTCGGTCTTTTTTTAAATTCCGTCCGAGTGAAAAATCCGCCTCTCGCTGCAATAGAATTTTTTTCCTGCTCCAATCGATTAATTAAATCGGTCCAGTTTTTCTACATTTTTGTTAATCGGTTCGTAACCTTCTTCCGATTCTAATCCAAGA
>JAIRBC010000118.1 GCA_022008415.1 Cerina litoralis
GAAGGAGGAAGTCTGCCCGGGACTACAAGGAACGGGAAGACGAGAAGTTTATCCGCCGGAGCGAGAGCGAAGGAGGAAGTCTGCCCGGGACTACATTTCGGGCCTTGCCCGAGGTTGAAAGTTCAAGGTTGAAAGTCTTTCGGCCCTGTTGCGTTCATTAAAAACAAGTATTGGAAATTCTGGAAGTTGGGCGACCGTTCAAGTTGCAGGTCTGGTGACTGCAAACCGCATACTGGGACTGCCTACTGGAAAGACGGGGGATTAGCTCAGCTGGCTAGAGCGCCTGCCTTGCACGCAGGAGGTCATCGGTTCGACTCCGATATTCTCCACCGAGGCCCCGCAAGAGCGAGGGCAATGGTTCATTGACATATTGGGACAGGGCGCACGTACTGTGCGCT
>JAIRBC010000119.1 GCA_022008415.1 Cerina litoralis
AAAAAAAAAATTGGATCGCCGAATTAACGGCCTAAAAGGAATTTAAAGATCAAGGCCCCGGTAGAACAGAATATTTTATCGGTAGATCCCAGATAAACGATCGGGTCGATAACGAAAAACAAACCCGAACAACACCCGACCGAAAAATAACAGGACGTTCAAAGCAGGGCGTGGCGGCAAAGCAGAGAACAACGTATAAACCGCAATGGCTCGCATAGGGTCAAATTGAAATAATTGCATAAATTTATATCCCGTAGCGGCCGGAAAAATTCCGCACATGATTCCGCCACTGGGTTTATACCAGACCGTCAGACTGTCTAAAAACCTCCTTTTTCTTGATAACCCTGTTGATTACTTTTGAGCGGAGATCTTGACTTCCGGTCCATTGGGCCGTAAC
>JAIRBC010000011.1 GCA_022008415.1 Cerina litoralis
GTATATTTGTTTCCCAAACAGGCTATAACAATCATTATTATAACCTATGAATTTTGAAATTATTTTTCAAAAACACAAAATTTTGGATAAACTCTAGTAAACGACGCCAACATTTTGATCGATTTAGTAAAGCTTCAAATTCTCGATCCTTTTTTCGATTTGGATTTTCAATTTTGTACAACTGATCTAGTATTGGAAGAATTACATGATCATCAAAAGAAAGATTTAGAACCTTACATAGGAAACGGGCAACTACAAGTCCAAGAAATTTCCGAGGTTCAATTAATTGAAATCATCAAGATCCGCATGGAAAAACCGGGACTTTCCGAACAGGATTGTTCCGCATTTTATCAAGCCCAATATTTAAACGCCACACTTATTACCAGCGACAATAAGCTTCGGAAATTTGCAAAAACCAAGAAGTTGGATGTACATGGCCATTTATGGGTCTTTGATCAGATGGTGTTTGCACATACCCTTTCCCCCAATTTGGCGACAAATAAACTGGATGAACTTTGTACGGAAATCAATCCAAAGCTGAACCTCCCCAAAAAAGAATGTGAGCTTCGAAAGAAGCAGTGGAGGGTTAGATAAAAGCAGTTCCGACCTTTCCAAATCTTTAGATTGTATTTATGAAAGAAAAGGGAAATGGCCATTGGATGCCCGATCATAAGACCGTTGGCCAAATAAGAAAGTTAAAGGAATTTGTACGGCACGTTTCCAATCTGGAAATGCCCACTGCGGATAATACCCAGAACGCAGACCAAATTATTTCCCTCTTAGATACCCTCGAAAATCCTGGGCAAACCAAGAACTGGAATGTTTGTCTGGATATTTTTGACCATGACGTTCAATATGGCTATCCCCAACAAAAAGGTTTTTATAGACGAAAATGGGCCGTTTATTATGAACTGAACACCATTACAATAGAAGCGGAAACAAATCATACCGCTCAGTATTTAGGCCATTATGGAGATAATTTTTGTTTTTATGGAAGTATCAATTTTGATAAAGTAGAAAAAGGGATCCAGGTTTTTTTGTCCGGCGATATCGAGGAATTCGTCTCGGATGCCAAAAACTACAATAGTTATATTACCGAAACCCTGAACGAGATAGAAATTGATATCGATATTTGGGAGTTACCGGAATTTCATTAATGATTATTGTGTAAAGGAATAAAGTAAAACAACTCCTCACCCCAAATCTAAAATGATTAAACTGCTATATTTGTGTTGATATAAAAAGTTGTGGTGCATTTAAAAAATGAATATAGATTTAACCAAAGAGCAATCCCAAAAGGGTGATGAATTTCTTAAAAAGTTACTTTCTGACGGAGCTCAAGAAAGACAAACTGTGTATGATTTCTTCGGTGATCGGGATGATGCTATCGTGATATGTAAAACACTGGAGAAAAAAGGAATTATAATTTTGAATAGTCCAACATATAATGACCCTTTTATTCTTGTGGTTCCAGATGATGGAATTTCAACATTCTTAAATAATGGCGGACTGACAAAAACGGCGACTGACTTAGAAAAAGAAAATGAAATCAGGACTCTAACTGCTAAAAACCTTCAACTGCAAAACAAACAACTGGGAAGAGTAGTTTTTATATTCCATAATCAGTTTTGTTGCAGGTGCAATTATTAGCAACTTAAAAGATATCCTCATTTTATTAAACTTAACGAGTCAGTAATGAGATTGATGTTTTTCGAAATTAGTAACCTAAAAAAACGTGTGGTAATAACTAAGCATTCGTGCGGTCGGTACGACCCAGCATGAATGCGGTGTTGAACTACACCGGGTCTGTGGCCGCGTTGTTTCCTATGGGGATTGCTATGGGCCGGTCGGGAGGTTTGAAATGGCACCTGCGAGGTTGCCTGTACAATCGTAGTGTTTTTTTGACTCCGTTAGGATGCTTTTTGCTATCCAGAGCCTTTGGTTTCTATTTCCCCCCGGTACTTTTGGCCAAGATCCTTCACTTTGGGTAATAGGGTTCCTGCACGGCCATTATGCTGTTTTATTCGGGGTATTTCTATTTTGATTTTCCAATTTGACCATCCAATGTTCGGGCGGACCCCTGCCGTCGAACATAAAGACCGTTACCAAGGTGCCTTCCTTGCACCTGGGGCACCTTCGGTGCAGTATCGGAGGTGGTTTTTCCTCGGGGGTACATCGGCCCATTTCTGCCATGAGCAGCGGCAGTACCATTTTCTTCCTGCTACTGCTTAAAATACCATAGTGGCGAATGCGCACAAAGCCCTTGGGCAGAATATGCAGGCCAAAACGCCTTATGAATTCCGCATCGCTTAAACCAAGTAGCTGTACTGCACCGCCCTTTCTGTAATCCTTGGCCGTAAAACTGACCCTGCCATCGGCAAGGGAGGTAATGCGGTGATTGCTGATCGCGATCTTATGGGTATACCTGCCCAAGTATTCCACAACATATTGTGGACTTGCAAATGGCCGTTTGGCATACACCACCCAATCCTTTGCAAAGAGCTTGTCGTAAAATGACCGGGGCCGGTCAAACTCCTTTCTTAGGCTTTCTACGAACCTTGCTCTAAAGACCTTGCTCATCGCCTTTACCGGAAATAGGTATTTGCCCTTGTTCCTGGCATATTTCCATTTTCCGTTGGCGGTAATGCCGCCGCCCGGAACAATGCAGTGCAGATGGGGGTGCAGACTTAGGTTCTGCCCCCATGTATGCAGTATGGCCACCATGCCCATGTCCGCTCCAAGGAACTTTGGGTCCGCCCCAAAATCCCGTAGTACGCCCCATGCGGTCCCGAACAAAATGGTATATACCGTTTTGGGGGCATGTAGGCACAATTGGTTCAGCGTATCGGGAAGGGTAAATACCACATGGAAATAGGGTACGTTCAGCAGTTCCGACCCGCGCGCCCGTATCCATGCTTCGCGCTTGTGTCCCTGACATTGTGGACAGTGCCGGTTACGGCAGCTGTTGTAGCTAAGTTGCAGCTGCCTGCATTGCCCGTTGTCGCAACGGTCTATATGGCCGCCGAGTGCTGCGGTCCTACATTTCCGAAGGGCGTGCAAGGTTCGCAGTTGCCAAGTATTGCCGGTATAGGCCGACAGGCTTTCTTCATTGCGCTCCAATACATCCGCCACTTGATATAGCGGCCTTGACATTACCGTGGGCCGTACAACTTTTCCAAGGGGCTGAAAACAGTCCTTTCGGAGAGCTGTGATACGTGCAGGTACACCATTGTGGTCTGGATGTCCACATGCCCCAAAAGATCTTTTAGGCTCATAATGTCCATGCCCATTTCCAGCAAATGGGTAGCATAGATATGGCGCAGGCCATGGGTGGTCACCTCCTTTCGTATGCCGCTCTGCTGCCTGGCCTGTTTTACCACCCATTGCACCCCGTTCGCGGATAGTCCTACAGGATTTCCTTCCCTGTCGTTGCCATTGAAAAGCCATTGTACGGGATGTTCCGCGGCCAGGTAGATCCGTATACCGCGTACCAGTAGGTCGCAAAGGGGAACATAGCGATCCTTACGCCCTTTGCCCTGGCGGATATGGAGCTGTTTCCTATCCATATCCACATCCTTGATATACAGGTTGCGGAGCTCGGCATTGCGAAGGCCGCAACCATAAAGTAATGCCAATAGCAAGCGGTGCTTGTGCAGCTTGGGCGTTCTTAACAGTAACCTTGTTTCTTCCCTGCTCAGCACTACGGGAAGCTTCTTCGGGCGCTCTATAGAGGGCAATGCGACATGGTGTTCGGGAAGGTCGTACACCCGGTACAGATACCGAAGGCCATATACGGTATGCTTGAAGAAACTGTCCGATGGTGTCCGGTACCGCCTTTTTAAGTGATGTAGGTAATCCAGCACTTGTTCCCTGTCCAGTTCCAAAGGGCTACAGTTAAAATGCAGGACCATATGGGAAAGACAACGGGCATAATTGGTCAGGGTACTTTGGCTCTTGCCCGAGAGTTCTATCGAGCGTTCCAACTTTTGGTAATTGATAGCAAATCCGGGAACCTTTTCACAGGCCCTCTCGATCAGGGTACTACTTTTTTTTCATAACTTTAAATTTTATGATTAAACCTTATCCTAAAGGTAGTGAACAGTGGCCAATAACCGCTTGAAGCTACCTTTAGGTTTAGTTCAACAATGCTAACCGCAATTACGGCGGATTCGACTACGTCCGAATCCACTCGGAATTGGAATTACTAAAGTCTGTGCTAAAACGAAAATTAACGAAAATTAACCCGTAACTGACGGTTATACGAGCCGTTGGAATTAAAATCAATGCATTTAGAATAAATCAATGCAGAACATCACTTTAATCAGCACAATACATAAGAAAATTGGAAAATGTACTGCTGATGAATTATGTGAAATTTTGGAAGAAGTAAGCCCTGAAGTAGTCTTTCTGGAAGCTCTTGACAACACTTACTCAAATTATGACAAGACGATGTTCTCAACTTTTGGATTATACCATGGAAAATTAGAAATAGAAGCGATTCAGAAATACTCCAATCATACTTCAGTTGAGTATGTTCCTGTGCTTGACAATGGATTACCCGATCTATTTGACGAGAAATACAAAGGTGTTTTAGAAAATAATCAACTGCAACAGATGCTTGATGAGTTCAATTTATTAGCTAAATCGAAAGGTTTTCAGTTTCTAAATAGTCAATTATGCCTGGATTTGCATCAGAAGATGAGAACTTTTGAAGACCACCTTCTGCGCAATACTCAATTGAATGCAACTGTTATCGCAGATATTAATGCCTACGAAAATTCAATGATGCAAAATATATATTCCTATTGCATAATTAATCGATTCGAAAAGGCTGTTTTTCTTTGTGGATCAGCACACAGGGAATCATTGATAGAAAAGATCAGACACTTCCAAGAAAAAGAAAACATGGAAATTAATTGGGTAGTTTATGGAGATTAAAATTTAAGAAAGAAAACTGTGCCCAATCGAGTGGATTTCTCTGCTAGAAACTCACAGAGTTCGCCTCTCAAATAGTCCACTATAAATAAAATTTTCTACAATCGTTGTTTTGTAGTTTCTGTACCCCTAGAAAAGAACTAGCCAACCATAATCCCGTAATCCTAAGCCGCAAACCCTCTCCCCATCTCTGCCAATTCGTAAAAATGCCTAAATATGGTCTCGGATTTTTCGGCAAAAATGTTACGGTCGTAGGAGACGGGCAGGTCTCTATCCAAGATTTTCTGTATTTCCCGCTTCACGATTTCTTGGGTCGCTTTTTCCTTGTGCCATTCCTGGATCAGGATTTTGTTCTTAGCGTCGAAAAGGGTCTCGAGCAGTTCGGTTGCGGCCAGTTTTACCTTTTTCTCCTCTTCCTTGGTCAGTTTTTCCTTTTTCAGGAGATCGTAAATCTCCAGTTGCTCCTCTGTCAGGCCTTCGGTGGCCGATCTTTGTTGTTCCTCGGATAAGTCCTTGCCAAAATCGGTCATGGCACCGTAAACATCCTCAATATCAAGGTGGCCGGAATTGTAGTCGGCTATAATGTCTTCAAAACGTTCCAAAAAAGAACCTCTGGTCTTGTTTTGGGCCATCATTTGTTTCAGTTTTATTTCCATCAATTCCCGCAAATCCGCGAACTGAATATTCTTATGATCGCTTTCGGGAAATTTTTCCCGTAGACGTTCAAAATTCAGTTTGCTTAAATCAACCTCCGTGGAGGTATCGATCGTATATTTTCCCGTTACATCCTGTAAATCCCCTATTCCCAAGACACTGGAATCTAACAATGCATCCAATTTTTTCTTGGCCCGTTCTATGGCTTCGTCCTGATCTACATGGCGGTCAACTACTTTCTTAAGATATTCCAGAACATCTTTTGATTTTTTGATTTTTGGATGTCCATAAATTTCGGGCTTTGCAGAATCGTAAAGCCCTACAATGGTATTCACAAAAAGGCCCAGTTGTTTTTTGTATTCGTCCTTTTCCAAAATAATATTGGCGTATTCCTGAAAGAGTGCTACTTCTGCAAATCCTTTCTCACCCAGTTCTAGAATTACATCTATATCTGCTCCCAAATCCTTACAATAAATTTTTGCTTCCAGGATGCCCTGCTGCAAGAGTTCCAATAGTTCATCAAATTCCTTTACCGGAAATTCTTCACCTTCATCGTCGTTATTTTTGCCCTTGGTACCTTCCGCATACTGGGCAAGTGCCTTTTTAAGGTTTCTAAAAACCCCAAAATAGTCGATGATCAATCCGTTTTTCTTGCCTTCTATCACTCGGTTGGCCCTGGCAATTGCCTGCATTAGGGTATGGTTTTGCAGCGGTTTGTCCAAATAAAGGGTCGAAACCGCGGGCGCATCAAAACCGGTAAGCCACATAGCCGTTACAAATACGATTCTATAGGTGCTATTGGGATCCTTAAAATAATCTTCAATATTTTGGCCGTCCCCATCCGGGTAATCCATCAGTTTCCGGTGGGGCGTAATGTTCAGGCCTTCGGACTCAAATTTTTCCTTTTCTTCTTTATCGCTTCCTTCTTGGGAAATAACCGCGGACATCCTGGTTTCTTCCATAAACTCGATCGCCCGCCTATATCGATCTTTTAGTTCCGGATCGGATGCGCGGTTTATTTTTCGGCGGAGCTCTTTTATTTCTTCCCGTTGTGCCACTTGTACCAAATCGTACATTCTCACGGCTGTAAATTTGTCTATACAGACCACCATGGCCTTCATGGGCTTACGCTGGTTGTCGCTATCTACCACATCCAAGCGGTAGGGGTAATGACGTACAATATGATCGGCTATTTCCCTTAGGCGGTCCTCACGCCGTACCACCTCCATAAGTGTAGAGTATTCCCGATCCAGCTTTTGCTTTTGCTCTTCGGTCAGGTTTTCGTCCTCCAAGATGGCGGCGGCATTCCCTACCAGGTCTTCATTTACCTGCTCTACCCGGGGCACACTCTTTTTGTAATACAGGGGCACCGTGGCCCCATCTTCTATACTTTGGGCAAAGTTGTACTCGGAAACATAGGGGCCAAACCAATCCTTGGTCTGTTCGTTTCGCAATAAAGGTGTACCGGTAAAGGCTATATATTGGGCGTTGGGGATGGCAATACGCATATTTTCCCCATATCCTTTATACTGCGTTCTATGGGCCTCGTCCACCATAACGATCCAGTTGTCCCTGTCCGTAAGCAGGGGGTAGGTCTTCCCTTTTTCTATACCGAACTTGTGAATGAGGGAAAACAAATACGTTCTGTTGGATTGCAGGTATTCCTGTAACCGATTTCTAGAACTTGGTCTATAATAGTTTTCCTTTTGGGCCTTGGTTTCCGCAATGGTCTCCGTTTCCTTGAAGTTTCTATATATCTGATCGTCCAGATCCTTGCGGTCGGTGATGATAAGAAACGACCAATTCCCCTGGACCTTACGCCGGATTTTTCGGGAATAGAAAATCATGGAATACGATTTGCCCGACCCTTGGGTATGCCAGAATACACCCAACTTGCCCTGTTTGCCGTCCCGATGCTCCAAGGATGCAATGGCATTGTTGACTCCCAAGAATTGATGGTTTTTGGCGATTATTTTCACCTTGTTCTTGTGGTACAGTACAAAATTTTCCAAATAATCCAATAAGCTATGTTTGTTGCATAGCCCCAGGCCGAATAATTCCAGGCTTATACGCTTGTCGGTCGCCCTACTTTCGGCTTCTACTTCTTCGCGGTTCGGTTGGTTGTGTGAAACAGCGGTATCCTTTAACTTTATCCAATTGAAAAAATGTTCCCAGGGTGCGTTAAATGCGCCGACCTTGGTTTGAATGCCGTTGGAAATACCCACAAAACAATTGTACCAAAACAATTGTGGGATATCCCTATTGTAATCCACTAGGTTTTTATCAAACCCGATTTTTATCTTTTCGGAAGCATTTTTCAGCTCTATCATGACCAACGGCAAACCGTTTACATAGAGCAGAAGGTCCGGCCGGCGGGTGATGATTTCCGTTTCCAGATATTCTATACTCAATTGGGATACCACTACAAAATCATTGCTTTCGGGTTTGTCAAAGTCTATGACCCTTACGTAATCGTTTTCTTCCCGGCCCGTTTCATTGGTATAAGTAACGGCAACCCCGTCCCTGATCAATGCATACACCTCTTTGTTGGCCATCACCGGCGTAAGGGTAGCCCTGCTCTTACAAAGTTCGTGTACGGCGTGTTGAATACATGCCTCCGGAAGATGTCGATTTAAATCTGTCAGCGCTGTTTTTAGACGATCACGGAGCACCACATCCTTAAGGGATTCCCTACCCACCAATTCTTTCTCCCAGGCATTGATGTGTTCCTGATATTTCAATTGATCGATAAACAACCGAATGTCCGCCTCTTCGATATGTGATTCGTTTAGAAATGCCATGTTGCTATTCTTCTAATTCTTGCTCAATTTCTTCAATGGTGGGGAGATTGCTTTTTAGTTTATCGGTCAAGCTCTGAGTAAGGATAAATTCACTTACGCCCATAGGTTGGCTCATTCCCCGTAAAGCATATTCTACTTCTACATTGTTTTTGTCTCGACATAATAAAATGCCAATTGTTGGATGATCATCCTTTTCTTTTAAAACATCATCTACTGCAGAGAGATAAAAGTTTAGCTTCCCTGCATATTCAGGTAAAAATTTTGTGTTTTTTAGCTCTATCACGACATAGCATTTAAGATTCACGTGGTAAAACAGCAAGTCCAAATAGTAGTCTTGATTGGCTATTTCCAATTGATATTGTTTGCCCATAAAAGCAAAACCTTTGTCCAATTCCAATAAAAACTTGGTTACATTATTTATCAATTGGATTTCAATATCCCTTTCTTTAAAGGATTCGCCAAGACCCATAAAATCGAAGACATAAGGATCCTTTATAGTTTGTTGTTCTAGTTCTGATTGTGGTTCGGGCAAGGTAAGTGCAAAATTCGTCACGGATTTTCCTTGACGGCCATATAGATCCGTTTTAATCTGTAATGCCAAAACATTTCTGCTCCAACCATTTTTAATGGTATGGGCGATATAAAACTCGGCTTCCTTCCTGTTTTTTGATTTGGTGAAGATTAGAATGTTGTGCCCCCATGGAATCTGGTCAACAGCCTGTTGACCTATTGTCCTATCCTGTTTTTGTAATTGGTCAACAGGCTGTTGACCAATTGCCGTTGTAGTATAAAAGAGATAGAAGCGTTTGCAATATTTTAAATTAGAAGCCGATAATCCTTTGAGGTTTGGGAAAGCTTTTCGCAGATCGACGGCGATTTGCTCAACAATCTTATCTCCCCATTGACTCGAGGCTTGTTTTTCGGCAATATCCTTGCCCAAGTCCCAATAAAATTGAATAAGTGCCGCGTTTACGGCCATTACGGTTTTTTGTTGGGTGCGCGCTATTTTTTCCTTTAGTTCGCCAAGCCAATTTTTATATGCTTCCTGCCCGGATAGATCGTCTTTTTGCATTTTTAGTTTTTATAAGCGGCCTCTGGCTCTGCGGCCATAGCTAATGAATTCTTGTCTATATCCAAATCCTCCACGGAAAGTTTACCACTGATCAACCGTGGCAGCAATAAATCCCGGGTTTCTTGAAGGAGTTGGTTTTTCTCTCCGAGTGTCTGTATTTCTTCATACATTGGTTTTAAAATCTCCTCAAATTCGAGTTGAATTACGTTGGATGGAATGTTGACCTTGGTGGCTTCGATATGTGATTCGTTTAGAAATGCCATATTTTTCTATGATTGGCCTTTACTGTATTTTATTAGGATCCCAATGATTTTTTGCAAAAGCTACAATTTCATCTTGACGATGTTTTATTTCATCTTCTGTCCATTTTTCTCGAGATGATTCCAATTTTTGCCTCTGTATTAAAACAGATAACGTTGATCTGTCGCTTGGCAAATTATTACTATCGCTAGAGTTTCTTCCTCTCGTAGCCAAAACCAAATTACCAATATTATTTAGAAATTTATCCTTAAATTCTTGACTGTACTCAGACCCCTCAGGGTTTTGAGGTGTCCAATGGTCTAAGGTGTTTTGAAGGTTGTGTTTGCCATAAGAATTTACAAAATCATCGAAACTCATAGCGGGTTCACGAATCTCATTGCAACTTCTTAAGGCATTCTCATATTTCCATAATAAGTAACGGGTTGATTTAAAATAATGATAATTGCCTTGTAAGCGACTTTCAAAGTCCCCCGTGAAATTCCAATACCATTTAAAACCGTTATTACTGTAATCAAATAATTGCTTCTCTAAACTGACAAGGTCATTACTATATTCCAAAGCAATTTTATGTAAAAGGTTAGTTCTGTAATTACCCACGGTATATTCCATTTTAAATAGAATAATTTCTGCTAATCGCAGTACTTTTCTAATTTGTTCTTTGTTGTGAAAGTGAAATAATTTTAATACTAAAGGAAACGCATTGTATTGATCTAAATACAATACATCACTTAAAGAAATTTCTTGATTTCTAATTTCTTGAATGTTGACAACATTAGAGAAGCTCTTTTTTAATCCCACTGTAAAATCCTTAATCCAATTAGATTTTACAACTTGTTTTTTTAAGGCTTCTTTTACACGTGCTAAAGATGAATCGTGATTAGACAGGAATGCTATAGTATGATAATTAAGGATTTGGTCTTCGTCTGCCACTTTAATCAATTCCAATGACTGATATATAGACTTAAACTCATCTTCTATATATGCTATATCACTATTTGGGTTTTTTCCTGAAACGGTACAATCCAAATAAACATTAAACATTAAAAAGGATTTTAACTTCTCTAATTCTGTTAACTCCTTTCCCCTATCATTTTGGAATGTAAACAACTGTGTTGCTTCGGCTTTATCTGAAACCGTATCGGTAGTTATTTTGGCATTTTCAATTAAATCTTTCCAATGTAATATGTCTTCGAGTGAAACATCTTTTTTATTAAATTTTTCAGTAAAATATTCAAAAGCCTCTAAAATTCTTTTTCGGGATCTAGTATTTGCTTCATCATCAATTTCTCTTATAATTATATTTTCAAAGAAATTATTATCGTAACTAACGGTTTCATATTTCTGATTACCATCTGTATTTTTTAAATACTCTTGAAAAATGTTTTTAGCATCATTCTCGTAGTCTTTATTGTCTTTAAGTTTATTATAAACGCAGCTTAAAAAAATAACCACCGTTGTAAGGCGCTGTTGACCATCTATAATCCAGAACTTATTTTTATTGTGCTCATCTTTCTCAAATAAAAAATGACCAAGATGATATTGTCCTACTGCTTCTGGATGTTCCCTTAAATCAGTAAAAAACTGCTTTATTTGCTTGTCTTTTTCCCAAGAATACGCTCTTTGGTAATTAGGTACTGCAAATAGATTTTTACGTGGGCTAAATATGTCGCTTATTGTTGATTTGTATTCCATTTACTTACTATAATTTTCTTCTGGCTCCGCAGCCATGGGTAATGAATCCTTGTTTATATCTAAATCCTCCACGGAAAGTTTGCCACTGATCAACCGTGGCAACAATAAATCTCGGGTTTCTTGGAGGAGTTGGTTTTTGTTATTTAAAACCTTAATATCTTCGAAAAAAGGACTAATCAGATCTTCAAATTCATTAAGTATTTTTTTTGGAGGGCACTTCATTTTTAATTTATGGATGTCCTTCGAATATACATGAGGCTGAGCTGCTCCCCTTTGTAAATGAAAAACTTCCTTTTGTCTTGTTTTAAAGGTGCAATAAAAGAAATACAACCAATGAGTCATTTCTGAATCTAGATAAGTGCAATCAGAAACCCATATATCCTCATAGTATAAATTAACAAATCCTGCATTTGCTCCCGAGGAACTTATAGTAATAGTCGGTGAACATGTGTTTGCTGTATTATGATAATATGCAGGTGCCAGGCCACCAGCAACAACTGGCACATTACCATCTGTTATTGTAGATTTAGTAATGATTTTCCCCTTTTTTAATTCTACGAAGTCTTGAATTTCTCCAGCTTCCCACCCCTCCGGCAAAGCTCCAGCAGTCCCGTGCGGTACTTCTTTACCGTCTTGGTCAAAGTATTTACAATCTTGATAGCCCGGGAAACGCAACCGTACAAACCACTCTTTATAGATTTCCTCCGCCATTTCTTCCAACAGCTTTATGCGTTCGTTGTTGTTTTCTATAAGATCGTCATAGGCGGAAAGGATGGAGGCGATTTTTTGTTGGGCGATGAGATTAGTAACTGGAACTTTTATATTATTTAAAATATCTTGATTCAGATTACTAATGTTTGTCCCATTACCATATTGAGATAACAAACCTCTGAACAATGGACTCTTAAACACATAAAGGTAGAATAGTGGTTCAATTTCCACATCCTCTATAAAACTTAACTTAATACAGAACGCTGAATATGTCAGTTTATAATTTTGAGGTAAATCTTTAATGAATATTGAACGACCAATAAGTGCTTTGTTACCATTAGAACGAACGAATATTACATCTCCATTTTTTAAAAAGCACTCCTTTGGCCATTTTGCATTAGAATCTAATTCTCCCAAACTTTCATAGTCTGGATACATTCTATTTTTAAAATCTGCAACATTAATCACTTTGAGCCCATTACCAAATGAAGAATTATCAAAATTAACTCCATTTCGAAACTCGGCAATGCTACCTAGCCTCACAAAATCCCAGTTATTTTTCATGGATAATTAATTTTAATCTGGATGATATAACTTCTTCTAATTCACTTGAAGACTGATTAAGTATATTCAAAGCTTTAGATTTTATTATTAATTGGTTAACGAACTCTTCTTCAGTAATAATATCCTCCTCAATCTCCATCCCAACATAACGTCCCGCATTTAGGGAATAGCCTTGTTCTTCCGCATACTCCGCTCGGTCGGCCATTTTGCACAAGCCTACCACGTCCTTATATTTCGCTTCCGGGAATCGTTTTTGTAACCATGCAATATGGAAATGCCAATAAGCGGTTTGTTCGGTAACCACTTCATAAGCTACCAGAGCCTCATCCAAAGCCTTGTCCGCTTTAGATAGGTTGTTGGCAGCCCAGATCTTGTCGTTCTTCAACTTGGCGTTTTTGTCCGCCAGTTTCCAAAGTTCCAAAAGTGTGTTTACGTCCTTTTTATAGGCTTCACCATCATGGGCGTTCTGTGTTACGCTCCATGCCAAATGCTCTGCTGCCTCATGCTGTGCCTCATTTTCCAATGGAGTCTTGTCTATGGGGTACAGCAAATTGGTCAGTACCTTTTCATTTGGTTTTGGGGTTGTCCGTTCCCATTTATCAAGAACTTCAAAGAAATCGGCCTCTTGTAACGCCCTGGTTTTGGTAGGGGTTCTTTTTTCCTGCTTGGTAGCTGCCACATAGGTCTTTAGATTTTTGTACAACGTATCCAATTGTGTTTCCAAGGCTTCTTTTTTGGGACCAACCTTTTGGGCCGCTTCATTTGCTTAAAGGATGTATTTTTGGATCAACTCTAAATAGCGGTCGGTTTCTCCTCGGTACAAACGAACAATGGTCGCTAGATTTTGCTGGTGCTCTTCGGTCCATTCCCTGTGTGCACGGTCTATTTGATGATATACATTGCGGGCATCCAAGAATAGGATTTTGTCCTTGCGGTCGGTATGCACTTTTTGCTTGTCCAAAAACCAAAGCGTTGCCGGCAAGGTCACGGTAAAGAACATATTGGAGGGCATGCCTACCATGCAATCCACAATGCCGCTATCCACAATTTTCTTTCGAATCTCGTATTCCGAACTTCGGGCATCGGAGGCGGAATTGGGCATTACAAAACCGGCACGTCCATTTTCATTAAGGGAGGTGGCAAAAAGGGAGATCCACAAGTAATTGGCACTCGATATTTTGTCGCTTTTTTTACCCTTGTTCTTCGGTAGTCCGTATTCGTAAAACCGCTTGTCCCCGCTTACGGTAGATTCCTTTACCGCACTTACGTTAAAAGGCGGATTGGCCATGACATAATCGAACTTGCCATAGCTGTCATAAGGGTCGCCTTCGTACGAATTGGTCTCAATAATTTCGCCCCTAAGATTATTGACCAACAAGTTCATCTTGGCCAAACGCACGGTTTCTCCCATATACTCTTGTCCACATACATAAATGTCATTCAGATCGTGATTGGCATTGCGAATAAAGGTGGCGGACTGTACAAACATCCCGCCCGAACCACAAGCGGGATCGAACAGTTTTCCCTTAAAGGGCTCTATCACTTCTACAATAAAACGCACGACCGAGGTGGGCGTAAAGAATTCGCCGCCCTTTTGGCCTTCGCTCATGGCAAATTTGCCCAAGAAGTATTCGTAGATCTTTCCAAAAACATCGCCCGTGGCATCCTTGGGGATATCGGAAAACGTCTTTAAAAGCTGGGGGAGAATATCGGCTTTCTTCTTTTCAATATCAAAATAGGCCTCCGTGGGCAATACATCTTGAAACTTGGCATCTTGGTATTTTTCAATACCGGTCATGGCATCCCTTAGGGCAAGGGCCATACTTTGATCGCCGGGCAGGTTCAACAAATGATTGAAACGGGCCTCATCGGGCAAGTAAAATCCGCAAGTGGCCAGTGCCACTTCCTGAATACTGCGTTCCGTCCGGGTACCTTTGGAAGCTGAATATTCCTTTAGGATCCCATCTTCATATTGACTGTATTTGTTATCGGCAAATTTCAGGAAAATCAAGCCCAACACGGGCACCGCATAATCGGAAGCTTTTAGTCCACCGTATGCCCTGAGGGAGTTTGCCGAATCCCATAACTTATCTTCTAATTCCTTTAGTTGCTCGTTTGTCATTATATTTTTTCTATCAATTCTTTTTTAGCCATCTAAAGGCGGCTTCTTGGTTAAAATTTAGGAAGGTGTAGTGCCACCCTAAACACTTGGTTCTAGCTGTGAAAATGATTTCCACAGGGCATATTCTTGCCATTTGGCGATGTCCGGTCTTGGTATCATATATCGCTCTCTAATTTAATGTTTACAACCACTTTCCATCTATTGCCAACCGCTCCCGGCTTTTGGCTTGATTTCGGACTTATTAACACTGGATAGTGTTTTACCGACTTAATGTATTGAAAGAGTATTTTTGCCAGATTATTATCAGGGTGTAACTCGTCCAATAGGAAGCCCAATCTTTGCAGCGTACTTTTATGTGGATACCATGTGAGTAGATTTTTCAGATCCGAATCGGTTATTTCTTCAATTAACTCTTCAAGTACCGACAACATCCTATTTAGGCCTCCCAGCTTGTTTTGATAGTGAATGAGATCCACAGCTGTTAAAACGGGATCTGAAATTTTGAACATTCCGGCATCTGCCTTTTTTATAAGTATATTTTTTCCCGGCCAATTGGCAGTAGTGAAAAAGCGTAAATCTATTGTCCCCTTACTTATATCCAGTAACGTAGGTTTAGTGGTAATAATATAATCTCGCTGAATTTGTTGATGGCTAGCTCCATGAAATTTAGCCGCAGAGTACAATCCAATATAATAGGGTCTGTTTAAGCTCTTAAAGAGGTTTTCGACATATAATTGTATAGGCAGCTTACCTTGTTTTGAGTATCTGGGTGGGATGATTAAATAAAATCCTTTTCTGAGGGGTATGATATCTCCCTTCGCAACGGCATGGGAGAGCTCATTTTTAAGTGCTGTTTCATTTTTAGGACTAATCCGTATGAAGTCATCCCTGGAAAATGAATATTCTTCAATGGATAACCGTTCTTTTATGTAATCTGAAAGGCTCAACTTTAGTAAATTTCCGAGAAAGGTATTAAAATAGGATAACTTTATCGCATTTTTACTAAGATTATTTAAAAATGAAAGAAAAAAACTTTACAAGAAAAGAATTGTATGATCTAGTCTGGGAACAACCTATGTGTAAACTTGCAAAGAAGTTTAAAATTGAGCCTCAAAGGCTAAAAGAAATTTGTGAGGAAAACGAGATACCACTACCAAATAGTGGCTATTGGTCAAAAGTTAGGTTCAACAAGGAAGTAATTAAAACACAATTACCTAAAATAAAGAATGACAACTCTCAAATAAATCTAAAGACAAGGAAATTTAAAGCTGATTATCTTAGGCGAGCTTTTGAACTAGAACAGCGTAACGATTTAAAGTTTAAAGTACCTACAAGAATATCAACGTATCATTCATTGGTAAGGCCTGCAAAGAAACTGTTTGAAAAGATTGACGATAGTGAAGAGATTTTTAAATTCTGGGACGTTTCCCAGGAACATGATATACTCCCAATCCACACCGATTTAGCATTAAGATCAAGGGCGCTGAGATTTATGGATACATTCATCCGCATATTGGAAACAATGGGACATAAAATCACATTTGAATATAGTCGCTGTCATGTGGAAATGTTTGGCCAGTTGGCAGAAATAAACCTGCGGCAGAAGGTATATAGAATTAGAGACAAAGATGAGAGCGGGTGGGGTAGGGAATCTTGGGAAGCGTCCGATTAACTGGAATTCCAAGTGGGCCCCAATTTTAACCACAAAAGATGGATAGATACCCAAAAAAGAAAAATTGAAGAATGCCTACCAGAAATAATTGCTTGGATAGAAAAAGACTGCAAATTTTGGTATGACCTGCGCAAACAGCAGGCAGAGGACGAAAAAAACAGAGAAATACAACGGGCCAAAGAAGCAGAAATTCAACGTACCAAAGAAATTGAGGAAGCCAAATTAATGCAATTACTAACCGACTGCGACAACTGGCATAGGGCAAAAAATATTAGGAATTACATTAGTGCCTATGAGCAAAACACAGTTATGAAAAGTCTGGATCAGGAAAAATTAAAAACTTGGATGGATTGGGCGAATAAAAAAGCCAATGAACTGGACCCTTTAATCTCTAAAGAAGATGCAGTCTTGGGATTTCATAAAGCATAATTTCAAATCACCTATGCAAGTGCACCTTATCCGGTTTTTGCTTAACGCTTATCTGCCGGAACGGTATAAAAGCGGAATAGGATCCACCTTTAAAGTTTGCTGATAAGATTTGGGGCGATAGTAAAATCAATTGATAAAATCCTGAAAAGCATAAATTTTCGATTCAAATGAATCCAAATGAATCCAAATAAAATTGAATTCCAAAAAACCTAAAATGTGTTACCTATGTGTTACCCCAAACAAAAAAAGCCAACTCCTAAAAGTCGGCTTTCCCTTTGTACAGGCGGAGAGACTCGAACTCTCACACCTTGCGGCACTAGATCCTAAGTCTAGCATGTCTACCAATTCCATCACGCCTGCATCCTCTACCCCATCCCGTAATTATCGGGGTTTTGGGGCAATCGGGGTGCAAATATAAATTAAATAATTCCACTTCAAAAATTTCTTTTTGTAATTTTAGATCTTTTACCAAAACCTAGTAATGGAAAAAATTCAAGATTATTTAAACCAAAACAAAGAACGATTTTTAAACGAGCTCATTGAACTGCTCAAAATACCATCCGTAAGTGCTGATCCCGCCTATTCCCATGATGTACTCGATGCAGCGGAAACCGTAAAGACAAGACTGCTGCAAGCAGGTTGTGAAGTAGCGGAAATTTGTGATACCCAAGGTTATCCTGTGGTTTACGGGGAAAAAATCGTCAATCCAAACCTGCCAACAGTTCTGGTTTACGGGCACTACGATGTGCAACCACCAGACCCCTTAGATCTCTGGAACTCCCCTCCTTTTGAACCGGTCATCAAAAATACCGAACTGCACCCGGAGGGTGCCATCTTTGCTCGCGGTTCCTGCGATGACAAGGGGCAGATGTATATGCACGTAAAAGCATTGGAGTTTATGGTAAGGACCAACCAATTGCCCTGCAATGTAAAATTTATGATCGAAGGCGAAGAAGAAGTAGGAAGTGAAAGCCTCGGTGAATTCGTAGCCCAAAACAAGGAAAAGCTCGCCAATGATATCATCTTGATATCCGATACTGGAATGATCGGTAAGGAAACACCCTCCATCACAACCGGTCTACGGGGATTAAGTTATGTAGAAGTTGAGGTTACGGGTCCGAATAGAGATCTGCATTCAGGTCTTTACGGCGGTGCCGTTGCCAATCCTATCAATATACTCGCTGAGATGATCGCATCCCTCCATGATGGGAACAACCATATTACAATTCCCGGATTTTACGATAAGGTCGATGAGCTTTCAATGGAAGAAAGGGCAGAAATGGCGAAGGCCCCCTTTGACCTTACCGCTTATAAAAAAGCCTTGGATATCGATGATGTATACGGAGAAAAAGGATATTCTACCAATGAAAGGAATTCCATCCGCCCCACGTTGGACGTGAACGGAATTTGGGGCGGTTATACTGGCGAAGGGGCAAAAACGGTAATCGCAAGCAAAGCGCACGCCAAAATCTCCATGCGATTGGTGCCCCATCAGGACTGGAAGGAGATAACCCAACTTTTTAAGGATCACTTTGAAAAAATAGCCCCCAGCGGTGTAAAGGTAAAGGTAACCCCGCATCACGGTGGACAAGGATACGTAACCCCCATTGACGAAATAGGTTACCAGGCGGCATCCAAGGCATATGAAGCCACATTTGGTAAAACGCCCATCCCCCAACGTAGCGGTGGCAGTATACCTATAGTTTCCTTGTTTGAAAAGGAGCTTAAAAGCAAGATTATCCTTATGGGTTTTGGACTGGATAGCGACGCCATCCATTCCCCCAACGAACATTTCGGGGTCTGGAACTATCTAAAAGGGATTGAGACCATCCCATATTTTTATCATTTTTTTGCCGAGCTTTCAAAGGTAAATACACCTTGATTCTCCAATAATATTTACGTATCACCCTAAAACTATAAATAAATGACCTTATCGGAACGTTTCGAGTATCAAATCCTCGGCCCAAAAATGTATTTTTTTCTGTTTGCCGTATTTTTTGTGGCATTCTCCCTGTCTTCCCAAGAATTGAGGGTCGCCACGTACAATCTGAGGTACGACAATCCAGGCGATTCCTTAAACAATTGGCAATATCGAAAAAATACGGTTGCAAAACTGATCCGCTTCCACGACTTCGATATTTTTGGGACCCAGGAAGGCCTAAAACATCAATTGGATTATCTCGAAGAACAAATGCCAGGCTATACCTATATTGGGGTAGGCCGTGACGACGGCAAGGAAGCCGGGGAATACACCGCTATTTTTTACAAGAAAGCTCAATTCGAGCTGCTGGATAAAGGAAATTTTTGGCTGTCCGAGGATACCACCAAACCAAATAAGGGATGGGATGCGGCTTTACCGCGTATCTGTTCCTGGGGTAAATTCAAGGAAAAAAGTTCGGGTCTGATCTTCTTCTTTTTCAATACCCATTTTGATCATATTGGTACCATAGCCCGAAAGGAAAGTTCTAAACTCATATTGAGGAAAATTGAAGAAATTGCAGGAAATAACCCGACCCTACTTACCGGCGATTTTAATGTAGACCAACAAAGTCCCAGTTACGATGTACTCGAGAATTCCGACTACCTTTCCGATGCTTATGATACTGCCGGACTACGCTATGGTGCCGATGGCACTTTTAATAGGTTTAAAGTAAATTCCAGGACCGAAAGCCGAATAGACCATATTTTTACAACCAAGGATTTTGAGGTTGTAAAACATGCAATCCTGACCGACACGTACCAAACGGACATGAAAGACCTTAAAAGATTAGAAAATTCGGGCACCTATCCCCAGAATATTTCCCTTTTCGAAAACCAAGCACGTCTGCCCTCGGATCACTATCCCGTGATCGCGGTATTGAAATTATAAAAATACAATTGCGGATAAGGTTTTTCTTTTTTTTGAATACTTAGAATTTGAACTGGTCTAACCAGACCATTTCCAATTAATGGGTATTAAAGCATCACGACTGCCCCCGCTTCGCCCTAGCCCCAGTTGACGCATGTGCCCTGGTGCGGTATGCACTTCGGGATTTTATCCAATCCGCATTTATGTTTATAGCTTGCATCGCCCTGGCATTTGAATGGCTCCTAGGCCATTGGTTTTACCTTTTACTCCATATCTCCCCCAAGGGATCGCCCTTACTGCTTTTACCGGTATGGAACCAATCGTTGCCACGGAGCTCGTATCCAAACCCCAATTTTTGACCCACCCTGGAGTTGTCCCTGGAAAAGAATTCTATGCTTTCGCGGTACCTGCCGTTCTTGGAGGTAAATGTACCCCCTCCCGTACCAAAAAACTCAAAGGTATCCGAATTGTACGCGATCCATTGAAAGTGCCCATCCAATAGAAACTTCAGCGTTTTCCTTGGATTCTTTGCATCTCTCCTGCCCTTGTCCAAATCGGCCGTTCTAGCTGCAAAAAGCCATTCCCCATCCAAATCCTGTTTCATTTTTGGCGTAGCTTTAAAATCTTTTAGTCCCTCTAAACGAAATTGTATTCCGCGATCCGTTTGGGCGAACGGAATGCGCAATTGCATCAACGAATCTTTCCCAAAATTAGAGTTGAACTCTAGTTGCATTTCGAGAGTATCATTATTAATTTTATAAAATCCTCCTAGGGTCTTAACGAATTCGGGAGGAGAAGTTTTATAGACGGAAAGGATAGCGTATTGGTTATTTATCATAAATTGATAAACCATATGGTTATCCCCCAATTTTTCCTCATATTTATAAACATCAGGTCCCAATTGGGCCATGATGGTGTAACACGAACCGATTAAAACAAGGGAAAGAAGCAATATGTTACGGTTGATAAGTGTCATTTCTAAAAGGCTTTAATTATAAAAGTATAAATTAAGTGCTTACTTATCAACAATTTAGAACAAGAATTTTTATTTTAATGTAAATTCTATCAACTCATCTGCATTTCGTCTATTATTTCATTTTACGGTCTTGTTTTTTCAAATATTTTGTTTTCATTTGCTCCTGTGTTTAACAGACCACCGAGGACCATATATCATTATAGACTCAAGGGAACTTTGGAAAGCTACTTATTATAAAACTTGCTTTTAATGAACATTAAATATGTAGATCTAATCGATCAAACCTATTATTTCCCCCAGGAGGAATTTACCTTGGATGGTGAGAACCTTCGCTTTCACGGAATTGACCTTATGAAGGTCATCGAAGAATACGGAAGCCCGTTAAAATTTACTTATCTCCCCAAAATATCGGAAAACATCCGCAAGGCCAAAAATTGGTTTCAGGAAGCGATGGACAAACATGCCTATAAAGGCCAATACCATTATTGCTACTGTACCAAAAGTTCCCACTTTGAAGCGGTACTGGATAGAGCTTTGGAAAACGACATTCATATAGAGACCTCTTCGGCCTTTGATATCAATATAATTGAAAAACTAAAGGGAAAAGGGAAAATAAAGGATGACACGTACGTGCTTTGCAACGGTTTTAAGCGCGATCAGTATATCCAAAACATCGCACGCCTGATCAACGAAGGCCATCAAAACTGTATCCCCATAATTGATAACTACGAAGAAATCTCCCTCCTTTCCAATGTGATAAAAGGGGATTACAAGGTAGGTATTCGAATCGCGTCGGAGGAAGAGCCAAAATTTGAATTCTATACCTCCCGACTTGGCATAGGATACAAAAATATTGTGCCGTTTTACGAAGATCAGATAAAGAACAATGATAATGTGGAACTAAAAATGCTCCATTTTTTCATCAATACCGGGATACGAGACAATGCCTACTATTGGAACGAATTAGTAAAATGTTTAAAGGTTTACGTACGGTTGAAGAAAATTTGTCCTTCCCTGGACAGTCTAAACATAGGTGGAGGTTTTCCCATTAAAAACTCCCTTGCCTTTGATTACGATTATCAGTATATGGTAAATGAGATCATAAACCAGATCAATATTGCATGTGCCGAGGCCGAGGTGCCCGTACCCCATATCTTTACTGAATTTGGTAGTTTTACGGTTGGGGAAAGCGGGGGTGCCGTTTATGAAGTATTATACCAGAAACAGCAGAACGATAGGGAAAAATGGAATATGATAGATTCCTCCTTTATTACCACCCTCCCGGACACCTGGGCGATCAACAAAAGATTCATCATGTTGCCGATAAATCGCTGGGAAGACGAATACGAAAGGGTATTGCTTGGCGGTCTTACCTGCGATAGCGATGATTATTACAACAGCGAGCAGAACATGAACGCCATTTACCTCCCCAAATACAAAAAGGAAAGGCCTTTGTATATCGGGTTTTTCAATACGGGGGCATACCAAGAGTCTATCGGTGGGTTTGGAGGATTACAGCACTGCCTAATCCCCCAACCCAAACATTTATTGATCGATAAGGATAAAAATGGAAATATTACCACTAAATTGTTTGCAGAGCAACAAAAGGTGGAAGACCTACTTAAAATTTTGGGGTATTCAACAAATGAAACCAAATCTTTATAAATTATCAGTAATCATTTATGGGCATTTCCAATAATTCATTTTGAGATGGGAACGCAGGGATCTTTTTCAGTTACAAGTCACCATAAACGGAGTTTAACCTCGGCGCCAAATGCGTTTGTTGGTAAGCTCCTATTTAACGGTCATTCTGGGTGTCAACGCAACTGGTAAATTGAACAAGTTGTCAAACAATATTGAGTTTTTGGGGTTACCCTTATTTTTAAAAATCAAAAAATGAACACAGACAACAATTATGCGGGCATAGATGCCGAATTTGCACAATTGGAAACGGCAAAAGTAGTATTGATACCCGTGCCCTATGATGGGACCAGTACATGGGGCAAGGGAGCGGACCAAGGCCCCGAAGCCTTTTTGAATGCGTCCGAAAATATGGAACTTTACGATATTGAAACCAATTCAGAGGTCTATCGGCAGGGTATCTATTTGGCTTCCGCCATCGAGGACCTCAGCACTCCGGAAGACATGGTGAATTCCGTACACAAAATTACCAAGGACTACATAAAGCGAAATAAATTCGTGACCCTCATAGGTGGTGAACATTCCATTTCCATAGGGGCCATAAGAGCTTTTAACGAGTGCTTCGACAACCTAACGGTGCTTCACATAGACGCCCATGCCGATCTTAGGGAGTCTTATGACGGCACCAAATTTAACCACGCCTGTGCCGTTCACGAAGCGAGCCAGACCACCAACCTCATCCAGGTCGGTATACGTAGTATGGATGCCATCGAAAAAACGTTTATGGACGAGGAAAAAACGTTCTTTGCCCATGATATGGTCAACGATGAATATTGGACGGACAAGGTTATCGACCTAATGTCCGACAATGTTTTTATTACCTTTGACCTAGATGCCTTGGATCCTTCCATTTTGCCCTCTACGGGAACCCCGGAACCGGGCGGATTGTTCTACTACGAAACCTTGGAATTTCTGAAACAGGTTTTCGAAGAAAAAAATATTGTAGGTTTCGACCTCGTGGAACTGTGCCCCAATAAAGTTGACAGGTCGTCCGATTTTCTTGCGGCCAAATTGTACTACAAAATGTTGAGTTACAAGTTCATGGATGTCCATATAGACCAAGAATACGACAACACCTATGACGCGGATTACAAAACAGGTAAAAACCCTTCAAGATTTGATGAAGATGAAGAATAAAGGCGCAATTTCCGATTTTATCGAAAAATACTATCTCCATTTCAATGCAGCTGCGTTGGTCGATGCCGCCAAGGGTTATGAAGCACAGTTGGAGCGAGGTTCCAAAATGTTGGTTTCCCTGGCAGGGGCGATGAGCACCGCCGAACTAGGCAAGATTTTTGCCGAAATTATTAGGCAAGACAAGGTGCAGATCATTTCCTGCACCGGGGCCAATTTGGAAGAGGACATCATGAATCTAGTAGCCCATTCCCATTATAAACGGGTGCCAAATTACAGGGATCTTACCCCGCGGGACGAATGGGAACTTTTAGAAAAAGGGCTCAACCGCGTTACCGACACCTGTATCCCTGAGGAGGAAGCATTCCGAAGATTGCAAAAACATATCTTTGAGATATGGAAAGATGCCGATGATAACGGAGAGCGTTACCTGCCCCATGAATATATGTACAAAATGTTGCTTTCTGGGGTCTTGGAGGAATACTATGAGATCGATCTTAAAAATTCCTGGATGTATGCCGCCGCGGAAAAGAACCTGCCCATCATTTGTCCAGGCTGGGAAGACAGTACTATGGGCAATATTTTTGCCTCCTATGTCCTTAAAGGAGAGTTGAAGGCGAGTACCATGAAATCCGGAATCGAATATATGACCTTCTTGGCCGATTGGTATACCGATAATTCCGAAAAAGGCATCGGCTTCTTTCAAATTGGAGGCGGAATCGCTGGCGATTTCCCCATTTGTGTTGTACCTATGCTCTATCAGGATATGGAACGTCCCGATACTCCTTTTTGGAGTTATTTTTGCCAGATAAGTGATTCGACAACAAGCTATGGATCATATTCCGGAGCCGTTCCCAACGAAAAGATTACTTGGGGAAAGCTGGATATAAATACCCCAAAATTTATTATAGAAAGTGATGCGACCATTGTTGCCCCATTAATTTTTGCTTACCTTTTAGACATGTGATTATGGACAATTTAAAAAGAGTTATCGTAGATTTTAAGAAATTGACCCCGGAGGTCCTAAAATTACTCGTCGAAAGATATCCGGATGGCTATGGCGACACCGACATAATTACCTTTAGAAACGCCCAAGGAGAAAGAATAGAGGCCGTGGAAGTGACTACTGAAGATACCAAGTATCTCGTGAAAATCAGTGCCAAGCTAGAAAAGACCATGGCCAATTACGACGAGGACGATTACGAGGATTTTGATGAAGATGATCCAGAGGCCATCCCCGATGTGGAGATTGCAGATCAGGAAGATATGGACGATGAGGATTAACCCAATAACCCATTAAAAGTCTGTCTTATGCAACTTTTCCCATCACGAACATCCTCAAGAAGGCACTACATATAAGTTTTACCGAGATATGGAATTAAGCAAACTTAGTATTATAGGCAGTGAGGAATGGTGCCAATTTGAAGAATTGGGTATTCCGGCCATAAAAGCTAGGGTAGATTCCGGGGCAAAAACTTCATCCATCCAAGCCAACGGTATCAAGATATTCTCGAAAGGAGCACAGGAATGGGTAAAGTTCGAGGTAAGTCCTTTGCAGGACAACCGCAGTATCAACTTGGTCTGTGAGGCCAAACTCGTCGATAGAAGGACGGTAAAGAGCTCCTCTGGAATATCCGAAGAGCGCTTGGTCATCAAAACTCCGGTGACCATCGGTAAACATAATTTCGAAATAGAACTCACCCTGGCCAACAGGGATGCGATGGAATTCCGAATGTTACTCGGCAGGGAGGCGCTTAACCAAAGATTTGTAGTGAATCCCGCAGAAACCTATTGCTTGGGAACTATTTCATCAGAGTTGGTCACCCAAAAATACGCGAGGTATATTAAGGAAAAGACTGGTCTAAAAATAGCGCTCTTGGCCAGCAATCCAGAGCTATATAGCAACAAAAGGCTCATTGAGGCCAGTGTGGCACGTGGACATGAGATCGTATTCCTGAACGTGGAACATTCCTATATGAAATTGGATGCCTATTCCCCAGAAATACGTTACCGGGGAGGGAACATCCTTAACGAGTTCGATGCTATTATCCCGAGAATCAAGCCATCGGTTACCTTTTATGGATGCGCACTGATCCGTCAGTTCGATCATTTGGGGGTCTATTGCCTCAATTCGGCCGAAGCTATTTCACAATCCCGGGACAAATTGTTTGCATCCCAGCTATTTTCAAAAAACGATATCCATATACCGATCACGGGCTTTGCCAAATCTCCTATGGACACCAAGGATCTTATCCGAATGGTAAACGGCGCACCCCTGATCATCAAACTTTTGGAAAGCACCCAAGGTAAGGGCGTGGTCTTGGCGGAAACCAACAAGGCGGCAGAAAGTGTGATCAATGCCTTTAAAAGCGTCCAGACCAATATTCTTGTACAAGAATTTATCAAGGAGGCAAACGGGCAGGACATCCGTTGTTTTGTGGTAAATGGCAGAGTAGTGGCATCTATACAGCGGCAAGCGGAAAAAGGGGAGTTTAGGGCCAACATCCATCAAGGCGGAACGGCTTCGGTAATAAAAATTACCCCCGAAGAAAAGAAATTGGCAGTAAAAGCCGCCAAGGTGCTAAATCTTGCCGTAGCGGGGGTCGACATCATCCGATCCAACAAAGGACCGTTGTTGTTGGAAGTCAATTCCTCACCTGGCCTAGAGGGAATAGAAAACGCAACGGGCAAAGACATCGCCAATGCCATGATTATGGCCATCGAGAAAAAATTAAAGTTTCATGGATAGTGTAATTTTGGTAGATTATCTCTCTAAAACCTAATGCCTTACCTTACTTATTTGTGGGGTTCTTTAGGTGCGCCAACATTTCTTTCGTTGTCCGCTCCATATCAAACTCGGGTTTCCAGCCCCAATCGTTCCGGGCCTGAAAATCGTCTATACTGCTGGGCCAGGAATCGGCAATCGTCTGTCTAAAATCGGGTCGGTAAACCACCTCGAAATCGCGGATATATTTTTGAATATTTGAGGCAATCTCCCGGGGACAAAGGCTCATCGCAGAAAGGTTGTAAGAGGAGTGAATATGGAGGTTTTTTGGGTTGCAGTCCATAAGTTCCATGGTGGCACGGATGGCATCGTCCATAAACATCATAGGGAGCCTGGTGTCCTCTTTTAAAAAACAGGTATACTTTTTATCGGCAAGGGCACGGTGATAGATTTCCACGGCATAGTCCGTAGTACCGCCACCTGGCAACGTTTTCCAACTTATAAGGCCCGGATATCGCACGCTACGGACATCTACCCCATATTTTTCATAGTAGTAGGCACACCAGCGTTCCCCGGCAAGTTTACTAATTCCATAAACGGTATTGGGTTCCATCATGGTACTTTGAGGGGCCCCTTCCTTTTGGGTCGTACTTCCAAAAACGGCGATGCTCGAAGGCCAAAAGACCTTGTTTATCTTCTTTTCCTTGGCCAAATTGAGCACGTGGAAAAGAGAACCCATATTCAAGTTCCAGGCCCGCATTGGAAACTTTTCGGCAGTTGCGCTCAACATGGCCGCCATCAAATAAACCTCATCGATCTCATAATGCGCAACAACCTCCTCTAGCGCATCGTGGTTTGTGGCATCCAAGAGCTCAAAAGGTCCGGAATCCATTAAATTTTCCGATCCTTCCCTAATATCACTGGCTATTACGCGCTCGTTACCGTACCGGTGCCGCAACGCAAGTGTAAGCTCGTTGCCAATTTGTCCACAAGCCCCAATAATCAAGATATTTTTACGCATAAATGTTGTGTTCATCAAGTGCTGATATCGCATTGTTTCCTTCCCACTTTAGAACTCGAAATTTAAAAATGGCAAGAGTATATAAAGATACCTCTTTTTTACGCAACACATTTATTTAATTCCTATAGGGGTATAGGGTAGCATGTGCCTCGTTTACATCAAAATTTGTACCTTCGCAACATGGGAAGATCCATTATTTTTGTGGTATTCGCCTTTATTCTGTTCTCTTGCTCGCAGGACAAAAAAGAGGAGATGAAAGGTAATGTTTCGGATGTTTTTCCTGTGGAAAAGCTCCCAAAACTAATGAACATTAGTCAAAATGCCAGGGATGTTCTTAAAGATTGGCCAGAGTACAATGCTTTGGAAACAAGTATTAAAGCGCTTTACACCGTAAAGAACGATGAAGGATTGAGCGTAGTAATCGAAGATTTGGTGGAAAAACAGAAGTTGTTGGAGGCTTCCGAATTTCCCAGTACCTATGACACCCCTCAGGTAAAGAGTAGGCTAAAGGTTTTTAAGACCTACATTTTAAAGGTCAAGGCCAATATGGGATACGGCATAGAAACCCTAACCCCTTTAGGGGAAATGGTCGGGGCTTACAATGCCATGAGCGATCAGTTTATGGTCACCGTAAACAATACCTTGGACACGCTAAAACTGTTAGACGAGTAGGTTGCCCGGAAGGTGATCCGTTTTCTACTTCTTTCCTTTAGACTTAGGTGCATCCGTAGGTTGGGCCACCTCTTCAGCTTTTTCTTTTCGGGATTCCAACGCTTGTTTGCTAAGGCTGGCCAAATTAAAATTGGGGTCAATTTTTAGGGCGGCATCAATGGAGGCTATTGCCGCATCTATATTATTTTTATCCAAATTGTACTGTACCAGGCCCTTTAAATGTAAAAAAGCCGCCTTCAGGGGAACCTCATAAGGTTGTTGCCGCTCGTAAAAAGCGTGTTTCATTTGGTCCGTAGCGTTTGCCAAGCCATAGGTAATTTCGGCGTTGGCCCCATTGCTATCGCCTGTTTGAATCTTTAAATCGGCCACCTCGTAGGCCAAATAAGGATTGGGTTTGCGTTTGTAAAGAATTTCAAATTGCTCCAAGGACCTTTTTGGCTGGTTAAGTGCCTTTAGCGACACCGCTTTGACCTGGATAGCCAAATCGGAATCGTTCTCGTTCTTATCTATTCCAATGGTGTTCAATGCCTGCATATACCTACTGGTAGAAGAATACACATAGGCCAAAGTATCTCTTCTTTCTTTGGAAGGCGAAATAACATTTAGGTGGGTAAGCGCTTCGACCACCCCATCCATGTCCGCTTGTTGCTGCATTGCCTTATAATATGCCTCGTAATGCTTTTGCAGTTCACTTTTAGTCTGGGCATTGCCAAAAAAGGCAATTGCAAATAAAAACAAGAAAGTAAATTTTTTCATTCGATTAAGATTTTGTTGACCGTTTTTTAATTCGAGCAAAAATAGTGCGCCAAAACTATTAAATTATTCCATAACAATCTGTTAATAAAATCTTTAATCAACGGGAAACAAAAAAGGATGCCAAACGGCATCCTTTTTCCTACAAATAATTAAATTGTTTCGCTAGGCTAAAGTGTATACGGACTCCTTTTTCTTAAACGTCCGTAACAACTTGGAATAAAAAGCCAAGCTCTTATTGTCCCTATCAATACATGATTTTAGAAAATCGCAAAGATTTTTGAACAGAAGATTGGTGTGCAATGTTGGGATATACAGGTTCACCTTCTTGGGATCATACACTGTATCGTCCATCACAATATCCAACTCAACCCGCTTTCGATGATAATCAATGTTTACATCGGTGGCGTTATAATATTTCTTTAAGATGGCAATATGCAGGTTCTTGGCCCTCGTGTTAATTTTTTGGCCGGTACAGCTTTGTGAGATCATGTCTTCAATTTCCATTGAAATCTCATCTTTTAAATTTGAATTTCTCATGGCAACTCTGTTTTAGATTCATAGTAAAGATAAGGCATGATCGATAAAATGCTTAATATCAGCGATGTAATTTAACGCAAACCCCCTGTATTTGTTGTGAAAGTGCATTTTTCTGTGGTGAGTCAACCAATTATCGAAGTCATAAAATCGAATATTTTAACATTATTTAGCTTACAAGAGGTGATTGTCTTACCTTCTTTTATGATATCTGGTGAAAATTCGGGCAATGGTAAGCCCCGTTTTCTAGCTTCGGACCTATAATAATCCCTTTTCGGGGGATGAAGGGGATAAACCCCGTTATAAATTTCTCCCCATAGTCCTTGGGATACGATTTTGTAGATGATGGCAACGGCATCGTTTAAATGGATCAGGTTGACAGGGAAATTACCATTTGGCAGATTTATTTTTCCAGCCAAATGGGTTACCGGATGGCGATCGGGGCCTATGAGTCCGCCCAACCTAACTATCGTTGTTTGTAGATTTTGGTCGACCCTAAAAATATTTTCGGAGGCAAATAGCTGTTTGCCAGATTCGGTTATTGCAACTGGAGGTGTCTCTTCGGTCACTTCGCCTTCCGCATCACCATATACCGATGTACTGCTAACCCATACAATTTTCTTTACGGCCGATACTGAGATCGACCCGTATAGCAGTTCCATTTTTCTCACGAAGTCTTCTTTATTTCCGCTTCGGAGATTAGGTGGGACATTGATAATCAATATTTCGATCCCCCCAAGAAATTCTGCAAGGGGACCTTCTACGCGGTCTTCCGACAATCGTATAAGGTATGGCTGGATACCCTTTCCCCTTAGGAGTTCCATTTTTTCTTTGGATGTTGTACTACCATTAACCGTATATCCCTTTCTTACCAATTCCATAGCCAAAGGCAGACCCAGCCAGCCACATCCAATTATGCCAATGGAACTTTTCAAAATGTAACGGTTTGGGTTGTCACAATCGCATCGTTTAATACAAACGGCATGGGTATACTGTTTATAGGTCTTTCCGGAACCGAAAACAACGAATTTTTCAGTAAATCGTTGGACGCTTCGTACAGGTCCAGCGTCAATGGGGAATCCTTGGGAACAATAAGAAGGAGGGATGTAGGGTCGTTATCGCTTATATAATGGGTAATCAATTTGTGGTTCTTCCGATTTTCCAGATAGTCCTTGGTCAAAGAAATATCGTTAACGCTTGCGCTTTTTATATCAATATCGTTAACAAATACATCCAACCGGTTTAGCGAACGCCGTGGTGTAATTTTAATTTTCAATATTCTTTCTTCATTTATAAGGGTGTCTAACAGCTTTTCTACCTTTGACCCCGGTATGTCTTTCAATGGGGCATTGGCCGTATAAGAGAAATGGGTGGCGTACTTACTGCTCAAGGTTCTAAAATCTTCCTTTTGCGGGACCTGTTTGTCCGCACCTAGGTATTGGGCTGTCCAATCGTTAAGGTAGTGATCGTAGGTGACCCAATGGGCTTCTTGGTTGTCAATATTTAGTACGTACAGCAGGCTACTGGGTTTTGCATTCTCCTTGGAGAAACCCGAATCTAAATGGGCGGAGACCATAAAACCCACGAACAGCACCATTCCCAACATGGCAAATCTATTTTTATGCTTGTAAAAACCGAACAAGGGCAACATCAGAAAAAAGGTAAGGGTGGTAAGTATCGTAGCCGAAACCATCATCTTTAACCCCAGCCCTACGGGAAACATTTTAATAAGCGGAGCGTAGATCAAGAGCGCAGGCAAGGTTAGAAACATCAACAAATAAGGGCTTGGAGATTTTTGCTTTATCAAGATCATAAATGAAATCAGTGCTGTGACCACGGGAACCAAAAAAAAGCTTGCCCCGGGCAGATAAGCAGATACCCCTCCACATAAAACCAACCAAAACAACAGGGGAGCTACCAAAAGGTTGGTCAATCCCGTTTTTCTAAATCTGTGGTACGTCCAAAAACAAATCCCAATCGAGAATAGCACAAAGGCAAGGATATAGGTGTACCCGTTATAGGTAAAGCCCTGCAGTATATCTGTATATTGGGGATACATTTTATTGAGTACGGGCCAACTGTAGTACCCTACTGCCCCGTTAATAGCCAAGGCTAAAAACATGGGGACAAAGCCTTTGGCGATACCGTTTAGGTTTAGTTGTCCGTTGCGGAAACCGATGATCAATAGAATTATAAAAACCACAACAACCAATCCGAACATGGTCCATATCCATGCAAACGGATAAGAAACCAAGCCATAATATGGAAAATTAAAATAGGCATCGTCGGCCGTACTTTTAAGGTTTTCCAGATCGGCATCGCTAAAGTAATTCAATAGCGGCATTAGGTAGCTACCCTGATGGGCCAGGGAGCTGCGATCCAAGCGGTCGTAATTATCGCGTGCGGTATGATAGTCAAAATGATCGTCGATAAACGCAAAATTAAATCCCTCGATATCCCCATCCTTTCTAAATACGGTAAGGTCCGTATCATTGGGGAGCATTTTGTAGATGCTATAGACTAGGGAATTGGCCACGGGATACTGTGGGTCTGCCGCCGTGAAATCTCGGATGAGATGGGCGTTTCCCCCGTTGGTCTCGATCAACATATAGCTGGGTCCGCCGCTGCCACGGGCCTCAAAATTAAGTGCCAAGCCAACGCTCTTGGCCCAAGGATGATCGTTCACAAATAGGTCGGCCCCGTTAAGGCCTAACTCCTCTGCATCGCTAATCAATACAATAATATCGTTTTTGGGAATCCTTTTTTTGGACAAAAATGTGCGAACCCCTTCCAAGATCGTCGCCACTCCGCTACCGTCATCGCTTGCCCCCAAGGAGGAGTGGGGGTTACTATCATAATGGGCCAATAACAATAAGGCCTTCCCAGATCCGGAGCCCTTAATACGGGCCAAAATATTGGTGGGTTTGCTCAAATTGCCCCAATCTCCAGCGGTATACCCCATTTGTAGCGTAGTTTTCAATCCCATTTTTTCCAATTCGCCCACTATATAATCGCGCACCTGTTTATGCCCAGGAAATCCGACGGCGTGAGGCTTTTTGGAAATCTCCTTTACGTGTGCCAATGCCCTATCCGTTGAAAAAGAGGTTTTGGGAAGGTCACCGTCTGCATGGTATGCCGGCATAGAACTCTTAAAACTCCAAAAAATGGCGAATAGGACCAGGAGGAAAGTGAGGGGGGTGGCTAGTTTTTTCATATGTAAAGGCTAGTCTTTATCCAGATTCCATAAAAATATGAAATTTCAACCGCATCAAGTATAATATAAACGGTTCTAGTACGAATATCGTGACTTACAGGTATCTGAATAAATTACGCCTTATCAACTATCGCTATGCGCTTTTCGCTGTACGCCTTAAGCGCTGTAATTAGCGCAATGTGAAATCCGATCGGCGTACAGGCACAAAACGATTATTTTGCCCTTTTTGATAAGTTGATAAAATCCTTCCTCAAAAATATTGATTCAACGATATAATAATGCGAACGCTATGTTGTATAACATATAAAATCTTAAAATTGAGCGAAATATATCGAGTTTGATAAAATTATTTGTCAATATGTCAAATAAAATGTTATCTTTCAGGTTCACCTAAAAAAAATAACTGTATGGGAATCAAGAGTTTTCAAGGCTCCAGGCCTAAAGAAGTTTCGAGGAAAGAATATACCGCCCCTATACTTGTAGCGGATTATATGACCAGAAAATTAATCACCTTTTCACCAGACCAATCTATTTTGGAAGTAATGGAGCTTTTTGCCAAGCACAACATTTCTGGGGGACCGGTATTGAACGACGACGGTTTTCTTGTCGGAATTATTTCTGAGGCAGATTGTATGAAACAGATTTCCGAAAGCAGATATTTTAATATGCCCATCTTGGACAAAAGCGTGGAACGTTATATGACCAAAGAGGTGGAGACGATTCCACATGACATCAGTATCTTCGATGCAGCTGGAATCTTCGACAAACACAACAGACGCCGATTGCCGGTGATGCGCGATGGAATATTGGTAGGCCAGATCAGCCGAAAAGATATTGTTATCGCCGCCCTAAAACTTACAGGACATAACTGGTAGATTAGTATTCTTCACAACCTTTCCCCGAGGGAAAGGAATTTACATGGCTAAATTATTAACGTCCAGGTAAGAGTTCTGCTCATGAGGGGGGGACCCGTGGGAGCTTGGACCTAATCCCGCTTTACTATCATATAAAAATCATTGTCCAACGGCAGATAGCCCATGTCATACACAAAGTAATAAACGGTGCCCTTTTGTGTGGTATAAAGACTGGTGAAGTGGTCAAAATCGAATCCGCGATCCATCAGACGGGTCTTGGTGGTCTTGGTCTTCCCCTCCTTTAATGGAAAGCCTTCCAAGATACGGTGGTTTTTCCGTAAGCGGTTGTTGACATTGCGGATCAGGTTTTTGCTATCCTTGTTCAGGTTGTTGTTGTAGGCATTGCGGCAATAGTCCGAACAAAACTTCTTATCGGCACGACCGACAATCTTTTCCCCACATTCCAAGCACTGTTTTTCCTCCATTGTCTTTTGGATTACTCCACTACAATATCGTATTTTTCCAACAAACCCACAACCCCATCCCTAGAGAATTTGGCCCTTCGCAACTTGTTCCGTTCCGGATCGATACTAAAATTGTGTGCAGTTCTAAAATCGACCTTTTCTAAATTACTGCGATCAAAAACAGCGCGTTGCAGGTCACATCCATCAAAAGCTCCCGACGTTAGGTCTGTTTCGGTAAAATCGACCTCTAGCAATTTGCATTTTACAAAGCGTGATTTTTTTAAGGTGAGGCCGTAAAAGGAAGAAAGGCTTAAGGTACACTCCTTAAACTGGAAAGAGAGCAGAAAATCATTGCACAAGTCGAAACGCAGCCCTAACATTTTGCACCTTTCAAACCCTACATCATTAAAAGTGGCTTGTTTTATATGGGCCATACTCAGGTCGCAATCCATAAATTTGCATTCGGTAAAACCAAAATTGCCCAGATGAACACGGGAAAGGTTGCAATTGGCAAACGTACAATTCTCGTAATTGCCCCTGGTCAATGCATTTTTGGTAAAGTCTATATTTTCAAATTCGCGGTCTTCGATGGCAGGAAGGTTCATGATTGTTTCTTATTTATGAAAGGACCTCAAGAATTTTAAAAATTTTTAATTCCCTCTTTTATTTTGTTCCACCAACCGCAACCTTTCAACAATGGTTTTGGGCTTTAACAACGTACCGGGCGACAAAACCGAATTGGCCCCGATTTTTGAGCCATCCCCGACCAAAGCCCCAAATTTTTCCACGCCCGTATCCCTGCTACCTGAATTAAATGTCACCCAAATGCTTTTGTCCTTCCTTTCGTTATAATGGTTTGCGGTCAGAGAACCAGCCTCGAAATTAACGTGGTTCCCTATAATACTGTCCCCAATAAAATTAAAATGGCCCATAGAACTGTACGGGAATACAATACTGGATTTCACTTCGCAGCTCGGACCTATGCTCACCCCAAAGGCCAAATAAACCCCTCCCCGCAAATAGGCATTTGCCCCTACAAAACATTGCTCACTTATAATAACGGGCGACTTTATCACGGCTCCAGGTTCTATAACGGCCGACCTATAGATCGCGATATCATCCTTAATTTTGTATTCACTTCCCAATTCCAAAATCTTTTGGTTTAAAATCTTGGAAATACTTTGGACCACTTCCCAAGGTTCAATTCCCACCTGGGAAGGGAAAGTGTTCGAAAACCCTTGAATAAAATCGTCCAATGCAATCATTTTTCGTAGAATTCAATCGGCAAATCGTCCGGATCTGCAATAAAAGTAAATTTTTTATGGGTATTCCCGTCTATCCGGATCGGCTCCGCCTCGATTCCTTTTTTGCGCAAGGCCTGGGCCGTATCTTCCACATTGTCCACCTCAAAGGCCAAGTGCCTTAACCCCAATGCTTCGGGCCGGGAGGGTCTTTTTGGTGGATCCGGAAACGAAAAAAGCTCAAGCACGTATTTCCCATTCAAAGCGAGATCCAATTTGTAAGACTGTCGTTCCGACCTGTAAGTTTCCAAAAAGATCTCTAAACCAAGAATATCGACATAAAACGACTTCGACTTTTGGTAATCGGAACAAATGATGGCGATATGGTGCACTTTATTAATCTTAATCATCGGTTACAAACAAGTTCTTTGCCTATAGTCTTACAGCCCCGGCACCGGGGATCAATTGCCTTTTTAATCAATCATCAATGGATGCTCCTACCATTTGTCTGAACTTCCAACCCGTTTCGTCGTTTACATCCCCTTGGGTCTGTTTCATGATGATGCCGATGATCTGTTCCTGCGGGTCGGCAAAATACTGGGTGTTAAAATAACCGCCCCAATCAAAAGTGCCCACACTGCCTTCCCCTCCAAGATCTTGTCCAGTTTGGTTTAAAAGCCCAAATGCCAAACCGTAATTTTTACCTCCCTTCATGATATCCCCAATCTGATTGGAGAGAATGGACCCTACGGTAGTCCTACTCAACAACCTTACCCCGTTGAGTTCCCCTTGGTTGAGGTACATTTGCAAAAAAGTAGCGTAATCCTTGGCGGTACTGGATAGGCCGGCACCCCCGGAAAAAAAGGTTTTAGCTCCCTTTTTGGGAAAGTCGGTATCGTAGGACGTTATCGGAAATTTTCTCCATTTACCATCCACTTTTTCTTGGACCGATACCAAGCGATCTTCTTTGGATTTTGGCAAATAAAACCAGGTATCTTCCATCCCAAGAGGGTCAAAAATCCGGGTCTTTAGAAATTTATCGAACGGCATGCCCGATATTTTTTCGATAAAGTAACCCAATACGTCCAGGCCTTCGCTGTAGACCCATGCCTCACCCGGATCGTGGTGCAGGGGAAGTTTGGCCAATTTTTTAATGTTTTCTTCAATGGTAACGGGCTGGGTGGTAAAGGCATCGATAATTCCGGCTTTTTGGTATATCTTTTTAAAGCGTTCATCCCCATCGATCATCCCATAGCCGATGCCCGAGGTATGGGTAAGCAAGTCGCGGATCGTTATTTGGTTTTTGGCCGGCTTGGTAGTGTAAGAGGAATCGGCTTCGTTGAAGGTATCCAAAATCTGTGCCTCCCCAAACTCGGGAATATATTTGTTGATGTTATCGTCTAACTTAAACTTTCCTTCCTCCCAGAGCATCATTACGGCAGTAGCGGTGATGGCCTTGGATTGGGAGGCAATTCTAAATATGGCATCTTTATTTAGTTCTTTTCTGGAAGCGTTGTCCGCCATCCCATAAGCGTTGTAAAAAACGATCTTTCCGTTCCGCGCTATCAGTGCCACTGCCCCGGGTATATTTCCTTTCTCCACCGCATTTTTGAGCATGGCATCTATCCGCGCCAACCGCTCCGGTGACATCCCTTGGCTACCCGGTGCGGCCTCGCTCAACGGAGGGGAATTTTTTATGGATTTTGTTTGGGCGGAAGCGGAAAGGGTAAGAAAGGCAAAGAGAAGTGCTATTAGTAGTCTCATCTTAAGGTTTTTTTGGTTCGGTTTTTTAGGTTCACAGATAAAGGACATCCCTAAAATACAATTTACGGAATTATTAAACAGGTTCTCCATAAATCGTGCAGCTAATGATTATACCAACAATAATGCCAGCCGCAATTTTATTCCTTGGTCACCAATAATTCAGCAGAATAATCATTTGGATCTATTGGATTTTTATTTGAGGGATAAGGGGTTATGGCGACCAACTTTATCCGATACCCTTGCAGGGCTGTATCGTTTTGAAAACCGTTGTTGGAATGTAGCCTAAAGGCGTTTGTTTTAATTTTGGTTTTTATCGTGAAATTGGCAACGGCATCCCCTTCCCAAATACAAACTAGACCGGTAGGGCACCGGGAATCGTCGGTTACGGAATCCAGACAAACGCTTACTCCTTGATCTGCATCGTCTAAACACGCATCGACGTTTATGACGACAGGTTCATTGGGGTCGTGCTGGTCCTCGTTGTCACTGGTCTGACAACCAATAACAAGTACGGAAAGAAAGATTAAAAATTGAATCTTCATAATTCTTTATTTGAACCACCGTTGGATCTTGTATTAATTTATGAAATTCTTTGACATTACAGTGGGATCCTCTACTTTTCTTTTGCCCTAACAACATATAACCAAGGATACCCAATGCCCAGGGTAACACATGGGGTTTCATTGTTTTGGATTTTTCTCACATCAAGCAGTATTTTAAGACCAACAGTCTCCAATTCACTTGATAAGTTTTCAGTGATAAAAATACGGTCGCCTTGAGTCGGGCCGACAATTTCTTCAACTTTAAGCAGTTGTTTCAGAATTTTTATTTGGTAAACACAACAATCCAAGTTCCATCCCAACACTTCAGTTTCAAAAGCATAGTCCGCAAGGGGTTCTTCCTTTTGGCAAGCTGTCAGAAATAAACCAAAAAAGAATAAAAAAAATTAAATCTTTTCATGTTCAACTTTTCAATAAGATACCAAAACGTTAATTGGGTTGCGTCTATTTTAAATTCCGAATACTAGACACTAAACTAAGATTTCGACCTAAAGAAGTCATCAAAAAAAAGAAGCTGATATTTTATGGAATTTGCCCAATACTCCCAATTGTGGCTCCCGGGCCGTTCAATATAGTCGTGGGGTATATTCCTTTCCACCAATTTGGCGTGCAATCTGCTGTTGGCATCGTGAAAAAAATCGTCAATGCCACAATCGAATATAATTTTTAGATGGTCTCCCTTCAACAAATAAACCATATTGATTACGGTATTCTTTTCCCAAAATTCTCGATGGTTCGCATAATCTCCCAAGCGTTTCGGCAGATCCCATTTGGCAGGGAAAGGACGTATATCCACGCCCCCGCTCATACTGCCCGACGCACCATAGATATCCTGATGCTTAAAAGCCAAATACAACGCTCCGTGGCCTCCCATACTTAACCCGGTAATGGCCCTCCCACTCCTATTCTTCACGGTATTGTACCCCTTATCGATCGCAGCTACAAGTTCCTTGGAAACATAGGTTTCATACTTCATTTTGCCATCCACGGGGCTGTCAAAATACCAGCTGGTAACATCCCCGTCGGGACAAACGACCACAATATTATACTTATCGGCATATTCCTTGATCGCCGGCACCTTGGACACCCAATCCTTGTAGTTGCCCCCTGCCCCATGGAGCAGGTACAACACGGGGAAGCCCTCCTTCTGGGTAGTATAAGTGTCCGGGATAATCACCACATTCGCGATGGTCTTGTTCATGGAATTGCTCATCACCCTGAGCGTATCGACGCGGGAAGCAAAAACAAAAACCGAGTTACAGAATAAAAAAAGTAGTATTAATTTTAGTTTCATACTATTTGGTTTGAATTTATTAAATGCCATGGCCGTGAAATTTGTCTTCGTCCCATTTTTTGGGGTTGTTGATGATGTAATGGGAAATATTTTGAAATGATTTGTCGTCCCTAATAATATGATCGTGAAATCGGGTTTGCCATTCAAATTGATAGCCCAATCTGTGGGCGTGTTTGGTTACGGCAGATTTGTATCCGCCAATGATCGATGAAATGGAATTTTTTCCAGGATTTTGAAATCGTTTTTGCCCAATTAATTTTTGGGATTCCGATTCCGATCCCGATCCCGATCCCGCTAGAGACAAGGCATGCCTTGTCTGTACATCCGAAATTGCGCCATCCGATATTGGGCCATCCGATATTGCGCCATCCAAAATTCCATCATTTAATTGATCCCGAATATTTTCATAATCAGAATTGTCGTCAGGATGTAAGATTAAAATGCCGTGCACGTGATTGGGCATCACCACGAATTCGCCCAATTCAATATTTTTTGCATGATTTTTTATTTCATGCCAAAAAACGTTTGCCAGTATCCCGATATTTGAGAATTGCATTTTTCCTTTTTTTATTTCACCAAAAAAATATTCTCTATTTTGTGTGCAAATAGTAATAAAATAGGCTGCATTCCACCTATAGTCCCAATTGGGATGTCTCGCAGAGGGAATTCTGTATTTATTTTGATATTTCGCAGCCATTATATTAATCAATGATTTCATTTAATGAACCTTCGGTTTCATTTTCTAGTGCCAAGACATAGACGGAGATTTATCCATCCTATCACCCCTTCCCAAGCACCCCATTGGTCCTGACAATAGCTTGCTCGTTTTTCCAATCGATCCATTCTTGGCCTTTAAGCCTTCGCATAAGGTTGTCAAAATGCCGCATGATAAAGACGTTGTAGAGGGCCTGGCCCAGATTCTTGGGGTTGCGGGCTATGGCGCGGAGGCTCATAGAAAATCCCGGGGTAAGATAGCGCATATAGTGCCAATAGCCTTCCGGCATATAGAGTACCTCCCCATGGCCCAAGTGGGTCTTATAGCCCGAAGCGTGCCGTAGGGCGGGCCATTTCTCGAAATCCGGATCGGAGAAATCGATGCTTTCGTGGGTGATCAAAGCGTGGGGAACCTTGTACAAATGTTTGTTCTGGGATTGATCAAAAAGAATGATCTCCTTCTTTCCCTCAAAATGAAAGTGGAAAATATTGGCCAAGTCTATGTCGTAATGCATAAACGTATAGGAATCCGTGCCGCCAAAGAAAAGCATGGGTAGTCCTTTCATCAGTTTAAGGCCAAAATCGGGATAGGTAAAATCCTCTTGCAGTTTCGGAACTTCCTTCAGGATGTTCCAGAGAAAGATTCGGTAACGGGTGGGTTCCTTTTTAAGGAGGTCAACGTAATCCGCCATCTTCATTTGTGCGTGGGGCTCGTTAAACCCGTCCTTATGGCTAACGGGACGATCGTCGTAGAGCGGCACGGTCTTATCGCCAGCCACGAGTTTCATATAGTCCAAATTCCATTTGCCAAAAGCGGGCCAATCCTCCACGAACCTTTCAATAACCACTGGTTTCTGGGGCTTAAAATAGTTCTTGATAAACTCCTTTTTCGCAATGGTCTTTACCCGGGGAATTTCCTGTAAGTTCAATAGCTAAGGTTTAGAACACGTTCTCCAACCAAAGTTAAACAACCCAGTTGAAATTAAATAACAAAAAATATCGCTTTTTAACCGGATTATTTTACCAGTTTGGCCTTCTCTTTGGCCGTTTCATTGCGCTCAATGGTATGTCCTGGTCTGGTCCATTTGGGCTTTTCGTCCAAAGGTCTGTACTGGGAATCCTGCGCCTCAACGGTCTTTGGCTGTGAAACTTTGGTAAAGGGTTTTTGTGGATTAAGTCCCAACAGTTTAAACATCTCCATGTCCTCGTTTACATCGGGATTGGGGGTGGTCAATAATTTATCGCCCGCAAAGATAGAGTTGGCGCCCGCAAAGAAACACAAAGCTTGCCCCTCCCTGCTCATTTGGGTCCTTCCCGCCGATAACCGCACTTGGGTCTTGGGCATTACGATACGGGCCGTAGCTACCATGCGCACCATATCCCAGATGGCGATGGGCTCCATATCTTCCATGGGAGTGCCTTCCACGGCCACCAGGGCGTTGATGGGAACGGATTCCGGTTGGGGGTCCAAGGTAGAGAGTGCCACCAACATCCCGGCGCGGTCCTCTAATTTTTCCCCCATCCCTATAATACCACCGCTACAAACGGTAACGTTGCTTTTCCTAACATTGCCTATGGTCTCCAACCGATCTTCAAACGCCCGGGTAGAGATTATGTCCTTGTAATAATCTTCCGAAGTGTCGAGATTGTGGTTGTAGGCATACAGTCCGGCCTCGGCCAAACGCTTTGCCTGATTTTCGGTAAGCATGCCCAAGGTACAGCACACTTCCATATCCATTTTATTGATGGTGCGCACCATCTCCAATACCTGCTCAAATTCCGGTCCGTCCTTTACGTTACGCCACGCGGCCCCCATACATACCCTGGAACTTCCGGACGACTTGGCACTCATGGCCTGGGCCTTTACCTGGTCTATGGTCATCAAGTCGTTGCCCTCTACTTTGGTGTGGTACCGGGCCGCTTGTGGGCAATAGGCGCAATCTTCGGGACATCCGCCCGTTTTTATGGATATCAAGGTAGAAACCTGCACAGTATTGGGGTCGTGCTCTTCCCTATGCACGGTAGCCGCCTCGTAAAGCAGTTCCATCAAGGGCTTGTTGTAGATACCCAAAATCTCCTCCCGGGTCCAATTATGTCTTGTTTCACTCATTCCGTCGATCGTTTATTTGGGGCTTCCCCGTTTCCCTTTTTTTAAAGTAAAAGTAAAACCGGGTCGGGCTTTCCGCTATATCTTTTCTTGTTGTCAGGTTGAGCGTCCGCCAGTATGACCTTGTCGGACTGGCAGCCGAAACGCTCCGAAAAACAAGAAAAGGATGCCGCTGCAATCCCTAAGCCAATCTTGTCCTAAAATTCAAAAGTAACCTATAATCCTTAAAAATTCCAATATTAAAATTCTAAATTCCAACTGGCTAATTATTTCATTGGAATTTGGCGCTTGGTGATTGAACCTTAAACTTCTGAACCATTTAATAAGAATATCACTTTTTTTTTTGCTCCTTCCCTTGGATTAGGGAAGGTAAATCCCAGCATTTTCGTTGAGAGACGGAAGGGATTGATAGCCCGAGTTATTGACAAAAGTATATAACCAAGGATAAAAAGTAAAGCTTCGGGCCTTCCAACCACCACCCCCCTCTTTAAACTCGGGACAGCAAAATACTCACTGCATTCCCACCAAATCCAACAGCGTTGATCATTACATTGTTAATTTTTTCCGGTATGGCATCGTATTCTGCAAAGGGCACCTTAACAAACTGTTGGTGTCGCAACATCAAAACGGCGAGTTCCAGACTCAACATTCCCGATGCCCCGAAGGTATGGCCCAGCTTCCATTTGTTGGTGGTAAGCGCGGGAATTTTTTGGCCAAAAACCTTTTCAATGGCCGCTAACTCGGACAGATCTCCCTTTTTGGTGCCCGGGGCGTGCATCACGATTATATCGACTTCCGACGGGTCCATTTCTCCCAACGCCATCTTCATGGAACGCTGAAAACACACCGCATCGGCAGAGATAGAGATATTGTGCTCCAGAATTTCCGTAGCGTAACCAACGCCGGCAATCAAGGCCAAAGCGTCTTTCCCCACTCCTTGCTCCAAACAGATCACGGAGGCTCCTTCGCCCAAGGCCATGCTGTTCTCGGTCTTTTCCATGTCCAACGCCCGACAAGGATATGGGGCCGGAGTACGGGAATAAATCTTTAAGGCCTTCATCTGGGCGATCGTAAAAGGGGTCAAAGGGGCCTCGCTGCCCCCAACCAAGAATTTGGTGGCCATACCGCTCTTGATCCAAGCCACCCCGTTCAACAAAGCGTGGAGTGCCGTAGAGCAGGTTATGGAATGGGAAATTTCAGGACCTCGACTCCCTAGGTCATGGGCTACCCAAGAAGAGATATTGCCCAACGTCGTCGTCGGGGAAGACAAGGTAGAAGCCCGTTTCTGTTCTAAAAATTCCGAATGGTATTTTTCGAAGAGCGCAGTAGCACCACGGGAAGAACCTATATTGATACCAAAATTTTCACCGCTTCTCCACCCTGCCAACTTTACCGCATTCCGGGCGGCATACAGCGCGTAAAGTACGCTATCGTCCAGACTTTTGTATTTGGAGTCCGAAGCTTTTAGCAACTCAATTTCTTTTTGGACCGACTCGTGCAAGGGAGCTACCCACGACGTTTCATCCCCTATTTCCTTTTCCACCAATCTGTGTTGGTTGTCCAAATAGCCATTCCATGCTTCTTCCAAAGTAGTACCCAAAGGCGAAATGGAGGCAATGGAAGTTATGGAGATAGTCCCATCCCCCAACCCCGCTCTGGGGGGAAGGGAAGAATCGGAATCGCTTTTTCTATTTTTCAGATTCATAATCTTTTTCCTAAATATAATGGCTCCAGATTAATACAGTTTTTTGGCTTATTGGCTCGAGCTAAGCAAAAATCCTTATCCGCAGAATAGTGGGCGAAAGCTCCGGGAGCAGGAGCGGAGGCACGGAGCGACGCGGAGTTTCGACCACGGCTTTTCGACCACGTAGTCGAAAAAATTCATCGGAAAAAGCGCCTTTTTCCTACCCGACTACGTCATTCAGGCGGGATTTGTTTCGTTTCTTTTGGGCGAGCAAAAGAAATGAAAAGCAGAATAAAGAATTAACAATGGTTTGCAACTTTATAACCAAATTAAGGATCGACACAAAGTTAAACTAGCGTCAAAACAATTTACATAATTTTGATAAACAAAGGTTGATATTAGTTAAGTAAGCTACCTACTTCATAAAAACCTCCCCCTTACTCCCCCTTCAAAGGGGGAATTCCGCTCAATGGGCCTATCCGTATAAACTAAGCTATCTCCAAAGCACTTTTAATCACCATATAAATAGTTTGCAATTCGTCGTCCGAAATCACGTACGGGGCTAAAATATATATCGTTTGCCCCAACGGACGTAAGTACACCCCGTGGTCCATAAAATGTTGAAACAAGCGGTCCCTTACGTCCCCGTATCGCTCCATTTTTATATTCAGGTCCAAGGCATAGATAACCCCTGTTTGTCTGGTGCCGGCCACTTTGGGATGGTCTTTGATCTCGGCATCGAAATCCCGGTGCGACTTTATGACCCTGGCAATATTGTCCTGCATTTCTTGCGATTGCAACAATTGGAGCCCCGCCAGTGCCGCGGTACACGATAAGGGATTGGCGGTATAGGTATGGCCGTGGAACAGCCCTTTTGAAATCTCATCGCTATAAAAAGCATTGTAGACTTCCAGGGTACAGCTGGTCACCGCCATGGGGATAAGGCCGGCGGTCAAGGCCTTGGACATACAGATTATATCGGGTTTTGTAGGGATATGGTCCGACGCAAAGTTACTGCCCGTCTTGCCAAAACCGGTCATTACCTCATCGGCTATCAACAAAACCCCTTTTACCTTGAGCAACTTTAAAATTGGGTCCAGATCGGAAGCTTTGTGCATCAACATGGCCGCCGCTCCCTGCACCAAAGGTTCATAGATAAAGCCGGCGATATCGTCCTTCTTTAACCGCTCTTCCAACTTTTCCAAAATCGATTCCAAATTATCGGCCGTGGGCACTGGGATCCGTTCTACCTCCAAAAACAATTCCTCGAACGGACCATTGTATACCGAAAGCCCAGAAACCGACATGGCCCCAAAGGTATCCCCGTGAAATCCGTTCTCAAAAGCCATGAGCACCTTGCGCTTTTGCCCTAGGTTAAAATGGTACTGCAGCGCCATTTTGATCCCAATTTCCGTAGCCGTGGAGCCGTTGTCGGAAAAGAATAGCTTTTCTTGGTTAGGTGGCAAAATTTTAACGAGTCCTTCCGATAGTTCGATGGCCGGTTTATGGGTAAAACCACTAAATACCACTTGGTCTAACCGCTGCATCTGTCGGTAGACCCGATCTAGGATAAACGGATTGCAATGCCCGTACATACAGGTATACCAAGAGGCGATACCGTCTATATATTGCTTCCCTTTATCATCGAACAACAGGCTCCCTTTCGCCTTGACGACAGGTAGCATGTTGGGGTGCGTTTTATGCTGTGTGAGTGGGTGCCAAAGATGTCTTTGGTCCCTTGTAGAAAGATTTTCCAACGCTGTTGAATTTTATAATAAAACTCCTTCCAAATAAAAACACGAATTCTTATTTAAAACGAGTATACAAAGATGGGGAATAAAGTTAGAATGGCGGACGGAACCCCAAAGGTAATTCTGCAAAGATTGCTGGTGCCAATTTTACGCTAAAAAATAAGCGATGATTTTTGAATTATTTAAGAAATCCTTTACATCCCCCTTCCAAGGAGGAATTGGTATTTGCCCAAAAGTCTAGTGTCTGAGCTAAAAAGTTCGAGAACAAGGCTTGCGAAGCCCGCCCGACCGCCAGCCCGACAATATCATACTGGCGGGGTACGGGCAGGTTTTAAAAACCAAGGAGTTTACTAGTGTAAATGACTGTTTTCAAAACAAGCGTAACGTAGTTATCGGACTTTTTAGACGGACACTAATTACATTTTCAACAATGTGGGTCGAAACATATCGGCGTATTTTTTAACGATCTGCTTGTTAAAGACAGGTTCCTCATCGATGCGTCCCAATACGGGAACGTTTGTCTTATTTACAATAATGCTTTCCGTGAAAGGCTGTTCCGATCCACTGAACAAGATGGAAACATCGTACCCTTTATGCGTAAGCCACCCGATCGTTAACAAAGAATGGTTAATACTCCCCAAATAGTGGCGGGAGACAACGATTACATGGTAATCCGGCATGATCAGGTCCAAAACCGTATCCTCATCATTAAGAGGCACCAATACGCCGCCCGCTCCTTCGATGACCAAATGGTTTTCCGTTTCTGGTTCATCAATATGGTTGCGATCAATAAATATTCCTTCCAGTACCGCAGCGGCATGGGGGCTCATAGCATTTTTTAGCGCATAACTGTTTTTATGGATGACCGTCTTTTTATTGGATATTAATTCTGCTACTTTGTCGCTGTCGGAATAGTCCAGATCACCCGCCTGTATGGGTTTCCAATAATCGGCCTCCATAGCTTCCGTAATGATGGCAGAGGCCATGGTCTTGCCTACCTCCGTCGATATTCCTGTTACAAAAAACTTTTGCTTCATATAAATAAGTTCCTATTAGTAAATTAATTATCAATAACTTAGGTGATGATATTTAATTAAAAATAGTAGATAGACCTTTTCCAAATAATTGTTCTAAAGCTTGTTTTAATTATGGCTCTGTTCTCTTCTCAATGTTCTTTTTCTTTGATTTTGTCTTCTCCCAAAAACTATCGGGTTGCAAATTATTGAGAAAATCTTAGCCTATCCATATCCCTAGGGTTTCGATATCATGTTACAATTTAAACATTTATATTTCCTTTTTTCAAAAAACGGGAAAAGTTTGTACAATATACCTTTTCCCGTATAATAGACCTCCGATTTTTGGGCCTTACAGTTGGGGCAAACAATAAGATTCCCCGAATCATCCACTGCATAATGGCGGATCTCATCGTAAATTTCCATCGCCCGCTCCTTATCCTCGCTCCTCACCTGAATCTTTACCCCGCCCAGAGCGTTACTGATCATAGGGTCGGCATTTAAAGTGTTCTCGTCCGGTAGAAAGACCTCGATCCCCTCGGATTCCAATTTTCCTTTGATTATCTGTACATCGGCGACGTATTCAAAGGAGGCAAGGGTATAAAACTCTTTTTTCATATTCCTCAGGTAGATTTGAACTTTCTCTTTTCCTTCTAAAGATACATTATAATTCGAAAATTATGGCAATACATCCTTGGAACGGAACTTCTTTTTCGACCTAGGCAAAATCTGGTGTGTGTTTCTGAATTGCCTTCAATAACCCATTCATTTCTTCCTCCCTATTGTAACTGTGGAGGCATATCCGTAAGCGCTCCATACCTTTCGGTACCGTAGGGGAAAGAATGGGCCGCACATCAAAATTACTCTCCCTCAGGTTTTGTGCCAAACGTTTTGCTCTTTCGTTGTTCGGCACAAGGCAGCAGTGAATAGCAGATTGGCTGGGAATAAAAAACTGTGTCAGGTTCAGGGTTTTGAGATTCTGGTTGAAAGATTCAATGTTTTTACGAAGGGACAAAGCTGTGTTTCGCCCGGACCGATCTGAGCCAATAGGGGTATGTATTACCGATAAATGGTCATATGCTGCCATAATCGTGGCAAGGGAGTGTGGTGGCAGACCGGTGGTATAGATAAAGCTACGGGCAAAGTTGACCAAATAAGCTTTTAGCGTCTCACTGCCCAATATTGCAGCCCCATGACATCCTATGGCCTTGCCAAAAGTTACAATACGGGCAAACAACGCATCCTCCAAACCATATTCCTGGGCAAGACCTGCCCCGTTAGGGCCAAATACTCCTACAGCATGGGCCTCATCGATTACCAAACGGCAATGGTTGCTGGTGCAAACCTGGGTTAGGGCGGGCAAGTCGGGCGAATCGCCATCCATTGAGAAAACGGATTCCGTGACAACAAAGATTTCACCGTCCGGGGTTCCAGTTTTACGGCAACGCCTAATGATCGCCTCCAAATTTTCCAAATCATTGTGCTTAAACTTGTAGCTCTTTGCCAAACCGAGTCCGATACCATCTCGAATGCTTGCATGTATCAATCCGTCAAATAAAACGGTATCGCCCCGTTGGGGCACGGAGGCAAAAAATCCGACGTTGGCATCGTAACCCGAATTGAAAACCAGGGCCACTTCCGAGTTGTGAAATCCGGCCAGCAGTTCTTCCAGTTCCATATATAACCCATTGTTCCCCGAAAGCAGTCTGGAGCCTGTAGCCCCATTATGGAGAAAGTTCCTTTTGGCCATAATCTGACCTGCAGCTTCGTAGATTTGCGGTCCCCTGGCAAACCCCAAATAATCGTTGGAGGAGAAATCGATCAGACTTTCTGGGAGAGTCAAGCTGCGGAGTGCATTGTTATCCTGTCTTTTTTTTAATTTTAGTTTCAACTTCTTGGGGAGGTCCGTCATAGTCTATTGTAATTCTAATCTACCGAACCCGTTTAAACGGGTTCACTAAAATACCAATAATAAAACACGCTTCCCGGGTAACCTTAAAAATAAGCCCGAATTTTTTATTTCACCTTATTCGGGCAAGTGAGAATCTGTTCCTTAAAACAACGTCCCCCGTATTTCCCGCCTTAAAAAATACCCCGTAACCAGGGTTGCCAAAACGTCCGAAATAGGAAAAGAAATCCAAACCCCCAGCTCCCCAAAAAAATGCGGAAGTATTAAAACGAGTGGTATAAAAAAGAACCCTTGCCGGCTCAACGTCAACAACAAAGCCGGTACGGCCTTCCCAATGGCCTGAAAATATGCGGCCCCTATAAGTTGCAAGGCAATTATTGGCGTCGCTGCAAAAACCCAACGCATGGCACCTGGGGTGTGTTCTAAAACAAAATTGTTGGTGGCCATTTCGGCCGCTGTCATATCGGGTCGGTTACTTAGGAAGAGGGAAGCAATCTCGGCGGGAAAAATCATCAAACCTATAAATACGATAGTGGCCAATAGGGCGGCATAAAGAATAGCTTTATGGATAGATTTACGTACCCTTTGGTATTTTTTAGCGCCATAATTAAACCCGGCAATCGGCAAAAAGCCTTGGGTAATCCCAAAAACGGGAAAGAGGGCAAACATGAGCACCCGACCAACGATGGCATATACGGCAACCATGGCCTCTCCGCCAAGGCCGTACAAAATATTGTTCATCAACAAATAAATAATACTGATTACCGCCTGCCTGGCCAATGTAACAAAGCCCAGTGCTCCAATCTCCTTTAAAATGGATCGGTTTAAGCCAAAGTGGTGAAGTCCGATCTTGAGTTCGGAATTTGTAGAGAGGAAGAAATAAAATATATACCCAAAGCACAGTACATATCCTATGGTAGTAGCCCATGCAGCGCCTGTCATCCCCCAATCGAAGACATAGATAAAAAGATAGTCCATCAACAAATTGCCTACCGAGGGGATAATCATGGCGATCATGGCAAATTTTGGCTTTCCCTCCGCCCGGATTACCGTGTTCCCCATCATGCAGAGCGCCAAAAACGGAACCCCATACAGGACGATCCTGTAATAGATTTTTGCCGGTTCAAAAATGGCTCCCTTTCCACCAAAGGCGGGGATAAGGGTATCCACATAAATCAGCCCCAAGACCACCATGGATACGGTGACCAAAAGGGTCATTGTGATCTGGTTGCCAAAGGTTTTTAGCGCCTTTTCGGATTTGTTAGCTCCCAAGGCCCGTGAAATGATACTCGATCCACCGACCCCAATGGCCATACCGAGGGCACCGATAAAGAAAGAAACGGGTAGTACTACATTGATGGCCGCAATGGCAACGGAACCTATCCAATTGCCTACAAAAATTGAATCGACCAAAACGTTTAGAGACATGACCAAGATGCCAATACCAGCTGGTACCGCCTGTCTTATCAGTAGTTTTCCGATAGCTTCTGTGCCCAGTTGTTCCGAGGAAACCTTGGCCATTACATCGGCAAGATTTCTTTGGTTTCCCAGTCCTTAACCCAATTCGCCATAACGCTTACCCAAGGTTTATCGTCGTTCAAGCAAGGGATGTGCTTGTAGGTTTCTCCTCCGGCTTCCAAAAATTGGTCTTTCCCTTCCATGGCGATTTCTTCCAAAGTTTCCAGACAATCGGATACAAAGGCGGGAGTGATCACCGCTAATCGTTTTATTCCCTCGTTGGGGAAACGTTCCAGTTCAAAATCGGTGTAGGGTTTTAACCAAGGATCGTTGGGCAAACGGGATTGGAAAGAGTTGCTCATCTTATCTGCGGACCATCCAAGTTCTTGAATTACCCTTTTGGTAGTGTCGAAACACTGATGTCGGTAACAGGTATTATGGGCCACGGAGTTGGTACTGCAACACTGGTCATTGATCTTGCAATGGAATTTGGTGGGATCGGATTTTCTTATGTGCCTTTCCGGGATACCGTGGTAGGAAAACAGGATGTGATCGTATTCAAAATCCTTTAATCCATCAGCTATTTTGTCTGCGAGCACCTTTATATAATCCTTGTTTTTATAAAAAGGGGGGAGCGTGGTGATTCGCATGTCGGGAAAATGGGCTTCTTGGTCTTCCATGGTTTTCACCACTACGGTTTCATACGAAGACATGGCGTAGTGCGGATAAAGGGGAACCAGGAGCACATCGTCCACGCCCTTGTCACGGAGTTCTTGCAAGGCTCCCTTTATGGACATGGAGCCATAGCGCATTCCCAAGACCACTGGGATATCTAATTGCTCGGCTACTTTGTGTTGAAAACGTTCCGAAATTACAATTAACGGAGACCCCTCATCCCACCATATCTTTTGATACGCCTCGGCCGATTTCTTGGGCCGGGTCTGCAAGATAATGCCGCGAACTATGATGTTTCTCAGCCACAGGGGTACGTCAATAACCCTTTCATCCATTAAAAATTCATCCAAATACGGTTTTACGTCTTTAGGGGTCGGGCTATCGGGAGAGCCCAGATTTACTAATAATACTCCTTTCACGGTTTACTGATTTTTTGCGACTGTAAAAATACCATTTGTAGGCGAACAATGTGTAAAATCCAGTAATTCTTTGATCTGAAGCCCACTCCCCGACAATTTATTTAACTTTGAATCTAGCTTAAATCAGCGATGGACCATATTTGATTAAATATTAAATTATCATTCTATTTTTGGCCAATAATAAATGCCTATTTTTGAAAAAACTAGCACAAGACATGAGAATTAAGTTGATGTGTCTATTCTTTATAGCTTTCACCGGCATCTCCTTTAGCCAGAATGTGGTTTGCTCGCTACAGGATAAACAAGCCTTTGAGAAGAAGATAACACAAATACAAGGGCTGAATAATGCGGATATTGGCCAGACAATGGTGGCCGTAGGTAAAACTTTTATGGGGGTTCCCTATGTGGCCAAAACCTTGGAGGTAGGTGCAACGGAATCCTTGGTAGTTAATTTGCACGGTCTGGATTGCACCACCTTTGTTGAGAATGTCCTCGCTTTTAGTTTGTTGCTCGAACGCGGTAAAAAGGATTTTGATTCCTATACCAAGATATTGGAGGAAATCCGTTACAAGAACGGAAAGTTGGACGGTTATGCCTCCCGATTGCATTATTTCTCGGAATGGATCGCCAATAATGAGGCCAAGGGACTGCTGACAAACGTTACAAAGGAAATCGGAGGGGTGCCAATTTCGAAGGGTATCAATTTTATGAGTACCCACAGGGACTTGTACCCTTTTTTGAAGGATGACGGCAATTTTAAGAAAATCCAGGCTTCCGAAGCGGTACTAAACAACAAGCCGCTGTATTTCTTGCCACAGGATCAGGTTGCGGTGCAGGAGCATCTAATCCACTCCGGCGATATCATTGCCCTGACCACTTCTATCGACGGATTAGACATTACCCATACCGGAATCGCCACCCGCGAATCGGATGGACGAATACACTTGTTGCACGCCTCTACCGGTTCTATGAAAGTCGAGGTTTCCCAAGTCCCCTTGGCCGATTACCTCAAGAAAATCAAGAAAAATACGGGAATTATGGTCGCTAGGCCTAACCTCTAACCCCTTCGGTCGGTAAATACCAAACCGTTATTGGCTAAAGTCCGATGTCAATTTGGCAATGCGTATTGCGCAGACCGCTATTCGCATTCTATTTGCGAAAAGCATACGGCGTAAGGCGGACTGCCTATCAAACCAATGCCTTCGCTTAAAGTCGATGGATTTTTACAGAAAGATGCACTAAAACAGCGTCGTTTGTTTTACCGGACTTTCGTGTTCCAAAAGCCATTTTTTGCGATGCAGGCCACCGGCATATCCGGTTAGGGAACCATCACTTCCAATGACCCTGTGACAGGGTACTACAATCCACAACGGGTTTTGCCCGTTCGCCGCGGCTACGGCCCTAATAGCCTTGACATCACCAACTTTTTTAGAAAGTTCCAGATAGGATATTGTTTTTCCGTAGGGAATTTGTTGCAATTCTTCCCAGACTCTTTTTTGAAAATCTGTCCCCCTCGGATTCAGGGTTAGGCTAAATCTCTTTCTTTCCCCTTCAAAATATTCCCGGAGTTGGTAAACGGCATCTTCAAGTACTTCAGGAATCACTGTGGTAGGCTGTTCATCCCCATCCAAAACCACAAAGGAAGTCAGTCCCTCTTGATCGCCCTCCAATTTGGCGATGCCCAAGGGTGTTTTAATAAAAACTTGTTCCCGGTTCATTCTAACCCATCTTTATCAATAATTCCCAATCGTTCCGCACGGGATTGCCAATTTCGTCTAGCCAAAAGCTGGAGATTATCGGTAGCGTCACTTTCGTCAACAATTTCGAGTCCCAATAGTGTTTCGATCACATCTTCCATGGTAACCAGGCCACCTACCGTCCCATATTCGTCCACCACAATGGCGATATGGTTTTTTTGGGCCAATAAAAGTTCGAAAAGATCTGGAATGGGCATGGTCCGGTCCACGAACAGGATCGGTCTTTTGATGGAGGATAGGGTAATATCGCCCTTTTCTTGGATGATGCTTTCCAAGATCTCGTCCTTGAGCACAAAACCAGTAATATCGTCTTCCTTATCCTTAAATACAGGGATTCTGGAGAAGCGCATTCTTGGATTGGATTCGGAAAACTCTTTTAGGGTCCATTTCTCCGAAGCGATCTTCATTACCGTTCTGGGGGTCATGATATTTTGTACCTGCACCTGATCAAATTTTATAAGGTTTTGGATTATGGTGGATTCCGATTCCTGAAAGACCCCCTCTTCCAGGGCGATATCTGCCATCGTTGTAAAATCCTCCCGGCTCATAATATTTACATTGCCTGCTTTCTTGCCGATAAGCTTTGTAAATACTTGCAACAGCCACAGGATCCCGGTCCACTTTAAGACCCATATCATAACATTGAGGGTCTTTGTAGTAAAACGGGCCAGTTTTTTCCAGTAAATAGCACCTAATGTCTTCGGAATTATTTCCGATGCAATCAGAATTAAAAGGGTCATCAGCGCGGAAACGACTCCCACCATCATGTCTTCTGAAAACTGAAACCCAAAAAGCTTTCTTTGGGTTGATCCGTATAGTTCCATATAGGCGACCTTAGCCTGGACTCCCACCAAAATCGCGCCTACCGTATGTGCTACGGTATTAAGGGTAAGGATGGCGATCAGCGGTCGGTCTACATCCTTCTTTAGTATTTCCAGATTCACGGCGTACGCCTTTCCTTCCTGTTTTTTAAGGCTGACAAAAGTGGGTGTGACACTAAGCAATACAGCCTCCAAAATGGAACATAAAAAAGAAAAAAAGATAGAAACAAATGCATAAAAAAGCAGTAGGCCCATAAAAACGTAAAACGAGTTCTATAAATACTAAGGTAGCAATATTAATGGACTTTGGCTTTATTGGGCCATCTGGGCCTTATAAAAAACCTGTTGTAAGGAAGATCGGACATTAAGTTTATAAATGTTACTGTTTTTACGAGTGGGATATACCCTATTGGAAAGGAATATAAATACCAATTGGTTTTCAGGGTCTGCCCAAACAAAAGTACCCGTAAAACCACTGTGTCCAAAGCTTTCCGGACTCACTTCGGGTGCGGGATACGCCTCGGAGAGCGGCAACTCGGCATTGTTCAACAAAGGTTTGTCAAAACCAAGCCCGCGGCGGTTGTCGTTCTCTGGATATTGAACCTTGGTAAACTCTTTTATCGTAGTTTCATAAAAATAGCGTTCGCCCCCATACATCCCATTTTGCATATACATTTGCATCATTTTGGCAAGGTCGTCGGCGGTCGCAAAAAGTCCGGCATTTCCAGAAACCCCGCCCAAAAGAGCAGCGTTCTCATCGTGTACCCAGCCATGCGTCAACGTCTTTCTAAACAGGGTATCAATTTCGGTAGGTACAATGGTATTGGGAAAATGTTTGGTGGCGGGTTTAAAGCCAAGGGTGTAAGACCCCAAGGGGGCATAGAATTCATTTTTCAGATATTCCGGATAAGGTTGCCCTGATAGTTCCGTAATCAACTCAGGGAAGATTAGGAACGCTGTTCCGGAATAGAGATATTTTTTTTCTTCCAACACCTTAGACCGCTTTATTTCCCGATACATCTTACGGTTAAATCTGCTTTTAATAAAAATACTGTCATAGGCTTGGGATTCAAACCTAGAAGAAGGATGGTTGTGCACAAATCGTTTTTTTACCTTTCCGTCCTTAAGGACATCGTTCAAGAATATAAAATAAGGGTTCAACCCGGCTTGGTGGGCCAGAATTTCCCTTAAGGTAAGGTCCTTTTTGTCTTTTCTATGGCGCCACGATTTCCAGTAATTGCTAAACGGAACATCCAGCCTCAATTTACCGATTTCGTAAAGTTTCATCAAGGCAGGCAATGCCCCCATTACTTTGGTTACGGAGGCCAGATCGTAAAGGTCGTCCGATTTTACGGGGACCAGGCTATCATAAGTTAAATAGCCATAAGACTTTTTGAAGATTACCTTGTTGTTCTTGGCCACAAGTAATGTTGCCCCTGGGAAGGAGTGCTCCACAATGGCATGGGACATAATGGAATCTACCTTGCTGTCGATATAACGGGAATCCATCCCTACCTCTTCCGGAATTGTATATTTAAGCCTTATTTGGTTTAATGTTTTAAGTCCATCCCCTTTTTTAAAACCTATCGGTATATCTGAGGTCAGCGCTCCCCTAGCAGCAAACCCCCCAAAGATAAGTTGGGCCACATACTTTTGTGAAAGAACTTCAGAATCCTGGGCATAAATAACCGATTTCGCCCGGGCAACATTTTTTGGGGAACCCGTGATCGGGGCATCGAAATAGGCAAGAACAAGATTGTTTAGTTTGAGCATGGAGGGGAGGAGACCATCGTCATCACCCGACCGAAATGCAAAAATAACCACATCGAACGATACAAGCGATTTAGGAAAACTAGGATCTTTTATGTCCGCTGGGCCATAGTGGAAGATCTTTGCATAATTATCCAACATTTTTCCCATCGGGTTGTCCTTGGGGAAAGAGGACACAAAAGCAATTTTGGTATCCTTTAAATTCTGAAGCGGAATCAGGGAATGGTCATTTTTTAAAAGAACCACACTTTTTTCGGTTTCAAAACGAATTTGAAGGTCGTGGTTTGGATTACTAGACCTTGTTTCCTGCCCATGCCCGTATTCGATGCAGAGGAGCAATGCAAAAAACAGTGAGGTGATAGTGACTATTTTTTTATTTATGGTTACCATCCTATATATTTTGGGGGTTCTATGCCATTTAGGTTAAGATACACGATCAGTTGACCTCTGTGGTGGGTCACGTGGTCCTGCATTAGATTTAGAATTTGAAGTTTTGTTTTCGTTCCGGCAAAAAAATCAACCTCTTGCGAAAGATCATTTGGTTTTATCGCTTTGACAATTGCCGATGTTTGATCAAAAGCCTCCGCAAGGAATAATATAATATGGGTCTTATCATTTTGAGCCACGGCCATATTCTCTTTTTGCAGCGGGTTGTCCGTAAAATAAGTGGTCGCTAACATTAGCATGTTTTCCCTAATATGCAGCAACTGTTCGCCGAAGGACATTTCCCTTTTCGTAGGTCGAAAATCATATTTTTCTTCTGGCATGGCGCTTGCAACCGCGATAAGATAATTTTTGGAATTTTCCCATTTTTCAAGAAAGGTAGGGATTACCCTATTTTGAGCCGTTATGCGCATTGATAAAAACCCAATGAATATTAAAAAGGATATTTTCATTGCCTAATTTACGATTCTGGGTTAAAAATACAATAATACGGTTATATTGGCCAGAACCGCTAGCATTTTGTTACAGCAACCTTACCGCATCCTGGGCAAAATAAGTAGCAATAATATTGGCCCCCGCTCTTTTAATAGCGGTCAGTTGTTCCATCATCACCGCATCGTGATCCAACCAGCCTCTTTCGGCTGCGGCCTTGACCATGGCATATTCCCCAGAAACCTGATATACGGCCACGGGAACGTCTACCTCATTTTTAATTTCCCTAACGATGTCCAAATAGCACAATCCGGGTTTAACCATCACAATATCCGCCCCTTCGTCTATATCCATTTCGGTTTCGGCGATGGCTTCAAACCGATTGGCATAATCCATTTGGTACGTTTTTTTATCCCCAAAGCCCGGTGCACTGTCCAAGGCGTCCCTAAAAGGACCGTAGAAGGCAGAGGCGTACTTGGCACTATAGGACATGATTCCGGTATTTATATAACCTTCATCTTCCAGGGCTTCGCGGATAGAAAGGATACGCCCGTCCATCATATCACTGGGCGCGACAAAATTGGCTCCAGCTTTGGCATGGGACACGCTCATTTCTGTCAAGACCTCCACGGTCTCATCATTTAATATTTGATCGTGTTCCACAATACCATCGTGCCCATAGGTAGAATAGGGATCTAACGCCACATCTGTCATCACCAACATTTCGGGACATGCATGTTTAACCCTCTTTATGGCCCGTTGCATTAAGCCATCGGGATTTATAGCCTCTTTGCCTTTGTTATCCTTTAATTTATCGGGCACTTTTACAAAAAGTAAAACCGATTTTAGACCCAGGCTCCATAGTTCCTTCACTTCTTTTTCCAGGAGGTCCAAGCTATAGCGAAAGTAATTGGGCATGGACGGAATTTCCTCCTTAATATTCTTGCCTTCCACTACAAAGAGTGGTACCAAAAAATCGTTGGGAGATAAAATTGTTTCCCTTACAAGGGATCGAACGGCCTCATTGGTCCTTAATCTTCTATTTCTTCTTAATGGATACATATAACATCAGTTTTCAGTAGTCAGTTTGCACAATCCCGAATTCTAAACCCACTCCCTGGGTTTCTTCAAAACTTTCACCAACCGTTCCTCTTCGCTCCCCTTTTCTGGATGGTGGTCGTAAACCCATTGAACATGGGGTGGTAAACTCATTAAAATACTCTCTATACGGCCATTGGTCTTTAAGCCAAAAAGGGTGCCCTTGTCGTGTACCAAGTTAAACTCCACGTACCTTCCTCTTCTTATCTCTTGCCAATTCCTTTGCTCTTTGGTGTAGGGTAGTTCTTTTCGTTTTTCTACAATGGGGACATAGGTCTCCAAAAAACTATTTCCCACTTCTGTTACGAAGCTGTACCAATCTTGCATCGATATCCCATCGGTTGCCTTGCAATAGTCAAAAAATAGTCCGCCTACTCCGCGTGCCTCATCCCTATGGGTGTTCCAAAAATACGAATCGCATTGTGCCTTGTATTTCTTATAAAATCCCGGATTGTGTTGATCGCATGCTTTTTTGCTTACGGTATGGAAGTGGATTACATCTTCATCAAACAAATAATAAGGGGTTAGATCCTGTCCTCCACCAAACCACTGGTCTACCAACCTACCTTTCTTGTCGTACATTTCAAAATAACGCCAATTGGCATGGACCGTTGGCACCATGGGGCTTTTGGGATGTATGACCAAACTGAGGCCGCAGGCAAAAAAATCGGCTTCCTGGACCCCAAAATACGTTTGCATACTCTGTGGTAATGGACCGTGAACGGCTGATATATTTACCCCGCCTTTCTCAAAGACCTTTCCGTTCCCAATAACGCGCGACCGGCCTCCACCACCCTCGGGTCGTTCCCATAAATCTTCTTGGAACTTAGCTAGACCGTCTACTTCTTCCAATTTAGAGGTAATCGTATCCTGTAGGGCTTGGATGTATTGGTAAAATTGATCTTTAATTGTCTTCTCCGTCGACCCCTCACCAGAAGAGAGGGGGGGCTGTTTTTGGTCCGATCTCATGCTTTTGGTGTTTTTAACTCAAACAACTCCATATCCAAAGGAGGTTCATTCGGGGGCGTATGTTCGTTGTACAAGGTCTTTTGCCAGGTAAACCCCGCCTTTTCAGCTACCTTTAAACTCCCTTTATTGCTTTTATAAACAATTATTTGAAGGATTCTTAATTCCAGGTCGGAGAAAGCGTGGGTCGATATCGACTTAACAACCTCGGTCATAACACCATTTCCTTCCCAATTTTTATCAATACAATAGGCCAATTCTCCCTTTTTACGCACCCAATCCAGATCTTTCAGGATGATAATCCCGATAATGTTCCCCGAGGTGTTGTCCTTAATGGTAAACGTAAATTCCTCTTTCTCGTCAGCCTCCCAATTCTTGCGCCTTATATAGGCTTCAGAATCGGTTGGGGTGCCGTTTTGGGCAAGCGTTTTGGGAAGATATCGTTTAAACCGATCGGTATTTGAAACCATGAACCGGCATAAATCCGTCGCATCTTCAATTATTAATGGCTCTATCTTGAAGTTTTTCATTATAAGTGCCTTCCTCCTGCCCGTCTCCCAACCCCGTCTTATCGCCAGCCCGACAATTTCATTCCCGTCCGAACGATACGGGCAAACTGGCAAGGAACGTGCTGGGAGAGCGGAGCAGGTGTTAATATTTCGTTCCTATTTTACATTCCCATCTCGATGGGCTTAGTAACTTCGGCTTTTGTACTCCTTAACGGCATCTACAAACGCCTTCGCATTTTCTATGGGTATATTTGGCAAAATGCCATGCCCGAGATTTACTACATATTTATCCTTCCCGAAATCGTCGATCATTTGAGTGACCATTTTTTTTATTTCATCCGGGGGAGAGAGTAACCTTGACGGATCAAAATTCCCTTGTAATGTGATGTTTCCTCCCGTAAGGTACCTGGCATTTTGGGGAGAACAGGTCCAATCCACTCCCAAAGCGGCCGCTCCGGATACCGACATTTCCTTCAATGCAAACCAACACCCCTTTCCAAAAACGATTACCGGAGCTTCTCCTTTCAAGGCATCTATAATTTGCTGGATGTACTTCCAAGAAAATTCCTGATAATCGGTTGGGGACAACATCCCTCCCCAAGAATCAAAAACCTGAACGGCATTGACACCAGCCCTTATTTTGGCCTTTAAATAATCAATGGTCGTATCCGTGATCTTTTGCAACATTTGATGGGCGGCAATGGGTTGGGTAAAACAGAATTCCTTGGCCTTGTCAAAGGTCTTGCTACCCTCGCCTTGCACGCAGTAACAAAGAATAGTCCAGGGTGATCCAGCAAATCCAATAAGTGGAATTTCATCGTCCAATTTCTCCTTGGTCAATTTTATGGCCTGCATTACATAGTTTAAGGCCTCTTCGGCATTGGGCACAAATACCTCATCGACATCTTTTTGCGAACGAATGGGATTAGGGATATATGGGCCAAAGTTAGGTTTCATCTGCACCTCTATGCCCATAGCTTGGGGAATTACCAAAATATCGCTGAATAAAATAGCTGCATCCATCCCGTAGCGTCTTATGGGCTGCACCGTAATTTCGGAAGCTAGTTCGGGAGTCTGGCACCGTGTAAAAAAATCGAATTCTTTACGGATTTCCATGAATTCGGGCAAATAACGCCCCGCCTGCCTCATCATCCAAACGGGAGGGCGTTCCACGGATTCTCCTTTAAGCGCTCTTATAAACAGATCGTTCTTTATCATTCTCTATTCAATAATCGGTCCGATAGACATAAATTATTTGGTCTGACGAACCCTGTCTTTAGAAGTTTTTATACGTTTCGTTTACCAAGGATATCACATCCTCAACCGTGGCAAATTTGGCAACCTCAACTTCTTTAAAATAATTTTTGGCTTCGTTGGCGGTAGTTTCACCGATACAATAAGCCGTCCTATCACCAACATTGTTCTCTAGTAGAAAACTCTGGATGGTAGATGGGCTAAAGAACAAGATCCCCTTGACCGATCCGTCTAATTTTACGGGATCCAATTTTGTTTGATAGGCCTTGACCTCCCGGACCTCAATAAGGTTTTCTTCCAGCTTGTCCGGAAGTGTATCCATCCGTATATCACTGCAGAAATAAGTGACTTCGGTCCCCTCTATGTATTCTACCAGATAGTCGGCTAGCTTTTCAGCGTTCTTTTCAACATGTTTTACCGGCCCGATTCTTTTTTCAATAAACCGTTTGGTTTTTCTGCCTACGCAATAAATATTTTCGAACTGAAGCTCCTCCTTGGAAAAATTGGTCAACAAGGATTCCACCGTGTTTTTACTAGTAATGATCACGTTGCGAACGGGGTCTTTCACCACACTCTTTGGGATGCGGTTAATACTTATTTTTACAAAATCGCTGCTTTCAGCTACGATTCCCTGGTTAAACATGTGTTTTTGGTCCTCCGATAATGTTTTCGTCGAATAGATATTCGGTTTGCGTTGTAGGGTATTCAGCCCGTCCATCAATCGTTTTCCGCCACGGGCTATGACGTACTCCGCACAAATTTTCGCCAAATTGTAATGCTCCCCGAGCGGGGTGGTCTTTTCAACTTCTATTTTTTTGGCGCCGTCCTCACTTAGCAGCACTCCTTTAAAGGATATTCCGTCTTTTTTTATAAGGGCTAGGGCCCCGATAGGAGCCGTGCAGCCCCCTTCCAACAGGTTTAGGAAAGTTCGTTCTACGGTAGTACAGATTTCGGTCTCTTCATGGTTCAATGCGGCGCAGATTTCTCTAATTTCAGCATCTTGTTCCCTAGAAGCTATCATTATGGTACCTTGTCCTGGGGCGGGCACCATCCATCCCAGTCCCACAGATTCTTCGGGTTTTACACCAATACGTTCCAAACCGGCTCCGGCAAATATTGCACCGTTCCAGTTGTTATCCGTTAATTTTTGAAGTCGAGAATTTACATTGCCCCGTAAATCGGCAATCGTATGGGTGGGATATCTGTTGAGCCATTGGGCCTTACGGCGAAGACTGCCCGTAGCGACCACCCCTTCCTTTTGTCCCAAGAATTCCTCGTTGTTCTTGTAGACCAAAATATCGTAGTAATTGCCCCTTTCCAGTACCGCGGCCTGTATTATACCCTCTGGTAAAACCGTGGGTACATCCTTTAGGGAGTGAACGGCAATGTCTATGTCATTGTTTAGCAGTGCCACGTCCAAGTTTCTGGTAAAAACCCCTACCATCCCCATTTGATAAAGTGGTTTGTCCAAAACCAAATCTCCTGTAGATTTTACGGGGACTAGGGCCGTGACGTGCCCAAGTTTTTCCAACTTCTCCTGTACCGTTGTTGCCTGCCACAGTGCCAATTCACTATCTCTGGTCCCAATGCGGATTATGCTCATTTATGGTCTACTTCTAGTTGAAATACTCTTTGGATAAGCTCTAAACTTGTATCGGAATCGGTTTCGTTTCCTTTAAGGTGATTGGCAAAATGTGTAGTGATTTTTTGGATAATGCGATCGGAAATGATTTCTGCCTGATGGGGATTAAAATCGACCAGCTTTTTACGCTGAAAATCCAATTCTTCCTCTTTCATGGTCTTCAACCTCTTTTTTAAGGCCTTGATAACGGGTGCGAACTTCCGGCTTTCCAACCATTTGATGAATTCGGCCATTATTTCATCGATAATGGCTTCCGCCTGAGGAATAGAGCGTTTTCTCTTTTCCAAGGTCTTGTCCGTCATTTGGGATAAATGATCCAGATGAATGACCGATACTTTTTCCATACCCAACACGTCTTCCGCTACATTTTTGGGGATGGAAAGGTCTAAGATCAACAAAGGCTTTTTGGTGTGGATAAGATCCTTGGAAATGGTTGGCGACTGCCCGCCGGTAGCCACGACCAAAACGTCGGTATTCCTTATTTCGGTCTGAAGATCTCCATAGTCCTTGACTAATAGATCAAATTTTCCAGCAATTTTTTCCGCCTTGTTCTTGGTTCTGTTAATCAGGGTAATACGCGGATTTTTGGTGTGTTTTATTAAGTTTTCGCAGGTATTTCGGCCTATTTTTCCCGTTCCGAATAGCAAGATGTTCTTGTTTTGGATATCGGGTACATTTGCTAAAATATACTGTACGGAGGCAAAGGCTACCGAAGTGGCGCCAGAAGAAATTCCTGTTTCATTTTTTATGCGCTTGCTGGCCTGAATCACCGAATTGCAAAGCCTTTCTATAAACGGGTTGGCAAGATCCAGTTTTTTGGAACGGTTAAAACTTTGTTTTAGTTGCCCAACAATCTCGAAGTCACCCAAAATCTGACTATCTAGTCCGGTACCTACCCTAAAAACATGTTCAATGGCCTCCTTGTTCTTATAAATGTAGGCCACCTCTTGAAATTCCTCCAACGAACCTTGGCTAAGGTCGCACAATAATTTTATCAACTGGAAAGGGTGTTGTGCAAATCCGTGAAGTTCTGTACGATTACAGGTAGATGTAACCAATAGCCCGTCAATTCCTTGTGTCTTGGCCCTCATCAATAGCTCATCCATGGCGTTGCCGTCAAGACTGAACTTGCCCCGAACACCTGCATCCGCCTTTTTATAACTGACGCCGATGGTGTAAAAAGAATTTTGTTTGGAAATATGATAATCCTTCATGCAATGAATTCAAACGGATACAAAAATAAATTCCTAATCCTTATAAAAATAACGCTCGAGGAACAATTAATAACGTTACAAGTTTTTTTGGGCAGGATTCTGGATAATCTATCGTAAACTCTTATTTTTGTAGATAATAAAGGGGTTTTGAATGCTTCTATTTAGAGTCGTTCTAAATAGAAGCCTGTAATAGACTAAAAAATGATAGATAAAAATAACGCTGAAGGTTCGTTTGAAGAAGTATTCTTTGAAGATGGATTTTATGTCCTAAAAATACAGAACGATGGCACGAATGCCCAAAAAGTAGTTAGGGACATCGATAGTTCATTTATTCAATTTCACTTTTGCCTAAAAGGCCATGCCAAGTTTATCTTCAATGAAGGCCGGTACGCATTGGAAGTCTCGGAGGAAAACTCCCTATTGCTATACAACAATCAGATAGACTTGCCACTCAATTTGGAACTCCATGCCAATTCCTGGTTGGTATCGATCGTCATGACCATCAGGAAGTTCCATTCCCTTTTTTCCAAGGAAGCAAACTATATCCCATTCTTGAGCAAGGAAAACAGGGACAAGAAGTATTATTCACAAGAAAAGTTTACCCCGGCGATCGCCGTAATCCTAAGTCAATTGATGAATTATCACTTGCATCCTTCGATAAAAGAACTTTATATCCGGGGCAAAGTATACGAGCTTATTTCCCTTTATTTTAATAGGAACGATGATACCGATATCGATCAATGTCCCTTTTTAGTCAGCGAGGACAGCGTAAAACGCATTAGGAAAGCCAAGGAAATAATGATCGCCCGGATGTCAGAGCCGCCAAGCCTACCAGAACTTGCGGAAGAAATAGGCCTCAGCCTGAAAAAATTAAAAGAAGGTTTTAAACAAATTTACGGGGATTCGGTTTATAGCTTTTTGTTCGATTATAAAATGGAATATTCCCGGAAAATGTTGGAATACGGACAGCACAATGTCAACGAGGTGGGCCTGAAGGTGGGGTATAGTACCGCAAGTCATTTTATTGCGGCGTTTAAAAGAAAATACGGAACCACCCCAAAAAAATATTTGATGTCGTTGGCAAACGGATAGGGTTTGACCATACGCTTTCCTAACAGGTTAAAGATTTGCATCTACATTCACGGTATCTCCCGATAGTCTCGGACAAATGAATAAAATGAATTAAAATGAAAAAATACAAGAACCTCTTAGTCGAAAAAGAGGGCCATTTGGCCACCTTGACCATTGATCGTCCAAATAAATTAAATGCCCTAAACCGCGAGACCATCAAAGAGTTGCACGATGCCTTTGTTGCACTTAATGATGACGAGGAAATTAAGACAATTATTCTAACAGGCAGTGGCGATAAAGCCTTTGTCGCCGGTGCCGATATCTCGGAATTCGCCGATTTTTCGCCAAAAGAAGGCTCCAATCTCGCAGCAAAGGGCCAAAAACTACTTTTCGATTTTGTGGAAAATCTAGCGACTCCAGTAATTGCCGCGATCAACGGCTTTGCGCTTGGCGGCGGTCTGGAACTTGCGATGGCTTGCCATTTTAGGGTAGCCAGCACCAAGGCTAAAATGGGACTCCCAGAGGTGTCTCTTGGCGTTATTCCAGGTTATGGCGGTACCCAGCGCTTGCCACAGCTTATTGGTAAGGGCCGCGCCATGGAACTCATTATGACCGCCAATATGATCGATGCACAAAAAGCGGTGGCCTATGGCTTGATCAACCATATGGTACCAGCGGAAGATCTACTCCCTTTTTGCCATTCCTTGGGGGACAGGATATCGAAAAATTCCCCCGTTGCCATAGGTTATGCAATAAAAGCGATAAATGCGGGTTTTAAAAATAATACGGACGGTTACGCCACGGAAATCGATGCCTTTGGAACTTGTTTTGGTACGGAGGACTTTAAAGAGGGAACCACGGCCTTTTTAGACAAGCGAAAGGCAGAATTTCCCGGAGCTTAGAACTGCAATAAACCAACCTACAGATGAAAAATACGCTTATTGTTCTTTTTTTGGTATTCGCCACTACTTTGGTGAAAGCCCAAAATATGCCCTTGTCCTATACTTTTGGCGGAAAATATAACGATAGGTACAAATTTTCCAATCTGATGGCTATGACCAGTGACGGCAACGGGGGATACCTTCTGGTTCGCGCTTATTATACCGGACTAATCCTAAAGCCAAAGGGATACTACATAGAACGATACGACAAGGACCTGTCCTTGTTGTCCGAATACAATTTTAAGATTAAGGATTTGGATTTTGTGGATGCTTTTGTTAATAATGGACAATTGAACCTACTTTTTTTGCAATATAACCAACGATCGGAATCCTATGAATACGTAGTGCAAAGCAGCCCTTTGGAAAATATGGGATTTTCGCCAAAGACCATTTTATCAATTCCTTCAATTAGGGTAGATAGCCCTTTGGAAAAAAATTATTACAACAGGAATTTTTCGTCCGGGTTTACAACTACGGTTTTATTCAATAAGGACAAATCGGCCTTTGCCATTAGTGCCCACTTTAAAAAGAAATCCGACAATCAGCATTTCATTTATTTGTTCGATAACTCCTTGAACAAATTAATAACCCACGATTTTTCATCACAGATCGAAGAAAAAAATTACGCCTTTGAAAACATAGAGGTCTCCAAGGATAAATCGGTAATTTATCTAATAGGCAAGGCCTATTTTAAAAAGAAACGCTTTGCCATCACGGAGCGTAAATTCCAATACGAATTGGTCAGGATAACAACCAATAACGATGAAAAAACACAGACTTTTGACGGACCGGGCAAATTTTCTGAAGCCTTGATCCCGATACTTACCGGTAATCGGTTGTTGTGCGTTGGGTTTTATGCGGATCGCAAGGACAACCGATACAACGGCCTTACCTATGTAGACATAGATCCCGAATCCCTTGAAATTAGGACCAAAAAATACGATCCTTTTTCACAACAGTTTATGAAGGACAAGTTTGGGAAGGAAATGGACAAGGAAATCAAGAACCTCGTTTTTAAAAACGTGAGCTTAACCTCCGACGGATCCATTCTTTTTAACGCCGAGGAGGAATTCGTTACCGACAGTTACCAATCCGATGGCGGAGGCAATCGCATTAAGATAAACCGATACCACTACAATGATATAGTAAGCGCAAAACTGGATTCGTCAGGCAACATGGTATGGGCGCGCAACATCAACAAATCCGAGGTTACCCAAGGAGATGGGGCCTATGCGTCCTATAGCACCTATACCAATGGGGACACTACTTATTTCTTTATCAGTACCGCCGCCGAAAACCCACAGCAGCTCGGGGTAGATCGCATCGTGTTTAGGCAGGGCTATACCCATAACCGAAATGTGTTCGCCATAGAACTCGATGCACTGGGCCATATGAGCTGGGAAAAAGTAATAGACGACAAGGAAGCCCGTTTGCCTCTTATGGTATCCCTTCCCTATATCGATTATATAAATGACACCGTTCTTTTTTATGCCAAAAGGGGCAATAAAAAGCAATTGGTGAAGGTAAGCGTGGGCTCCTAGCCCCTTATCCGTGTTAGGTTCGTCTTAAGATTGATTCCACAATGGGAATTGCCTTTCACGGATAGAAAATAGCTTCCAAGTTCTAGCAGATTCATCACGAGCCCTTTTTCCAAATTAAATCCCACATTTTAATTAAATTCTGGAATTATTCCATATATTTGGAATAAATCCTATTTTGACCAAAAAAGAATACATTAAAGGCCGGGGGGCACAAGAGAATAAAGCAAACAAGTTTCTTCAATTCTCTTATGAAATGCGGGACGATTTCCTGGAATTTTGTAGGATCGAGGGGGAAGAGGCCGCTAACAACAAGACAAAATACATTCCTGCTTTTCCCAAAACAATCGTAAATAAGGTGACCAGCCCGGATGTGAGGATGCAATTTTCCATGAACCCCTACCAAGGCTGTGAACACGGCTGTATCTACTGCTACGCCCGTAATACCCACGAATATTGGGGCTATAGTGCAGGATTGGATTTCGAGAGGAAAATTCTCGTTAAGAAAGATGCCCCAAAATTGCTCGAAAAGAAACTTAGAGGCAAAATCTGGACGGCCCGGACCATTGTTCTCTCCGGCAATACGGATTGTTACCAACCCGCCGAGAAGAAATTTGGAATCACCCGTGCGTGCTTGGAGATTTTCTTAAAGTACCGTCATCCCGTGGGTATCATTACGAAAAATGCATTGATTTTAAAGGATCTGGATATCCTTAGGGAGTTGGCCAAGGATACCCTTATCGGGGTACACGTTTCCGTAACCACGCTTTCCGAGGAAACCCGCCGTATTTTGGAACCCCGGACGGCGTCCATAAAACGGCGGTTGGAAACCATTAAAATTCTGGCCGATAACAACATTCCTGTAAATGCCATGCTGGCACCGATCATTCCGGGCATAAACAGTCATGAAATTATGAATTTGGCCAAAGCGGTTTCTGATCGCGGTGCTTTGTCCTTCGGATTTACGGTAGTGCGACTCAACGGGGCCATTGGCCATATCTTTAGCGATTGGATAAGAAAGACCCTGCCCGATAGGGCCGATAAAGTGCTCCACCAGATAGAGGCCTGCCACAACGGAACGCTTAACGATAGTCGCTATGGGATTCGAAGCCGGGGTGAAGGCAAGATCGCCCAGCAAATCCATGACATGATGGCTTTGGCCAAAAGAACGTATTTTAAGGACCGTGTTTTCCCGAAGTTGAACACGGATCTCTACCCCATTCACAAGCAGGGGCAATTACGATTGTTTTAAACGATCCCGGTCAGAAGCAGGTACAAATTCTGTTAAAAATCCAAAATTCCAAGTCCCCCCTTTTTTGCAACGGGAGCTAGCCCGACAAAATTATTCCCGTCCGAACGCAAGCCCGACATGGTCGTTCTGGCTGGGCACTGGCAGACTGGCGGGGTGCCGTCCCGATAACTATCGGGGGCGGAGAGGTTACCACTTATCAGTTCTAAACACTTTGTTTCTGAAGATGGTCAACCACCCTTTGAAGACAAGTGGCCAACTCTTTTTTTATTTCCCGCTCCCAGAACCGGAATACTTCGTAGCCTAAGCGCTCCAGCTCGGCATTTACTTCCCTATCGCGCTGCATGTTGCGCTCTATCTTAGGAATCCAAAATTCCCGGTTGGTCTTTATCTTTGGTTTTCGCTCCTTCCAGTTATACCCGTGCCAGTATTCGCCATCGATAAAAATAACCGTTCTATATTTATTAAGTACGATGTCTGGCTTACCGATCAATTTTTTGTAATCCACGCGATAACGGTAACCCGCCGCCCACAAAGCTTTTCTAAAAACCAATTCGGGTTTGGTGTTTTTTCCCCTTATCTTGCCCATGATCTTGGATCGCTCCGGGGTCGTATAAAATCCCGATTCCTCATTAAAACGCGGGACTTTGATCCTATTTTCCGAATATTCTTTTGGCATTATATAAAATTACGAAGAATATCCGGTCCGTTAATAACAGACAAACACACTAAAAAAAATCCCAAGCTAGATGGCTCGGGAATTGTTATTTACGGTTTGTGGTTCCTAATTTAAAGGTTCACCCTTCGGTAGCGGCACTCATATACTCCCTATTCATACGGGCAATACTCTCCAATGAAATCCCTTTGGGGCATTCCACTTCGCACGCTCCAGTATTGGTGCAGTTACCAAAACCTTCCAAATCCATTTGACGCACCATGTTCTCTACCCTTTCCGCAGCCTCCACACGGCCTTGGGGCAAAAGGGCAAATTGGGATATTTTGGCGGAAGTGAACAACATGGCACTCGCATTTTTACAAGCAGCTACACAAGCACCGCAACCGATACAGGTGGCGTTGTCCATAGACAAATCTGCATTTTCCTTGGGAATTGGGATGGCATTGGCATCTACGGTATTTCCCGAGGTATTTACCGAGATAAAACCCCCAGCCTGCTGAATCCGGTCAAAGGAGCTACGATCTACTATCAAATCCTTGATTACGGGAAATGCAGTGGCCCTAAAAGGCTCAATATATATGGTATCCCCATCACTAAACTTCCGCATGTGCAATTGGCAAGTGGTGGTCAATCTATCCGGACCATGGGGCTCCCCGTTGATCTGTAAGGAACAGGCGCCACATATTCCCTCGCGGCAGTCGTGGTCAAATTCCACGGGTTCCTCTCCTTTGTTGTTCAGTTCTTCGTTAAGAACATCCAACATCTCCAAAAATGACATGTCCCCGTCTATTCCATCAATAGGATAGTCAACGAGCTTACCTTTGGTTTTGGCATCTTTTTGACGCCATATTTTTAGATTTAGTTTCATGCCGAAATCCGTTATTTGTTAATCGTTAATCGTTAATGATTGTTAGCTTTTACTAGATAATTGATATATCCATTTTAAATTACAATCCATGATCATTAACTTTAATTCTTCATATGTCTATTTTCAATATAACCTATATCTAAACTGTCGATTGGTTGATCCAATAATTCATAAGCCGAACCTCTCGATGTTCTGCAAAATTGTGCATTTTCACTGTAATGGAATCCACCGTAACCTTCCGATATATTATGGGTTACAGATCTTGATGCCCTTCGCATCTGAGAAACCAACGCCTATTTTTCATGCTCGGGAAACTGTTTAATAACTCTCGAGATTTCCCTTCGTAACCGAGTCTCATTTTTCCGGCAATCCAAATCTTCAAAAGTCCTAATATTTCCCATAGAACTCTAAATTACAGTTAACTTTTAGCGGTTAACTATTAACATTATTTATAGCTCCTCGTCTTCAGCTCAATATTCTCATATACCAAGCTCTCCTTGTGGAGAACGGAATCCTTGGGTTCGCCTTTGTATTCCCAGGCGGAGACGAACTTAAAGTTTTTGTCGTCCCTTAATGCCTCGCCTTCTTCGGTTTGGTATTCTTCCCGGAAATGTCCACCACAAGATTCATTTCGTGTTAACGCATCTTTGGCAAACAATTCGCCAAGCTCCAGAAAGTCGGCCACTCGGCCAGCTTTTTCCAATTCTTGGTTGAGCCCGTCGGCGGTTCCAGGAATCCTGACGTTTTCCCAAAAATCCGAACGGAGTTCTGAGATTTCCTTTATGGCTTCCTTTAATCCTTTCGCATTGCGCGACATTCCACATTTGTCCCACATAATATGACCCAGTTTCTTGTGGTAATGATCCACGGAATGCTTGCCTTTACCGGACATCAACCGCTCAATACGATCCCGAACATCTTTTTCAACCGAATCAAATTCGGCCGAATCGGTCGGGATAGGGCCCGTCCTAATATCATGCGATAAATAATCGCCAATAGTATACGGCAATATAAAATACCCGTCGGCCAACCCCTGCATAAGCGCAGATGCTCCTAATCGGTTGGCGCCGTGATCGCTAAAGTTTGCCTCACCGGCCGCATAGCAACCGGGAATCGTAGTTTGTAAATTATAATCTACCCATAGGCCGCCCATGGTGTAGTGAACCGCTGGGTAGATCATCATGGGGGTTACATATGGATTTTCGTCCACAATTTTTTCGTACATCTGGAAGAGGTTCCCATACTTGGCCTCCACAATCCCTTCACCCAATTCGGTTATCTTTTCTTTTGAAGGATTGCTAAAACCGTGTATTTTCGCTTGTTCCTTGCCGTATCTTTCGATGGCCGATTTAAAATCCAGAAATACGGCTTGCCCTGTTTTATTTACCCCAAAACCAGCGTCGCAACGTTCCTTGGCAGCCCTGGAAGCCACATCACGAGGTACGAGGTTGCCAAAAGCCGGATATCTTCTTTCCAAATAATAGTCCCTTTCTTCTTCGCTTAGTTGGGTAGGTTTCATTTTTCCTTCCCGGATCGCCTTGGCATCTTCCATGCGTTTTGGAACCCAGATTCGGCCGTCGTTCCTTAAGGATTCGGACATTAAGGTGAGTTTGGATTGATGATCCCCCGAAACCGGTATACAGGTGGGGTGAATCTGCGTATAGCAAGGGTTGGCAAAAAAGGCACCTCTACGGTGCGCCCGCCACGCTGCCATGACATTGCTGCCCATAGCGTTTGTAGACAGAAAGAATACGTTGCCGTAACCACCACTTGCCAATACCACGGCATGGGCGGAATGTCGCTCAATTTCTCCGGTAACCAAATTTCGGGCTATTATGCCCCGTGCCTTGCCATCCACCAGCACAAGGTCTAACATCTCATGACGGTTATAGGCCTTGATCTTACCCCGATTTATCTGTCGGTTCATAGCGGCATAGGCACCCAACAATAATTGTTGTCCGGTTTGGCCTTTAGCGTAGAATGTACGCGAGACCAGGACACCCCCAAAGGAACGGTTGTCCAACAATCCGCCGTATTCACGGGCAAAAGGAACCCCTTGTGCCACGCATTGGTCTATAATATTTCCAGATACCTCCGCCAGTCTGTACACGTTGGCCTCCCTAGAACGATAATCACCCCCTTTTACGGTGTCGTAAAAAAGTCGATAGTTGCTATCGCCGTCGCCTTGATAATTTTTTGCGGCATTGATACCGCCTTGAGCCGCAATGGAATGCGCCCTTCTGGGAGAATCTTGGTAACAGAAGGTTTTTACATTGTATCCCAGTTCGGCAAAAGTAGCCGCAGCGGATCCTCCGGCAAGGCCGGTGCCCACGACGATTATATCTATCTTACGTTTATTGGCCGGGTTTACCAGATTGATGTCGTTCTTGTACTGTGTCCATTTATCGGCCAAAGGACCGGATGGAATTTTAGAATCCAAAATGCCCATAATTAATGTATTATTGGGTTAAGGTGATGGTATATAGCTATAATAATGAAGCCAAAGGGTACGGCCACCGCAAAGATTTTGCAAAAGACCTTTAGGCCTGGCGTGTATTTATTGTTTACCCCCATACTTTGGAAAGAGGATGCGAAACCATGCCACAAGTGCAAGGAAAGCAGCACAAAAGCAATGATGTACAATACCGTACGCCACAGTGGTACAAATTTTTCAACGGTCTCTGCGTAATATCTCGAAGGATCCTGAGGCAGGACTTCAATATATTTATAATCGATTTCGTGAACCCAAAAGTCGTACATGTGCAGGCCTAAGAATGCCAAAATCACCAGTCCGGAAATGATCATGTTCCTCGAGGCCCAAGTAGAATTTCTATTGCCGTTGAACTTGGCGTATTTAACATTTCTAGCCTTGTTGTTCTGGATCTCCAGAACAAATCCCATAACGAAATGGACAATGACACCCGCAATGAGAATAGGTTGAAAAATGTATTGGACCACCGGATTATAACCCATAAAATGGGACCATTGGTTAAAGGTATCCGGTGAGATTACGGAAGTGAAATTGATGGTAAAGTGCTGTGCCAAGAACAATACCAAAAAAAGGCCGGAGAGGGCCATGGTCACCTTTCGGGCGATGGAAGATCGTATCAATCCGCTCATTGGTCTGGAGTTTTAAAGACAAATTTAGGCCATGTATGGCTGTTTAACAAGCCCTAAGCAAATTAAGCCACGTTATTTATACTGGTTTTAAAGAATGACAGGGTTGGTGTCCCTAAAGGAAATCCATTTCCACACTGCGGGAATGTCTATGGTACAGCCATCCTTTTTTTGGTCGTGGCACAGCAATTGCATAATTTTGCGAAATCAAAAAAAATAGCGTGCACGGGGCATAAACAAAATCGATTTCATGTATATCTACAGATGTATTTTGTATTTAAATTTGTTTTATCGCCGACACAGCCATTGAACAGCGCGGCAAATTTTCATAATTACAGCGCAACAAATAATTTATCCTAGATGAAATACGACCTAATCGACAATAACCTCTTTATAAAAAACCGCAAAAAATTTATGGCGCAGATGATGCCCCACAGCCTTGCGGTTTTCAATTCTAACGATATTTACCCCATTGGGGCGGACAGCACCATGCCTTTTCAGCAACAACGGGATCTTTTTTACCTCAGCGGCGCGGATCAAGAGGAGACTATTTTGTTACTTTTCCCCGATTCGATCGAGGAGAAGCACAGGGAAATATTATTTGTACGCGAAACCAATGCCCACATTGCGGTATGGGAGGGAGCTAAGCTTACCAAGGAAAGGGCAACCGAGGTCTCCGGCATTGAAACGGTTTATTGGCTGACCGAGTTCGACAAGATTTTCTACGGATTGATGACCGAAGTAGATACAATTTATTTTAACACCAATGAACATTATCGCCAATCTGTCGAAACCCAGACCCGCGAAGATCGGTTTATCATAAGGTGTAAGGAAAAGTTCCCCGCCCACCAATGGGCCAAGAGCAATCCGATCCTTCAAAGGTTACGTGGAGTAAAGGAACCCGAGGAAATCGCTTTGATGCAAAGGGCGTGCGACATTACCGAAAAAGGATTCCGAAGACTTTTGGAATTTGTGAAGCCGGGGGTATGGGAATACGAAGTGGAAGCCGAATTGTTGCACGAGTTTATTAGAAACAGATCTCGCGGTTTCGCCTATACGCCGATCATTGCTTCGGGGAACAGCGCCAATGTGCTGCATTATGTGGAAAACAACAGGCAGTGCAAGGACGGCGATCTTCTATTGCTCGATACGGCGGCAGAATACGCCAACTTTTCCAGTGATCTTACCCGTACCATTCCCGTAAACGGAAAATTCACAACCCGTCAAAAGGAAGTTTACGAAGCAGTTTTACGGGTAAAAAATGAAGCCACAAAAATGTTGGTGCCGGGCACCTATTGGGCCGAATACCACAAGGAAGTGGGAAAAATTATGACTTCCGAATTGCTTGGCCTAGGTTTGCTGGATAAAAAAGACGTAAAAAACGAAAGCGAAGACTGGCCGGCCTATAAAAAATATTTTATGCACGGCACTAGCCATCACATTGGCCTGGACACCCATGATTATGGAGAACTTAAGTCCCCTATGAAAGCCAATATGGTATTTACGGTAGAGCCAGGCATCTATATTCCCGAAGAAGAATTTGGAATAAGGCTAGAAGATGACGTCGTGATCCAAGAAAAGGGCGAGCCATTCAATTTGATGGGCAACATTCCTATCGAAGCTAAAGAGATAGAGGATTTAATGAACAATTAGCGTTGCGTTAAGTCAACGGGGACGTAAGCTTTTTATTCTTTTATTAGCGATATTAAAATAGGTAAATCGTCGAGTTTATTGTGCCGTTTGTCGAAAAAAATGTTTTTTATCCAAAAAAGAGCGAAAAAAGATTTCGGCGACCCAATAAATTGAATAGTATGGGCGTTAAGGATATTACAGTGATTTTAATTACCCAGTTTTTGATTTATAACTTGTATTAATCATAGCATTTTACGGTCCCCAAGGCTTACCAATGCACCCCTTAATCTCTACAGATGAAAAAAGTTTTCTCTAACTATGGTTCCAAGCTCAGCTCCTTCTGCTGCAGTTTTTTTGGCCATCACTACGCCGTATCCAAGAAAGTAACATTGCATATCAAGGAATACAAATGTATTCATTGTGGCAAGGAAGTGACCACCGATGTAAGCGGAAATCTTTCGATGCTCACTCCAGAGCTACAGGAAATAAACAACACCTTGGAAAGGCTTTATCAAAAGAAACATCGGACTTCCACACAACAAGTAGCTTAAAATATCATTCCTTTTCGGAAAAAGAGTTCCAGCCCTGAGCGGTTAATGGAATTTTAGAATTATTCCTGGAAATTAAGTGCGCCCCTTCATTTTTATCCGTCATGTGCCCCACGACGGTTAAATTGGGATTGCCTTTTATTTTCGGGAATTCTTTTTGGTCTATGGCAAAGAGCAGCTCGTAGTCCTCCCCGCCGCTCAAAGCCACCAGGGTGCTGTCTATCTTAAACTCCTCACATGCCGAAATTACGGTTGGATCCAAGGGAATTTTATCTTCATAAAGATTACACCCCACCTCACTTTTTTTGCACAGATGAAGGATTTCCGAAGAAAGTCCGTCACTGATGTCTATCATAGAAGTAGGAATGACCCCCAGTTTCTTTAACAGCGCTACTATATCCTTCCTCGCTTCTGGTTTTAATTGGCGTTCCACTATATAGGTATAGGGCGAAAGGTCTGGTTGGCTGTTAGGATTTACCTTAAATACTTCCTTTTCACGCTCCAATACCTGCAATCCCATATAAGCCGCTCCTAGATCACCCGAAACCACTAACAGGTCGTTTGGTTTTGCTCCTGATCGATATACTATGTCCTTATCTTCGGCACATCCTATCGCGGTAACACTCACGATCATACCTTTCTGGGAGGAGGTCATATCGCCCCCAACAAGGTCTATACCGTATATTTTACAGGCCAAAGCTACCCCGGCATAAAATTCCTCCAAAGCCTCCAAGGGAAACCGGTTGGACACGGCAAGTGAAACGGTAATTTGGGTGGGGTGGGCGTTCATGGCATAGATGTCGGAAAGATTTACCATCACCGATTTGTATCCCAAATGTTTTAAAGGCATGTAACTAAGGTCAAAATGTACGCCTTCGATTAACAGGTCTGTCGAAACAATGGTTTTCCTATCCCCAAAATGGAGCACTGCCGCATCGTCTCCTATTCCCTTTTGGGTAGATTTTTGCGTTGTCGAGAAACCTTTGGTCAAATGGTCTATCAATCCAAATTCCCCTAATTGCTGCAAGGGGGTGCTTTCTTGGTCCTTATCTTCTAACATCTTAAATTAGGTTAATAAAGTGAATCGATGCAAAAGTAGGTACTACACCCAAAGAAACTAAGAAATTGTATCTATTTATCGCTCCCGATCTTCATTGGAAACAGGTATCGCTATCGTTTATCCCCAAATTCGTTATAATAATGTTGTAGTATATGGGAAACACGTACATATATACTATATTTGTACTCTATTTAGAATTAATCCAATTAAGTATGATCAAAGTATCGGAAACTGCCAAGCAAAAAGTGGTTGCCCTGATGACCGACGAAGGCTTCGATGCCAGCAAGGACTATGTGCGCGTTGGTGTAAAGAGTGGGGGTTGTAGCGGGCTATCCTATGAGCTGCGCTTTGACAACAAGATGGATGAGACGGACAAAGTTTTCGAGGACAATTCCGTTCGCATTATAGTGGATAAAAAAAGCTTCCTTTATCTCGCCGGGACCGTATTGGAATATTCGGGCGGATTGAACGGAAAAGGCTTTGTGTTTAATAATCCCAACGCACAGCGCACCTGTGGATGTGGGGAGAGTTTTTCGCTTTAAATAAAGTAAAAAAGGTAAAAAGCTAAAGAGGTAAGGGGGATTATGAATCAATATACATCTTTTGAGGATTTGGAGGTTTATAAAGCTACCCTTTCGTTTACCGTCAATATATTTGAGGTGTTACAACAGGAAAAATTCAAAAAAGAGTTTGCCTTTGTCGATCAATTGAAACGAGCGACCCTTTCAATATCCAATAACATAGCCGAGGGTTTTGAAAGAGAAACCGATAAAGAATTGGTGGGTTTTCTATATTTTTCAAAGGGATCCGCGGGCGAAGTAAGAAATATCCTTAATGTGTTGGAAGCTGTAAAATATTTGGATGCCAATGACTATCAAAGTCTAAAGGGAGATTCAAAACAACTTTCCAACTACATTAAATACGTTAAAAAGAAGGACGGATTTGATTTTAAATCATGAACATTTTAGTTGTAATCATTAACTTTTTCCCTTTTTAACTCATTAACTTAATTATGGCCATGGCATATACAGAAGAGCAACTTAAAAAAGAACTGGAGACCAAGGAATACGAATATGGTTTCTATACGGATATAGAATCGGACACATTTCCTAAAGGATTGAACGAAGAGGTGGTCATCGCAATATCAAAAAAGAAGGAAGAGCCGGAGTGGATGACCCAATGGCGTTTAGAATCTTTCCGTGCATGGAAGGAGATGAAAGAGCCCGAATGGGCAAATGTAGACTATGAAAAACCCGATTTTCAGGATATTTCATATTATTCTGCACCCACAAAAAAGCCCAAATACAATAGCTTGGACGAAGTAGACCCCGAATTGTTGGATACTTTTAAAAGGTTGGGGATTTCCTTGGACGAACAAAAGAAATTGGCAGGTGTCGCCGTAGATATTGTGATGGATTCGGTTTCCGTAGCCACTACCTTTAGAAAAACGTTGGCGGAAAAAGGTATTATTTTCTGCTCCATATCGGACGCTATCAAAGAGCATCCGGAACTGGTAAGAAAATATTTGGGTACCGTGGTACCTCAAAAGGATAATTTCTACGCCGCTTTGAATTCGGCCGTATTTTCTGACGGGTCGTTCTGCTACATTCCAAAAGGGGTGCGCTGCCCTATGGAACTCTCTACCTATTTTAGGATAAACCAAGGCGGCACCGGACAATTTGAACGCACTTTGCTCATTGCCGACGAGGGAAGTTATGTGAGCTATTTGGAAGGTTGTACCGCCCCCTCTAGGGACGAAAACCAATTGCACGCCGCAGTGGTAGAATTGATTGCCATGGATAATGCCGAGATAAAATACTCTACCGTCCAAAATTGGTATCCTGGTGATAAGGATGGCAAAGGAGGGGTCTTCAATTTTGTTACCAAAAGAGGTTGGTGCGAAAACCATGCAAAAATATCCTGGACCCAGGTAGAGACCGGATCGGCCATTACCTGGAAATACCCTTCTTGCGTGTTGAAAGGGGATTACTCCATTGGCGAATTCTACTCCATAGCCGTGACCAACAACCACCAGCAAGCAGATACGGGCACCAAGATGGTCCACCTAGGGAAGAACACAAGAAGCACCATTATCTCCAAGGGAATTTCGGCAGGGCAATCGCAAAACAGTTATAGAGGCCTGGTACAGGTACATAGCCGCGCTGAAAATGCCCGGAATTTTTCCCAATGCGATTCCCTTTTGATGGGGAACGCCTGTGGGGCCCATACCTTCCCCTATATCGAGGTAAAGAATAAAACGGCACAAATTGAGCACGAGGCAACCACTAGCAAAATTGGGGAAGATCAAATATTTTACTGCAACCAGAGGGGAATTGATACCGAATCGGCCATTGCTTTGATCGTAAACGGTTTTGGCAAGGAGGTACTGAACAAACTACCCATGGAATTTGCCGTGGAAGCACAAAAATTATTACAAATAAGCCTGGAAGGCTCGGTGGGATAAAACCGATACAAGCTTTCCTTAAGGGGAGCCTCCCAAGTTTTAACCAGTGGGATACAAAGAACTAAATTTAGGATATCACAGCATTTAAACAGCAATACCAGTATTATGTTAAAAATTAAGAATTTACACGCCAGTGTAGACGGCAAGGAAATATTAAGAGGTATTAACCTGGAAATCAACGCCGGTGAGGTACACGCTATAATGGGACCAAATGGTTCCGGAAAAAGCACTTTGGCCGCGGCCATTGCAGGAAAAGAGGAATTTGAGATTACCGAAGGGGAAATTTACTTGGGCGGGGAGAATCTTGAAGATAATTCCCCGGAAGAACGGGCCCATAAGGGTATTTTTCTCTCTTTTCAATATCCGGTAGAGATTCCAGGGGTATCGGTGACCAATTTTATTAAAACGGCGATCAACGAATCCAGAAAAGGCCGAGGCCAGGAAGACATGCCGGCCAACCAAATGTTGAAATTGATCCGGGAAAAAGCAGAATTATTGGATATCGATCGGAAATTCTTATCGCGTTCCTTGAACGAAGGGTTTTCCGGGGGAGAGAAAAAAAGGAACGAAATCTTCCAAATGGCCATGCTGGAACCCAAATTGGCTATCTTGGATGAAACGGACTCCGGACTGGACATCGATGCACTTCGCATCGTTGCGAACGGTGTAAACAAACTGAGGAGCAAGGATAGGGCCATCATGGTAATCACCCACTACCAACGTCTGTTGGAATATATTATCCCCGATTTTGTCCATGTAATACACAATGGAAAGATCGTAAAATCGGGCACCAAGGAATTGGCATTGGAACTGGAAGAAAAAGGATACGATTGGCTTAAGAACGAAGCCGTCGTCTAAATAAGTGTACATCTAAAAAATCCGATAACTGCGTTACGCTCATTTTGAAAACAGTCATTTACACTGGTAAACTCCTTGGTTTTCAAAACCTGCCCGTACCCCGCCAGAATGATATTGTCGGGCTGGCGGTCGGGCGGGCTTCGCAAGCCTTGTTCTCGAATTTTCTAGCTCAGACACACGTATATGTTTACAAACTACTGAATAAGTACAAGGTTTTCAATTGGCAGTAAACAGTTGCTGCATTCTGAAAACTAGTTGCTGAATACTGAAAAGAATGGATTTAAAAGAAAAACTTATCTCGTCATTTTTGGCTTTTGAGAACACCGTAAACATGGAGCATCCCGTGCACGATGTTCGGACAGAAGCCATTAAGGTCTTTGAAACCAAAGGTTTCCCGAATAAAAAAGAGGAAGCTTGGAAATACACTTCATTGAACAGCCTTCAAAAAATTGATTTCAGCCTTTTTCCCAATTGGGAAAACACGCTGGAATACAAGGATGTACGCAAGTATTTTTTGCACGAGATCGATAGTTACAAAATTGTTTTTGTAGATGGAGTCTATAGCTCGTACTTATCTGAAACTACACACGATGGCGTCGATGTATGTTTAATGAGCTCTGCCATGAACAAATCGGAATATCAGCCGGTCATTGATGTGTATTTCAACCAAGTGGCTTCTAAGGATGAACCCCTAACCGCACTTAACACCGCATTTACCAGGGAAGGAGCGTATATCCGAATTCCGAGGAACAAGGTGGCCAAGAAACCTATTGAAATCCTTCACTTTTCAACCGGAAACGAGGCTGCCTTAATGGTACAGCCCCGCAACCTTATCATTGCCGAAGAAAACGCCGAATTACAGGTAATAGAAAGACATCAAAGTTTAACGAGCAACGAGGTCTTTACCAATTGTGTAACCGAGATTTTTGCCGACAAGAATGCGATTGTCGATTATTACAAAGTGCAGAACGACGTGGCAACGGCCTCCTTGATAGACAATACCTACATCTCCCAAAAGAACGGTAGTTCGGTAAACGTTCATACGTTTTCATTTGGTGGAAAATTGACCAGAAACAACCTGAACTTCTATCAGAACGGGGAGCGTATAAATTCTACCTTAAAAGGGGTCACCATTTTGGGAGAAAAACAACACGTAGACCATCATACCCTGGTTTACCACAAACAGCCCAACTGCGAAAGCCATCAGGATTACAAGGGGATTTTTGGAGAAAATTCTATCGGGGTTTTCAACGGAAAAATTATCGTGGACAAGATCGCCCAAAAGACCGATGCTTTTCAGCAGAACAACAATATCCTAATAAGCGATAAGGCCACGATCAATTCCAAGCCCCAATTGGAGATTTTTGCAGATGACGTAAAGTGTTCCCATGGCTGCACCATTGGCCAATTGGACGAGGAGGCACTTTTTTACCTTCAATCCCGTGGTATTCCTAAAAGAGAGGCACAGGCCCTGTTGATGTATGCATTTGCCAACAACGTTCTGGAAAGCGTTCGTATTCCAGAGTTAAAAGCCAGGATCAATAAATTAATCGCTATGAAATTGGGGGTTAATTTGGGGTTTAATTTATAAATCAAAAAATTGATTTTCTTAGAATCTCCTCCCCACAGACGAGGAGAGATGGTCATTTTATCGAAATTGGGGGAAGTCCGAAGAGGCTTAAAGCCAAAGCCCTTCTTAGCGCTCCGAAAACCAAAGGGATAAATTTTAGTTTTTCATGATAAATACTGTTTTCGATATACTTACCATACGTACCGATTTTCCGATCTTAAACCGAAAAGTCAATGGGTACCCCTTGGTATATTTGGATAATGCGGCTACCTCACAGACCCCACAGCAGGTTATTGATGTAATCGTAGATTACTATCGTAATTACAATGCCAATATTCACCGTGGGGTACATGCCCTTTCCCAAGAGGCGACGGACAAATACGAAGAGGCACGGCTAAAAATTCAAAAGCATTTTAATGCCGCCAAATCCCATGAAATTATCTTCACCTCTGGGACCACGCAAGGCATCAACCTAGTGGCCAATAGTTTTTCTACCTTCTTGAAACCAGGGGACGAACTGCTGGTTTCCGCCATGGAGCACCACTCCAATATTGTGCCGTGGCAAATGCTTTGCGAAAGAACGGGTGCGATCCTTAAGGTTATTCCCATGAACGAAGATGGGGTTTTGTTGATGGATACTTTTAAAGATTTATTGAGCAACAGGACCAAACTTGTTTTCTGCAACCATGTATCCAATGCCCTGGGAACTATCAACCCAATCCAGGAAATAATCGAAGAGTCCCATACAATAGGTGCTGCAGTTCTTATAGATGGTGCCCAGGCTGCTCCCCATATCAAGGCCGATATGCAAAAATTGGACGTTGATTTCTATACGGTTTCTGCCCATAAAATGTGTGGGCCGACGGGGGTCGGCATACTGTATGGAAAAGAAGAATGGCTTAACAAAATGCCCCCTTATCAAGGAGGCGGGGAGATGATCGCAGAGGTTACTTTTGAAAAGACCACCTATGCCGATCTGCCCCATAAATTTGAGGCGGGAACCCCCAACATCTGTGGAGGAATTGCTTTTGGTGCCGCTTTGGACTATATGAATGCCATTGGTTTTGATTCGATTGCAAGTTATGAGCAGGAATTGTTACAATATGCCACGCAAAAATTAACGATGATCGAAGGGCTGAGAATCTACGGCACGGCCAAAGAAAAGACCTCGGTGATCTCTTTTAATATCCAGGGCATACACCCATACGATATAGGTACGATTCTGGATAAATTGGGCATTGCGGTGCGCACGGGCCATCATTGTGCCCAACCCGTAATGGACTTTTACCATATCCCCGGAACGGTACGGGCAAGTTTTAACTTTTACAACACCAAGGAGGAAGTAGATGTCTTGGTAGAAGGGGTAAGACGAGCAAAAAAAATGCTGCTTTAACCTAAAGGAATCATTGCCGTGTAAGGTTGAAAACCATCCGAACTTATCGTATTTTTGTAAAATATAAATATCTCCGTGATTGCCGAGAGCGGCTTATGGCTGTTGAGTAAAGTCCAAGCAAGAAGGGAGATCAAAACGGGCCCATGACCATAAAAGAAATTCAAGAAGATATTATCGAAGAATTTTCCATGTTCGATGATTGGATGCAGCGGTACGAGTACATGATCGAATTGGGAAAATCACTCCCGTTGATCGAGGAAAAATATAAAACAGACGACAACATCATCAAGGGCTGCCAAAGTAAGGTGTGGGTCCACGCCGAACTGGAGGACGATAAACTGGTCTTTACCGCCGATAGCGACGCCATAATTACCAAAGGTATAATCGCCATCTTGATACGTGCCTTTAGTAACCAAAGACCAAACGATATCATCGAGGCCAACACGAGATTTATTGATGAAATTGGCCTCAAGGAACATTTGTCCCCTACCCGGGCCAACGGCTTGGTAAGCATGATAAAGCAGTTAAAATTGTACGCAGTGGCGTACCAAACACAGATAAATTAAAATAATCTATGGGTTTATTTGGCCTATGGCCAGTTTATAAGTTTAAGAAATTGAGCTTATAAACCTATGAACCTATAAACTCTATGAGTATGAGCGAATTGGAAACAGCAATCGACACCCAGGAATTGGGCGAAAAAATAGTTCGTGTCCTAAAAACCATCTACGACCCTGAAATCCCCGTCGATATTTATGAATTGGGGTTAATCTATGACGTTTTGGTCAATGAGGAAAACGAAGTGAAAATCTTAATGACCCTTACCTCTCCAAATTGTCCGGTAGCGGAATCATTGCCCATGGAGGTAGAAGAACGGGTAAAGTCTATTGATGAGTTAAAGGATGTGGAAGTGGAAATCACCTTCGACCCCCCTTGGACACAAGACTTAATGAGCGAAGAAGCCAAATTGGAATTGGGGCTTCTCTAATTTCAAAATAGCAAGGTAGAAGTTCGAATTGGTTTGATGAAAATATTCTATGGGGCTCCTTTAGGGAATACTAGGATATTCTAACGGTTATCCGAAATAAAAAAATGCCAGAGAATACAGAAGATATCGTAAACCGGGTTGCCCAGAGCAAACTGGTCACCTTTAATCTGGAAGATTATTATCCGGCAGGGAGACGTGTGTTGTTGGATATTAAGGACTGGTTGCACCAAGGCATTGTTCTTAGGGAAAAGGAGTACAGAAATTTTGTTGCCGAACACGATTGGGAACTTTACCAAGACGCTTTTGTAGGGCTTACCTGCTCTACCGACGCGATAATTCCTGGCTGGGCCTATATGTTGATTATGACCAAACTACAGCCCTATGCCCTCAGGGTGGTAATCGGGGATTTGGAACAACTGGAAACCTCAATATTTCAGTCCGTTATTACGGATATAGACGTTTCTGAATACAAAGGCAAGCCCGTCATTATTAAAGGGTGTACAAAAAGACCCGTTCCAGCCAATGCCTATATATGGATTACTGCCAAATTACAAACCGTGGCCAAAAGCGTCATGTACGGGGAGGCTTGCTCTTCGGTTCCCCTCTTTAAAAAGTAAGTGATCAATACCCGCCATTTACCTACATTTCTTACCTTTGTGCCCCTAAACTAAACACTTATCATTATGAAGAGAATTGCAATTGCATTGACCGTGTTCCTGGCTGTTTCCAATAGTTATGGGCAAACGATAGACGAATTAAAGGCAGAACAGGCTGCCAAGAAAGATTCCATCGCCGCAATACAAGGCAGGGTGGATGCCCTACAAGGGCAAATAGATACCTTTCCCGGATGGAAAATTGGGGCATTTGGCACCATAGGGTTAAGCATTTCGGCTGCCGACAACTGGTACTCCAAAGGTTCTCCCAACCAATCTGCGGGCAATATCGGCATTAATTTCAACGGATATGCCAACTTGGACCGGGAAAAATTTTTCTGGAAAAACAAGACCAACATCAATTTGGGATGGGTAAAATTAGACGACAAGGATGATCCCAACGACAGCGACAGTTTTGAATCTTCCACGGACATTTTTACGCTTACCTCGCTCTACGGTTACAAGTTGAGCGATAAATTCGCCGCTTCAGCACTGGGGGAATATAGAACTTCCATCATAGATAATTTTAACAACCCGGGATATTTGGATCTTGGTATCGGTGCCACATGGACGCCTATTGAGAACTTGGTCGTGGTGATTCACCCTTTAAACTACAACATTGTCTTTAGTGACGAAGGCGATATCTATGATTCTTCCCTCGGTACCAAAATTGTGGCGGATTACAATAAGAAATGGGGGGCTTTGAAATACAACTCCACCCTCTCCGCATTTATAAGCTATAAAGGATCCGATTATTCCAACTGGTCGTGGATCAACTCCTTGGGTTACACTTTCTGGAAGAATATCGGTGCCGGGATTGATTTTGGCCTAAGACAAAGCAAGCAGGAAGCATTGGATTATAACCTGAACACCTTGGGTAATACCACCGCTACGTTCGACAATATAGATAATAAATTACAGACCTATTGGTTATTAGGATTGAACTATAATTTTTAGGAAATAAAGAATTTCTTGACCTTATCTAAAAAAGCCCCGGCGTCTCCGCCAGGGCTTTTTTTCAAAGTAGGTTGGTGAAATGGGATTTTAGCTTTTAGATTAAAATGTCGATTTGGGGAACCAAGCACTTTTTGTTTCAGATTGTGTTAGATTTGGGGTTAAACACTCACTTAATCACATTGTAAATGTAGTTCGGTTCTTTGGATCTGCTAAATTTTTGTTGTGAACTTGCCAAGAATTGTTGTCAGAAAAACCAACGGTACATTTTCTCCGATGAACGACATTCGTTTGCTAAATCTTTACGCTCAACAAAACTGTTTTAAGATCGTTACGCCCAAGGTATTCTATGGATTAGCATGATCATAACGCAATTATAACCGACGGTTCATATTTAGCTATTTTAAACCCTTGAAATTAAATATATAATATTTTACCCGTATTTTTGATAGGTATTTATCCAAATACCATGCTATGGGAGACTACTACAACTATATCAAAGCCTTGCACCTTATTTTTGTAATAACTTGGTTTGCAGGACTATTCTATATCCCACGCCTGTTTATTTACCATATCGAAGCATCACAAAAGCCCTCCCCAGCAAAGGAAATCCTAACCCGACAGCTACAACTGATGACCAAGCGGTTGTGGTATATTATTACCTGGCCTTCGGCTGTGCTGGCGGTCCTTTTTGCAAGCTGGTTACTTGTCCTAATGCCCTCCTGGCTAAGTCAGCCATGGATGCACATAAAACTGGTCTTTGTGCTTTTGTTGATCTTGTACCACCTAAAGACGCATCAAATTTTTAGGCAATTGCAACGAGATGAGGTTAAACATACCTCCCGATTTATGCGGATCTGGAACGAAGGTGCCACCTTGATACTATTTGCCATCGTCTTTTTAGCGATACTAAAAAGCACCTTTAACTGGATCTTTGGCGTGGTCGGGATCGTTGTTTTAGGGGTCCTGTTAATGTTGGGCATAAAACTGTATAAACGTACCCGGGACAAAAATCCAAATATCTAACCATGCACAGAGCACAAAATAGCGCATAGCGTTAAGCACTTGTCCATAATTGGCTCGATATTTGAAGCTTTGGGCAAAAGCAAAATTTCTATCGGAAATCTGTATCGTTAATCCAAAAAACCATTCCCGTGTTCAAAAACATGTCGCTTCGCTCCCGGATTTTCATCTCCATGATTCTTTTGGTGCTCGTGGCCTCCGTTCTAATTGCCGGGGTAACCATCCATCAATACGGGGAGCAATCCAGAAGTTACCATGTGGAAAAACTGGATCGGAAGGAGGAACAGATAAAACAAAGCATTTATTATACGCTTCAGCGTACCACCTACCCGGTAAATTCCGAAAATCTGGGCCTGATCTTTAACACCGAAATTTATGAAATCGCCGTCGTTCAAAATGTAAACTTCAACATCTACGATTTAGAGGGGCAACTGGTCAAAAGTTCCCGTCCCAAATTTGAAAACGACTCCATTTCCATCTGTTTAAGTGCAGAAGTGCTCAACCACTTAAATTCTAGCCCCACAAACCGGTTCGTAGAGGGAAAATCAACGGCTGGCTACAGTTATCAAGCTTCTTATACCTATATTACCGATAATAAGTTTAAGCCAATTGGTATTTTGAACATTCCGTATTTTGAGGATAATTCAATTAGCAACACGGAACTCAAGGAGTTTCTTATCCGTCTTGGCGGGGTCTATCTTTTTATGTTGTTTATAGCCATTGCCATGGCCTATTTTATTTCAAAATACATTACTCGGTCCATCCAAACGATATCGGACAAGATGAACCAGACGAAACTTTCGCAACGCAATGAAAAAATAATTGTGGACGATCCCAGTGAGGAAATAGGAAAATTGATCGATTCCTACAACGCGATGATAGACAAGCTCGAATTAAGTGCCGCCAAACTGGCCCGTAGTGAAAGGGAACACGCTTGGAGGGAAATGGCGAAACAAGTTGCACACGAGATAAAGAATCCGTTGACTCCCATGCGGTTGAGCGTACAGGATTTTCAAATGAAATTCGACCCCAAAGACCCCAAAAGTTCCGAGAAACTAAAAGAGTTTTCCAAAACATTGATTCAACAGATAGATACATTGAGTAATATTGCTTCCGCATTTTCGAATTTTGCAAATATGCCCGCACAACTTAACGAAACGCTCAATGTGGTAAAGATCGTGAAGCTGGCTACGGATATATTCAATGAAAGTTACATACATTTTAGGGCAGAGGAGGATGAGATTATTGTGAATATGGATAGAACCCAACTTATCCGAGTAATGACAAACCTCATCAAAAATGCCACCCAGGCGGTCCCCGAGGTGGAATCTCCCAAAGTAATGGTCTCCGTACTTTCCGATGGTGATTTTGTAAAGATTATTGTGGCGGACAACGGAATCGGTATAAGGGAAGACTCCAAAAATAGAATTTTCGAACCCAAGTTTACCACAAAAACCAGTGGTATGGGACTTGGACTGGGCATGGTCAAGAATATTGTGGAAACCTATAACGGAACCATCGATTTTGCTTCGGAATTTGGAAAGGGCACCATTTTCACCGTGCGTTTCCCCATAGCATGATGGCGAAGCTAGTAGTTGTAGCGAAATTAGTATATTTATTTTTTTAGAACGATCGTCCTAGTTAAAGCCATCTATCTACATTTATCTAAATCCATAGACCATGTTACACAAGATAAATTTGGAACACATTCTCTTTCTGGATATTGAGACGGTTCCGGAACATGAAACGTTCCAGCAACTCGACGATGAAAAAAAATCCCTATGGGAACACAAATCCCAGTACCAGCGCAAAGACGAATTCACCGCCGAGGAATTCTATGACCGGGCAGGGATTTGGGCCGAGTTTGGGAAAATAGTATGTATCTCGGTAGGCTATTTTAACAATAAAGGCGAATCTAAAAGTTTCCGTGTCACCACTTTTCACGGAGAGGAGATGAAACTATTGAAGGAGTTTAAAAATCTATTGGATACCCATTTTAACCATTCCAAATATTTATTGTGCGCCCATAACGGCAAAGAGTTCGACTTCCCATACATTGCGCGGCGTATGATCATTCATCGCATAAACTTACCGGAAAAATTGAACCTTTTCGGAAAGAAACCTTGGGAAATTCCACATCTGGACACTATGGAGCTGTGGAAGTTTGGAGATTTTAAGCACTATACCTCTTTAAAACTTATGGCCAACGTCTTGGGTATACCCTCCCCTAAGGAAGACATTGATGGCGGTATGGTACGGGATGTTTTCTATATTGAAAAGGACATCGAGAGAATCGTTGCCTATTGCGAACTAGATGTGATAACCATTGCCCAAGTGTTTCTTAGATTGCGGAACGAGGAGTTGTTGGATGATGAGGAGATCAAGCATGTATGACTGCCACCTAGCCGTTGTATTTCAGTTCGATAAAAACTGGAAAATGGTCGCTATATCCACCAAAGTAATTGTCCCCGACATACGTCCTAAACGGATTTCCCTTGTACTTGCCTTCCCATTCCCTTAAAAAATGGTCGTCAAAAATATGGGCCTCCAAAAATTCGTGCGTGCCCCGCTCCTTTTGCAGGAAGTTTTGAGAGATAATGATTTGATCAAAGAGCAGCCAGGATTTTTTATAACGTGTACTGCCAGATGTGTATGTAAGCAATTTAGAAGTGGCGTTGTACAATTGCGTTCCGTTGATCAGTTGGGATATGCTCTCGGAATTGGGACCATCGTTAAAATCGCCCATCACAATATATTTTGGACTTTCCACTTTCTCCTCTAACCGTAACATGTATTCCTTTATGGTCCGCGACGCCTCGATGCGCTTGTAGGCTGTTTCTACCCCACCCTGTCTCCGTGATGGCCAATGGTTAACAAAAACATGCACCTCTTCTCCATTAAATTTACCGTGGACATACAATACGTCCCTCGTGGTATCCCTTACCCCGTTCAAGTTATCGACCATAAGGGGAATTGGTTCAGAATTTATTACCGTAAAGTCAGATTTTAAATAGACGAGGGCGGTATCTATCCCTCTTTCATCCGGGGACTCGTAGTGCACTAAACCATAATCCAATTTCACCAAGGACTCGGTAGCAAGCAAATCCTTAATGACTCTCTTATTTTCTACCTCGGCCACGCCGATTAGTGAGGGTGGGTTTGGGCTAGTTCTCGATCCTATCTGGGAAATAGCGGTGCCCAATTTATGAAGTTTCTTCCGATAGCGTTTTGGGGTCCATTTTTTAACCCCGTTTGGCGTATAATCCTCGTCTAAAGTATATTGGTTGTGCTCGGTGTCGAAAAGATTTTCCAGATTGTAAAAAGCTATAGTATATATATTATCTCCCATTTTGTGATTTCGTTCCAAAAACAAATTTCCCTATCGATTTGGGGAGTATAAAAATACAGAAATAGGATAATAAGTCACTGCATTGATTAGATTTGTATAATGAAGTGGTTTAACTATATCCTTTCGTCAAAAAATGTCTATTTTTCGCTAGAAAACAAGAAGTTTAAACCACTTCAATAATTGAATTTATGCTCGAGAAAAAAATTATTGAATACGAAAAGGCGGTGCTCATTGGGGTCATAACCAAAGAACAGAACGAAGAGAAGGTAAACGAATATCTGGACGAACTGGAATTCCTCACCTATACAGCGGGGGGAGAAGTAAAAAAAAGGTTCGTTCAAAAGATAAACGTTCCCAATCCCAAGACCTATATAGGTAGCGGCAAGATAAAGGAAGTAGAAGCCTACGTGACCGAAAACGAGATAGGGTCGGTCATTTTTGATGACGAACTTACCCCCGGCCAGCAGCGCAACATAGAACGGGAGCTGCGCTGTAAAATATTGGACCGCACGGGTCTAATTCTGGATATCTTCGCCCAGCGGGCCCAGACAAGTTATGCCCGTACCCAAGTGGAACTGGCGCAGTATGAATATTTATTGCCTCGACTAACGGGACTGTGGACCCACTTGGAACGCCAAAAGGGTGGCATCGGGATGAGAGGACCGGGGGAGACCGAAATAGAAACCGATAGGCGTATCGTTAGGGACCGGATTACCTTGTTGAAAAAAAAGCTCTCCAAGATAGACAGACAAATGGAAACCCAACGAGGCAACCGAGGTGCCTTGGTGCGCGTTGCACTGGTAGGATACACCAACGTGGGCAAATCTACCTTAATGAACGTCATCAGTAAAAGTGAGGTCTTTGCAGAGAACAAGCTATTTGCTACCTTGGATACCACAGTGAGGAAGGTAGTTATCGGCAATCTGCCTTTCCTTTTGAGCGATACCGTTGGCTTTATAAGGAAATTGCCGACCCAGTTGGTCGAAAGCTTTAAAAGTACGCTCGACGAGGTTCGGGAGGCTGATCTTTTATTGCACGTAGTAGACATTTCACACCCGCAGTTCGAGGAACATATAGATTCGGTAAACCTGATTTTGGACGAAATAGACAGTGCGGATAAACGTTGTGTTATGGTGTTCAATAAAATAGATCAATACGAGCACGAGACCATTGATGCCGATGACCCGATAACCCAAAAGACCGAGAAACATTTTACCATTGAAGAGTGGAAACACACCTGGATGCAGCGCGTGGGAGACAGGGCCATTTTTATCTCGGCCTTGAACAAGGAAAACCTGGATGAATTCCGCAAAAAGGTCTACGATGAGGTTAGGGATATTCACGTGACCCGATTTCCCTATAATAATTTTCTATATCCTGAACATTTAGACCAATATTAATCTTCATCCCTGCCAACACCTTTAATCGGGTACGCCGTAAGAAAGTGCCCGGTTACCACACAATGACTTCGGTTTGCGACAAAAGTTAAAATACGCGGATATCCAATCCTATATTTGTAGGGTAATCCTAGTTGGTTGCCCCCTTCCGCAACGTCCCTATTTCTATAGGGATCTATCGGACAAACCACTACTGACGAAAAGGATTGCAACACCTACTTAAGTAAAGAACCCTCCGCCGGAAGATTGTGGCCAATGGAGGGTTTTTTAATTGAGATTGGATTGGAGAAATAAATCGTCTAAATAAAAATGGGCCACACCTCGGTGTCGCCCATTTTAAAATGTCTTTGCTAAAACCTTTTATAGCATAAAAAGCTTTTTTGCCAACATTAGGATCCCGCTATAGAAATCATTTCGATACACTTGAATTTCCTCTTGGGCGGGGGCATGGTTCATTTGGGCATCCATAACAATACGATTTGGGTAAATGGTTCTCCCTAAGGTTCGGGAGGGGTTAAACATTTGATTCAGGGTAAATATATTGGTAAAAAATAAAACCTCTAAATAATTGTTGTGAAATATGAAAAAAATGTTGTGAAAAATAGTCGCTTTTAAAATTCGACTAATATCACACGTCCCCTTTATTCACTTTTAAAATAGAAATAGGTATCTTTTGTAGAGAATGTTATACTTGTTCCAGATAGAAATCTGGGAATTTTGGGAATTTTATTTTATTCTTTCCCAAGGCAAAATTTTCAAGCAAAGCCTTAGCTACGGTTTAAAATTTTAACGCCGGGAAAGGAGAAAAGAAAGACAGAAAAACTCGGGTTTGTATCTGGAATGAGTATAGTTATGATTAACTTAGGTAAAATTATTCGTTATCATGAAGTGGACGCCTGATCAAGGATCGGTTAAAAACAGCAATATTTATAAAACGATGCAAGCGCATGGTTTTACTTCCTATCCCGATTTTTGGAAATGGTCGGTAAATGAAAAACAGTCGTTTTGGACGGAAACAATGGATAGGCTGGGCATTCGTTTTAAGCAACGGTATTCCAAGGTATTGGATATCCCCGAAGGGGTTGAAAACGCAAAATGGCTATCCGGAGCGCAATTTAATATTGTGGACAGTTGTTTTCAGAATGTGGATGACGCCACTGCAATTATTTTTCAGAAGCCCAATGGCTCCTTGCAAAAAACGACCCAAAAAGAATTGGAAATCTTGGTAAATCGGATAGCCAATGGCCTAACCGACTTACAAATTGGGCCCGGGGATTCCATAGCCATCGATACAGCGATGACACTGGAGGCGGTTGCCGTTTATCTTGCCGCGATCAAAGCGGGGGTCGTCGTCGCCACAATTGCCGATAGTTTTAGTGCCCGGGAAATAGCCGTACGATTAAAAATCACAAAGCCAAAATTAGTCTTTACCCAAGACGTTTTATTGCGTGGCAGCAAAAAATTGCCCTTATATCAAAAAGTATTGGAGGCCGGAGCCCCAAAAGCGGTGGTTATTAAAATGACGGAACTAGAACCTGAGTTGCGGGAGGGAGACCTTGATTGGGAAACTTTTGTTTCTGACAACACCAATTTTCAAAGTGTAATTTCCGAGCCGGACGATACCATCACGGTCTTGTTTTCATCGGGCACTACCGGAGAGCCAAAAGCCATCCCATGGACCCATATTACCCCTATTAAAAGTGCTTCTGACGGGTACTACCACCACGATATCCAAAAAAACAACGTGGTTTGTTGGCCTACCAATTTGGGTTGGATGATGGGCCCATGGCTCATCTTTGCTACCTTGATCAATAAAGGGACTATCGCCTTGTATTACGATGCCCCTCTTGACCTTGGTTTTGGCGAATTTGTACAAAATGCAAAAGTAAACATGCTCGGTGTCGTACCGAGTATCGTCAAGAGCTGGATGGGCAGTAAATGCAATGAACATTTAGATTGGAACGCCATTAAGTGTTTTAGCTCCACTGGGGAGGTTTCCAATCCTACAGAGATGGAATATCTAATGCAACTGGGCAATCATAAACCCGTAATTGAATACTGCGGGGGTACCGAGATCGGAGGAGGTTATGTTACCAGCACCGTGGTTCAAGAAAATATTCCAAGTACTTTCTCTTCACAGGCCCTAGGCGGTGCGTTTTTGTTGTTGGACCACGAGGGCAAGGCCGCCGAAAAAGGAGAGGTTTTTCTTGTGCCCCCTATTCTTGGCTTGTCCGATCGGCTCCTAAACCGTGACCATCACAAGGTGTATTTTAAGGACACCCCCACTTATCAAGGAGTACATTTGCGCCGACACGGAGATCAGCTTCAACGTTTGGAAAACGGGTATTACAAAGCCTTGGGGAGGATGGATGATGATATGAATTTGGGCGGTATAAAAGTGAGTTCGGTACAGATCGAAGCAGTGGTAAATAGACTCGACTTTGTCAAGGAATCGGCTGCTATTGCAGTTTCTCCCAAGGATGGGGGACCTAGTGAACTTTTCGTTTACTACGTGAAAAGTATCTCCGAGAAACCAGAAAGCGATCGGTTGCACTTGGTTAACAGAATTATTAAAAAAGAACTGAACCCGCTATTTAAGGCGACCCAATTGATACCCTTAGAAAGCCTTCCGAGAACGGCTTCCAATAAAGTAATGCGTCGAATGTTGCGCGATCGGGCCGAGGGTTGATCCAATTGCCGAAACTTAAATATTGTTCCCGACCTAAACGGGCCAAAACCAAAAGACCAAAATATTAAGCGGACAGTGTCCGGTAGACAGTAGCCAACAAAAAACGAAGTGCGACTAACCCGATCAACTAGTGCCAAGTTGAGGCAAAAGCTTTTGACTAAAAATCCAACCCGTCCAAGTCGTTTTCTTTAACGGGGTTGTCCTTGCCGTTCTCCTCGACTTTTGAACAGTCTACATTGATCGACATATTTTCTGGCTCTGGAAATTCACCATCAGAGATCCCCAATTCCTTATCGGCATAGTTCTCTTTCATATAAACACCCCAAATGGGCAAGGCCATTGATGCCCCTTGACCGTATGTTATGGTCCTAAAATGTACGTCCCTATCCTCTCCGCCTACCCAGACCCCGGTAACCAGATTGGGGACCATTCCCATAAACCAACCATCGCTTTGATTTTGGGTGGTACCGGTCTTACCGGCGATCGGATTCTTGAACTCGTAGGGGTAACCGGTAATGATCTCTTTATATTCCGGTCTCCATTTCTCGTACCCGGTAGTTCGTAAACGGGTACCAGAACCTCCATGGGTAACCCCTTCCATTAGGTTTACCATGGCATAGGCCACATCTTTGCTCAACACGTCCCGGGTTTCGGGGACATATTCAAAAAGCACGGTTCCGTTCTTGTCCTCGATTCGGGTAACCATGACCGGTTTTACATAAACCCCTTGATTTGCAAAGGCACCATAAGCCCCCACCATTTCGTAAACGTTCACATCTGGAGTACCCAAAGCAATGGAGGGCACTTCGGGGATGTCCCCTGTCAATCCGAGATTTCTCGCTATGGACACCACGGCGGCCGGCCCCACCTTATCGATCAATTGTGCGGTAATGGTATTTACCGAATTGGCCAAGGCATTCTTTAGGGTCAACATCTTTCCCGTGTACTTGCCAACAGAATTCTTGGGGCACCACGGTTCCGGGTTCCCGTATTTCCCGGCCTCGATACAATATTGATTGTCCGGCAGGGAATCACAGGGCGAAAGTCTCAATTGGTCTATGGCCGCGGCATAAACGAAGGGCTTAAAGGTAGAGCCCACCTGTCGTGCTCCTTGAATGACATTGTCATATTGAAAATGCTTATAATCGATGCCCCCTACCCAGGCCTTTACGTGCCCCGTTTGGGGCTCCATGGACATCATGGCCGCCCTTAGAAAAGATTTATAATACCGAATGGAATCTAAAGGGGTTAAGATCGTATCCTTTTCATGGGTTTCGCTATTCCAATCAAAAACGGTCATTTCCGCTGGTTCTTTAAAAGATGCCCTGATCTCCTTTTCGGATTTACCTTGCGCCTTTAGCACGTGCCATCTTTTGGAACTTTTCATTGCCCGTTCCATAATCCTATCGATATCACCTGGTTCTTCAGCTATAAAAGGTGCCGTTGGATTTCGATCCGGGGTATTTTGATGAAAAAATTCGGCTTGCAATCTTTTCATATGCTCCCGTACCGCCTTTTCGGCATTGGCCTGCATCCTGGAATCCAAGGTGGTATAGACCTTTAAGCCGTCCAAATAGAGATTGTATTTGGTACCGTCCGGTTTGGGGTGCTTTTGGATCCACCCGTTCAAATACTTTTGGAGATACATTCTAAAGTAGGTGGCAAGGCCCTCCCTATGGGATTCCGGATTGTAATTGATATCCATTTTCGTAGCCTGTAGGGAATCCTTCTCTTTTTCGGTTATAAAATCGGCCTTTGCCATCTGACTCAGAACCGTATTCCTTCTCTTTCGGGTTAGTTCCTCTCTCCTTAATGGATTGTATAAGGAGGAATTCTGTAACATGCCTACCAAAACTGCAGATTCCTCTATTTTTAAGTCCTGGGGCTCCTTTCCAAAATAAATCTTCGCCGCGGAACGTATCCCATCGGCATTGTTGCCAAAATCGTATTGGTTAAAATACATGGCCATAATCTCGTCCTTGGTGTACTGCCGCTCTAGCCGGATGGCTATGACCCATTCCTTAATTTTTTGAATGATACGATCCCAAGTACTGTCCGACGGGCGTACGGTAAAAAGCAATTTGGAAAGTTGTTGGGTAATGGTACTCGCCCCACCTCGCTGCCCCAAAAACACAAGCGCCCGTAAAGTGCCCCAGGCATCGATCCCAGAGTGGCCATAATAGCGTATATCTTCCGTAGACACTAAGGCATTAACCAAATTTTTAGGAAGTTGGACGAAAGGAACTGGAGTACGATTGTCGTCCAAATAATACTTTCCCAAGGTAATCCCATCCACCGAAATGACCTCGGTTGCCAAATTGGTCTGTGGATTCTCCAAACGCTCAAAGGTGGGCATCTCCCCGAGAAACCCCCAGGCAGCCAATTGAAAAACGAACAAAATTGATAGTATACCTATGGCGAACAAAATCCAAAACCATTTGATAAATTTACCGAAGCCACTATTTTTTTTCCGTTTAACCGGCTTGTTTTTTACAGCTTTTGCCATAGCTAACTACTTGGTTTTTTCTATTTGATATCCAACGTCTGTTATTCCTTCTAAATGTTCCACTCCGTCAATGTTCCCATTTTTGCGCATGGCCTGGGACAGTTGTAAGGTATATACGCCCGAAGTTGGAAAAACGATGTTTTCCTTGTACCATAATTTGCTTTCCTTAAGGCTGCCGTTTCCTTTTCCCAACCATTGCCCATCCGGTAAAGCCATTTCATACTCCAAGGTATCCTTAACCGTTTCCCCGCTGGGAAAGGTGAGTTCGGCAATCAAAAAAAGATTGCTATAAGGATAGCTCGCATCGTTTCTAACGTTGATAAAAATGTTGTTCTTTTGGATCGTATCCATCCCGGAAAAAGTGAACTTAATTACGTTGTCCTTTCCCCATTGTCCGCCCTCGGTAGCCTTGTAATCGGATCTTACGATATTATTGCTACACGAAAACATCAGGCTACAAATAAATAGGGGCAAAATATTCTTAACCATTTTTGGAAGGTTTTTTATTGGAAGAACCCTTCCTTCTATTGTTTTGATTGCTTGACCTTTTGTTGTTCCGATTGCTCGATTTTCTGTTTTTATTCCGATTCCTATTTCTCTTTTGTTTGGGACGGTCAAAACGGGTAAGGCTGTCCTGGCCAACCACGTTTTCAAAAACATGCTCCTTTACTTCCACGATTTGCTCTACCGCGTACGCCTCCAAGCTGGGGACTTTCTCCTTCTTCTTGTTCATTTCCAGAATTTTCTGGACTTGTTTTTTAGTCAACGCGTGCCAATTGGCAGGATCATCCTTATAGGAAAACCAAAGCATTCCCTTAAAAATATCGGCTTTTTGGCAAAAGGCCAATCCCTTTTCCGTAAACAACTTGCTGTCCTGGGAGGGGAAGTCCTTTAACGCCTCCAGATAAACGTCTAGCTCATAATTGAGGCAACATTTCAATTTACCGCATTGCCCGGCAAGTTTTTGTGGGTTTAAAGATAGTTGTTGGTAACGTGCGGCCGAAGTACTAACGGAACGAAAATCGGTAAGCCAGGTAGAACAGCATAATTCCCTGCCACAGGATCCAATGCCTCCCAAACGTTGGGCTTCTTGTCGGTATCCTATTTGGCGCATTTCTATACGGATACTAAAGGCCTTGGCCATATCCTTGATCAATTGGCGAAAATCTACGCGTTCCTCGGCGGTATAATAAAAAGTGGCCTTGGATCCATCGCCCTGAAATTCTACATCGGAAATTTTCATTTGCAGGTTCAGGATGATCGCGATTTCACGGGACCGTTTTTTTATCTCTTCCTCCCTATCCCTACATTTTTGCCAAATATCGATGTCTTTCTGGGATGCCTTTCGGTATATTTTTGGTAGTTCTTCATCCTTAAAATCCACCTTTTTTCTCTTCATTTGAACCCTCACCAGTTCTCCGGAAAGTGTTACCATCCCAACATCGTGCCCGGATTGTGCCTGAGTGGCGACAATATCCCCTATGGAAAGGGAAAGATTCCTATCGTTTCTAAAAAATTCCTTTCTGCTATTTTTAAAGCGGACTTCCACGCAGTCAAATGGTTCTTCCCCATTTGGCAACGACATGTTGGAAAGCCAATCAAAAACCGTCAATTTGTTACAACCATCGGTACCACAAGTTCCATTGTTCTTGCACCCCCGCGGTTGCCCCCCCTTGCCGGTAGAACAACTGCTACAACCCATATTCAGTATATTGAATCAATGGAAAACGTTATCCAATATACCATTTAACCGGTATTGTTTTCCATCAAAAAAGGTTCATAAATTATTAACGCCCGGCATCAAAAAAATTATTCGCAACAACGCATTTTGATGCTTTTTGGGTACGAAACGTAAAGATAGTGTTTTTTTGGTGTGATGTAAAGTAAACCGGTTCGCATCCCGACAACTATCGGGAACAGCATGTACAAAATTGATAAGTAATTCACGCCGCCACCCAAAGTTATCGGGATGCCGAATTCCCGCTATTTCTCGGTTACCGCACCGGGGCCTTTTTTAAACTTTAACACCTCCGATCGGCCTTTTTTGAAGATTTTATTACTTATAGTTATGCCTTTACGCATTTTTTTTTGCACTTCATACGGGAGTGCCACAATCTCCCGGCACGCTACCGAACAACAATTATCCATCTTTTTTGCACAATCCCCACATTGGATAAAAAGCAGATGGCAGGCCTCGTTGGCACAGTTTACATGGGTGTCGCAAGGTGCCCCGCACTGGTGGCACTGGGCAATCACATGTTCGGTAATCCGTTCTCCCCTGCGGTGATCAAAAACAAAGTTCTTGCCCAAAAATTTGTTTTCGAGCTTCTTTTGCTCCACTTGACGCGCATACTCTATGATGCCTCCTTCTAACTGGTAAACATTCTTAAACCCCTTGTGCTTGTAATAGGCACTGGCCTTTTCACACCGGATTCCGCCCGTACAGTACATTACCAAATTCTTATTCTCCTTATGTTCCGATAGGTCTTTTTCTATAATGTCCAAGGAATCCCTAAAAGTATCCACATCCGGGGTAATGGCATTCTTAAAGTGGCCTATTTCGCTCTCGTAATGGTTTCGCATATCCACCAAAACCGTATCCGAAGCCTCGATGAGTTCGTTAAATTTCTCCGCATTCACGTGGATTCCCTTATCGGTTACATCAAAAGTTCCATCGTCCAGACCATCGGCTACGATCTTCCTTCTTACCTTGACCTTTAGTTTTAGGAAGGATTTGTCGTGTTGTTCTATGGCTATGTTAAGACGTACGTTTTCCAAAAAGGAAATACTATCTAGATGGGCCTTAAAGACTTCAAAATTTTCGGCCGGAACTGATAATTGTGCGTTAACACCCTCGTGGGCAACGTAGATTCGGCCCAAAACTTCCATTTTGTCCCAATTGATAAACAAGTGGTCCCTTAAAATTTGTGGGTTGCCGATATGCGCATATTGATAAAAGGAGATGGTAAGGCGTTCCTTCCCGGCCTGCTCTATAAGAGCCTCCCTTTCCTTTGCACTTAAAGTATTGTACAGTTGCATGCTATACCAATAGATTAAGAGCCCATTGTAAAATATGAGATTAGAATTTTAAAACGGTCTCAGGGTTGAAGAAATAAATTTAAATACAAAGGTACTGCTAATCTATCTTGTTCCAAAATTTGACCCCCTAGATATAATGGAAAACAATAAAAATAAAAATGGGTCTTGGGAGATACCAAGACCCATTTTAAGACCACCTCTTATTCTTCTTTTTCATAGCCCCTTATGGGTTTAGAAAGTGGCCACTGGTAACCATTGTCTTGAATACAATGGCATCTAAATATGAGTTAGTTCTTTATAAGATGCAGCATTTCCAAAAAGGTTGCGTAATTTTCTTATTATTTTGTTTTGCTGTTCCCCCATCGCTATACGCAATACGCTAAAATCCGTTTGCGATTGGCGTAAGGCGAATAGCGCAAAGCGGTTGATTGGCTCAAACGTTATTCGCCCTAAACTGAATTTTCAATCAAATTCAAAGTACAACACCTTTTATTATGGCAAAAGAAATACTATTTTAGCATCCTTAACACGATAAAAATGAGTTCTGAAAAAGAAGCAAAATTAAAGGCCCTAAAACTTACGTTGGACAAGTTGGACAAAACCTATGGCAAAGGTGCAGTCATGAAGATGGGGGACAGCGTTGTGGCCGATGTAGAGGTTATACCATCCGGATCCCTAGGGTTGGATATTGCATTGGGAGTAGGCGGATACCCAAGGGGTAGGGTCGTTGAAATCTATGGGCCCGAATCTTCCGGTAAAACAACATTGACCCTACACGCTATCGCAGAGGCCCAAAAAAATGGTGGCATCGCGGCATTTATTGATGCGGAACACGCTTTTGACCGGTTTTACGCCCAAAAATTGGGCGTAGATATCGACAATTTAATCATTTCGCAACCCGACCATGGGGAACAGGCACTCGAAATTGCCGACAACCTAATACGTTCCGGTGCCATCGATATAGTGATTATAGATTCCGTTGCCGCCCTGACGCCAAAAAGCGAGATCGAGGGTGAAATGGGCGACTCCAAGATGGGCCTACACGCCCGTTTGATGTCCCAGGCGCTTAGAAAACTAACCGCTTCTATAAGCAAGACCCACTGCACGGTCATCTTCATTAACCAGTTGCGGGAAAAAATCGGGGTGATGTTCGGAAATCCGGAAACCACCACAGGGGGAAACGCCCTTAAATTCTATGCTTCGGTAAGGCTGGATATCCGACGATCTACCCAAATAAAGGATACCGACGGAGGGGTGCAAGGGAACAAGACCCGAGTAAAAGTGGTGAAAAACAAAGTGGCACCACCGTTTAAAATGGCAGAATTCGATATTATGTACGGTGAAGGAATCTCTAAAATTGGGGAAGTACTCGATTTGGGCGTAGAATTCGAAATCATCAAAAAAAGTGGTTCTTGGTTTAGTTATGGGGACACCAAACTGGGACAGGGCAGGGATGCCGTAAAAGCGTTACTGCAGGACAATCCAGAACTTTCAGAGGAATTGGAAGGCAAAATCAAGGAAGCTATCCATACGGTAAAGAAGTAGCACTTGTTTTAGCTTGTCGCTATACGCTTTACGACCTATCTCGCCGAGTTTACGACGCCAAGCAGATAGCGAAATGTGCAAAGCATTGGTTTTCCCAACGAAAACCGTTTTTTCGTGCTAAATTAATATTAAAACCGCGCTTTTAACACGCAACCTTTTTGGGCTATTGTCATCTATTAAAAAAAGAAGATTTAATAGCTATGAAAAGAAAATTATTATTGACGCTGCTCTTTGTGGCGGGTTTGGGCATTAGCTCCTGCGATCTGGGAGACGATGGCGAAAGTTATGCCTACCTACCTTTAAAAGTAGTTAGTGCCGACCTCCCGGAATCTTTTGAACTCAACAAAACGTACCGTATCAAGGTCACCTACCGAAGACCCGACGATTGTACCTATTTTGAATGGTTCGAAATCACAAAGCCGGAACTGACCACCAGAAACGTAGTGCCCGTAGGTGCCGAACTCACAGACAACACGGGCTGCAAAGAAACCAATGACGAAGTAGATGCGTATTTTAATTTTGTAGTCATTTATACCGATACGTATCATTTTCGATTTTATACCGGAGAAGATGAAAATGGCGATGCACAATACTTGGAGATGGATGTCCCCGTTAACGAAAAGCACGTGCCCGCCGGATAAACAAAGAAAGTCTAACCAACATATTTTGGGTCTGGAAGAGCTCATTAACAATTGCAAAAAGGGCAATAGAAAAGCACAGGAACAGTTGTACCGGAAATTTGCCGATCGATTGTTCGGTATTTGCCTTAAATATTCCAGAAACCAAATGGAAGCGGAAGACAACCTGCACGACAGTTTCATCACCATTTATGAAAAAATAGATCAGTTTAAGTTTAAAGGCTCCTTTGAGGGTTGGCTCAAAAGAATTACTATCAATACCGTCTTGCTCAAATACAGAAATGAAGAGCATCTCAACCTGGTAACCGACAATATCGAGGAAGAGGTGGAAGTTGACAGTGGTTATGCAGATATTGGTCTAGCCACCCTGTTGGGATATATTCAGGAACTGCCGAATAAATATCGGTTAACCTTTAACCTCTATGTGATGGATGGCTATACGCATAAGGAAATTGGCGAAAAATTGGGCACCTCCGCCGGTACCTCAAAATCCAATCTGGCTAGGGCCAAGGCGATTCTAAAACAAAAAATAGAGACCGATCCGGCCAAAATAATCGTTGGGTTTTTGATGTTTTACAGTAAAAGAGTATTAAAACCATTGACTGCCAATAAAATTGGATCGGTGTTCAAACGAACTGCACCATGAGTAAAAAAAGCATACATAACCTGTTCCAAGAGAAGTTCAAGGACTTCCAAGAGCGGCCGGACGACAAAGTTTGGGACCGTATAGAAACCACCTTGGACGAACGCAAAAAGTCGCGGAACGTATTCCCCATTTGGTGGAAACTGGGTGCTATCGCCGCCGGTTTGGCCCTTCTACTTTATTTATTGGGCCCATTTGAAAACAATAACCCCGAATTGCCGATCATAACAAATTCGGAAAAAGGGCAAACCCCTTCCATTCATAAGCCAAAGGAAAGCAAGAATCCGGCTATTACGGGGGCCGATAACAAAAAGGCCATAAAAAATGAGGAGAACCTTAGCACGGGCATAGATGTAACAAACCCCAACAATAAAAAAGTCGGTACGGCCGTAACCTCCGTTAAATCAAATGAAAAGGAAAATTCCATCGATGGGAAGACCAAAAAGAAACAACCTTATAGATCTTCCCAAGCTGTTATCACGTCTAGGGAGGAAGATAAACAATGGGCAACAAATGGGAAATCCAGTCCAGAAAACGGCCATATTAGTAGCAAACAACCCGCTTTAATTGCTAAAAAATCCGATTCCATAGACCCTTTGGCGCAAAATATTCAAGGAATTCGATCGGAGAATAAGGAAGCCATAACCGAAGAATCGACGATAGATTCCCCTACTATCCCACCTAGCGCAACCCCTTTTACCGAGGCTATGGTTGCAGTGGACACCATGGAGGTCTCGGAAAAAAAATCGATTTTCGAGGTTTTGGACCATAACGACGCTGAGTTTATAGCCGATGGTAAAAAACAGAGGTGGTCCGTAGAGCCCAGTATCGCTCCCGTGTATTTTAATGCCGCGGGCGAAGGGTCATCAATAGCCCCCAGCTTTGTGAACAATTCCAAGTCGGGAGAGGTCAGTTTTAGCTATGGGGTTTTGGTTTCTTATGGGGTGGGTAAAAAATGGAGTATCCGTTCCGGGGTACAAAAGGTAAACTACGGGTATAGCACCAATGACATTTCGTACACCTCAACTTTTGGGATTGTATCCATCCCCAATATTGACAACATTAATTATAATACGAATTCCGAAAATCTTATAGTACAGAATAAGAACCCAGGGAAACCCATACCGGGAATGGCATTGGATGCAACAGCCAAAAACCCTACCCGTACGGGTAAGATGTTACAGCAATTTGGGTATTTGGAAGTCCCGATGGAAGTTAATTATGCACTATTGGACAAAAAGTTTGGAATAGATCTTATTGGTGGGGTCAGCTCCCTCTTTTTAACGGATAACAGCGTAACCTTGGAATCGGGGGACCGGAACACGGAACTCGGGGAAGCCAATAATATAAATTCTGTGAATTTTAGTGCCAACTTTGGCTTTGGGCTCAATTATCGGCTCCTACCCAAAGTACACCTCAATGTAGAACCCATTTTTAAATATCAGTTGAACACGTTTTCCAATACGGCGGGTAGTTTTCAGCCCTTTTCAATAGGGGTATACAGCGGACTTAATTTTAAGTTTTAAATTGCCTCCTTAGCTCAGCTGGTAGAGCACCGCTTTCGTAAAGCGTAGGTCGCAGGTTCAAGTCCTGTAGGAGGCTCTAAGTTTCTTTCTCGCTAAACCTTCCAAAATAACACCCCTTACTTCTTCCCGCAACCGGGATTTATCTTCTTCAGCTAGGTTCCCTGTTTTAATAAACGGGTATACTTTTGCCCGGACCGGCCCAGGACCACCGCCGAACAAGGTAAAGGGAAACCGTTGTTTATTGTCCAAAAAAACAATCGGGACAATCGGTATATTATGGGCTATAGCCATCTTAAAGGCCCCGTCCTTAAAGGTGTCGAGTATAATATCTTCCTCCGGAACGCCTCCTTCGGGGAAGATACAAATAGATAGTCCCTGCTCCAATCTTCGGTTAGCCCTCCGATAAACCCCGGTTCTACTACCACTATCTTCCCTATCTACCAAAATACAGACCCGCTTATAAAAAAATCCGAAAATGGGAATCCTTACCAATTCCTTCTTTCCCACAAACACGAATGGGTTGCGGCTTACTTGTAACATGAGCATGATATCCAACATACTCGTATGGTTGGCCACCAGCATATAGCTCTTGCCTCTTTGCATATGCTGTTGCCTCGAAATTTTGGGAAAACATCCCATCCCGTATAAAATCGTTTTGGCCCAAATATTCCTCGCCAACCAAAAAAATTGGGGATACCACCGTTCGGAGGCGGTAAAAAAGAGTAAGAAGGGAGAAAAAAGTAAAATGGGGATAACCGCCAATACATAAAACCAGATTCGGTAAAGGATCTGTCCAATTTTAGTGAATAGTACAAGCATAAAATCAAAAGTAACAATAATGAAGTGATTTTTACGAATTCCTTTACCTTTGCCCCTGAACAAAAAGTGAACTCTTTTAACTCATATTAAACCGGATGGCAAGAATACTTACGGGCATACAAAGTACGGGCAGGCCCCATTTGGGCAATATTTTAGGGGCCGTTATCCCGGCCATAGAAATGGCCAATGATCCAAAAAACGAATCCTTCCTGTTTATTGCGGATATGCACTCCCTTACCCAGATAAAAAATGCGGAGGTCTTAAGAAGCAATACCTATAATGTGGCGGCCACTTGGTTGGCCTTTGATCTGGACTTGGAAAAAACCGTATTCTATAGACAGAGCGATGTGCCACAAACCGCAGAGCTCACTTGGTACCTAAGCTGTTTTTTTCCTTATCAGCGCCTTACCTTGGCCCATTCCTTTAAGGATAAGGCAGACCGGTTAGAGGATGTGAATGCCGGCCTCTTTACCTATCCGATGCTTATGGCCGCGGATATTTTGTTGTACGATGCCAATATTGTCCCGGTGGGCAAAGACCAGCTGCAACATTTGGAAATGACCCGGGACGTGGCCTCCCGCTTCCATGCGCAAATGGGCGAAACCTTTGTAATCCCCAAAGGCAAAGTACAGGAAAGTACCATGTACGTTCCCGGTACCGACGGGGAAAAAATGAGCAAGAGCAAGGGGAACATTATCGATATTTTCCTGCCCGATAAACAATTGCGCAAACAGATTATGGGCATCGTTACGGATAGTACACCTATGGAAGAACCCAAGAACCCTGATACCGACAATGTATTTGCCCTGTACAAGATATTGGCCAGTGATTCGCAAACCGAAGAGATGAGGGAAAATTACTTAAATGGAAACTATGGTTACGGCCATGCCAAGCAGGCGCTTTTTGAACTGATTATCAAAAAATTTGGAGGAGCCCGGGAGAAATTCAATTACTATCTGGAACATCTGGAAGAAGTAGAGGAAGCGCTGGCCTTGGGGGCGGGAAAAGCCCATAAAGTGGCCGACACGGTGTTGGCCAGGGTACGAAAAAATGTCGGATATTAGGGGCTTCCTTGGCCCCTCCAAAGGAGTTGTGCCAAATACATAAGTAGATACGAAAACCGACTTGCGAGTCGGTTAACCCGATAAATCTATCGATATACAAGTACAAAATAACGGATTTAAGCATGTTCTTTATCGATAAACTACCATTTTGAGGATGGCCGACATGGAAAACAAAGATTTTCCGACCGTATGGTTTGTGAAGATCTAGATGGCTTCGAACAATTTACCCGGAAGGGGCCGAATTACGCCTTTCATTTCCATATTCAAAAGGGTCGAGGAAGTTTTAAAAACAGGCAGGTTACAATCTAGAGCAATAGCGTCTAACAATTGCTTACCGGTTTTTTGCAGATGGTCATAAATGGCCTTTTCCGTAGTGTCCATTTCCACGAACAATTGTTTTTGGATCGATTGTGGCTTTTTGTCCCCGAGCTCCCATCCCAGCATATAAATTAGATCGGAGGCCGAAGTCAGCATGTGCGCTTTTTGTTGTTTGATAAGATTATGGCAACCGGTACTGTACTTATCATGGACCCTTCCAGGAACCGCAAAGACATCCCTGTTGTAGCCATTGGCAATTTCTGCGGTCACCAGGCTACCTCCCTTTTCGGCAGATTCTATCACTACGGTGGCCTCACTAATTCCAGCAATAACCCGGTTGCGCCTCAGAAAATTCTCTCTTTCGGGATTGGAGGTGCTCCAGAACTCGGTTAAAAACCCGCCGTTTTTTTCAACATCCGCTCCGTAAACCGAATGCACTTTTGGATAGCACTGATTTAGGCCGTGTGCCAGACAGCCAATGGTCTGCAACCCGTGTTTTATCGCCGCTTTTTGAATGCAAATATCGACCCCATACGCATAGCCACTGACAATAATCGGATCTAACGGAGCAATTTCTTCAATAAAAGATTCACAAAATGACATCCCATAACTAGTAATGTTCCTGGTGCCCACAACACTGATTATCCTTCGACCGTCCAAATCTATCTTCCCTCTCTTAAACAACAGGATGGGACTATCTAAGCAATGCTTTAAATAGGCCGGATAATCCTTATCCATAAAGTAGGTGTATTCGATACCTTGATTTGCGATATATTCAAACTCCTGCTCTGCGGCCTCCAAATGTGCTTTATCGAACAAATGGCGAAGTACGAAGGCCCCAACCCCATCAATTCTCTGCAACCGCTGTTTTCTATCCCAAAAAATGGCGGATGGGCTACCACAGTGTGCGATAAGTTTTTTTGCCGTCACGTCGCCAATGTTCGGAATATTTTGAAGTCGCAAAAGGGCAATCAGTTCATCCTTAACCATTTCCAGATCTCTTAAAGTTATTCACAAAATACATAAAATATAATGTTAATAAAAAATTGACGTTATTGTGTTGTAACTTTTTATATTTTGCAATCTTTGTCGGAAATGCAGGTAGCCCGATCCATAGAAGAATTATTGTACCGGTACAATTGTGTAATTATGCCGGGGTTCGGTGCTTTCCTTACCCAGCGAAAGTCTGCCACGATCCATCAAACCACCAATGCATTTTACCCTCCTTCCAAGGTATTGTCCTTTAACGAACAGCTCTCCAGCAATGATGGGCTATTGGTTTCCCATTTGGCGCAGATGGAAAAACGCTCCTACGACGAAATGTTGAAAGAGGTAGCGCTAATATCATCGCAATGGAAAGCAGACTTAAAGGAAAATAAAAGGCTGACCTTAACAAATATTGGAGAACTGTGGTTGAACAAGGCCGGTAAAATCCAGTTTCAACCTTCGTATCAGGTCAATTATCTTACCTCCTCGTTCGGATTATCCTCATTTGTGTCGGCCCCAGTGATTCGGGAAGTCTTAAAGGAGGAAGTGCAGGAATTGGAAGAGCACATTCCTTTTGTCATCACCCCGGAAAAGAGGGAGAAATTTGCCATCGGGCACTACCTTAAATATGCAGCCGTAATTCTGCTGGCGCTAACTGCAGGATTTACGGGTTATCGCATTTTTGGTGGGAATGTCTTAAACGAACAACTGGCACAAAAGGCAGCGCAAGAACAGGTAACCAAGAAAATTCAGGAAGCTACCTTTTTTAGCAATGCCCCCTTGGAGCTGCCGGCGCTGACACTTACTCTGGAAAAAAACACTAAAACCGCCGATCATCAGATTATTGCCGGAGCCTACAGAATGCAAGGGAATGCCGATAAAAAAGTACGTGAACTCAGAGCCAAGGGTTATGATTCGCAATACATCGGAGTAAACAAATACGGCCTTCATCTAGTAACCTATGGGGGTTACGACGATGCCAAAACCGCGCTAATCAACCTTAGAAAAATAAAGCAAACCGAATCTAGTGAGGCTTGGCTGCTTTCTTCAAAATAGGAGCTTATTTAAGCGCTATTAATTACCTTCCTTCCCTTTTTCCCGTGTATCTTTGTGCCAAAATATAGGAATATGCAGCCTAAGACACCTAGTGAATCCAGAACAACGATGACCGATATGGTACTGCCGGGCGAGACCAACCCCCTTAATAATCTATTTGGGGGGGAGCTCCTCGCAAGAATGGATAGGGCGGCCAGTATTGCGGCCCGCCGCCATAGCAGAAAGATTACCGTGACCGCTTCCGTAAACCATGTGGCGTTTAACCAATCGGTACCTTTGGGGACCGTGCTTACCGTAGAAGCTGCCGTTTCTAGGGCCTTTAGAACCTCAATGGAGGTATATATCGATGTTTGGATGGAGGATCGCTACAACGGGGAGCGCTCAAAGGCAAACGAGGCCATCTTTACCTTTGTTGCAGTAGACGAAACCGGCCGCCCAACACAGGTGCCCCCCCTAAACCCCGAAACCACGTTGGAAAAAGAACGCTTTGAGGCCGCGTTGCGCAGAAAGCAGTTGAGTTTGGTCCTAGCCGGTAAAATGAAACCAGATCAAGCGACGGAACTGAAAGCGTTATTTTATCCTCCAAGCTCTTAAAAGTTAAAATTATCGGGGTCCGCACCAAACCTTTTTCCACGGTCCATACCTTTTAAAAGGACCATATCCTTTTGCGACAGTTCAAAATCGAAGATATCGGCATTGGCGATGATGCGGTCTCTGCGAACCGATTTGGGAATTGTAACGACACCATGCTGCAGATCCCACCGCAAAACGATCTGCGCAACGGTCTTTTTATACTGTTTGGCCAGATTCCTTATTGGCTCCAAATCAAAGATATTTCCCTGCATCAATGGAGACCAAGCTTCATACTGGATGGTATTTTCAGAACAAAAATCAATCAACTCCTGCTGCACCAGATAGGGGTGAAACTCCATTTGGTTTACCATCGGAACTATGTTGGAATCGGGGATTAGGTCTTGCAAATGATGCTTTAAGAAATTGCTTACCCCAATGGCGCGGACGCGGCCCTCATTATATAAGTATTCCAGAGCCCGCCAGGTTTCCTTATATTTTCCTAAAACCGGCCAATGTACGAGATATAGGTCTAGGTAGTCCGTTTGCAACCTCCTTAAACTAGCGTCAAAGGCTTTTAGGGTAGACTCGTATCCCTGATCCGAATTCCACACCTTGCTGACCAGAAATACATCCTTGCGGTTTACCTCGCTTTCCCTAATACCCCGTCCGACCCCTTTTTCATTGTTGTATACCGAAGCGGTGTCGATATGCCTATACCCGGTTTCCAATGCCCATTTTACCGCATTTGCCACCTCGAACCCGTCTTTGGATTGAAATACTCCCAATCCCAGATAAGGCATATCAACTCCATTGCGCAAGGTAAATGTACCCTTGATATCAGATATTTTGTGCATCCTGTTATAAATTCGTTATAATCGATATATCCATTCTTCCGGGTTGAGCCGCTGTGTATCCTTATAGAGGTAGAACTTCAACTGTGTTTGCCCGTTCAACCGATTGGTATAAACATCGCCGAGCGCTTCCTTCGCCGTAACCTTGTCGCCCTTTTTCACATAGAGATGGGATAGGTTGTAATACGTGCTTATATAATTGCCGTGTTTTAGCTGTACCCCTTTGTTCCCCCCCGGAACCGAAAGTATGGCAATGACTTCCCCGTCAAAAATGGCCCTGGCCTGTGCCCCTTCATCCGTGGCTATGATAACCCCATTACTTTCGTGCTTGATTCCCGGATAAATTGCATCGCGATAAACACCAAATCCCTGACTTTTGATCCCCTTTTCAACGGGCCAAATAAGCTTACCCTTATTGGCCGAAAAGTTATTGGCCAAAATTGTAGCCTCTGGGGTTAAGACGAACCTACTGGAATTTGTTGTATTCCCAGCTTTTTTATTTGAGGCGGCAATCGCGTTCCTGATCAGACGCTCGATCTGTTGATCTATCTTACGAGCCTCCGCTTCCTTCTTCCTTATGCTAGCGGTATACTTACTCTCGTTCTCACGGATGGTACCCAGCAATGCCTTCTGATCGTTCATTTCCTGCATCATCTCTTTTCTGGCCTTTAAATTTGCCGCTACCAAAAGGTCTTTTTGTCTTCGCTGCTCGGACAAGTCCTTGTTGAGTTGGGTCAGTTCATTCGTTTTAGCCACCAACTTCTCGCCCTGATCCTTTCGGTACTTGGTATATTGTTTCATATACTGATACCGTTTGAATGCCTGGAAAAAATTTTCGGAGGACAAAATAAACAACAACCTGTTTTGTTGCGATCGGTTTTCGTAGGATTTTTGGATCATTGTAGCGTACTCCTCCTTTTGAAACTTTAGGTCTTCGCGCAGTTTGCCAATATTTCTAATGTTCGCATTGATCTGCCTGTTCAATAGGTTGGATTGTTGATTGGTGACACGGATAAGCTGCTGGCGAACGTTGATCTTTTTATCGAGCGCACTCATTTGGTCCAATACGGTGCCCTTTTCTTTCTTTTCTGCGAAAAGCAACCGGTTTATTTCATCGATCTCTTTTTGAAGCTGTTCCCGTTTTGCTTCCAAAGCCTTTTGTTCATTGGTTTGCCCATGGAGTCTTGCCATGGAAACCAATGATATAAATAACAGACAGCAAATATAATATGAATGTTTACCTGTCATTTTACTTTAAGACTATCTCTTTAAAACCTTTTGGTATTCTATATGGAAATGTCAACGGCCTATTATACTGCATATTCCTGTATTCTAAATTTATTGTGTTTTTAGAATCCCCGTCCAAGGCAGTAATCCCTATTTTATCTGGTAAGATCCAATGGCCAATGGATTGATATTTTCCATACTCTATATCCAACATTCTTTTTTTTAAGGGCTGGGATAATATTTGGGATGCCACCATATAACTTCTAGGATCGATCCGGAACATAGATTTAAAGAGGGCCATAGGCTGCCTAGGTTTTAGTACATACATTTGCCCGTCAAAGTTAGCACTATATTTTTCATCCTTTAGATTAAAGATGGCCCGCCCCAAAAGTACGTTCTGTATCTGGACAAAATTCAATTCCACTCCCAAAAATGTACTGAAATAGGAAAAGTCGCCGTCAAAGTATTCGTTGTTCAGTTTGTTGTAAAAAGTGACCCTATTTGGTGTGATATAGGCTTTAACAACTCCCATTGGAGCACTTATCCAAATGGCTTTGTCTCTTTCCATACGCAGACTTACCGTAAATTCCTGGGAAGATTCCCCGTCCGAATATGTTATTCTGGCCTTACCGCTGAGGGTCTTAAAATTGTTTTGATTATTGTAGTGGTTTCTAATGACGGCCCTGGAGGAAAGATTCTCGTCAATTGCCCCATCTACATCTATTTTGGCAGATTTACAGGAGCTAAGGAAAAGCACCACAACGAAGTATCCCCAAAAAATTTGATGTCTGCCCAAATATTTGTTTGCCATTTCAGGATCCCGGTTTTATTTTACTAAGATACATATTTGCCTTGGAAGAATTTCCCAAAGCACTATATGCATTTGACAACTGACGATAAATTTTGTTGTTCAATTCGGTATCATCCAAAAGATAGTCCAACGCAGATTCCAGGGTTTCGGAGGCTTTTTTATACTGGGAGTTATTATTTAGGGCAACCCCATAGGCGTAGTAGAAATAAGGCTGGGTCGGAAAACTTTCCAAGGCATTGGAGGCAATCTGTATCAAAGCTTCATAATCTTTCAAAACAATCAGTTGTTCAATTTGGGAATAATAAGATTGCAAAGGGCCCTTTGATGACCCCTCCCTTTGGCCCACAGAACTAACAGTTGCAGGATTTTGCTTAACGGCGATAGAGTCCTTGATCTTAAGCACCAAATTGGCCGTAAAGGAGGAAATTTTTATACCTTTTAGTACTTTTAGTGCTCCTTCGTAATTTCCATGCCAATAATAGATCAAGGCCAAGTTTTCCCTCAGTTGTATATTGTCGAACGGAATCCTAGTTTTAATCCCTTCAAATGAATTCCCCAGCTTTGGAAGAATCTCCGCCAAAACGTTCAGGTACCAAAGGTTTTCCGGTTTTGAATTGAGCGCGTTAACGGCGTATTCCTGGGCTAAAACAAAATTGCCCCCATCACTATACGCCTTAGCCAATTCAAAATCCACAACTTCATTGTTCGGGCTAATTTCCTTGCACTTTAACAAAAGGATTATTGCTTTGTCGTAATTTTCTATCGCCTTTTGTTTTAAGGCCTCAAAAAACGCCTCTTGAAATTCATCGGAATACATTTCGGTGGAAACCGCGGCATTGCCTTCTTCCGGTTCTTGGGTAAGGGCATGATTCGGTTTGAGAAGCAACCCCAAAATAAAAAGAAAAAATAATGGCCCGGTATTTTTCATATCTGAACTTAAGGATCCAAGGGGCAAGGGGACTTTTACTTCGTCCCGGTACTCCCAAAACCACCAGCACCACGAGAGGTCTCGGACAATTCCTCAACTTCCGACCATTCCGCGCGTTCGTGCTTGGCTATAATCAATTGGGCCACCCGTTCCCCATTGGTGACCGTAAACGAATCGTTGGACAGGTTAACCAGAATAACTCCTATTTCCCCCCTATAATCGGCGTCAATAGTTCCTGGGGAGTTGAGTACCGTTATTCCATTTTTGGCGGCCAATCCGCTGCGCGGACGTACCTGAGCCTCATAACCAATAGGCAATTCCAAAAAAAGACCTGTTTTAATTATGGCCCTCCCTAAAGGATTTAACGTAATTGGCTCTGAAATATTGGCTCTTAGATCCATTCCCGCCGATGCCCCTGTTTCGTACTGGGGCAGGGCATGGGAAGATCGGTTGATGATTTTTATATTCATACGATTATGTTTTTCTACTAAGTACTATAGTAGATCGATTAATAATTTAGATGTCATCGAAACAGAGAGAATAGAATATAGAGAATAGACTATTGATTTAAAGTGCTAGGTAACGATCTGCTGGATTTTGTCTCTGTTCTATATTCTTTTTTTACTTCCTCAAAAATATTTGAGTGAGTTTTTCCCTTTCCATTTTGAAAACCAGCGCCAAAAATACAAAAAGTAAAAAGGATCCGATCCATATATTTCTATCAAATACATAGAAGGAAATAGCGGAAAACAGAATCGAGATGGTTAAATAGAAGTATATTTTGCGAAAATTATACGGGACCGGATAGTACTTTCTACCGAAATAAAAAGAAAGCACCATCATACTGCCATAGGCAATCAGTGTAGCTATGGCAGAAGCCATATAACCCATGCTGGGAATAAGGGTGTAGTTTATCATAATGGTCAGAATGGCGCCTATCATGGAGATATAGGCCCCAAATTTTGTTTGATCCGTCACCTTGTACCAAACCGAAAGATTGTGGTAGATGCCCAAAAAGAAATTGGCCAGTACAATTAAGGGCACAACCGACATTGCCTCCCAATACGCAGGGTTTCTCACAAAAATCAACTTTAATACATCTGCATAAACCACGACCGCGAGCAAAATTACACTGCCCAGGACGATAAAGTAATTCGTGATCTGGGCATAGGCCTTCTGGGGGTTTTCGGTTGTGGAATGGCTAAAAAAGAAAGGTTCGATCCCCATCCTAAAAGCAGTTGCGAACAACGTCATGAACAAAGCCAATTTATAACAGGCCGCATATTTACCCACCTCGCTATCCGCGATACCTTCCGGTAACAATTTTGCCAAAAGAATCTTGTCAAAGACCTCGTTGATTGTAAAGGCAATCCCCGCGATCATAACCGGCATGGCATATTTTATCATGTTTCTCCAAAGTGAAAAATCAAAAGCATACGGACGCCTAATATACAATCGGAGCATCATTAAGAGGGTAACACTGCTCGAAATAAGATTGGAGATAAAAATATAGGAGATTTCAAAATCGGGTTTATAAATCCCTGCCAAGAAGGATTCCGGGTTGGTCTGGACAATTTGCGGCAGATACCTAATAAAGAAAATATTGAGTCCTAGGTTGATGGCTACGTTCGTTAACTTGACCAACGCATATCGCATGGGCTTCTCGTTTGCCCTTAACCAGGCAAAAGGAACGATTACCAGTGCGTCCAAAACCAGGATCCAAATGGCATATTGGATGTACTTTGCGTCGATTTCCGTGAATTGCGACATCCTATCCTGAAAAATTTGGGCCAAAACCAAGAAAAGAAGGGTACTTACCAATATGGAAATCAGGGAGGTAGACACCATTTTTTTCCGGTTCGGGGCGTTGTGGTAAAACCTAAAAAAGGCCGTTTCCATCCCGTAGGCCAAGATTACATTGAAAATAGCGAACCAAGAAAAGATAACCGTTACCACCCCATAGCTATCGGTGACCAAATATTTGGTGTACAGGGGCAGGAGAAGAAAAGAGAGCATTCTAGGCAACACCGTTGCCAAACCATAGATAAAAGTTTGTTTGAAAAGTTTATTAAGCGGGTTCAACTAGAATAATATTAGGAAATTTAAAAGTAGGTATTTATACATTCGCAACAAAGGATGATCCACGCTTTGAGCATATTATTCCCAAGGAAGTCGTTCCGGTTGTGTTACGCTGGCACTAGGGACCGAGACCATGCCAAAAACCGGTAGTCCACAAAAAAACCCCGTTGGAGACGGGGTTTTAAATTATTTTCTATTGCAAATCTTAATTGTTCAATGCCTCTGCACCACCCACAATCTCCAAGATTTCATTGGTGATGGCCGCCTGTCTGGCTTTGTTGTAGCTCAGTTTTAACTGATCTCTAAGTTCTGTGGCGTTATCGGTTGCCTTGTGCATGGCGGTCATACGGGCACCGTGCTCACTGGCGAACGAATCGCGTATTTCTTTATACAATTGCGTCTTCAATGATTTCGGAATTAATTGCTCCACAATTTCTGCTTTGGTAGGCTCAAAAATATAATCCGCATTGACATTCTCTCCTTCGGCGACGGGAACAATAGGTAAAAATTGTTCGGTCATCACTGTTTGGGTGGCCGCATTTTTAAACTTGTTGTACACAACATCGATCCTGTCATAGGAACCATTTGCAAACAAAGCCATCAACTCTTCGGCTATAAGGGCAACATTGTCAAAGGAAAGGTCATCGTATACTTGGCTGTGGTTAGAGATTACATTGGTCTTTTTCGATAGGATATCATTCGCCTTTTTCCCAATCGCCATAAAATCTACTTGCTTTCCGGCATAGGTTTCATTGGCCAAGGCCTGACTTCTCTTAATAACATTGGTGTTAAAAGCGCCACAGAGCCCACGATTGGAAGTCACCGCTACGACCAGCACCTTCTTAACCTCTCTATTATCTGAATATTTACTATCCGAATCAACATCCAAACTGGCACTTAAATTCTGTAATAGCTCGGTGAGCTTGTCCGAATAGGGCCGCATGGCCGTAATGGCGTCCTGGGCCTTCTTCAACTTTGCTGCCGACACCATTTTCATGGCGCTGGTAATCTGCATCGTAGAGGATACCGAGGCTATTCTGTTTCGTATTTCCTTTAAGTTAGCCATTCTTTATAATTATGGATTTGGAATGAATAATTCTGAATTGGGAATTTCTAATTAATGTTACCAAAAATTTTATAAGTTCCACACATTTCTATTTCAAATCGATTGGAATTGGCATGGTAGTTTCCTTTAATATCTCCAACCAATATGGAGTTTCGTCGGCTTCCTTTAAAGCAATTCCTAACTTGTTCTTGAAATCCTTTGCGCTAACGCCTCGTTGCGATTCCCTAGCATTTGCACCAATACTTGTTCTTCATTTACGTAATTGATGGGCAATTTCAAAATCTCCTCTTCCTTTTAATATTCTACTGAAAAGAACAATATCGCATCCAAAAAGAAAACTTTTGTCCACAATTGGATTGCCCTTTACCTTATAATTCCGAATTAGTTTTGATATTTTTTCGTCAAATCCTTACAAACCGCGGTCAAGGTATGGGTGACCTCATCCGTGAGCTTTCCTGCCTTTAGCGTATCGAGAACATCCCTGTGCTTCGCATTGAGGAACTCCAAGTAATCTTTTTCAAATTCCCTTACCTTGTTTACCGGTACACTTCTCAAAAGGTTTTTGGATCCGGCAAATATGATCGCAATCTGATCTTCGACGGTATAGGGGTCGTTCTGGGCCTGCTTTAATATTTCCACATTGCGGCGTCCTTTTTCGATAACGTTCAAGGTCGCGGAATCCAGATCGGAACCAAATTTTGCAAAAGCCTCCAGCTCCCTAAACTGGGCCTGATCTAGCTTTAAAGTACCCGCCACTTTTTTCATGGATTTGATCTGGGCGTTACCCCCGACCCTGGATACAGAAATCCCTACGTTAATTGCTGGACGAACCCCCTGGTTAAACAAATCCTGGGTCAAAAATATCTGTCCATCCGTAATGGAGATTACGTTGGTAGGGATATAGGCCGATACGTCCCCTGCCTGCGTTTCAATTATAGGCAAGGCGGTTAAAGAACCCCCACCTTTGACGATAGGTTTTAAAGCGTCTGGCAGATCGTTCATGTTCTTGGCGATACCGTCATCGGCAATTACCTTGGCCGAACGCTCCAACAACCTGGAGTGAAGGTAAAATACGTCTCCCGGATAAGCCTCTCGTCCCGGTGGTCTCCTTAATAAAAGGGAAACCTCACGATAGGCAACCGCCTGCTTTGACAAATCGTCGTAAATAATTAAAGCGGGGCGGCCGGTATCCCGGAAATATTCCCCGATAGATGCGCCCGCAAAAGGAGCGTATACTTGCATAGGGGCAGGGTCCGATGCGTTGGCCGCAACAATAGTCGTATAAGCCAAGGCACCCTTATCCTCCAAGGTCTGTGCTATGGCAGCTACCGTTGAGGCCTTTTGGCCAATTGCGACATAGATACAGTACACTGGATGTCCGGCATCGTAAAATTCTTTTTGATTCAGGATCGTATCGATACAAACCGTAGTTTTACCGGTCTGACGGTCACCGATTACAAGCTCTCTTTGACCGCGACCAACGGGAATCATGGCATCGATCGCCTTAATACCCGTTTGCAAAGGCTCGTTTACAGGCTGACGGAAAATAACGCCCGGTGCCTTACGCTCCAACGGCATTTCATAAAGTTTCCCTGCAATCGGTCCCTTGCCATCGATGGGATTCCCCAGGGTATCCACAACCCGGCCAGCAATTCCTTCGCCAACTTTTATGGAGGCTATTCGCTGGGTGCGCTTTACGGTATCCCCTTCGCCAACTTCTCGGGAAGGGCCCAGGAGCACTACCCCCACATTATCTTCTTCCAAGTTGAGGACGATTCCTTCCAATCCACCTTCAAACTCAACCAGCTCCCCGTACTGTACGTTGGCCAGGCCATAGACCCGGGCGATACCGTCACCTACTTGCAGAACGGTTCCTACTTCGTCCAAGGAAGCACTTGCATCAAATCCTGATAGTTGTTTCTTTAAAATTGCCGATACTTCGGCGGCTTTTACTCCTGCCATTTGTTTTAGACGTTAGACTATAGACGGTAGACGGTAGACGCCTACGGTCTTGGTTCTTGTTTATATACTACTCTTCGAAAATTCTCTTTTAAGATTGTTCAACTGGTTGGCTATACTGGAATCGAACTGCAAATCGCCGACCCTGAGAACAAAACCACCGATGATACTTTCATCAATTTTGTTTTCCAACGAAACTTCGTTACCTGTCAATTGTGCTACTTGTTGCAACACTTTTGTCTCCAATGCCGGGGTTAGAGGTACGGCTGTGGTCACATAAGCTACGTCCTGTCCTTTCAACTGTTCGTTAAGGATAATGTATTTAAATGCGACTTCCTGCAACATGGAAATCCGCTTGTTCCCTATCAATAAATTAACCAACCCTTGGGTAATGGCATGCGTATCTGTAAAGATAGCGGACAACGCCTTTTTCTTTACCTCAGCTTTTAAAATCGGACTTGCCAAAAGATCTCTTAGTTGCTCACTATCAGAAACGGTAGTAGATATGTTGCGCATATCCTTTTCTACCGCTTTCGCGGCCTTTTTGTCCAATGCAAAGTTCAAAACCGCCTTTGCGTATCGTAATGCTGCCCTGGAATTGTTCATTCTCTTTTTAAGTAATTAGGTTATTGTCTTATTAGATTATTTCTGTATGTTGTCAACATAATAACCCAATAACTAAGTTACACAGTAACCATTGACCGTTTGCCAATTAATTCAACTTAATATCGCCAAGCATCTCTTCCACCAATTTCAACTGCTTGTCCTTGGCACTCAATTGTCCCTTAATGATCTTCTCGGCAATTTCTAATGACAAACTGGCCACCTGATCCTTTATATCTGCTATTGCCGCCTTTTTCTCGCCTTCTATGGCGGCCTGCGCCTGCGCTATCATTTTATCGCCTTCCGCCTTGGACAGCTCCTTGGCATCGGCAACGATCTTATCCTTGATCTCACGGGCTTCTTTTAGCATGGTCTCGCGTTCTGCTCGGGCTTCTTTCAACAACCTTTCACTATCGGCCGTTACGTTCTGCATTTCCTTTTTGGCATTCTCGGCCGCTGCCAAGGCGTCCTTGATCCCTTCTTCCCTGTCATTGACCGCGTTTAGGATAGGTCCCCATGCATACTTTTTTAACAATAAAATAAGCAGTACAAACAGTATTATCTGCCAAAAGAAAAGGCCAGCCGAAAAGTCATTTACTAATTTATCCATGGTGTGTGCCGCCGAGGCGGATATATTTATTAAATTTTGCTTTTAAATAGAGTTAAACATACCGCCCCAACCAACCGTTGGGGCCCTATGTTTATTGTTTGGTTTTTATCCGGCGAAAATCGCTGCAAAACCAATTCCTTCAATAAGCGCCGCTGCAATCAACATCGCTGTTTGAATTTTTCCGTAAGCTTCTGGCTGACGGGCAATAGCTTCCATAGCCTTGCCACCGATCATTCCGATACCGATACCGGCACCAATAACCGCCAAACCTGCTCCTACAATACTTGGAATTTCCATAATCTATCTAGTTTAAAAATTAAAAAATACGACTCAAAAATACTGCAATGCGAGTCCCGCCTTCGCGGGAACGACCAAAACACTTTTCTACAAATGCTCCAGTTCCGGATCACCTTCGTGTTCCTCATGGGTGGCAAACCCGAAATACAGGGCCGCCAACATGGTAAATATATAGGCCTGTAACAATGCCACCAAAAGTTCTATCAATGAAATGGCAAAGGACAATCCAAAGGAAAGCGGCCCCCCGACCCAACTTTTAAATATAAATATTAAACCGATCAAACTCATCAATACCACGTGCCCGGCGGTCATGTTTGCGTACAAACGTATCAATAGGGCGAAGGGCTTAATGAACAATCCCAAAATCTCAATGGGTACCAATATAGCGTATATGATTAGTTTACCGTACCAGGGCATTCCGTCGCCCAAAGGGTCAAAAATGTGCTTCCAATAGGTTTTGTTACCTGTAAAGTTGGTGATGAAAAACACGATGATGGCCAAAGCGGAGGTCACCGCAATATTTCCGGTTACGTTGACTCCCAGCGGGGTTTGTCCGAACATATTGAGGAACCATATAAAGAAGAATATGGTCAACAGGAAGGACATGTATCTCTTGTAGTGTTTCTCGCCTATGTTGGCAATAGCAATATCATCCCTAATATAGAGTACAATAGGCTCAAAGAAACGGCCCGCTCCAGTGGCGATGCCTTGGTTCTCTTTGTAGCTTTTAGCAAGGCTCCGGAACAAGAGCAACATTAGCAAACCCGTTATTAACATCATAACTACGCTCTTCGTAATCGAAAAATCCAAAGGACGAACGTTGGTCGGATAATGGCTTTCGTCGAACTCTATAGTGCCCTGGGCATCTGTCTTATATATTTTGCTGTGGAAAAGTTTGTAATAGTTACCGTTGACCTCGGCAACCTCTTCGCCGTGATGAAATTTCGAGGATGAAAATACTTGGAGTCCATTGTCCCATAAAATCACGGGCAATGGAAAGCCATAGTGATGGGCAACCCCGTTGTCATCGGTAGTGGAAAAAAAATTAAAGTCGTGGGAATCTTGTAAATGGTGATTTATATATTCCTTAATTTCGGTCTTAAGGTCCTCTTTGTCCTCCCCTGCAGGACGCTTTTCCGTTGCAAAAGCACCTATGCCCCAAAAAAGTGCAACAACTAAAAGAATTCTTTTCAAAAATGGATTTTGCATGTCGCTCAAAAATATCGGTCCCTAAAAATCGGTGCAAATGTACACTTTTCCCTTAAAAAGAAAAAAGCATTTTAAAGGTTTATTTTCGGGGTATTTTTAACCAGAGTTCCGCTTAATCTGCCCGGCAAAAAAGATGGTGGCAAGATAGCAGAAAATAATATTAATATACTTGTTTTCAAGCGATTATTTTAAGGATATAGCGATCCGCACCCTTGCGGTCAGGATTCCAACCTACGCAGCATTTTTGTGGTGAAAACGGTTTCTATGACCAAGGAGATGGTGTAAGGCACAAAAAAAGCGGCAAATTCTAGGGTATCCATGTGTCCATCAGCTTTATAAACCGGATAAAAGACTATAAAAAACACCAAAAATTTCAAAAAACTGCCGGCCAAGTGAACGAATCCTATTTGTTGTTTTAAACGGTGACGATAAAAATACAGTGGGGGGAAAATTGCGGTAGCCAACAAAAAGTTGAGGCCATAGGACCACAGCAGAAGATTGGCGAACAAGGGTAGCTTTTTGGCGTAAAGAACACCAAGATGGACGCACAGGGCCAACATAAGGGAAAGACTCAGGGCAAGGACAAACTGGAGCGGCAAGCTTCTTTTGATCATCAATACTTTAGGTGCTTTAAATGCCGCAAAACTACCCAAATAGAAATTGCCACGCCAAGTAGCGTGGCAATTATGGTAATCGTCTTATTTTGGATATGGTAATGGCCATCTAGCCATTTACCGCCTTGTACGGATAGGTATATAATAGCACCCATCTCAAAGGCGATACCCGATAGGAGGGCCACATTTCTTAAATTGTTCTTAGGAGGCTTTTGCGGGTTCATTGGCGGTTGGCTTTTTATAACTGGCTGGGGAAGGGGTATTTCCTTTTCCCTCTTTTCCCTTCATGGTACACGAGGCATTAAACGTGGCCCCGGGTTCCACTGCCAATTTGGAAACGGAAACCGTGCCCTCTATGACGGCCGATGCTTTTAACGATAGTAGGTCGGAAACCAAGAGTTCCCCGTTAAAACTACCTTCAATATCTGCGTTAACACATTCTACCTTGCCGTGGATATAGCCGTCCTTGCCAATGACTACCTTACCAGATGTCTTTACATTGCCATCTAGCTTACCATCGATCCTAAAATCGGCTTCGGAGACGATGTCTCCCTTAATTTTGGTGTTTTTTTCGATTCTGTTGGGTTGCCCACCTATTTCTGTCATAACTTTAGGTTTTTTGTTGTTGTCTGAAAACATTTGTTCTATGATTTTGGGGTTAATTTATGCGCACTGGTAACCGTTTGGAAATATCTGTTATTCTATAAAACCCGTCCCGAGTTCACAAGCTTCCAAATTGTCGATTGTAGTCTTCTAAGTTCTTATGTATCTGAATTATCTGATAGTTGGCCGATAAAATTACAAAATTCTCATTGCGTACTTTATAATCTTTGTTGTTTTTTAGCAACTCGACATAGCCCAGGGCGAAATCCTTGGATTTAAACCCGTGAACGACCACAAATTCGTCTTCTAGGTTGTAGATGTCTTTAGAAATGATGTTGCTATAATTGAGGTCCTTCTGGGATTTGTTGAGCAGCTCGATCAGTTTTACCGCATTCCCATCGTCCCTTATCTTAAATGGGAACACTACTTTCCAATTGGAGGCTCCTTGTGACCCCGTCTCTTTTGTAAATTCCTTATTTTCCAATTTGGGCAATTGTTCCTCTACCATTTGTTGGGCCCTTTTACCTTCTGGTTTATTGGGATAGTTAAGGGCCACATAGTTAAGTGCTTCCTTATACGCTTCAAAACCTTGGATACGACCGATCGCATTGGCTTTTAGCATTTCGAACTTGGGCACTATTGGATCGCCCGTGTGCTTATCGATATATTCCTGGGCCCCGGCAATAACCTCGAGATATTTTTGATCTTGGAAACCTTTGTACAATCGGTCGTATTGCGCATCCTGACTATCCAATTCGTTTGCCAAAACTGCTCGGGGGTTCAACAGTATTTCTGCGTAGCGCGAATCGGGGTGGTTCTCTATGATATTCTCCTTCATTTGTAATGCCAATGGGCTCCCAGATTCCTCGTATATTTTATAAAGATTGTATTTAGAAGGCAATATTAAACGATCTTCTGGGTCCGATTTCAAAACCTCCTCCAATTTTCCTGCTGCCAGTGCATTTTCCCTGAATTTTTCCTTATAAATAAGTCCCAATTGATAGTTGGCGAAATTTCTTTCGGTCTTTAGACTGTCTATAACGGTTACCTCGGTTGGTATTTGTTCCAGATAGTGGTCTGCCGAATATTTTTCGCCGTTCACCCCGACTTGTTTAATGGAATCCGCGGTGGAGTTTCCCGGTCCCGAACTTGTTATCAACTGCGCCTGGTTCTTGTTCGCCCAACGCCAGTCGTCCTCTAAAGGACGATCGCCCCACCTGCTTCTAAAGTCCGACTTTCCGTACCCAAGACTAGTAATATTGTAAAAATAGAACTTTCCCTTATTCTGTTTTCCCCCGCTGGTTTCCGCAAATGCGGCAATACCGGCGGTGTTCCTCTCGGTTTCTTTTTCCGCTTCGGCCTCGTCCTGTTTTCTCAATTTTAAAACGTAATCTTCAAAATAGGCCAATCGTTTTTCGGGAGACATCTGGTACAAATGGATGACGCTATCGGAGTAGTGTACAATGTCCTCGTATTTTATCACGTCTTCAAGGTTGTCCAGTTTCCTCTTTATATATCTATATTTCTGGGGATTATTGGCCAAATTGATCAACGTACTATCGTAATAATTGCCCGCCACCTTGTAGTTGTGTTGGTCAAAATAGTATTCGGCTAGATCTCCGTAATTGAGCGCATTGATTCTCGGCTCGTTTTGGGTGGCCATAAGCGACTTATTGTAATAGACCAGGCCGATACTGTCCGTACCGTTTGCCATATTAAATTCCGCTATCTGCCGGTATATCTTGTCCAAAAAGGGGCGATTTTCCCTATTTTCCTCCATATCCGTCAGATATTCCCCGAGCATTTCCCTGTTGTCATCGGTTACCTCGGTGTTGCGAAACTTCTGCAATTCGGCATTGATCATATAGACCCTAGGGGATTTCCTTTTCAATTCGATCACCTTGTCAAAGGCATAGTTGGCACTGTCCCTATAACCCAATTCGTTGTACAATTGTCCTACTATAAAATAATAACGTCCCCTTTCGGGTTTCTTTTTCGTGTAGATTGCCGCAATTCTCAAATTTTGAAGCGCTGTATCCGGCACCTTTAAATTTATATAAGCTTGGGCCATCATAGCCCTGGCATCGGCGTATTCCTGATCTTTGAGATAGGCATTTTTGAGCAAGCGTTTTAAATTTTTGAGGGCCAACTCCTCATTTTCCAAGCGGATATTGACTTTTTCCCTCCAGATAGTGGCCTCAATGAGCATATCACTATCGGTATTGTTTTTTAAAATGTAGTTAAAGGCTTCTAGAGCGGGAATGTAGCGTTGGTCAAAATAGCGTGATTTTCCCAACAATAAAAAGGCCCCGTCTATCTCGGGGTTCCTTTCCCTGTACTTAATATCCATACTGTGTTTCTGGATGGCCTTGGCGGCCTTCTCCTCCGCTATTGTAAACTTGGGATTGTTGCCTTCGGAGTCTAACCTTATGTCGTCGGTAACCTCCAATCTTTCTATGGGCAAAATATCCCAATAGTTGTCCCTATAGCTATTGTTGAGCTCCTCCCTGCCTTCTTCCAATGCGATATCCCCATTGTACAACACATTGTATTTGGTGTTCATGGCGTGGAAACTGCGGTTTAAAAACGCATCTTTCTTAGTGGAGCAGGCATTAAACGCCAGACCCACCAAAATAGCGGATAAAATAAATTTGGAATAAAGCTTCAAAATTGGCTTAGTATGTGGTATACTTAACTGAATTTCGGCCGGATTATTATGTAGTTGGTCGATTATATTCTAAGTGGGCGGTAAACGGTCGGCAGAAAGCAAAATCTATAAGCAGAAATTATTCAAAGTACAAAGTTCAAGGACTTACCCCTTAATTAAAAGACCCTAAAAACTGTTGTGGGTTGCAGGTGATGTTGGAGCAGATTCCAAACTTTTGCTTTGTACATTACCGACTGATCGGTCGGTGTTCTCCTTTTCAGGAGAAAATCTCCGCCTAAATGTGTTCTTTGTAGACGTTTTGTGCTATAAATCGAAGGGAGCGGTTTTTAGATGGCCCACTTAAAAACAACAACCGACCTATGGGTATGTTTTCTGGTTTTGCAACCCCAAGCAACCGAGCACTTATACTTTCCAAAAAGTTAAGGACAAGGAAAGGCTAACCTGCAAAAAATTGCTCCAGTTCTTTTAAAGTTTTCGCAGAGGTCTTTATATCCCTGACCATATCCCCATGATCCAACACTACGATGCGTTCGCAGACCTCGGTGACGTGGATCAGGTCGTGGCTAGAAATCAGGATCGTCGATTCCTTGTCGGAGGTTAGTTCCCTGATGATTCCTTTCAACCGAATCTGGGTGGTAGGATCTAGATTGGCAAAAGGCTCGTCTAGCACGATCACTTTTGGGTTGCCGATAAAAGACGCTACGATGCCCACCTTTTTTTGGTTGCCCTTGGAAAGATCGCGCAAGTATTTTTTCTGGTTGAGTATCTCCCCGTGGAAAAAATCGGCAAAAGTGGCCAAAAGCGTATCTACATCGGCCTTGTTTCGGCCCCTAAGTTCCCCGATAAAATAAAAATATTCCTCCGGGGTAAGGTAACCTATCAAAAAAGTCTCATCGATAAAGGCCGAAGTAAAAGGTTTCCAGCCTTCACTTTGATCTACTTGCACCTCGTTATTCAGGATTTGGCCGGTTGTGGGCTGTATAAGATCCAACAACAGGCTAAAAAAAGTGGTCTTACCAGCTCCGTTGTTGCCTACCAGTCCAAAACTTTGTCCTTTTGGGATTTCCAGATCGGGGATATTAAGAACGGTTTGATCTCCGTATTTTTTGGTTAGATGATCTACTTTTATCATAATACAAGTTCAAATGTCAAGTTCAAGCTCATGTGTCAAGTGTCAAGGTTCGGTGTTTAAAAGTAAAACGAGAAATCCTTGCCCCTCTCCAATATTAAGTTTTTTGTTTATACGCCAACAGGGTTTTGTATTTCTCCTTTTTGTAAATACGTTCTATCATCGCGAAGGCCTTGTTTTTAAAGACAAAGCCCAGGAGTCCGGCCGAGGCCACAAAAATAAAGCCGGCCGTCGGATCGATCAGGTAATGACCCAAGGCGTAAAAAACCAATGGGAGGACCAATTTGGGCAAGGTGAGCAGCAAGGTTCTGGCATTGAAAGCCTGTTTGTCCCCGAATGCTTTTTTGTTGGAGGTTAGGTCTATCGGGGTTTTTATATAGGCTCCGCCCCAAAGCACCAGATAGGAATTAACGCCCATGTTGTATATAGCACCCACCAAGACGGCCAGATAGGCCTGCCATCCAAAATAGAGATAAAAGGAAGCAATAACGGTACTTATTGCCGTGGCAATAATAATTAAATACCACTTGGAAGCCAGGTATTCCCTGTATTGAATGTTCTGGCTCATCATCAAGGGATAGTAGGAGCTGTCCCAACTTGGCACAAATTGACCAAAGCTAAAAAGGAATCCGCCCGAAATAAAAATTCCGGCAAAAATTCTCCAGACCGGGGAGTTGTACGTCTCAATACCGCCCGTAAAAAATAGAAACCCATAAAAAATAAAGAAAACACTCAAAATTACCGTGGTCCGGGAGCGTTTGTTCCTTTTAATCAGCTTAATATCGTTCTTTAAAAAAGTTCCCAAATTGCCAAAACGGTTCAACCAGCTCAGCTCTTCGGTTTTAGCCTCGGAGTGCTTGGTCGATAATCCGGCATCCAGGTACATGTTCCTTTTAAAGTAACCATAGGCGACCCCGTACCATACCGCCAAAAGTACCCAAGGAAATATGGCCATCCATGGTATTTGGTACAAAGCATTAAATAAAGGGCCGGTATAACGGGTGGTATCGAACCCCAAGTAAAATTGCCCCAAGGCCAAAAGTACTACCAAGGATAGGGCCGGATAAAACACGCTGTTCTTGTTGTTGACCAGAATGTTGATTAAATTATTGCCAAAAATCAGGGCCATCACCCCCAAATGCCACCCAATAACGCCCAAGATGTCGTAGCCCTGGAACAACAGAACGATGGAGAAGGGCACAAAGAAAAAGGCATGGGCCAAATTAAAGAAGGAAACAGCGGTCTTGCCCAAACTAAAATGTACCACTTGGTTTTTTTTAAACGGCAGGTATAACAAAGGTTTTATATTTACAACGGGCATTTTTTGCAACATATAACGGATTACAAGGTCTAGGGCCAGATAATAGATCAAGAACGCATTTACCACCTCCAAAGGGTCTCCCCAGCCCTGTTCCTTTATTAAAAAGAAGACCCCCACTCCCATAGAAAGAAAAATAGCGATAAAATACAATGCCATAAACCCCATAAAAATCTTAAAAGCAACGTTGGTCTTAAAAGAGGCAGACCTGTAAAAGGATTTCCACTGGAGGTTTATAAAGTGTTTGAACATGGAAAGTTGTTTGGGGTTTGGTGTTCTTCTTTTTGTCTTTTGTGGTTGTGGGCTTGCAGGGTTATTTTGCCGTTGGGAGACATGGGTTCTGTTCAAAGTTTAGGCTTCCTTGTTTTATTCGTCCTTTTTGGGATTTAAATATACGTTATGCAGCGCAAAATAGTCACATTTTTCCGGGATTCCGATATTAAAAAGCAATAGCTTTCCTTATTTTTGCACAAAATATTGCCATGGCACACTTTTATCCTTTAACGGTACAACATATAAAGCCCCTGACCGACAATTCGGTTGCAATTACTTTTAGTATTCCAAAGGAACTTACCAAGACCTTTGCCTTTAGCGCGGGTCAATACATCACCATAAAAAAAGAAATTAAGGGCAAAGAGCTCCGTCGATCCTATTCTATAAGCTCCTCCCCAAAAAGCGGAAGTATTACCGTAGGGGTAAAAAAGGTGGACAAGGGGAGTTTTTCCGACTACGCCAATCATAAATTGGCCGTAGGCGATGTTTTGGAAGTAATGCCCCCCGACGGAAGATTTGTATTCAACCCAACCGTAAAACCAAAAAATATCGCAGCCTTTGCCGCCGGCAGCGGAATTACCCCTGTCATCAGTATCGCCAGGTCTGTTTTGGAATCCAATCCAAAGAACAAATTTGTATTGGTCTACGGCAACAAATCCTACAAAGAGACCATGTTCTATACGGAACTGGTAAAATTACAGCTGGAATATACTGATAGGTTTTTTATTTATTTTATATGTAGTCAGGAGCGGGAGGAGAATTCTCTTTTTGGTAGGATCGATGTATCTACGGTCAACTATGTGGTAAAAAACAAGCATAAGGATATTGCAATTGACGACTTTTACCTCTGTGGTCCCGAAGCCATGATACACCTAGTAAAGGATAGCCTTAAGGAAAGCGAAATTACAAGCGATGACCATATCCACTTTGAGCTCTTTACCGAGACCGAGATCAAGGACGAAATACCCCCCGCCCCGGATGGCAGTACGCAACTTACGGTGACCGTGGACGACGAGGAATTTACTTTTTCCATGGACAAGAGAGTGAAAGTACTGGATGCCGTTTTAAAGGAAAATATAGATGCGCCCTATTCCTGTCAAGGCGGAGTATGCAGTACTTGTATTGCCCGAATTAAAGAAGGACAGGCCCTCATGGAAAAAAACCAGATCTTGACCGATGAAGAAATCGAGGAAGGGTTGATATTGACCTGCCAGGCCCACCCTACTACCCCGACTTTGAAGATTGATTATGATGACGTGTAATCCAAGTTCAAGTAAATAGTATAGTAATCCACGGCTAACTTTTACCGTTCAACCTCTTCCCGGGATCGATCTTCCGACCATCGGTTGTTGGCCAAATTCCCGCTTTAAAATCTTTATGGCATGTCCGTACCCGATGGCATAGGCCCTTTCCATCCCCTTTTTGTCCAGTACCCCGATCTTATCCAGCTCCTTGGGTTCAAAAACCAAATCGCATTCCTTTATCTTTTCCAAATTGATGGCATAAATCATTAAGCTAGTCGTCCGCCCCGCCAATTGCAACGAAGTTCTTATGGATTCCTTCCCAACCTCCCTTACGACAGATACATTGCTGCCAATCGTAAAATCGCACTGGCCAGCCAGCGACTCTATGGGAAAATTGTTCATAATTCCTCCATCGGCATATAGATAGTCATTGATTTCTATGGGGCTAAAGACGGGAGGTAGGGCGGCCGAAGCCAACAAGGGCCTAATGAGTTCGCCGGAAGAAAATTGCTCTTGTTCCCCTTTTTGAAGATTGGTGGTCGTGACAAAAAGCTTTCGTCGTAGCTTTTCAAAACGATTCTCGGGAAAATATTGCTTAAAAATCGGGATATATTTTTCGGTATCAAAAAGTCCTGGCTTGTGACGAGCAAAAAATTGGTACTGGAACAAGGGTACTTTTTTAAAAAAGGACGTCATTTCGAGGACCGAATTGCCATTGGCGTACAGCGCGCCCACCAGCGCCCCTACGCTTGTTCCGGAAACGCAATTTGCTTGGATCCCATATTCGTTCAAAGCCTGGATCAAACCGATATGGGCAATACCCTTGACCCCGCCGCCCGAAAGAACTAAACCAACGGATTTATTTTTAAAGTTTTTCAAATTCATATTGTACCGGATTTTTGAAGTAGCTATGGTTGGTTTCCCTTCCGAAAAAAAAATTTGGTCCTATTTAACCGACCGATCGGTTGGTTCGAGTCCATTGAAAGGGTATTTTTATCTACTTCCAGGCAATTCAACGATCAAATAACAGTACTCGGCTGCCATTACTGTGGTTATAGCAACGGGTTAAAAGTACAAAAAAGACCAGGTAGTCTTTAAGGTCTAAAATCAAAATCTTCGTTAAATCTTTTAATTGGTGTAATGAAGAAAGTAAAAGAACGACCAAAATTCGCAGCCCATTTTATCGTAAGTTTACAAAAAATGCTATCCAATAAACTACATAACACGGCAATTCTGGTATTTGCGAATTCCCCCGACGAGGAATTGAAGCACAAGCCTATTGCCAAAGATGGAATGCTGTTTGAGGAACTAACACAGCGGTCGCTGAGCATCGTTAAGCAGACAAAACTCCCTTATTTTCATATTACTGAAAGACAGCAGCAGGGAAACTCCTTTGGGGAACGTTTTGTGAATGCCGTACAGTTGGTTTTTGACCACGGATTCGACAACATTATTACCATAGGCAACGATACCCCCCTTCTAAAAATCTCACATCTTGTTGAAGCCCATCGGGCGTTGCAAACCCAAAAAACAGTTTTGGGGCCTTCCGCGGATGGAGGGTTTTATTTATTGGGGATTCATAGTTCGCAATTTGATCCCGTGGCCTTTAAGAATTTACCATGGCAAACCTCCATTTTAACCCATAAACTATTACAGTTGCCCTATATATCCGATCATGGAACGGTGCACTTGCCCACATTATTTGATCTAGACAATGATTCGGACCTTAAACTATTGGTTCGGTTTACCCGACATATTTGCTTAAACCTTCGAAAAATTATCCTTTTCTTGATTTCCCCGGCCAAGAGACACGACTTAAATTACAAATTGTATTTTGTCAAGGCTTCGACAGAACAAATTCTTTTTAACAAAGGGTCCCCGGTTTACTTCTAATACTCCCCTTAAATCAAATCAATTTTAGTTGACGTAAACAGTGCGTTCTACGGCAATATTGCCGACGTGATGTTCTTCGTTATTGTCTATATAATTTAATTTATTAAAACATAGTGAATAATGGCAAATTCATATTACGAATCGGCAGATCTCAGAAAATTTGGAAAGATAACGGAATGGAGCGAAGAACTCGGAAACAAGTTCTTTGACTACTACGGAAAGGTCTTTGAGGAAGGTGCATTGACCGCTCGGGAAAAATCCCTAATCGCTCTGGCCGTAGCCCATGTGGTCAAATGTCCCTATTGTATAGATGCCTATACCCAGGACGGCCTGCAAAAAGGCATTACCAAAGAAGAAATGATGGAATCTGTCCACGTGGGGGCCGCAATTGAAAGCGGGGCGACCTTGGTTCACGGCGTACAAATGATGAACAAATACAATAAATTATCGATGTAAGCTCCTATCCGCCAATGCTTAAGATCGGATAAGTGCAATTGGGGAATCTCAATCAGTTTCTGTTGTTTCTTGTTTCAAATTACTATTGTAACAAAATGAAACTTGGAGGCTTAGAAACCTGAAACTGTGAATTGTATGGAGAACAATCATATAGTATCGATAAATACTTTTTACTCGATACCGAATACTAGAAAAAATGGCTATAAAATCACTACACGCACGGCATAAAGATCTTGCGCAGACCAACAGGCAATTGGAAATCCTGAACGGGGGACCTTTTACCGATGGGGAACTGCCCAGGTTCGAGGACAAAATCGCCGAAACTGGACATTTTCCACTACGGCCCGGGAAATTGGAAATACTGCAAATTAATGTGGGCTATATGTGCAACCAGGTTTGCGAGCATTGCCATGTGGACGCCGGACCGGACCGGAAGGAAATTATGACCCGGGAGACGATGGAACAATGTCTAGAGGTCATCCGTCATACAGGAGCGCATACATTGGACCTTACCGGAGGTGCACCGGAAATGAACCCTGATTTTAGATGGTTTGTCGATGAGGCATCCAAAGCAGGTATCGAGGATTTTATCGTGCGTTCTAACCTTACCATTATCCGGGCCAACAAAAAATATTACGACTTGCCGGAATTCTTTAAAAGCCACAATGTCCATATTATCTCCTCCATGCCGCACTATACTCGAGGAAAGACCGACAAACAAAGGGGCGAAGGAGTTTTTGATAAATCAATAAAAGCCCTACAAGAACTCAACGCGGTAGGCTATGGATTGCCGGATGGCAAGCTGCGGCTAGATTTGGTCTATAATCCTTCCGGTGCGTTTTTACCGGGAGACCAAGCGGCTTTGGAGCGCGATTTTAAAATAGCATTGAAAGAGGACTTCGGTATATATTTCCACAATCTATTTGCAATTACCAACCTGCCGATCGCCCGCTTTTTGGACTATCTCATCGCCTCTGAAAACTACGAAGACTATATGTTTGCTCTCGTGGAAGCCTATAACCCAGTTGCTGTGGAAAATGTAATGTGTACCAATACGATCTCTGTAAGTTGGGACGGCTGGCTTTATGATTGCGACTTTAACCAAATGTTGGGCCTAAAGGTCGCTAGCAAAATAAAACACATCAAAGATTACAACGAGGATGTCCTTAACGATCGGGAGATTCTTATTTCGCAACATTGTTATGGTTGTACGGCCGGAGCGGGGAGTAGTTGCCAGGGAAAGACAACCTAAAGTTCCGCTCCTATACCCCTTCCCGATGGATGTGGGGACGAGTTCAAGTTCATTCCCGATAACTATCGGGACAAGTTTAAAAAATTTATAGGAGTTTGCTCCCTCCAAATAAAAGCCCGAGTGATAGTGACTTTCTTTAGTAAACCAACAAAAATCTACAACTAATTCACCAACCTACTAACGCACTAACCCGTTATTTCACTAGTACTCTTACCATCAATAACCGACTAAACGGTCTTTCCTTACTACAAACCACCTCTTTTTTTACAAATTAAAAGCATTTCATCGAATTCTATGTGGGTTTTGACTCTCCCTAGGCAAGAAATCGGGTTTTTATGGGTTATATAAAAAAGACTTATTGGTCTGTTTACAAAAAATCTACAAAACCAGGATCTTATGGAAAAAAAAATGAAACGCATGGCCACCATGCACCGATTACAGGTCACCGGTCTGGAGCTCTTTTACCAGCAAGGGTATTACAATACCAGCATTGACGATATTCTTGGCAAGCTTTCCTTATCCAAGGGAGCCTTTTACTATCATTTTCAATCCAAGGATGATTTCTTTATAAGCATTATCCAAAATCTGGTCGTTCAAAAAGTGTACGGAACCTTGGTGCAGCCCATTGAGGGCAAGGAAGATCCTTTTACGGCTATAGCCCAATGTTTCGAAGTTTCCCTTGAGACGGCAGAGCACAATGAATTAGATCGCGGGTTTGTACTGAGCAATTTTATGGCCGAATTTAAAGGTAAGAACCCTGAAATCATGGAATATTTTAAGGACGTACTCAAGGTTTGGGAAGTAAACCTTATTTCGAGCTTGCAAAAAGGCAAGTCTGATGGGTACGTGGACCGCCATGTAGACAGTAGTGCCGTGGCCACCTATCTTATCTCTTCGTATATAGGGATCCGCGCTTTAATGGTAGAGGGCAATTGCAGGACATTGCGGTACAAATATATGATGCAATTGAGACATTATTTTAAAATGTTGGCAAATAAGGAAACTGCTTAAGACCCGATTTTATTCGACTATTAATATTGTTAGGTTCCATGATTGTTTACAAAATGAAAAGCCAAGGGGTTTCTTGGCCCTACGCCTATCGCTTTGCGCCGTAGGCCCAAAATGAGTGCATAAAGCATTCTGCGAAGAACACCTAACAACTGTGTTGATCTGAAACAATTTTTCCTATAGCAGGGCTTTCCATAAAACATTTATCCTACATCCTTTTATAACCTTCGATCCAAAACCTCTTCTATTTTTGCGACAACATCCTTAGGCCTGATGGTTTCCATGGCATTTTCGTAGCCATCGGGGAATTTGTTGCCGTAAATTGACGTGGGTATTAGTGGAAATTTATTACGATCGGATAATAGGGCATTGTTGGGATCCTGGGCAAAGGGATAAAATCCGGCAAAGGGATGGGTTACACCCCACAGGGTTACCGTAGGCACCCCGTACATCGCCGCCAAATGGGCATTGCCGCTATCCATGGATAGCATGAGTTGTAAATTGGAAATTACGTCCAATTCTTCATCAAAAGACACTCTGCCTGCAAGGTTTATGCAGTTCTCGTAACCATTGCTCCATTTTTCAAGCTGGGCACGTTCAGCTGGTCCTCCCCCAAAAAGTATCAATCCATAGGCGTTGACTTTGTTTAAGGTAGCTATAACCTCTTCCATCAAATACAACGGGTATCGTTTTCCCCCAAAGGCTGCAAAAGGGGCTATACCGATAAGTATTTTATTCGAGCACTCTAAAATATTCCGTATTTTCGACCCGAGGGATCGCTTGGGAAGCACGTTTTCATCGGTTAGCTTTACTGGATATCCCAACTGGGCAAATACATCGGCGTAACGCCTATGGGTAGTTTTCAAAGGCTTGAAAATTTTATCTCTCGCAGATGTCAACGCTTTTTTTTCCATTCTGCCCTTATCCATTTGCACAAAAGGAATACGCCCAAGACCGAAAAAAAGTTTTAGAATATTGCTTCGGAGTACATTGTGAAGATCCGCCACTCCGTCAAAGTTTTGCTTTTTAAGTTCTTGATAAAGCTTCCAAAGTCCGATGAAACCTCTGTGCCTCCCGTTTACATCGGCCACAAAAACCTCCACCTTGGGCAGGGCGTTAAACATGGGTTTAAAAAACCCGCGGGTCAAGACCGTGATTTTAATTTGGGGATACTGTTTGGTCAAAGCAAAAAGAACGGGTACCGTCATTGCCACATCCCCCATGGCAGAAAGGCGGATTACAAGAATTTTTGATCCGCTGGTCCTATTTTTGGCCACGAAGTACCGGATTTAGCTCGTCGTCGTTGTACATCTTCATCTGCTTATAGACCTTCATGTACTTTTTACCCCTTTCAATATCTGCCAATAATTGGTCTATGGCGAGGGAAAGATCCTTTTTCTGCTCTAATAACACCTCGAGCTTTTGTCCACAGGTTTGGCGATGTGCCGACGACGCATCCTCCCGATCCACTTCTTCCTGCATATGATAGATCTTGAGGGCCAAAATAGATAACCTGTCTATTGCCCAGGCCGGACTTTCGGTATTTATTGTGGCACCCTCACAAATCTTAACCGATTGGTATTTATTTAGAAAATAACCGTCAATATATTCAACCAAATCGGTTCTATCCTGATTGCTAGCATCTATTTTACGCTTCAGTTCCAATGCTTCCACTGGGTCTATCCGGGGGTCTCGGATAATATCTTCATAGTGCCATTGAACCGTATCAATCCAATTTTTTCTATATAAGAGATTAGAAATCCCTCCGTCCGGATACGGGTTCGCAAAAGGCTGGGATACGCTGTTCTCTATATGGTATTTTTCAATACTTTTCTCAAAAATTTCGTAAGCAAACTGGCTAAACATATAAAACGGATTTAAGAACTGGTTTAAAGGTAATGATACCCATTAACAAATTCAAACTCAAATTCAAGCTCAGGAACAAGCCCAAAAGGTTTTTGGATTTATATTTTTTAGACCCATAACGACCTACTTTCAATCCAATATCCCAATAGTCCATCAATGCACTAACTCATTGAAAGATTAGCAGCAAATACAACAAAAGGTATTAAAACACACAGAATGATCACAATTTCCCTGACCTTATCCTTTCTTATGGATTCTATATAGCTATTGATAAATATTACCGAAGGAAAAAATGTAACAATAACCGGTGTAACCAAAGATGTGGATTTTAGGACTACCAAGACCATTCCCAATACAAAGGAAACAGCGAGCAAACGCAAGGTGGTAACCCTTCCCAGCCCAGTAATTCCAAGCTTAACGAAGGTAATGATGCCGATTAAAGTGATGATCAAAAAATAAGCAACGTATTTAGTACTGTTCCCTAGACCGGAAAAAAATGAAGTGTTTAAGGTGAAATCGAATATATAATGGTCAGAGAAGAATCCTGTATTATTTGACAAAACGAGAATAGCGATTAAAATAATAAAGCCGGTAAAACCACCGGCCACAGGCACCAACCAATTTCTGATGTTCTTAGATCCATAAAACGCGATGGAAACATAGACCAATATAATGAAGAGCAAAGCCCAATCATAGAAAAAACTGGCGACCACCACCCATAAGGTGGCGTCGAATATTTTGAGCTTTACATTCTTTTGAGATCTAAGGCTCAATAGTCTTCTGCTCGCGAATAACAAGAACAAACTACAAAAAATAGCATCGTTATCCGCCAATACATTCGGGAAGATTAAGAATAACATGGTATAAAACAAAATTCCAAAGGAATTAGAACTGGTTACCTTGATTCTTTTCACAATAAAATTCACCACAAAAATGCTGAAAAGCAATATCCCTAGGACAAAGGTTTGGAACAACAATTGATTTGGCCCAAAGCTTCTATTTAACATATATAGATTGACAAACCAGTAGAGTACAAATACAAAAGCAAATACGATAATGTAATTAACGGGTTTTCTTTTTCCAAAAACGCTTGAAATCATCGCGGGATTTTATATTTTTGTTAAATGAAACTGGCTTAAAGTTTTTCTTTTACCTGCAAATAAAAAATAATAAACAGTTTTTGTAAATATAAGTAAGATGACATCATTCTTTTACGGCATTGAGAATTTATTTGTAAACTACCTCTTTTGGCCATTAGATCAATTGCGCTATATGCACAGTTGGTGGGGCTCCAATTGGTTTAACAGTATTTTGTTCCTCATCGGGGCAGGGGCCTTTATATATTGGGTGATACAACTTCAAAAGTTTGGTGAGGAAGGCCAGACATGGGACATGGAAACCCAAACCTACCAATAGCAAGTTTCCGTCTATAAAGTCCGATAGCTGCGTTACGCTTGTTTTATATTAGAAGTGGGCCATGTGGCCCAGGAAATTTTTACTTCTCAGAGGTCAAAACCCAAGTCCTTTCTGTAATACATCCCTTTAAACCTCAATTTTTTCATATTCTGATAAGATGTTTCCAAGGCTTCTTTAAAATTCCTGCCAAACGAGGTCAATGCCAATACCCTTCCGCCATTGGTGAGCACTTTCCCTTCCGTTAAGCGGGTCCCCGCTTGAAATACCAGGGAATCGGCTATGTTTTCGAAACCGGTAATGACGTCTCCTTTTTCATATGTTTCCGGATAACCGCCGGCCACCGCCATCACGGTAGCGGCCGTTCTATCGTCTATTTGAAGATCGATAGTCTCCAGGGTCTGTTCGGCCACCGCGCGAAAAACCGCTACCAAATCGTTTTTTATTCTTGGCAAGACCACCTCGGTCTCCGGATCGCCCAAACGTACGTTGTATTCAATAACAAATGGATCTTCCCCAACTTTGATCAAGCCTATAAAAATAAAGCCCTTGTACGGTAGATTGTCCTTTTGGAGTCCGTCGATCGTAGGCTTAATGATGCGTTTATGAATTTTATCCATAAATGCATCGTCAGCAAAAGGTACCGGGGATATTGCTCCCATTCCGCCCGTATTGAGCCCGGTATCCCCTTCCCCGATCCTTTTATAATCCTTGGCGGTGGGCAACACCTTGTAGTTTTTACCATCGGTCAGGACAAATACGCTCAATTCTATCCCACTTAAAAATTCTTCGATAACCACGGTGGTGCTTGCATTCCCAAATTTAGCACCGACCAGCATTTGTTTTAGCTCTTCCTTGGCGGTTGCAAGGTCATTGAGAATTAAAACACCCTTTCCGGCGGCCAAGCCATCGGCCTTTAAAACATAAGGAGGAGCCAGTTTATCCAAAAAAACATAACCCGCTTCCAAACTATCCCTTGTAAAACTTTCATATGCCGCAGTAGGGATGTTATGGCGCAACATAAACTCCTTGGCAAAGTCTTTACTGCCTTCCAAAGTGGCCGCTGCCTTTTGTGGACCGATAACGGGAATATGTTTTAGCGCTTCATCGTTAAGGAAAAAATCGTGAATTCCGTTGACCAGGGGATCTTCCGGTCCCACTACGACCATTTGGATATTCTCGGTAACAACCGTTTTTTTAACGGCTTCAAAATCGTTTACACCAATAGGTATATTTTTCGAAATTTCCGCAGTACCAGCGTTTCCGGGAGCTACAAAAAGATTATTGAGTATTGGGCTTTGTTTCAGCTTCCATGCCAGGGTATGTTCCCTTCCCCCGGCACCTAGGATAAGAATATTCATTTTTTTAAAGTTTGGCCAAAAATACGGTTTGCGTGCGAGTTATGCTATTTCAAATTGGCGTACTGTCTTGATTATTGTTTTATCTGCAAATCTTTCTCCGATCTCTATTTATTTGCGGTTTCTATCCTTAAAATTTCGATGTTCCGTTTTAACGAGTTCTTCCTTGGAAAGAGTTTTAAAATAATCGAAGGTGCGTTTCATACCTTCTTCACGACCCACCACGGGCTCCCAGCCCAATATTTCTTTGGCTCTGGAGATATCCGGTCTTCGCTGCATGGGATCGTCCTGCGGCAAAGGTTTATATATTATCTTTTGATCGGTTCCCGTCAACTTTATAATTTCCTCGGCAAATTGTTTTATCGTTATCTCATGCGGGTTGCCAATATTTACGGGATCTGTATAATCGCTCATCAACAACCTATAAATACCCTCTACCTCATCGTCCACATAGCAGAAAGAACGGGTTTGGGAGCCGTCCCCAAAAACCGTAAGATCCTCCCCCCTAAGGGCCTGCCCCATAAAGGCAGGGATTACCCTACCATCGTTGAGGCGCATTCTGGGGCCATAGGTGTTAAAAATCCTTACGATCCGGGTATCCAATCCATGAAAACGGTGGTAGGCCATGGTAATGGATTCCTGAAAGCGTTTGGCCTCGTCGTAAACCCCCCTTGGACCAATCGTATTGACGTTGCCGTAATAATCTTCGGTTTGTGGGTGTACCAAAGGGTCACCGTAAATCTCCGAGGTAGAGGCTATAAGTATCCTTGAACCTTTTTCCATGGCCAGGCCAAGCAGGTTGTGGGTACCCAAGGCCCCGACTTTAAGCGTCTGAATGGGAATCTTTAGATAATCTATGGGACTTGCAGGGGAGGCAAAATGCAAAATATAGTCCAATTTTCCAGGCACATGCACAAACTTGGTGACATCGTGGTGGTAAAATTCAAACTGGGACAACCCAAAAAGGTGTTCGATGTTTTTTAGATCGCCGGTAATGAGGTTGTCCATCCCGACTACGTGGAAACCTTCCTTTATAAATCGGTCGCAGAGATGGGATCCCAAAAATCCGGCCGCGCCGGTGATAAGTACTTTTTTCACACGTTTAAATTTTTGTAATTACTTGATAATAAATTAATTAAAAAATCGAGAACGTATGTAACCGCTGCGCTCTCTCATTAAAAATTTTAAACATTGCCTTTTGTGAAGAAATTTTTAAAATTTATTAATGCTCGTTTCATGTAGTAGTTTTATTGAAAATGTTTACACCCCTCGGGAAAACAATACGGTGGTTACGGTTTTGAAAATAATCCTTAAATCTAATGTAATTGATCTGTTTTTTATATAATACAAATCGTATTCCAGTTTTCTAACTGAATCGTCCAGGTTTTCACCATACTTGTATTTTACCTGTGCCCATCCCGTAATTCCAGGCTTAATCAAGTGTCTTACGTTATAAAAGGGTATAATTTTGTTGAGTTGGTTTACAAATACCTTGCGTTCTGGACGAGGTCCGATAAATTGCATATCGCCCTTAATCACGGACAGAATTTGTGGTAGTTCATCTATTCGGAACAATCTTAATACTCTTCCAAAGGGAGTAATCCTACTATCGTTTCTAGTGGCCATCTTGGCTCCGGCCGCTTCGGCGTTCACTACCATGGACCTAAATTTATATATTTTAAATTCCTTGCCGTACTGGCCCACTCTTTTCTGGGAATAAATTAACGGCCCCCTATTAAAAAACAGATTTAAGAAGAAAACAAAAGGAACACAGATTAAAAAAACAAAACCTACAACCACGGATAGAAAAAAGTTAACCCCAAAACTAAAAATTTTTTGCAGGTATCTAATTTTCTTGTTCCGAAATTGGAGAATCTCATAAAAGCTGTCGTTATGTGACCTCACGGGCAAAGCTTCATATATACTTTCGTAGAAAGAAGTAAAGGAGATTACCTCCTTTCCCTTTAAAATGGATTTCAACATTACATTTTCAAAATCCATTGGAATATTATTATAGCTTTTGGTATTGATAATCCATGCATCTATCTTTTCTGTTGCCGACAAAAAGAATCTCTTGTGCTCAAGGCTTTTGCCGTTTACGGAATACGTTAATTTTACTTTGTAAAAGGTATCTAATTCTCCTCCATTTATGGACTCTACATCCTCCCTCAAATTTTTCTCGGTACTTTCGTCATAAACATACAACACCTTTTTGGTGGTAGGGATAATCCTAAAAACATTTACAAAAAGAAAGCGCCATAGTCCAATCTCCAAGGGAGTAAGAAGAAGAAAATAAAGCAATGGCATTCGCCAAAAACTAGCGTCATAGACAATGACGCTGAACATAAAGACCACAAAGACATAAAGCACGGAGACGTAAAGGGACTGGGAAAGCACATACCGTCTTTTAATAACCTTTCCCAAGTTGTAGAATTCCAAAATATAGGCCAATGCCAAGTAAGAAAAAATCCCCACCCCAAAAACGCTTATTTTTCTTTCCAAGGAAATGTACTCCTTGTCAATTGCGTCATTTACGAAAACATTTAAGGAGGCCAAAATAATGAACATGTCTCCCACGAGCAAGATAAACTTGCGTTCAATGGAATTTAGGATGGAGGGCTTGGACATTATTGGGAATATTTTCGAGGATCAAAAATAGCTTTTCAATTTTAAAAAAATTGCCGTAAACATATAAAATAGCGATTTAATAAAAGATAACTGTTCTATCTCCCTATATATTTTCCATTCGTACTTAAGAAGATTCATTTTATTTGATGAAATGGAACCCTTCGTGGTACGGTAACTTGATAAAATTTCGTCCAAACCATACCCAGTAGTTTTTTTTAATAACGCAAGCCACAGCGCATAATCCTGTCTTTTACGAATTTTGGGCATGTAATGTTTCCCTAGAGTCTCCGCATCATATATGACAGTCAAACAGCCTATTGGATTTTTATACAAAGCGGATTTATAGGAAACTTCTTGTTTAGTCCTAACGATTTTTTTAAGTCTTTGGCCATTTTCGTCGACCATATCATAGGAAGTAAAAGTGAAAAAAAAACTATTTCTCACCATAAAGGCCAATTGCTCCTCCAGTTTTTTGGGATACCACAGATCATCACTATCCAAAAAAGCAATGTACTTACCTTTGGCCAATTCAATCCCCGTATTTCTTGCAACTCCTGCTCCAGAATTTTTATCGAGTTTAAACAATTTGATCCTAGGATCCTGCTCAACATAAGACAAGATAATATCTCGGGAACCATCTGTGGAACAATCATCTATTAAAATATGTTCCCAATTAGAATAGGTTTGTGAAATAACAGACTCTATACATTGGACAATGAATTTTTCTGAATTATGGACGGGTGTGATAACTGAAACCAGATGATCGGTCATGTTTATTTTATTCGATAATACCTAACTTTGGTTTAAGCAAGTCTATTGATGAATATTTTATAAGCTCCTCAACGATTATTTGGCCTGCGTCTCCCTTTCCGTATAAAGCTTTACTAAAATCGATTTCCTTTTCCCTAATGATATTAAAGGCTTTGATTATCAGGTCTTTAGAATGTCCTGTCAAATAATTTGATCCATTTTGCACCAATTCCACCCATTCCGTTTCATCCCGAACGGTAATACAGGGTTTTTTAAAGAAAAAAGCCTCCTTTTGAAGTCCACCACTATCGGTTATTGCCATTTGACAGTGGGACAACAACCATATCATCTCAAAATAGCCGACGGGATCCAGTATTTGGATGTTTTTAGCTGGAACAATATTAAATTCCTTCAATTTTTTTACCGTTCTTGGGTGAAGCGGTAAAACTACTCTCTGCTTTTCGGCGATCTCACCTAAAGCATCAAAAATAGAGGTCAGCTTGGCCGGATCATCCGTGTTTTCTTGTCGATGGATGGTCGATAAAACAAAATCGACGGTTTGTTCAATTCCCTTGGGTCTCGATGCCCTATCCGCATAGAAAAGGACCGCATCGTACATTACGTCACCACATTGGATTCGATCGGATTTGATATTAGCATATCCTTCCTTCTCCAAATTATCTATGGCTGTCTGTGTGGGGCAGAATAGAATATCACTGATCCGATCCGTAAGTATTCTGTTGATCTCTTCCGGCATCTCCATATTAAATGATCGCAACCCTGCTTCTACATGGGCTACCTTAATATGCAATTTTTTAGCTGCTAAAGCTCCCGCAATGGTCGAGTTCGTATCTCCGTAAACCAAGACCCAATCCGGTTTCTCCTTTAAAAGTACGGCCTCTATCTTTTCTAACATCTTCCCGGTCATCGCGCCATGGGTAAGGCTGTTTATCTCTAGATTGTAGTGGGGTTTGGGAATCCCCATCTGATCAAAAAAAATGGAACTCATATTTTCATCAAAATGCTGCCCTGTATGCACAATTAACTCTTGAATGGATTCTCCCGTACTTTCTTCATTATATTTTTCAATCGCTCTACTAACTACTGCAGCCTTAACAAACTGTGGCCTTGCCCCAACAATGGTGATTATTTTCATTAATTTAATTTTTTTATTGCGTCCTCATTTTTTAAATGATAGATTGTTTTAACAACTATTACTTATATAAGATTCTGATTATTAATAAATATTCCCTCTAATTATTTTTTCTTCAAAATTAAAGTCTGTATCCGCAAATATGTTTCTCAATTGAAAATTATTATTCGTTTTAAAAATGTTATAAACTTTGATTTTCCCTTGCTCCATATCATCAGTATAAATCTGCCAAACTATCTTCTTTACACCGTTTTTGCTAATATAATTTGGAAATCCAACTGGGTTTAATACTATAATATTTTTACCCTTCGGTATTGGAAGGTAATACCTTTGGTATACCATATCATAATTATCATATATAATAAATTTATGATTCATTATATCAAAGTCACTATCTACTTTCAAAACCAGATTTTCATTTACCTGAAAATTTCGCGTTTCAGTCAAAGGAATTACAATCTGGGCAATTCTGCTCTTATAACTTTCTAAATCATCTTCAAATAATCTCTTTGAATCTACTTTGATTATTGAATCCATTAACTCAGCATCAAATTTGGCCGTTAAGGGTTCCATTTTTATTGCCTGTGGCTTTTCGCCCTCAGTAGATCTAATTCTTTCTAATTCTATTCCAGATTTTACTTTAAAAATCTCATCTACCTTTACTGTTCCCTTTTGCTTCAGTTTAGTTGTATAAATCTGCCAAACTATTTTTCTTATACCATTTTCGCTATTATAACCTTCAAATTGAGTTGGATTTAATACTAAAATATTATCTCCTTCAGAAATTGACTTGTAATATTTTTGGTATACTTTTTCATTCTCCGTATGGATAAAAAATTTATGATCAGTTATGTCAAATGTATTAGCCACTTTTAAAACCAAATTTTCTCCTTCATTAAAATTTACTGTATCCTTAAATGAAATAACCGTTTGAGCAACATTATTTTTATAGCTTTCAATATTTGAATCGTACATTCTTTCAGGGTCTATGGTGACCATAGAATCCTTAAAAACACCATCGTAATTTGCACTTAATGATTCTATTTCTATTCTATTGGGTAGATTTACTCCAGATACATTTCTTTGTAGTTCTTTTTGAGTGAACATAAAAAGCTCTTGCTTTTTTCCTAAATACTCTGAACTCACAGTTATATTATTAATTTTTGAAAACTCAGTCTTGTCCAAATCAAAACTTATAAAACCTCTTTTATATATATCCATTTCAAATTCTTTTGGAGGATAAGAATTTAAAGTTTTTTGTTCGCCACCAATAAAGTTAATTTCTATTTCGATAGGGTATATATCAATCCAATATGGGTTGGGTGGTCCTATCAAACTGAACATGGCTTTATAGCCCTTTTTACCTTTTTCCGCTATATCTAGTTTGTATGCTTGTTTAAGAATATTTTTTCTTTTAATTAATGTGTTCTCTATCCATTCCACTTTTTCGTCTTTAAAACTTGCCAGCGATTCCAATAATATAATATCGAATATAGCGTAATGAGGTGGTTCGATAGTAGGCTTCAAATCATATTTCGTCCATTTAACTCCTTCAAAATAATAATCATCGATTTTATGCTCAAGCCCCGTCCACCCATTATTAAAAAGCAGTTCTAAATCAGGGTTTGGTGAAATATTATTTGCCATTTTCAAGCAAATCAAAGAGTACAAAAAACCGTTGAGCACAAACTTTACAGATTTCTCCTCCATGTCAGGCCAAGCGTATTCAAGTATCCAAGATTTATTTACATCAATTGGGTACAAACATCCACCCTCTCTATAATCTGTTTTTAAATTTTCTATTAGTGAATCAATAATTACATGATGATTGGTGCCATAGACATTGTCTGAAAATGTAAGGCCGAATATAATAGCAGAATTTGCCATGCCAGACCACCAACCTGGTTTCAATTTGCCATGCGAAAAATTATATTTAAATGTATTTTTATCATAATAATCAGGATTGGAGTAAAGCTTTTCCATCAGCGCTAAATAACCCATAGATTGTTCTTTGTAGAAACTGTCTCCTGTTTGTTGGTATTTATAAGCTGTATAAATCAATGATTTTCCAATATCCAAAGGATGTGGCTCTCTCTTTTCTGCTTGAAAATCAGCTAGACTTTGCTTACTTGAAAAATCATCGGTACCCCAAATAATGGGCTTAATTCGTTTTTCTAGTGAGCCAAACTCATTGTTTTTATTACAATTAGAAGTCGAAAAAAGAAGTATTGGAAGAACTAAAAAAAAAAGTTTCAATCTAGGAAGCATCATTTAATCATTTTATATATATATATCTATTAGGTAGGCTACATTTCTTTGAAAGTTGCTATTTTATAGCTGTTCACAATACTTTAGCCTTTGCGAAGCTATAATTTCTTGCCTGATTTATAGAACTTATTCATAACAAGCAGATACAAGCACGTTCTATTCGTTTAATATTACAAATGTCTTTCACAAATATCAAAATTAAGCATAATAGTCTTAACCCTATTTTGTCAATCATAAAAATATCAAAGCTAAATTTTTCCTTAAAGATCAGTAGATAAATTCATGTATTTAAAATCAATGAAATAGGGATTATATGGATATTTTCAAGGGCCAAAACCTTCTAGAGTTCTCCGTTCGGTTTGAAACGGATGCTGATTGCAAGGAAACTTGGCCAGTCTTAATAGTGCAGTCGTTTATAAATGCGCCAAGTGTGGCTATGAAGCATGTCAGTAGCGGAAGGGTTTTTCCCAGGTCTGCAACATATGTTCCCATATAGAATCTGCGATGGCCAATACCTTTTTTCACAAGGTCAAGTTCGGTGTACGCAAGTTATTTTTCATTTGTTTCGAGATGGCCATCAACACCAAGAGCCTCTCCGCAAGCTATATAGGTGTAAGCTACGGTGTTACAGAAAAGACGGCACGTCTGTTCATGCTCAAGGCACAAGGTAAGAGAGGCCATGGAATCGAGCGGCAACCATCCTATGGAGGTACAGTTCGTACTGGACTGGGTAGGGAAAGATAGGAAGGAGTTAAGACGCAAAGAAAAAGAAGGCGGTATGGACCGTCGATTATGAGGATGAAAACCAATTTTTTTTCCGAGATTCATTTTATTAATGTGTTCATCGGTTTCGTTGCAACGAAGTCTGAATTTTAAAAAATGGTTGACGGAGGACTGAGTTGGAACTGTTTTTCCCGGTGATATCAGGGATATCTCTTTTGTTTCCGATGAAATTGGGTTCATCGCTACAGATTAGGGAATATTTAAAACAACAATTCAAGACAAGGATTGGGTTTTGAATTACGACTCAGAGTTAGGGAGTGTATTCTAAACTCTGTCCGCTCCACCTCCCCTGCGGGGGGTACCCCCCGCAGGGGAGGTGCTCAGATCGAGCGGCATCCGTCCCTCAA
>JAIRBC010000120.1 GCA_022008415.1 Cerina litoralis
TCCAGTTTGGCCGTGGTGACGGCTCCGTCAGCAAGTTTTACCGTGGTCACCGCCCCATCGGCCAGTTTTCCGGTCACGATGGAAAGATCCTCCACTTTAAAAGGATCAGCCGTGGTTCCCGCCCCGGTGATCGTCACCTGGTCCGCGATAGCGGCAAATGATGACTTGTCGACCCAGGCAACGGTTCCTGCATTATCGGTCACCAATACTTTATCGTTGCCCCCGGAAGCGATATCGTTCGTAGCGATCTCGCCGTCCTTGATATCTTCGGACAGTATCGTCTCGTTCGCAATGTTCTCCGTCTGTACAGCGCTGTCGGCCAATTGTGCGTTGGTCACCGCATCGGCATCCAGTTTGGCCGTGGTGACGGCTCCGTCAGCAAGTTTTACCGTGGT
>JAIRBC010000121.1 GCA_022008415.1 Cerina litoralis
TCCGGGCCGTCGGTACTCATTAAAATGCCGTGATCTTTCATCCGGTTGGCCAAGTAGTCGGCCTGGTCGCCCAAGGGTTCCTTCCTACGATCCACCAGTTCGAACCCCAAGAACAACCCTTGCCCCCTAACGTCCCCTATGATGGGGAATTCCCGAGCGAGCAGTTTCAGTTCCCCTTTCAAAAACTCCCCGACCTTCAAGGCGTTTTCCTGTAATTTCTCCCGTTTCACCGTACGTAGAACCTCGGTGCCGATCGCACAAGAGACCGGATTGCCCCCAAAGGTGTTGAAGTACTCCATGCCGTTGGCAAACTTGTCCGCCACCTGCCTCGTACAGGCTACCGCGGCCAGGGGATGCCCGTTGCCCAACGGCTTTCCAATGGTCACGATATCCGG
>JAIRBC010000122.1 GCA_022008415.1 Cerina litoralis
TCCGGGCCGTCGGTACTCATTAAAATGCCGTGATCTTTCATCCGGTTGGCCAAGTAGTCGGCCTGGTCGCCCAAGGGTTCCTTCCTACGATCCACAAGTTCGAACCCCAAGAACAACCCTTGCCCCCTAACGTCCCCTATGATGGGGAATTCCTGGGCGAGCAATTTTAGTTCCCCTTTCAAAAACTCCCCGACCTTCAAGGCGTTTTCCTGTAATTTTTCCCGTTTCACCGTACGTAGAACTTCGGTGCCGATTGCACAAGAGACCGGGTTGCCCCCAAAGGTGTTAAAGTACTCCATCCCGTTGGCAAACTTGTCCGCCACCTGCCTCGTACAGGCTACCGCGGCCAGGGGATGCCCGTTGCCCAACGGCTTTCCAATGGTCACGATATCCGG
>JAIRBC010000123.1 GCA_022008415.1 Cerina litoralis
AGATAGTATTCAAGACCGGTGATAAATTTATGATCAACGTCTTGGACAGGAATATCATTTTTCTTGTATTTTTTCTTTACAAAGTCTGTTAGGTGTTTTTTGCAGGTGCGATAGCGCTCAGCAGTTCCAGCGGCGAAATCCTTTCCGATAAGACTATCCACTTTGTCATTATGTTACTGGAAAATTTCGAGTAGCAATTTTTGGGTCTTATTCTTTCCTAAGTAAACATCTCGAAGATCGATGGCATCGTATTCCGTTTCGGCTCTTTGAAACGATTGTTGAATCGAGTAAATCCTTTTTTTAATTACACCAAGCTCCCGATTAATTTCTTGTGCTACCATAGAATTACCTAGGGCAAGTTGAGTTCTGGAGTTCCATCCGCTAAGATGAAC
>JAIRBC010000124.1 GCA_022008415.1 Cerina litoralis
GTTCATCTTAGCGGATGGAACTCCAGAACTCAACTTGCCCTAGGTAATTCTATGGTAGCACAAGAAATTAATCGGGAGCTTGGTGTAATTAAAAATAAGATTTACTCGATTCAACAAACGTTTCAAAGAGCAGAAAAGGAATACGATGCCATCGATCTTCGAGATGTTTACTTAGGAAAAGATAAGACCCAAAAAATGCTACTCGAAATTTTCCAGGAACATAATGACAAAGTGGATAATCTTATCGGAAAGGATTTCGCCGCTGGAACTGCTGAGCGCTATCGCACCTGCAAAAATCACCTAACAGACTTTGTAAAGAAAAAATACAAGAAAAATGATATTCCTGTCCAAGACGTTGATCATAAATTTATCACCGGTCTTGAATACTATCT
>JAIRBC010000125.1 GCA_022008415.1 Cerina litoralis
CCTGCTGGACCTTGCGGACCTTGAGGGCCTTGCGCTCCCGTATCTCCCTTGTCCCCTTTGGGACCTTGAGCTCCGTCTGCACCATCAACGCCATCGGCACCTGCCGGACCTTGGGGTCCCGTCAATCCTATCGGGCCTTGAGGGCCTTGGGCTCCGTCAGCGCCATCTGCACCGGCCGGACCTTGGGGACCTGTCAATCCTATCGGGCCTTGCGGACCTTGTGGGCCTACTGCTCCATCCGCTCCATCTGCACCGGCATCTCCCTTATCTCCTTTATCTCCTTTATCTCCTTTGGGACCTTGGGGACCAACTGCTCCATCGGCTCCGTCAGCGCCATCTGCACCTGCGGGACCTTGGGGACCTGTCAACCCTATCGGGCCTTGAGGGCCTTG
>JAIRBC010000126.1 GCA_022008415.1 Cerina litoralis
GGCTACAGGTTAATAATTAATTTTACGCTGTATTTAAGTATACCATATTTGGTGTTTTGAAATCTAAAGATAAGTGTAATCTTACCTCGTTATATAAATTTATCGCATTTTTTGTGGCGCGTTTAGCGTGTTGCAGGTTATCAAAGGTCTGGTCGAGATAGAACTCGTCTTTTAGGATACCGTTTACACGCTCTGCCATTGCATTTTCGTAGCAATGGTTTTCTTCTGTCATACTGATTCCAATGTTGTTTCTCTTTAAAATTCGAGTGTAGACATTACTGCAGTATTGTATGCCCCTGTCAGAATGGTGTATAAGCCCGGTAGTATCCTTAGCTTGATATAGAGCTTTGTTTAAAGCTCTTTCACAGCCTTTAAGCTCCAAGCTATCGCTC
>JAIRBC010000127.1 GCA_022008415.1 Cerina litoralis
TGGTTAATTATGGTACCAAGGGATGTGGAAGAGTAGAAAGGATGAATCTAGCAGATTTCCCGTTTCTCGGAATGACAAATTAACGTTGGAAGGGCAAAACCACAATTTGTCATTCAGAGCGAAGCGAGCCCGCCAGAATGAATCTTTCGGGCTGGGAAACTTGCGGAATGTTGAATGCCTGTTCTGCACAAGGTTTGGAACTAAATGTGTGATTCCGTGAGATTCCTCCTTTGTCGGAATGACAAATTAACGTTGGAATGACAAAACCACCATTTGTCATTCAGAGCGAAGCGAACCCGCCAGAATGAATCTTTCGGGCTGGGAATCCGGCGGAATGGTTAATTATGGTACCAAGGGATGTGGAAGAGTAGAAAGGATGAATCTAGCAGA
>JAIRBC010000128.1 GCA_022008415.1 Cerina litoralis
CGACACGGTGACCTATACCCCGGATACGGGCTACAACGGTACCGATACCTTTGAGTATACGGTCTGCGATAATGCGGGCACTTGCGATACCGCCACGGTAACGGTCGTGGTGGGAACTCCCCCCGCGCTTGACGTAGTCGACGACACGGCCTCGACCCCGGAGGATACCCCGGTGGACATCGACATCCTGGCCAACGACAGCGGTATCCCGGCCGACGGTACGCTCAACTTTACCGACCCTGCCAACGGCACGGTAGCGGTAAACGACAACGGCACCCCGGACGACATCACGGACGACACGGTGACCTATACCCCGGATACGGGCTACAACGGTACCGATACCTTTGAGTATACGGTCTGCGATAATGCGGGCACTTGCGATACCG
>JAIRBC010000129.1 GCA_022008415.1 Cerina litoralis
CCATCCGCTCCATCGGCACCGGCATCCCCCTTATCTCCTTTATCTCCTTTGGGGCCTTGGGGACCAACTGCTCCATCGGCTCCGTCAGCGCCATCGGCACCTGCCGGACCTGCTGGACCTTGCGGACCTTGCGCTCCCGTATCTCCCTTGTCACCTTTAGGACCTTGAGCTCCGTCTGCACCATCAACGCCATCTGCACCTGCCGGACCTTGAGCTCCGTCTGCACCATCAACGCCATCTGCACCTGCCGGACCTTGGGGTCCCGTCAATCCTATCGGGCCTTGAGGGCCTTGGGGACCAACTGCTCCATCGGCTCCGTCAGCGCCATCTGCACCTGCGGGACCTTGGGGACCTGTCAACCCTATCGGGCCTTGAGGGCCTTG
>JAIRBC010000012.1 GCA_022008415.1 Cerina litoralis
TTTCCGAAATTTTGAGTAAACTCAATTCCTCCACAAAACAAAGAACCACGCCCTTGGGAGCGTGGTTTCTTGAGTGTCGTGACCTCGACAGGATTCAAACCTGTAACCTTCTGAGCCGTAATCAGATGCGCTATTCAGTTGCGCCACGAGGCCGATTAACCTAGGAGGGCCAAAGCTCTCCGATGCAAAGGACAATCTCCTTTTGCGTAGGAGGGTGCAAATATATTTCTTTTTAAATTTACCACAAAATTAGCGCAATTTAAATACATGGATTTTAAGACTTATATCAGGGATATCCCGGATTTTCCTAAAGATGGGGTTGTTTTTAAGGATATTACTACGCTTCTAAAAGATGCTAAGGCATTAAAAATGACCTCGGAAGCTTTATGTCAAATGGTAGGCGACCAAAAAGTGGATAAAGTAGTGAGTATGGAAAGCCGAGGATTTTTCTTTGCCCCCATCTTGGGCGTTCACTTCAATGCTGGCTTTGTGCCGGTGCGAAAGAAAGGCAGGTTACCGGCAAAGACGGTCGGCCAAACCTATAACCTGGAATATGGAACGGATACCTTGGAAATCCATGCCGATGCTATCTCTCCCGGAGAACGGGTACTTATCCATGACGATGTGCTTGCCACAGGGGGGACAGCCTTGGCCGTATGCCAGATGATCGAATCTATGGGAGCCCAGGTAGTACAGTGTAATTTTTTATTGGAACTCGGTTTTCTGGAAGGGAGAAAGAAACTGGAGGGCTTTAAAGTAAAATCCTTGATTTCTTATTAATTTGAGTTTGCCACCGAGATATTCTTGCCCTTGGCACAACTTTTTGGTACCGGGATCTGGAATTATTTTATGGTCACCAGAGCCTACCCGATGGGTATTTACTCCAATGCATTGGTGGTCACATAAAATCGCCAGCCAATAAGGGCCAGTTGCAATTTGGTAGCTTTGGAAAGGTCCAATCGCTTCTTGGAGTAGGAGGGAAGCAACAATTTGTTGAGTTTGGCCAATAATTTGAAAATTGATTTTTTCACTAAGTATTTTTTACAAATATAACGTTTGTGCCAAAAACAAGGGCGCCCATTAATTTAAGCTTGTGTCTTACATGCTATTTGAGTTCATTTAAAACCAAACACCAAACTTGGCATTGGCCTCGCGCATTAACCTCCTTCCGATAGAGCTTGAGCTTGAATTTGAGTGCGAACTTCCTATATTTGACCAAATTTTTTTTGGATGCTGAATTTACTTTTTATCGCTTTGGGGTTGCTCCTATTGATTATGGGTGGAAATTGGCTGTTAAAAGCTGCGGTGGCGTTATCCCTTCGGCTCAATATTCCCAAAATCGTCATTGGAATGACGGTAGTTTCATTCGCAACCTCGGCTCCGGAACTTATTGTAAGCATCAATGCGGCCTTGGACGGTTTTCCGGATCTTGCCTTGGGCAATGTGGTGGGTTCCAATATTGCCAATTTGGGTTTGGTTTTGGGAGTAACCTTACTGTTGGGAGGTATGGATGTGCGCAAGAGTTTTTATACAACAGATTGGCCGGTCATGATGTTGGCTTCCCTATTGTTTTTTGTGTTTATCTTTTTTGATGGGGAACTACAACGGTACGAAGGAGTGATCATGGTTGCGGCCCTCTTTTTCTTTCTCGTTTATTTGTTGCGTTTTCAGAAACAGGCGGTGGTGGACGAAATGTCAGAAGATGATATGCCGTTGCCCCTCTATAAAACCACCCTCTTTTTGGGACTTGGATCCGTCGCTCTTTGGGGAGGGTCCGAATCGCTTATAAAAGGTGCCGTGGGCCTTGCCGAATTTTATGGGGTAAGCGAACGTATCATCGCAGTAACAATAGTATCGATTGGGACAAGTATCCCGGAATTGGCCGCCTCGGTCATTGCGGTATTAAAAAAAGAAAAGGCTATTTCTTTGGGAAATCTCATCGGGTCCAATATTTTTAACCTTCTAGCTGTGTTGGGGATAACCTCCATAGTCACCCCAATAACAGTGATGGACCAAGGGTTGCTCAGCAATGATATTTTTTGGATGTTGGGAATTTCCTTTTTGGTGTTGCCCCTTGTGTTTATACCAAAAGGACTCCGTTTGGGCTGGAGGGACGGATTAATATTGCTTGTTACGTATTCTGCTTTTGTCTACCTTACGGTATCATAATCTTAAAATTTGCCAATTGCGCTTCGTCTTTCCTACGTTTGGTTTTTTCATTTTCCTAATGTTGGCCAGCTCCACTGCCTTTTCCCAAGGTGGGGACTTTATTAACGGCCAGTTGGTCGACGCCAAGACCCAAGAACCGATCGCCTTTGCTACCATTCGTTTAAAGGGTATGCACTTGGCGTTATTTCCAATGAGGATGGGGGTTTTAAGATACCGGACCGCTTTCGGGATTATGGAGACATGCTTCTCATATCGTCCATGGGGTATGGGAACAAGGAAGTACCGATTTCTAGCTTATCCAAGGAGAATTTTAATGTGATAGTTTTAGAACCGGGAATTTTTGAATTGAACGAGGCGGAGGTGGAAGGAAAAATGAAACACCGGCCTTCGGCACTTAAAATAGTTCAGCGTGCCATTCGCAGAATACCATCCTACTATCCAGAAAATCCATTTTCCCTTGTGGGCTATTATAGGGATTATCAAATTAAGGACAAGAAATATGTGAACCTTAACGAGGCGTTATTAGAAATCTATGACAAAGGTTTTGACGAAATGGACCTGGCAACGACCAAGGTAAGACTATACCAGTACAGGGAGAACACCGATTTTCCAATAGATACTATAGCGGCAAGGCCCTATGATTATAGAAGTGGATTAAAGGTAATCAACAAAGCCTATCTCTATAATTTTGGCGGCAATGAACTGGCCATCCTACGTGTCCATGATGCTATACGAAATTATAACATCGGTTCTTATTCATTTGTAAATAGGCTGGATATGGACCTCGTAAAAAATCATGAATTTTATAGGGGGAAGGATGTTTCCTATGACGGGAAGAATATATACCAAATAAAGTTCAACAATAATTTTCCGGAATTTACCGCTATTGGCACCTTATATATTGCGAAAGACAATTATACCATCTATAAACTGGAATACTGTATTTATGACCGACTTAGGCGCAATCTGAGTAGAAAAATAGATAAAAATGGCACTAACAAGCAATTGATTTTTGAGGTTACGAGCGAATATCGACCGGTAGAAGGTAAAATGTATCCCAATTATATTTCCCTGCACAATAGCTTTCAGGTCCAAAAACCTTCGAAGTTTAAAATAGAGGATATGACGGTAGATTTGCCTCGGGGTTGCTTTGTGGTCAAATTTAACGAACAACCGGATAATGCCATGGCCCGGCAGACTAGGTATTTCCAAATAGTTTATAAGGGCAAGGAATTAAAACTAACCAGGGCCGTGGTCGGGGATAAAGAGGTGTTGTTGTATCCTGAAATGGGGAAAAAGGAGGCATCTTCAATGTTTAGCGACTTGAACAGGACGTCCGAAAACAAAATAAATAGTTTAAATAAAATGCTTTCCTTTAAGGTAGGCAATCTTCGGGATGTACAAGGCAATCGTTTACAAGAGTATTTTCCCGAAAATTTTAATCAGTTTCGCGAATTCTTTGTTCAACAGGTAAAACCGGGCAAAGAAGTACCCACGTATGGGAAATATATGAACATGGATCGCCCTATCACTAATAATCAACCTCTCTTCCCGCCAACAAATTTCACGGATTATTGGATGAACACACCCTTGCAAAAAAACGAATAAAAAAGCCCCGATAAATTGATCGGGGCTTTGATCTATTTCGCAACGAAAATCTTAATTTGCGTATTCGGGAATTTTTGCTGATTTGACCGTTTTAACGATACGTCCCGCTACTTTGTACGGATCTGCGTTGGAAGCGGGCCTACGATCCTCCAAATACCCCTTCCAGCCACTTTCCACGGTGGCGATAGGAATTCGGATAGAAGCACCCCTGTCCGATATGCCATAGCTAAAATCCGTTATAGCGGCGGTTTCGTGCTCTCCTGTCAATCGTTGATCGTTGAATTCTCCGTACACATCGATATGGTGGTCCGTTACCGGTCTAAAGGCTTCGCATATTTTTAAATAAACGTCTTTGGAACCACAGGTACGTAAGGTAGTGTTGGAGAAATTGGCGTGCATACCCGATCCGTTCCAATCGCCTTTTACGGGTTTTGGGTGGTATTCAATGTAATAGCCATATTTTTCGGTAAGGCGATCCAACAGATAGCGGGCAACCCAAATTTCGTCCCCGGCCTTTTTGGCGCCCTTGGCAAACAATTGGAACTCCCATTGTCCGCTGGCCACTTCTTGGTTGATACCCTCAAAGTTCAGTCCGGCCGCAATGCACAGATCGGCGTGCTCCTCTACAAAATCCCTCCCATGCGTATTTTTGCCTCCTACGGAACAGTAGTACATCCCTTGTGGTCCCGGGTATCCACCTACTGGAAATCCTAACGGCAATTGGGTGTGCTTGTCCATAATAAAGTATTCCTGTTCAAAACCGAACCAGAAATCGTTGTCGTTATCGTCAATAGTACTTCTGGCGTTGGATTCGTGCGGCGTACCATCGGCGTTCAAAACCTCGGTCATGACAAGATACCCGTTTTTCCTGACCGGGTCTGGGTAGATGGCCACCGGTTTCAACAAACAGTCGGAAGAACCACCTTCTGCCTGTCTGGTAGAACTTCCATCAAAAGACCAGAGGGGGCAATCTTCCAATTTCCCGCTAAAGTCTTCTTGGACTTTGGTTTTGCTTCTCAGGTTAGAAGTGGGTTTGTAACCATCTAACCAAATGTACTCTAATTTAGATTTGCTCATAACAATAGGGTATTAGGTTTTATCTTTCGATATGGGCAAAAGTAGTTTTTTTTGATTTATTTTTTAATTTTTATGGGTATAAATATGTTAAACTGTATTATTTTTTCGTTCACCCCTAATTTTTTAGGGGTATTTTGTTGGATCAATATTTTTTATCTATGTTTTTTATAAATTGTTAATTTTGTCACGAACCAAGAACCTGGTTAAAAATTAATGAATAGAATTTTTAAATAGGCTCTATAAAATATCAGAATGTCCAAAATAAGATTTGAAGCCATTGCAGAAAGCCATAAACGAGCCCGTATCGAGATAACTGAAACCGGTAGACGTTCGGAGATGTTCCGTGCCAACGTATTCGATGAAGAAAAGATGCTCCAATATTTGACCAAGGAAGCCTTGGAAAAAGTGAAAAATGCTATATTCTCCGGCGGTAAGATCGATAGGAAGATAGCCAACCAGGTAGCCGAAGGGATGAAGGCCTGGGCTATCGCTAGGGGAGCTACCCATTATTCGCACTGGTTTCAGCCCCTAACGGGATCTGCCGCCGAAAAACACGATGCTTTCTTCGACCTGTTGCCCGATGGGACGGCTCTCGAGAAATTTGGTGGCGGACAATTGGTACAGCAAGAACCCGATGCCTCCAGCTTCCCCAACGGCGGGATCCGAAACACCTTCGAGGCACGTGGCTATACTGCATGGGACCCTAGTTCCCCTGCCTTTGTCTACGGGTCTACCCTCTGTATTCCGACCGTTTTTGTAGCGTATACGGGGGAAGCACTGGACAATAAGGCTCCTCTGTTAAGAGCTTTGAACGTAGTGGATGAAGCCGCAACTGCAGTGGCAAAATATTTTGATAAAAATGTTACAAAAGTAATTGCGACCCTGGGCTGGGAACAGGAATATTTTTTAGTAGACAAGGCGCTGATCCACTCACGTCCGGATATTAGTATAACCGGGCGGACCTTGGTGGGCCATTCCCCCGCCAAAGGACAACAGCTAGACGACCATTATTTTGGTATTATCCCAAGTAGGGTACTGAATTTTATGAAGGAGTTGGAAAAGGAATGCACCTTATTGGGAATTCCGGTCAAAACAAGACACAATGAGGTAGCACCCAATCAGTTTGAGCTCGCTCCCGTCTTTGAAGAGGCCAACCTAGCGGTAGACCATAATTTGCTTTTGATGGATCTTATGGAAAAGATCGCGGACAAGCATTATTTTACGGTGCTTTTTCACGAAAAGCCCTTTGCCGGTATCAACGGGTCGGGAAAGCACAACAACTGGTCCCTGTCTACCGATACAGGGGTGAATCTATTGAGTCCCGGCAGTACTCCTATGAAAAACCTTCAATTCCTCACCTTTTTTATAAATACCATAAAAGCTGTGGATTCTTATGATGCGCTGCTGAGATCTTCGATCGCATCGGCCAGTAATGACCATCGCCTAGGAGCCAACGAGGCACCCCCCGCTATATTCTCCATTTTTATCGGGTCGCAATTGAGCGCGGTCCTTGACGAGTTGGAAGGGGTGTCTAAAGGAAAGTTGTCCCCGGAGGAAAAAACGGAACTAAAACTGAATGTGGTCGGTAAAATACCCGAAATCCTGTTAGACAATACCGACAGAAACCGTACCTCTCCCTTTGCCTTTACGGGTAATAAATTTGAAATGAGAGGGGTGGGGTCCAAAGCCAATTGCGCAAAACCTATGACCATTCTCAACACCATAGTGGCCAAACAGCTCCAAGGCTTTAAAAAAGAGGTAGATGTACTCATAGATAAGAAGGGCCTTAAAAAAGACGAAGCCATTTTTAATGTATTGAGGGAATATATCAAGACCTCTAAAAGAATACGTTTCGAAGGGGACGGCTACAGCAAAGAATGGGAAAAGGAGGCGCAAAGAAGAAAATTGAGCAACAACAAGACTACCCCGCACGCACTTCAGGTACTCACTTCCAAGGAAAGTTTGGCTTTGTTTAAATCCATGAATGTGTTGAGTGAAGTTGAGGTCACGGCAAGACAGGAGGTGGAGTTGGAAGCCTATATTCTGCAAATTCAAATAGAGGGAAGGGTATTTAATGAGATTGTCAATAATCTAATCATTCCGGCTACGGTTGAATACCAGAACACTTTGATCAAAAACGTCCTGGGTCTAAAAGATATTTATGGAGCGGCCCATAAAAAATTCTCCGAAGGACAATTGGCACTCATTGAAAAGATAGCGGAGCACCTGAGCGAGATCAAGAATAAATCGGATGCCATGATACAGGCCCGAAAAAATGCCAACTCCATAACGGACATCAACAAGAAGGCCTTCGCCTATTGCGACGATGTACGACCCTATTTTGAAGAAATACGCTACCATTGTGATCGCTTGGAGCGTTTGGTAGACGACAGGGCATGGCCTTTGACCAAATACAGGGAGCTATTGTTGATGAAATAAAAGCTCCTTGGCTCCCAAAGGGTGAGGGAATTTAAACCTTCGTATTCAAATTTGATGTAAAATTAAAGACCCTCCCCTTTTTCAAGGGGAGCCAGCCCGACAATCGTTCCCGTCCGAATGGCACGGGCGGACCGGCGGGGTGCCGTCACGATAACTATCGGGAGCGGAGGGGTTCAGTGATGTTAGCTGCTATTTGATATCTTTTGATTTTTTATTTCGTATTTCGCAATTTGTATTTTTTCCCTTTTGATGGATTCCTTTTTACCATTTGCCCTATTTTTGTCCCAAATAGATAAAAATGGGTTCTACTACCAGCGACAGATATAACCAAAGAGGAGTGTCGGCCTCCAAGGAGGATGTGCACAATGCCATAAAGAACATCGATAAAGGTCTTTTTCCTAAGGCCTTTTGTAAGATTGTGCCCGACTATCTTACCCAAGATGAGGAATTTTGCCTGGTAATGCATGCGGATGGAGCGGGAACCAAATCTTCCTTGGCCTATATGTACTGGAAGGAAACCGGGGATCTCTCCGTATGGAAGGGAATTGCCCAGGATGCCCTGATAATGAACATCGATGACCTTATCTGCGTTGGTGCCACGGACAATATAATGCTTTCCTCTACCATTGGACGGAACAAAAATTTGATTCCTTCAGAGGTAATTTCATCCATTATCAATGGAACGGAGGAATTAATAGCCGAATTGGGGAACCATGGTATTACAATTCGCTCAACGGGGGGGGAGACGGCCGATGTGGGCGACCTTGTACGGACCATTATAGTGGATTCTACCGTGGTAGCACGCCTAAAAAGGAAGGAGGTAATAGATAATGCAAATATCCGGCCGGGCGATGTTATCGTAGGTCTAGAATCGTTTGGACAGGCCAATTATGAAAAAGAATACAATGGAGGTATGGGAAGCAACGGCCTCACCTCGGCCAGGCATGACGTTTTCTCCAAATATCTCGCTAAAAAATATCCTGAAAGTTACGATGCGGCGGTCCCCGATCAACTCGTTTATTCCGGTAACGTAAAATTGACCGATACCGTTCCCAATGCGCCCCTAAATGCGGGGAAATTAGTACTGTCGCCCACGCGGACCTATGCGCCCATTATTAAAAAAATATTGCAAAAATACAGCTCCAAGGATATCCACGGGATGGTACATTGCAGCGGAGGTGCCCAGACTAAAATTCTTCATTTTGTAGAAAATCTCCACGTAATCAAGGACAACCTATTCCCTGTTCCGCCGTTGTTCCAATTGATCCAGGAACAATCAGGTACCAGTTGGCAAGAAATGTACCAGGTCTTTAACTGTGGGCACCGTATGGAACTGTATGTGGAGGAGTCTATCGCACAGGATTTAATGAATATTTCCCAAAGTTTCGGGGTAAAGGCCAAAATCATTGGCAGGGTGGCCGAAAGTCCAACCAAAAAACTCACCATAGCAAGCGAATTCGGCACCTTTTTATACTAGTGTTTAGCAATTGGATACTAAATGGATATTTAAAAGTGTCCTCGGAATTACTGCAAAATGCCAAACTCCTAAAAACCTTTAAGTACATCCGCTTAGCTTCGTTTTTCGTTGCCCAAAAAATTGGGATACTCCGTTAAAGTTTGCCTAGATCATAATTAAGGTATACGAATACGGATTTTTGGTCGTTGTTCTAATATAAATGACATAGGTATGGAGAGAAAGGAATTTTTGAGAAATTTAGGTGCTGGAGCTGCGTTTGCCCTAATTTTTCCCTGTGTACATGGATGTTCCAAAGATGAAGAAAGCGGAGAGATCAAACCTGTACCTGATGGCGTTGATTTTACCATCGACCTCAATTCGGCGGAAGGAGCCAAATTGGCCAATAATGGTGATTTTGTTCTTAAAAACTTGGTTGTTGTGGCCAAGAATTTAGAAGGAGCATATGTTGCCGCCAGTCAAATATGTAGCCATGAATCTTATGATCAGGTTCGGTTCATTGAGGATGATGGAGGTATTTTTCGCTGTAATGTTCACGGATCTCGTTTTGCCCAAAATGGCACGCCCTTAAATCAGGTCGATAGTAAAACCGCCAAACCATTAAAAATTTTTAAAACCGAATTGACAGGTACTATGTTACGAATTTTTGAATGACTTAAATAGGTATTGGATACTGTTGCGTTTTCCCCCAATCGTAGAACATGAAATACTTTGCCTTATACCTATGCCTATCCATGTCCCTAGCTGTGTATTCACAGGATTGGCAACCAAACTACGCCGAAGCCGTCGCTACTGCCAATGAGGAGAACAAACCCATTTTATTGGTTTTTTCTGGTTCCGATTGGTGTGGTCCGTGTATGAAGCTGGACAGGGATGTATGGAGTTCACCGGAATTCGAGATCTATGCAACCCGGAGACTAGTACTCTACAGGGCAGATTTCCCTAGAAAAAAGGGACATCGCCTACCCAAGGCACTAGCAGCCGAAAATGGCAGATTGGCCGAAAGCTACAATCCCAATGGCTATTTTCCCTTAATTGTCTTGTTGGACAAAAAACAACAGGTACTGGGCAAGACCGGATACAAGAAAATGCCGCCCCAAGATTATGTCTCACTTTTAAATTCTTTTGTAAAGTGAAGATATTTTTACCTCTCGTTTTAGTTTTTTTTCTGGTTTATGGCAATGCCCAAGAGCCCAAATACGTAACCGTTCACCGGACGGTAAAATTGATGGGCAGTAGGTTCGATATAACCGTGGTGGCACAGAACGAAGAAATTGGGTATATTAATATAGAGGAAGCGATTGCGGAGATTGCAAGGATCGAGAAGATGATTTCATCCTGGGATCCGGATTCCGAGACTTCCTTGATCAATAAAAATGCGGGGGTTAGGCCGGTAAAGGTTAGCGATGAGCTATTTAAGCTTCTAGAACGCGCAAAACTGGTATCGGAAATAACCGATGGCGCCTTTGACATTTCCTATGCCTCCATGGACGAGGTATGGAAATTTGATGGCAGTATGAACCATCCGCCCACCCCTCTTCAAATAAAACGATCAATAGCCAAGGTGGGTTATAAAAAGATAATCCTCAATAGAGAACAGGGTACCGTTTTCTTAAGGGATGCGGGAATGAAAATTGGTTTGGGGGGAATAGGCAAGGGGTATGCCGCGGATAAGACCAAGGAACTTTTAATATCCAAACAAGTAAGGGCGGGCATCATTAATGCTTCCGGAGATCTAACCACGTGGGGAACAAAAGCAAGTGGGGAAAAATGGCTGATCGGAATCGCCAACCCATTGAGCAAGGAGAAAATATTTTCCTGGGTTCCCATCGTAGAATCCTCTGTGGCCACATCCGGGAATTATGAGAAGTTCGTGACTTTTAACGGGGCAAAGTACTCCCATATAATAGACCCTAGAACTGGGTATCCCAGTACAGGGATAAATAGTGTCTCCATTTTTTCCAAAAGTGCCGAGATGTGCGATGCCTTGGCCACGGCGGTGTTCATTATGGGAAGGGATACCGGATTGGCATTTATAGACCAGCTGGATGGTATTGAGGCCATCATCGTGGATAGCAAAAATAAAATTTACAAGAGTAGTGGCATACTTTTCGATACCACTCCATAGGATCCCATAAGCTAGATTTCCGTTACTTTAGTACGATATCGCTATATTTAGAGTTTAGAATGATATCCCTTTCCGTGTTACCTTCTAAATGGTAACCTTTGTAATAGGCACTTTTTTTATCGTCCCCTGTCTTTTTTAGCGTTAATTTGGCCGGTGGCTTTACGTTAGATGCCGTACTGTTAATTTGAATATCAAAAGCCGATTGTGGCAGTGAAAAGTCCAATTCCGAATTTTCGACGAAAATATCCAACTTGGTAAAATTTGGGGCAACGGAATTGATCGTCAAAACCCCAAAACTATTTTTAATTAGGGCGCTGTTCAACATTTGATCGATGGTAACATTGGAGGATATCGAATTTAAGGTCAATACTCCTACTTCCTTAAGGTCTATATTTTCCGAGTAGTCCGCCCTGAGTTGGCCTTCGTTCCAATTTTGGACTCTTACGGGGGTGTAGGAGGCCATGATGTTGGTTTTTATTCCATCAATTGTGGTTGCCAAAAGGGTGGCATAGGAAAGGTTTGCGCTCATGTTTTTAGTATCCCCCGTCAATTTCACCTCTCCATGGCGGACGTTCATTTTTAAACGCACCGATTTTGGCATTTTAATTTTTATTGTCTTTCTTATCTTTATATTTTCGTTCTTTCCATGCGAAGACCGATAATAGATATTGTCGCCTCGGTCACTATCCCTAAGGATAATTCTGCTCTGACCCCTTTGTTGTGCCATGATCACCCTGCGTTCTTCCATCGCTTCCCGCTGTTTTTCCCGAGCCTCTTGTTGTATCTCTCTTTGTTGTTCGCGGGCCTCATTCATCTGTTCGCGGGCTTTTTCCCTCGCTTCTGTCATCTCCCTTCTTTTCTCTTCCATTACCTCCCTTTTCGCCTTCATTTTTTCGGCCCACGCTTCCATTTTTTTCTGGTATTCTTCACCGTAGTTCTTTTGAAAGTCTTTTTGCCACTGCTTCAGGTACTTTTCGCCATCCTTTTTATAGGCCTCGTAATCAAATGGAGGAACCGGTGCCATAGGTACGGGAGGCATAGCGTCAATTTCCGGTATATCGGGTATATCGGGTATATTTAGAAGCAGCGGTTCCATTTCAGGGATATCCGGAATCGCAATATTCAATCCCTCCAGGTTTATCTCCGGGTTAAAGACCCATCCGTATCCACCGCCAGTAGATACCTCAACCTTGTTGCTGTTTCCAATAATCCTGACCTCATGGTCGTCAAAATATCCGCTTGCTTCCTCCGGGGTCAGTCCTTCTATTTCCACAACCGCAACCACCGATACTTGATCTTTGTTCCAGGTGTCGAATTCTATATCCGCATTACTGGTGTTCAGTTCCAAAATGGCATCCTTGTTAACATTAAAATTTTCCTTATAGGTTTTGGTCTGTTTTTGTCCGAAGGCCTGTACCATGGTTAATCCAAGAATAGCAATTGTAATTGCTCGGATCGTCTTAAGCGACTGTTTCATTTTTTTTGGTTTTTAATTCGTTTAACTTTTCTTTTAGTTTGTACAATAGTTGCAATCTAAGTTGCAAGTTCTTAATAAGCGCGGTTATCGTTTGCTCGTTTGGCCCCATTTGGTTCAACTCCTGGTTCAACCTTAAATATTCATCATTCAGATCGGCTAAGCGCGACATATAGCCATCCACTACGTTCCTATATTTCTTGGAAACTTGCAATTGTGCGAGCTCCAGATTGATGTTGGCCAGGTAATATTGTTCCACCTTTTTGAGGTCCGGGGATAGATCTCCAAGTGAAATTGAAGGGTTGACCGTAGCGTCGTCGTGCTCCGTTGTCGTGGTGGCCGGTGCATCGTTGGGTTTGTTGTTGTCCTTGTTCCAGATAAGTATACCCGTACACACCAATACCAAAATGGTCGCTGCGATCCTTACGAAATGGAATCGAGGTCTGTCGCGCAAGGGAATTTCGGTGTTCAAACGTTCCAGAAAGCGTTCCCGATGCCCTTCTTTTAGCGTTGACAGAGGTTTCTCTCTTTCTCCCTCGAACATTTTTCTAAGATCCTGTGACATAGTTTCTAGACTTTAACAATTCTTTTAAATATCCCTTGCCCCGCAAGAGACGGGTTCTACAGGCCGATTCCGTAATGTTAAGTATCTGCGCAATTTCACCGTGATCGTAACCTTCTATTAAAAACAGTTGCACCACAGACTTGTATTTTACGGGTATATCTTCCATAGCCCAACGTATTGCCTTTATGGTCGTTCCATCGGGAACGTTCCAATCCTCGTCTTCTACAATGTGTATGCTTTCGTTAAGTTCTTCAAAGCGTCTTTTATTGGATCTTATAAAATCGATGCTCTTGTTGATAACGATTTTTTTTAACCACGCACCAAAAGTGACCTCGCCTTTGTATTGGTTAATTTTTTGAAACGCCCTGATAAATGACTCCTGCACCACGTCTTCGGCGTCGTCCTTATTTCCCAGATAGCGCATGGCAACACAGAACATACCATTACAGTACTGATCGTAAAGTTTCATTTGCGCCTTTCGGTCGTTCGCCTTGCATTGCGCAACCAAATCTATCTGAAACATAAGGCCGGTTTCTTTGCGGGTTTTGAGATCCTTGTCATAAGGACGATTAAAATTTTTCAATGTGACAAAAAAGGGTATTTTTATACTTGGAATTCATCTTGATTATTGGATTTGCACTGAGCCCCGAACGGTTGGCACGTAATCAATGAAGTCTTTTTTAGTTGCATGACCATAGCCGTCGTATTCAAAAATAACCAAATTAGAGTGCAATCTGCCCTATTTTGCCATCCGGCCGGGTATGCGGAATTTCGAGGTGAAGAGGAAATTTAAGATGGAATATTTAATGAGCGGGTTTAATCTTTTTGCGTTTAGCGAAAATTAGACATTTTTTTGTCCACTTGAAGGTCCGACAGAATGACCTTTCGGACTGGCTTTTTTAAGTTGCATAGCCCTGAAGCTTCGGGATTTGGCAAATAGAAAAAGTTTAAACCAGTTCAGTAATTAAAAAGCGATAATATGAATCAAGTCACCATAAAAAACGACTTTATTACCCTTACGGTATTGGATTTTGGGGCCGTTATCCAAAAATTGATGGTCAAGAATAAATTCGGTACCCCTACCAATGTAGTTGCCGGTTATGAGGAGCCAACAAAATATATAGACGATAAAAAAGCCATGGGTGTATGCGTCGGAAGGTATGCTGGACGAATTTCCCAAGGTGGGTTTGTCCTAGAGGGAAAAAGGTACCCGATCTACGCCAAGGACGGGGTACACCTTCATGGGGGGAAAGTCGGATTCGGAAAGAAGTATTGGACAATAGAAAAGGTACACGACGGGGAGGAGCCCTTTGTAAGGCTAACCTATCTCAGTGTAGCTATGGAAGAAGGATATCCAGGTAATCTGCAGGTATCCGTAACCTATAAGTTATCTGGCAATGTGCTCCATATAGACCACAGGGCCACTACCGATAAAACGACGGTTGTAAATCTGACGAACCATTCTTATTTTAGACTGGACGACGCCGATAAAATTAATGGGTACGACCTACAGCTCAACTGTCCCCAAGTTTTGGAAACCCGGGAAAACCTTCTCCCCACGGGAAGAATTCTGCCGGTTAAAAACACAAAATACGATTTTTTAAAGAAAAAGAAAATAGGCCCGATCCGATTGGACGACCCAATGGTCATAGATAAGAATACAAACATCGCAGGGTACGTGCATTCCGATAAGTCGGGAATTTCAATGCAGGTCATCACCAATCAACCCGCGGTAGTCATATATACTCCGCCAGGATTTCCCGCGATTTGTTTTGAGACCCAGAATTATCCCGATGCGCCTAACCAACCCAATTTTCCTTCCAGCGTTTTAAAACCTGGCGAGACGTATTTAAATGAATCGGAATTTATTTTTGGAGTCGAATAAATTTCGAAGAGTACCCGTATTTAAAAAGGGTCTCTACTTAACGGCTGTCCATAGGGTAGAATGTCTGAGCTAAAATATCAATGAACAAGGATTGCGAGGCCTACGCGAACACCTGGCTGTATCAAGGTCGGGCAGGAAGTGGAAGGGATTGTTTTTAAAACGGGCGTTATGTATATATCGGATGGGCTAACCGGGCAAAATAAATCGTAGAACTTTTGAATACACCCAAGAAAAGATCGAAAGCATCGAAAGAAAACTTTGGAGAAGGGAAACCGACTCCATCAAATCTTAATGTGGATGCCATATCTAAAATTAAATCTTCACGGTCCGTTCCCCGATCCGTGGATTACAAGGATCTGACCCAGGAACTGCTTCGGGGCAATAAAATGGCCCTAGCCAGGGCAATAAGTTTGGTAGAGAGCGCCCGATCCGATCATCACCAGATCGCCAATAAAATTATAGAGGAAAGTTTACCTTATGGTGCCAAAAGTATTCGTATCGGCATTACGGGTGTCCCGGGGGTAGGAAAGAGTACTTTTATAGACGGGATTGGAAGTCTGCTGACGGAATTGGGACATAAGGTGGCGGTACTTGCTGTAGATCCCAGCAGTTCCTTGAGTAAAGGGAGTATTTTGGGAGATAAGACCCGGATGCAAAACCTGGCCAAAGACCCCAACGCCTATATACGTCCCACGCCAACGGGGAATTCCCTTGGAGGGGTTGCGAGTAAGACCCGAGAGAGTATTGTGCTTTGTGAGGCAGCCGGTTTCAATATTATATGGATTGAAACCGTAGGCGTTGGCCAGAGCGAGATTGCGGTACACCAGATGGTCGATTTTTTTCTATTGCTGCAATTGCCAGGGGCAGGGGACGAGCTGCAGGGAATAAAAAGAGGCATAGTGGAAATGGCCGATGCTATTGCAATCAATAAAGCCGATGCAGAGAGGCTGCCCATGGCTAAAAGGGCCAAAATGGAATATTCAAGGGCCCTTCACTTGTATCCACCAAAAGAAAATGGATGGGTCCCAAAAGTACTCCTGTGTTCGGCCCAAGAAAATACCGGGATAATGGAGGTGTGGGAAATGATTGTAAAGTATATAGGGGAAACTACGGAAAATGGACATTTTTTGTCCAAGAGAAAGGAGCAAAATAGATATTGGTTCCTTCAGGCCTTTGAAGAAGGCCTAAATCGAAAAATGCAAGAAAATTCTGTGGTAAAAGAACAAAAGGAAAAACTGCTCCAAGAGGTTATGGAGAGCAGAATGTCACCTTTGAAGGCGGCAGAAAAGCTTCTAAAATTAATTTAGTAGATTACCTAGGAAAAATTATTCGTATCTAGTCCAAGCGGAAAGGCCGGTTAAGGCAGTCGTTGATTTTTTGTCGGAACTGGGCAAAAAATGCAGCGGTAATGCCAAAGCTATTGGCTTGGCATGACACGGGAACATAAAAATAAATTGAACCCGATCAATTCCGACCAAGCTTGATCGTTATAATCCCAGCGGTGGGAATAAAAACATTAAATTTGTCCCTATCCTAAAACCGAACCAAATGAAAGCAGTTACCAACGCCCTCCTGTCAATAGTTGTCCCGCTTTACAACGAGGAAGAAAATGTAGTGCTGCTCACCCAGAAAATCCATGAGAGTTTGGTAGGGTGTAGGTATGAGATAATTTATGTAGACGATTTCTCATCGGATGCCACGCGCAAAGTGGTGAAGAACATGGGTGATGATAAAGTAAATCTCATCGAGTTAAAAAAGAATTATGGGCAGAGTTTAGCCTTGGCGGCCGGTATAGATTACGCCCACGGGGATTATATTATCACCATGGACGGCGACCTGCAGAACGATCCCAGCGATATTCCCCACATGTTGGAGTACGCAGTAAGCGGGGAATTCGATTTAGTTACGGGAATTCGTCAAAAAAGAAAGGATTCCCTTGTTAAAAAGATTCCCTCGAAGATTGCCAATTTTTTGGCAAGACGGGTCACGAAACTAGACATTCAGGACAATGGTTGCGCCCTTAAGGTATTTACCAGGGATATAGCCAAGGAACTGAACCTATACGGTGAGATGCATCGATTTATAACCCTATTGGCTTATTTGGAAGGGGCCCAGATCAAACAGGTACCGGTAAAACATCATGCCAGACATGCCGGAGAGTCCAAATATGGTCTCGAACGGGTCTTTAAGGTGGTGGCCGATATGATGTTGCTTCTCTTTATACGAAAGTATTTTCAACGCCCCATACATCTCTTTGGTATTCTGGGGGTGCTGTTGATCGTTTTAGGGGTTACGATCAATATTTATCTTCTAATCGTCAAATTTATGGGTCATGATATCGGAAATCGACCGCTGCTAATTTTCGGAATGATGTTTATTTTGGCAGGGATACAATTGTTTACTATTGGTATAGTGATGGAATTATTGATTCGTACATACTATGAATCGCAGAAAAAAAGACCTTACCGCATTAAAAAAGTCTATGTTGGTGGTAAAGCAGCGTAAACAATTTGTCACGATCTTTAAAATAGTCCTCAGTCTAATTTTGGTCTATTTTGTCTTTACTAAGATAAACTTTGCTGATGTTCTTTCCGTTATCGGTGGGGCCACCCCTTTTTTTTTGGTATTGGCCATTACCCTTTTTGTGTTATCGAAAGTTATTGCCGCATTTCGATTAAACCAATATTTTCATCGGTTGAATATTCCCTTGACCCAAAGCAGTAACTTAAAACTATATCTTTTGGGAATGTTCTACAATCTTTTTTTACCGGGCGGTATTGGGGGGGATGCTTACAAGGGATATCTGATTAAAAAGAGGTTCGATGTTGCCACTAAAAGGGTGGTAGCTGTTTTGGTGCTGGATCGACTCAGCGGTATGCTGCTATTATTTATTTATGCGTGTTTATTGGCGATGGTGATAAAAACCGGCGTGCTCTCCGATTTTAGAATATTTTTTGGATTAGGTACCATTACCAGTTTGATGGTTTTTTGGTTTCTGAACAAAAGATTCTTCGCCTATGTTCTTCCGGTTTTTTGGAAATCGATAGGCTGCTCCTCCTTGGTCCAATTGGCCCAGTTGGCCAGTGTCTTTTTTATTTTGAAAGCGTTACATATCGATACGGATATTATGGCCTATTTACTTATTTTTCTCGTATCCTCCATAGTTTCCGTACTACCGTTGACCATCGGGGGAATCGGAAGTAGGGAAGTGACATTTTATTACGGGGCCACATGGTTGGCCTTGGACCAAAATACATCGGTTAGCATCAGTATGGTGTTCTTTCTGATTACGGCAATGGTATCTTTGTGCGGTATCGCATTTCATTTCAAAAAACCCGAACTGATAGAGAAAAGATTATGAGTTTATAAAATTCGGAATTCAGAATCCATATTTTGTACCTTGTGCTTGAGATGAATTTATAATCCTCGGAATGGTATTTGACCTAATTAATTATAATTTTAAATGAAAATTATCATAGCAGGAGCGGGTGAAGTAGGCTTTCATTTGGCAAAACTCCTTTCCTACGAATCCCAGAATATTACCTTGATAGATAGCCATAAAGAGAGTTTGGCCTATGCGGATACCCATTTGGATATCCGGGTTTTAAAAGGGGATGCCACCTCCATAGCGGTTTTAAAGGACGCTGGGGTAGACAAATCCGATTTGGTAATTGGGGTTACTTCTTCCGAAACCACCAATATTACCTTATGTCTTTTGGCGAAACAGCTGGGCTGTAAAAGAACAATTGCCAGAATATCCAACACCGAATTTATAGATAATAAGAAAGCTATAAATTTTTCCCAATTGGGGATAGACGAGCTCATCTCACCAGAGGAACTGGCGGCCACGGAAATCCAACTCCTCCTCAACCAGTCCGCCTTCAACGACACTTTTGAATTCGAGGAAGGTGCCTTGATCATCATCGGGGTTTCTATGCCCAAATCCGCACCTTTTATAGGCAAAATGGTTAAGGAAGTTGCCGAAATTTTTCCCGAGCTCCATTTTATGCCAATAGCACTGCAACGGAAGGGAACCCAATTTACTTTGATTCCTCGGGGGAATACGCTTTTTCAAGCAGGGGATCAAGTGTATTTTATTACCACTAAGACCGGGGTGGACGAGCTCTATAAGCTTACGGGCAAGCAGAAGAAGGAAATGAAGAACGTCATGATTTTAGGCGGGAGCAAAGTAGGTTTTAAAACCGCACGCGATTTATGTGCCAGTAGACTGAACGTTAAACTCATAGAGAAGAACAAGGATAAGGCGTTCGAGTTGGCCGATGATCTTCCAAATGCCCTGATTATTAATGGGGATGGGAGAAATGTGGAATTGTTGGAGGAGGAAAGCCTTGAATCCATGGATGCCTTTATTGCGGTAACCGGCAATTCGGAAACCAATATTATGTCCTGTCTTATGGTGAAATCCAAAAACAATATTAAAACAATCGCACTTGTCGAGAATGTCGATTATTTTCAATTGTCCCATTCCATTGGTATCGACACCCTGATCAATAAAAAGCTATTGGCAGCAAATAATATATTCCGTTACGTAAGGAGAGGCGAAGTTGTTGCCCTTACCCGTCTAAACAACGTTAATGCGGAGATTCTCGAGTTTAGGGTAAAAGTTACATCGGCGGTCAATGGCAAGGCCATCCGGAATTTAGATTTCCCCCAATCGGCGACGATAGGGGGCGTTGTACGGGACGGAGAGGGAATTATTGCCTTGGGTGGGTTTGAAATTAGGGAAGGGGATAGGGTTGTGGTCTGTTGTTTGCCTAGGGCGATTCCGAAAATAGAAAAATTGTTCCTGTAATTCTAGTTTAATTATAAAATGCGCATCAACTCACAGATTATCTTTCACCTTATGGGTTTACTATTGCTCTGCAATGGTTTTTTTATGCTTTCGGCGGCGGTTGTCAGTGGTGTATACAGTGATGGGGTTACATTGCACATTTCCCTGGCTGCGATTATTACCATGATAGTTGGGGTTATGGCCATGTTCCTTACCCGTGGGCACAAAAAGGAGGTCAAGACCAGGGAGGGATATATTATCGTAACCATGGGTTGGATTATCATGTCGGTATCCGGTATGTTGCCCTATCTTTTTTCCGGGGCTATTCCCAGTGTTACCAATGCGTTTTTTGAAACCATGTCTGGCTACACCACCACTGGGGCATCCATAGTGGACAACATTGAGGGTTTGCCAGAGGGCATACTTTTTTGGCGCAGCCTTACCCATTGGATCGGGGGCATGGGGATAATTGTTTTGGCCATTGCTATCCTTCCCTTGTTGGGCATTGGTGGCATGCAGTTGTTCGCAGCGGAGGCACCCGGCCCCACTGGCGACAAATTGCACCCTAGGATTACGGATACGGCAAAACGTCTATGGTTAATATATTTGGGATATACCATCGCCGAATCTATTTTGCTAAAGTTTGCCGGAATGTCTTATTTTGATGCCATCAACCATTCTATGGCCACTTTATCTACGGGGGGGTTCTCAACCAAGAACGCTAGCTTGGCCTACTGGAACAATCAGCCGCTGATCCAATACATTGTTATCCTGTTTATGTTTTTGGCCGGCAGCAATTTTGTATTGAGCTATTTTGCCTTTAAAGGCAAGATACAAAGGGTGTTAAGGGATGAGGAATTTAGGTTTTATACGGGGTTTATTATAACGTTTACACTCATAGCCGCTTTGGTCATTTATTTTCAGGCGCATGTTCCCGTCTCCAATTACCATCCTATGGTATGGGGCGAAGGGGAGGGGGCATTTAGACATGCCCTTTTCCAAGTGCTTACCGTAGTTACGACTACGGGATTTGTAACCGCCGATTTTACGAATTGGACCCCGTTTTTGACCATTTACTTTTTTGGGATGATGTTTTTAGGAGGTTGTGCAGGTTCGACAGCGGGTGGTATTAAGGTGATGCGCCATCTCTTGATCATAAAGAACGGAGTGCTGGAATTTAAGCGGACCTTACATACCAACGCCGTTATACCGGTACGTTACAACAAGAAGACGGTAAAAGAGCATATTGTATACAACATAATCGCCTTCTTTGTGCTTTATATGCTGTTGTTTATCATTGGGGCCTTGGTACTCGGATTTTTGGGTCTCGATTTTGAGTCGGCCATTGGCGGGGCAGCCTCCTCTTTGGGCAACGTGGGCCCTGCATTTGGTACTTTGCACCCCTTGGCAAATTTTAATAGTCTTCCCGCCCTTGGTAAATGGTGGTGCAGTTTTTTGATGCTCTCCGGCAGGCTGGAACTCTTTACCGTACTTATCTTGCTCACCCCTTATTTTTGGAAGAAGGTTTAACGGTATCGATAAAAATCCTTTTTATAACAACCTAATAACCGGAATATGTTGCCCATTATTTTGGGATACCTTGTATGGGAGACCATTTTCCCGCAACGGTCTGCACCTAGTCCTCTTATATTTTAAGCGCTATCGCTGTCAATTTCATCAAAATAATACGTTACCACAAAACAACTCATAGTCCAATAACAAATATTCCTACCCAATTAATTGCTTGTACGTCTGCATCGGGTTCCCCTTATTCCGAGACCAGGTTTTTTTTGGGATGCTCGCCATCTGCGTCTATTAGCCCATTTTTGGTCCGGGATAAAACTTTTACAAATCCCAAATAAAATAAAAAAGCGGATATCGCCATAAACACGTGGCTAATGTCTACATGGTTGAACCATTTGCTGATACTTATTTTTAAAGAAAAGAACAAAGCGGCACAAGCCGCCGCCACAACGGCCCAAAGAAAGTACAGAACATCCCGGTTATGACCCCTTTTGATATAGTTGAAAATACTAAAACCGAATACAAATACGATCAAGCCGTAGGCAGAGTGGATTTCAACAAAAATAAATGAGTCCATGTCAAAGAACCCGAACAGCAAATTTCCGTAGGCCAAACCGGCAAATACAATAAGTTCCAGTACGTTGAACCGATCAAAAAACCGGGTTAATTTTGAGCTCATCAAGGGTCTGGAATAGTAGATCATAGCGCGTTCCAATCGGTTTACGGCGTACATGGCAAAGGCCCATCCCAAAAACTTCCAGGAAGGACTAAGCGCGTAAAGAAATCCATGGCTTACAATAGCTCCGATAAAAGTAGCTAACCCCATACAAAAAAAATAAGCGCGGGCCTGTACATAAATTCGGTAATCGGCCTTGTGGTCGATCAGCTTGAAAAAAGCATAGAAACAGACCAGGGCGACCAGCATATCGGTCAAAGTGGTGATGGGTTGGTCTATACGAATTCCAAATGGGTAAATGGAGGGTTGTTCCATAGTGGGGGCGAGATCGTGGATCCCTAGCTTATTATTGGGAATTTTCTATAAAAAAGGTGAAAGATACAAAGCTAATTGCTTTGCACCATACCCCAGAGGCAAAAATAAAAATTCATCGCCCCAATTCCCTTATCGTGCTACCACAATCCATCATATCCTCCCCAAAATAGGGATTTCTTATTTCCTGCTCAAGACTCAACCAGATTGCGCCGCTGTGATCCTCGGCCATGGGGCACCTTTGTATAAAAATCTTTTGATCAAAGGAAGTTAAGCTAGATACCAAAGTGGTCAAAGCATCTGACAGGGTGGCAAAATGGTTGCGTTGATATTCCAGATCGTCGTTTTTAGCTATAAGATCGGCCATATCCTTTACCTTATCCATTTTTTTAAGGGCCACTGGCAGTAGTTGTGAAGTGTTAAGTTCACTTAATTTTTTCTCCAAAGCGGTTGCCATTTCCATAGCTTGGTCAGGATTGGAGGCTACGAGGGCATCCTTTAGATTAAAATAGGAGGGAAGTAAAGATTCCAAACCAGCTTGAAAACCTTGGGAGAGGGATACTTCTTGCCTCAGTGCCGATGCTGTTGTCATCATGGAGTTTTTACCTTGCAATTGGGCAGCTGCATCTACCGTAAAGGCCCCGTGCGTAACAATGATATCCCCGGGTTTCAGGCCATTATCAATTTCGTAGCTGTTCTCTGTTTCCTTGCCCAGGAGTACTTCCCGCATTTCAAAAATTGACTCTTCCGGTCTTGGTTTTACATATACGACAGATCGCTTTCCGGTCCAGAGGACAGCGCTTTTTGGTATGACTATTGAGGTAGCGGTATTATCTGACTGCCCTGCCAAATGGGCTTCTGTAAACATTCCAGGTTTTAATAGCTTATCCCTATTATCAAGTACCGCCCTTACCTCAACGGTTCGCGTCTTTGTATCGAGTACTGGATTTATAAAGGAGATTTTGGCATCGAATTCCCTGTTGGGATAGGCGTTGGTGGTCACTTTAATTTTCTGACCTTTTTTAATTAGCCTAATCTGGTTCTCATATGCGTCGAACGAAGCCCACACGGTATTTAAATTGGCCACTTTAAACAGGGGTACTCCGGTCCTGATATGATTGCCTTGCGCTACTAGAATTTCCGTGACTATACCGGTAACATGGGAACTAATAGTTAAGGTCTCGATAACTTTTCCGGTGCTTATTATTTGGTCCAATTGGGAATCGTGTATCCTCCAATTTTTAAATTTTTCCCTTACCGCTCTATAAAGCTGTGGCTGGTTCTCCCTCATTTTATAAGTTGTAAGAAGCTCTTGCTGTGCGCTTACAAGAGAAGGTGAATACACATCTGCTACGGGCTGTCCCATAGTTACCATTTGCCCCAGGGAAGTGACGTACAATTTTTCTATCCGTCCGTCAAAATGGGCCGGTTGGGTAGATTTTGTGTCTTCATTGACGATAATTTTGCCGGAAAGTTTCATTTCGTTTCCATTGAGGTTGCCTTCTCCGACTGTTGAGGTTTGAATGTTGGCCAGTGCCTGGGCATTTTCTGAAAGTCGAAATTGACCCGCTACAAGTCCGTCCCCGGAACTGTTGGCGGGGATAAGGTCCATACCACAGATAGGACAGTCACCGGGTTCCGGTAGCATGATCTGGGGGTGCATGGAGCACGTCCACATTTGAACTGTGTTTTCGCCACCATGGTCGTGGACCTCGGATTTGGATCGACTTTCCTTATGGGAGTCGCTAAAAATGAAATATCCGCCCAACAATCCAACGAGCAGGGCCAAGGTTATATAGAAAAAGTTACGCTTCATAAGTTGTACATTTTATACTTAACAGATGTATTTGAAAAAGGAGAAAGGAGAAAAGAGAATGGCCTTTTTTTAGCTTAATAGATCTCTTTTTCTATGTTCTTTACTCTCTTCCCTCTTTTCTATTTTTTCAATCGACCTTCACATTTCTTAGTCTCAGGGCATTGCCAATGACCGAAACTGAACTAAAACTCATGGCCACAGCGGCTATCATGGGAGACAGCAAAATACCCAAAAATGGAAATAGCACCCCGGCAGCAATAGGAACTCCAATTGCATTGTAGATCAACGCAAAAAACAGGTTTTGTTTTATGTTGCGCATTGTGGCCTCACTTAAGTTACGGGCCTTAACGATACCGTGGAGGTCCCCTTTGACCAAGGTAATACCGGCGCTTTCTATGGCCACGTCCGTTCCCGTACCCATGGCGATACCTACGTTGCTTTTTGCCAAGGCCGGGGCGTCGTTGATGCCATCTCCGGCCATGGCAACGATCTTGCCTTCGGATTGTAATCGTTCTACCTCCTTCATTTTATTTTCGGGGAGCATACCCGCTTTAAAATCGCTGAGGCCCAGTTCTTCGGCTACCGATTTCGCGGTATTTTCATTGTCTCCGGTCAACATAATAACCACGATTCCGTGCTCTTGCAATACTTTTATGGCCTTTGCCGTAGTCTTTTTTATTTGATCTCCTATAACTACAAATCCGATGGCCTCTTTGTCAACAGCCAGATAAGAAACGGTTTTACCTAGATTTTGGTAGGACCGGGCTTTTTGTTCCAGGGAGGATGTAATTTTGGCGCTGGCGTATTCCATCATCTTGGCATTTCCTAAAGCAACCTGCTTCTTGTCGATGGTTCCTTCCACCCCTTTTCCGGACACGGCATTGAACCCTTCTACCTTAAGAATTTTGACTCCCTGCTCCCTTCCGTATTTTACGGTAGCGTCGGCGAGGGGGTGTTCGCTTTGGCTGTTAATGGAAACGATATATTGCAATACGGTTTCTTTCTTAAAATTTTCTGCAACGGTTCCTATTTCTTCCACGGTTGGCTTTCCCTCGGTCAGGGTACCAGTCTTATCAACGATCAGGGTATCTACCTTGTTCATTTTTTCCAGAGCTTCGGCATTCTTGATCAACACCCCATTTTGGGCCCCTTTCCCAACACCTACCATAACGGACATGGGTGTTGCCAGACCAAGGGCGCAGGGGCAGGCAATAATCAGCACGGCTATGGCGTTCACAAAGGCATAGACGTAAGTGGGTTCAGGGCCCCAAATGGCCCAAACAATAAAGGTAATCACCGAAATAAGAACCACAATTGGGACAAAATACCCACTGACCTTATCCGCCAAATTCTGAATTGGGGCCCGACTTCGACTGGCGTCGTTTACCATTTTGATAATCTGGGAGAGCAGGGTATCGGAACCTACCTTTTCTGCCTTCATTAAAAACGACTGGTTGCCGTTGATCGTTCCACTATTCACCGAGTCGCCTACAGCCTTGCTCACAGGGAGGGGTTCCCCGGATATCATCGATTCGTCAACAGAGGTCTCCCCTTCGGTAATTAATCCGTCCACCGGAATTTTATCACCGGGTTTTACCCGAAGAATATCACCTATTTCAATATCGTGAATGGAAACTTTATTTTCCTCGCCATCCACTACTTTTACTGCCGTGTTCGGGGCAAGTTTTAGTAGTTCCTTTACGGCAGAATTGGTTTTGCTATGGGCCCTGGCTTCCAGCATTTGCCCTAAAAGCACTAAGGTTAGGATGACCGTTGCAGCCTCAAAATAGACATGTACCGCTCCCGACTCCGTTTTAAATTGCGCCGGAAAGAAATCGGGGAAGAACAGTCCAAAGACACTAAAGAGCCACGCTGCCCCGGCACCGATGCCTATTAGGGTAAACATGTTTAGGTTCCATGTCCTTATACTTCTGTAGGCCCGTTCAAAGAACATCCATGTGGCGTAGAACACCACTGGAAGCGAAAGTCCGAACTGCACCCAGTTCCAATATTTTTCGGGCATAAGTTCATAGAACGGGTTAGTGGGCAACATGTCGCTCATGGCGACCAAAAAGATAGGCAACGTAAAGGCTGCGGCCCACCACAATTTCTTCTTTAGTTTTTGATAGGTTTTCTCCTCCACCGATAGATCGGGTTCCATAGGTACAAGGTCCATCCCACAGATGGGGCAGCTGCCAGGTTCGTTTTTCACAATTTCCGGGTGCATGGGGCAGGTATACTGGGTTTCCGATGAAGGAGCCAGACTTTGCTCCTTAACCAGGTCCATACCGCAAACCGGACAATCCCCAGGTTTGTCATAGGTCTTGTCACCCTCGCAATGCATCGGACAGTAAAAAGTACCTGTCACCTCCGCGGAGGCGGAAGTCTTTTTCTTTGTGGTTGTATCATGATTATGGTTTCCAGGCGTATGAATGCTATAACTGCCTCCATCCTTTTTTAGAGCCTCCTGGAATCTTTCGATAGGAATATGCTTGTCCATTTCGATAACAGCTTCTGCTTTTTTCAGGTCTACCGTAGCCTTGGAAACCCCCGCTACAGCATTAAGGGTTTTTTCCACATGGCTTCGGCAACCGTTACAAGTCATTCCGTGTATATGATAGGTGTGTGTCATTGTTTGGATATTAGATGTTAGATATCTGATTCCTTAATTTTGGTGCGCTCTGAAATACCTATGTCTCTCGTCTACTGAATCGTCTCTTGGACCGTCCCACAACGGGGCATTTTTTCACCAAAATAAGGATTTAGTATTTTCTTGGAATCGGACAACCACGCTGCTCCCTTGTGTTCGAAGGCCATGGGGCAGTATTGCTTATAAATTTCTCCCGATGCCAGGGATCCCTTGAGTAGGGGCTCTATTTCCGTACTCAATTCCTGAAACGCCTTTCGCTGCATTTCAATATCATCCGAGAAGGCAATCTCTTCGGCAGCGTTTTTGATCTTGGTTTCCGATACTTCATCTGCCAATTCTTGGGCGGCCTCTTTGGCGGCCATGGTATCGGAATTAAACAAGGCATCCCTTATATTCAGATATTGATCAAAAATTGCTTCTTTTTCACTTTCTGTAAAGGTAATCCCAATCCCTTCTTTTTTCAAAGTTTGTTCTACCGAATTGGATTCGACTTTACTATTCGACTGTTTCTGATTCTCTTTACAAGATATTAGCAGTGCCACGAAGGCAAAAATTGAAATACTCTTCATTACTGTTACGGCATTTGTTCTGTTTGTCATTTCTATTTGATTTAAAGTGTTTATAATTATTTTCTGCCTACCTTACCTTAAAGGGCGGACACTAAGTAGTTAATGATCGCTGATTGTTCGTAATAATTTCTAATCGATGCTATTTTGTCCATTTGAAACCTTAATTGTAACTCCTGAATGTCCAAGACGTCATCAAAATCGATTGTTCCGGTTTCATAATTCTTGATGAGGATTTCTTCGGCATCTTTGGCTCGCTTTAAGTTTTTCTCCTGTGTGCTGTACTTAATTCGTGACTCGTTGCGTTGGGATATAGCCTTCGACAGCTTCGCTTTAAGACTGTTCAATCGCTCATTTTTTTGGGATTTTATCTCCAGTTTTCGCAACTCGTTTTGTTTGGTTTGGGATTTGTATTTATTGTTAAAAACGGGTATGGAAAAGGAGACCATTGGCATGATCATATCCTTATAAGGACTGGTTATCATGGGGCTATTGTCCTGATTAATATATTCCAAACCCAAACCGACCATAGGACCACTTTCTTTTTGGTTCACCAACTCCGATTGTTCGATAGATTGATAGAGTTTGTCATATTTGAGCAACTCCGGATTTACCGACAAGTTTTCGTAGCTATAATAATTGTCGTTTACCGGAATCTCCAAAGCGGGCACCACTGACACTTCATTGTCGTAATCCCGATTCAACAAACTGTTCATAGCTGCCTGCAGGCCTTTGTTTTTTTGAATTAAAACGGCTATCTCCTGTTTCAGCTCGTTCTGCCTAATCTGTAATCGCAAGACATCTACCGCGGATGCCCTGCCCACTTCCACGGAGGTGAGCGCAAGGCGTTCATAGGTTTGCAGGAGTGCTATATTTTCATTGAGCACTTCTTGGATGGCCTTAATTTCATAGAGCTGGTAAAAGAGATCGGAAACGCTGAGTGCAAGTTTTCGCTTAGCGATTGTTACTTCCACAAATTGGGTATCTGCCATCGATGCAGCATAGTCTTCCCTTGCCGATATGGTTCCAAACCAAGGTAAGGTTTGCATTACGGACACATTAAAACGTTCCATTGGCATTTCCATTTCAGGAGATATTGCCATAACCCCGAAATTAAAATCGGTATTTGGCAAGCTGTTAGCTTCATTTACTTTTTCAGTGGCGATCTTGTACTGAAGATCAAACTTCTGAATCCCTGGATTGTTGGAAATGGCGTCTTCTATCAATGTTTGTAAATCCTGACCATAGCTGTTGAAAGCGGAAAGACATATTCCGAACAACAAGACCAATTTTATTTGTGTTTTCTGTTTTGTCATTGTCCAATAGTTATGTTTTGTGTTTCCCTATTTGCGATTCTTTTGGCAAGGCGTTCTTTTCTCCAACTGTACAATACCGGTACAAGGAAGTAGGAAGTAGTATCTATCAACATTCCACCGAAAATCGGTATTGCCATGGGAATCATTATGTCGCTTCCCTTTCCGGTGGATGTCAGTACTGGTAGTAAGGCCAAAATGGTAGTTGTTGTTGTCATTAAACAAGGTCTAATTCTTTTGTTTGCCGCTTGCACAGTGGAATTACGAATTTCTTTTATACTCCTAGGGTTTGCCTTGTCAAATGTCTGGGTCAAGTAGGTGGCCATGATCACCCCGTCGTCGGTAGCAATACCGAAAAGAGCGATAAAACCTACCCAAACGGCAACACTAAGGTTGATGGTCTTCATATTAAGAAGGTCCCTAAGGTTTTCCCCGAACAAACTGAAATTGAGAAACCAACCCTGCCCATAAAGCCATATCATGACAAAACCTCCCGCAAAGGCCACTGTAATACCCGTAAATACCATCATGGAGGTAGCAATAGATCGGAACTGAAAATAAAGGATTAGGAAGATGATAATCAAAGCGAGCGGGACAATAAGCGATAAGGTCTTGGTTGCACGCAACTGATTTTCGTAGTTTCCGGTAAACGAAAAGCTTATTCCTTTGGGCACTTGCAGTTCTCCCGATTTTATTTTTTGGGTCACCAACTTTTGGGCATTCTGAACCACATCGACCTCCGCATATCCATCCAATTTGTCAAACAGCACATAACCTACGAGGAAGGTGTCCTCACTTTTTATGACCTGTGGCCCCTTTTCATATCGTATAGTGGCCAGCTCTCCAAGTGGCACCCTGTTTCCTCCGGCAACGGGCACATAGATGTTTTTTAATTCCAACGGACTGTTTCTAAGTTCCCTGGGATAGCGGATACGTATTCCGTAACGCTCCCGACCTTCCACGGTCTTGGAGAGAATCTCACCACCCACGGCAACTTCGAGTATTTCTTGAACGTCCGCCACGCCAATGCCGTATCGTGCCAATTTATCCCTATCCAAATCAATAAGCAGATAGGGTTTGCCTACGATCCTATCGGCGAAGACGGCTTCCTTTTTAACTCCCGTGGCCTGCTTTAAGATCGATTCTAGCCGGACTCCAAAATCTTCGATCTGCTCTAGGCTCTGTCCCCTTACTTTGATTCCCATAGGGGCGCGCATTCCGGTTTGCAACATGATCAATCGTGTCTGAATGGGCTGCAATTTGGGAGCGGAGGTAATCCCTGGGAACTTTGTTGCTTTAGCAATTTCGTTCCAAATATCATCAGGGGATTTTATTTGTGGCCGCCAATTGCGGTAGTAGTCACCGTCTTCGTCGGGTATAAGTTTTTTAGAAGTAATGCTTGGATCAATGATTATCCGGTGCACCCCAACGGTATCGTTCGGTTCCTTATTTGCGGTTTTTGTACGGTTAGGGTTATCCGTAAATCCACCATCTTTCAGGTAAAATTGGCCTTTTTCATTGGTTTTAAACCGTTGTGGCTCGCCAGATGCATTTAGGATATATTCGGGTTTGTATTCGATCATGTTTTCGTACATGGATAGGGGAGCGGGGTCCAATGCCGACTCCGTTCGCCCCGCTTTTCCGACCACCGTTTTTATTTCGGGGATAGAGGCCACGGCCATGTCCAGTTGCTGTAAAACCTTCTTGTTTTCCTGTATTCCGGCATGTGGCAGGGAAGTGGGCATAAGGAGAAAGGACCCTTCGTTGAGCGATGGCATAAATTCCTTACCGGTATTGAGCATGATTATCGTCCCTAGTATAACAACCGTCGTTGGGATACTGAGAAAAAGCAGTTTATTTTGAAGGGCCCAATCCAAGATCCGGGTATAGTAATATCGCAGCAAGGCAAATATCCCGAATACGGACACACATACCAAGCCCACAAAAACTATATTTATTCCGACACTGCGATCAAAACCCATCGGTCGCCAGTATATGGCCAACATCAGAATGAGTGAGAGGGCGCAGAGTCCGATATTGATGATATTAAAATCTTTGTCTCGAAGTACCAGTTTCGGGGATAATTTTGAGGCGATGTCCTCGTCCTTCAGTATCCCTGTAATCGCAAATCCTACCAAAAGAAGCCCCAACCAGTACCCGTAGGCAACCGCGGTAATACCCAAAATAGCCAAACCTGCATTTATTGCATAGCGGATAGTTTGTCTAGTTGTTTTTTTGCGGAATAGGTACGCAGCAAAGGGTGGAATTAGGAATAGTGACACGACCAGGGATGCCGCCAACGCCGCCGTTTTTGTAAAAGCGAGCGGATGGAAGAGCTTGCCCTCGGCCCCGGTCAAGGTAAAAACTGGGATAAAGCTTACAATGGTGGTCAGTACGGCCGTAAGTATGGCCCCGGAAACCTCGGAAGTAGCTTTGTAAACAACGGTATCGGTAGGCGATTTTCCCTTGTCGATGTCCAAATGCCGGATGATGTTTTCCGACAAAATCACCCCGACATCCACCATTGTGCCAATGGCAATGGCGATTCCCGAAAGCGCTACAATATTGGCGTCGACGTTGAATATTTTCATGGAGATAAATACCATAAGTACGGCTATGGGAAGCAATCCGGCGATAAGCAGGGATGCCCTCAAATTAAAGACCATTACAATGATGACCAATATCGTGATCAAGATTTCGTAGGTCAAGGCTTCATCCAGCGTGTCCAAGGTTTGTTGTATCAGTTCCGTGCGATCATAAAAGGGAACAATTGTCAATTGGGAGGTACGCCCATCCGATAGAACCTTGGATGGGAGTCCGGCACTAATTTCGTTGATCTTGTCCTTAACATTACCAATGACTGCCATAGGATTGGCGCCATAACGGGCTACCACGACCCCCCCCACGACTTCGGCCCCTTCCTTGTCCAATATGCCACGTCGCTCTGCCGGGCCTAAGGACACCTTGGCGATATCCTTGATATGGATGGGCGTGTAATTTTCAGAAGCAACGACAGAATTCTCGATATCGGCAACGGATTTCACATATCCCAAACCGCGAACCAGATATTCTACTTGGTTGATTTCCAAGGTCTGGGCACCTATATCCTGATTGTTTTCTTTAACAGTCTTTACGACCTGACCAAGATCTATGTTGTACTGTTTCATCAGTTCGGGATCCACATCAATTTGGTACTCCTGGACAAAACCGCCAATGGATGCGACCTCCGAAACCCCACCGGCTCCCGCGAGTCCATATTTTACATAATAGTCTTGAATGCTTCTCAATTCCTGAAGATCCCAACCTCCGGTTACCTTGCCATTTTTGTCCCGACCTTCCAAGGTGTACCAGAAGATCTGTCCCAGACCAGTGGCATCCGGACCCAAAGTAGGATTTACCCCTTCCGGGAGCAGGCCCGAGGGCAGGGAATTCAGTTTTTCCAGAATACGGCTTCTACTCCAATAGAATTCTACATTTTCATCAAAGATGATATAGATACTGGAAATACCGAACATGGAGGAGCTCCGGATGGTCTTGACCCCGGGAACACCCAGTAAACTGGAGGTGAGGGGATAGGTAATCTGGTCCTCAATATCCTGGGGGGAACGGCCTTGCCATTGCGTAAAGACAATCTGTTGGTTCTCCCCTATGTCGGGAATCGCATCTACGGCAACTGGTTGGTTGGGCAATAAGGGAATGTCCCATCGGAATGGGGAATTTATAAGGCCCCAGCACGTAAACAAGATCAACAACAATAGCGCGACCAGTTTATTTTCTATTAAAAATTTGATGCTTCTGTTCAGCATAGGAAAAGATTATTGAGAAATGAAAACGATTGGCAACAAAAGAGCCAAACACCTAATACACCCTGCCGGGAAACCGAAGGGCTTTGTTGTTCATTGCGCAATAATCAAATAAGGAAGGTTTGGTCCAGACGTAGTACGTCCCGGACCAAGAGGGGAGGGGTATAGTCCCTAAAGGGAACTATTTGGGTTGCTAAAGAACCATAAAGATTGAGATAGGAATAGGTGAAAGCGGCGACAAAAAGTTGTTGCCCGAAGCTCAATTTTTCAAAAGAGGCCTTTATGTTGTCCTGGCCGGCCACGGTAATCGTATGGTCGCTACAGCACGACTTTTTCTCTAAGACATCCTCTTTGTGGTTTCTATCTTCCTTCATTTCCATCCCACAGGTTGCGGCTTTTTTAAGAATGGAGACATCCACTAAGCTTTTGCCACAAAAATGCATATCCACCGTAAAGGACATCGTGGAGAAGAGCACCAATAGTGCTAGACAAAAGGACGTTATTTGTTGAAAAAGCTTTTTCACCTTAAATGCAAAATTAGTAAAAAAAGGTAACCGTTGTTTTTATTAACGAAAATTTGGGGTTTGGATTGTGGGGCTGACTAAAAGTCTTTGGTTTTCTATGCGCTTGCTTATTCATGTAGGACACCAGTTATAAACCAGCGTTGGCGGAGGATGTTCGTATTCACAGACGTTTTTAAAGGCTATATTCAATGCCTAGGTTAAAAACTAATAGTTTAATATCATCATCCCTTTTAAGTAACCCATAATTGATTCTTGAATTTATTGAAATTTTCTCTGCCATATCCACTCCCAGTCCAAAATTTACACCAAAATTAAAAGTATCTCCATCTCGAATAATAAAACTATCGTCCTCACCATCCAAAACTTGGTACGAAGAATTTAAATTTCTGTCAACGATAAACCCAAATTGGGGGCCAATCCCGATGTATAAATTTTCCCAAACATATCGCTTTACCATTAGCGGTATTAAAATTGATAGCTCATGAATACCATATTTGAATTCATAAGTGTTTGGATTGTATATTGGATTTCCTTCCCAATCAAAATTTGGTATTTCCAATTCTCCAACTTTCATATGGCTGCCTTGAAGTGCGAACATCAGTTCAGGCTGAAATTTTATTTTTTCATCAAGTTCAATAGAATAAAACGCACCGGCATAAAACCCAAACTTGTATTTGTAATCAATAGCACTTTTATTTGGGATGTATTTTCCATAGTTCAAACCACCTTTTAATCCAAAATCCAATTTTCTGTTTTGTCCAAAAAGAACTGTAGTTGCAAACAGCACAATGACAGTGATAATAAATCGAAGTTTTCCCATAGAATTCTATTGTTATCAACAAATCTATATTTTATATTAAGAATGGAGCGATAGGTTGTTATTTGTTGGCTCTCAGGTATAGCGAAAGAAGAAACCCCATTGTTATCGACAGATTTCTGTTCGGGAATGGAACCCAACTTGTTAAATCAATACAAACATAGTGGTTTCCTGGTTTCCCACGCAACGCCGGCACCATAAACCTTTTCGCCGTTAAAACAGGAATTTTAGAAATTTTGAAGCCTTTCTAGTTTCGGGTAATAATTACAGCAATTTTACTATCCATACATTGCAACTTACTCATGCTGGAGAACGATTATAAATAGCCGATAGGGGAGCGCTATTGTTTTTCGGGAATAACCAATCGTTCGGCATCACGTGGATGTACAACGACGGCCAAAACCTTTACGACTTCACTGTCACTGGGGTTTCTGGATACTTCGTGAAGAATCATGGTGGGCTCATAAAATGTTTCTCCTGCCCTAAGCCGTTGCAAGGGTTCCCCCGCTACTTTAAACTCAAAGGTCCCTTGTAGTACGTAACCATATACCGGACCCGGATGTCGGTGTGGGGCCGAACTGGCTTGAGGAGCATAAGTTAACTCCACCGTGGACACGCGAGCCGGTTTGCCATCTAGTTTTTCCTGGACATCGCGTGCAGAGACCAATTTGATTTCTGGCATAATGCCTTTCTTTGGATCGGTATTCTGTCCGTAAACTATAGATTGTGTTGCGAGAGATAATATTAGATAGGATAGTTTTATAAGATTTTTCATAATAGGGATTTTTAATGATTTTCAGAGAAATTTGGAATTTCTCACTTTTCGGCACAACTTCACAGTGCTAAAGATACTATTCCAAAATATCAATTAACATGCACCACTCTATTTTTGGAATTACTAAAATGATACAGCAGCAAAAGAAGGCATAGCAATAGTACTTGCGCCAACAGGGTCTCTGTTGTGGGATATATCCCTAGCCAATCTATTCTCGGGAAAAAGGAGAAGCCGGTAACGGAAAGCCAGCCTGCCTCCTGGATGGCGTGGATCCCCTTTCCAATCAATATTACCGCCAGGAGGGTAATGACCCAAGAGGAATATCTAAAGAGTTGCCTAACGGGGATTTTTTTCGAAAACCGCACAAAAATAAAGACCAACACGGCTATCAAGGCGAAGGCGGCCAACACCCCAAACCCTATGGAGGACCGCTCCCCGGATGGGGTCTCCAAGCCTATGGCCTGTAAAAAAAGAATGGACTCAAACGCCTCTCGGAACACTACCATAAAGGAAAAGACACCCAGTCCTATCATATTTTTGCCCCGCAATTGATCGCCGATCCTTTTTTCTACAAAATCCTTCCATTTTTTGGTATGCGAATGGTCGTGGAGCCAAAAGCCAACAAACACGAGGACGATTACCGCCACCAACGAGATGGCCCCTTCCATGGCTTCCCTGTTTTGACCACTGATTCCAATGATCCAATCGGACAGGAACCATCCAGCTATTCCGACCAAAACCGCCGCCATCCATCCCCCGTGCACATAGGGCAAGGCTTTTTTAGCCCCCTCGGTATTGCGGATAAGCGCCAAAATAAGGGCAATGATCAAAAATGCTTCCAAGCCCTCCCTTAGCATTATGGATGCGGCCAAAAAGAAGGAAAGCCAGTAGTTGAGTTGTTGATCCGCCATCTTTTGTTCGGCGGCATCGATCGTAGTTAGGGCACTGCTAATTTTCGCTTGCACCATATCCGTGCTTGTGCCCGCTTCAATGGTCTGCCGTACGTCCATCATTTTTTGTTCCAATTGGGAAGTAAATTTAGGGTCGTTGGCCTTTAGTCGGACCTCGACGGGCTCTATACCTTCCAGATACGCGATCAATGCGTGCTGGCGGGCTGCACCCTTGTCCCCGTCCATATAGCTGTTCATGGCTTGGTGTAGATGATCCCGCGCCACAGCCAAACTAGATGAATGCCCTATAGGTGCTATTATTCGCAACGCCCGTAGTTTTTTGCCAGCATCTGGAACCGACCCTATTTTGTTGGACAATTCGTCGTCAGATAGGGTAGCAACTTCCTTTAAGGAAAACCGCGCCTTTTCCTGGTCGAATACTTTTTGTAAAGAGGCCACCTCTGTTTCCTCATTTTGAAACCGCAAGGATTTGATGTAAAAGGCCAGGTCCCAGGCCTCCTGATCGGTAAGTTCGGAAAAGGCGCGCATGGAGGTGCCCTCTACCCCGAGTTTAATGGTGTTGAAGGCCCCTAAGGGTGATAATGAAGCCATTGAGGTAGAATCCAGAAAGTTGGTGGGTTCCGGGATTAAACCCGCCGCCATGCTTCCGTTCCCATCCCCTTTGGGCCCATGGCACTGAAAGCAGCTCTGGGCGTATAGCTCTTTCCCATTGGTTTGGTCGGGCCATATTAAAGGCGAGACCTCATAGCCCGTTGCATTGATTATGACCCATTTGGTACTTTCCGCTACTATTTTAACTTGTCGATGGGGAGCTTTGGCCAATACAAGGGATCGAAGGCGACCTATATCTGCCATAACGGAATCCTTTGTTTTTGTTTCCATCCCTATCCCTTGGGCCAAATCGACGATCTTTTGGCTAAACTCCAGCATTTCGGTGTATTCTGCCTCGTCTATGACCTCCCCATCGGAAATGGCCGCGGAGTAATCTTTGGACAGATAATCCAGCAGATGAATAGCGCTCTGTATATCCCGATCTGTTTCTTGGGCCGTGATTTGCACCGTCGCAAAGAAGAAATAGAAAATAAGAGCGGTTATCTGCTTAAGATAAGCTTGTATTTTCATTGGTAATAGTCTTAAATTGTAATTTATATTTATTTAGATTAAATATAAACAAAGATATTACAATTTTTGCTAAAAAAATTTCGAAACGGCCTTCAGGAGGTGATAGTGGTAGGATAAATAATTGGATAATGATTAATAATTGCTGTTTTGATCCAAAGTATATGTCTGGCTAATTTGGGAAACAATGGAACGTATATCTTCACGGATGTATTGTTGAAGCGAGTGGTGGTTGGGTGCCCTTTCTAGGCAACCCTATTGCCACTCCATGCGTTGTAACCGCACCGCGTTTAAGACAGCCAAGAGGGCAACCCCAACATCGGCAAAAACGGCCTCCCACATGGTTGCAATACCCCAGGCGCCCATCAAGAGAACGATAAATTTTACCCCAAAGGCCAGGGCGATGTTTTGCCATACAATGTGCCTTGTAGAGCGTCCTATCCTGATGGCTTTGGAAATCTTGGAGGGTTGATCGGTCTGGATGATGACATCTGCGGTCTCAATGGCCACATCGCTGCCCAAACCTCCCATGGCGATACCTACATCGCTAGCCGCTAAAACGGGAGCATCGTTGATGCCGTCCCCTACAAATGCCACCCTGGTGTTGGGAATTTGTTTAAGGGCTTCCACCTCGTCCAGTTTCTCTTCTGGCAACAAGCCGCCCATAGCTTTATCCAGTCCAAGTTCTTTCCCTACTTTATCGCTGATGGAAACCTTATCGCCCGAAAGCATGACCAACTGCCGTATTCCCAAATCGCGAATCCGCTGTATGGCGTGGTGTGCATCTTCTTTCAATTCATCGGCAATGGTTACGTAGCCCACAAATTTGCCGTCCATAGCAATCATTACGATAGATTCCACAATACTATCGGTTTCGGCAGGAACATCGATTTTGTTGGCGTTCATCAAGGATTTGTTACCTGCCAAAACCGATTTATCGTTAACGATTCCCTTTAGACCCTTTCCCGCAATTTCCGTGACGTTGGTAGCGCTCAAGCTATTGTCTTCTAATTTATACTCCAAAATAGCACGTGCGATCGGATGGGTAGATTGTTTTTCGAGTGCTTGAAGATACGCCATCATTTCCTGTTCGGCACCTATATAGGTCTTGATTTCCTTAACTTTAAATACCCCTTTGGTAACCGTGCCGGTTTTATCCATGACTACGGTATTGATCTTGGTAACGGCATCCAAAAAAGAGGCTCCTTTAAACAAGATGCCGTTGCGTGAAGCCGCACCCAAGCCTCCAAAATAACCCAAAGGGATGGAAATGACCAAGGCGCAAGGACAGGAAATCACCAAAAAGATCAATGCGCGATACAACCAATCCTTAAACACATAATCATCGATAAAAAAGTAGGGTAGGAGGGTTAGACCAATCGCGAGAAAGACGACGATTGGGGTATAGACGCGAGCAAATTTCCGAATAAAAAGTTCCGTTTTCGATTTCTTGGCGGTAGCATTCTGGACCATATCCAATATTCTAGCTATAGAACTGTCATTGAATAACTTGGTTGTTTCTATTTCTATAACTTCTTCAAGATTTATACTGCCCGAGAAAACATCGTTTCCTCTTTGTACGGTATCGGGTTTGCTCTCTCCCGTGATGGCGGCCGTGTTTACCGACGCCTTGTTAGACAGGAGGGTGCCGTCTAACGGGATTTTTTCCCCTACTCGGACTTGGATTCTCTCGCCGACCCCAACTTCTTCCGGACTGACCGATACGTAATTGCCGTTGCGAAAGACCAATGCGGCGTTAGGACGCACATCCAGCAGCGCTTTTATATTCCCCCGCGCTTTTTTTACGGCGGCTCCTTGGAAGAGTTCGCCTACCGCGTAGAACAACATTACGGCCACTCCTTCGGGATACTGACCAATGGCAAATGCCCCAATGGTCGCGATACTCATCAAAAGAAATTCCGTAAAGAAATCGCCTTTTTTAATGCTTTTCCAACCTTCAACCATCACGGGCCATCCCACGGGGAGATATGCTACGGCGTACCAACTTATCCGCACCCATCCTTTGAAGAATGGTAGTTGCACAAAATGGTCTACTATCAATCCTGTAACAAGTAAAACAAAACTAAAAACGGCCGGGAGGTAAGTTTTATTGCCAGAGCTTTTAGCGGCATGGCCATGTTCCCCGTGTGAGGTTTCACAACAACCGCTATCGGTTGTTGAACTTTTACATGCTTCCTTTTCCTTTTGGGTTTCTAAAACTTCCATAATTCTATAAATCCCAAAGGTCGGGAAGTGTTCTATGCAATGGAAGTGCATTTTGGAAGAAGACGAAAGAACCAGGACTCAGGAAGCAAGACACATTCGTGCATATAAGACTTAGTCTTGGGTCTTGACTTTTGGCTTTTGGCTCTTGGGAGCCGATTTTTTGCTCCTACCTAATTGTCTTTTGTTGGGAAGAACACTTATCGCAAATTCCCTTCACCACCAGGTTCACATTTTCCGCAGTGTAACCCGTTGGCAAGTTTATATGAGGAATTTTGTGCTCGGTAAGGCATACGGTTTCGTTGCAGGTGGAGCAATGGAAATGGAGGTGAAGATCAGTATCTATCTCGCAATTACAGCCATCCTCACAAAGGGCGTATTTCTTAATACCGGTCCCATCTTCTATTTGATGTACAATCCCCTTTTCCTCAAAGGTTTTTACACTTCTATAAAGAGTGGTCCGATCGGATTTGGCAAATGCATTTTCAATGTCGGTGAGTGCCACGGCAACATTTTTCTCCAACAGGTATTTATAGATAAGGATACGCATCGCTGTTGGACGAACGCCCTGATCTTTCAATAATTTTTCTATTTTTTGTGTCATGCTTTTTGTTTTTGTACCTGAATCCGGAGAGGTTAATAGAAGTGTACTACAAGTCGGCAATCTTAAAAGATCATAACAATAACCTTTAATCCCTTCGCCGTTGGCTCCCCGTCAGAACGATTGTCGGGCTGGCTCCCCATGGAAATAACGGCAGGACCAACATTTAAGAATCTTAGAGTTTATCCAATGTGGAATATTTTTATCAATCGGTTAAGAACAGGTCTTTTGCCATTTTAATGGGGATGCTCAGCCTCCCCTTTTTTCATTTCCGCCAAAAGGTAATAGGCGTTATTTTGGGCAAATTGTGTGCCTGAAGCAATATTTAAAGGAAATGTTACGGCGGTCCAACCATCATCTTCGATTCCTTTAAACACTTTAATCGGTTTAAAGCTCCAATCCTCTTTTTCTTTCTCTACCGAAAATACAAAAAATTTATCACCGTCTTTTACAATTGCACTTTCTGGAAGGGCCTGGCTTTTGGTGCTATCCACTATTATTTTTCCCTGAATGTACATCCCGGGAATTAAATTCCCTCTTTTATTTTCTATGTCCGCATGGCTGTGGATAGCCTTTGGATTATCTTCAAAAGATTTGCCGACGGAGTATATGATTGCCTTAAATTCTTGGTCTGGTAGGGATTGTAACTGAAAGCGAACCGTTTGTCCTACTTTCACCTTGTTCACATCCTTTTCGAATACCATTAGATCGGCGTGGACATGATGTGTATTCACTATTTCGAAAAGTTCTGTTTCCGGAGCAACGTATTGTCCTGTTTTTGCCCTAACCTTTTGTACAAAGCCTTCAATGGGGCTTCTAAGTGCCACTTTTTGATAAATAGTTCCTTGCCGAACACCAGCCGGATCTAAATCGAGTAACCTTAGCTGGGCCTCCATACCTTTTACCAAAGACTTGGAAGCATCGTATTTTGCTTCTGCTTTCTGGTAGCTCATTCCAGACCCTACGCCCGCTTCGTACAACTTTTTTTGACGCTCGTAATCTTTATTCAAATAATTGCTATTGCTGTACGCGTTCAGATAATCGGTCTGCATTTGTATAATCCTGGGATGGGATAGAAATGCCACAATTTGGCCTTTCTGCACTTTGTCCCCTTCTATTACTTGGATGGAAACCACATTGGCGCCCACCACACTGGTAATGGAGGCTTCGTTTTGCGGAGGTACTTCCAATTGCCCATTGGCCTCTACATAGCCGCTCATGGACCTCCTGGATAGCGTATCGATCTTCATGTTTAACGCATCGAATTGTTGGGCAGTGAGCATCACTTCTTCTATTTGGTCGTGATCTTCTTCTTCGTGACCGTGTATATCTTCCTCATTGTTCTTTTTAGTATTTCCACAGGAAACTGTCATTAGACAAATAGACAGAAGGAATATAATTTTATAGCTAAGATGTTTCATTTTCTAATTTTTTTGAAAATATTGGATTTGAAATAAACTTGACAGATAATTGTTTAAGGTTTGCTGTGCATCGAGTTCGGATTGGATAGCCTCTTTTATAATTTGCGTAAATCCAGCATAATCCACCGCACCTTCCTTGTAAGCCAGCAATGCGCCTTTTCGTTGTTCCTTGGCCAAGGGAACTACTTGGGTTTTATAAAAATACCACGAGGATTCCCATTTTTGAAATTCAGATTTTGCTCTATTGAATTTAGAGTTTACCTCGCGTTCCTTGAGGGTTGCATCCAACTCGGCAATCTGTTTATTAATTTCTGCCGTTTTTACTTGGGATTTAATATCCCCCGATAAAAAAGGAACGGTAATACCTGCCTGATATCTATAAAATCCGTTATTCCCATTTACCGTTTGCAGTCCGCCCTGCAGGTTTAGTTTGGGCAAGTTATGTGCCTTTATCGCCCTGTAATTTGCATCGGCCTCGTCCATTCTATTTCGTGCCAGGGACATTTCTGGGTGGATTTTCAGATCTATTGGTTCAACGGTAACGAAATCCATTTCAAATTCATCCGTAACGGAATAGAAGATATCGGAAGCCAGCCAAAGGTTCAGTTTTTCCAATGCGATTATATAATCGTTAAGAGCTTGTTCCTTTTTATTGTTAATCTGTAAAGCCTGATTTTTAGCCGAAAGATATTCCAATTTGGAAATAGCCTCCGCTTCATATTTAAGTTTCACTTCCTTGGTGAAATCGATAAAGATAGAATCTAATTCGGCGTACAAGCGAATCTCTTTTTTTGCAAGCATAGCGGAGGCCCAAGCCCTTTTCACCTCAATTTCTACCTGAAGTAGGGACAGTTGGTAATCACTATTGGCCAATAGGATACGTTGTTCCTGAAGCCGCTTTTTGGCGGTGGTTCCAAAAATCTGCATATTTTTTTGGCCGACCCCGACAAGGGTATAGATACCTCTTTCGTCGTTTATTTCTTCCCCTCCTGTAAAGACTTCCGTCATACCCAGATCTAGGGACGTTTGCTTCAATCGTTCCTCCTTCTCAATTTCCAGAACCTTCTGTTTTAAAAGGGGATAGTTTTCCATTGAAATCTGCACTGCTTCCGACAAACCAATTTCAGGAGAAGTATCAGGCTGTTGTTGTGCTTCTAGGTTGGTGGGTTTAATCAGGAATAATACAAATATCCCCGTCGCCATTATCCATTTTTTATTAAGCCCTAAATTTCCTGAACGCTTTTCTACCCACCGATAAAGAATCGGGAGTACAAACAAAGTAAGTAGGGTAGCGGTAAGAAGTCCTCCAATGACAACCGTAGCCAAGGGCCGCTGTACTTCGGCGCCTGCCGAGGTGGAAAGTGCCATGGGCAAAAATCCAAGGACATCGGTAAAGGCGGTCAGCATAATTGGGCGAATCCGCCTTTTTGTTCCTTGCAAGATTCGTTCTTTTAGGCTCAAGTCACCTTCCTGTTTCAATTCGTTCAGGCCACTGATCATGACCAATCCGTTGAGAACGGCTACACCAAACAGTACGATAAAACCAACCCCTGCCGAAATACTGAAAGGCATATCGCGCAGCCAAAGGGCAAATACTCCGCCTATGGCCGCCATGGGAATGGCCATATAGATCATTAATGTCTGTGGTAAGGATTTTAGGGCAAAATAAATAAGGATAAATATTAGCAATAGTGCAATGGGTACTACGGTCTGTAAACGATTGCTGGCGCGCTCCAAATTTTCAAATGCCCCACCATAGCGGATATAGTATCCGGGGGGCAATTTTAGTTTTTCGTCCAAACGGGTTTGGATATCTTCAACGACCGATTTAACGTCCCGATCTCTGATATTAATACCCACGTATGTCCTCCTGTTGGTATTGTCCCTACTGATCTGCATGGGCCCAGGTTTGTAACTTATCTCCGCAACTTCCCTGAGGGGAATTTGGCTTCCATTGGGTAAATCGACAAAAAGATCCTTAACATCCGAAATGTCCGTCCTATTCTGTTTGTCCAATCGCACCACCAGATCAAAGCGTTTCTCCCCTTCAAAAATGACTCCGGCGTGGCCTCCGGCAAATGCTGTCTGAATAATACTGTTCAACGAATTGATTTGGATGCCATATTGCGCCAATTTCCTTCGGTCATAATTAACGGATATTTGGGGCTGCCCCGTGGTAGACTCCACTTTCATATCGGCAACTCCGGGTATATCCTTAACGAGATTGCCGATTTCCTCTCCCTTTGATGCCAAAATATCCAGGTCGTCCCCAAACAACTTGATGGCCACATCTTCCCGAACCCCTGTAATCAGCTCGTTAAAACGCATTTCAATGGGTTGGGTAAACTCAAAATTGACCCCTGGAACAATACTGATCGCTTCTTTGATTTTATCGATAAGTTCTCCTTTTGAGGTGGCCGAAGTCCACTCGGAGGGTTCCTTTAGAATAATAAACACATCGGCCATATCCATGGGCATGGGATCGGTAGGCACATCCGCGACCCCGATCCGACTAATTACGGACTCAGCTTCTGGAAATTGAGCCTTGATAACCTGCTCAATTTTTGTAGTGGTTTCTATGGATTCACTTAGGGAACTTCCCGGTTTTAAAATATCGTGAAAAGCGATATCGCCCTCGTCCAATTGAGGAATAAATTCACCTCCCAATTTGGTAAAAGCAAATACGGTAAGAACAAATAGTGCCAACGCAATGCCGATTATCCATTTTCCTTTTTCCAGCGATTTGGAAAGCAAGGGCTCATACTTGCGTTCTACCCAATGGACAAATCGATCACCGTAGCTCGCACTCCCTTCGGCTCCCTGCCCGACTTCTTCATTCAGGCGGGCGTTTAGAGGCCGAAATTTCCGAAGGCCGAGCGGAGCCTTTGCCAACGGAACCTCAGGTTCATTAGAGGGCAAAATCAGGGCGGATACCATGGGCACATACGTTAAACAGAGTACCATTGCCCCGATCATCGCGAAGATAAAGGTAAGGGCCATGGGTTTAAACATTTTGCCTTCCACCCCTTCCAAAGACAAAATGGGAATAAAAACAATGAGAATAATAAGTTGACCAAAGAAGGCGGTATTCATCATTTTTTTTGAAGAATCGGCTACCAGGGCATCCTTGTCTTTAGGGGAGAGCGATTTTGTCTTCCCAATCCGGGAACTGAGGAGAAATACGGTGCTTTCCACGATTATGACGGCACCGTCAACAATAATCCCAAAGTCAATGGCTCCAAGACTCATTAAATTGGCCCACACGTCAAATAAGTTCATCAGAATAAAGGCAAAAAGTAGTGACAGAGGTATCGTGGAGGCTACAATTAGCCCTCCTCGCCAATTTCCCAGCAGTAGTACCAGTACAAAAATGACAATAAGTCCGCCTTCCAAAAGATTCTTGGTAACGGTTCCGGTGGTTTTGGAAATTAGTTCGCTACGATCTAGAAAGGGTTTTATAGTAACGCCTTCCGGTAATGATTTTTGGATTTGGACCACCCTTTCCTTAACGTTGCTTATGACCTCATTGGAATTGGCGCCTTTGAGCATCAGAATCATGCCTCCCACAGTTTCCCCCTTTCCATCCTTGGTCAGTGCGCCGTATCTTATTGCACTTCCGATGGAAACTTTGGCTATGTCCTTTATTCTTATGGGAATGTTATTGATGGTCTTAACAACGATATTCTCAATATCTGGAATGGATTTCGCGAGACCTTCTCCCCTTATAAAATTGGCTTGATGGTTTTTTTCGATATAGGCCCCTCCGGTATTTTGATTATTGTTTTCCAAGGCCTCAAAAACATCTGCAATGCTCAACCCGATTGCCCTTAGCTCGTTCGGGTTAATGGCCACCTCGTACTGTTTAATCTTCCCTCCAAATGCATTGACCTCGATAACGCCCGGAACCATGGCCATTTGCCGACGAACGATCCAATCCTGAAATGTACGAAGTTGGGTTATATCATACTTGTCTTGATGGGCTTCGTCTACTTCCAAGGTATATTGGTAAATTTCCCCTAAACCTGTAGAGATGGGCCCCATGGCAGGTTGGCCAAAACCTTGCGGAATTTGCTGCCGTATTTCTGGAAGTTTTTCTGAAACCAGCTGGCGGGGCAGATAGGTACCTACCTTATCGTTAAAGACGATTGTAACTACGGAGAGACCAAAACGGGAAATGGATCGTATTTCCTGTACTTCGGGCAGGTTGCTCAAGGCAAGTTCTACGGGATAGGTAACAAATTGCTCTATTTCTTCCGTTCCCAGGTTTGGAGCTTGGGTGATCACCTGCACCTGATTGTTCGTAATATCCGGCACCGCATCTATAGGTACCTTGGCCATGCTCCAGATTCCCAAACCAATAAGAGCAAAGGTGAAAAGGCCAATTATGAATTTATTATCGATCGAGAAATCAATGATTTTATTGATCATTTAAAAAAAATAATTCAGATACTGTTAAGAAAAATTTCAGAACGGTTCCTTAGTTAAACTTTTCCGTAAGGGTATTTATAAACCTCCGAAATTGAATTTTGACTTAAAGAAGAGGTTTATACTTTTGCCATTCGTTAAATCCCGAAGGGTCGGGAGCTCTTTTTCACTAGACAGCGAAAAGCTTCATTCACTTTAAAACAATGAGGTAATGAAAGGACATAGTTGTCCTCCATTGGAGATAAGTGTAAAAATTTTGAATTAAATCTTGGGAGGTTGTAAAATGGAGGGAATGAAATCTAATGCGCGCCTATTAAAGTGAAAAGGTTGCACACTAGATATTTCGACGGTAATAATTTGGTGGGGATTTGAAGCAGAATAAATAACATTCACATGGCAACAATGACATTGACAAAATGGAGAACACTGATCATCGGAATGCCCGTGGTTGTGTTCTATATCCAATTGTGAGACAATAAAATTTTCATCCAGATCCGCAGCTGTCGCGTTATCTCCACATGGTACTAAGATAAGTCCAAGGAAATAAATAGATAGGATGTAGGCCAATAGTTTCACGGCTTCAAAGATAAAAATTTTTTAATGCAACAGAATTGCATAAAGCAAGAGGTATCCGGGATGGGAATTCTGTACTGGATTTGGAATTCCTTAAACAGTTATGCAATCGAGTGTATTGCTTTATTTAATTCATAGCCAGTTCATTGAAAATTTATATTTTATCTTTTTGAATTCAATCAGGAATTGATATTTAATATTTCTTATTTTCGTATAAGTTTTATAAAAAGTCAGGCCCATTGCCATAAGATATTGAAGTATTTTAATCTTTTTGTCCCGATACTTATCGGGAGGAACCGAGAATAAAGGATTTTGTGTCAGGATGACGGTATTTTCCAGTAGCATGGCCAAAGTTACGGTACTGAAAGATAACAAAATCGAGGTGCAACCCGCCCGATCCGGTACGGGTGGGAATGCGAAATTCGGAAGTAAAAGAAAAAGCTTAAATCACTTCGTAATGTGATTGATGGGAAAAGAAAGAATAATACAATTTTTAACGATAATCAGAATACATGCAAAAGGTAATTACTTTCGGAGAGATAATGCTCAGATTATCGCCTCCAGGATTTTTAAGGTTCTCCCAAACCAACAGTTTTGATGTAGTTTATGGTGGCGGCGAATCCAATGTAGCGGTATCCTTGGCCAATTACGGGGTTCCGGTAGATTTTGTAACGCGTTTGCCCAAAAACGACATCGGGGAATGCGCACTGATGGAAATGCGGAAAAGAGGAGTGGGTACGGGCCAGATTATTTTTGGGGGCGACAGGCTTGGAATTTACTTTTTGGAAACCGGCGCCGTAAGTAGGGGCAGTAAGGTGGTTTACGACCGGGCCCATTCCGCCATAAGCGAAATAAAGCCAGGAATGATAGACTGGACAAAAGTCTTTGAAGGTGCCGGGTGGTTCCATTGGACGGGGATAACCCCCGCTATTTCGCAAGGCGCCGCCGATGTCTGCCTGGAAGCGGTAAAAGCGGCTAAAGAAATGGGATTAACGGTTTCTACGGATTTGAATTACAGGGCCAAATTATGGAAATACGGTGTAGAGCCCGAAGCTATAATGACCGAACTTACCTCGTATTGCGATATCATATTGGGCAACGAGGAGGATGCTGAAATGCATTTCGGTATTAAGCCCGATGGGCTGGATATTACCACCCAGGGACAACATGTAAAAGCGGAGGCTTTTTTATCGGTATGTAAAAAAATGATGAAAAAATTCCCCAATGCCAAAAAAGTGATCACCACCCTAAGGGGGTCTATCTCGGCATCCCATAATACTTGGGCAGGGGTGTTGTACGATGGAAAAACGATGTACAAATCTCCCGAATACCAAATTACCGATATCGTCGATAGGGTCGGCGGTGGGGATTCCTTTATGGGAGGATTGATCTATGGACTTCTCAAATACCCGGAGGATGACCAGAACGCGCTGAATTTTGCCGTTGCAGCCTCGTGCCTAAAACACACCATAAAGGGAGACGCCAACTTGGTCACCGTGGACGAAGTGGCCAAACTTATGGGCGGGGACGCTTCCGGCCGTGTAGCAAGGTAGTAAAGAGTTATTGGTTATTAGTTAATCGTTATCCCGATAGTTATCGGGAGTTAATAGTTATGGAAATTCCCTATCAGGCCGAAGAATGGCCAATAACCTTGAGTCTACTGCGAAAAGCGACTTTAATTTTAAAATTGTAAAAAGTCAAAATATAGAAATTTTAAAGATACTGGTTACCAGTTACGTCAAAATGCTCAAAATCCAATTTTTTTTAACTTTTTAGCTCCTTACCTTGAGTTTTCGGAGAATACGTACCTTTTTACAATTAACCAATAACAATTAACCAACAAAAGAGATGGCAAAATATACAAGACTGGAAGTCGCAAACGTAATGAGGGATACCGGCATGGTTCCTTTGTTTTATCATCCGGACATCGAGATCGGAAAAAAAACGTTGAAGGCGTGTTATGAGGGCGGTGCCAGGTTGATTGAATTTACGAGCAGGGGCGATTTTGCTTTTGAAATTTTTGGTGAGCTCAATAAGTTCGCTTTAAAGGAATTGCCGGGGATGATCATGGGTGTTGGTTCCATAACCGATGCAGGGGCTGCCTCTCTCTATATGCAATTGGGAGCCAATTTTGTGGTGACCCCTTCGCTTCGTGAAGATATTGCCAAGGCCTGCAACCGGCGCAAAGTGCTGTGGTCTCCGGGCTGTGGCTCATTGACGGAAATAAATGCAGCCGAGGAACTTGGATGCGAGATCGTGAAATTGTTTCCGGGGGATCTATATGGCCCCAAATTTGTAAAGGGGATTAGAGGGCCCCAACCCTGGACCAGTATCATGCCAACGGGAGGGGTTACCCCAAAAGAGGACAATTTAAAAGCGTGGTTCGATGCCGGGGTAACTTGTGTGGGCATGGGTTCCCAATTGATCAGTAAAGAAGTTCTTGCCAAAGGGGATTATGCCGGATTGGAAAAAACCGTTAGAGAGACGTTAGCGCTAATCCAAAGATTAAAGAGCTAACAAAAATTTATCATGAAGACATTTTTAACCGAAGATTTTCTTTTACAGACCGATTTCGCAAAATCTCTTTATCACGATTACGCCAAATCCTTGCCCATTATTGATTATCACAATCATTTACCCCCCCAAGATATAGCCGAAAATACGGTTTTTGAAAATATTAGTCAGGTTTGGTTGGCCGGTGACCATTATAAATGGCGCGCCATGCGGACCTTGGGTATCGATGAGAAATTTATAACGGGGAATACTTCGGATAGGGAAAAGTTTTTAAAATGGGCAGCAGCCGTACCCTATACGGTTAGAAATCCATTGTACCATTGGTCGCACATGGAACTGTTGGGCTACTTTGGTATCGACGAGCTGCTTTCGGTAGAAAATGGTGAAGCGGTCTACCAAAATACCAAGAGTTTGCTGCAACGGCCAACCCACCACACCGTCGGTTTACTCAAACAATACGGGGTTGAGGTGTTATGCACCACGGATGACCCTGCCGATTCGCTAGAACATCACAAAAATATTAAACAGCAATCGAATATTCCTTTTAAGGTGCTGCCTGCTTTTCGTCCCGATAAGGCATATGCAGTGGAAAATGGTGCCAGTTATCTGGATTATTTGGAGCGTTTAGAAACGGTTGCCAATAAATCCATCGCTAGCTATGCCGATTTGTTGGATGTCCTGGAAAGCAGGATGGATTATTTCCATGCACAGGGCGGCCGGTTGGCCGATCACGGCTTGGAACAACTTTATTTTTACGAAGAGGATGTGATTGATTGTGAAACCATCTTTAAAAAATTAAAGGACAAGAAAAAGCCGAACCCCGAGGAAGTGAAATATTTCAAGGCCAAGACTTTATTGTTTTTAGGGAAAGCCTACCACAAAAGAGGTTGGACGCAGCAATTCCATTTAGGAGCCTTGAGGGACAACAACAAACGCCTGCTTACCCAATTGGGCCCGGATACGGGGTTCGATTCTATTGGAGATTTTGCCCAGGCTAGGGCGTTGAGCGGATTTTTTAACGAATTGGACAGCACCGACCAATTGACCAAAACTATAATTTACAATCTAAATCCGGCCGATAACGAGGTATTTGCCACTATGGTGGGAAACTTTAACGACGGATCGGTTAAAGGCAAGGTGCAATTTGGTTCGGGCTGGTGGTACCTGGATCAGAAAGATGGCATGGAAAAACAGTTGAACACCTTGTCCAATATGGGCATGCTGAGTTGCTTTGTTGGGATGCTGACCGATTCCCGTAGCTTTCTGTCCTTCCCAAGGCACGAGTATTTTAGGAGGGTTCTTTGCAACCTTATCGGAAACGATGTCGCCAATGGAGAACTTCCGGCAGATGAAAAATGGTTGGGTAAAATTGTTAGCGACATTTCCTATTACAATGCCAAGAACTACTTTGGGTTTTAATTTAACACGGATGGCAACTGGCTACTGAGCACTGTTTTTCTCCACCCATTTCCTAGCGTTCACAAAGGCCTCCAACCAGGGAGAAACCTTATCGTTCCTGTCCGATGGGTAGTAGGCCCATTGCCACGGGAACACAGAGCGTTCTATGTGTGGCATGGTCACCAAGTGCCTCCCGGTCTTATCGCATAACATGGCCGTGTTGAAATCACTGCCGTTTGGATTGGCGGGATAGTCTTCGTACCCATATTTGGCAACAATATCGTAGTTTTTCTCGGCTAATGGCAAGACAAACTTGCCTTCCCCATGCGATATCCATACTCCCAAGGTAGTACCAGCAAGGGAAGAAAGCATGACCGAGTTGTTTTTTATAATTTTGACAGATCCAAATTTGCTCTCGTGTTTATTGGAATCGTTGTAGGTCATTTTTCCGTGTTCCTCCAGCTCTGGATGTATCAGCTCCAATTCCATAAATAGCTGGCAGCCGTTGCAAATCCCGACGGATAAGGTATCCGGACGTGCGAAGAAGTTTTTGAGCGCCAGATTGGCCTTTTCATTGTATTTAAAGGCCCCCGCCCAACCCTTGGCGCTTCCGAGAACATCGGAATTGGAAAAGCCCCCCACAGCGCCTATAAACTGGATGTCCTCCAAGGTTTCCCTGCCCGATATTAAATCGGTCATGTGTACATCCTTGACATCAAAGCCTGCCAAGTACATGGCATTGGCCATTTCCCTTTCGGAATTGCTTCCCTTTTCCCTGAGAATGGCTGCTTTTGGTTTCCCCTCAACCCCACTAAGGGAACGGATATTTTGATCACCGAGTAGAGCCGAAGTGAACTTTTTAGGAAATTTATAGATAAGGGGTTGCTCATTGTAATTTTCGAACCTCACTTTTGCCAACCCCTTTGAAGTTTGTTTATCGTCCAACAAGTAGGAAGTCTTGAACCATACATCCCTAAGTGAGGAAACATTCAATCCCATTTTAACTCGATTGTGTTTTACGGTCAAGGTGCCTTCTTCCAACACATCGCCAATTTTAACAAAATCGATATCTTTAAGAACCTTCTCTACGGAGTTGTTTTCAGCTTGAAATACGATGCCTGCATTCTCGGAAAACAGCAGTTTGATGGTGTCTTCCTCGTTCAAACCGGAAAGATCCAGTGCAGCGCCCAAATCGTTGTCGGCAAAGCACATCTCCAATAAAGTCGTAATCAATCCACCCGATGCAACATCGTGTCCTGCAATGATTTGATTCTCTTTTATTAAAGTTTGAATTGAATTAAAGACGGTTTTAAAATAGGCGGAGTCTTTGATGGTTGGTGCCTCGTTTCCGATTGCATTCCTCACTTGTGCAAAGGAAGATCCACCCAGTTTATAATTGTCCTTGGATAGGTTTATATAGTAGATGGAGCCCCCATCTTTTTTAAACACCGGCTCAACAACTTTTGTGATATCATCACAATTTCCTGCGGCGGAAATAATGACCGTTCCAGGAGCGATGACTTCCCCATCCCTGTATTTTTGTTTCATGGAAAGGGAGTCTTTTCCGGTAGGTATATTGATGCCAAGATCGATGGCGAAATCAGAAACGGCCATTACGGCATCGTATAAACGTGTATCTTCGCCTTCATTCTTACAGGGCCACATCCAATTTGCAGAAAGGGAAACAGATTTTAATCCGTCTTTCAACGGAGCCCAGATAATATTTGTCAAGGCTTCCGCTATGCTGTTTTTGCTGCCAGCAACCGGGTCGATAAGTCCCGATATGGGGGAGTGGCCTATGGAGGTGGCGATACCTTCCTTTCCTTTAAAATCCAACGCCATAACCCCACAGTTGTTCAATGGTAATTGAAGGGGCCCCGCACATTGTTGTGTGGCAACCCGGCCTCCCACGCACCGGTCCACCTTATTGGTCAGCCAGTCCTTGCAAGCTACTGCCTCTATCTGCAATACTTGTTCTAGATAGTCGTGAAAATGCTCCAACACATAGGTAGGAGCTTCATAGTTTCTGTTGATCCTAGAGTCGGTAAGAACCGTTTTGGGAGAACTGCCAAACAAATCGCCCAAATCCATATCCATGGGTTTTTCACCAGTGGAAGAGGATTGAAACGTGAACTTATGGTTGCCCGTTACATCGCCTACCTCATACATAGGGGACCGTTCACGGTCGGCGATACGGTGCAAATGGTCAACGTCTTTCTGGCCTATAACAAGACCCATCCGCTCTTGGGATTCGTTCCCGATAATTTCTTTTGCGGAGAGGGTAGGGTCGCCAACCGGCAGTTCGTCCAGATCTATTTTCCCCCCTGTTTCCTCCACCAATTCCGACAAACAGTTAAGGTGTCCACCGGCCCCGTGATCATGGATGGATACGATTGGATTTTCATCGCGTTCCACCATACCTCGGATGGCGTTGGCAGCCCTTTTTTGCATTTCAGGATTGGAGCGTTGTACGGCATTTAAAGTGATGACGGAATTGAATGCTCCGGTATCGGCACTGGAAACCGCCGCTCCGCCCATTCCGATACGGTAGTTGTCTCCGCCAAGGATCACAATTTTATCACCGGAAACGGGCTTTTCCTTTAAGGCTTGATCCGCCTTGCCGTAACCGATACCCCCCGCCTGCATAATAACCTTGTCATAGCCGAGTCTTCTGTGGCTTCGATTGCGCTCGGCCACCGTGCCATTTGGCCCCTGATCGAGATTGAAGGTAGCCTCGTCGTATTCAAAGGTCAAGACGGATCCGGCAATAAGCGGCTGTCCAAATTTGTTGCCAAAATCCGATGCCCCGTTGGACGCCTTTATCAAGATGTCTATTGGGGTCTGATAGAGCCATTCCCTTTCTGGCATTGCCTTTTCCCAATCCCGAAGGTTATCTGGGTTACCTGCTTCCAATCGGGAATAGGCGGTCATATACACAGCGGTTCCCGCCAGTGGAAGCGATCCTTTTCCACCTGCCAACCGATCCCGGATTTCACCCCCAGAACCCGTGGCGGCCCCATTAAAAGGCTCTACGGTTGTTGGGAAATTATGGGTTTCGGCTTTTAAGGAAATGACCGAATCAAATACTTTTTCTTCGTAATAATCCGGCTTATCAGCACTTTTTGGTGCAAACTGCATCACTTTGGGCCCTTTTACAAAAGCCACGTTGTCCTTGTACGCGGATACAATATCGTTGGGATTTTCCTGCGAGGTCTTCTTTATCAATTTAAAGAGTGACGAAGGCATTTCTTGTCCGTCAATAACAAATGTTCCGTTGAAGATTTTATGCCGGCAGTGTTCCGAATTTACCTGACTAAATCCAAAAACCTCGGAATCGGTCAGATTCCTATCCAATTTTTTGGAGAGGTTTTGAAGATATTCGACTTCGTCATCGCTCAGGGCTAATCCTTCCTGTATATTATAAGCTGCAATATCCTGGATTTCCAAAATTGGTTCCGGGGCAACATCGACCTTGAAAACATCCTGATCAAGTCCCACAAATTTTTGGGAAAGCATGGGGTCAAAACCGGTAAAATCTTGTGCCGTTGCATGGAACTCCTCAATCCTAACAATTCCTTGGATTCCCATATTTTGGGTTATCTCGGTGGCGTTGGTACTCCACGGGGTAACCATTGCTGCTCGGGGACCTACAAAAACTGCGTCTAGGGAAGCCCGGACAAGCTGTGGGCGATTGCCAAATAACCATATGAGTTTATCCGTGTCTTCTTCGGTTAAAACGCTCTTTGTTTGTACGGCAAAAACCTTACTTTTTATATCCCCAAAAAAGTGAATCATGGAATCCGTTTTGGAAGGGTCCTTTTTGATTTATGACAAAAAGGCTCCTTGGTTTTTAGAAGCCACAAATTTACATCTTTTTGGGCAATATTATTAGGCTTTAGCCCCACTGTATTGCGCCCTTAAAATGAAATAATAATTTTGACCAAATACCCAAGTCCATTATAAACTGCGAAACCAGAAACTTAGGTTGCAGATTTTTTTTCCAGCAAGGCCATATAAAAGCCATCGTAACCCGATTTGGAGGTATATACTTTCTTTTCCTTGGCCATGGTAAAGTGCTTACCTGCTTCGGTAGAAAGGAATTTTTTAACCTGAATAGTGTTTTCTTGTGGCAGAATAGAACAGGTTGCGTACACCATCTTCCCTCCCGGCTTTACCAATTTACTATAATCCAATAGAATTTGTTGTTGCGTACTATTGATCTTTTCTAAAAAATCGGGTTGTAGTTTCCATTTGGTATCCGGGTTTCTTCGTAGAACTCCCAATCCGCTACAGGGAGCATCGATCAAAACCCTATCGGCGCGATTGTGCAACTTCTTTATGACCTTGGTGGTGTCTATTGCCCTGGTTTCAATGTTGTAGGCACCATCGCGCTTTGCCCTTCGTTTTAGTTCGTGGAGCTTGTTGGCATAGATGTCCATGGCTATCAATTGGCCCTTATTTTCCATAAGGGCTGCCAAATGTAAAGTTTTTCCGCCTGCTCCGGCACAGGTATCGATTACGCATTGCCCCGGGGACACCTCTAGGAACGGTGCGACGAGTTGGGAGGAGGCATCTTGAACCTCAAAAAGACCATTTTTAAAGGCCTCGGTGGTAAAAACATTGCCACGTTCCCTCAATTTTAATGCATTGGGATACCCCTTTATGGGGTCGGATTCTATATTTTCTTCTAGCAGGGTCTTACGTAAATTTTCCTTGGTGGACTTTAGGGTATTGGCTCTAAGCACCACCTCTGCCTGTAGGTTTAACGCGGCTAGCTCCTTGGACCATAAATCCTCGCCCAAAGCTTTTTTGCCCAATTCATCCAACCAATCAGGAACAGATTCTCGATATTTTCTAATTTTTGAAAGTTCATCAAAACGCCCTTTGATCCTTCGGGTAGGGGCAGGTTCCAACTGCTTCCAGTCGGGCAAAGTGATACCGCGAAGTACGGCCCATACGGTAAAAAGACGAAAGCAATCGGGTCGGCTAAAGGGTACCTTTACCTCTGCAATTTCTGAGTAGAGCCTTTTCCATCTAACAATATCATAGGTGGTTTCCGCAATAAAACCTCGATCTCTGGCACCCCAACGCTTGCCGTACTTTAATACCTTGCCCACTACCTTATCGGCATATTCGCCTTCATTAAAAATGAGATTCAATGCATCGACCACCGCAAATACCAGATTTCTATGTAATTTCATGTGTGTGTTTCTATCAATTTTTAAATGTATCCTGTAACCTATTTCTTTGCCCCTCCAGAATAATTTTTTTCCGCTGGCGACCGGACGGATTCATGAACAAAAATTAAGGTTGCAAAGATATGGCATTGACGGGGATTACTTTTACATTTGATCAAAAGTCTAATAATTCCGATTGTAAAGTAGGAGGTCGGCGCAAACCAAGTTTTAAAAACAGTTGCTTACATTGGCAAACCTTTGGGTTTTTTAAAAATTTGGCAAGCGTTGTTCCCGTACCACTGTGCAGGGAAATCAGCTGTAAGAACCATTAATTGTCAAGAATGAAATACACTATCTCTGTTATTCTGACCCTACTAATTCTCTCTTCCTGTGGTAAATCGGAAAAAAAACCTCAATTTTCTTCTGTCGTTGTAAAGACTATTTATGAGGATTCCTTGAGCATTCGAGCCATTGAGATCATGGCTGGAAGTTTGGCGTTTGCCGCTAATAATGGGAAGTTTGGTGCTGTAGACCTGAAAACAGATCAAGTACGTACCAGTGAACAAAAATACGACACTATTTTACCAGAGTTTAGGGCGGTGGCCCATACGGCGACCGATTTTTTTATGCTGTCCGTTGGAAACCCGGCGTTGCTTTATAAAACAGGGAATCAAGGAAAAATGGAGTTGGTCTATAAAGAAGAAGGAGAAGGTGTATTTTACGATGCGATGCACTTTTGGAACGACAGGGAAGGAATTGCAGTTGGGGATAGTCGTGCGGTTGGTAGCGGAGGCAACTGCCTGTCCATTATTATTACCCGCAACGGGGGCAATACGTGGAGGAAACTGGATTGTTCCTCGCTACCAAGAGGAATTGAAGGCGAGGGAGCTTTTGCGGCCAGCAATACCAATATTGCGACGATTGGGGACAAAACTTGGATCGCTACCACGAGTAGCAGAATTTACTTTTCCGGGGATAAGGGAAAAACATGGGAGGTATTTACAACACCAATTGTTGGAGACGAACCTACCGAAGGGATATATTCTATAGACTTCTACGATGAACTATTGGGGGTGGCCATTGGCGGGGATTATACAAAACCAGACAACACAAGGGCGAACAAGGCAATTACAAGGGATGGGGGAATGACCTGGCAATTGATCGCCGATGGTAAGGAACCCTCCTATAAGAGCTGTATCCAATTTGTTCCCGATTCTAAAGGACAAGCTTTGGTAGCCGTTGGTTTTACCGGGGTTTCATTCTCAGGGGATTCGGGGGTACATTGGAAAAAACTATCCAAAGAGCCGTTTTTTACTTTCCGTTTTTTGAACGATTCCATTGCTTATGCGGCTGGAAAAGGAAGGATCTCTAAATTGACCTTTCGCTAATCTCTGTTGATTTTTTTAATTTTTATCATCCCGACTGCGTCTAAATTGTTTTATGAGCTGACGTTTAAAATCGTCTTCTGTCTTGATCAATAAAAATGTTTTTTTGGCCGTAAGCGCCTTGCTCAATTTTGCGTAAAGATCTTTTTCCAATCTCTGTTGATCGCCCTTTAAATTGATGTAGGAGAGGAGTAGTTCGCTTGCTTCTTTTTCGGAGAGACTCCCCATATCCCGCATTTTTCTACGTATTTCGCCCCATTCCTTTTCCCGAAGGGCATTCATTTGGTCTTCGTATTCATTGTAGATGGGCCAAAATATTTGGGCTTCCTTGCTGGTCAGGTCCAAATGATCCGTTATGTATGCGACCTTTAAGGCTTTTATCTTATCCTTGTTAAACTTATTCTGCCCGTAAAAGGTTAGCGTTCCCAACAGAAAAATGGCTATGGTCACGATTCTTTTTGTCTTATTCATTGTAATTCAAGTTTAGTTCTTCCAAATCGTCCGTGTTGTTGTCCAAATAATCCAGAATGGCTGCATCTTGGATTTGGTCGTTCAAAACATCATTGATTTCCAATTGGTCTATGGGAAACATTTCCGCAATTTCGTAAGAGCTCATATCCAATTCGTTGATTTGAAAGTAGTTTTCAATGTCCTGTGATGCCAGATCACTGAAGGTCGGTGGTTTTTCTAAGGATAATCTCAATCCAAAGAACAACAGTAGTCCTGCAGCAACCGCGGTAGCGGTATAATATATTTTCCTATAAGGGTGCAATTGTACGACCTTGATTTCCCTCTTATCCGATCTTTCGAGTATTTTTTTATTCAGGTTTTCAAAATATCCTTCGGGCACTTTAAACCCTTCATCTTTTGGAAATGCTTTTGCATTGGAAGAACCGCTTGTCGGGGGGATCCTTTCCAAAATTTTATGGGTAACCCCCTCAAAATAGTGTTCTGGCACCTTGAAACCGGAATTTTTGTTAGTTTTTTTCATACGTTTATTCTTTTCAATTGCCTGGAAATAGAATAATTAAAAAACCCGCCTGAATAACTGGTTGGGCAAGTTCAGAACGTCCGCAAAGCTGTGTTCTCCAATTATCTCAAAGCCTCGCGGTTTTATGCTAATTTTAGCATTGGGAAAATCCATACTCATTGCGTACCAGTTCTTTGACTGCCGATCTGCTAAATGGTTTAATCCCATATATGCCTAATTTCCTGTTGTCCAACTCCCCTTTTAAACAAAGGAACTTGGCCGATTTCTCGTTTTCTTGTCCCAAGCTAGTTCAATCTTCCTTTAAATATTCCTCCAATTTTTTCACGGCCAAATGGTAGGAAGCTTTAAGTCCTCCAACAGAAGTTTCCAAAATTTCGGCTATCTCGTTGTATTTTAGCGCATCGTAATACCGCATATTAAACACTAACTTCTGACGCTCCGGTAAAGTGGCGATTGCCCTTTGCAACTTTATCTGAATTTGGTCCCCTTCGAAATAAACATCGGCTTCTAGCGTACCGATCATTTTTTCCTGCAGTTCCTTATTGGCAATCCCCATTCTTTTTGATTTTGCATTTAGAAAAGTCAGTGCCTCGTTGGTCGCAATCCGATAAAGCCATGAATAGAGTTTGCTTTGCCCTTTAAATCCATCAATGTGGTTAAAGACCTTGATAAACGTATTCTGCAACACGTCATCCGCATCGTCATGGCTAAGCACTATCCTTCGGATATGCCAGTAGAGCCTTTCTTTATAGGTATTTATCAGTACCTCAAAAGCCCTCGCCTGACTATCTTTTTGCTTTAATTGATGGACTAAGGTTTCTTCTCCAACCAATAGAATCGACTTAAGTTTAATCTTGGACTATAAAAATAGAAAAAGGTTTATTCCCCTTCCCTAATGGATGGGAATATTTTTCCAAAATCCCAATAAATTTAGCACCAATACAGTCGTTTTAGGGTGGGTCTAATGTACACGGAGAGCCTAAAGTAGATTAAAGGACCACTAGTTGCCCTAGCAAAAAAAATAAGCGCAGTACGTCGTAAAAAAGCGACCTTTTAAATAATTTTAATATAAATTTGTGAAATCTAGGCAAAACAACAAAATATTATAATGTCATTAACTATACAAACATATCTTGCAGATATGCCAGCGGGATTTTGGTTTTTTGCATCATTCTGTATCTCCTTTTTGGTTGCTGCTATTGCTTATCCGGCAATCATATATGTGGCCTATAGAAAGGATATTATGGCTGTTCCTAGTTCCAGAAGCGCACACACAAAAAAAGTGCCTAACCTTGGCGGGGTGGGTATTTTTATGGGTGTGTTTTTTGTGCTCGCCATGATAGGGGGCTGCTTGGGGCTCTCCGACCTTATGTTCTTAATGGCCGGACTTATCATCCTGTTTTTTTTGGGGGTAAAAGACGATTTGGTAATCCTCACGGCGGGAAAAAAGTTTGGATCTCAAATATTGGTCTCGTTGATGATCATTGTTTTAATGGACATCCGAATCCACAGCTTTGGTGGGGTGTTTGGTCTGCATGATTTGTCCTATCTTCCTTCGGTTAGTTTTACGGTTTTTGTCTTTGTCCTTTTGATCAACGCCTATAATCTTATCGATGGTATAGATGGTCTTGCCGGTAGTGTTGGACTTTTGTCCAGCTTAACCTTTGGGGTCTTTTTTGTTTCCATAGGATTAATGGAACCGGCACTGGTTTCATTTGCTTTGGTCGGTGCCTTGGTCCCCTTTCTATACTATAATTTTTCTGGTAAAAAGAAAATGTTTATGGGAGATACGGGAACTATGATCGTCGGGTTTTTATTGGCTTATTTGTGCGTGGCCTTTATAGGCATTAACCAAAACTTAACGGTTCCCGAGACCTTGGGAAATAGCGCCATATTGGGCATAGCCTTTGTTTTTTACCCCTTGATGGACACCCTTAGGGTTTTTGTGGTCAGGGCGTTTCAAGGCAAAAGCCCGTTTACTGCCGATAAGAACCATATACACCACCGATTGTTAAACCTAGGTTTAAATCACACCCAGAGTACCATTTTCATTGTTCTCTGCTCCATGGTCCTTGGGGTGTTGGCTTTTTATACCCAGGAACTGAATATTAATCTACAGGCCATCCTGGTCATAGCGTGCGGAATGCTTCTATTCCTTTTTCCGTACTGTTTTGAACGCCGGGAGGGCAAGGTATATTTTTTAAAGCACTACAGGTCTCGAATTTTTGATATCAGCAATTAAATTCTTTCCATCAATTCCCGGGCAAGGACCGGTACTCCACTTACCGCATTTTGGGAAATAATGGTCAGGTTTTTAAAATCCCCGGCCGCGATGTTTGGTCTGGGGTCAACAAAATAGATAGGCGTTTTGTTGGAAATATAGTGCACTAATCCGGCCGCAGGATATACTTGCATTGAAGTTCCTATGATTATAAGTATATCTGCATTTTTGGTGATCCTAATAGCCTGGTCCATTAAAGGGACTTCTTCTCCAAACCAAACAATATGGGGCCGTAACTGTGATCCTTTTTCACATCGATCACCCAAATGAATATCGGTTTTCCAATCCAGTATCAAGTTATTGTCCTGGGTACTCCTAGCTTTGAGCAGTTCCCCATGCAGGTGTACCACGCGCGAGCTACCGGCCCTTTCATGAAGGTCGTCGACATTCTGGGTGATTATGGCAACCTCGTAAAATTCTTCGAGTTCTGCCAGGGACAAATGGGCCTCGTTGGGCCTTACCTTTAAAAGTTGCCTTCTTCTTTGGTTATAGAAATCCAGGACCAATTCCGGATTATTTCTAAATCCTCCTGGAGACGCCACTTCCATTACATCGTGGCCTTCCCAAAGTCCGTCTGCATCCCTAAATGTCCTAAGTCCGCTTTCGGCGCTTATTCCGGCACCGGTCAAGACTACAATTTTCTTTTTCATACTAAACCATTTATCCAAAAATACTTGTAACTTATCCTCCTGCCAAATAGGAGTTCATAAATCTCATGATTTCTATTTGGCATGTGTAAATCATTGCATTCATTATATGGTTGATCTTCAACTTTTAGAGTATTTGGAGGGATTTGTGACCACGGATCGGAAAGCCCGTTTTTTAACAGTATTGGAAGAACGGACAAAGTATCTTACGATTGCTATTGAAGATGTGTACCAAATGCACAATGCCAGTGCGGTTATTAGGACCTGTGAAGTTTTTGGTGTTCAAAATGCCCACGTTATTGAAAGCAGGTACGGAAAACGATTGGACAAGGACATCTCACTGGGCGCGGAAAAATGGGTCGATGTATTTCGATATAACGACACCTTGGAATGTATGGAAGCCCTGAGGGAAAAAGGATACAAAATCGTTGCCACCACCCCGCATCACAATGCCAATTTATTGGCAGACTTTAAGATCGACTCGAAGATAGCGTTGTTTTTTGGAACGGAGAAGGAAGGCCTGAGCCAAACGGTATTGCATAATGCCGATTGCTTTCTAAAAATTCCCATGGTGGGATTTACGGAAAGCCTGAATATTTCGGTGTCTGCCGCGATCATTTTACAAAGTCTGACCTATAAACTCAAACAGACACAATTGCCTTGGCGTTTGACGCCTGAAGAGAAATTGGAAAAACGTTTGGATTGGACCAAAAAATCGATCAGAAGTTTAAAAAATATAATGTCGCGGTATAAGGAGAATAAATAAGTCGCAACAATTTGTCATACATAAAATATGGTGGCTTCGGCCCTGCACCAAAAACGGATCGGATAATAAGTGGTTCCAATACCTTTGGAGACGTACATTTGGGTTTCTTTGGATCTATACCATCCTTTAACATATCGGCCACTTCCTCTAGGAGTAATAAAGGGTTGCCCAAAAAATGTGATCTGACCACCATGGGTATGTCCGCAAAGGAGAACCGTTAAATTTAATTTTAAATCTCGGTTGATCCGTTCGATATCGTCCCTATATTGGGGGCAATGGTTCAACACGATGGTTTCCATGCTTTTATCCAAATTCTTCGCCGTCGTGTAATAATCGGAGTTGGAACCAATATAATCATCCAGACCAATAACATTGATGGTTCTCCCCTTCAATTTCACCTCCAACGTCTCATTGATCAAGAGCTTTCCATTGTGCGCCTCCAATATTTTCTTGAATAAATCAATATCGACGTTTGCTTCATATTCCTTATTGCCCATTACGGCAATTTTTTGGATTTTTGGGTCAATAAGATTTAAGAGTTCGTTAAACACATGTAGTTTACTGGTACGGTTTACGGAATCACCGGTAAAAAAGAGCAAGTCGGGCTGTTCTCTGTTGATTCTTTTAGCTATGGAATGATGGAAAGAACGGATTTCGTCGATATGAAGGTCGGTCAATTGTATGGTCTTTATCTTGCCTGTATCCCTATCGGAAATATCGAACACATTCCATTGGATAATGTACCGCTCAAACCAAAAGGCGTCTAGAACCACCAGGCCGATTATCAAAGAAAAAAATGAAAGGATTTTCAGAATAAAGTTTCTTCTGTTCACTGTTACAAATTTGCACGACAAAAATCGGATCCAAAGTTACAAGAACTAAATGCTGGATTCGATATCCGTTTTTACTTTAACGAAAGATTAAGTATTTATGTTTTGGGAAAGTCAGAATGAGTAGAGGATCAAGGCTTGGCCAGTTCCAGTAGAGCAATGTCAAAATCGTTGTCCAGCGTTACCTGACCGTTGGTCACTTCTACGGTTGTTTCGGAGAATGTATCGTACAACTTAGTCTTGTCCCCAAAAAAACCTTTCACCCTTAGTGATTTTTTACCTTTGGGCAAATCTAGCCCTACAACCACTTTGTCCTTGAAACTTCCATTCGTATAGGATCTGCTAAACACGTAGGGCGACCTGGACATACGATTGTGGAAACCGGCTCCAATTGCCGGATGATCATGACGAAATTTACCGAGCTTTTGCCAGTAGTGCAGGATCTTCTGCTTTTCGGACAGGCTGTCCACCGAGGCCCAATTCATGAACGACCGCAAGGTGGCATCCCCTTTGGCTCCCGCGATACTGAGACTTCTCGCGGTTTCATCACCGTAGTAGATCTGCGAAGCACCAGGGGTGAGCAATAAAATATTGGCGTCCCGGTAAGGCGATTTTCGCTCGCGATCGTAGGGTTCCATATCGTCATGGGAGGTCAAATAGTTTAGTACGCTTTTTCCTTTTAGTTTGGTTTGCAGTAGCGTACTGTACTTTTTAAAGATGGTTTCATAATCGTTATGGGCGTCCGCTTTCAATTCAAAGTTGATAAGGCTCTTGTATCCGTAGTTAAAGTAGTCTACCTTTTTGTCCCCGAAATTAAATTCCCTACCATTGGAGATGTTATAGCCGTAAACCTCGCCGACCATGTAAAATGGAGTACTGTCCAATACTTGGTCCGGATGTCTCTTTTTCCATGCTTGGAAGGCAAACGATGCCTCCTTGTAAAGTTCGGACCATGCCTGTTCGTTGACGTGTTTTGCGGTATCTACCCTAAATCCATCGATGCCCAGATCGTTCACATAATCGGTTAACCACTTGATAATATAAAATCGGGGCGCTCTGGAATACCCGGTGCGCTCGAAGAACAATTGCAATTCATCTAATTCAGGACTCAACCGACCTTCTTCCTTCCATTTTGCCAGCAGGCCATCCGGGAGCTCAACCGCCTCATCGGTTTCCGTATAAATGTCGGGCAGGTTCTTCACCAGGGTGCATTCGGTGGTTGCCATATAACTGGTATAGTCGCACAAAGGACCGGTTCGCACCCATTCCGGGGGCCAGATTGGATCTTCCTTGGTGACCGGTCCGGTATGGTTCATAACAACATCCATAAGAACACGTATACCTTTTGAGTGGGCGGTATTTACCATTTTTTCCAAGTCTTTTTTAGTGCCAAAATTGGGGTCCAATGCGGTCCAGTCCTTGGCCCAATACCCGTGATAACCATACGTTTTGCCCGTACCTTCATCGACCACCCCGTGTATCTGCTCCACTGGCGGTGAAAACCAAATTGCATTGACCCCTAGTTTTGTAAAATAGCCCTCTTCCAGTTTTTTGGTAATCCCTGCAAAATCGCCTCCCATAAAACCGCGTAGGACGCCAGTTGTATCGGTCCTTCCAAAATTTATATCATTTTCGGGATTACCGTTATAAAAGCGATCGGTCAATAAAAAATAAACATTGGCACCTTCCCATAAAAAAGGGGTGTTCTTTTTAGGTTTAGGGACGGAATCTTGCAGAACGATAGATTCTTTAAAAGGTCTATTTTTTTCTTGCTTGCAGGAAAGGAGAAAGGAGACTATTGCAATGGCAACCAGTAATTTCCGCATATTGGTTTCAATTGATTTAAATATGCTCTAAAGCTATAAAATGATAACTGAAATAGAAAATTTCTTTTTCTAGTTTCATTGGATATAAATAGATAACCGGATTTGTTGCATCCTAATGTTTATCTCGGTCACTACGCCTCCCGTATTGGCCAAGCAAGCCATCATTGATCTGCAGCATCTTTGCGAACAAGGTACGCAAAGAGGTCGATTGCTTTGTCTCGATTAATTCTAGAACAACTTGAAACGAATCACTTACCGCGGTTCAAGACCTTAAAGTCTTCGTAACAGCCACTTACAGCGTCCAGTATTTGAAGGTCATTGGCCGTAGCAATAAAAGATCTGGAGTAGTTGCAATTAGTGAGAATATCCTCAATATCCACTTTTTCTAAATGTAGAAGTTCGGTAAGCAGCTCACGGTCAAATTTAGAAGCCAAAAGATCGCGTATTTGATCATCTTGTTTCATCAAGCGGAGCTTTTTCATCTGTTTAACTTCTTTTCCAAAAAGGTTACGCAACATATCTGCCGGATTGAGAATGGCGCCCAATACCTTGGTTACCGCACTTGGGTTCTTGCTGCCGGCTTCATACCCTTTTTCTAGTCCCGAGATACTGTATTGATAGCCTTCGTTGATCGGTATGTTCTTTACGTCGATTTCAAGGAAACCCGTTAGTTCGTAAGGCGTAACAATGACTTCTTCCAAAGCGTAAGCCATCTCGGTAAGCGCTATTTTTGTATTCTTGAATTTGAGCATATCGTTGGTGACCCTTATTTTTTGGGTTTTAAATCCCAAATAGGAAAGGTATAAGGTGTCGTTGGCCGAAGCCGTTATGGAAAACTCCCCTTTTTCGTTGGTAATCGTACCAATAACTTTGTTAAGGTTAATAACATGTACGCTCTCCAAGGGAAAATCCGATTGTGCGTTGATAACCAGCGCGTTTAGCTTTTTGGCCTCAACAGTTTCACTGTTGTCCTGGCCAAAGGCTGAAAGGCCAGTTAGGACAAAACAATACGTTATAAACTTTCTCATGTATCAAAATCCAAAGCTAAAAATAATCAACTAATCAAAAAAATACGCCGGAGCGTATTTTTTTAATAAACAATTAACTTAATAGAATCCCTGATTCTTCCTGCCCTTGCTGCGTCGTCCCGAAGATTCCTTTTTGTGGCCCCAATCCGGATTTCCACTTCTTCTTTTGCCTCGGCCCCTATCTCTTCCTCGGTTTCGATCACGGCCCCTGCCACCGCCGCTACCGCCGTTTTTGGAAATCTCGACGTTAACAAATCTGCCATCCACCTTAAAATCGGTAAAAGTGCTCAAAATGGCCTCCGAAACCTGGGCATCCGTATTAAAAAATGAAAAACTTTCTTTAACGTCAACCTTGTAGACGTCTTCTTTGCCTAAATTAACGGTATCCCTAAGAAAATCCTTCAGGGACATCCAATCATATCCGTCTTTTTCGCCCACATTTATAAAATAGCGGACGGAGCCATCGGACGGTATCCCGTTTCCCGCTCCTCGATTTCCTTTCCTGTCTCCACGTTTCTTGGACCCATCCGTATTCAGGTCCTTGGCCTTGTTGTAATAATTAAAGAAACGGGTGAATTCTACCGAAATCATTTTTTTGATCAGTTCTTCCCGGTCTAACCCTCTGAGGACATCATTGATTGCCGGCAGATAGTTATCTACCTCCTTATTTATTTCGGTCTCCTTTATTTTATTCGCTAAATGGTACAACTGTGTTTCACAGATTTCCATTCCCGTCGGAATCTTTTTGGCCACAAAATTTTGTTTGATCTTGTTTTCGATCGACTTAATTTTGCGAAGTTCACTTCGGGTAACGATTACCATGGAAATGCCCGATTTACCGGCTCTTCCGGTTCTACCGCTACGGTGGGTATAGGTTTCGATCTCGTCCGGTAATTGATAGTTGATCACGTGCGTGATATCGTCTACATCGATTCCGCGGGCAGCCACGTCGGTAGCGACCAACATCTGTACCTGCTTTTTTCGGAACGCGTTCATTACTAGATCGCGTTGATTCTGACTTAGGTCACCGTGGAGCGCCCCCGCATTGTAACCATCTTCGATAAGACTTTCGGCAACTTTTTGGGTGTCCCGCTTGGTACGACAAAAAACAACGGAAAAGATATCCGGATTGGCATCCGCCAATCGCTTTAGACCGTTGTACCTGTCCCTGCCACCAACAACATAATATTCGTGATGAACGGTTGTGGCCCCTGCATTTTTATCACCAACCGTGATTTCCTTGGGTGAGTGCATGAATTTTTTTGCGATAGCAGAAACCTCCCTAGGCATAGTAGCGGAGAAAAGCCAAGTGGATTTTTCTTTCGGGGTATTCGATAAGATATCTTGAATATCTTCGTAAAACCCCATATTTAACATCTCATCGGCCTCGTCCAAAATACAATAATCGATTTTGGAAATATCTACCAATCCACGGCCTATCATGTCTTTCATCCTACCTGGGGTGGCCACCACGATCTGTGCGCCCCGCTTTATTTGCCGGGCCTGTTCGGTAATGCTGGCCCCGCCATAAATGGCTACAACATGGACTCCCTTGACATATTTGGAATACAATTGCATTTCATTGGTGATCTGCATGCAAAGTTCTCGGGTAGGGGAGAGGATAAGGCCTTGGGTAGTTCTACTATCCTTATCTATTTTTTGTATCAGAGGAAAACCAAAAGCGGCCGTTTTTCCTGTACCAGTCTGGGCCAGGGCAACCAAATCGGTTTCGTCCTCCAATAATAGGGGGATGGCTTTTTCCTGTACTTCTGAGGGGGATTCAAAGCCGAGGTCGGCAATGGCATCCAGTAAGGGCTTGTCTAGCCCCAATGCTTCAAATTTTGTCATAAAAGATTAAAGTTAATCGCAAATATGTATGTTGCATAGAGCGATTATTGCAATAACCCATTATGCCCAGCGCAACACATGCTATACCAGCGGCGTTAAAAATTTCGTGCAAAGGTACTGTTAATTATCTGAATGTGGGCGTTATAAGTCAATTCTTTTACGGAACTGGACTTTAATAGCGCCCGCAGTTCATGGTATTAGGCTGTAACCGTAGCCAGCGATAGCGGTCCCAAGCATCCCAAATATTATCATAAGACCGATGAATACCTGTTGCATCCTGCGGTGATCGTATATAATGATGCAGACCGCGCCCAAAACAATGCTAATTTGGAAGAAAAGCACCCCAAGATCAAATTTTTGCGCGGCCATTTCATAGGCATCAGCTTGTGCCCACCATTCCTTTACCCCGATAATCTTTCCCATTTCACCATCTAGGTCTTGGGCCCAGTATTCCATAGGGATGTTGGCAGACCCCACCAAAATTTCTGTCTTTTCCGCTTCGTATTTTAGGACCATGGATTTGGTGGTCTCTATCTTCGTTTTTACAGCATCTGTTTTGTTGTCGTCTACCAAGCCCGTTCCCAGCAGGGTTTGTAGATAGTCCAGTTCGCTCTCCTTGAGAATTTGTTTGATGCTTTTGGATTGGTACCAGTTAGAATAACTACCCAATTTATTGTGTACTATCATCATCTTTTCCCCCAAATTACTGTTCCCAAGTTGTACAATGCCCATCAGTACCGCAAAAAAGACGATCAGGATACCCCCTGCCATTTGGGTGCGTTTGTTGGTAGGGGAATCAATAATTTGTTCTCCCTTTTTTTCGCTAGTTGTCATATCTTGATTTTAGATGATTGATTAATCGAAGCATGGCTTGGCCTCTGTGGCTTATCTGGTTCTTTACGCGTAACGGAAGCTCTGCAAAGGTCTTGTCATATCCTTTGGGCAGAAAAATAGAATCGTACCCAAATCCCAGATCGCCAGTTCTTTTATACGTAATTTCACCTTCCACAATCCCCGAAAATAAATGTGATCGTTCCTCAAAATTTAGGGCGATTACGGTTTTGAACCTCGCAGACCTCTGGTCACTTTGCCCCAGCTCTGAAATAAGCTTCTCAATATTGTCATCCGGGTTCCTCTGTTCTCCGGCATAGCGGGCAGAATGGACCCCTGGTGCCCCATTTAATGCATCTACCAAAAGCCCCGTATCGTCGGCAAAACAGGAATAACCAAAATTTAAGGTCACAAAATCGGCTTTCATCTTGGCGTTTTCCTCTAAAGTATCCCCCGTTTCGGGAATTTCGTCGAGACAACCTATATCATCTAGCGATAACAATTGTATGGTAGCGGGGAGCAGTTGTACAACTTCCTCGAATTTGTTGGGATTATGGGTGGCGAAGACAAGCTTCATATAAAATCTAAAAATTTGGTTGTGGTCGGTATGTTTATTAGTTGCGCAAAAATAGTAAATTTATTAACTTAAAATTTTGATATGCAGTTAAGGATCCCACCCCCCGTAGTAGCACTGATTTTTGGTATCGCCATGTACCTTTTGGCACGATTCCTGCCCTTTGGCCACTTTGATTTTTTTGGTCGAATATACTCGATTTATGGATTAACTGCGCTCGCAATTCTCTTGGTCGTTGCCGCTAAATGGCAATTCCGAAAATTAAATACGACTTCAAACCCCTTGACCCCTTCAAAAGCAACCTCCTTGGTGACGGCCGGGATATACAATTATTCTAGAAACCCGATGTATTTGGCCTTGCTGCTAATTTTATTGGCGTGGGGCTTATGGCTTGGGAACGCTTTTAATATCCTTTTGGCGGCAGGTTTTGTGGGTTATATGAACAAGTTTCAGATTGTTCCCGAAGAAACTGCGCTGTTTTCCAAATTTGGAAAATCCTACCATCAGTATTGTATCCTGGTTCGAAGATGGTTTTAGATGGAAATATTCCATATACCCTAGGATATAATCCAAAATAGTGATATATTTGAATATGGAAAACGAACTGGCCATCGAGGTAAGGCACTTTGTAACGATACGCAGGGAATTGGGATATACGCAATCGGAGTTTGCTGAAATTTTGGGGATTCCCAATACTACGGCCGATATAGAAAGGGGGAGGACGAAGCTGTCTGGTAAGGTGGTAATGGAACTGTTGGGCAGATTCAAGATAAACCCTTTGTGGTTGTTCGGTAAGAGCGATCAGAAACAACTGGCGCCGTCTCACGCGAATGTGATACCCAAAGTGGTTACGGTGGACGGTTCGGATAAGGAAAATATGGTCTTGGTCAATGCCAAGGCTGCCGCGGGCTATCCACAAAACATTCAGGACGCCTCGTGGTATCGTCAATTGCCCGCTTTCGACCTTCCTTTGCCGGAATTTAGAAATGCAACCTATCGTGGGTTTCAGGTAGAAGGGGATAGTATGTTGCCCAATCTGCGTCCGGGGGAATGGGTGTTGGCAAAAGCAGTGGAAAGTTTGGAGGATATAAGACCCAATAAAATCTATGTGGTTGTCCTAGAGGATGCCGTTTTGGTCAAAAAATTGGAAAAATCACCAATTTCCCCAAACATTTCCCTTATCTCATTAAACCAAAATTATCCCCCCTATTCGGTGGAGGCTGGTAAAATTCAGGAATTGTGGCAGGTAAGTAGCAAAATTACCTTTGGGGTGGATGCCTCGACAGAAACCGGATTGTTGCGTCAACTTCAAGAATCTATGGACGATTTGAAACGACAGCTCAGAAGATCCTAACTTAACACAAGATGTACTGTGATTTTTGACCGTGCTACCAATAGAGTTATTGTTTGATTTGAAAGCGCACATTTGATTTTGAAAGTTGTTGTTAATTTGTTGGAACGAAAACAAATTGCACGATGGACACAAACAGATTATCCAAACCGATAGAGGACATACTTAACAAACAACTTACCAAGGAGGCCGATGCGGCCCAAATATATCTTTCTTACGGTGTCTGGGCAGATAGCGAGGGCTATTCAGGTATTTCCAATTTTCTTTTTAGGCATTCCCAAGAGGAAAGAAACCATATGACCAAGGTGATGGAGTATATTTTGGAAAGAGGGGGAAAGGCAAAAATTTCCGCCCTCTCCGCACCACCTAAAGACCCGAAGAATGTCCAGGAATGTTTCGAAAAAATTCTTAAGCACGAAGTGGACAACACAACCGCTATTTACGGCATTGTTTCCTTGGCCCAGGAAGAAAAAGACTGGTCTACTTGGAATTTTGCACAATGGTTTGTCAAGGAACAGATTGAGGAGGAATCCTTGGCTCTGGATGTTCTCGATAAATTAAAAATTGCCGGTGGCCCAAAGGCCTCGAGCGAATCCTTACTTTATCTGGATTCCCTGCTGGGTTCCAAAGATGATGAAGCAGATCTTGCAAGATCCGTATCCGCGATGAATCCTTAAGAGGCCAACCCAATATTCCAAATTCTACATACCGTTAAGGCAAGACAAAGACTATAGATTATGGTTTTTCCAGAACCTAAAGTAACAGAAACCATAAACCGCCTCACCGCTTCATAGAGAACAGCAATCAAGGACCAAGGCAAAATAAATAGTTTATTGGTTCTCGAGTTAAGTTTTTTTTGTTTTAACCACTGACCACATTATAAGACCTCACGTAAGATTCGTGACATGTTCTCTGCCCGTTGTTTTACTTCATTTTTGGTCCACCCCAATTTGATCAGGCAAGAAATGGTCCGCCCCACCCAATGATCCGATTTTGTAAAATCTGAATTGTGATAGTTGGGTAGGCCGTCATAAATTTGGTTAGAGAAGTAACCCAATCCCTTTAAATCCTTCAAATGGTCCCATTTTCTATGATAATGCCAGTTATTGTCGTACCAATAAAAACAGGAATCGACCCCGGCATCACCGAGCGCCTTGTGCGCTCTTTGTGCGAGTTCTTGGGTAGGCATATAGAAACTTAGGAACGAGTAATTTTCGATTCCGCCTTCGGGCACCCTTCTAAACGTGATATCCGAGAGGTTCTGCAAGGATTTTCTAAGTATGGAGTAGTTTTTCTTCTGTATATCCAAAAAATTATCGAGACGCTTTATTTGGGCGAGTCCCACTGCTGCATGCAGTTCCGAAATACGGTAATTATAGCCAAGAAAAGGGTGGTTTTCGGCACCTCGATCCTTACCGATATGATCGTGTCCATGATCGGAATAATGATCCGCATTTTTATAATAATCCGGATCATTCGTAAGGACGGCGCCTCCCTCCCCACAGGTTATTGTTTTGACATAATCGAACGATAGGCACCCCAGATCGCCATAGCTTCCCAATGGTTTGCCTTCGTAGCTACCCCCGATTGCCTGACAGGCATCTTCCAGCAAAGTCAATTTGTATTTATGGCAGAGCGCCTTCAAGGCACCCAAATCTGCCATGGAACCGCACATATGGACAGGCATGATCACTTTGGTCCTTTTTGTAATCGCCTTTTCCACCGCTGAGGGATCTAGTGTCAGAGTATCATCAACATCCACTAGTACCGGTACGGCACCCACGGACAATACAGCCTCAAAACTGGCGACAAAGGTAAACGTGGGCAAAATCACTTCATCCCCCGCATTTATCCCTGCGCTGGCAAGGGCCACCGTAAGTGCGGCCGTACCGCTGCTGACCAAGTGAACATGGTCTGCCTTCATTCTCTTGGCAAGGGCCTTTTCCAATTCGATCGCTTTCCAGTGGCCGTTCCGCATTCCGTCAAATCCATAGCGCATTAGTACTCCGGAATCGAGCACCTCCTGTACTTGAGCTCGTTCCTTATCGCCAAATAGTTCAAATCCTGGCATATTTAGTGGGTTAGTGGGTTAGTGAAATAGTGAGCTAGTGTTGTGTTAGTTTCTAGTTTCCGGTTAAAAAAATTCAGAATTCTGTGTTCAATAATGTCCTTCATCTTTTGTCTTTCCGACCTTCGTCTAACGGCCAGTATCTAGCGACTAGTATCCAGTGTCTAATCTCTAAATTTCAATAACGCTGTCTTTTAAACCTCTCCGTACTTTTTTGAACTCCGAGAACATATCATTGTCCGCCCGGTATCCTATGGGCATGACAAGTACTGAAGTCAGTCCTTTTTCATCCAATCCCAAAAGGGAATCGTAACCGGCCGGATCAAAACCTTCCATGGGGCACGAATCAATTCTCTCGAATGCACAAACGGTCATAAGGTTCCCCAGAGCCAAATAGGCTTGATTTATGGCCCATTGTTTTATTTCGGCTTTTTTCATGGAGGAAAAATTTTTGACCAAAGCCTCCTTGTAGGGATTCAAAATTTGATCACTCGTGCCACGTACGTGCTGAACCCTTTCAAAATAATTGGCGATAAACTCGGAATCCACCATATTTTCGATACATAGGACCAATAAATGCGATGCATGGGCAACTTGAAGTTGGCCATAGGTATGGACGACAAGTTTTTTGCGTAGTTCTTTATCCTTGACAACCACCATTTTTATAGGTTGAAGCCCGTAGGAGGTAGCCGTTAGGTTGAACGCCTCCTTCAGTTTCTGAACTTTTTCTTTTGATAGTGATTTTGTGGAATCAAATTTTTTAACGGCATAGCGCCATTCCATATGTTCAATGATGTCTGTCATTCCATGCAGATATAAGAAAAATAAGGTTAATGCAAAAATAAGCAATTGTCAGGTAATCGACACCCATTTCAAAACAGTACTTCCATTGGGTCGATTAAGGCAAGATTATTTTCTTTAAGATTATTAAAGCCTTATTTTTGCATCCTGAAAACAAATTCTTATCCCTGCAATGACAGACCTCCTCAAAAAGTTCTTCTTTTCCACTAGATTAATGGCCGTTCTTTTTATTGTTTTTGCTACCGCCATGGCCTTTGGTACCTTTATCGAAAGTTGGTACAGTACCGAAACCGCTAGAATTTGGATTTATAATACCAAATGGTTCGAAGGCATCATGTTGTTGTTCGTCATCAATTTTATGGGCAATATGTTTCGATACAAATTGTTCCGAAAGGAGAAATGGGCCGTGCTGCTATTACATGTCTCTTGGATTCTTATCATAGTCGGGGCGTTTGTCACCCGATATATAAGTTATGAGGGAGTCATGCCCATCCGCGAGGGGAACTCCGAGAATGTTTTTTATTCGGACAAAACCTACCTAACAGCAATGGTAGACGGGGATGTTAACGGTGAACCCCAGCGCAGGAAACTGGAGGACGAGATCATGGTCACCCCCGAAGCCCTGAAATCTAGCTTGCCATGGGATTCTGATTTTAAAGGGCAACCCTTTACGATATCGTACGTGGGCTTTATAAGGGGGGCCAAAGAAGGAATTATACCCGATCCCAACGGAAAAGAGTACCTTAAGATCGTAGAGGCAGGGGACGGCCAAAGGCACGAACATTTTCTGGAAAACGGCACCGTGGCCAACTTTCACAATATATTGTTCGCCCTAAATAAAAAGACCGAAGGTGCCATCAACATCTATTCTACAGATAGCACGTATATGGTGGAATCCCCTTTTGAGGGCAGTTTTATGCGGATGGCAGATCAGTTGCAGGGCAAACTGATCAAGGATAGTCTTCAGACCCTGCAACTGCGCTCCCTATACAATACAACGGGAATGCAATTTGTAATCCCCGAACCGATCACCAAGGGATCCTACGGTATCGTCCCCCTACCTAAAAATGAAGTCACAAAAGCTTCCCAAGACGCCTTGATATTGGATATTACGGCCAACGGGGAAACGGTTCGGGAAAAAATTTTGGGAGGCAAGGGTTCCTCACATTTTACGGACAAGATAAAGGTGGGCGGTTTAGAATTTTCCCTAGCTTATGGCTCCAAGGTTTATGAATTGCCCTTTCATATTAAGCTCAATGATTTTATAGCCGAAAAATACCCCGGTACCGAGAAGGGATATTCTTCCTTTATGAGCAAGGTGACGGTTGAGGACGACAGACCTTTTGATTATGATATTTATATGAACCACGTGCTGGACATTCAAGGCTATCGGTTTTTCCAGTCGGGCTTTGATGCCGATGAAAAAGGTACCATCCTGTCCGTAAACCATGATTTTTGGGGATCTGGCATCACTTATTTGGGTTATTTTATGCTGTATGCAGGTTTGATGGGGATCATGTTTTTTGGAAAAACCCGAATAAAACACCTAGAAAACACTTTGGCCGAGCTCAAGAAAAAAAAGGCCGCCATGGCCGCTATTCTCGCGTTCGGTTTTATCATTCAGGTCAATGCCCAGGAACACGGGCCGGAGCATGCCTCCATGCTGCCCACGACCCAACAGGTAGATTCAGTGCTGCAGTCTACCGTTGTATCACAGGAGCACGCCGATAAATTTGGGCATCTGGTCATTCAGGACGAGGGTGGCCGAATGAAACCGATCAACACCTTTGCTTCGGAACTATTGCGCAAGCTTAGTTTTAAGGATAAGTACAAGAACTTGGACCCCGATCAAGTTTTTTTATCCATGATGCTGAATCCGGGAGTATGGTACAGCACAGAATTTTTGGCGTTGGACAAAAAGGGCCAGAACGACAGTATCAGACATATTATCGGCGTTCCGGAAGATCAAAAATATGTAAAGGCGACCGATTTTTTCAATAGTCAGGGACAATACAAGTTGGCCCCCTATCTAGAAAAAGCCTATGCCACCAATACCCCCAACCAGTTTCAAAAGGACTTTAAGGATGTCGACCTCCGGCTGGGATTGCTCAACCAGGCATTGAGCGGATCTATTGTTAGAATATTCCCTTTGCTGCACGACGAAAATAATAAATGGATCTCCGCTACGGATTATCGGGAGGGAAAATACCAGGTACAGGATTCCTTGTACGCCAATTTTGTCAAAAATGCGATTCCGTATTATCTGATGACCCTGAACAAGGCGATACATACCGGTGATTATACGGAGGCCGACAAGCTTTTGGCCGCTTTTGAACAAAACCAGATAAACAACGGCAGCGAGGTATTGCCCTCTAAAAATAAGGTGAAGGCCGAAATAATCTACAATAGGTTGGATATTTTTAACACCTTGTACCAGTATTATTTACTGGTGGGCCTGCTCATGTTCTTCGTTTTGATCTTGCGGATTTTTAAAGATCGCGAAATCTGGAAGGTGGCTACATTTTTCTTTAAGGGCACGATCATTATGTTGTTCATTTGGCATACCGCCGGCATGGCCCTGAGATGGTATGTTGCCGGCCATGCCCCATGGAGCGATGCCTACGAAAGTATCGTTTATGTCTCTTGGGCCACTATGGCCGTAGGGTTGGCCTTGAGCAGAAAAAGCGAAATGACTATGGCGGCGACCACCTTTGTCGCTTCCATTCTACTGTTCATAGCACATATGAGTTGGGTAGACCCCGCTGTGGCCAACCTCCAGCCCGTATTGGACAGTTATTGGCTGATGATCCACGTGGCGGTCATCGTAGCAAGTTACGGTCCTTTTACTGTGGCAATGATGCTGGGAACGGTATCCTTGATTCTTATTATTCTGACGAATAAGAAGAATAAGGAGCGCATGGAGATAAACCTAAAGGAACTTACCATTATCAACGAACTTGCGCTTTCGGCGGGATTGATCATGCTCACCATAGGAAATTTCTTGGGAGGGCAATGGGCCAATGAAAGTTGGGGCAGGTATTGGGGCTGGGATCCCAAGGAAACTTGGGCATTGATCTCTATCATGGTCTATGCCTTTGTGATACACACGAGATTGGTACCTGGTCTTAGGAGCAAATGGGCCTTTAATTTCCTGAGCATTGTGGCCTTTGCCAGTATAATGATGACCTATTTTGGGGTCAACTTTTATTTGGCAGGTCTGCACAGTTACGCCAGTGGTGGCCATGTTATTACCCCTACTTTTGTATATTATGCATGTTTTGGGGTTGCCGTACTCGGAGGAGTGAGCTACTGGAGATATCGGGTAAATTATTTAAAATAATGTGCACGGCAAAGAGGTGTGATCTACAATTAAAATCGGGGTTAAGCTTTAACTTGACACTTGAACTCGACACTTAAACTTGTTATGAAGAAGACAATAAAAGGACTCAACACAATCTGTACCCACATAGGGGAATTGGAGGATAAAGAATACAAAGGGGCCATCTCACCTTTGTACATGAGCACATCCTATGCTTTTGAGGAGGTGGATACCAAGCGATACCCCCGTTATTTTAACACCCCAAACCAAGAGGGGCTATCTAAAAAGATTGCGGCTTTGGAACACGCAGAGTCGGCCTTGATCTTCGGCAGTGGTATGGCGGCCATCAGTACCTCCTTACTGTCTTTTTTACGGTCCGGCCACCACATTGTACTACAACGGACCCTATATGGGGGAACTTATAACCTAATTACGGAAGAATTCAATAAGTACGGTATTGAACACTCCTTTACGGACGCACAGGAGCCCGCCGATTTTGAGGCCAAGATTAAACCAAATACCAAAGTCATTTACATAGAAACCCCATCTAATCCACTCTTGACCATTACGGATTTGGAGGGCATTGCCGAGTTGGCCAGGAAACACGGGTTGGTATCTATGATCGACAATACGTTTGCAAGTCCCGTGAACCAAAACCCCATCGATTTTGGTATCGATGTTGTTATTCACAGTGCCACGAAGTACATGGGTGGACATTCCGATATTTTAGCTGGAGCCGTGGCATCGTCACAAGAGAACATGGCCAAGATACACAGCTTGGCAAAAAACTTGGGTGGAAGCCTAAGCGATTATACCGTGTGGTTGTTGGAGCGGAGCATCAAGACCATGGGGATTCGGGTAAGGGCGCAAAACGAAAATGCGATGACCATGGCCGAATACTTAAATGGACATCGGTTTATACGAGCTGTTTACTATCCTGGTTTGGAGTCTCATCCTGGACATTTAACCGCTAAATCGCAAATGAAGGGCTTTGGCGGAATGCTTTCCTTTGAGCTAAAGGAAGGCTTGGACGCGTCAAAATTCCAAAAATCATTGCGTCTTATCAAACCTTCCATGAGTCTTGCCGGAGTGGAGAGTACTGTACTTTCCCCCACCATGACCTCGCATTCCCTATTGAGTGCCCAAGAGCGTAAAAGGCAAGGGATTTCTGATGGACTGATACGTTTTTCGGTCGGTATAGAGGAAACCGATGATTTAATCGCGGATATAGAACAAGCGATATCGGTTGTCAGTATGTAGTAATCAGTATGCGGTTGTCAGTATTCAGTATTCGGTAACGGAGAGTTTAACTTTGTAGGTTGAAGGCCGAAAAAGAATATAGAACGCAGAGAATAGTCGAATTGAGACTCTCAATATATAGCATAACCCCAAAACCAAACACCAAACTCCAAACCCTAAATAATAAAGCAATGAAATTAGATATTCTAGTTTTTGGATCTCATCCCGACGATGCGGAGCTAGGTGCCGGTGGCACTATAGCCAAAGAGGTTGCCCGTGGCAAGAAAGTGGGGATTGTAGACCTTACCAGAGGCGAACTTGGTACAAGGGGATCAGCCGAAATAAGGCATAGGGAGGCTATGGCCGCAGCCGATATTTTAGGGGTTGCCATAAGGGAGAATTTAGGGTTTGACGACGGGTTTTTTATCAATGACAGGAAACACCAAATGGCAGTGATTCGGGTCTTGAGAAAATATCGGCCCGATATAGTACTGTGCAATGCGGTTGAAGATCGGCATATAGATCATGCCAAGGGCGCAAAACTGGTAAGCGACGCTTGTTTCTTAAGCGGTCTGGCAAGGATAACGACCAACTTGGGCGGTAACGGACAAGAAGCTTGGCGACCCAAACAAGTGTACCACTATATTCAGTGGAGAAATTTGTCGCCGGATTTTGTACTGGATGTTTCCGGCTATATCCAAAAAAAATCCGAAGCCATTCTTGCTTATAGTTCCCAGTTCTTCGACCCTAATAGCAAGGAACCCGAAACCCCTATCAGCAGTAAAAATTTTTTGGACAGCGTGGAGTATCGAGCCAGGGACATGGGACGTTTGGTAGGGGTGGCCCACGCCGAAGGTTTTACCGTGGAAAGGCTATTGGCGGTTAAAAATTTGGATGATCTAATATAACGCCGATTATCCTGCCTTGCCGTATTTTTTTTCCGATTTGGGTACGGTGAAATAGAAGCAGGTGCCTTTTCCCATTGTACTCTCCATCCAGATTTTACCCTTATTCTTCTCCACCATCTCTTTACTGAGAGAAAGTCCCAATCCGGTACCTTTCTCGTTATTTGTTCCATAAGTGGTGGAATAGTTGTTCTTGTTGAACAAGTTTTTTTGGGTCACCAGGTCCATACCCACTCCGGTGTCCTTAACCGAAACCTGCCAAAAGTTGTTACTTTCTTCGGCATCAATGGTAATCGTTCCATTTTCGGGGGTAAATTTTAAGGCATTGCTGATCAAATTCCTGATGACGATGTCTATTTGGTGCCCATCTACATAGGACAACGTGTTTTCCGGTACCTTATTGATAAATCTTATTCCTTTGGAATTTGCGATTTCCGAAAGTAGGTTAATATTGTCATTCACTAAATTTTCAATGGGCACGGTTCGTGGGTGGGTAACGGCACCTTTCAATTGCGACTCGCCCCAAGAAAGCAGGTTGTTTAAGGTAAAGGCAATATGTCCGACGTCATTCCTAAGCTTTGGAATATATTCCAGGAATTCCGATTTTTTGATATCCCCGTCCCTAAACAGCCGCAACAGGTCCTGGAGCGCACCTATTGGTCCGCGCAGGTCGTGCGCAATTATAGAAAAAAGCTTGTCCTTGGTGCGGTTTGTCAGTTTGAGTTCCGATTCCCTTTGCAGCAGCACCTGTTTTTGCCTTTTAAGCTTTGTATTCAGGCCTTTTTGGATTTTCTTCCCGCGCTGTATGAGAATTATGATGATAACGAGGATCAAAAGTATAACCAGGGAGGCATATACGTAATTCCACTGTTTGGCCAGGGCGCGCTCATTTCTCAATATTAGGTCTTCCCGTTGCTGGTCATGCTGTAATTTGGTCTGTAGCATGGTAAGGCTCTTCCCGTTGTCCGCACGGGCGAGGGTATCCGACGTTTGTTGGAAAAGTTCGTGGAACTCCAGGGCCCTCGCGTAATTCCTTTTGTTCTTATGGATGATATACAACGTTTTGGAACATTTTTGGATGCCTTCCAGGAACTTGATGTTCTTAGAAATTTCAAAGGCTTCCAACGCATAACGTTGGGAGATATCATCTTTCTTAAGACCTAAATACGCTTCGGCCATTCCGTTCAGCAATTCGATCTTGGATCGATCATCATCGAGTTTTTCGTGCAAATAGTTACTTTGATTGTACCAATGCAGCGCCCAATCATATTTTTTTTGCTTTACGTATATTTTCCCCTTTACGGAATAGCTGTAGGCCAGCCAATCCATGATCTTGTGATTTTCAAAAATGGCGATACTCTTGTTAATATTGAATAGGGCATAGGGAAAATTGCCCATATCGGCATAAATGGATGCTACGTTGCACATGGTTTCGGCAGAATATAGCTCATCGCCGATAATATCGTTGATCTTCTTTACCCTTTTATAGAATTCCAAGGCTTGATCATAGTCTTTTTGGGAGGAATAGAGATCGGCAATGTTCTCGTTTAAAATAGAGAGCATAGGTTTGTCATCGACTTTTGTCGCCAATTCTATGGCCTCAAGATAGCCGTCCAATGCTTTTCCATAGTTGCCTAAATAACCGTATTCCCCGGCAATACTGTTTTCGACGGAAAGTTTTAGTTTTATGTCCCCAAGGCTACTGGCCATGGACAAAGACCTTAAATAATATTCAATAGCTTGGCAATTTTCACCTCTATCGGAGTGAAAGTCACCAAGATTTATATAGGAAAGACATTCCCCCATTTTGTATCCGGCTTCCTTACTATAATCCAGTGCCTGTCGGGAAATGAACAAAAGACTGTCAAGATTGTAATAACGAAATTCGTTTGCCCAACTGTTTAGGGTTAGAATATAGGAAGTATCCTTTGGACTAAAATTCTTGGAACGCTCCATAATCCGCACCGAATTCCGAAGGCTATCCCTAAACCGTTGTTGGGACTGTAGGGAGTATAAACAACCAAGAAGCAATACCACGGTAATGGTGAGCTTTTTATACACGGAGCCTTGGGCAAATAAGTTGTTCATGGCCAGGGGGCGATTTGGCTGTAGGTTATTAATTTATAAAAATAGGAAGATACGGTTAGATATTAGAAATTAATGTTGTGAAATAACGAATTTTGTGTGTTTTGACCTATAAAACAGGTATTTCATCGGATTTTTGTCGTTTTTTATACCGATAAAGAATAGAAGATAGCGTTTACTCAACGAGAAATTTTAAAGACCATTATTCGCAAAATAACCTCTTTTTTCTTTTGAAAGATTACCTAAAAAAAATTACCTTTGCATCCGTTTGCAAATGGTGGTTGTAGCTCAGCTGGTTAGAGCGCTAGATTGTGGTTCTAGAGGTCGCCGGTTCGAAACCGGTCTTCCACCCTAAAGTGACGTTAAAAGTCCTATTCGTTTTGATAGGACTTTTTTTTGTTGATGTTGTCCTAACTGAGGTTGAGTCCCGAGGATTCGGGATATCCTGAGCGCGGCCGAAGTGAAACCGGTCTTCCATCGAAAGTGAACTAATGGGTCCCGTCTGCTGTGATGGGACCTTTTTTTATTGTTGGGGATTAGAGACCAAAATGGAATTTCATCGGATAAAATCGATGCTAAACTATTCTGGAACCATTATAAGTTGTAATTTTAATCCTTCGCTTTTCATGTCTTGTAATTAACCCGTTGTATAAACGGGGGACCACAAATTATGAAAGGAGTATTGTTGAACTGGTGTATGGACGAGGGTATCGGATGTTTCGAAGCTCCCGGACTCACAATTTTTTAATTAATGAAATTTAAGACGTATGAAATTTTTTATTGACACAGCAAATTTGGATCAGATTGCCGAGGCACAGGCACTCGGGGTATTGGATGGTGTAACCACTAACCCTTCCCTAATGGCCAAAGAGGGTATTACGGGAAAAAATAATATCTTGAAACATTATGTCGACATTTGTAATATTGTAGATGGGGATGTTTCGGCCGAGGTGGTGGCGACGGAATTTGATCAAATGATCAAGGAAGGCGAGGAACTCGCCGAGCTGCACGATCAGATCGTTGTAAAGATACCTATGATCAAGGATGGGGTAAAGGCGTTGAAATATTTTTCCGATAAGGGCATTAGAACCAATTGTACTTTGGTCTTTTCTTGCGGACAGGCGCTGTTGGCCGCCAAAGCAGGGGCAAATTACGTTTCTCCATTTATCGGTAGGCTGGACGACATTTCTACGGATGGCCTAAACCTTATCTCCGAAATTCGGACCATTTATGACAATTATGGATATGAAACCGAGATATTGGCCGCATCCATCAGGCATACCATGCACATAATCGACTGCGCCAAAATAGGTGCCGACGTCATGACGGGGCCACTTTCTGCCATTGAGGGATTGTTAAAGCACCCGTTGACGGATATCGGACTTGCAAAATTCCTGGAAGATTATAAGAAGGGAAACTGAGCCCATTAAAAAACTCATATAATCCACGAACCCTTATTTTGGAAAATTCTAGTAATATAGATTTTCAGAATAGGGGTTTTGTTTATTTGGGGCTGGAGGTAACCCTTGGAGATTACTTTAAAAGGAGCCGTAAATATTGGCGAAGGCATCCACGATTAGTCCATCCTTGGTTATAATCCCCTTGTTGATGGGATAAATGATGAGTGCCTTGGTGAGCTCTTGGAAATTATCGGACCGGAATTGGGTACTGGTATCCAATTTGTTCAGTTCTACCATGGCCTTCCATCGAGTGGAATCCGTATTAAAATTAATGCCGATAAATGTATAGTCAGGCCTTTCAATCGAAAGTTGATGAATACGCCGGGCCATGTTATCGAAATGCATCCTTTGGGTCCCTGTCCAAAAATAGAAGACCGTATTCTCATATTTCTTTGAAATCTTCTGTAGGTCTACCTTGTGCCCCAAAGCGTCATAAACCAACACGTTGGGAACCTTACTATCGGGACGGAGGTTCTGGATTCCTTGGTAAACATCATCGATTTCCGCTATGTGTTCGTTATTGTCAGAATATTTATGGAATTCCTCCATAAATATTCTATTATTATCCCAGCTATCCCTAGTTTTTAAAAGGTAGTCCATAGCCACGTTTCTGAATAGATTGTCCCTTAAATCGCGCTCCTTAAAAATGCTGTCTATAAGCTTTAATTTGTGTTCATTAAAGTGCAGTTTGTTGAACCCCTCTCCCTTGTCACCACATTTATTCATGCAATTCATATAGGACATGTTTCCTATATTAATGACCATATAGTCATAATAAGGCCGGTAATAGGCCAAAGCCCTATCATTGTAATTTATCTTCTTTCTATAATCATAAAAGTTTGGGGGAAGTTCTGGAATAGATTTTTGGTGAACCCTTCGACGATGGATAAAGGGATACTTTTCTTTAAAGGCATAAGAATTAAAATTTATGGAAGCCATGGCAATATCCAAGTAGTCTTGGGGAACGGACACCTGTGATTTTAATTGGTCTAAATTATTTTTCTTAATGGCGACCAAAGAATCCACCTTAAAGTTAAAGCTTTCTGGATCTAATTCGTAGTAGGAGTTAACCGTTTTTTCATCCGCTTCGTTGGCCAAAAATAGTTCGACCAGAAAATTATTGATTTCTTCCCCTTTTCCTGAGAATACCAAGGACTCATCAAAATCTACGGTATTTAACCTTACCTGTAGGCTATCTCCCTTCTCCAAGTAGACATATGCGTATTCGGGGCTGTGGTCAAAATGGTAGAGTCCACTAGTAACGGAGTCTAGTTTGAGTGCGAATCTGTTGTTCTCGTCCAATCGAACGGAATCTAAAATGCTATCATCCTTACAAAGTACTACATAATCGCTGGTAGGGTTCACTATCTCTCCTCCAAAGTAAATCCCGGAGGATTTATTTTCCCCAACATTACATCCACCCAAAATAGCAAAAAACAGATAAAATGAAATTTTGTTCATAAAGAATGAAATACCATTTAGTAAACAAATCTAATAAACCCAATGGGGGTAGGCTGTTAATGGGGCGTTAAATATTGCGGGCCCAAGTTAAAGAACGGACTTGATCCCTGGTTAGCTCATTGTTGGTTTAGGGGATTTATTTTGACTACTTTTGCACAAATTTTAAAAATCAAGTTATGCTTTCTGTGTCCAATTTATCCGTGCAATTTGGAAAAAGGGTTCTTTTTGATGAGGTCAATGTGGCCTTTACCGAAGGAAACTGTTATGGGGTTATCGGAGCCAACGGGGCCGGCAAGTCTACCTTTTTAAAAATCCTATCGGGTGAGGTAGATCCAACTTCAGGTACGGTTAACCTGGAACCGGGCAAAAGAATGTCCATTTTAGAACAAAACCACAACGCCTGTGATGCGTACCCTGTTTTGGAGACCGTGGTTATGGGAAACAAGCCGTTATCCTCCATTAAAAAGGAAATGGACGCCCTGTATGCGGATTACGATGATAAAAATGCGGATCGGATAGGGGAATTGCAGGTAAAGTTCGAGGAAATGAACGGTTGGAACGCCGATAGCGATGCAGCCGCCCTTTTGTCCAATCTAGGGATTTCTGAAGAGCTTCATTATACCCTGATGTCCGAGGTGGATTCTAAATTAAAGGTGAGGATATTGCTGGCGCAGGCCCTTTTTGGAAATCCGGACGTATTGATTATGGACGAACCTACCAACGATTTGGATTATGAGACCATCAGCTGGTTGGAAAACTTTTTGGCAGATTATAACAACACGGTCATCGTGGTTTCGCATGACCGTCACTTTTTAGATTCGGTCTGTACCCACATCGCGGATATTGATTTTGGGAAAATGAATCTTTATTCGGGCAATTATACATTCTGGTACGAAAGCAGCCAATTGGCATTGAGGCAAAGGGCGCAACAAAACAAAAAATCAGAGGAAAAAGCGAAGGAACTTCAGGAATTTATCAGACGGTTTAGCGCCAACGTAGCCAAGAGCAAACAGGCTACTTCCAGAAAGAAAATGCTATCCAAATTAAAAATAGAAGATATAAAGCCTTCAAGCCGCCGTTATCCCGCCATTATCTTTGAGAGGGAGCGGGAAGCTGGGGATCAAATCCTCAATATCGAAAAACTTGCGGCCACCAGTGAAGACGGCGAAGTATTGTTCCAAGGGGTCGATATCAATTTGGCAAAAGGAGACAAGGTTGCAGTAATTTCCAGGGATTCTAGAGCAACTTCTGCCTTTTACGAGATAATCAACGGCAATAGAAAAGCCGACCATGGCAGCTATCAATGGGGGGTAACGACCAATCAATCGTACTTGCCGGCAGATAATTCCGATTTTTTCACCGAAAACATAAATTTGGTCGATTGGTTGCGCCAATGGGCCAAAACGGAGGAAGAAAGGGAAGAGGTCTATATCCGTGGCTTTTTGGGCAAGATGCTTTTTAGCGGGGAAGAGGCCCTAAAAAAATGTACGGTTTTGTCCGGAGGTGAAAAGGTAAGATGTATGTTGAGCAGAATGATGATGATGCGCGCCAATGTGCTTATGTTGGACGAGCCAACCAATCACTTGGATTTAGAGAGCATAACGGCCTTCAACAATTCCTTAAAAAATTTCAAAGGAACGGTCCTGTTTACTACCCATGACCACGAATTTGCAGAAACGGTGGCCACTAGGATCATAGAATTGACCCCCAAAGGTAATATTGACCGATATTTGACGTTTGATGAATATATGTCCGACAAGGCAATTAAGGAACAACGCGATAAGATGTACGCCGTTTCCGTGTAGTTGATTGTCTTCTTGGATTGGTAAGTGTCAGTTTGTGGAACCCCAAATTCCTACCCTATGCAAACCTACAGAATATTCATCGTGCTATTCGCATGTACGCTCCTTGGGTGCAGTAAATCTGGCCGGGACCAAGGCACCGAAGTAGAAACGGGGCCTGGTGTGGAGGTTGATTATACCGTTATTTTGGCCCACAATGGTCAGTGGTCCGGATCCCTCCTTAATGCAAATATGGAACACGTTTTCATAAACGACGACGCTGGTCCTTTTAAAACCACACCGGAGACACAAATCGTTTACCGGGAGGGCTCAACTTTTAGTCTATTCCAAAAGAAATCGGAGTGCGAGGGAGAAATTACCAGTTATGACTTTGGTGCTGAACAAGAGAAAACAACTGCGGTTTTCGACGATCTAGGTAGCTGTAAAATATATCCTAAAGCATTGGCCCACAGCCCCTCACAATTTTTTATGGCCTATGGTTTATGGAACGGGGTCTCCCTAAAAATCGACTACTTTATAAGAATAATCGATAGAAAAACCAACGAGGTAAAGGATGTATCCTTGGATAAGGAACCCCTGCAGCTCGTTTTTTCCAATAATCGCTTGTTTGCGCTTTGCCTGGATGCCAAAGTTACCGGCATCCACAGTCTGATCGTCGTCGACGCCAAAGAGGGGAAACAGATACATGAGATAAACTTGGGGCTTGAAGCCCAAAAAATAGCCAAAAATTACGACGGAAATATTCTAGTAAGCTTTGCCAGTATGCATTTGATCATCGATAGCTCTATTTTAAAAAGCATATCCGAGGTGCGATACGGTGCTGGAAAGGAAGCTAAATTCGGAGCCTGGGACAATGGTGCTTTTTTTGACGATAAACTGTACTATCTGCGACCGGGCGACCTATCCGGTAGCACGCCCCAAATTCCTGCGGTATATGACTTTTCCGTGAATGTGGCGACATTTTATTACTATGAAAATTTTTTGACGTCCGAACAACTACAGTTTGAATATAATATTGGGGATACGTCCATGGTATCCTATGATGCCAAAAACAATCTTATCCTTATCGGGTATCGCAGAGCCGGCAATAGCGAATTGGGAGGATTGTTACGAATAAAGCTGGCCCCGGAGCCAAAACTCATAGACCATATTGATCTGGAGGGTGTGCCTTATGCTATTTTTGTCAATTAGCATCCGCCTATCCGCCTGTAAAGGAAGATATCCGCGGATCGCGTTCTCCCGTACTTTTTTGTACGGACACGCACCGTACAATTAGATTCCTCCGTATTATCGAAAATCTCGTTCCTTTCAGATGAATCAGGTATTGTAATATTTACTGTTCCAAATACCTGGATTAAAGTTCTTTCCTAAGGCAAAACCGTAGAAAATGACCACTGCCGCGATACATTTGAACATAAAAAAGAATAGGATCCAGAATTCAATACTGGAACCGCGTTTGGAAAATAAGCCTTGGGGTATCAATAAGGTGACCAAGTAGCTAAGGACGAGTACCAGGAATACCAGATTGAGCATGTCCTTAAACGGCCATACCAATAATTTTCGCAACGGATGTAGGTCGTCTCCCCATTTGTGTATCAAATAGAAATAGTTGTTCCCGATCGGGGCGAACAAGAGCGGGTCGTCCTTATCTTCCAATTTAAAGAGCCTGGAAGGGGCAATAATTTTGAAACCACTAATTTTGAAACCGTGCTGTTTTTCCAAAACCCCAATTTTGGCAAGGGCCTCTTGGGGAATCCTGCCCTTAAAATATTTGGAATCTAAAAACCGAAGCCTGTAATCGATGCAAATTTTCTTTATTTGATCAATGTGGTAGATCTTTTGGGTTTCCAAGAGGTCTATATTAAACGTGGGCAACGTTTTGGGCGGGGAGGGGGAGGCCAAGGATTCTAAAATGCGTTCTTCTTCGTCCTTTGTCTTCCTTAAAATTTCTTTAACTTCCTGTAAAATAGACGCTTCCTTTTTCTGAATCAATCTTTCACGAGCCAGCTTTTCTTCAATATTGGTTCTTTTTAGCAACATACCCTTTACCTTTTTTTACCAACTTCTATCAAAATTATGGAATTACTGAATGGTTTGTCATTTTTAGTCTCGAAAATATTTTGTTAAAATAATGTTAAATTCTATAAACGGTTTAAAGCCAAGAAGAAAATAAATTCAATTTATTGTATATTGCCGACGAAATCGAACCGTTTATCGATTAAATTTCTATCCCAAATTTTAGGAACCTATGAAATGCTTAAAGTATGCTTTGTCGACCCTTATTTTCTTAACATTTCTCGGTGTTTCCTCCCAGGAGAGAATTCGTATGAATCCCCAAAAGTCTATCCTTGAAAATACGGAAGAGTCTGGAAATTACCAAACACTATTGGCGGTGGTAAAAGCTGCCCACTTGGACAAGGTGTTGGGCCATGATGGTCCTTTTACGGTATTTGCACCTTCGGATATGGCATTTAAGAAATTACCTTCGGGCACCTTAACATCTCTATTGCGTCCTGAAAACCGAAAAGAACTGTACGATATACTAACCTATCATATTGTAGCTGGGAATCTGTCGGCCTCTAAAATTTTAAGGGCCATGTGCCGGGGAAAGGGGAAGGCGACATTTACCACCGTACAAGGGGACAAAATTACGGCAACCATGAGCGGCATCGATATTGTGCTCACGGACAATCTAGGCAATTCGGCCAAAATAACCACGGCCGATGTCAATCAATGCAATGGGGTCATCCACGGTATCGACACCGTTATCTTGCCGCAGAGAATTTTTATTGCTACCGCAGGCTTGCGCCAAGATCAGCTTCATAACGTTGCCTTAACTTACCCATGATTTTTTCGATCTGCCTATCGGTCAACGTGTTTTTCTCGTCTTGAAGCGTAAAGGAGACGGCGTATGACTTTTTGCCCGATGGCAGATTATCACCGGTATAGACATCGAATAGATCCATATTTTTTAAGAATTTTTTTTCCGTCCGAAAGGCAAGATCATGGATTTCCTGATAGGTGACGGCCTCATCCAACAAAAGGGCCAAATCTCTAGTGACCTCCGGAAATCTTGGGATTTCGGTATATACGATTTCCTTTTTATTTAGGGTACTTAATATTAGGTCCCAGTTAAAATCGGCAAACAAAACCTCCTGTTTAATTCCGAATTCGATCAAGATCGACTTTTTGACCGTGCCGATGGCTACAAGGCTTTCGCTTTTGGATTGTAAGGATAGCCCCTCCGTAAATAGGGAACTATTTTGGGTAGCGGTTCGGATATTGGACATGCCTAATCGCACCAATACGTTTTCTGCGATCGATTTTAAATAAAACAAATCCGATTTCTTAGGAGCATTGGTCCAACTATCGTCGGTTCGGTTACCGGTGACCAGCAGGCACAGATGTTTGCTTTCGCTGCGATCATTACCGCTCTGGCGATAGGTTTTGCCAAACTCGAATAACCGTAGATCATTCCTTTTTCTGTTGATATTGTAAGAGATGGCCTCTAGACCGGAAAACAACAGGGATTGCCTCATCACCGATAGATCGGCACTCAACGGATTTAATATTTCAACAGCGCTATTTTCTTCGTTCTCAGGTAACAGATTTTGGTACGACGGGGTAGTTAAACTATTGGTCATAATCTCAAAAAAACCTTGGGATGCCAAATGGTTTCCAATGTTGTTTTGAAGTTTGTAATCCTCAAACCTCGAAGTAGGGGCAATGGAGGCGTTTAATTTATCCTTGGATCCAACGTTGTTATAGCCATAAACCCTGAGGATTTCTTCAATAACATCTACCTCGCGCTGCACGTCGACTCGATAAAATGGTATGGCCAGACCAAGTCCGGACTCTGAGACATTCTTGACCTTTATGTCCAAGGATGCCAGGATCGATTTTATGGTTTCACTTGGAATTTCATGTCCAATGAGCTTGTTGATCTTATCATAGGTAAGGAAAACTTGGTAATCGTCCTTTTTTTTAGGGTAGAGGTCTATGACGTCCGAAGTAATATCACCTCCGGCCAACTCGGAAATCAGAAGTGCGGCCCGCTTCAGGCAGTACTCCACATCGTTGATGTCTATTCCACGTTCGAACCGGAAGGAGGCATCGGTGTTAAGGCCATGTCTTTTGGCCGATTTTCGTATAGAAACAGGGTCAAAATAAGCGCTTTCCAAGAAAATGGCGTTGGTGCTTTCGGTGACACCAGAGCCAATTCCCCCAAAGACCCCGGCTATACACATTGGTTTTTCGGCATCACAGATCATTAGGTCTTCCTCGTGCAACTCCCGTTCCACCCCGTCCAAGGTGATGAATTTGGTTCCTTTTGGGAGGGTCTTTACAAAAATTTTATGGCCTTTGATCTTGGCGGCGTCAAAAGCGTGCAGCGGTTGTCCAAGTTCGTGCAAGACGTAATTGGTGGCATCTACCACGTTGTTTTTTGGGGTTATTCCAATAGACCTCAATCTATTTTTGAGCCAATCCGGGGAGGGTTGTACGATAAGGTTGCTCAGCGTAACACCGCAATACCGCGGGGCCAATTCATTGTTTTCTACAACGACGTCTATTTTAAGCGCCCTGTTCTCTGTGGCAAAATTACTGGCGGATGGAGTAATTAGTTCCTGTTGGATATCCTTTTGTTTTAAACCGGCCTTTAAATCCCTTGCGACACCATAGTGGCTCATCGCATCCGAACGGTTGGGGGTAAGCCCAATTTCGAAAACTTCATCGTTCTCTATTTCAAATACGGTGGAGCAAGGGGTGCCCGGCACCAAATTTTCGCTTAGCACCATAATTCCGTCATGGCCCTTGCCCAGTCCCAACTCATCCTCTGCACAGATCATTCCCTGGCTTTCCTCTCCCCGAATCTTACCTTTTTTAATGGTCCAAGACTCACCTTCCAAAGTATATAGCTTGGTACCTATAGTTGCAACCGGAACTTTCTGGCCCTTTTCCACATTTGGTGCCCCGCACACGATTTGCAATGGGGCGGGGCCACCAATATCGACCGTGGTGAGTTTTAATCTGTCGGCATTTGGATGTTTAACGCAGCTAAGTACGTGCCCTACGACCACACCTTTTAGTCCGCCTTTTACCGATTCGTAGGCGGTTATTCCTTCGACCTCCAATCCAAGGTCGGTTAAGAGTTCGGCGGTTTTTTGAGCTTCCCAATCAATTTTTATAAACTGTTTTAACCAATTGTAAGATATCTTCATCAGGTATATTTAAACCGTCCAAAGATAAAACAATGGATCAAGACATTCAATATCACTTCAAGGGAAATGATTATATTTTTTGTTGGAACCATTTTCTATGAACAAGGGCACATTCTTACACTTATGGAGAAGTGCTAATTTCGTTGGTTACAATCGTAAGTTGAAACTTCGCCTGAAAGAGGTCGGGCAGGTATGCACTTAAGTGCAAGGGTTTTAGTTTCTATAAATATTCTCGTGATAAGGGTTGTTAATTTATTCATTATTGGGTTATTAATCCGTGCTGTCTAAATTACCGGGTAATTTAATAACCAATAACCCAATACCTGTTTCCGATTTCATTGCTATTCGATCACGAACCGTATCGGGACTATGGATTTCCAAGCCATAGATTAGTTTCTCGAAAAGTGGTCAACAGCGGTTCCCGGTTTAAATATCTGCTCCGGGGCAAAAGAAACAAATATCATTTTCTCGTACGCGTTTTGCACTCCTCCCTCAAAGAATATTCCAACATTACCGTTTGGCAATTTGGTTAAACACGAATACGCGGAAGGACCGGGGTATACGAGTTTAGAGTTAGACCAGGTCTTGCATTCGTCAAAGCTTGCCTTAATCGTCATATGGGTCCTATCAAATGGGACGGACGGATTGGAAAAAAGATACATGTTTTCCTCCTTATAATTGCCATAATTAATTATGCCTCCTTGGCATATAGGTTCAACCAGTTGTGGATCGTGTTCTATAGCGGACCAAGTTTCACCACCGTCATGGCTGAAGGATACCGCACGGCTCGACTTGCCATTATAAGAACGCATGTTCATCATCAATGTCCCATCGTTTAATTCTACAATTTGGCTTTCGTTTACTTCAGGGGTAATAATTTCGCCCATCCTCCAATTAGTGCCTCCGTCGTCGCTTAAAAGCACGTGGCTCCCGTAGCCAAAACCATCCCTCACAGACATTTCGGGGTTGTCATAGCTGTTGTTGCAAGGGATTATTAGTCGGTCTCTGTATTTTTCCGATTTCATTTGGATTCCGACCCCTGGACCGGTTGCATACCATCCCCAATCCTCATTTTTACACGATTCGGATAGGTTCTGAGGCGCCGACCAGGTAACTCCATCGTCATCCGAATAGGTCATATAGGGCACACGGGTATTTTCACTTTTCTTTCTTATGATGTCGGTTTCATGGTCGCTTCCCAAGTTCCAGGTCATCAACAAAATAATCCTTCCCGTACTCCGATCTATTACGGGACAAGGATTGCCACAGGTATTTGCCGAATCGTCCCAAACTACAATTTGCTTCTCCCAGGTTTTGCCATTATCCAATGAGCGCCTCAACAGGATATCGATATCTCCCGTATCGCCCCCTTCCCGACCTTCGGAAAAGGCCAATACCGTGTTCTTTTTTGAAACAATGATAGAAGGTATCCGATAATTGTTGTGGCTCGTGTCCTCCGTACTCCAAAGCACTTTCAACGTTATTGGGTCTACGGGCTCTTTCGTCTTTTTACAGGAAGTTATTAGGATAGCCACAAAGAGCGTTAAACCAGCTAATTTCGGATTCATAAATCGATTCATGTTTTAGGATTTTAGGTGAGTTTATGGATAGGAACATTAGGATAGCCCTATTCCCTTTCCAAAACACTCAACGCCATTCGGATCTTGTCATAACCCATTTGTTCTTCAAAGTGATCAAAATATGGTTTTAGGGCTTCGGGCCCTTCTAAAATCACCTTGGCCTTTCGTACGGATTCGACTTCTTGTTTGGTTATAAATTTATAGATATCAACCTCCTCCCCATCCCCGTACAATTTTGCGATATGAAAAAATATGGTCGTTGGCTTTAAACCTCGCTTTTCGGCTATTTCTTCTAAAGCTAAGCCCTCTTTATACATTTCGAGCGTAATTTTTAAGGTATCATTTTTTTTGGGACGCTTAATTTTTTCCGCGATATAATGGGAGACTTCGGCTATGAACAGGTCCCCGTAGACTTCCAATTTACGTTTGCCCACGCCATTGATTGTCAGAAATTCGGACTCGCTCATGGGCCGTTGCTGCTCAATTTCCCTCAAAGTGGCATCGCTGAAGACCAAATAAGCGGGAATGTTTTCCTCATTGGCAATTTGGGAACGCAAGACTCTGAGTCGATCGAAAAGGGTGTCCTTTTTGGGCCTTTTGGTTTTTTTCTCTTGGGCCACTTCCATTTTTTCCTTGACGAAGGAGGGGTGGGTAAATTGTACGGTCCAATTTTCGAACAAGACCTTTTTTGAGAAATCGGTCAGTTTTAAAGCGTTGTGCTGATGGAAGGCGATTTCGCAATACCCTTGGTTGATAAGCTGAACCACATAGTGCTGCCAGTCGTGCCATGAAATGTCCTTCCCGATTCCATAGGTTTTTAAGTTCTGGTAATTCTTGTCCAACACGGCGGCGTTTTGTGCGCCACGCAGTACGTCTATGACCGTTCCCATGGCCTCGGATTCCTTTACACGGGCGATGGCCGAAAGTATTTTTTGCGCCATCACGGTACCGTCGATAATTTCTGGTGGATTTTTGCAAACATCGCAATTTCCACAATTGTCGGACAAGAGCTCTCCGAAGTAGCCCAATAGAATCTTACGTCTACAATCCGTGGCTTCGGCAAATTGTTTCATTCGCTCCAACTTGGCCAACTGTAACTCCTTGTTGGTGGCGCCTTCGGTAAACTTACGGAGCTGGATAATATCGGAATAACTGTGAAAGAGTAGGGCATGGGCTTCCAATCCGTCCCGACCGGAGCGGCCGATTTCCTGGTAATAGCCCTCGATGTTCTTGGGCATATTGTAATGGACCACCCAGCGAACATTGCTCTTGTCTATCCCCATTCCAAACGCGATCGTGGCACAGATGACCTGTGTTTTATCACGGATAAAATTCTCTTGAATCTTGGTACGCTGGACAAAATCTAGTCCGGCGTGGTAGGCTTGGGCAGAAATACCCCGTTGTTGTAGCTTTTCGGCCAGTTTTTCGGTGGATTTCCGGCTAAGGCAATACATTATTCCCGACTGTCCGGGCCTCTGTTCGATAAACTGGATGATCTGTGATATCCGGTTATGCCCTGGCCGAACCTCCAAAGCGATATTCTTGCGATCAAACGAGGACAAGAACTGGGCGGCCCCGGGGATATTCAATTGTTCCACGATATCTTGTCGGGTTGCCTTGTCCGCGGTTGCGGTAAGGGCTATAATCGGTATGCCGGGGAGCGATTTCTTTAAAAACCCCAGTTGCTGGTACGAGGGTCTAAAATCGTGGCCCCAGGAGGAGATACAATGAGCTTCATCGATTGCGATACAACTTATATGGGTTTCATCCAATACGGTTGAGAGGGCAGATAGGCTTTCTGGAGCTACATATAGAAGTTTAAGTTCCGGGGTGCCCGCGTTTTCCAGCAGCAACCGTTGTTCGGCCTGGGATTGGCTACTGTTAAAAAAGGCCGCGGCAATGCCATTGGCCCGTAGACCATCTACCTGGTCTTTCATTAAGGCGATCAACGGGGAAATCACCAACGTGGTTTGCTCCATTAATAATGCCGGCAACTGATAGCAAATAGATTTTCCTCCCCCGGTAGGCATTATGACCAAACAATCTTCCCCTTTGAGCAGGGACTCTATAATGGATCCCTGTTGTCCCCGAAAACTGTCGAATCCAAAATAATTTTTGAGGGTAGGTAGGAGGGCGGGGCTATGATCGGTCATTATTTTGCGTCTTGGGTGTTACAAAAATAGGATTTCCAGTGTATTTACACCTTTATAAAAAGAAAAGCAAAGATAAATTTGCAGTCCCAAAATAAGCGTCCGGTAATTTATACCCTACTCTGGGACAAAAAAAAAGAGGTTTCGTCCTAGTTTGATTGCCATTTCGCTAAAAATATGGGTATTTAGAAAAAGAACAACTATAAATCAACTTTGAGATGAAAAAATTTGCAGTATCGGCAATGGTCGCCCTAACATTGGCCACTTATGCCCAAAAAGAAAAAAATGGTACCATTTACGACAAACACCCCGCAATTACGGTCGTGGAAGATATGACCCGCGCCTTTGTAGCGGGAGATACCGTTAAATTGGCCAGTTATCTGGCAGATGACTTTAAATCCTTTAACGGCACCAGCTCCAACAAAGATCAAAAGGGCAGGACCAAAGAGCAATTTTTAAAACGGGCGGCCTTTTGGCACGACAATTTCGACTATTTGAGTATTACCCGTTCCCAAGGTGCCTATCCCGATGCCCTGGAATACAAGAAAAGTGGTACCTGGGTGCAAACATGGGAACAAATAAAAGGGATCCATAAAAAAACAGGTGTAAAACTGGATATGCCCGTTCATAGGCTATATGTTATCGATAAGGACAATAAGATAAAGACAATGATCGGGTACGTAGATCAAACCGTTTTTGATGAAATAGGGAATAGTTTTGTCGAAAGAAGCAATGGGACGATATATAACCACCACGAATACATCAATACGGTACGGAAGATGGTTCATGCCTTCGAGATGAACGACATGGAAAAAATGTACGGTTTTTATGCAGACGATGCCTATTTTAGAAACATCAACCTGCCGGACGGGGAATACCTAAATTTAGATCAGGTTAAGGAAATAGACAAAGAGATACTCAAAAATTACGAGATCAATAGTATAGACGTAACCGGCTACCCGGATTACCTACACTACGAGCTTGGGGACGCTAAGGTAGTTCAGTCTTGGTGGAAATTCAGGGTGACCCGAAAATCGGACAAAAAGGAAATCGTGCTCCCCGTTTTCTATATCCATGATTTTAACGACGAGGGTAAGATTTCTTCTGAGATTGTATACTTTAGCGAAAAGTTGCTGGAGGTTAAATAAATAGGCTTCCGATATAAAAAAACCGAACGTGCATTACAAAAGTAGCTGCACGTCCGGTTTTAATTGTATTTATCCAAAGTCTATTCGTTAGACGCCATCAGTGCGAAGAACTTATCGATGTTCGGAAGGATTACAATCCGTGTTCTTCGGTTTTTGGCCCGGTCTTCTTTGCTATCGTTGCCTACCAAGGGTTGGTAACTGCTCCTGCCGGCCGCGATCATTTTCTCGGGTGCAACATTGTATTTGTCCTGCAGCTTTCTAACTACCGAAGTGGCCCGTAATACGCTAAGGTCCCAGTTGTCGGAAACCTTTGCATTGTGTATGGTCCGGGAATCGGTATGTCCTTCTACCATAACTTCCACACTAGGCTCGGAATTGATTACATCGGCCAATTTTTGCAAAATAGCATCGGCCTTGCTGCTTACCTTGTAACTGGCGGTGTTGAACAGCAACTTGTCCGATATGGAAATCATTACGACGGTCTCATTTATGTCTATAGCGATATCCTCGTCCTCGTTAAGGCTATTGTTGTCCATGGATTTTTGAAGGTTGTGGCTTATGGCCAAGTTCATGGAATCTTTCAAGGTCTTGGCTTGGCCCAACCGATCCGGGTTCACGTTCTTCAACGTTTTCCGCATTTGCTCCTTCGCGTTGTTAGACATTACAGCCACCCCGTCTACGGATACCATTTGGGCATTGTTTTCGTCGGTTAGGGAATTTATTTTATTGTTGTATTCATCTACCCTGGCTTGGATTTGGGCAAATTTGCTTTCCAGTTCCTCTTTTTCTACCGTTGTTTTGGTCAACTGACTTTTTATTTGCCCATTTTCCTGTTCAAGTTGAACGTATTTCTTTTTGGACACGCAGGCAGAAAGCATTCCAATAGTTAAGATAGTTAACGCGATTTTTTTCATGATCATATTAGATTTTAGGTTTTGTGTACATACGGATAGAAATGGCTAAAAGATGCATTAAGATCGATAAAGCACACTTTTTAACGTTTAAAGACAACATTTTCTTAAATAAAAGTTAAAATATGGACGCTATATGTATCTGGATTGCGATTGTTGGATTATCCGTAAATTTGGGTGCGCACCCTACCAAATAACTAGTAAAAAAAGAGCTCCCGAAGCTTCGGGAATTAGTTAATGGAAAAAGTTTAAACCAGTTCGTAATCAATAACCCTAAAACCATGACAAATAAAATTTTCATTTGGGTCTGTCTATTTGCTACGGGAACGGGTTCTGGCCAAATAAATTTTGCCGCCGAAAGGGAAAATATGGTAAATACCCAATTAAAGCCGCAAGGCATCACCGATCCGGCAACGCTTAAGGCCATGGGAAAAGTACCTCGGCACGAGTTCGTTCCCGAAAGGCTCAACGGCCGCGCCTACCAGGATGGCCCCTTGCCCATCGGTATGGGACAGACCATTTCCCAGCCCTTTATGGTGGCATATGCCACCCAGGCCTTGAGGTTAAAGCCCCATTTTAAGGTACTGGAAATAGGAACTGGATCTGGTTATCAGGCTGCTATTTTGGCGGAAATCGTAGATTCGGTCTATACCATAGAGATCGTACCCGAGCTCGGCGTTGCCGCCAAAAAATTATTGGGGCATTTGGGGTATGACAATATACATTTTAAAATTGGAGATGGCTATAAGGGATGGCCAGAAAATGGTCCTTTCGACGCCATTGTAGTCACTGCTGCGCCCCCGGTTATTCCCCCACCACTGATAGACCAGCTCAAGGAAGGAGGCAGGATGGTTATCCCAGTAGGGGAGCCCCATGAGATACAACGGTTTCTGGAAGTGAGAAAAAAGGGAGGAAAAATTAAAACACAAAACCTGATGCCGGTACGGTTTGTTCCATTTACCCGTAAGGAAAACGGGCAGTAAAATTCTTGGCCCCACCGTACGATCATCCATAATATAGAAGCACAAAAAACCATCGAGTTCAATATCTTTGTGCCGATAAAATCATTTTGTGAGAAAGACCGACCCGTATGCCGCCCTTCGTTATAGGGAATTCAATATTTTTTTATTGGTCCGCTTTGCATTGGTCTTTGCTTGGACCATGCAGTTTGTAGTCATTGAGTGGGAGGTGTACAGTCTTACCAAAGACCCGTTGTCCCTGGGTATTATTGGATTAATGGAAGTCATTCCCGCGGTTTCCCTGGCCTTGTTCGCCGGTCATGTGGTAGATCAAAAAGAAAAAAAAGGATTATTGGTAAAGTGTATCGTGGGTTTTTCGATCATAAGTTTAGGTTTGTTCCTTTTGACTTGGCCTATGGTGGTATCTGGCTGGTCTTCCAATATTATTTTGTATTCGGTTTATTTTTTGGTCTTTTTGGGCGGTATCGTACGCGCTTTTTTAGGCCCGACTATTTTTTCGCTCTTTGCCTTGATCGTGCCGAAAAAAGTCTACCCCAACGCGGCGACTTGGAGCACTTCTATTTGGCAAATGGCTGCCGTGGTCGGACCCGCCGTCGCTGGTTTTTCAATCCATTGGATCGGCGTGCACTGGTCTATGTGCCTAATTTTTGGATTTACCATTTTTGCCCTGATCACGCTCACCAAAATTTCGACCAAACCCATCATGAACCCGAAAATTGGGGAACCGGTAATGCAAAGCCTTAAGGAGGGATTAAAATTTGTTTTTGGCACCAAAATAATTCTCGGCGCACTGACCTTGGATATGATAGCCGTACTCTTTGGGGGCGCCGTAGCCTTACTGCCCATATACGCCCAGGATATATTAAAGGTAGGACCGGAAGGTTTTGGGATTCTCCGGGCAGCACCAGCTGTGGGTGCTTTGTTGATGATGTTCACCTCGGCCTATTTTCCGTTGAACAAAAACGCAGGAATGAAATTATTGGCTGCGGTTTTTGGGTTTGGATTGTGCATTATCGTATTTGGCCTTTCCACTTGGTTTTGGCTTTCTGTGATAGCGCTGTTTTTTAGCGGATTGACCGATGGCATATCGATGATTATACGGCAGACCATTCTCCAATTGCGTACACCCGACCATATGAGGGGCAGGGTAGCCTCGGTAAACTCCATGTTTGTGGGGTCTTCCAATGAGTTGGGAGCCTTTGAAAGTGGATTGACAGCCAAATTGATGGGTACCGTTACCGCGGTAGTCTTTGGGGGTGCAATGACTTTATTTACGGTGGTCCTTACTGGAGTGATTTCACCGAAATTTAGAAAACTGGACCTACAAAAGGATTTGGAAACCTATGAAAATGAGAATTGACCGCCCTCTTTTCTAAATCGATTTTCCAAAAATTAAAAAAGGATAACTTACCTTTGTTACCGTTCAGGACAGGTCCGGGACCCGTATTTGCTTCACCGAGTTCTTATTTTGGAGAATATCCCCAAGTTTTTCATCATTTATTTGGTAATTCATTTACAACTCACTATTTTAAAAAAAAATAATAACAACGAATGGCAAGACCTCAAGAAACTTATAGTAAGAAGGAAAAAGAAAAAAAGCGATTAAAGAAAAGGGAAGAAAAGCAGAAAAAAAAAGAGCTGCGAAAAGCACAATCCAAGGGGGGAGGATTGGACAATATGCTGGTATACGTCGATGAAAACGGACATTTTACAGATACTCCACCAGATCCCTCAAAAAAGGTAAAAGTAGATGCAGAGAGCATCGTTATAGGTGTCCCTAAAAAGGTAGAAGAAGAAATAGACCCAATCCATCAGGGAAAGGTGTCATTTTTTGATCACTCCAAAGGATTTGGATTTATTTTGGATAATCTAGATCAGGAAAAATACTTTGTACACGTCAGTGGTCTGATCGATGAAATTGAAGAGAACGACAAGGTCAGTTTTGAGCTCGAAAAGGGAATGAAGGGGCTAAATGCGGTACGGGTAAAGAAAATTTAGTTTTCCTTAGGTTACAATCTTATGAAGAAAGTAATTATTGTATGTTTTGTTGTATTGGGTACGCAATGGATGGCAGCCCAATCAAAGAGTCAATTAAAGAAGGAGAAGGCAGAGCGGGAATACGTGGCAATGAAAGCGCAGATCGCCTCTGGAAAATTCAAGTTTATAGGAGATCGAGCCCTGCCGATGGGTCATCGCAGCATTAGTTTGACGACGAATCCAAATTTTGTGAAAATCAATGACGGGATGGCCGATGGATATATGCCATTTTTTGGCCGACGATATTCAGGTGGAGGATACGGCGATGGAGGAGCGATAGAATTTAAGGGCGAAATGAAAAATTATAGAGTCAAGAACAACGACAAAAAACGTAGAGTGGTAATCTCCTTCAGCGCCAAGGGTAAATCCCAAACTTATGACGTGAGTATAAGCACCAGCGGCAGCGGATGGGCAAGCATGACCATTAAGGGAAGCGATAGTAGCACCATATCGTATAACGGTAAGGTTTCTGAGCTTAAAGAAGGGGATATAAATTAATTTTGTGCACAGGTAATCGTGCACTAAAAAGGAAAAAAATCATATTTTTCCTTTTTTTTATTCCATATTAATCGTAATATTACGATATATAAATATTAATCCATAGAAAAAATTATCGATTAACCATAAATACCTTTATACCATGAAATTATCAGAATTTAAAAGTGCATTGGCATCAGTGCAAACCCTAAATATTCAGTTACCCAATGGCAACCCTGTGCCATCGCACTTTCACGTAACGGAAATCGGCAAAGTGTCCAAACAGTTTATGGATTGCGGTGGAAAAATAAGAAACGAACAATCCATTAACTTTCAACTATGGGAGGCCCGGGATTTTGACCACAGAATTAATCCGGAAAAATTGGCCCATATCATCGCATCGTCGGAAAATAATTTAAACCTCGACGATCGGGAAATTGAAGTGGAATATCAAAGCGATACCATTGGAAAATATGGATTGGATTTTGATGGGGCAAAGTTTTTGCTTACTACAAAGCGAACCGATTGCCTGGCCAAAAAAACCTGCGGGGCACCGAAAGGTTATATAGACAATGCTCCTGTGGAAACGGCCGTATGTTGTAACTCTGGTGCCGGATGCAGATAATTGGCTTATAATGGTTAAAGCCGTATTATGATATTTAGACCACTTGAAGATACCGTTGCCGCGTTGGACGTTGACGTCATTTCCCGTAGCCGTAGGAAAGTTTTGCGGCCATTGGTGGACTTTATCTGTTCCAAATTGGACCACCAGCAAGAGATCAGGCTCGTTTTTGTCTGCACCCACAATTCTCGTCGAAGTCATTTGGCCCAAGTGTGGGCTCAGACAATGGCCCATTATTTTGGAGTGGGTTCGGTGGTTGCGTATTCGGGGGGAACCCAAGCCACGGCAATGTCTCCCTCGGTAGCGAAAACCTTAATAGCAACGGGGTATCGGGTAACACCTATTTCCTCGGGAGCCAACCGGGTTTATGCCATTAAATTTGCGGAAAACGAGCATCCTGTTATGGGTTTTTCCAAAATCTACGACCATGATTTTAATCCCCGTTTCGGATTTGCAGCCGTAATGACTTGCTCCCAAGCCGATAGGGATTGTCCTTATATTGAAGGTGCCGAAAAACGCATTTCCTTGCCCTACGAAGATCCAAAACTATTTGACGGTACAAAGGAAGAGGAGGATAAGTATTTAGAAAGAAGCCAACAGATAGCAGCAGAAATGCACTACGTGTTTTCGGAAATTGGCAGGTAGTCATTTTTAAGAAATTTTTTATTAAATTGGAAAAATCATAACTTCAACCGTTTTATTAAAAAATCGGAAATTCATGAAGAACCAAAACGACAACAACCCAAGGCGGAAGTTTCTAAAGAATATTGCTCTTGGAACCGCTGCAATTTCCTCAGGACCATACATTATGGCTTCTTCCTATAAACAACAATTTCCCTTAAGTCGTTCATATGAAACCAACATTTTCTCGATTGACGACCAAATTCAAATTGGCCTTATAGGTGCAGGGATTCAAGGCACGTTCGATACCTTGACCGCCTTAAAGGTAGAGGGCGTAAAATTGGTAGCGGTGTGCGATCTTTACACCGGTCGTCTGGACCGGGCCAAGGAAGTATGGGGGAACGACATTTTTGTGACCCGGGATTACAGGGAACTATTGCACAGGAAAGACGTAGACGCAGTGATCATTGCAACGCCCGATCATTGGCACAAAAGAATTATTTTAGATTCCCTTAAAGCGGGCAAAGCGGTTTACTGCGAAAAGCCTATGGTCCACAATGCGGTGGAGGGCCATGAAATAATTGAGGCACAAAGAGATACCGGGCTGGTATGCCAGATCGGTAGCCAAGGCATGTCGTCCTTGGGCAATGAAAAAGCCAAGGAACTATATGAAAGCGGTGCTATAGGTGAAATTGTGTTGCTCGATTTTTTTAATGACAGATATTCCGCCGAAGGGGCATGGGAATACCCAATTCCACCGGATGCGAATCCCAATACGGTAGATTTTGATACTTTTTTGGGTTCCGCACCCACGGTGCCCTACGACAATACACGCTTTTTTAGATGGCGAAATTATCGGGATTACGGTACAGGGGTGGCGGGCGATTTGTTTGTCCATGCTTTTTCAACCTTAAATTATGTGATTAGCTCCCACGGACCCAATAGGGCCATGGCGACAGGTGGTCTGCGTTATTGGAAAGATGGCAGGGACGTACCCGACGTGAGCATTACCCTCTATGACTACCCCAAGACCGATACCCATGCGGCCTTTAACGCTTCCTTTCGGGTTAATTTTATCGCTGGTTCTGGCGGTGGAGGCGGTTTCCGACTGACCGGAACGGAGGGGTCGATGGAAGTAGGACAGAACTCCGTTAAACTCTCGCGTTCTAAATTGGGTATGGAGCCGGGCGGATATTCCATGACGCCGTTTACCGATACCACCAAAGAAAAGATTAGGGAATATTATGCATCCCAACATTTGGAAAGCCGTAAGTCCGAACTAACAACGGGAGAAACTACGTGGGAAGCGCCAAGCGATTACAAAGGAGGGCACTACGATCATTTTCACAATTTTTTCCAAGCGATAAGGGGAGAGTTCACAATTATTGAAAACCCTACCTTTGGTCTCCGGGCAGCTGGGGCCGCTTTGTTGGCCAACGAAAGCTATTACCAACAACAACCGGTGAAATGGGACCCGGAGGGTATGAAATTGGTCTAAACCACCGGATAAAACCGTAAGTATGGGTCGCGTTCAACGACTGAATTAAAAAATAATTTAAACAATGAAGATTTCTTTCCTAAAATTTCCAATTCTCCTATTTACGGCCGTTTTGTGCAGCACCCAGGTTTCCTGTCAGGATAATTCCAAAAAAGGCAAAGCAGACCGTGCAGGAACAAGCGGAAAAGAAGTGGCGCGGAGCGCAAATTTTCCCAAAGCCAAATCCAATTCGGAATGGAAGAAGGAACTTTCCCCAATGCAGTACCAAGTAATGGTGAAGAAGGGGACCGAACCCGCTTTTAACAACCCCTATTTCAACAATCATAAAAAGGGAATCTATGTAAGCGCCGCCACGGGAGAACCGCTGTTCAGTTCCGAAGCCAAATTCGATTCCGGCACCGGGTGGCCTTCTTTTAGTGCACCGATAAATGACGACGCGGTCCTTTGGGTAAAAGATAATAGTTACGGGATGGTACGCGATGAAGTCGTCGAAAAATCTACCGGTCTGCATTTGGGCCATGTTTTTAACGATGGTCCGGCACCCACACACTTGCGGTACTGCATGAATTCTGCCGCGCTCATATTTATCCCGGAAGAATAGCAACTTTTTTTCTCAGATTACGGTCATAATTGTCAACGTTATCATATTTAGTTCGATGTAATGACTAATTTTACGGTTCACTAAAGACCAATCCGAATCTTTATGGCCAAATCCCGAAATATTGCACTAATTGTAGCGGCTTTTTTTTCAATTTATGTGATATGGGGCTCCACCTATTTTTTAAATAAGGTTGCGGTTTCAGAACTTCCTCCCTTTATGCTGGCCTCGGTCCGGTTTACTACCGCGGGCGGTTTAATATTTGTAATCTGCAGGATACTGGGTATAAGTTTGGCCATAACCAAAAGACAACTTCTAAATACGACAATTGCCGGATTTTTATTTTTAACTTTTGGCAATGGGGTAGTGGTCTGGGCTCTTAAATATGTCGACAGCGGCTTTGCTGCATTGGAAATATCAGCACAACCTTTGATCGTTTTGTTGTTGATGTTCTTCATTCAAGGTAAAAAAATTAAACCAATGTCAATTTTAGGCGTTGTCTTAGGGATTATCGGAATCTTTTTGCTCGTCAGTCAAAATGCATTGATTACAAGGGAAGGTTCCGTTATGGGGATGATAATGATCTTCTTTTGTATGTTGAGTTGGGGTTATGGCAGTCTCTTTGTGTCCAAGGCCGATCTGCCATCCAACTACTTTGTAAACACGGGATACCAAATGGTGGCGGGGGGTCTTATATTGTTGGTTTCCAGTATTGCCTTTAGGGAGACTTGGACACTGCCCACATCCTGGAGCGGTTCGGTTCAGCTATCCATGATGCTCTTAATCTTTTTTGGGAGCATTGTGGCCTTTACTTCCTTTAACTACCTGTTAAAGGCAGTTTCCCCAGAAAAGGTGGCCACTTCCACCTATGTAAATCCAGTTATCGCCTTGCTGCTGGGCTGGTATTTTTTAGATGAAGAGGTTACCGGGCAGTCTATCGTCGCTGCCGTTATCCTTTTAACAGGAGTGTACTTTATCAACACCAAAAAAACAATCATGATTTTTTCACGATTTACCGAAAAAATGGGCATTGATAGACCCTAGAATTGAGTTAAAGCTGAAATGACGTATTGGATTATGCGACACTTTCGGTACCAATCGCAAGGTTGGGAAGCCTACCGCAGCCGTCATTTTTCGAACCTGACGGAATTTACCCTCCTTAAGGGTAATGGTTATCCAAGAGGTGGGTCTATGCTTCGCAATACGAAGCTTTTGATCAGGATCGGGCAGGGTAGGGGCCGCAATAAACCTTCTGGCCCCGCAAGGTTTTGTAAAGTATTTTTTTCCAGAAACACCAATTTCAACACCCATTTGTAAACTATCGATCGCTGCTTCCGTAATTGCACCTTCCAATTGCACGTAATACTCCTTTTCAATACCGGACCGATTGATCTTATCGCTTAGTTTTCCATCGGTCGTAAGCAATAGAAGTCCCTCGGATCTTTCATCCAAGCGGCCAATTGGCATTAATCCCGCCGGAAAATCACAAAGTTCGGTCAAAAACCGCTTTTTCCGAGATTCTTTGGCATCATTGGAGCTAAACTGACTCAACATCCCAAAGGGTTTGTGTATTTTGAAAAGTAGGTGGGACACTTTTATTGTTTTGTATCAAGCGATAAATATAAGAGAGGCGTTCAATGCCCCTCTTATACTAAGCAATACTATTAGATTTTTGACCTGGGCAGCTCTCAAAAGCTTGGTACTTCCGCTGCCAACGACACGACGGTTTGATCTAAAGCCCGAGATGCCGATTTTCTTTATGCTTCAGGATAAATCCAAAAGCAATTCAAAAAATTAAATTGCTTGGCCTTGGGCCGTGGTTAAAAGGCAATTATATCATTTAATGCTTTAACAGAGCTTAACCACGGTCTAACCTATAAAAATATCATTTACTAAAAATGTAAGTCGCTTTCTCTATTTAAATCCAAACTTCTTTAACCCCTTATGGCTCACTACTATGGCTTCTAATGGAGTCATATTATAGGTTTTGTCCTGCTCTACCATATAGTATTTCATGCCCGATAACTTTTTGTTGGCAAGGATACGGGTAAAATCTATATGTCCGTTCCCCACGGGAGCAAACCTTCCTTGGTCGTCCATATCTTTTACGTGCCAAATTTTAAAACGTCCTGGGTATTTTTTAAAATAGGCTACCGGATCCACATCCGCCTTGGTCACCCAATACAGATCCATCTGAAAATTGACGTATTTTGGGTTACAGTGTTCCAACAAATAATCATAGGGCACATTTCCGTCCTTGTCCTTGGTGAATTCAAAATTATGGTTGTGGTACAACAGTTTCAAACCGGCCTTACTACATTTTTCGCCCAATTTGTCCAAAATATTGGCCAGGTTTTCAATACCTCCGGTCATCCCCATGGTCTTGGCAGCTGCATCGTACTTAAAAAGTCCCATCGGAGGTACGGGAATCACAAAATATTGAAAGCCGGCGGCCTTGACATCGGCAATCTGTGTATCCGCATTATCCAAGGTTACCGATCCCTGATGGGTACTGATGGGGGTTAGTCCTAGCTTTTTTAGTTCTTCCTTAAATTCCTTTGGGGTCATTCCGTAGAATTTTCCATTTTCATACCCTGCCGCTTCAATATATTTATAACCTGCATCCGCAACGGCCTTAAGCGTTGCCTTGGCATCCTTGGCCATATCGTCCCTAACGGTATAAAGGGCCAATCCCCCATATTTTTCCTGGGAAGTACCATTAAAAGTTATCGCCATTGCGAAAACGGCAAGTACTAATTTCAAAGTTGATTTCATAAAATTATTTTTCAAGATTAGATGTAAAGAAAATGATTTAGTCTCTATAAATGTAAGGAATGTTTGGAAAACAAGCTTCCTAAATCAGGTTTTTATAAACCGGTCTATATTCCCAATATTTAAAGAAAACCAGATGAACGGGAATCCATTTAAACACCCAAGGGACACGGGATAATCTAATCAAAGACGCCATTGTACGAACTACCCATATAACTGCCCCATTTGGGATTCTTTTCAATTGGTATATCGGTGTCTATTCTATTCACCTGAAGCCCATCAAACGTATAGGTCTGTTTAACATTGGTGCCGTGAACATAGATGATATCCATAAAGCCGTTATTATCCAGATCTCCCACCCATGGGGTAGAGGATATGTTATTGCCTTTATAACTGAGGTTTAGCTTTGTCACTTTCCTTTTGGAAAACTCGATGACCGCCAGGTCATTGTAAAAATATTTCCTCTTCAAGCTGTCAAATACTTGGTAATTCATCGGCATTAAGGCTTCGTCCAGACCATCACTGTCAAGATCCACGGCAACAGGGGAGGTCATTTGATAAAAACCCAAGGAATCCTGTAGCACAACCTTGCCGCTTTTTCCATCGACCATAAATTGTTTAGACCATTCCAGGTCGGGCCATTTACCCTGGGCATAAGAGGTGAAAAAATCCGGGATATCATCGCCCGTAAAATTGCCGACGGCCATGGAGCCATACGCTTCGGTACCCGGCATGGAAACTTGCCAAATGGGTTGGTAGGTCTTTCCATCGAAAGCGAGCATTCGGCCATCGACCGCATTTGTAACGATATCATGAATGCCATCCCGGTTAATATCTACCCAGACAGCTGGGCCAATAAAACCACGGGTTGTACTGGTAGCGAGTTTAATGGATCGGGAAATATCGCCCGATCTTATTTCAGCTATGGAGGTAACAAAAAGATTTCCACCAAGGGTTTCCCCTCCCGTACCAAAAATCACGGTTCTGGCCGTTTGGGACGAATCGGGCAAAACCGCTACGGACAAATAGGTCTCCTTGCCATCGGGCATCATTGCCCTGCTGATCACTTTTCCGTTTCTACTGTCCAAAATAACCAAATAACCGGGCAGCCTGTTGGGATCATGGGGTTCGGCAAGGATATCCCCACCGTTGGAAATTAAAATATCTGGCTGTCCGTCATCGTTCTGATCTGGGATAAACAACGGATTATAAAAATTAAACCATTCCGATTGTTGTCCCTCTGGCTTTTGAAATCGCCAAATCACCGTTCCCGTCCTTCCATCGATAGCCATAAACTGGGCCGAACGGCCTCCGATAAAAACATCTTCTATGGCATCGCCATTTATGTCGAGAAAGGCGGCCGATCCAAAAATTTGATCCTTTGCGGAAACATGCCACATTAGGTCCCCATTTTTTCCGTTGATCGCGACTACCGCAGAATCGCTTACTTGGAATTCCTCCCTACCGGCTCCTAGGATTATATCTCCTACGCCATCGGCGTTTAGATCGGTTATGCGGGGGGAGGAAAAAGTTCCTATACCCGGAAATTTCTTCAACCACGATTGCTGGGAATAGCCCAAATTGTTGGACATGGAGAGCAAGAGAAGGAATGATAATAATTGATACAGGTTTCTAAGGCCCAAAGACGCCGTTTTGCCTACCGACCAGCTATTTTTCCCGTTTCCCCCAAGTCTGAAACCAGGTTTTTGCAAAATTTTCCGTGTTGTCATCCAAAATAATATTAGTGACCCCTTAAAGCGATTCCTTCCATCTTCCGTGAATTTACAATTTACTTTTGAAATTATAATACCAATTTCATCTGCCGTACTCGTGGGATAAGGGACAAGAACGTATCAGGGCCAGTTATAAGCATAACTACGGCCGCTTGGCCATGATAAGGGCGAAGCACGATCCCGAGAATTTCTTTAGGGTGAACCAGAATATTAGGCCGGAATAAGTCGTATAAGTAGACTTTCCCATTAGTTTCATATATTTACCTAGGGCCTTTATATAAGGTACAACAAAAAAAATAGGACCACCTCCACGGGAGGTGGTTTACTAATTAGAAATATATCCGAAACCATGCAATCAAAAATTCACCTCCTTTTCCTTCTTCTGCTTTCATTTGCTTCCTGTAAAAACGAAAAGAAAAGCGAAAATCGCCTGAAACCCTCTACCGAAGTCAAGATTTCGGCAACACCCAATCAATTGTCCGAAGCCGAAAAAGAAGCAGGTTGGACACTGCTTTTTAACGGAAAGACCACCGAGGGATGGCATCTGTACAACTACCCGGATTCCACCTCGGTGTGGCAGGTCGTGGATGGCACACTGTATTGTGATTCAAAAAATAGGGAGTACCAACAGGGCGATTTTGTAACGGACAGGGAATTTGAGAACTACGAACTTGTTTTTGATTGGAAACTCGCAAAAGAGAGCAACAGCGGTGTCTTTATCAACGTACAAGAAAGCCCAAAATACGCCGCAGCGTGGCATACCGGACCCGAGTACCAACTTTTAGATCCGGAGCATAGGGACCAGGTTGTAGCGAACAAACGTTCTGGATGCCTCTTTGCCTTTTACCCTCAGCTAAACCCAACGGAAACCAACAGGGCAGGGGAGTGGAACACCTCCAAAATTAAACAAGTGGATGGCAAGGTGGAGTTCTATCTCAACGGAAATTTAACGGCAAAAGCAGATTTTACATCCCCTCAATGGACAGAAAGGATTGCGGAAACCCACTTTACCAAGTTCCCCAATTACGGAAAGGCCACCAAAGGCCGGATAGGACTACAGGACTGGTTCTCCGATGCTTGGTTCCGCAATATAAAAATCAGGGAGCTGTAAATAAAGTTCAAGGCTTAAGGTTCAAAGTTTTTCCCCTTCTCACCGTATCACGGATCAACCGCATCACCATATCACTGCATCACGGTATCACCTAACTAACCCACAATTGCTATCTTAGCGCCCTATGGATTCACTTACGCAGATCGTATTGGGTGCCGCTGTTGGGGAAGCGGTTCTTGGGAGAAAAGTTGGCAACAAGGCCATGTTATACGGAGCCATTGCCGGTACCATCCCAGATTTGGACATCCTCTCGTCGCATTTTACCGATACCGTCACCGCCCTGGAGATTCACAGGGGATTTACGCATTCCATCTTTTTCTCGGTGATATTTGCCCCGATCTTCGGTTGGCTAGTTTCTCGCTACGAGAAATACAAGGACTTTAAAGACTGGTCCTGGTTATTTTTCTGGGCCTTGGTGACGCATCCAATTTTGGACGCATTTACTACATGGGGCACGCAGCTCTTTTGGCCTCTGGGTACGAGGATTGCGCTTAAGTCTATCTTTGTGATCGATCCGCTATATACCGTACCGTTTATAGTATTTTTAATTCTGGCCATGTCTCAAAAACGCTCCTCCAAAAAGCGCCGATATTACAATACTATGGGGTTGGCAGTAAGTTCGGGCTATTTGGGGCTTACACTTTTTTTAAAATGGGCTGCCTATTCAAAGTTTGAGAATGCCCTAAAGGAACAGAAGATAGAATACAGGAAAATTGATACCAGACCCTCTCCTTTAAATACAGTTTTATGGAGTGCCAATATAGAGACCGAGGATGCCTTTTTAATAGGTCATTATTCATTTTTTGATTCCAAACCGATTTCCTTTGCCCGTTATCCAAAAAATCATCAATTGATCGAAGATCTGGTTCAGTACGAAAAAATGCGACGTATGATTGCAATTTCCCAGGGCTGGTTTACCATTACCCAACAAGACAATACCTTGTATTATAACGATTTGCGCTTTGGTCTATTAAGTATGGATTCAAAGGCGCATAATTTTGTCTTTCAGTACCGTATCCACTTGGATAACCCGGGGCATCTTAAGTTTGTGGAAACACCCAAAAATCGGGATAACGCAAAGCAGTTGTTGCAAGACCTATGGGTTCGGGTGAAAGGAAATTGACACCGATGTACCCTTATTAACGGTACAATAAGGTCCAATGGGTTCATCGCTAAATTGGGGTGAGCCAAGAATTTGGCACTCTCTTGTACAATAACTTTCCGTAACCTAAAACTAAGGGGTAATGCAATCATAATTTTTCACTACATTTAATGAAATGGTTTAAACGTGAAAAGATATGCGCTTAATTCTATTTTTCATCGGATTCTTAATGGCCTGCAGCTGTAAAACGGAAAAAAAATCAATAAATATTGACGAAGAAGCCGTGCCCCAACGCAGTGAATTGAGCGTAGAGTCCCAATTGATGCTTGGCAATAGATTGTTTTCAGAAAAAACATGTACTACCTGCCATGCGGTCAGCAGTAAAAAAGTTGGACCTTCGGTCAAGGAAATAATGCATGTTTATAGAGAACAGAAGGGAGATATAGTTGCCTTTTTAAAAGGTGAGGCCGAACCCATCGTGGACACCATCTCTGCCCAAGTAGACATTATGCAAGAGAATATTGACGGTTTTTTGCAAGGTGTGTCCGATGAAGACCTAAAAATCATAGCAAACTATATGCTGCATATCGATGAAATAAGTATGGATTAGTATACAAATGGATCTAAGATAATCTAAGCTTTTCCTTTTACCTACGAATATTATATTTTCTACACACTAATATTTGCTGAAAAGTTTATCGTTGAGATGATGGGAAACCGATCTAGAGGAATTTCCCCGCAATTAACATCTTCAATTGGGAGAACGCAGGAATTATTGTAAATTCATCCGATCAATAGGTAAAACATAGAATGAAGGATCCTCGAATTATTTTTGTCTTTATGCTTGCCTTGGTGGTGGGCTGCAATTCCGGAAAAAAGGAACAAAAAGCAGAAAAATCACTCGCCATCACCGTTCCCAAGTTGGTTACCGCCGATATAGAAGCCGGAATTAAAGACAACATCGCAAAAAAGGTAAAAGAGGGGGACGGATATTTTAACATGACTACGGACGGAAAAGATTTACGTCTTCAGTTGGTACGTGTACATACGGAGTACCTTTCAAATTTAGGCCCACGCCGCCATTTTGCGTGCGTTGACCTGGCCGATATTAGCGGTGATGTATACGATGTGGATTTTTTTCTGGAAGGGGATCCGGGAAACATGACCGTTACCGAAACAACCCTGCACAAGCTCAACGGTAAACCTTTTTACACCTGGAAACAACGCGGGGACAAGACGTGGTATACGGTACCTGTCCAAAACGCATCCTCAAATTTGCTCGGGGTGATCGAAGGGGTGGACCAATTTGAATTTCATTACGAGGTTACCCTTCCAGAAATGAAGGAATCGGCAAGAATGTGGATACCCGTTCCCCAGAGCGATCGCTTTCAAACCGTTAAATTGGTTTCGCTCCACGCCCCAGTGGAACATAAAATAATCCAGGAAAGGAAATACGGCAATGAGGTTTTGTACATGGAACTTACCCCGGAACAAAGTGGGGAAAAAGTAGAACTTGTCTACGACGTAGAAAGACATGAGAAAAATCCGTACGAGGATACCTCGTCCCCTACAAAATATCTAGAACCCAGCCTTTTGATGCCGGTCGGCGATCGGTTTCAGGTACTGGCAGATTCCATTATTGCCCTAAAGCACAGTGAAGGAGCGATTATGGAGGCAAGGGCTTTGTACGATTATATAATAGACAATATGCGTTATATAAAAGCGGGCATATACGGCACGGGAGATGCCGTTTACGCATGTGATGCCCTAACCGGGAACTGCACGGAGTTTCATTCGCTCTTTATTTCCTTGGCCAGGTCTGCGGGAATACCATCAAGATTTGCGGTAGGGGCCGCCATACCGTCAGATCGTGACGAAGGGGGCATCGATGGTTATCACTGTTGGGCAGAGTTTTATGCAGAGGGAAAATGGTGGCCCGTAGATATCAGTGAAGCCAATAAATACACGGCCCTCGCCACCTACTATTTTGGCCGGAATCCGGCAAACCGAATAGAATTCACCCAGGGGCGCGATCTTAAAATAGAACCGGGACCCGTTTCCGGACCGATTAACTTTCTCGCATATCCGGTCATGGAAATAGGAAAAATCCCAGCCTTTCCAAAAACGTTTTTTTCATTTATCAGGAAAGCTAGTATTGAGTTAAGCCAAAATTGACGCGTAATCCAATGCGTCTTTTGCGGCATACTCCCGAAGCTTCTGCAACCCGCGGGCTACCACGAAATCCACGTTTGCCTGATACGACATTATAGCTTTAACTTAGCACAAGTGTCACATTTCAGGTGGAAATAAAGGACCAGGAAATACCACCAAAATGCCTGCCCGACAACACCTTTCTGGCGGGCAGGGAAATACTCAAGATATCTGGCTTCTATCTGGAAAGATTAGGTTATTCTGGATGTTCCGTGCTATCCTTGGCCGGATGCTCATCCCCATCTTTAGCTTCGGTAGGATGTTCCTCGCTATCACTTGTGGGATGTTCCTCACCATCCTTTGCTTTGGCGTGATGTTCCCCGCTTTCCGGGTCCGCTGCCTGTTCTTTGGTGTTTTCCTGTTTTTTTGTTTCCCTGCAAGAGCTCAGCGTACCGGCTGCAACGAAGGCGAAAAGGAGCATTACCAAGGTAAAGTACTTAAGTTCTTTTAATCGGCTCATAATAGTTGATGTTTTTGTTAGAAAAGGTTTAAATCAATACTTTGTTCAAAAATTAAGCGGAACGGTCAGTAAGCGCTTGATTCTGTTAAATATAACAAATTTCGGCAGAAGCGCGTTAACTAAGCCAAAAATTATACGGGTTCTACCATTATTTTGCAGAAGGATTTTATCGATTTTTATCGGAAGGCGCCCAATAACGGTTTTTGGCGATACACTGATCGCATTGCCCCAAACACTAATTACAGGGCGAAAGGCGTTTGGATAAAAGCGCATAGCGCTTGTTGATAAGATGTAGATTATTAGGGTGACCCGATATCACAACAACAACGCGCAGCAGACCTAGCGTTTATCAACTATTTGAACATTGGGCAAAAGGGAACATCGGTAGGCACCCAACATCCCGAAAAGGGATAGGAACAATATGACCCCCTCCGTTGAAACCACAGAAACGGCCGCGCTAATGCCACCGGTAATCAAAAGAATAAAGCCAATAATGGTATTGCTTACGGAAACATAATCGGTACGTCTGTTCCCACTGGCCATATCCACGATATAGGTCTTTCGCCCGAGACGTACCCCGCTATGAGCTATGCCCAATAAAAAGAAGGCCAAAGGGTATAGCCACGTGGCATGTTTTAGTATCGGGACGTAGGTCACCAATACAAACATTACGATGCCCAGCGCAGAGGCAATTACAGCCGAGATTACCATTACATTTTTGCTCGAGACATCGGCCATTCTTCCCCAAATGGGAGCGCTCAATATAGATGCCAGACCGTTGACCAAGATAAAAAGGCCCAATAAGTATCCCTCCTTGCCCAATATGTCCTGTGCTAGCAATACGTAAAAGGGGGCGGTAAGCGCGGAGCAAAGCAAAAGCGACCTAGCAATAATAAAGTTTCTGAAATTTGTATCGGAACGTACAATATTCATTCTTTCCATCGCTTCCTTCCATCCATTTTTTCCACCGGAGGTTTCTCCAGGAAATTCTCTGATCATCGCGTAGACGAGGGCCGAAAGCAACCACATACTTGCCGCAAAAAATATGGTATAGCTATAAAAGGTAACGTCTGCACCACTCTTGGATCGGTACATTAAATAAAATCCCGCCAACAATACCAGCACCCCCGAAACCGAAACGGTATACCCCTTTAATCTTCCTCTTCTTTGCCTAGGAATCGTTTTCCCCAGCACGTCTTTAGAAGCGACGGAACACAGGCCTCTGGATAGGCTAAAAACGATCAACAATAGTATTATGGACCATCCAGCGGTGGCACCGGAAGTATAAAGGGTTACAAAGCCGATCGCCATAATACTCAAGCATTGCAATACGCTGCCCACAACATACACCCATTTGCGCTTCTCTTTAGTTCTTATATATCCGGCGATCACTATTTGGGGCAGCATGGAACCGGATTCACGGATGGGCACAATAAAACTGATCAAATAAACCGGGGCATTTACAAAGCTCATAACCCATGTTAAAACCGTCTTCGGATTGCTCAGGGTGTCCCCCAGCTTCGATAGGATATTGCTGAACATTATTAAAAAGTAATTCTTTGGGGTATACCGGCAGGCATTCTCGTCTATGTCCGTACAGGACCGTGCGTCTTCCTCATTGTTTAGGTAATCGTATAATTGCTCGGTCCAGATAGATTTCTTCATACAACAAATTTAGTGGAAAAAGCAATAGGGCTATAAAACTTTATCTGGTGTAACAAGCTTTATTAAATAGATTTAGATGGGACCGTTCAAAACGCTGTTTTATAAACAAGTATGAAGTTTCAATCCCTATGCTTCAATTATTTTGGAGTGTTCCATAAAATAGGATTCAAAGTGCTTTAGTTGTGGATGTAATTTTTCGGAGTACACAACATACTGGCATTTTTTAATACTTTGGGTTATGGAAATAACAGCGCCTGCATCCGTACTTTTATTCAGAAATTCAGCGTCGTCTATACTAAATAGCTTTAATTGAGAGGTATTTATCCCGTTCAATAAAAACAGTTTTTTCATTGCCTTGGGCGTGGAAATTAGAATATCTATCCCCTCAAAGATTTCCGACTTTTGTATATCGATATGTAGTTCTTCATACCCCACATATACGCGCAACGAATTATTTTTGGTATAGGATAAAAAGGTACTGTACAATGCCAACGCCTTCTCCTTATTTTCTACTAAAACCACAGCTCTTGGCGCATTTCCCATCGCCTCACACCTTAGCTTTTGCAAGGTGGTAAGTACAAGGGTGGTCGTTTTTCCACCGCCCTTCGGTGCCGTACAAAAGGTATTGGACCCACTCTTTATTACAGGAATACTACTGCGCTGAAGGGGAGTGGGGGTTGTTATTTTTAGCCGTTCCAGTGTCTCTAGTATATGGGCGTGTAATTTTTTAAAAGGCATAGGAGTTTAAAAGATGTCGGTTTTGTGTAATATGTTTAGTACAACGGAACAAATATACTACCTAGAAGCGGAACGTATGAATAAGGAGGATAATGCTTTAAAAAATTGGCAGTGCAGGTGACCGTATATTGAACTCGCGCTTGGCACTATTGATAAGGGCCGAGGGTAAGTGTATAGGGAATTGCAAAGAAATGCGCAACACCCAATTTTATAATAAATTGAAAATAAGTCGATTATTGTTTTGAATCTAAAAAAAATGGGATCATCTTTGCCAGCTAATAAGTTTTATAAATTTAATTACATTACAATGGGTAAAGGAACAGTAAAATTTTTCAATAACGCCAAAGGATTCGGTTTTATTACCGAAGAAGGTGTTGAAAAGGATCACTTTGTGCACATTTCTGGATTGATAGACGAAATTCGTGAAGGCGACGAAGTTGAATTTGATCTACAAGAAGGCAACAAAGGATTAAATGCCGTAAACGTAAAGGTTATCTAATACATATCTTTCAAGTTTAATAAGACCCCATCAGAAATGATGGGGTTTTTTGTTTAGAATCCGCCCGGTGCTTTAGCTCCCTCCATCGCAAATAAGGCCCTATCTTTCGCTTTTACCGTTAACATTGGCGATACCAACTATTTATAGCGGGTCTACCAATAAACTAAACCACTCCCGATACGTATCGGGAGTGAATAGCGATGAAATTGCAAACGGTTAATGGGTTTTGGTTATTAAGTTACTCGGTTATTTAGAGAGCACGCATTAATAACCCAATAAGCTCGCTCGAAAGATTCATTCTGGCGGGCTTGCCCGAAAGATTCGTTCTGGCTAGGTTTTAACTTGCGTTCGTGACCAATATAGAAGGACCGTACAACCGTTCATTAAGTTTATTACTCCGCACAAACGCCTTAAACCTCTGCAATACATTACTTTTGCATTAAAATAGTGAAGATGCAATCGTTCGACGAATTTAAGATCTCCAAACAACTGCGTTATGCCATAGCCGACTTGGGCTATACGAATCCGACCCCGATCCAATCCCGATCCTTTTCGGTCATAGCATCGGGCAAGGATGTCATAGGTATTGCGCAGACGGGGACGGGCAAGACATTTGCCTATATGTTGCCCATTCTACAAGGCCTTAAATTTTCTAAGGAAAAGCAGGCGAGGGTCTTGATCCTGGTTCCAACGCGGGAACTGGTGGTACAGGTGGTCTCGGAAATAGAAAAGTTTGGCAAATACCTTAGCAACACGGTGATAGGGGTTTACGGGGGCACCAATATAAATACTCAAAAAACCTTATTGGAGGAGGGGCATGACATTGTTGTGGCTACTCCCGGCCGCTTATACGACCTGGTCTTAAGCCGTGCCCTACTATTAAAATCGGTTAAAAAATTGGTGATCGACGAAGTTGATGTTATGCTAGACTTGGGCTTTAGGTTTCAGCTGACCAATATATTCGAGCTCTTGCCCACAAACCGCCAGAATATTATGTTTTCTGCAACCATGACGGACGAAATAGAGGAATTGATATCTAAATTTTTTGTGTCGGCAGAAAAGATAACCGTTGCCTTGAGCGGTACACCTTTGGAGAATATTGCACAGCGCGGCTATGCGGTTCCCAATTTTTATACGAAGGCCAATTTGGTGGCGCACTTGCTAAAGGATACAAATACGTATAAAAAGGTATTGGTCTTTGTCTCCAATAAGAAAGGTGCCGATCGCTTGTTTCAAGCCTTGCAAGAACTTTATGAGGAGGAGATTTGTGTGATCCATTCCAACAAGACCCAAAACTACCGAATACGGTCTATAAAACAGTTTGATGAAGGCGTAAACAGAATTTTGGTCACCACCGATGTGATGGCACGGGGTCTAGATCTGGACGAAATTACCCATGTTATAAACTTTGACACCCCAAGGTTTCCCGAAAATTATATGCACCGTATCGGGCGATCGGGGCGTGCAGAGAAGAAAGGAGCGTCGCTTTTGCTCTATACCGAGCAAGAAATTGACTTTAAAAATGCCATTGAAAAACTTATGAAGATGGAAATCGAAGAAATTCCGTTTCCCGAAGAGGTAGAAATATCGGCAGAGCTCACCCCGGAAGAACGACCCATAGAAACCGAGCCCAATAATCCGGCAAAGTTGCCCGTCGGACAGGAGCGCGGTGCAAGTTTTCATGAAAAATCCGACAAAAATAAAAAAGTAAACCGCGGAGGATCGTATAAGCGCATCATCAAGGCCAAATATAAAAAACCGAAGACCCGTGGCGATAAGAACGCCAAAAAAAGAAAATGAGCGTCGGCAAGTGAAATAATGCGTTAGTGAGCTAGTGTATTGGGTTATGTTGGTGTCAAGTTTCTGGTTTCAGGTTTGAAATTTGGGATGGCCCCTCCCGATAATTATCGGGCGAAGGGGGGCAGGGGGGATGATTTTTAAAGAACTGGAAATAAAGAATAAATCATTAAAGTAAAATCACGTTATGACAAATAAAATAAGATTAGATATAATCTCGGACATAGTTTGCCCTTGGTGTACTATTGGTTACAAGCGTTTGGAAAAAGCCATTGTGGAGATGGGAATCCAGGACAACGTGGAAATAGAATGGCACCCGTTTGAATTGAATCCACATATGCCTCCAGAAGGGGAAAATGTACAGGAGCATATTAGCAATAAGTACGGTTCCAACATAGAAGCCCAAAAACGGTCCCAGGAACATATGGCCGAAATGGGGGCAGAACTTGGGTTTACTTTCGATTATTTTGACGAAATGAGGATAATAAACACCCTAGACGCCCACATATTGCTCGATTATGCGAAAGCAGACCGAATTGCAAATGCGGCTGGTCGAAGCTTTTTTTAGCGAGAGAAAGGATGTTTCCAAACGGGATGTTCTAATCCAGGAATTGCTAAAAGTGGGTTTGGATACCGAAGCGGCAATGTCCAGATTGGATGACGACGACGCGCGCTACCAGGTGAGAACCAACGAGGCCTACTGGAAAAATTTGGGGATATCCTCCGTCCCCACGATGGTTTTTAACCGTAAAAGTGCCTTGACGGGTGCCCAGCCCGTAGCTGTCTACAAAAAAGTGTTGACGGAAATGCTACAAAAGGATATGGCCTAAAAAGAGGGCATCGTTGAACCCCATCAGCGCTAGAACCCCGCCAAAACGACCTGTGGTCGCCCAAATACTCCTACAAATAAGCTTGCAAAACCTCTTTCCGTGATTTGTTGCGCAGGATCCGGATAGCCTTTTCCCTAATCTGCCGTACGCGTTCCCTGGATATGCCAAAGAGATCGCCAATTTCGCTCAGGCTTTTTGGAGCTCTTTCCCCAATACCGTAGTAGAGGCGTATAATTTCACTTTCTCTAATTGGAAGTGTTTTTAATACTTGATCAATATCCGATTTAAGGGAATCGTCCATCATTTTGGCATCGGGACTGGTCCCTTCGTTCGATTTTATTACATGGTATAAATTGGATGATTCACCTTCTTGGAAAGGGGCGTCCATGGACAAATGCTTTCCAGAATTTGTCATCGCGAGCTTAACCTGCGCCGGACTCATATCGAGTTCCCTAGCAATTTCGACCGTGCTCGGGGGCCGTTGATAGGTCTGTTCCAAGGAAGAGTAGACCTTCTTTATTTTACTGATTTCACCAATTTTGTTCAAGGGCAGCCGGACCATACGCGATTGTTCGGACATCGCTTGCAAGATAGCTTGCCGAATCCACCATACCGCGTAGGAAATAAATTTAAAACCTCGGGTTTCGTCAAAGCGTTTGGCCGCTTTTACCAAACCGATATTTCCTTCATTGATCAGGTCGGAAAGCCGTAAACCGTTTCCTTGATATTGTTTTGCGGCAGAAACCACAAAGCGCAAATTGGCATTTACTAATTTATTCAGGGCAATCTGATCTCCTTTGTGTATTCTTCTAGCTAGTTCTACTTCCTCATCTGCGGTAATCAAATCTATTTTCGATATTTCTTGAAAGTACTTTTCTAAGGATTTTGTATCTCTGTTTGTAATTTGTTTGGTGATCTTAAGTTGCCTCATATATTCATTCTAGTTAAAATCTCTTACTATAACTTACTGCTTTTTTGCAGAAAACCTAATAAAACTGCATTTATTTTGCTTTTTGTCTAGACATTCTTACTGAATAGGCAATAACATAGACGTAGGGGATGCAGAAATTCCAATAAAGGCCAAAAATCGGCAATGGACAAATCTAGGAATGAGGTTGGGCGTTACTTTGCTTTTCTTTTTTTGAGTGTAGGATGGGAGGGGAATCCTAATTTGGTTGGAATTTGATAAACTATCCTGGCCTAAGAGAGTCATGGCCAAAACACCCCCAACCACGCTAAAATCCTACACTTCACCAAGAAGGACAGGGGAGCGTTAAGAATTTTAGGCAAGAAAAAGTCTTTATCCCGGAGGAACACTTTAAAGCTGGGAGTAGGGCAGGGGTGTTAAAAAGACCCTTGTAATGTCGTTCATGGCGTTGGCGTACTCCTCCAGTTTTGTGATCCGCTGCCATTCGGGGTGCGGACCAAACTTGGCCCAGGCATCATCACGGGCGTTCATATCCTTAAATGCCAGCATATACGTTAGGCATGGCATCTGGCTACCCGCGATATTAGAACCCAAAAACAGCATCGGCAGTCCTACGTCCTTAAAAATCCCGAACTCGCTATCCACAAACATTTTCACCTTTCTACGCAGCGCATCCTCGTTGTAGCTCTCGTATATCCTCAGCTCAAAGAGATTCGCTTTCTCCGCCGGTTTATCCAGTTTGGGGAAACCAGTGGTAGACCTGATAAGGTTAGAGGATATCCTTTTAAATGGAATTGCGTCTTCGGAATCTTTTAAATACGAACTTGCGTCCTGTAAGTACTTCGCGTCTTTTACCAAAAGGTCTTTGCTGTCCTGAAAAGCTTGTATATTGTCATAGGGGATCAACAAATAAATTTTCTTGGGCAAACTCTCACCGTATTCCTCAAAGGCTCCCACGGTTGCTATTCCCTGCCTATTTAGCGCCGGAATAAGGGCTTGCTTAAAATAATTGTGCAAGACGTCCGCCGGTTTGGAAAACGCCATTTCGTAAGTTCTTAACTCGTAAAATTGTTCCTGTGCCGTGAGGGTGGCATAAAAGACAAATAAAAGAAAGGTAGTTAGTAATCGCATGGTTGTAATTGGCATTAATAATTGTGAGATATAAAATTAGGCATTTAAACGTAATTAATACAATTATAACCGAAGAAAACAAGGGCGATAACAGCTATTTTTGAATGTAAACCATTATAATAGTGCCCGAGTAGACTGGCGGGAGGTACGTTGGGGCGGGCTTTTAGGTAAGCCGACGGTAGGAGGGTAGTGGCCCCGAAGCATGGGGTGGGGGAACTCCATAGCATTAGATAATTAGCCATGAATAAATGTGTGCGAACTGGTTATTAATTGTTGTACAGTTTATTAATACTGTTTTTATAGGTTTGACCAATTGGTATTTTATGTTTATTGATAAAGATTCGATTCCCCTCAATAAGCTTTATCTTATCTACTGCAACAATAAATGATTTATGAACCCTCAAAAAGTTTTCATCGTTTAAAATAGATTCATATTGGGATATTTTTTCATGGCTCACGATCATTTCATCCTTTAAAAACAGTTTGGTGTAATTTCCGTATGCTTCTATAAATAACAGGTTGGCCAAATCTATTTGATGGTGTTTTTTATCACCCTTTGTAAAAAAACGGGTGGAGTTATCCATGGAACCGGAAACCTCTCTAATGATGGCTTTTGTGCTTTGGGATTCCGATACTTTGTTGACAGCCTTTACCAAACGATCAAAACTAAAAGGCTTTAAAATATAGTCCACAACGTTGAGTTCAAAACCTTCCAAAGCGTGTTCCTTATACGCCGTCGTGATAATTGTTTTGGGAGGATTGGTCATTGTTTTTAAGAAATCCAGTCCGCCTAATTTTGGCATATTGATGTCTAAAAACATAAAATCCACGGTGTTTTCGTTTAAAAATTGCATCGCCTCCATAGCATTATAGCAATTCTTTGCTAGCTGTATATGGGGGATCATACTACAAAACTCTTCAATAATTTCGTGTGCCAAAGGCTCATCATCAATAATTATAAACTTAAGCATGTATGGAAATTTTTAAAATTGCTTTGTAGGTGTCGTCTGTTTTCTCAACAATTAGTTCGTGTTCTTGATTGTACAACAACGATAATCTTCTTTTGAGGTTTTGTAACCCAATTCCGTTAGATTTTGCTATCTCTTTTGGGTCAAAATTATTCTCTATTTTGAATTGGATTAAATTGTTTTCCTGGTATATCTCCATATGAATATAGGCATTCTCCGTAAGCGTTTCAACACCGTGCTTAAACGCATTTTCCAAAAGGATGATAAATAATAGTGGCGCCACGACCAAATCGGTATCTATATCATACTTAAATATAATTTCTACCGATTTTTTATAACGGATTTTATGAAGCTCGATATAGTTGTTTAAGTACTCTATTTCATCGCTAAGCTTTACGGTTTCTTTCTCCCCTTCGTAAATGGTATATCGCATCATATCCGACAGTTTTAAAATAACCCCTGGGGCTTCTTTCGAGTTTTTGACCGCTAGAGCATATAGGTTATTTAAAGTGTTAAAGAAAAAATGAGGATTTATTTGTGTTCTTAAAAGTGATAGTTCCGCTTTAGATTTTTCGGCCTTTAAATTTTGAACCCATTTCCATTGTTCAAAGATCCAAATAAGGATCAATACCGGAATTGGTAAAAAGAATACGAAAAAAGGATACTCTTCCTTAATATTCAAATAGGTTTCCAGATTTCCAGAAAGCAATCTTAAGTAAAGAAAATATAGAAATAGCGGCCCATAAATAAGTACAATTAATTTCCAATATTTTGTAATAAAAGCAGGGACCAACAAGTAGGCAAAACCAATCCAGAAGCCCATTAAAAGAATGAAGGTTATTGGGTTGTCTGGCAAATTCATCGTTGAATCGATCACCAAAGCAGTAGTAAACAATATAATTAGAACAACAACTTTAAAGATCGTCTTCCTTTTACTTTTTAAATAGGAGAAATTATGAATGGACAGCGCTATTACCAACCACCAAAAAACAGCAAAAAGTATTACTTCCAACGGAGTGTTTTTCAGAATTATAAAACCAAAATAATCTAGCAAATAGAATATGGGTATAATAATTAGCCCATATAGAAATGCCTTGTATTTGTTTAAAAACTGAATCATCCCTCAAAAGTAAATATGTTATCCGGTCTAAGCAACTAATTGGATATACGCTATGATAATTGATACAAACCAGCTCTTTTTTGGTATGAATTCAATTCAGGCCGATTACAGGATAGTGTAACTACATTTCTGCCCTCTTCATCATATTTACTTTAGCGGCCTAAACCATGCCCTTATGTTTGCCACGAATTAATACTAAAACAATAAGCAGTGGGAACTTTAAGCAACACACAAATTAGAATTAAGCTAAACAAGTCTAATAGTAATCTATGGAATACCAGGAAACGTTTTGGACAATTAAACATATCCATTTAAAAGCGATCGGATGAATACTTTACAGGTTAATAATCTTACCAAAACCTATCCTAATGGCGTAACGGCGCTGAATGGGATTAATTTGGAAATCACCAATGGGATGTTTGGCTTATTGGGTGCCAATGGCGCAGGGAAATCCTCCTTAATGCGCACCATAGCTTCTTTGCAGGAGCCAACTTCTGGCAGTATTTATTTTAATGGCACCGATGTTATAAGAGAGCCCAATGAAGTAAGAAAACAACTGGGCTATTTACCGCAAGAATTTGGTGTATACCCCAAAATATCCGCGGAAAAATTGTTAAATCATTTAGCCATTTTAAAGGGTATTGTAGATAAAAAGGAGCGTAAAACACAAGTAACCGCTTTGTTACAACAAGTAAATCTATACCAACACAGAAAAAAATCGGTGTATACCTTTTCGGGTGGCATGCGTCAGCGTTTTGGGATTGCTCAAGCTTTATTGGCAAATCCAAAATTGATAATCGTCGATGAGCCAACGGCCGGTTTGGATCCTGAGGAGAGCAACCGTTTTTTAAATCTATTAAGTGAAATAGGCGAAAATGTAATCGTCATTTTATCTACCCATATAGTAGAAGACGTAAGAAATCTATGTCCCAAAATGGCTATCCTTTCTAATGGAGAAATTATAGCTGAAGGCAATCCGACCGATTTGGTAGCTGGCATTGAAGGGAAGATATGGACCAGAATTGTCCCGAAAAGTGACATTGAATTATATAAAGCTCTATTCCATGTTATCTCAACAAAACTAGTATCCGGAGAAACCCAAATTCGCGTATTATCAGAAAACAAACCCGAAACTGGATTTGAAATGATAGTCCCCAATTTAGAAGATTTTTATTTCGCGACATTGTTTAATCAAACATTGGAAAGAGCCTAGGTTATGTTTAAAAAGTTATTGCAATTCGAGGCGTTTTATCAATTAAAACAAAGGGCATTTCCAATATTCGCAATCTTGTTTCTAATATTGGGAGTGTTTGTTGGCGGACAGGGTTATGCTCCTAAAGGGCTGGATTTTAACGCTGTACATCAAGTGTATTTTCATACAGGTCTTTTTACTTTGGGAAGCGTATTTATAATTATGTTTTCCGCAATAAGCGCCATGCTCCGGGATAAACAGCATAACATGGAGAGTTTAATATATAGTTCCTCAATTAAAAAAGGCCACTATTTTTGGAGTCGATTTATTGGAACATTTTTATTTAGTGTTTTATCATTTTCCCCGTTTATTATTGGTTATATCCTCGGCAACCAATTCTCAAACTTGGATGCGGAAAGAATAGCGGATTTTAAATTGCTGACTTACTTACAACCGTTTCTGTATCTCGTAATCCCCAACATCTTTGTCTGCACAACGATTATATTCTCCGTATGCACGCTTACAAAAAATAGTACCGCAACCTACGTTAGCGCGGTGTTTATTTACTTGTTATATTTTGTGAGTTCAATCTTTTTGAATTCGCCATTATTGGCGCAAGCGGTTCCTGCTTCCCCAGAAAGTATGGCTATAGCTGCAGTAGCAGACCCCTTTGGAATCGCTGCATTTTTTGAGCAAACCCAATATTGGACTCCTTTTCAAAAGAACACGCAGTTACTTTCTTTTTCAGGACTATTTCTAATGAACAGGCTTATTTGGATCCTTGTTTCTGTCGGACTCATTTTGGTTACTTATAGGCTATTTTCTTTCAGAAAAATCAACAAAAAGATAAAAAAGGAACCAAAAGTAAAAAAAGACAAGCGACAATTATTCGTATATAAACCCGTACAGGCATCGCACAATTTTAAAGCACAAAGGCAGGCTTTCTCAGCGTTGTTAAAAATGGAATTGAAAAGCGTTTTTAGAGGCTTGCCCTTTATAGCCGTGGTATTAATGTGGTTGTTTATTGTGTTCTCGGAATTGTACTCGACCGTGATAAGTGGTGGTGAGTATGGTGTGAGCGTATACCCGTTTACAAATCAGCTCATTGACTTAATACTGGATCCATTGACCATATTCAGTTTGATACTCATTATTTTCTACAGTTCGGAAATAGTGTGGAAAGAACGCAGTCTAAACTTCAATAGTATAGTCGATGCTACTCCCGTAAAGAATTGGGTTTTCTTTTTATCAAAATTCAGTGCTTTGCTATTGTTGCCAATACTATTGATTGCTACCGGAATTTTAATGTGTCTGGCATTTCAAATCAGTTTAAACTATTCAAACTTTGAATTTAATGTATATGCCTCTATATTTTACTACTACGGGGTGCAGTTAGCAGTGTTTTGTATGATTGCATTATTTGTAAATAGTTTGGTTAAGAATAAATACATGGGGATGGGAGTCTTTGGATTAATAGTTCTTTTAAGCTTAAAATCGGAAATGTTGGGCCTTGAGCATCCATTGACAAGTATTGGTCTTATGCCAAGAGTTACCTCCAATAATATGGATGGTTTCAATGGAATTTCAAATCTGTACGATCATTTGGTAATCTATTGGCTCGCTTTGGGGTCGCTATTGGTGTTCATTTCTTTTAAAATCTGGAACAGAGGGGTAGCAGCTACTTTTTCCTTTAAAATTAAACAGCTCAAAACTGGGTACACAACATTTCAAAAAGTGTCTTTTGCATTGTTAATATTTCTATTTGTTGGTGCTGGGAGCCTGGTTTATTACAATGTTAATATCGTTAACGACTATAAAACCCAAAGTGACCGATTGGACATTTTGGAAAATTATGAGCGCCAATTTAAAAAATATGAAACCCTCGAAAGGCCAATTCCAACATCCCGAAAAACCGAAATGGCCATTTACCCCAAGGAAAGAAGTTATTCTGTAAAGGCAAATTACGTATTGAAAAATAAAAGCGAACAGCCATTATCAGAAATATTTATTACAGAAAGAATTCCGTTAGAAAATGTAGCGATAGAAAATGCAACCTTGATAAAACACGATTCAATCTATGGAATTTATCTGTTTCAATTTAAAAACGCATTACAACCTAATGATTCAGTTGCGTATACCTTTGAATTGACGAAAAGGTTAAAGGGATATGATGAAGATATTACGATCGTTAACAACGGGACTTATATAACGCATAGAGATTTTGAACCTATTTTGGGTTATAGTGCTCAATATGAAATTGTGAATAAAACAGAGCGTCAGAGAAGAAAGTTGCCCAAAAGAATAGAGGATACCAACTCGGATGCGCACATCGTATTGGAAGATATTAAAAATGAAAAAATACGATTTGAGACCATTGTTTCTACAGATAGGGACCAAACGGCGTTGAGCTCTGGGAATTTAGTAAAAGAATGGCAGGAGAACGATAGAAACATTTACCACTATAGGTCTAAAGGTAAAATACTCCCCATGACTGCCTATTTTTCTGCAGAATATGCTATAAAGAGGACAAATTATAACGGTATTTCAATAGAGCAGTATTACGATGCAAATCATCAATTTAATATTGAAGAAGTTGAAAATAGCGTAAAACAAACGTTGGATTATTGTCAAGAAAACTTTGGTGCATACCCTTTTGACCATGTGAGAATTGCAGAAGTCCCTTCGTATTGGTCGTTTGGTGGGTTTGCGCATCCCGGAGTTATTAGTATGGTAGAGGATAGGTTGTATTTAGTGAATATTAGCGATCCGGAAACTTTTAATTTAGTAGCCAAAAGAACTATTCATGAAGTGGCACATCAATGGTGGGGGCATACGTTAATTGCTAAACCGGTTGCTGGCGGTTCCTTATTTGTTGAGGGATTTGCAAAATACACCGAAGCTGTTGTATTGGAAAAAAGGTATGGGAAAGGGGTATTGTATACTTTGAGTGATAACGCTAGAAGTCGGTATTTTACGGGAAGATCTTTTGCAAGTGAAATTGAACCTCCGGTTTATAAAGTCTTTGGTCAAGGCTACATATCTTATGGAAAGGCCTTTACCGTAATGATGGCGTTAAGGGATTTAATTGGTGAAGGGAAAGTAAATCATGTATTAAAAACTATTACGGACAAACATCGCGACATTAACAAGTTAGAAGTAAATTCTATAGAGTTGTTAAATGAAATTTATAAGGTAACCCCAACAGAATATCACACATTGATCGATGATTGGTTTAAAAAGGTTGTTACCTATGATTTGGAAATTGAAGACGGTTCTTATAAAGTACTGGCAGACGGGACTTATGAGATTTCCGTAAAGGTAAAAGCAAAGCGTTTTGAAACTTTTGATAATGGGGAAACCAAACAGATTACTATTAACGAACCCATTAAAATAGGAGTGTTTACGACGCATCCATCAAAGGTAGCGGACGATGGTTCTATTTTGTACTACCTATCAAATACAATCCATAAAGAAGAAACAGAAATTAAGATTATTGTAAAAGAGTTGCCCAAATACATTGCCGTAGATCCTTTTGGTACACGGTCTGATGAAGATTATGCAGATAATCTCCTCAGATTGTAGGCGGATATAGTTAAGTAAATTGTAGGCTGTTATGCAATAAGGAAAGCGGGACTCCAGCAAAACGACTTTTACAACCGTGACAAACGGAATTAGCCGGTGACGGGGTTATTAATTTACTAAATAGGAGGGAAGCATTATGATTGTGTGATGGAATTACAATAAACTATTTCGCTTTTTTAAAATTTAAATCCAATACATTAAAATTATTGGCCGCTTTTACCATGAGGGTAGAGCCAATGGTCTCAAACAAATGATTGGTTTTAAGTACAAATGCGGCTTGTTCCTCAATTTTATAATTGGGGATTCCTACCAAAGTTAAATCTGTTGCCGCCGAGTATTTTGCAATTAGATCGTAAAAAGGAATCTGTTCAATAGCATTGTCGATAATTTTAATTTCAACTATTACCCTTAAATCTTCTACAAGCTTTTTGATTTTTGAATGGATCACGGCATTATTAGCTTTGTTGTTATTTACAAATAAAACCCTAACCGCCGTATTGTTCCATTTGGGTGAGGCGATGATAAAACGCGCTATATTGAGCATCATTTCAGCATTTTTGCTATCGGTTTCGCGCCACCATAAATCAACCCTGCTATAGTTTCCAAATTTGGCTTTTTTGTCAAAATCCAAGTAGAGTAAGTTGTAGTCCAGATACAGCAGGGTTTCGGTCATATCGGCATATTCCGTGGAGTTCTCCAAACCTTTGGGCCAACCCATCATAACCGTGTTGGGCTCAACTCCAGAAAACCCAAAAGAGGTGGCTATAGTGGTAATGCCGGTATAAATGTTGTCCACTTTAATTTGTCTCGCAAAAATACCGAGTTCCTTAAAATTTTCATCCCTAATAACCTGTTCCGTTCTTTTAAAGGGCTTGGTGCTATTTTTATCGATTACCAATTTAAAATTGGTAACGATACCTGTGCGTCCGGAAACCGCTTTGCTCAATTCCAATAAATAGGATTGATGATCGCTTTGGCCGCTAAACAGAATAATATTGGGGTTCCAATTAGATTTCGAATTATCGTCACTATTTATCCTTTTAAGGCCCTTGTTAACAATGTTTTCCCAAACGCTGAGCCATACATCATTCGACTGTATTTTTATTTCTTTACGTTGCAATAAAAAGTAGAGCCCTCCAATTACCACCAATGCACCGATCATGGCAAGGATGTCTAACTTAAACATCACCCCAAAACACGCTATAAAACCAAGTAAACCGACCCAACGCTTCACTTTAAAGGTAGGTTGAAAATCAGGGTTTGCCCAGTGTTCCAGGAAAAAGGCAATATTGATAAAACCATAGGCGGTTAAAAAGAACATAGAAACTACCCGAGCAATAACATCCAGCTCGCCAATTAAAATACCCGTTTCGGCTATAATAAATACCAGTATCAACGCATAAACGGGATCCCTGCTCTTACCACGGCCCATCGCGAACAATCTCGGCGTGACTTTATCGACAGACATGGCCTGTAAAATCCTTGGTCCACCTAAAATTCCCCCGAGGGCAGAAGAAAGCGTAGCACCCCAAATCCCTGCAACAACGGCAGGGGCATACAGGGCAATCTTCATCAAAATATTATAATCGGATTTTAGTTCGGTAGAATTAATGGTCATAGCCATAAATACGGCAACGGCAAGATAAACCACCAGCCCAACACCAATGGCATAAAGCGTACCTTTGGGGATGGAGGTTTTAGGGTCTCTTAGATCCCCACTCATGGCAATACCAGCCGTAAATCCCGTAACGGCCGGAAAAAATACAGCAAATATAATTTCTAAATTTACGTTCCCTACATCGGCAAAAAGTTTAGTGCTTTCTGGTGCATATTCATGCGTGCCGAGCGCAATGGATACCAACGAAACTACAATAGCCGTAAGGATTATATATTGTGCTTTGAGTGCGACCGAGGTGCTTATTAGGGCCAAAATTGTCAACGAAACCAGGGCAAGGGTACCCGTGATCCTAATGTCGTCAATGGTCATTCCAAACCCAAAATATCCATTAAAACTTTCTGCAAAACCAATTAAATAAAGCGCAATGGAGAAAGCCGTACCAATATACAAGGCAATACCAATTGAACCGCCAATGGGGATGCCCATGCTACGGGAGAGCACATAATATACACCGCCAGCGCCAATTTTCTTGTCGGTCGCCACCGACGAAATGCTCAAACCGGTAGTAATGGAAATTACGTGTGCAATTAAAATAATGCCTATGGCGCCTATTAGTCCCACATTACCAACCACCCAGCCCAAACGCATGTACATTATAACACCTAAGATGGTAAGTAGGGAAGGGGTAAAAACGCCTGCAAAAGTTCCAAACTTCTTTATTGCGGCCATGGTGAGGTTGGTGTGTTTTTATAATACGAATATAACCATAGTTTGGGGTTAACCAAACGCCATTCTATTTTCACGACTTTTATAATTTAAAATAATATTGGAATCTGTCGCATTTTTACACCAGGATGTTGTTTGTACTATAACGTCGTCTTCAATTTGATTGGACTGACAGGCACATTGGTAAAATACCATATATATTCATCAAGAATGGTGCAATGACATGACCCACAAACCTTTATTTTTATCGATTCTACAATTGATACATATTATGAAAAAATTATTCTTAGTTTTTTGTTTATTGACAGGATTCGCAACCAAGGCTCAAACGTATGCCGATCGGCCGTTTCTACAAGATAGTGCGGAAAAGTTCGCTTACGAAGAGGATGAAGCAAATGTAGATTTGCTTCAAATAGCCAGTGATCGAAACAAGGCTATTACCATTCTTTCCAGCCAAGGGCTGTTGCTCCCATATGAAAAAAGAATCCGGCAAGATGTACAATATCGACCCTTGATCGATATGAACATTATCGCATTAAATAGGTACCAAGGTCAATTTGTTTATTTAACAGACAAGGCGGTTTTGAGCAATGCTTGGGCGGGAAAGCTTTACATTAACCACAGTATAAAAGCACCACAGGCCATGGGCATGGGCCCGGACTTTCTGACCCTGATAGCAGGGGAAAGCGAATTTGCTGTTTTTAAGAACAACCGAGAAGTTTGGAGGTCTTCCATCAAAGACCTCGATCCATTATCCGTAAAGTACGACCCGAATTCTGGCCGTTTTTTACTTCTAACCACAGGGGGGCTGTACCAAGTGGACGGTGGTGCAAATACAGTAAAAAAGGTATTGGACGCCAATAATTTAACGGCGTTCGATTTATTTGGGGACACCATTGTTTTGGGGACTACCAATGGCGTACAGATTTTGGATCGCAAATCATTTGCCCCAAATAAACTGGACCAAAAACTACCTTGGACCGAAATTACAAGCGTAAAGAATATTCGTGGCAATTTATGGTTCGGATCCACCAAAGGAGCCTTTAAACTACGCGATGACGGCAAGTACGATTATTACGCCTCAAAGCGGTGGCTGGTAGACGATCAGGTGGTCGACCTGGCGGAAGGTCCGGACGGCAGTGTTCTGGTCTTGACCCAAAAGGGGATGAGCAAAATTGGGTTTGTACCCATGACACTCGCCCAAAAAGCCGACTATTTTCAAGAAATTCAGCGTTTGCGACATATACGGTACGGTTTTACCTCCGAATTAGCTATGAAAACACCAGGGGATCTTTCTACGGGCTACTTTCACGATACCGACAATGACGGACTTTGGACGTCGATGTACCTGGCAGGGGAGCTGTTTCGGTTTGCCGTTACCAAATCGGAAGATGCCAAGCAAAATGCCTATGAAGCCTTTGAGGCTATGGAGCGGTTGACGGCACTTCCCAATTTAAAAGGATTCCCGGCGAGGTCTTTTGAAAGGGATGGCTATGAAGTGGGGCTACACGCCAACGGATTTTCTGAAGAGTGGAGAGAGGAATATGTAAAAAAACATGGCAGAATTTGGCGGCTATCGGATGATGGCCTTTGGCGATGGAAGTCTACCACAAGTAGCGATGAATCTTGCGGACATTTTTTCGTGTACGCACTTTTTGCCGAATTGGCCCCCGATAAGGAATGGCGGGATAGGGCGATACATCAAATAAAAATAGAGATGGACCATATTATGGATAACGATTGGTACCTGATAGATTGGAACGGCAAGCCGACCGCTTGGGGAAAATGGAACCCGGATTACGTGAACAAATTCCCAATCAATGTAGGGGATCGTCGGCTGAACTCGACGCTTATCCTGTCTTTCTTGCAGACCGCTTACCATTTTACAAAAGACAAAAAATATAAAAAGGGGGCAGAAAAGTTGATAAAGAAATATGGATACGATGAGAATGCAAACCGACCCGCTACGGTTATCGGATTTGAAGAAGGGGAGGACTTAAGCAATACCTGGAACCATTCTGATGATGAAATGTATTTTTTGACCATTCCCTCTTTTGTTAATTATTCCTTTTCGGAAGAACAAAAAGAAGCGCATTTTACATCGGCGAAAAGCCATTGGGAGGTAGAGCGCTCCGAAAAAAATCCGCTATGGAATTATCTATTTGCACTCTCTGGCGGGAAAAATATCGACAGTGAAGAATCGGCATGGTGGTTGCGCGAGTTTCCTATGGATCTTATCGATTGGAAAATTGATAACGACCACCGTAAAGACCTGACCAAGATAGCACCTAATTTTCGAAAGCAAACCTATACGGAGGTGTTGCCCGGCGACGAGAGGACGCTACATTTGCACAATGGTGCGTACCGGAACAATGGCGGAAGTGACGGAAAAAGGGAATACGCCCCCTATATCTATTTGTTGCCCTACTGGGCGGGTAGATACGTCGATGCAATAAGTGCACCGCAAGATAAGTGAGGAGATAGTAACAATTAATACGGCTTTAATCGTGACAAAAGAAATTACCCAGAGGATGATTGCTGTTTGTGGCGAGAAGTTGCGGCTGCGACGATGAGGGTGTAAACTGAACTCTGTCTGAAGATTGAAAGACCGGACAGAGTTTAATTTACAGACCTTTATTCGGCCAACCAACCATCTATAATTTGATAAATTCTTTGTTTGGTCTCTGGTCTAAAACTTTTAATTCTGGTTTTATGGCTTCCATTAGGATTTACAAATTTATACACCTCTCTTTGAGAAGCATTTGCAGGAAGCTCAACGGCTGTTGCACTCCAAGCATCATTTTCACCATAGATAAATAACATGTCTTCTGCTGTGGTATCTATAAAAGATGCAATCTCCTGCATTGGTTTTGGGTTATATTTTTTAGTAACACCTTCTGGAAAAGCCCAATCGAATTTGTAAATTTCTTCAGTGTTTAAATACGCTTTAAAAGGAGCGGTTTCATAACCATAAATTCCTTGCTCTGTTAAAGCAGCCCAAAAATAAGGTTGTAAACCTGCTACCGATTTTTCTTCAAAAAAACCATACCCTACCACATCTATTAAGTGATTGTAAATTTCTGCTACACTTGAATTTTTAGGGGGAATAGAACTTATTGGAGTTCCCCATTGCCAAAATGCAAATGAATATTCCAAAATAGTATAATCAATAGCTTTTTCTACACCAAATTCCCAAGACATTCCCTTTTCTTTACTAGCTTTTTTCATCATATCCAAAAGGGCGCTTCTATTTTCAAAGCATAATTTTTGAAATGCTGTAATCTTATCTCGCGCTTCTTTTGTGCCCACATTTTTTAAAAAAGAATACACTCGTGGATCTTCACGCTGAAAGTTTAAAGGACCAACATAACAAACACATGCATCTACATTTTTTGGAAAATACCTTCTATGGGCCATTGTAGTTTGGCAACCTTTGGAAACGCCTGTAGATACAAATTTGGCATCGGGAAATAACGCATTTTTTACAGCAGAAATAATATCCGCTTGGTCTTTAGCTGCATTTTCAATAGTTAGTGTATTCCAATCTATGTTTTCTGGACGGGAATTATTAAAATAACGATGCTCAATGGTCAATTGATTTGCTTGGTAATGATCTGCTAGTTCACCAGCCTTTTCAGAGCCAATTCCGTAACCACGGAGTTCTACGATTGCAGGCTTATTTTCATCTTCAAAGCCTAAAAACACACGTTGTTTAAATGTGCCTTTTGACAAATCATTATGGTCTATTGGTTCTTGAAACCAGATTTCATAATTTTCATCAAAATGACTAACCGGATCTCTTTTTTCAATACTTACAACATTTTTTATGCTCGCCAGTTTTTCAAAAGTAGAAACTTCTGTTGTGATTGCTCTTGTGGCGACTTGTGGTGTTTTACAACTAACAAATAATATAGTTAGCACTATGATTAGATAAGAGCGAAATAATTTCATAATAGTATTTTTTAGGTTTTAATAATCCAGAACTTTCAGTATTGGCCTGTGTCAAAATGCACAACGGGTTATCTTAAAATAAACCCGTCTTTCATTTGGATCGTGAAGCGTTCCGATAGTGCCTCGAGCACCACTTTGAACTTGAACTTCGGTGTGTACTTTCTGCGTGTCATAATACAGTAAATTTAGGTTAAAAATTAAACTTAACTTACGGTCCTATTTTTGGGGGTAATTATAGATAAAATGTCCAGGGATATTTTACACAATGCAATTATAGGTTACAGCTGCTAACATAATTCCAGTAAAACGGCTTTTACATAATATCTATCGATATAGTCCTAGGGCCTATATCTGATATTATGTAAAATGCAAGTATACGCCGTTTTACACGATGTCGCAATCTGTACTATAATGTACCGCGTTATGTAACTTTGCTTAGGAAAAGCAAAGTATTTTGTACTACACCTTCTTTAAATTTTTCTTCAAAAAAGTTTCTTCTCAAAAGGTAATGACATCGACGAAGGAGATGCATGAATACCTTTAAAAAACAATAAACATACGATGAATAAACATTTATTATACGACGCGAGCCTATCCTGAGTGCGAGCGAAGGTATAGGCGAGGAGTGTAATGTGTGTGGAATGGTATTTTACTATAACTTTTAATTTTAGTGCAGATTTCCGTAATTGATTACTTGTTAATTTTCTATATTTATGAACTCCAATATTCTTGCGTTCAAAACCTCTTCTTTTAGGGCATTTCGGGACATTATAGTTTAATTGTTTTGATAGCTCTGGACCATTGTTTAATACTAAAATCATAAGCATAAATGACTCAATCAACCCACGAAACAGTTCTATTAGACAATACCTATTACTCAGTTGGTTTTCCAGAAGAGAAATGGGATGAATTAATCAATAGAAACAACTATCTATCACAAATAGATGGATACTTTGATACAGAAGTAGACATAATTTTTATCGAAGGTGAAGAAGATTCGGGAAAGTCAACTTTATGTGCGCAATATGCAAAAAAGGGTGGAGCTTCAGTAATTTCAATTTTTTTTAATCCTCACAATGACATGGATTATGAAATTGGCTTCTATTGCACAAATTTCGTAAATCAAGCAAAGAACATTTTAGGGCATGAAGAAGCCTCGGAAGATGCTTTTTATGGATTGGAAGATTATAGGCAGTTCCCATTCTTATTAAGAAAATATCTGAAAAAGACTAAGGAGAAGTTAACTATCATATTGGATGGCCTTGAAGGGTTAAATCATAAACATCATGATTTTTTTAAAAACTTACTATTAGCTGTTCCTTTTGGAGATAATAGTTTTAGGATAATTATTAGTGGTGAGGAGCAAGAATTTCTAGATTTCCATCCAAAACTTAAAAAACACAAAACTAAATCTATAAATCTGGCTGGTTTTTCAGACCCAGAAATTATAAATTATCTTGGAATTAGGGAAGTAGATACCAAGGATAGGAGATTAAAAGATTTGTATAAAATTACTAAGGGACTTCCGGGAAGATTGAAAATTTTAAAAAGATTACTTAGTGAGGATGATATTTCGCTTGAGGAAATATCTAAATCCAAATCATATTCGCATTGGTTGGAGTACGATTGCAATTCAATTGATTTAAGTGATAAAAGGTATAACAAAATAGTCTCCTTGCTTGCTCTGAAAGACAAATCCTATCCAATAGGTCATATTGCTAGTATATGTTCATTGGACATCAAAGAAACGGAACAAATAATAAATTCAAATAGCATTTTTGAAAAAGCAGGTGACAACATTCGGCTTTCATCGCAAGCGCATAAGCAATACTTCGCGAATTTATTAAGAGGAAATAAAAAGACTGTTGATGAGATGCTTATTAATTTTTATGCTTCAGAAAACTCTATAAATTCTTTGATAGAGTTACCAAAACTACATGCAAATTCAAATGAATGGGATAAAGTAATAAATGTTTTAAACGAAGAGTATTTGCCAAGAATAGTTGAAAGTACAGGTTCGCTTAAAATCGTAAATGAGAGCCTTGAATTAGGTTTGGAAGCTTCAAAAAATATGGGTAAGCATTCTGAACTATGGAGATTTTCTATACAAGGTAGTATTGTAAACGAGTTAGACAATTATCTTTTTTGGGAATCCGAGATTCGAGCGAGAATAGCTATTCATGACTTTACAGGAGCCGTGTCCTTAGCTGAAAGTGCCGTATTGAAGATTGACAGGTTAAGGCTTTTGGCTCTTATAGCCAAACATCAAAAAGAATTTAGCAAAGCTGTAGATGAAGATTTAATTAAACTAATTCAAGACCTATATGAAACAACGGATTTATTTTCTGTTGGAAGTAAAATATTTGATATTGTTTCTGATTTGCTATATGCAATTCCAAATTTGGCCATCGAAATCATTGAAAAATCTTCAGGTAAAACTCCAGAAAGTGATATAAATGATTGGATTATTACGAAACTTTCTATCGCTGCTATAGATTCCGATTCTAAAGAGCAGAATGACATAGCCAAGGAAGAATCAAAAAAAATTGAGGCTGTCAACAAAATGGATAATTCTTCTGCAAAGAAAATAACAAAAGCAATCTCGTTTTTGGTTGGGAATTATACCTCAGAGAGACTAATTAATGAGGTTAACAAATTGTCTGAGCCAAATGAAAGATTAAGACTTTTAAGACTATGGCTAAGCAATAATAAAACTAACATAAACGATGTTCAAATTGTTATTGGAATCGCTCTCGACGAACTGGTAAAATCATCCTCTGAAAATCAAATCAACTTTGATTCTTTGAAAGAGCTATCAAGCTTATTGCCTTTTATTAAGGATGCAGAAGCTAAACATAAATTATTAAGTAGGTTCAAATCCTTAGAGAAGGATATTTCCGAATTTGGTTTAACTAAAAACAAATATATATACCAGCTTAATATTTTTCATACAGAATTTGTGCTTCGCGAGAGAAGTTGGAAAAAAACACTAGAAAAGATTATTGATGAGATTAGCAGTATTAATGATACTCTCATAAAACTAGATTCTTTTGCTGAAGTCTATTCGAAATTAAAAACAATCAATAATGAATATATCGGAAATAGAAATGTACAGATTTACGCGATTGTCCTTGAACTTTCTAAAAAATTATATGATGAAACATCAAATCATTTTAGGATATCCAGCTATCTGCTAAAAACCATAGGGAATAAAAACCCAATATTAGCTTTAAAGATATGTGATAACATCAATAGTGTTTACCAAAAAGAATTGGCCAAAATGCTAGTGTTGGATTCTTATTTAGATAACAATCTACGGTATGTTAAACTTCCATTATTACATAAAATTGAAGACTCAATAGAATATACTGAGTCAAAGGAACAATTCGTAATAGCAATTTTGGAAAGATATTCAGAAGCAAAATCATTACATTTTAACACTATAAGAGATTTATTCATTTATACTGAAAAAATTAAAAAAATTAAAAATGTAAGTTTTAGATTATATGGTTTCGTCTTACAATACAAAATACTCGTCAAGAATCCAGAATGGAAAACTAGACTATCATTAAAACAACAAAATCTAATTTATGATACATGGGGAAAAATTGAATCGGAATGGGATAGGGTAGACAATGGTTTTGTGGTATGCGCCGACTTAGCTGAAATAGCGCCAATTTTTGCAAAAAGGATTTTTGGAGAAAGTGATATTATTAAGAGAAATAGTTGGATTGATTCAAGTTTAGTAGCTCAGACCTATATCATAAGCATTAAATTAATTATAAAGGCTTTTTCCGGGCTGATAATACACAAACAAGAAACTGTTTCTGATTATAAAACAATCGAAAGTTTAATAAACAGAATTCCTTCTGAAACGACCAAATTAAATTTATGGACGGAATTAGGGTTAATAGTAGAATCTGAAGGTCGTCGAGAATTAGGTCAGAAGATTTTAGAGGAACATGTTTATCCTATCCTTGTTTCTCTTGAGGATAAGAAGATTGACTTAGACAGTGTATCGACAAGTCTTTTGTTTGTTCATTTATTTAATCCTGAAAATGCTTTAAAATATGCGACTAACGGCTTGAGCATAGAAACACAAGAAAGCTTATATGGTAAAATCTGTTACTATTATATATCCAAAAGAAGTCCGTTTGAAATATATGAAGATGATATAGTAAAATTTAAAGCTGATTATAACGACATTACCAAGTCTATACAGGTTCTGAACTCGGCGAATGTTGACAATAATATTTACTATCATCTAAAAGATATATGTAATGCAATAAAAGATGGTAAAAAGGGAAAATTATCCTCGTTGCAAGTAAATGCTTTGATAGAAAGCCTAGAGACTTTGGTAAAAGAAAAATTACCAGACCCTAAAAATATAAGGCATAATGGATATCAAATCCTCGCCAATGCTAATATTGCTAATATTAAAACCAAGGGTGTCAAGCATAAAGAATTTTGGGATAACTTAATAAAATTAGCAGATGATATTCCTAATAAATCTGATAAGATTTATGTTAAATCAGTTTTACTAGAAGAAATTCCTTTTGAAAAAATCAATAATGGAAAAGAGGTAAAGTCAAAAATATTCAATGACATTATTAAAAGTCTTGAGTCTTTAAGTGTGCATTATGAATTCATTCAGAGAGTGAATGATATTACTGCAATAATGCATGAAACCAATAAAAAGCAATGGAATGAATTAGTTCAAAAAGCTTTTAACTTATCAGAAAAACTTGAAAAAGGTAAAGACACATATAATTCTCAGAAAAAAATAATAGACTCCATGTATAGATTGGAGCCTTCATTTGCGAAAAAGTTAGTTAAAACAATTGATAAAGAAAATAATCAAACTAACATTGGAAAACTTCTTCATGACCATTATGAAAGTCTTGAAATTTCCAATAAGATTAAGAACAATACAGAGTTATTAGATAGAGAAAAAAATAATAGCAGAATATTGATTAAATCCGTTGTCGGGGCTCTGAAATCTTTGAATTCCGACAGGCTAACTCCAAAAAAAATTAATGAAATAACCAATTATTTGACAATTGGAAAGAAACTTCCTTTGCATGACTTATTTCCGGTATATGTGTACTACCTATCCAATTGTCATAGGACATATAGAGCGGCGAAATTGACGGGTAGTGTTAAAAATCTTCATATTGACAATTTTAGAGAAGCAATAAAGGCTACTGAACTTATTCAGTTATTATCCCATAGACGAAAACAAAGTGAAAAATCTACCAGAAAGTATTTTGTTGATAACGAATTCTCTAAAAACCGCTTAATAAAACCTAAAAGTAGAGAGGAAGCCCTTTCATTTATCAGGGATTGGATGAATGATGAAGTGGAAGAATTTATTATAATTGGTGACCCTTATTTTGAATCTGAAGATTTGGATATTCTTAAAATAATAAAAGAATCCTGTGATGAAGAAATAGATGTAGAAATTTTGGGTTCTAAAAATGGCCCAGTAGAAGGGACTGAGAAAAAGTTTAAAAAGTATTGGAAGAAGATTTCTGATGAATTACCACCATATACAAATGTAACTTTTGTATGGATACCAGAGAAAAACAATGATACGCCCTTTCATGACAGATGGTTGATTACAAAGAATAGTGGGCTCAGATTAGGAACATCTATTAATTCTATTGGCCTTGGAAAGGATAGTGAATTGTCTGTGATGAAACCAACAGATTCATTAAAAATCCAAGAAAATGTGCTTCTAGAATATGTTAGAAACCGTAAAAAGTCTCATAACAATCAGAGACTTTCATACAAAAGTTTTAGTTTATAAAACCTTGAAGGGTTACGGCCTAAGAGAATTTTGGCAAAACACGCAGTAAAAAGGAATTATCCTGTGGATGATTTCTTTTTCTGGCGAGTTGATGCGGTTGCCAATAACCTAGAAATCCGTTTAAAATGAAAAAGTAGCTAGAGTAGGGGTTTTTATTAACAATCGAAATGGATCCTAAAATATATCGACTGAGCCGTACACCCGCCCGTACCGAAAAGTGGTACGTTCGGGCGGGTTGTTTCTAAAATTATCTGTAAGCCTTGATTTTTTTGTTTCTTTTTTTATCAAGAAAAAAAGATAAATATAAATATAAATCTTACTGGTTACAATCTTTAAATTCTATTTTACATAATGTTACAAGTACCTAAAGAAAAGATTCAATCAGAACAAGAGGTTAGCAAGGGCTAAGAAATTATCTCGCAGAGTAATTTTTAGCTGTTGCGGTAAGCTGACGAGAATGCTGTAGAAAAAAATCTTGCACATATTTCCTCAAATACGAGAATTTTGAATGAATCTAAAAGGCTAGCTTTTAAATGGCGTTGGGCAAGCGATGGCAAATTGTGTTTAAAATAAATTGCCTGAGCAATTTGATTTTAAAAAGCAATCGAGCGCTTGGTAGCGGCTATTTTACATAACGACCGATTATAGATACAGATCTTGACTAGTAGGATTTCTTGAGAGTTAATGACCCTGTTGTAATTCTCTTAAATAATAAAATGTTCAGGGATATTTTATATAATGTAATTATAGATTACAGACATTAACGCAATTCTAGTAAAACGGCTTTACATAATTGCTGACGATATAGTCCTGGCGGCCTATATATCTGCAATTATGTAAAATGCAAGCATACGCCGTTTTACACGTGAGCCATATCTGTACTATAATGTACCGCGTTATGTAACTTTGCTTTGGTAAAAGCGAAAGTTGTTACAATCTTCATTTATTTTTTTCTTTCTAAAACTTTCTTCCAAAAAGGTAATGGAACACTTATTATGCGAACCGACGATAGGAGGAGAGTGTAATGTGTGTGGAATGGTTTTCTTACTATAATTTTTATTTATATAACGGATTTTCGTAATTGGTTACTTGGTAAAAATCTTTATATTCCATTTCTTAATTTTTAAATCTGAACTGAAAAATGAGCGATGATATTTCAGGTGAAGTTGCAGCAATTGCAGGATATTTTAAGCAATACGAAGTATTCGCCACTAACATCTATGATTATTTATTGAATAACAAAATCGAATGGATTGAATTAGCTTGTAGTGAAGCAGGTAAATTGGATGATGTTTTGATAGGGTTAGATGATAAAATAATTGCTTATCAAGTCAAAAATATTGCTTCATCAAAATTCTCTTTTTCATCCTTTACTTCTTCTGAAACTGAAAGCATCTTAGAGGGCTCATTTATAGGTTGGAAAAAACTAAAAAATCAATATCCTAATCACAAAATTGATGCTAAACTAGTTACATCGCAAAGACCATCTGAAAATGATAGAATAGCCTCTTATAGAGGGAACCCTAAACCGACATTTAAAAAATTTATTTCGAATTTTTGGAGTAAAATAAAGTCAGGAAATTATACTCTTGATAATTTGCCACTTGCCTGGAAAGCCGTTTTTCAGGAGCTTAAAACTAAAACAGAAGCTAGTGAGGACGACTTAATTCAATTCATCATAGATTTTGAGTTCATTTTTGAGTATGACACAAATAATGTCACTAGTGGGCATTAAACATTAAACTAAGTTCTTTGAAATTCTTTGTATATCGTATCTGCGGCAGTTTTTGATAGCGTGACGATTTGAATCAG
>JAIRBC010000130.1 GCA_022008415.1 Cerina litoralis
GTGGAGATAGACCTGTTCGAGAACAATCTTGTAGGACAGCTTCCCGAGAGTTTGGGCGAACTGCAATACCTACAAAGTCTTAACCTGGCCTTCAACAAACTCACGGGTAAAATTCCCGAAAGTATTGTTGGCCTTCATCGGTTGAAGGTGCTGAAGCTCGAGATGAACAGGCTGGTAGGAGAGCTTCCCGGGAACCTGGGGGAAATGGAAAGTTTGGTAGAGCTCAGTCTGTTCAACAACTTTTTGTCCGGGAGCATCCCCGAAAGTGTGGGCGATCTTAGAAACTTGGAAGTGTTGAACCTGTCCAGCAATAGGATTACCGGGAAAATACCCCGATCCATCGGCAACCTGATCTTCTTGGAAAGCCTGGGCCTTTTTCAGAA
>JAIRBC010000131.1 GCA_022008415.1 Cerina litoralis
CGTTCTCTGCAATGCCGCTCGACAACAACCAAGAACGATCGGATTCCACGAAGAACGTCCGTTACAGACCATGAAAGATAACGGTCGAAAAAAAAATTAATAAATAGATCGACCAAAAAAAACCTGTACAAGTCGAACGGAGACCATCGGACAAAATTAAGGCCGGATTTCTTCAACTAAAGCCACCGATCAGAATTCCGTTTTCACGTACAACGTTTTCGGGCCGTCAAGAACGATATCGGTCGATTTAATTTAAAAAAGGGCCCTAAGAACGTGAAACCAAAAAAAAAAGAAGATCCCGCCGGCCGAGATCGGAACGAATCTGGAGGATCGAGCGATCATAAAAATATCGTCCGTCCAAAAATCCAAAAAAAAAA
>JAIRBC010000132.1 GCA_022008415.1 Cerina litoralis
CATATTGGCAATGTCAACCTCAACAACCACAGCAAGGCGCATTTGTGCAGGGCCGCGTTGGAGGGCATCGCCTTTTCCTTTGTTTACGGCATGGAGATCCTTCGGTCCGACGGCATCAGGGCATCCGTCATTAGGGCCGGCAATGACAACCTTTATAGATCGGACATATTCTCCAATACCGTTGCGACGCTTATCGGCCAGGAAATAGAAATTTACAATACCACCGGGGCCATCGGGGCCGCCAGGGCCTGCGTTTTGGTAAACGGGGACTATGATGCCTATGGCAGGCAGATAATGGATAACGATTATGTAATGAGCTATAAGCCTTCCACGGATACCGGGGCTTATAGGCCCGCCTACGATAAATGGAAAAA
>JAIRBC010000133.1 GCA_022008415.1 Cerina litoralis
TTTTTCCATTTATCGTAGGCGGGCCTATAAGCCCCGGTATCCGTGGAAGGCTTATAGCTCATTACATAATCGTTATCCATTATCTGCCTGCCATAAGTGCCGTAATCCCCGTTTACCAAAACACAGGCCCTGGCGGCGCCGATGGCCCCGGTGGTATTGTAAATTTCTATCTCATGGCCAATAAGTGTCGCGACGGTATTGGAGAATATGTCCGATCTATAAAGATTGTCATTGCCCGCCCTAATGACGGATGCCCTGATACCGTCGGACCGAAGGATTTCCATGCCGTAAACAAAGGAAAAGGCGATGCCCTCCAACGCGGCCCTGCACAAATGCGCCTTGCTGTGGTTGTTGAGGTTGACATTGCCAATATG
>JAIRBC010000134.1 GCA_022008415.1 Cerina litoralis
TGTTGCCCCCGGCGACGTCCTCGGCCACCGTGGCGTCCGCTATCGAAAGGTTCGCCGTATCGTCGTCCGTAATGGTCCCCGTCGCGGAGCCCTTGGCCAGGGTCACCCCGTTGGTCGGGGTGCCCAGCTGTACCGTAAAGGTCTCGGTTCCCTCCACGATGTTGTCGTCGACTATCGGCACCGTGATGGTCTGCGTTTCGTTGGCCGTACCAGTAAAGGTCAAGTTAGATGGGGTGCCCGTGTAGTCCACGCCGCCGCCCGTGGCCGTCCCGTCCATAAACGAATACGCAACGGTCGTGCCCCCCGATACCGCGTTGTTCAGGGTCACCGTAAAGACCATGTTGCCCCCGGCGACGTCCTCGGCCACCGTG
>JAIRBC010000135.1 GCA_022008415.1 Cerina litoralis
CCGCTGACGTCCTTGGCCCCTTCGTAAAAATCGTAATCCACCTGGTCCTCCAGGCAAAGGGTAAACGAACCGGAAGCGTTCGTATTATAGGTGTCTACCGAGATATAGTACGTATTTCCAGGGGTCAGGCCCGTATAGCCAAGATCAACGTTGTCGTAGGCGCTACCATATCTGTCGCTTTCAAGTTCGGTGATCCCATCGGCCTCCCAGAGGGCCAATTGGGCATAGTACTGGGAGCCCTTGCTCCCCCCCCTGTTTACACTGATATTTATTTGGGGCGTTGTCGCGGTAAACTTGAACCATCGGTTGTTTTTGGGAGAACCATTGTTCCAATTGCTCCCCTTGTTCTTGTCCGGAGAAGCTCCCG
>JAIRBC010000136.1 GCA_022008415.1 Cerina litoralis
CCATACGGGTTTCCTGGATTTCAATATCCTTGAAGTCATTGCCCTCTTTTGGCCTGTCATAGTCCATGACCAAGAACTGTCCTGAATCCATTCTCTCTATATTCAAGAGTGACCTAAAATTGTTGTTTTGGATCTGTAGGACCTCCAGGTTGGCCAATTGGGCAAACTCCTCGGGGATCTCCCCCTCCAAATGATTATTGGCCATTACCAGTTCCCTTAAATTGGCAAGGTTACCCATGTCCGAGGGAATATTGCCCTCCAGGTCGTTCTGAAAAAGGCCCAGGCTTTCCAAGAAGATCAGGTTGCCGATGGATCGGGGTATTTTCCCGGTAATCCTATTGCTGGACAGGTTCAACACTTC
>JAIRBC010000137.1 GCA_022008415.1 Cerina litoralis
ATAGGTAAGTATTTTGGCCAAGAGCGCCTTCTCGTCCGCGGTATCGAAGTCTGCCAAACTGTTGTAGTCCGCGCCCAATTGATCGAGAAGGTCGGCAAAGGCAGCGTTTGTTGGAGCAAATACAGTAAACGGGCCGTCGCCACTTAGGACTTCAACCAATCCGGCATCCGCCTGTATAAGTGCATCAACCAGAAGACCAAGGTCCGGCACGGATTGAGCGAGTTCTACAATATTGGGTTTGTTCATGCCTAAAGCGTCCAGGGCTTCCTGAGGCAGCAATACCTTATCAATAATGTGCACTACGCCATTACTCGCCATGGCGTCGGCCGTCGTTACGTCGGCGTCCGAATCCGTGG
>JAIRBC010000138.1 GCA_022008415.1 Cerina litoralis
CAAAGATACTGCCCCTTACGCCAGCGCCGGCCACCGACCAGATGCTAATTACAAGCACCGCAGGGACCGTTGGTTGGGCTCCAGTGCCAGCAGGCTCGGGAACCACCGAACTGGCGGACCAGGTTACCATTACCGGTGACGGGCAGGTGGGAACGGAGTTCGAGGTCGCGGACAATGGGATCTCCACGGTCAAGATTCAGGACAATGCCGTGACTACGGCAAAGATACTGCCCCTTACGCCTACTCCAGCCACCGACCAGATGCTAATTACAAGCACGGCAGGGACCGTCGGATGGGCTCCAGTGCCAGCGGGCGCGGGAACCACCGAACTGGCGGACCAGGTTACCATAACCGG
>JAIRBC010000139.1 GCA_022008415.1 Cerina litoralis
GAAGAAGCAAGGAACAGGGAAAAATATTTAAAAAGTGCCGCTGGAAGAAAATGGAGAAAGAAGCACATAATTTGGCCGCGTGGCGCAACTGAATAGCGCATCAGATTTCGGCTCTGAGGGTTGGGGGTTTGAATCCCTCCGCGGTCACTACAAGCAGGGAACCACGCTTTTTAAAGCGTGGTTCTTTGTTTTTTGAAATATCTGAAGCGCTAGCTTCGAAGTTATTGAGAAAAACAAAGAACGAGGGCTGTTGCCCGTGGTTCCCTATTTGCAAAGGGGAGCTCACTAGGGATATGCAATCCCTCCCATAAGGTTGTACAAATTGATTTATGGCTTAAAACAAAAACAACTG
>JAIRBC010000013.1 GCA_022008415.1 Cerina litoralis
GTCAGCGCCGATGGTACTGCCACACCAGGTGGGAGAGTAGGCCGCCGCCTTCCTAGAAGAGCACTTATCGAAAGATGGGTGCTCTTTTTTTTTGCGAAAGGGCAAGGTGGGAGAGCTTGAAGCAACACGGATAATCTTTGTAGAAATGATACTATTTACTTTCCTTTCTTTCCTTTCCTTTCTTGCCAAAAATAACATCCATCAACAACTTTACACTGTAAAAACCCATGGATATGGCCGCGATGGCTAGTAAAATCCCTACAACTAGTACCGGCCAGTAGAGCGGGTGTTGTTGATTTTTAAAAGCTTCGTAAATAACAACAGGAGCCGTAAACATCAATAAAATGGTGTAGAAAAAAAATTTTAGACTTTTAAAAAAGGATTGTTTGCTCATTTTGCGTTTAATTGTGGTCGAATGTCGATTTCTTATGAACTCATCTCAAATTTAGGGCTTAAAAAGTAGAATTGTCCCAAATTAATCAGTAACCTTATGGTGCCAAGGACGTTTTTACAAAGAGGTTCTCAAGGCAAGTTCTAATCTTGGAATTAAATTATCACAGTGAAGATATTGCTAATCCCCGACAAATTTAAAGGCTCACTTTCTGCCCAAGAAGTAGCAGTTGCGGTTTCTAACGGGTTAAGACGTCTAGAAAAACGGGTGGTCATCCATAAAGTTTTGGCTTCCGATGGTGGGGACGGATTTCTTGAAGCGGTACAACGCATGAAGAAAATTAAGGAAATTGAAATTGACACCGTTGATCCCTTGGGAAGAAAAATAAAGGCCGAGTATTTATGGGACAGCGTAAATAAATCGGCTTATATCGAATTGGCTAAAGCGTCTGGGCTGACCCTCTTAAAATTTGAAGAACAAAACCCTATGAAAACCTCGACTTATGGTACGGGGTTACAACTTAAGGATGCAATTGCCAAGGGAGCAAAATTCATTTATGTGGGCTTGGGAGGAAGCGCAACCAATGACGTGGGAATCGGGATTGCCAGTGCCTTGGGCTATAATTTTTTGGATTCCAATAAACAAAATTTGAATCCCTGCGGCGAAAATTTAAATAAAATTGAAAGTATTTTTCTCAATAAAAACAATTCAATTTTTGAAGGCGTTCGCATAATAGCCGTAAACGATGTTAACAATCCGCTTTACGGAAAAAATGGTGCCAGCTTTGTGTATGCCGCCCAAAAAGGGGGTAACAGGGCCGATATTGAGAAATTGGACCTTGGCCTACGCCATCTGGATAAAAAAGTGAAGGAGCAGCTGGGGAAAGAAGAAGCAGTTATTCCCGGAGCGGGTGCAGCTGGGGGTACGGCCTATGGTTTAAAAGTTTTCCTGGATGCGGAGTTTATTGGGGGCACGGAATTTATCTTTAACCTGTGCCAGGTTGATAAACTCTTGATGGAACATAATTTTGGTTTTATCATTACGGGAGAGGGTAGCCTGGATAAGCAAACCTTAAATGGTAAACTAATTCAGGGGGTTTTAGAACTGGGAAGAAGATTCAATGTACCGGTAATTGCGGTCTGTGGAAAACTCGGGATAGATAAGAAGGAATTAAATACGTTGGGTTTTATGGATATCCTTGAAATAAGCGACTCCTCCAAATCCCTTCAGTATAGTATGGAAAACGCCGCTAATTTAGTGGAAGGGGCCATCTTTAACTACTTTGGGAAGGCAGTTCTTTGATTTGGTCCATCAATTTCTTTGGATGGCTTATCCAAAGCATTAAAAAACAAGCATAAGCAGTAAGTGGCCCTTATAAAGGATGGTTATTCAATGATGAGCGACATTTTGTAAGCTTCGGAAATTGCAAAATATCCAAGAGGATAATTGTCCGGGTTGGTAATATTTACCATGTTTCCCCGTACGGCGGCCGGGGGAGTCGGAAAAGGTCCTACATCATTCTGACCGCTCTGGGAAATTACGATATTCATGTAATTGTAGAATTGTTCGTCCACCCCGTTTATCTTTACGGTTATTTCCTTACCGGGCTCAATGTCTTCATAAAAATAAGAAAATGTAAATTTCTGTCCTTGATAGAATTGATCGTAAGTGGTAAGAAATAAATTAAAATCCAGATCGAACAAATAAAAATCACTCCGATTTTCTTCATCGGTAAAACTTACAATAATTTCTGTTTCATCGTTTAGCAAGGTAACATCGCCCTGGCTGAGGCTGTCTATCGGGACGGTTGGAATCATGGTAGCCGTTCCTTCATAAGTTTCATTTTTATAAATTACACTAAGTTTATAGGTTTTGTTGGGGACCGGGAAATTGGAGAGGACGGGGGGTATATAAATACCAGGATTATCCGATTCGGAAAAAATCACTATATCTCCAGTATCCATGTCCGTCATGTATACCGTGGCATCGTTCACGGGAGGTAATTCTTTACTGTAAAAAGAAGCGGTAAGGGAGAGCTTTACGGCTCCTTCCACATTTTTTTTGCCACTATCGAAGAACGTACTAAAAGTGGCATCGATAATCAATCTAGGGTCGGTAGTAGGAAGGTCTACATCTACTACCTTCTGACAACCTGAAAGCAGGAGAATGCAAAATATACAAATGCTAAAATTTCTCATCTTTTAAAACTTAAAATTATAGGTCACGGAAGGGACGATTCCAAATATGGAGGTTTGGACCGCTTCGTTAACCCCAGTATCCCTGTTCTGGCTAAAGTTGATCGAGGCTGCGTTGTGCCGGTTATATACGTTGTAGATTCCGAAGATCCATTCTGCCTTCCATTTTCGGTCTTTATTTTTATCGGGGATTAACGTTGCGGATATATCCAGTCGATTATAGGAGGGAAGCCTCTGTTGATTTCGGTACCCATAGATGGGGACCACGAGATCCTTGATTTCAAATTGACCCACAGGATAATTGGTGGGCTGCCCGGTCTGAAAGATAAAATTACTATTGAAACTCCATTTATTATTCAATTGATAACTCGTGTTTATCGAAATATCGTGCGTTTTATCATAAGGAGTGCTATACCACCGACCACCGTTTATTCCAGTTTCTAAGATATTCCTGCCCGGGGTACGCTGCTCAGATCGCGACAGCGTATAAGCGATCCATCCGGTAAGTCTTCCTTGGTTTTTGCCCAATAGGATCTCTATACCATAGGCTTTGGCCTCACCGTTCAAGATTACCTGCTCTATGGCATTGTTTGCGATAAGATCGGCACCATCAATATAGTCGATTCGGTTTTTGATCGATTTATAAAATAATTCCGTTTCCAAAGTAAACGTATTTTCCCTAAAATCTTGGTAATAGCCTAAGGCGTATTGATTTAATAATTGAGGCTTTATAAAAGGACCGCTCGGGGTCCAGACATCCAAAGGGGTAGGGGAGCTGGTGTTCGAAAGGAGGTGTAAATACTGAACCATTCGGTTGTAGCTGATCTTTATGGAATTCTCATTGGCAAAGGTGTAGGCCAATGAAATTCGTGGCTCCAAATTGATAAAGGTCGATAGACGATTACTTCTTTTATACTTCTCCTGCCCAATAGGTGTCGCCTTTTCATAGATTTGGAATACATTGTTGAACAGGACCGGATTGTTGTTTTTGTAGCTATTGAGTTCATCCTGCCCCAATCTGATAAAACTGCTGATACGCAACCCATATTGAACGTTGAGTTTTGGGCTTATTAGCTGTTCAATATCCACATAGACGGCAAATTCATTGGCGAATTTGTCGATTAGTTTGTCCGCCACGATACCGGAATCCGAATTGCTGGGTTCAATCTCCCCCGGATTGAATTTATAATAAATTTCGTTCAGGCCATAATTTAATTGAAAATTATTGGAGATGTAATTTTTGAAATCGTACTTTACGTTAAAATTACGGATGCCGGAATTCCAGTCGAAACCTACAAAATCTAATTTTAAACCGTAATAATAATCGGAATAAATAAAGGAGAGGTTGCTAAAAAGCTTGTCCGAGAACAAATGGTTCCATCGCAGATTTATTACGCTGTTGCCATAGGTATTGACAAAGCTTTCTGAAAGGCCAAAAACATCCCTGCCAAAATATCCTGAGATAAATACGTTGTTGTTTTCATTAATACGGTAATTAAGTTTGGTGTTAAGGTCATAAAAATAGGCTTTGTTGTCGTTGTCAAAAAGCGGAAGAAATAAATGGGCGTATGATGCCCTGCCCCCGGCTAAAAATGCACCTTTGTCCTGTTTTATGGGCCCTTCCAACAACAATCTACTGGCAACGGCCCCGACTCCTCCGGTCACCTCAAAATTTTTGCTGTTGCCTTCTTTTTGATAAATATCCAGTACCGAAGAAAGCCGCCCCCCATATTTAGCAGGTATACCGCCTTTGTAGAGTTTTACATCCTTAATGGCATCGGGATTAAAAACTGAAAAAAAGCCAAAAAGATGTGAAGAGTTGAAAATAGTGGCCTCATCCAGCAGAATTAAGTTTTGATCAACGGCTCCTCCGCGTACATTGAATCCGGAGGCACCTTCACCCGCACTGGTAACCCCGGGCAAGAGTAAAATAGATTTAATGACATCCGCTTCTCCCAAAACCACCGGAATCCTTTTAATGTTTGCGGACGTAAGCGTGTTTACGCTCATTTGTGGTTTTCGGATCGTGGGACTATCCGAATCGGTAACGATGACCTCCTCCAAAGTCTCTGCCTGTTCTTCCAATTTAAAGTTCACTTTCCTATCCTCGGTCAGGTCTACTTTTCGGCTTATTTGTTTAAATCCCAAATAGCTGACGGTAATTTCATATTGTCCTTTCGGCAGGGTTATGGAGTAAAAACCATAGGCATTGGTGGTGGTGCCTGTTTGCAGCGCTGGTACAATGACGGTTACCCCGATCAAGGTTTCATTGCTCGACACCTCGGAAATAATGCCGCTCAGGGTGTATTTTTGCTGCGCGCAGATTGTAAGGGAGAATAGGGAAAGACCCAGTATCAAAATTTTAAGGTATCCCTTCATTAAAATTATTTTGCCTAAAAATAGTTAGAAAAGATTAAACCACTTCAGAATTAAAATAACCCAAAGCGGTATTTGATAAAATAAAGTCCATGACGGCCTTTTCCTTCACTAGGCAAGGCCTTTCTAACTAGTTTTCTTAACGATGCTATTGCAACTGATCTAAAATAGTATTGAATGTGCTGCTAGGCCTCATTGCATTGGAAGTCTTGGTCTGGTCTGGTTTATAGTACCCTCCGATATCTTGTGGACTGCCTTGTGCTGAATTTAACTCGGTTATTATTTTCGATTCATTTGCGGACAATTCCTTTACTACCTTAGTAAATATAGTCTTTAGTTCTAGGTTTTTATTTTGGGCTGCCAAAGCTTCTGCCCAGTATAACGCCAAATAAAAGTGGCTTCCACGATTGTCTAGTTCTCCTACTTTTCTCGAAGGGGACTTGTCGTTATCGAGAAATTTTTCGGTGGCGATGTCCAAGGTCTCGGCCAATATCAGTGCTTGGGCGTTTTTGTTCTTTTCTCCATAGAATTCCAAGGAAACCCCAAGTGCCAAATATTCTCCAAGGGAATCCCAACGAAGGTGACCTTCCTCCAAAAATTGCTGCACGTGTTTAGGGGCCGAACCCCCTGCACCGGTTTCAAACAATCCTCCCCCGTTCATTAAGGGAACAATGGAGAGCATTTTGGCGCTCGTACCTACTTCCAAAATAGGGAACAAGTCGGTTAAATAATCCCTGAGCACATTTCCCGTGACCGAAATGGTGTCCTTGCCCTCTTTTAACCTTTCGAGGGTAAAATTAGTTGCCTCTAACGGTGAAAGAATTTGAATGTCCAAACCCGAAACATCGTAGTTGGCCAAATACTTGTCTACTTTTTTTATTAATTCTGCATCGTGGGCCCTTTTTTTATCCAACCAAAATACGGTAGGGATTTTGGTGGCCCTAGCTCTGGAGACGGCCAGTTTGATCCAATCCTGAATCGGTGCGTCCTTAACTTGGCACATCCTCCAGATATCGCCTTTTTCCACAGGATGCTCGATCAAGGACTTTCCAGAGTTTAAATCAATCACTTTTACTATTCCATCGGACGCAATCTCAAATGTTTTGTCATGGGACCCATATTCCTCCGCCTTTTGCGCCATAAGGCCCACATTGGGGACTGTACCCATTGTACGGGGGTCAAAGGCCCCGTTCTTTTTGCAGAAATCTATGGTAGCTTGGTAAATACTGGCATAACTGCTATCCGGGATTACCGCTTTTGTATCCTGCGCCTTACCTTCGGCGTTCCACATTTTTCCCGAATTGCGGATCATGGCCGGCATAGAGGCATCTACGATGATATCACTGGGTACGTGCAGGTTTGTGATGCCCTTATCCGAGTTTACCATGGCCAAATCCGGTCCATTGTCAAGATCGGCTTTGATATCCATTTCAATTTGTTTTCTTTTATCTTCGGGAAGGTCTTTTAGTCCCTTGAGCAAATTTTCCAATCCGTCATTGGCGTTGATACCAATCTCTTGAAAATCATCGCCGTATTTATTAAAAACATCCTCAAAAAATGCTTTTACGGCATAGCCGAAAATAATGGGGTCAGAAACTTTCATCATGGTAGCCTTCATGTGCAACGAAAACAAAACCCCATTCTTCTTGGCATCCGCAATCTGTTCTTTTAGGAAGGCCAACAGTGCTTTCCTGCTCATTACTGTTGCATCGATAATCTCTCCGGACAACAATCCTATTCTTTCCTTCAATATGGTTTTACCGCCATCTTCCAAAATTAATTGTACCTGGATATTTGTATTATCGGGCAGGGTCAAGGATTTTTCATTAGATTGAAAGTCTCCATAATCCATAGTAACCACATGGGATTTAGAATCGGTGCTCCATGCACCCATGGAATGAGGGTTTTTCTTTGCGTAGTTTTTTACGGCTTTGGGCGCCCTTCTGTCCGAGTTGCCTTCCCGTAGTACAGGGTTAACAGCGCTGCCCTTAATTTTGTCATAGCGGGATTTAATGTCCTTCTCTTTATCGCCACTAGGTTCGTCGGGATAGTCGGGAAGTGCATACCCTTTTCCTTGAAGCTCGTTAATTGCCTCTTTCAACTGTGGTATAGAGGCACTTATGTTGGGCAATTTTATTATGTTGGCTTGTGGGTTGGTAGCCAATTTTCCCAGTTCTGCCAAATCATCGGAAATTTTTTGCGAGTCCTTCAAAAAGTCCGGAAAGGCGGAGATAATTCGTCCAGCGAGCGAAATATCCTTAGTTTCAATACGTATTCCAGAAGATTTTGTATAAGCCTTAACGATTGGTAGAAATGATTGGGTTGCCAAAGCCGGAGCTTCGTCGGTCTTGGTATAGATGATTTTTGGCATGTGTATAAGTTGTTTGATTTAAGCCTCGCAAATATACAATTTTATGCCCGCTAAAAAATTGCCGCAATCGTGAAGTTTTGAAATTAAATTTTTTTTTGAAATCAATTTTTTAAATAGCTGGGCCCGAGCTGAAATTTCATGTAGAATTGGAAGAAATGAGATTGCACCACTTTTAAAAAGCAGACCCCAAAGGACGTTGTTGCCTTTGGGGTCTCTATAATGGAAAAAAACAAAGTTCGTCGTAACCTAACAGTCCTTTAATTTACCAGTTCGTTCTGGTTTCTAAATACCAGTCCGTCATCAAAGGAATCGATAAGAATAATACTATCCGATTTTATATCGCCGGCCAGTAGTTCTTTGGAGAGTTTGTTGAGTACTTCCCTCTGGATCGTCCTCTTTATAGGCCTAGCCCCGTACTGTGGGTCGTACCCCCTTTCTGTAAGGTAGCTGATAGCTTCATCGGTGGCGTCAATGGTAATCTGTTGTTTATCCAACATTTTTTGGAGTTGAACCAATTGCAAACGCACGATTTGCTCAATGTTTTCTTTGTTCAGCGGTGTGAATACGATGATATCGTCTATCCGATTAAGGAATTCGGGACGAATCGTCTTTCGTAGCAGTCCTAGAACTTCTACCCTTGCGGCTTCCGTAGCACTGAATAAATCTTTGTTGTTCTCGAACTTCTCTTGGATAATATGGCTCCCGATGTTGCTGGTCATGATGATGATCGTGTTCTTGAAATCGGCGACCCTACCTTTATTGTCCGTCAACCTGCCTTCGTCCAGCACTTGCAACAAAACATTGAATGTATCGGGATGGGCTTTCTCAATTTCATCCAACAATACCACGGAGTAAGGTCTTCGTCTTACGGCTTCGGTAAGTTGCCCCCCTTCATCGTAGCCCACATATCCAGGAGGTGCCCCAAGAAGTCGGCTTACCGAGTGCCTTTCTTGGTACTCGCTCATATCGATTCGGGTCATGGCATTTTCGTCATCAAAAAGATACGTAGCCAGGGTTTTCGCCAATTCGGTCTTACCAACTCCTGTGGGTCCTAAAAAGAGAAAAGATCCAATGGGGCGTTTGGAGTCCTGTAAACCCGCCCTGCTTCGTCTAATGGAATCGGATACGGCATTTATGGCCTCATTTTGGCCAACCACTCTTTTGTGCAGCTCATCTTCCAAATTCAACAATTTTTCTCGTTCGCTCTGAAGCATTTTCGCAACCGGTATTCCAGTCCATTTAGCCACTACTTCTGCGATATCTTCATTGGTAACCTCTTCTTTGATCAAGGTGCCCGCTTTTTGCTGGGCATCCAATTCCTGTTGCAGCCTGTCTAGCTTTTCCTGGGCTTCCTTTATTTTTCCATAGCGCAACTCGGCCACTTGTCCATAATCGCCATTTCGTTCGGCGCGTTCTGCCTCTAATTTATAATTTTCGATATCCAGTTTGGTTTTTTGAATATCGTCCACAACTATTTTTTCACTCTCCCATTTTGCAAATATCTCGTTGCGATCTTCCTTTAAATTGGCGAGGTCTACGTTTAGGGTCTTTAACTTTGTAGTATCGTCTTCCCTTTTTATTGCCTCGATCTCGATTTCCAACTGCATAATTTTGCGATCCAACACATCCAACTCCTCAGGTTTGGAATTAATTTCCATTCGGAGCTTAGAGGCTGCCTCATCCATAAGGTCGATCGCTTTGTCCGGTAAAAATCGGTTAGTGATATAACGTTGGGATAGTTCAACAGCTGCAATCACGGCCTCGTCCTTGATGCGTACTTTGTGATGGGCCTCGTATTTATCCTTAATTCCCCGAAGAATGGAGATTGCACTCTCGGTATCGGGTTCGTCGACGACAATTTTTTGAAAGCGGCGCTCCAAAGCCTTGTCCTTTTCAAAATATTTTTGATATTCGTCCAAGGTGGTGGCACCTATGGCGCGTAACTCGCCCCTTGCCAACGCCGGCTTAAGAATATTGGCGGCATCCATGGCTCCTTGACCGCCACCGGCTCCTATTAGTGTGTGAATTTCATCTATAAAGAGGATAATGCTTCCATCGGAAGAAGTTACTTCTTTGATAACCGATTTTAACCGCTCCTCAAATTCTCCTTTGTATTTGGCGCCTGCGATCAGTGCACCCATGTCTAGGGAATAAAGAACTTTGTCCTTTAGGTTTTCGGGGATGTCGCCCTGAACAATCCGGTGTGCCAAACCCTCGGCTATCGCAGTTTTACCCACTCCCGGTTCCCCGACTAGCATAGGGTTGTTCTTCGTTCTTCTGGATAGAATCTGGAGCACCCTACGGATTTCCTCGTCCCGGCCAATGACGGGGTCTAATTTTCCGCTGTCGGCAAGTTGGTTTAGATTTTTGGCATATTTATTAAGGGAATTGTAGGTGTCTTCCGCACTTTGGGAAGTTACTTTGCCCCCCTTTCGCAATTCTTGGATGGCAGCTTGCAAGTCTTTTTCGGTAACCCCTTGATCCTTTAGGATTTGGGCTATCTTACTTTTAGACTTAAATATGGCCAATAATAAGTGTTCTATGGAAACGTATTCATCTTCCATTTTTTTGGCTATGATCTCGGACTCTGTCAACGTCTTTCCGGCCTCTCGGGATATCATTATCTCCCCGCCTGATACTTTAGGGAAACTTTCCAGTTCCTTGTCCAAAATTTGATTTAGGAGAGAGGTGTTTACGTTTAGTTTCTTTAAAAGAAATGGCAGTACGTTTTCGTCGACTTCCGCTATGGCCTTAAAAATATGTTCATTTTCTATTTGCTGATGGCCCGTGGCCTGAGCGATTTGTTGGGCCCGTTGTATGGCCTCTTGGGATTTAATAGTAAAATTATTCAAGTTCATTATCTTTATTTTTTGTAGTTAAGTTTTGCTTTTACATGGGTTTTCAAGAACCCTACCAATCATAAAAAGCGTCAATATGTCATTATTTTCTTGTTAAGAAAACGCCAATTTGACAGTGTGTAAGGTTTTTATATAAATACGACGAAAGTTGGATATATTTACTGGGTTCAAATTTGTTGAGAGAATTCAAAATAGAGACGAATTCCTCGTTTACCTACTTTAAAATTACTAAAAATGGGATTGTTTAATAGTCTATTCGGATCAAAAAATAGCTTGGAAAATAAGGAAGCAAAACCGCTACCGTGGATACCCTTGGTATCCAAGGACCAGCTAAAGGATATTGTCAATAAATCTGTTGAAAAGCCACAGGTTATTTTTAAACATTCGACCACTTGTGGTATCAGCAGGATGGCCTTGAACCAGTTTACTTCCCAATACAACATACCGGAAGGGCAGTTAGACCTCTTTTTTTTGGATTTGAAAAGTTATAGAGAGGTATCCAATGAGGTGGCTAAAATATTTGGTATCGGTCATGAATCCCCCCAACTATTGATCGTAAAAAATGGGTCTGTCGTTGCGCATGCCTCGCACGGGGGAATTTTGGCATTGGATTTGCAAACGGAGATTTAGTTTGGGAATTATCAAATATTAAGTCTGTATTTTCAACCGGCTGTCCGAGCTAAAAAGTTTGGGAACAAGACTTCCTTAGCCAGTTCGATAGTATTATTCTGGCGCGACACGGCGCGGCACGGTTTTTAAAACAAAGGTTTTTCAGTGTAAATGACCGATTAAGAAAGAATTGAAATGCAGTTATCGGACTTTACGGACGGACAGTAACTATTTCTTTTTTGATTGGAACACCGGTAGCAATTTGGTGGAAACTTCCCCAAAACCAATACGCACTCCTTTGTTTTCACAATATCCCCTTAGGGTTACCGTATCATGGTCCTCAATGGCCTTGCGCAAGGAGCCGTCTTTCAGCTTTATTGGTTTTGTGCCTTGCCAAGCAAGTTCTAGCATTGAGCCATAAGATTCTGGGTTTGGCCCCGAAATAGTTCCGCTACCCATAAGATCGCCACTATTTACCTTGCAGCCATTGACAGTATGGTGGGCCAATTGCTGGGCCATGGTCCAATACATATATTTAAAGTTGGTACGGGTAACCGTAGTAGGGGTGCTATTTTCGGGAGTGATATCTACTTCCAAATTTATGTCGAAGCTCTTTCTTCCTGTTTGTAGCAAATAGGGCAGGGGCTTGGGATTCTGATCGGGGCTTTCTATTCTAAAAGGTTCCAAGGCATCCAAGGTGACGATCCAAGGAGAGATCGATGAGGCAAAGTTTTTTGCCAGAAATGGACCCAAGGGAACGTATTCCCATTTTTGGATGTCCCTGGCACTCCAGTCGTTGAACAATACCATCCCAAATATATAGTCCTCTGCTTCGTCTACCGAAATTGGTTCGCCCAGCGCATTGGCATCTGTTGTAATAAAAGCCATTTCCAATTCAAAATCCACCATATTGGAAGGTGAAAATTTAGGAAGATCACTTCCCTTGGGCAAAATTTGTCCCATAGGTCTGCGTATTGGCGTACCACTGGGTACAATAGAAGAGCTTCTACCATGATATCCTACGGGCAGGTGAAGCCAGTTGGGCAGGAGTGCGTTCTCTGGATTTCTGAACATTTTTCCAATATTCGTCGCGTGTTCCTTGCTGGAATAGAAGTCCGTATAATCGCCGATCTGTACCGGTAATTGCATTTCTACTTCGTCTAAAGTAAAAAGTACTATCTTTTTGTGCTCCTCATTATCCCTGAGTTCCGGATTTCTTTTTTCAAAGATTTTACTTATTCGATCGCGAACAAGGCGCCATGTTTTTTTTCCGTCGGAAATAAAATCATTGAGTGTATCCTGCAAGAAAATATCCTCCGTAAGGGGAATCCCATTAAAATAGCCCAATTGGTGCAATGCCCCCAAATCTATGGCGTGATTCCCGATCCTTGTCCCTATCGTAATAATATCGTCCCTGGTCAAAAATACCCCGAAAGGTATGTTTTGAATCGGGAAATCGGAAGCGGGGGGAACTGGTAGCCAACTTTTTCTTTCTGGGTCGTTCGTTTTTATGGGCATAGGACTATTGTTAATTTATATTTGATAAATTCTCTATCAAATATATTGTTTTCTTCCAATTAACGATTGGCAATTTGTATTTTTACCGCTCATTTAACAGAATATATTTTATATGCAACGCGATAATCAAATTTTTGAACTGATAGCAGCGGAAAAGGAACGACAGACTCATGGAATAGAGCTTATTGCTTCCGAAAATTTTGTGAGTCCTCAAGTAATGGAGGCCGCAGGATCTGTTCTTACCAATAAATATGCGGAAGGATATCCTGGTAAAAGATATTACGGAGGATGCGAAGTTGTGGACGAAGTGGAGCAGATTGCCATTGATCGGGCCAAGGAACTGTTTGGCGCCACTTATGCCAATGTTCAGCCCCATTCGGGTTCACAGGCCAATGCTTCCGTATATCACGCATGCCTTCAGCCGGGAGATACCATCTTGGGTTTCGACCTGTCCCATGGAGGCCATTTAACACATGGCTCCCCCGTTAATTTTTCAGGACGCTTATACAAGCCGGTTTTTTATGGGGTAGACAAGGAGACCGGGGTTTTAAACTATGATAAAATTCTGGAAATCGCAAAAAGGGAAAAGCCAAAATTGATCATTGCTGGCGCCTCGGCCTATTCGAGGGATATGGATTTTAAACGCTTTAGGGAAATTGCAGATGGCGTCGGGGCCATTTTAATGGCGGATATTGCCCATCCTGCCGGACTCATAGCAAAGGGAATTTTAAACGATCCCATCCCACACTGCCACATCGTTACCACCACCACCCATAAAACCTTAAGGGGCCCTAGGGGTGGATTAATATTGATGGGAGAAGATTTCGATAATCCGTTTGGTATAACCCTAAAGAACGGCAACCTGCGTAAAATGTCGTCTTTGCTAGACTTGGCGGTATTCCCAGGAAACCAAGGTGGGCCTTTGGAACACATTATCGCTGCAAAGGCAATAGCTTTTGGCGAGGCATTGTCCGATGATTTTTTACATTATATGCTACAAGTGAAGAAGAACGCAGCTATAATGGCCGCTGCTTTTGTAAGCAAAGGATATAAGATTATTTCCAATGGAACGGACAATCATATGATGCTTATTGACCTTAGGAACAAAAATATTACCGGAAAAGAAGCCGAGGCGGCCTTGGTGAAGGCCGATATTACGGCCAATAAGAACATGGTACCCTTTGATGATAAATCCCCTTTTGTAACCTCGGGTATCCGATTTGGTACTGCTGCCATAACAACTCGGGGGATTAAAGAGGATCAAATGGCGACCATTGTGGAGTTTATAGATGAAGTACTGATGAATCCCAATGACGATTCCGTTTTGGATAGCGTTAAAAGGAAGGTAAATGATTTAATGAAGAACAGGCCTTTGTTTCAAGGATAACGGCAATCTTTATAATGGGTCCTATAAGAAAGCCCAACCATTTTAAAATGGTTGGGCTTTCTCGTCGATAAATACCAACAAATAAAAGACTGAATTTTATTTAAAAATGGTCATTATCGGTTTAACATGAACAAATCCCCTTCAATTATAGATTTGTTTTCCAAATCGTAGATGACGGCGTCCTCATGGGATTCGAAATAGAGACCCCAGTACTTAAAGTAATCGCTTTGATCATAGGCTTCGGTATTGATGGTTAGCAAAGTAGGTATGTTTTCGGTTGTAGTTCCTTTGAAAACAGGAAGGTAAATTTCAGACGGCATTTCGGTTAGGCCTTTGGTGAAATGTATAAAATGGTTTCCCATTTCCGTAATTATGGAATCCCAATGTAAAGGGATACTACAAGGACCGGCGCTATTGATTATTATGGAAGTATCCTTGAGGAAAAGAGTTAATTCGTCAATTTCAACATCCAAAATATTCTGATTCCTTAGTGAACGGAACGAATTTAGCAAGGGAGAAGATTCCCGTTGCTCTTCATAGGTTGCCCCCCAATTTCCCTTATTAAAATGGGAGAGCATTTCCGCTAGTCCCAGATTGCAATACATATCTACAACCAACTTGTCCGATACCTCGTCTTGGTTACAGCAAGGGGAAGATATATTAACGGTGGAAAAAAAGTCTTTTTCCAAGTCTTTTCTAAAGGTGTCCAATCCATTGAGCAAGGAGTATAGATCGGTTCTTATTTGTGGATTGTTTTTAAAATCGTCGTAGTTCAACTCCATAGGTTTTGGTGGTTAAGATTATGGTCTAGTACAAAAGTATTGGGATTGCATAATCTTGGACTATATAAAAACCTTAGAAAAACTATGGTTTTTATCTTTGGCGAATACTAAAGAATTAAGGGAACCAAAAAAGGGAATTGAAATAGTAAGCCATTCAATTTACATTTGGTCGCGTATGCCAGCTGCAATACCCGCAGAAAAACCTTGTGAAGTACTGATAGCTAAGGAGTGTTGGAGGTAGCGACCGTTTTTAAAACGAGTGCAGCGCAGTGATAGGCATTTATAAATTAACACTGGTTAAATAAATCCACGGTTACGTGCCTCGGTAATCAATGCCTGATCGTTTTGCCTTTCGACACCAAAAATAACCTTTAGTTGTCTTTTGCGATTTTCTATACCCGGGAGGGAAAGGGAAATGTGTTCGATCATGTTTTTGGTCTTGGTGCCGATGGACAAGTGATATAGGATCTTTTTGTCATTTTCATCCAAGGTAATGTCATTGGACATTTTTTTACGAATAGCAACTAGGGCCTTTTGGGTATAGTAGGGGGGGGAGTACATAACGGTAGTTATCATGGCCTCCAGCGATTTATTATCGATCTCTGTCTTAACCATATAGCCTTCGGGGTTAACCGTCTTAAGAATACTATTGATCCTGTAACTATCACTGAAGGAAGACATGAACACAATTTTAGATTCTGGAACCACTTTTCTGGCCAAGACACCAAGCTCTTCACCGGTATGTGGTACACCTTCCCCAAATGCCGTGAGCTGAACATCTAGCAAAATAATATCATAGGCAAAGGAATTGGCCGAGGCCTCAATTTTAGCTTTTCCCAATTCAAAGGTGTTTGCGGTATCCAAATGAACTTTATACTCCTTAAAGTCTATACCTTCCAAAATATATTTGTATCCGATCATAGTCATTTCATGATCATCGATCGCCAATATGTTTAAAGGTCTAATCATTAGGGGTTGTAAATATTTACTATCCCATCACTTGGGATTTTGAATTATGGTCTACTTTCATCGATTCCTTTTTGATCGGCAATTGTACGGCAAGTTTGGTCCCGATACCGATCTTGCTTTTTATGGTCCATGACCCACCCATTTTTTTTGTCCTGGAATCTATATTCTTAAGGCCAATTCCGGCTTTGCCTTTCCTTACATCGAACCCTTGGCCATCATCCTCTACAACAATCTGCAGGTTGCCATCGGATCTTTTAAAATGAATCGACAAATTTTTACATCGGGCGTGTTTGGCCCCATTTTGTAAACTTTCCTGTACGATTCTGTAGATGTTGATTTTCAACTCTCCGTTTAATTGGTCCCAATCCATTGCGGAATCATAGTCAAATTGGCATTTAATTCCGGTAGAAACCTCATAGGTGGAAATCAGATCTTGGATCGAATGAATAAAGTTATGGATTTTTTCATAGGAAGCATCGTTAAGTTCGTGGGAAATTGTCCTTACCTCCTCTTCCACATCCTGTAGTTTTTTAATGAGCTCTCCACGTTGAACCATCGCCTTTTCATCGGTTCTATTGTTTAGACCGGAGAGGACTAGACGAATACCCAGCATTTGGCCCAATATTCCATCGTGTAGTTCTTGTGAAACCCTTTTCTGTTCTAGTTGTTTGCCCTCTTCTATTTTGCCCGACTGGGCCAACATTAGGTTGAATATCTCCCGGTCTGTTTCCTGTTGCCGCTGCTTAAATTTGAGTCTTTGGTTCTTAATACGTTGGGAAATGATAACGAGTACGGCCACCCCAAGTAGAAATATCCCCAAGGCGATGCCCAGGAACAATTGTTTTTGTCTCGCTAAAAGCTGATTTTTTTCTATGACCTCGTCCGTCTCAAAGCGGATGCGTTCAAACTTATTCCGGTTCTGTCTTTCTTCGTGGAGCAGGCTGTCGTTTAAAGCCATGTATTCTTGCGTATAGGTAACCGCATTTTTTGGGTCTACCCGGGGCAAAAGTTCCAAGGTCTTTAACAGACGCTTGTTGTTGCTGCTTTCCAAGGCGAAGCCTTTGGCCTCTTGCGCGTGCTTTAAAGCCGAGAGGGTATCCTTTTTAAAGAGAAAATATTCGGCCAGGTTGTAGTGGCTAACCGCTTTGCCAGATTGGTCGGCTAAACTGTCCCTAATTTGAAGGGCGGTATTTAGCTGCGTTTCCACTTGTAGGGTATCCTTTAGTTTAAACCGGTTATACGCCAAATTGTCCAGTACCTTGGCATAGAACCGCGGATCGTTTTTCCTTAGGTCCTCGCTTGCCAACACCATTTTAAATTGGGCGATGGCGTTTTGGTGCTGCCCGAGGCCTTCGTAGACTATCCCGATATTGTTTTCCGTCACTTGCTCCAGATGTCCCTTCTTCTTAACCTTCTTTAAATAGCTCAAGGCCTGGTTGTGGTACGCCAGGGCGCGGTCGTATTCCTTTAGGGCGTTGGAAAGAGTTCCCAGGTTGTTATAACAGTTGTACAGCTGTTTATACTTTTCCAACGGCTTTAGCAACTCTATGGCCTTGATGGTCGAGATCTCGCTCCCCGTATAGTCCTTGATATCGCTTTGCACGATAGCCATACTGTAGAGCATCCGGCCCGAATGGTAATCGTCTTTTAGGGCGCTGTATATTTTTTGTGCTTTTGAATAATGGTAATAAGCACTGTCCTCTTCCGTATGTTGTTTAAAAAATGAGGCCAGGTCCCAGTGGTTGTTTGCTATACTGTTGGAATCCCTAGTCTTTTCGGACCATTCTAATGCCATATTGTTGGTCGTCCTAAAGAATGCCGAATCCTTAAGTCTAAGGTAGCCCAATGAGATTTCCGAAAGATAGCGCGCCTTAAGGGAGTCCGATTGCAAATTTACTGCGGAACGATACGCCTTTTCCAGATTTTTTTCCCTTGCCTTTTTGGTTAGGTAACTATTTTTTCCAGTGGCTACCCATTGCGATATACTATCCAAAACGGCTTGGTTTGGCGTACTGTCCTTATCTTTTACGGCGGGGTTGCAGCCAAGGAAAAAGAGAAATACCAACAGAAAAGAAACGGATTTCCGGGTTGTGGGTTTTGTTGGATCTGTCATAGCATTATCAACCACCACAAGATACTAAAAAGCCTTAAATAAACTATTTAAGGCTTCAAACTTTTATAGATCCAGCAATTCTCTGCTAATCTCTTTCATCAATTGGTAGCTCCTCCCTATCGGTGGCCTGGGTGGGGGCAGGGTTGTCGTTTACGGCTCCATATAAAGCGTCCGTTTCCTGGGCCGTGCTTTCCGGTTCGCAGGAAAACATACCCAAAGCCAATACTGTAACTGCCAAAATACTCGTTGCTTTTTTCATCTTAATTGAGGGGGTTTAAATAAGTTAATTACTAGTTTTTGATGTAACCAAACTACTTAAAAGATGAACTAAGAAAGGATTTTTGATCCTATTTTCGGTGAATGGTCCGCTTCTGTGAGCAGACGCACCGATTTTGTTAGGATTTTGTTAATTTGGTGTGGAAATGGTGTTTTTGGAGAGTATTTTCTTTAATCCGTCCACGTTTTCCCGGTAAGTTTTGGAAAAAGGCAATTGTTCCTTGCCGTTTTTTAATGCGCAGACCGATTTGCCAAAATTGATTCTGGAAACGTAGTTTATATTTATGATATAACTTTGATGGATTCGCACAAAATTCTTGGGTAATTTTTCTCCGAAGGATTTTAAGGTCTTAAATGCACTTACCGTGGTACCGTCCTTCATTATAAAATCGGTCGCGTTGTTGTCTGCCCTCAGGTAGAGGATATTATCGGTTTCCAAATACTGAAAATCCTTATAGGACTTCAGGCAAAGAGTTTGGGAGGCATTTTCGTTTGGTAGCTTCTTCATTAATTTCAGCAAGGTCTTACGCATGTCGAATTCATTGAAAGGCAGCAGCCAATAGTCAAAAAAATTATTCTTTATGGCTTCGTAGGCAAATTGTTTGCTTTTAGAAATACCGATTAAGATCGGAATGTCCTGAATATATTGGTACAACTCGGCTACCATTTGGAAATACTTTCCCGCATTGTCGTTTAGGTTGACGAAAACCACGTCGGGAGAGAATTTAAGGATTGCATTTATTCCATCCATCGTATCATTTACCACTCCTGCACAATAAAACTCCCCATATTCTTCCATTCGGTGCTGCAATTGTAGATTTGAGGTCGCGTTGGAATCAATAATTAGATAGTTGTACTCCATGATCGGGATATTTGGGTACAAAGTAATGATCCTAAACGGGAAATGACTATAGATTAACCATAGAAAAAGTATGGTTTTGGTTTACAATGGGCTGTAAATGAATAATATATAGGAAAATACTCTCAACCATTTGGAGACTTAATCAACTAGTCGCTTTTCCGTTATCGAATACCTTTTTAATTTCACCTGAAATTCTCATCGGTTTTTGTGTTTCGGAATTTAACATGCACCATTTGGTCACCGCATGGACCAGGAGTTGGCCCGTCTTATCATTAAACATTTCTACGATCCGATGGGAGGTAGCTCCTTCAGAATTGGCGATGTGCGTTTCTATCCGCAGTACATCTCCCAATTGTGCCGCGCTTCTATACGTAATATTGTGGTTTAAAACTACCCAAATAATCCCCTTTTGCATCCGTGCCGGTGCCAAGGTTTGCCAATGCTCCTTAGAAATATCCTGGATCCATTGTACGTACCGGACATTATTGACGTGTTGTAGGTCGTCCAGATCATTTTCCCTTACCGTTAACGTTCTTTTGAAGACCATTTAGTTTTTTCTAAAAATACGTACCTCGAATAGCTTGTCCCAATTTTTTCCGGTGACAAAAAAGGTTTTGCGGGTTGGGCTATAGGCAACTCCGTTCAAAACATTCAAATTCTTGTGCTGGGTAACTTTTTCCTTTAATCCTCCGAAATTAACGACTCCTTCGATGTCGCCGCTTTGCGCATTAATGATCATCATGCTTTCTTTTTGATAAACGTTGGCATAGATTTTTCCGTCTACATATTCCAATTCATTGGCCCTATTAAAGATTGAGGAATTTGTCACCGTTTCAATGTAGTCTTCTTCGGCCAAGGTATCGGGGTTCAGAATCCAGATAAATTCCGTTCCATCGCTTTTGAACAATTTTTTCCCATCATTGCAAAGGCCCCATCCTTCCTTGCTCTTGTTGTACTTGAAGGTGTTCAAACTCTTAAAGGAATGAAGGTCATACACAAAACCGATACCACTTTGCCAGGTAAGTTGGTATATCTTGTCGTTGAGGATGGTAATCCCTTCACCAAAATAGCGATCGTCTAGTTTAATTTCCTTTAAAATCCTTCCTGTTTTGTAATCTACTTGTCTCAAAAAAGATTTGCCCCTTAGTCCGGTACTCTCATAAAGGGTGTCGTTATGGAATTCCAACCCTTGGGTATAAGCATGGATGTCGTGGGGATAAACGGCAACAATATCATAGGTATAGAGTTCCGGTGCCCTAGAGGCCAGGACTTTAATTTTTTTTGATATTTCAGCGGACTGGCCTTCATAATTTACTTTAGCGGTCAAGGTTTTTTCACCCAATTTCACTATATCCAACGTCAATTTGTTGTCGGTAAGTGGAAGTTCTTTACCGTCTATGGAATAGGTGACGTTTTCGACCACTTTATCCTTGTTGTTTTGCAATCTAACTGCAACGGTCTGGTTTTGTTGAAATGTTCTCTTGTTTCCACCCAGTTTTATCTCAAATAATTGGGAGGAGGCAGAGTTACCACCTCCGCACGCAGCGGCTAAAAAAAATAGGGATCCGCTTAAGAATATTTTAAAGGAATGCATTTTAAATCTGTTGTTCGTTGTTCTTTGTTGGGATGGGGTGTTTTGGTTTGGTATTTGGTGATGTTTGCCATTGAAATACGCAATTCCCATCTCTGAAATGGTAGAGCACCTCATTCAAAGGCTGGCAGGGGTTTAAATCGGCCAACCGATAATCGATCGACCAAATTTCGGGCCAAGATATTTAATAAAAATTAGAATGTAAAACGATTGTCAAAAATTTAAAAGATTGTATATTTGCATGAGGCAAGTCCTACACGACCAGCTCCTGCAAAATCCCCCAGGGTGGGAACGCAGCAAGGGTATGCGGTCGTAGCGGTGCGATGTAGGTAGCTTGCCTTTTTTTGTGCCTATTAATCACCTCTTCGCATTCTGGTAATTGGTATTATTAGGCGTCTTCACAGTATTTTACAAAAAGACAAAAGCCATATCATTGTACAAGTACATTGACATGGCTTTTTGAAATAGCTTACAAACTTTTTGTTCTGTATGCTGTGCATACTGGCAACCATTGATTGCATTTGCATCACTATTTCGACGTTTAAAACACCTTTCGTCCTCAACTATAAATCGAGATCTTACTTGGTGATTCTTCTTGTTGCTTTTGATTCGTTGAGTCCGATTTGTAAAACCGAGGTTTCGCAATTCGATCTTTTCAAAGTCAAACAAAAGCCAAAAGGCGTGGGCCTTCTGGTCTTTAGATTCCGTTTAGACGCTAGATGTAAACATTTAGCCACCTATTTTGAATCCCACAACAATATAAAGAACGCAAACTTTATAATGGTCTCAAGAAATACAGGGAAATAAATTCCGTTCTTTCTTTAAAACCATAAATTAAAAGTACAATAAATGTTTGAATAAAGCAACTTTTATTGGTCTATTTTAATGCACAAGCTATGAACAATTGTTGTTAACAATTGTTCATATACTCCGACCAATTCGAAACCATAAATTTTAAATGTTCCGTATTTTACCAAACTTGGCAATTATTTTAGTCGGTGCAATTCTCCGCCCCCGAGACTTCGCCCGGCCTGGTACGGTACTCGCCGACCTTCCTTATCACATGGGATTTTCGAATTTTAAAACGGCGTAGGTAAAACCAAAACATCCGCCCCGATCTAAATCTGGGCGGATGTTTATAAATAACATTTGATAAACCGAATTAAGAACGAATTTCCTTGATCCTAGCTTTTTTACCGGTAAGTTCCCTAAAGTAAAAGATACGAGATCTTCGGACCTTACCTCTTTTATTGACTTCTATCTTCTGCAATGCGGGCATGTTTACGGGAAATATACGCTCTACCCCAACCGTGCCGGACATTTTTCGAATAGTAAAAGTTTCGGTGCTTCCAGAACCCCTTCGCTGGATAACTACCCCTTTGAAAAACTGGATACGGGTTTTCTCACCTTCCTTAATTTCATAGTATACCGTAATGGTATCTCCCGCTGAAAAATCGGGAAAATCTTTTTTTGGAACAAATTCGTCTTCAACAAATTTAATCAATGATTCCATTTTCTTATTTTTAAAAGTTTCTTAAGACCAACTTACACGAATCTCGCCAGAGGTTGATTTTAACCGAATGCAAAATTACTCCATTAATCAAAACCTACAAGCTATTTTGATGAAATTTTGATCTCCAGGCAACCGACCCCTTATTTTAGGAGATCAGGACGTAATTTTTCCGTACGTTCCATTGCTTGGCTCTCTCTCCATTTATCGATTTTGGCAAAATTTCCTCCCAGAAGTATTTCCGGCACTTTCCAGCCTTTGTAATCTGCAGGCCGGGTATATATTGGAGGGGCTAACAAATTATCCTGAAACGAATCTGTCAAGGCGCTTGTTTCATTCCCCAAAACCCCCGGAATGAGCCGTATAACCGCATCACAGACTACGGCAGCCGCCAATTCCCCACCGCTGAGAACAAAATCGCCCACTGAAATTTCACGCGTTATAAAGTGATCTCGGACCCGTTGATCTACCCCTTTGTAATGCCCGCAGAGAATAATCAGGTTTTTCTTTAGGGAGAGCTCGTTGGCCGCACCTTGGTTGAAGGTCTTGCCATCCGGGGTCATATAAATAATCTCGTCATAATCCCGATCTGACTTCAAAGCGGAAATACATTTGTCTATAGGCCCTATCATCATCACCATTCCTGCGCCACCTCCATATTGGTAATCGTCTACCTGCTTGTAACTTAGATCCGTGTACTCCCTGAGATTGTGAATGAAAATCTCGACCATGCCCTTTTCTACGGCGCGTTTTAAAATCGATGCCTCGAACGGACTTTTTAGCAATTCCGGCAATACGGTTATTATATCTATACGCATACAAATGGGATATGGAGATTTTTTTTGCAAAGATAGGCAATATAGGAAACCTTGGAGTGTCTTTAACCCGTGTTAGACCGTGCGGTGAACGCCTGCTAAATAAGTCCACAAACCATTATAGCGCTGTCGTCTTACTTTATTCGATGGGCACCAACAAAAAAAACTCCGGGCAGGGGGTTCTTGTTATTTGGTCTTTTTGTACTTGTTTATCTCGTCCTGGAGCCTCCGGCTAATTTTTTGTTCTCTTTCCAAGGCATTCCTTCGGTGGTCCTCATATTCTACCTCCAATTCGGAAAGATTGGTCTTGGCCTCTTGGGTGAGAATATTGCTTTGTCTAAATTTATAAATGAATAGGAGTAGAAGTAATAGGAGGCCCGCAATGATTGTCCAAAGAATAAGATTGTAGGTCACCTTGGAAACGGACATCCCCAAAAAGGACATGCTGTCTTTTTCTTGCGTCACGGAAGCCAAATTATTCGTGGTTTCCTTTAGTTTTTGATTCAAGGAGGTTATGGTCGTTTCATGACCGGATATCGTTGCATTGAGCTCCGCTTCCTTTTTGTTGGCAGCATTTAATGAATCCAGCACATTTTTTCTAAGTTTATACAGGTAGGCCTCCTTCACAACTTCATATCTTACCCCTTCAGCACGGTAGTTTCCCGATTTTTTGGAAACATAATCGAATTGGCTACTGATGGTGCCATCGTCCAACGATAGTTTTTCCCCTTCTCCAGCCTGAGCTTGGACATATTGCAAATTAAATGTCAACACGGCCAATACGATAAACAATAAGCTATTTCCTTTCATATGTAAGTCTTATTTTACAAACAAGTTTCTTAGAGGCGACTAAAGTAATTTATTAAAACCAAATTTGAAAAAAATATTGAATTTTAGTGTCGCGCGCATGTCAAAGCAAACGTAGATGACTTAAGCTATATTGCCTGTTTCCGACTTTATTTTTCCACAGATATTTCAAATGGCTCCAAGAAAGATGGTAAGTGGTTGGTATAGCCACCAAATGAAGGCATTACAAAACAATAAAAGCACCCAGAAATAGGTGCCTTTTTATTGTAATCCCCCCTACACGGGAGCTTGTTTACTGAAAAATCAGGCGTTCCCTTTCGCCTTTTTCGTTGATCATGGTTATACTGGTACGCTCGTACCTGGTAATAGCCCCGAAAAGATTTTTGGCATCCTGTTTGTCCTTAATTTCATTGTTGTTTACCGCGATCAATATTTTTCCTTTTAAGCCATAACCCCTATAGGTTTCTGGAACACCAACGATTTTTACTCCGTTTTTTGTTCGAAACCGTTTTGTATCGTCCTTGGTGAGGTTTTGCACCTCGATTCCCATCACCGGAAGAACTACGGTTTGCCGTTCCTTGAGGACTACCGGAATCATAAGGGTCTCGCTATCCCTGTCAATGGTGAGCATTACTTTGTCGCCCGGTCTTTTTGTGGAGAGGTATCCGGTTAGGTTCGCGAAGCCGTGCACGTCTATTTCGTCTATTTTTTTTATGATATCTCCCTGCTTTAGCTCGGCATCGTAGGCGCCCATGCCCTCTTCCACTCCATCTATATAAACGCCATCTATCTCATTCAGTCCTTTTTCCAATGCATAGGGAGAATTCGCAGGGATGTACTTTATTCCCAACATGCCCTTCTGTACGTTGCCATATTCCATAATATCGTCTACCACTTTTTTGGCGATATTGCTGGGAACTGCAAACGAATATCCAACATAGGAACCTGTCTGGGAGGTAATCGCGGTATTGATCCCGATGAGGTCGCCATTCGTATTTACAAGGGCGCCCCCGCTATTTCCAGGATTAACCGCGGCATCGGTCTGTATAAAAGATTGGTTCTTGCCCAAATCCCGCGCCTTGGCACTGATGATTCCTGCGGTCACGGTAGAGGTGAGGTCAAACGGGTTGCCAACGGCCAAAACCCATTGGCCCACTTTCGTTTGGTCCGAATCCCCAAAAGCCAAATAAGGCAATTTTTCTTTGGGATCGATCTTTATTAATGCGATATCCGAATTTGGATCGGTACCGATTAGTGTCGCTTCGTATGTTTTGTTGTTGTTCAAGGACACCTCTAATTTAGAGGCATTTTTAATAACGTGGTTGTTGGTCACAATATATCCGTCGGCGGAAATAATAACACCAGACCCAATACCAACCTGGGGTCGTTCCTCTCCTTGAAAACCGTATATGAATTCCATGATATTCCTTGGACCACTGCTTACTATACTAAGGTTTTTAACGTGCACAACGGCATCGACCGTTTTTTGGGCAGCCGTCGTAAAATCTACCTCATTGATGCCCGATCCAGCTGGGGAAGTAGGGGTGTAGCTAGTAGTAAACACAGGAGCCTTGGTGTTGCTCGGTAAAATTTTGTAGTTACTTTTCTCAAAAAACAATTTATAGGAGCCCAAGGTAATAGCTCCTGCAAAAATGGAAACCAACAATAAACTGCCGAATCTTTTCATTTTGTTATTAGGTTTGTAATTAATATTCTCTACTCAATAAGTACACTAGTAGAGGTTAGTTGTAATAAAACAATAAGGATAAATTTTCAATATTGTACAGAAGATTGCAAATAAAACAGTGTAAAATTAACAGTTTTTGACGGGCATTGAAATGGGTTTAACGTCTTTTTAACTGCTAAAGAATCCTTAAAAAAATAATGAATCCTTCTTTAATTATAATTTCACGTGCGATGTTCGCATATCAAATCTTAATTTGCTATTTTTTATGTAACGTTACAATAAATAATGCGAACTCCAATCAAGTTTGTTATGTAGGGTCTTGAACGGGGCATAACGTCCAAAAATGTCGGTTCCCATCAAATACTCGAGTCGAGTTCTATATCTTTGCATTTTAAAGTGGAATATGCTGCTAAAATTTTATAAATATCAAGGGACGGGGAACGATTTTATAATGGTCGACAACAGGAAGGAAACGTTTCCTAAGACCAATACGAAATTGGTCGCGACTTTGTGCGATAGAAAATTTGGTATTGGTGCGGATGGCCTCATTTTGTTGGATAACGATCCCGTGGAAGATTTTAGGATGATCTATTACAATTCGGATGGCAGACCGGGAAGCATGTGCGGTAACGGGGGAAGGTGCTTGGTCGCCTTTGCCAAACAGTTGGGTGTTATCGATGCCCAAGCCACTTTTACAGCTGTAGACGGATTACATGAAGCAAGTATAGAAAAGGATATCGTAAGTCTTCGTATGCAGGATGTTGCCAAAATTGATCAAGGACCAGGTTACACTTTTTTGGATACGGGATCTCCTCACCATGTACAGGTGGTAAATGACCTTGCAAACATGGAAGTATACAAGGAGGGCAAAAGATTGCGATACGATCGTTACGGTGAAAAGGGCAGCAATATCAATTTTGTTGAACTTCTGGACGATGGCACTTTTTCGGTTCGCACGTATGAACGTGGGGTAGAGGATGAAACCTTGTCCTGCGGAACGGGTGTTACCGCAACGGCTTTGGCCATGCATAAAATTGGAAAGACCACTAGCGGTGAAGTAAGCGTAAAAACCCAGGGCGGGAAATTAAAGGTTAAGTTTGATACAATTGGGGATGGGTATCACCAGATTTATTTGATCGGGCCGGCCAAGATGGTTTATAAAGGGGAGGTATTATGTTAAAACTAAAAGGTAGATTGTGTTACCTTAGGGCCTTGGAACCCCAAGATCTTGATTTTCTATATGAAATTGAGAACGATGCTGCGGTTTGGGAAATTAGTGGTACTACCACTCCATATTCCAAGCACATACTTAGACAATATTTAGATAATGCCCATAAAGACATATATGAGGCCAAACAATTGCGATTGGTCATAAGCGACAACGAAGATAGGCCGATCGGTTTAGTGGATATGTTCGATTTTGACCCAAAAAACCATCGGGCCGGGTTGGGGGTCATTATTTTGGCTGAGGGAGACAGGAACAAAGGGATAGGCTCAGAGGCCATATCCCTAATGATAGACTACGCGTTTTCTATTTTGGATCTACGACAGGTATATGCCAATGTCATGGAAGAGAACGCGGCCAGTATTCACTTATTTACCAAATTGGGCTTTTCCCGGGTAGGCACGAAAAAACACTGGATATTTTACAACGGGGAATTTAAGAACGAGATATTGTTTCAAAAGTTAAAAGATTAGAGGACAATATGTTAACCCGACGCTTCGGGGATAAATAAAAGGAAAAAGCCTAAACTGTTTCACAATGTACATCAGAAAAATAATAGCAGCGATCGCCCTCCTTGGTTTAGTGGCAGCAGGAATATGGGCGTATTCCATTTATAGGGCCATTTTCTCGCCCAATACGTCATTTGGGAACGAGGAGGCCTATGTATACGTGCATTCCGACGACGATTTTGGCGACGTGGTCAAAATTTTGCGACCCCTGCTGGGGGATATGTCCACTTTTGAAACGGTGGCCCAAAAAAAAGGGTATACATCTAATGTAAAGCCCGGTAAATATGGCATCAGGAAAGGAATGAACAACAATGAAATCATTAATGCCCTTCGCAGTAATAACCTTCCGGTGAAGGTGTCATTTAACAATCAAGAGACCTTAAATGATCTTGCGGGGCGGATTTCGGCACAAATTGAAGCCGACAGTGTATCCCTGTTCCGGTCCTTTACAGATTCCGTTTTTTTAAGGGAGAACGGGTTTAATGAGGCTACGCGTTTAGCCATGTATATCCCTAATAGCTATGAATTCTTTTGGAATACCGCTGCAGATGCATTTCGCGGTCGTATGTTGAAGGAATATAAACGATTCTGGACCGAGGATCGGCTAAACAAGGCGAAAAAAATCGGCCTTACCCCGATAGAGGTCATTACACTGGCCTCAATAGTGAATAAGGAGACCGCTAAAGTAGAGGAAAGACCTAGGGTGGCCGGCTTGTACCTGAACCGATTGAACAGGCACATGTTGCTACAGGCAGATCCTACGGTCATTCATGCCTTAAAACTGCATTCGGGTGATTTCACCAAGGTATATAAAAGGGTTTTGTACAAAGACTTGGAACTAGATTCCCCTTACAATACGTACAAATATATAGGGCTTCCGCCAGGTCCCATTGCCATGCCCGATATTTCGTCTATCGACGCCGTATTGAATCCCGAAAAAAACGATTATTATTATATGGTAGCCGATGTTGAGCGTTTTGGTTATCACAAATTTGCCAAAGATTTGGCACAACACAACCGAAATAAGGAGCAGTATATCCGATGGATTAATTCGCAAAAAATAAATCGATGACGTAAATTACCCTAGATTTTTAGCTTTTAAACTAAAAACCGGTCCATTTTAAGAAAATCTTAGGTATATTAGGGTTGAGGTATAATAAATCAGGCTTACCTTTGCAACGTGAAATTTAAGCTTTCCATGTAATCCATTTTTTGAAGGCGAAATAATTGCTTTTGGAAGGGGAGGAAGTAAGTCTTAAGAAATCAAAACTATGAGAAAGTGGATCAGTTTGCTCTGTCCTCTTATCATGATTTTTATTTTGACGAGTTTTAGGTTTCAACCTGCTTCCAATGTGGAAGTGCCCGATGCTCTAAAAGTAAATGGACCTACTGAAGTTTTGTTCCCCAAAAACAAAACTACTTTTAAACAAGTTATGGCGGTGCCTCCCTTTTTGGGAAGTTCCTATATCGGATTCAAGGAAGCCTTGGCTTTCAAGGAATCACAAGGCGATTATTTTACGATCAATACCTTGGGCTATTTGGGCAAGTACCAATTTGGAATAGGTACCTTGCAATTGATGGGAGTATACAATGCTACCCGTTTTCTAAAAGATCCAGTACTACAGGAGAAGGTTTTCCACACCAACATTGCGCGCAACAAATGGATTCTTAGGAGAGACATCCCTAGGTTTGTTGGTCAACGTATCAATGGCGTGGTGATTACCGAATCTGGCATTTTGGCGGCGGCGCACTTGGCCGGAGCTGGCAACGTAAAGCGCTTCTTGCGTTCTTACGGAGAGTTTGACGTTAACGACGACTACGGAACCAACATCAATTCTTATATGAAGAAGTTCTCGGGTTACGACGTTTCCCATGTTTCTCCGAAAAGAAATGCGAAAATTTAACGGTTCGCCTTACGCATATGACCATGCGTTCCCTAAACTTAACAAAGGGATAAGGCAATAAAGAACTACACTGTGAAAATGAGAGGGCCTTGGCGGAAACGTCAAGGCTTTTTTACGCTCTTAAGGGGTTGCCACCTGCGAATATCGCATGGCGATCAGCGTATAGCCATATAAAGCGTATAGCCAAAAATTATGCCTGAAAAATGAACAGGGTAGGGCGTTTATGTAAATTGACCGACTCTTTTCGCCACTCCACCACGGGTTTAGTGGATATATATTCCGTTGGAAGGGTAATGTCGGAAGCGATGCAGAGCATGGTTTGGTTTGACAACGTTTTTAGAAGTTCTTCTAGGAGTTTATCGTTCCTATAAGGCGTTTCTATAAAAAGTTGCGATTGACCGAGGTCTCTCGAAACCTTTTCAAACTTTTTGATGGCACTTTTTCTTTCTTTGGAATCTATTGGCAGGTAACCGTTAAAAGCAAAATTCTGCCCATTTAACCCGCTGGCCATCATGGCTAAAACAATGGAAGAGGGCCCCACCATTGGAACTACCCGAATTTTTTTTTCATGGGCAATTTTCACAACTTCCGCTCCGGGGTCGGCAATACCAGGACATCCTGCCTCTGAAATTATGCCCACATTGAGACCATTTAAACAAGGATCCAAAAAGGTGGATATAACCTCTGGTTCGGTAAATTTATTGAGTAATTCCATATGAAGTCCGGGTTGTGACTTTTTGGAATTTATTTTCTTGATGAACCTTCTCGCGGTTTTCTCATTTTCAACGATATAATAATCGATCTGTTCAATTACCCTTTTTATGGAGATGGGCAAAACCTCCAACGGTTCATTGTCGCCCAGGGTCGTGGGAATTAAAAATAATCTTCCGAAATTATTACTATCCATCCCCATATTGGTCTAATTAAGGGTTTGCAGTCTTTTCGCAATTGCCCCGCATGCCGTGTCAATTAAGTAATAGACAGTTTCAAAATCATCTGCTTCCCCATCATAGGGATCAGGAACCTCAGTGATCCCCATGTCAACTTCCTGCATCAGTAGCCTTACCTTAGCCATATCTTGTTTGTCCTCTGCCAACTGTACAATATTTTCAAAATTCTTACGATCCATGGCGTAAATAAGATCAAACTCCTTGAAATCCCTGGGGTGGAACTGCCTACAACGCTGTGCTGAAATGTCGATACCGTTTCTATATGCAACCGCAATGGATCGGGAGTCCGGTGGATTCCCAATATGGTAATTCCCTGTACCGGCAGAATCAACTTGGATATTTTTTGGATCGGCCTTGCTCTTAAGAATACCTTCGGCCAATGGAGACCTGCATATATTTCCTAAACATACCATTAGGATTTTTGTTGCCATATTTACTCTTGTAAATGTACCGGGTACTCAATACTATTTTCTATGAGAATTTTTTGGAAAGATCATCGATATATTTTTTGAACTGCTTGTCGGTCTCGGCCAAATTATCTACAGTTTTACAGGCGTGGAGAACCGTAGCGTGGTCCCTTTTTCCAATTTGGGAACCTATGCTGGCCAGGGAGGCCTTCGTGAACTTTTTGGCGAAGAACATCGCCAATTGTCGTGCCTGGACAATATGTCTTTTCCGAGTCTTGGACTGTAGGGTGGCCACGTCCATCTCGAAATAATCGGAAACCACCTTTTGAATGTAATCTATGGAAACCTCGCGTTTGGTATTCTTTACAAATTTTTCGACGACCTGTTGTGCCAATTCCAAGGTTACCTCCTTCTTGTTAAAGGAGGATTGGGCAATTAGTGAAATGATTGCACCTTCCAATTCCCGGATATTGGTCTTGATGTTTCGGGCAACGTGATCCACGATATCATCTGGAATCTCTACGCCGTCCCGGAACAATTTGTTTTTTAGGATAGAAACGCGGGTCTCGTAATCCGGGGTCTGCAGCTCGGCAGAGAGTCCCCACTTAAAGCGGGAAAGTAAACGTTGTTCAATATCCTGCATGTCTACAGGTGCTTTGTCAGAAGTAAGGATTACTTGCTTACCATTTTGGTGCAAATGGTTGAATATATGAAAAAATACATCTTGCGTCCCCGATTTTCCGGAAAGAAATTGAACATCATCAATGATAAGTACGTCTATCAATTGGTAGAAATGTATAAAATCGTTTCGAGTATTTTTCTTAACGGATTCTATGTATTGTTGGGTAAACTTTTCGGCGGAAATATAAAGTACGGTCCGCTCCGGATATTTATCTTTGATATCTACGCCGATGGCATGGGCCAAATGGGTTTTTCCCAACCCAACTCCCCCGAAAACCAAAAGCGGGTTAAAGGAGGTGCCACCCGGCTTGTTGGCCACGGCCATACCCGCAGATCGGGCCAGCCGATTAGAATCGCCTTCCAAAAAGTTGTCAAAACTATAATTGGGGTTTAATTGGGATTCTATTTTGATGTTGCGGATACCAGGTATGACAAAAGGATTCTTTAGTTCTGGATTTTTCGACTTTATGGCCACCTCCAGTTCCTGAGGTGCTACTTGTTGTGACCGGTTGGAGCTGGGAATCCGTTCGGTAAAGGGTTCTTTATTGCCATAAGTATTCTCCATTTTGATAATGTAGATCAACTTGGCATTTTCGCCGAGCTCTTTGGTCAAGGAAACTTTGAGCAGTTTTACGTAATGCTCTTCCAGCCATTCGTAGAAAAATTTACTGGGAACCTGTATGCTTAACGAGTTTTCGGATAACTTTACCGGTTTAATAGGTTCAAACCAAGTTTTGAATGCTTGCGGTTGGATGTTATCTTGGATAAAAGCCAAACAGTTGTTCCATACGGAAGTAGCAGTAACATTCATTGTAAAGTTAATCTTAATTGATTCTTAGAGATTAGGTTTGTTGGTCTATGGTTTTGCCGGACGAATCATCCTTTAAAGAATTATGGCAAATATGTGAACAAAAATCTAAAAAAAAAAATCTTGGGGCATAGGTTTTATAGTTTTTTTTTATCATGTTGGTCAGCAAATCAAACTAGGTTTTAAATATAAAGTTTTTAAGTGGATTAATATGGGTTTTAACGAAATATCTTTTAGGGTCAGATACGGCGAAACCGATCAGATGGGGGTGGTCTATTATGGCAATTATGCGCAGTATCTGGAGATGGGAAGGGTGGAATGGCTAAGGAGTTTGGGCATTTCTTACAAAAGCATGGAAGAAAACGGCATTATACTGCCCGTGATTTCATTGCAGGTAAAATATTTAAAATCGGCCGTGTACGATGACGTTATAACGGTTGCCACTTTTTTAAAAAAAACACCCTCGGTCAAAATAGAATTCGACTACATTATTTACAACGAAGCACGCGAAATATTGGTTGAGGCCAATACGGTCTTGGCGTTTATGGATCGGAAAACCAAGAGACCTGTAAAATGTCCCGATTATATACTTGAAAAAATTGCAAAATAGCTTTTTGGCTATGCGCTGTGCGCAGTTGCGCAAGACGTTAGACCTGCTTGCCCATAAAATTCGTAGCGGCACCTAAAACCTAAGAGGTTAAACCGACTTCAGTCCTATTTTGTGGAACCCTTTAAAAATTTCAATAATTTCAGGGGCTTTGTGTTGTTCGACCGAAATAAAGATCTGGCAATCCAATCCCATTTTTTGGGACTCAATATTAATTTGTCGCTGTTTTAACGTCCGCATCACCGTGTTCATTTGATCGTAGCCAAAGGAGAGTAGAAATCTCTGTTCAAGACTTTTTTCAATGATCGTTGAAGCCTCCAAGGCCAATTGGGCAGCTGTCCTGTAAGCATTTATAAGACCTCCGACCCCCAATTTGGTGCCGCCAAAAACCCGAGCCACGGCTACCAAAATATTGGTAACCCCAAATGATTGTAATTGGCCGTAAATGGGCATACCCGCAGAATTATTGGGTTCCCCATCATCATTGGCCCTGTACCTGGGTTCGGAGATGCCAATTTGCCAAGCATAACAGACATGATTTGCGGCAGGATGCATTTTTCTTAAACTATCGATCCGAGGTTTTACATCCTCCTCTTCGTATAGGGGAAAGGCATAAGCAAAAAACTTGCTCTTTCGCTCTTTATAAAGCACTTCGGGTGAAGCAGTTTCTATGGTTTTAAATCGGCCGGATTGGTTTTCCATTGAACAAGTATGTTTACAACAAAGCTACCAAAACTATACTGACAATCGCTAAACCGATACCCATCCAATTCTTTAGGCTGATGACCTCCTTGAACAGCACTATTCCGAACAAGGTAGAAAGCAAGACGATGCCGACATTGTTGATCGTAAATATCACCGCACTTCCAAGATTTTCGTGCTGGAAAGCCTGGAGCAGGTAATAAATGGAGAAATAATTAGGAATCCCCAAGGCAATTCCGCCAACGACATCCTTAGGGCGCAATCTCTTAGTTCTGGTCGATTCTTTTAAGAGTATAAACAAGATTCCCGCAATAGCGGCCGATGCGAACGCCACAGCTGAAAGCAAAGGAAATTCGTTCTTGGCCAGATAAAACTCTTCCAAAAATTTTATGCCCGCATCGATAATACCAGATCCAAGGAAAACCAACAGGGGCAACCAAAGAAATGCCCTGTCCAAGACTATGGATTTATCTCGTATAGACACAAAGTAAACGGCCGATAAAGCCAGGACGATTCCTAGGCCCTGAAGCGGGTGCAATCTTTCCCCATAGAACAGTAATGCACATATTACAGGGATTACCAAGGACATTTTGGTAGCGACGGAGGCTACAGAAATCCCAATTTTTTGAGAAGTTGCGGCCATTAGGTTGAAAACTACGATAAACAAAACCCCCAAAATAAAAGTACCTGGGACCCATGACTTTTGCAGTATTTCTAAAGAAACGTTACCATCTACATTAAAAATTAGCCCGGTGATACACGCGGTAATGTAATTGGCAACAAGGGCGTATAACGTATTTATTCTATAAATGGAAAGGAGCTTAAAGACGATAAAGATCAGACTAGAAAACAAGATGCTCAAAGCAAGGTCTAGCATATTAGGGCAATTTTGATAGGAGTTGAACAACGTCCTCTTGGCCCACCAAAAGGTTCCAGGTCTTGATGCCTAAGGACTCAGCGGCCTCGGTGTTAGCTTTGGTGTCGTCCACAAAAAAAGTTTCCTCGGGTTTTAGACCATTGTTTTCCAATACAAACTTGTAGATATCCAAATGGGGTTTTCGTAGTTGTATTTCATGGGAAAGGTAAAATTGCTCAAAACAATTCTTGAATCGTTCAAACTTTTCCAATCCCATCTTTTGGGCTACGTGAGGGATGTGCAAGGCATTGGTGTTGCTCAAAAGAAAGAGTCGGTACTTTCCTTCGTTTGCCAGACCTTCTATGAACCCCAAACGATGGTCCGGGAAATCCAAAAGCATGGCGTTCCAGGAATCGGTTAGTTGTTCCGGGGTGGCCTGTGGTATCAATTTATGCAGACCTGCAATAAATTCTTCGGATGAAATAAGGCCAATCTCATATTTGGAATTTAGCGATTCCAATTGGGGCAATGCATCCAAACATTTATATTTCTCCATTTCCCTAAGGATAACGGGTTTATCCAGGTTGACGAAAATATCCCCAAAATCAAAAATGATGTTCTTAACCATTGCGTAGTATTTTTAAAGTGTCCCCATGTAGTTTTACGGACTCCCTTAACTTGCCCGAAATCCACGGGGATTTTAATCCTTTTGCAAATTGGGTTTCCCCCGTAAAGATTCGGGCCTCGTCCCAGAGACCGGCATCGATAAAGGATTGTAGGGTCTTTGCACCCCCTTCTATAATTATGCTCAGAATATTGTTTTCATATAACGCATCGCACAATTGTGCCATTACATTTTTAGAAAAATCGATAACCCTATAGTCCACCCCAGGAAGATATTGGTCTGTCTTTTCGATTTCTGTAAACACCAAGGTTTTAATACTGCCATCCAATATATGGGACTGTTGTTCAATTTTGAGTTTCCTGTCCACAACGACCCGGGTAGGGGAATTTCCGTGCCAGGACCGGACGTTCAATTCCGGATTGTCTACACGTACCGTATTGGTGCCCACCATGATAGCCTGTTCCTCGCTTCGCCATTGGTGCACCAATTGACGCGAACGAATATTGGTAATCCAATAGGGTTGTGGAATGCTATCCCGGTTTTTAGATTCGGGTGCCATAAATCCATCCAAGGATTGGGCCCATTTTAAAATTATGAACGGTCGTTTCTTTTCATGGAAGGTCAAAAATCGAATGTGGTGTTCCCTGCAATCCTTTTCCAAAATACCAACGACCACCTGGCAACCTGCCTCTTTCAATTTTTGAATTCCTCGTCCTTCGACTTTGGTGTTGGGATCTTTTATGCCGATGACTACCCGGGGAATTTTATGCTTTACGATAAGATCTGCGCAGGGCGGCGTCTTTCCGTAATGCGAGCAAGGCTCCAACGTTACATAAAGTGTGGCATTCTCTAAAAATGACGGATTCGCAACGGAGCTGATGGCATTGACTTCCGCATGGGGTCCACCGTATCGGCTGGTATAACCCTCGCCAATTATCTTTTCTTGGTAAACGACGACGCTCCCGACCATAGGATTCGGAAATGTGGTTCCAAGACCATTTTTGGCCACTTGGATACATCTCAAAATGTATTTTTCATGTATCTTCACCCCACAAAAATAGCATAATAAACTCATTCTGATTTTAAAATAGAAGGAGTATAAACAATATTGTACCGTAAAAATGGATAGTGCGATTATAAGGGAAATTAGACCGGAAGACAATGCCGAAGTCGCCCAGCTCATCCGTAATGTTTTGGTAGAATTGGGAGTGCCAAAAGTGGGTACGGCTTTCGCCGACAAAGCACTGGGTATGCTTTATGAAACCTACAATGTGCAAAATGCGGCTTTCTATGTGTTGGTAAATCAAGAAAAACTTCTGGGATGTGGGGGTATCGGCCCATTGGAACATCAGGGAGAACCAATTTGTGAACTGCAAAAAATGTATTTTTTACCAGAAGCTAGGGGCAAAGGATGGGGTAGTGATTTGATGCGGGTTTGTTTGAACAAGGCTAAAGATTACGGATACAAACATTGTTATTTGGAAACTATGCCCAATATGATCGAGGCTCAAAAGCTGTATAAAAAATGGGGGTTCGAACATATCGATATGAGGATGGGGAATACGGGTCATTTTTCGTGCCCCGTCTGGATGTTAAAGAGAATTTGGTAAGTAGTAATTTGTACAAAGTAAATATTATTTGGTGATAAAAATTGGTTTTTATAGACCTGTAGTCGATTAGATTCCATTAGGTTTTGCAAAGAATGCATCTCAAGGAAATAAAAAACATATTCCATAAAGAATTGGATTCCCGCTACCCCAAGGAGGAAGTGGATAGCTTCTTTGCAATGATGATGGAACATTATTTGGGACTGGATCGGTTTGCGTTGGCATTAAAACCAAACCTAATTGTAACCAAAGAAGAGGAACAGCCCTTTTTTGAGGGTATTACCGAGTTGAGATTGGAAAGGCCCATACAGTACATTTTGGGAAAGGCCCATTTTATGGGGATGGACCTTTTAGTAAACGAAAATGTATTGATTCCCAGACCGGAAACCGAGGAATTGGTGAGGTGGATACTATCGGAACCAAGAACCAAGAACCAAGAACCAAGAATTCTGGATATTGGTACGGGAAGTGGATGTATCGCCATTGCGCTGGCCAAAAACTTGCCAAGGGCAAAGGTATATGCCCTGGACATTTCTAAAGAAGCGTTGGAGGTTGCTAAAAAAAACGCTGCCCGCAACGAAGTGGAAGTTAACTTTGTTAAAGCGGATATTTTAAAAATAGACACTATCCACGAAAAATTTGATATAATCGTATCCAATCCGCCTTATGTAAGGGAACTGGAGAAGGGAGAAATCAACAATAATGTTAAACGGTACGAACCTGAATTGGCCCTTTTCGTATCCGATAGAGACCCGTTGATCTTTTATAAACGGATCGTACAATTTTCGTTGGGAAGTCTGAGGAAGGAAGGATTGCTTTTTTTTGAGGTCAATCAATACTTGGCCACGGAAACCAGACGACTTTTGGAGAACCCAAATTTTTCCGAAATTGAACTCCGGAAGGATTTATATGGCAATGATCGTATATTGAAGGGAAAAAGCACCTAACCCCTGCCCGACTTTATCTGGCGGGCTTAAAGGGGGAACAAGCTCAAGCTCAAGCTCAAACGCAAAATAATTAGCCAGTCTGCCGGCCTTTTGAGAAATATGTAGGATATGTACCTTTGTCGGTAGTCTTAGGTCAATTCTGGAATTTGATGTTTAAAAATTATGGACTGCATTGTCGTATTTTGTGGAAGCAGTGAAGGAAAAGACCCAACCGTTATTCAAACGGCATATAATCTGGGAGCCGCCCTGGCCAATCGACATATACGGTTGGTTTATGGGGCTGCTAAAATAGGGATTATGGGCAAGGTGGCCCAAGGTGTTTTGGATAATAGGGGAGAGGTTATCGGAGTGGTTCCCCAATTTCTAATTGATAAAGAAATCATTCACGAGGGACTCTCCCGGTTGATCATTACGGAAAACATGCACCAACGAAAATTGAAGATGCACGAACTTTCGGATGGGGTTATCGCCCTCCCCGGTGGATTTGGAACCATGGAGGAGCTGTTCGAAATGATAACCTGGGCGCAGTTGGGACTGCACCGGTATCCTATCGGGATTCTCAATATCAATGGGTTTTATGACGATTTGTTGAAAATGCTTAGGAAAATGGTCTCCGAAGGGTTTCTAAAACCAGAAAATCACAATCTTTTATTGGTGGATAACGCTATTGACGGGTTGCTCCGACAAATGAAGGATTATAAACCTAGTTTTCTACCCAAATGGATTAGTAAAGGTCAAACCTAGAATTTGTCAAACAACAAAAAATGAAGATAGGCTAATTAATGAACATACAACAAAAAATAGAAGACCTACGTCGGGAGCTACGCGAGCACAATTACAATTACTATGTACTGGACAATCCTACCATCTCGGATTATGATTTCGATATAAAACTGAAGGAACTTCAGACCTTGGAGACACAGCACCCGGAATTTTATGATCCCACCTCCCCTACATTACGCGTTGGGGGCATGGTCACCAAAAATTTTGAGACCGTGGTGCATCAATACCGTATGTATTCCCTGGACAACTCCTACTCCAAAGAAGATTTGGAGGATTGGGAAAAGCGGATCCAGCGGATTTTGGGAGACGCCAAGGTAGAATTTACTTGCGAGCTTAAATACGACGGGGCATCCATCAGCCTTACTTATGAGGATGGAAAATTGGTGAGGGCACTTTCCCGCGGTGATGGAATTCAGGGCGATGACGTTACGACAAACGTAAAGACGATTAAATCCGTACCGTTGCAGTTGCAAGGGGATTATCCGCCAAAATTCGATATTCGTGGGGAAATTGTATTACCCTTCGAGGGGTTTGCCCAAATGAACAAAGAAAGGATCGAAAACGGGGAGGAACCCTATATGAATCCGAGGAACACGGCTTCCGGCAGTCTTAAACTGCAAGATAGCGCCCTAGTGGCGCAAAGACCTTTAGATTGTCTTTTGTACAGTATTGTTGGAGAAAAACTGCCAATATCCTCCCAGTTCGAAATGTTGGAAAAGGCCCGTAAATGGGGGTTCAAGGTACCCGCCATTGCCAAGTTATGCCGCAGCACCGCGGAAGTAATGGAATTTGTGGACTATTGGGGTGTAAACCGGCACCAACTACCTTACGAGACGGACGGGGTGGTGGTCAAGGTAAATAGCTTTCAACATCAGCAAGAGCTGGGCTTTACCGCTAAATCGCCAAGATGGGCCTTGGCGTATAAATTTAAGGCGGAACGGGTATCCACTATTCTCAACAAGATTACCTACCAGGTAGGAAGAACCGGAGCGATTACCCCGGTCGCCAATTTGCAACCCGTGCTGTTAGCCGGGACAACGGTGAAAAGGGCATCATTGCACAATGCCGATCAAATCGCTAAGCTCGATATCCGTGAAGGGGATACTGTTTTTGTTGAAAAGGGAGGAGAAATTATACCAAAAATAATAGGGGTCGACTTTACCCAACGAAGTAGGGGTTCCAACCCCACGGTTTATATAACGCATTGCCCGGAATGCGGTACGTTGTTGGAACGAAATGACGGTGAGGCCCAACACTATTGTACCAATTACTACGGCTGTCCGCCACAGATTACCGGCCGGATACAACATTTTATCTCGCGCAAGGCCATGGACATCGAGGGTATGGGAAGCGAAACTGTAGAGCTATTGTTCCATGAGGGATTGATAAACAACTATGCCGATCTCTACACCCTTAACAAGGAACAATTGCTGCCCTTGGAGCGTATGGCGGAGAAATCGGCCGAAAACCTGGTCAGCGGCGTCGCGCAGTCGGTCAATATCCCTTTTGAAAGGGTATTGTTTGCTCTGGGAATCCGCTTTGTGGGAGAAACCGTTGCCAAAAAGCTGGCTAAAGCATATAAAAGCATCGATGCTTTAATGAAGACCACCGTGGAAGATTTGATACAAGTTGATGAAATTGGGCAAAGAATCGCGGAAAGCGTGGTGGAATTTTTTCAAAACGAGAAGAATGTAGAAATCGTGGCACGGTTAAAAAGTTATGGGTTACAATTAGAAATCTCGGCCGATAAATTGCAGAACCAAACCGAAAAATTAAAAGGGTCTACCTTTGTGGTCTCTGGGGTATTTGATAAATTGAGTCGGGACGAGCTTAAAAAATTAATTGAGGACAATGGGGGGAAAGTAGCATCTTCCATCTCGTCCAGGACCGGCTACTTGGTCGCCGGAGATAATATGGGTCCCAGTAAAAAGACCAAGGCAGAAAGTTTGGGGGTGCCCATTATTTCCGAGGACGATTTTTTGGGGATGGTAAAGGCCCCTAACCCGTAAGTGCGTAATAGAAAATCAATCTTATGCCGATACCAAAGAACTATACGGAGTTCCAACATTCTTTAGTTGCTGCAACCCCCCAAGGGGAGTGGCCAGATTCTTTGTGCGCCATGTGGTACGATGTTAAGGGAGATTGGGACAAGGCCCACAATATAGGTCAAGATATCCATTCAGCGCTGGGCAGCTGGATCCACGGATATCTCCATATCAAGGAAGGGGACGAATTTAATGCTAGGTATTGGTACAACAGGGCAAAAAGAAAATACCCCGTTCAAGGGTTGGAGGCGGAGCAGAAGGAAATCGTCGAGTATATCTTAAAACTCTTCAATAATCCGAATACTCCGTAGGATACAAAAAAGTTATATCGGCATGGGACACATTGTTCTGGTATTTGGGATCGACCTTTAATTTGCTCCATTCTGGGGAACTAAAGAAAGCTTCCCAATGGGCATCCCTACTTTTTTGATCGGTAAAGGTGGTCATGTACATCAAATTGGGCATTTTGGGGCCGGACAACACCTCCCCATAAAACACGGCATTAAATACCAATCGATCAAAGAGTTGTATTTCCCCACCATTATTAAACATATCCACCTTATTCCTGTTGTAGGCTTCCGTGGCCGACTCGTAACTCCGCAATTCATAAATTCGATCTATTCGGGGGGTGTCCAAATCCGGTGTTTTCAGTTTTGGCATTCCTTCAAAAGCTTTGAGCAAAATCGATACCACACGATGATAGGGAGCATCGTCGTACGAAGCGTTGATATAGGGCTTCCCTGCTTTCGTAAATACATCGTCCGCGGCCAATTTTGTTTCCAACGTTTCAAATTGCTCCAATGAAGAGAATGGGATCAATACGTAAATCTGTTTTATGTCCGTGGTATCCGTAGGCCTAGGTTTAAAAACCCCTACCGGGCCTATTTTCATCCGTTTTAAAGCGGGGAGATACGCGTATCTCAGGTACTGATCTGTGGTTTGCACCTGCTGATCGTTATCCATACCGTAAATTTTAATCTGATAAAATTGATGTTCTTGGGCTTGTATGTTTACAGATAAAAAGAACATCACAAACGCAAACCCGATAGTGGTAATTTTGTTTTTCATACGCAAAATTTAACTCGTTATTACGAGCGATGAGATCGATAGATAATTTGTAATAAAATAGGGGTCGTACCTAACCTATGTGATTTCCTGTAATGTCCATTTCCATAGGGTATTTTGTAAAGCGACAACGTTGTAAACCCAAAGAGTCCTCCAATTTTTTTAGGCCCGAACCCGATTAAATAAAAGTAGACAATTAATGTCTATAACCAAGCAATTTCACACATTTCTTAAAAGTATAATTTTTTATGGTCAAATCAACCTAAAGTGGTTGGCCATACAATTCCAAAACGGCTTCGACCTTTCTAATAATATGAAAAACCGCAACGGCGCAAATTTTTTTAACAGCCCGATAATTGATCTAAATCTACCTACGTCATTCGGAATTTGATACTAAGCCTCGCCACTATCCACTTTTTTAAATATCTTTGGGCAAAACAACCAAAAGGGACCGTTGTAAGGTCTCCAAGAAAACTATAGCACATGTCTTATAATTTATTAAAAGGGAAAAAAGGGATAATATTTGGGGCATTGGATGAGAATTCAATTGCCTGGAAAACAGCGGAAAGAGTTCATGAAGAAGGGGGAACATTCGTACTGACCAACGCGCCTATTGCAATGCGGATGGGACAGATTAAGGAATTGGCCCAGAAAACGGGTTCGGAAATAATTCCGGCAGATGCCACTAGCGAGGAAGATCTAAACAACTTAATTTCACAATCTATCGAAATCCTGGATGGTAAATTAGATTTTGTCCTGCATTCCATCGGGATGTCTATAAACGTCCGAAAAGGGCAACATTATACGGATCAAAACTACGACTTTACGGCTAAGGGTTGGGATGTCTCTGCGCTTTCCTTCCACAAAGTATTGCAAGGACTATACAAGGCCGATGCCATGAACCCATGGGGAAGTATCGTTGCCCTTACCTACATGGCCGCCCAACGCGTTTTTCCCGATTATAACGATATGGCGGACAATAAGGCCTATTTGGAATCGATTGCACGAAGTTTTGGTTATTTCTTTGGCAAGGAAAAGAAAGTAAGGGTCAATACTATTTCCCAGTCGCCTACTCCCACGACTGCCGGGCAAGGGGTAAAAGGGTTTGATGGCTTTATCAGCTATGCGGACAAGATGTCGCCGCTCGGCAACGCCACGGCCCAAGACTGTGCAGATTATACCGTATCTTTGTTTTCGGACATGACAAAAATGGTAACCATGCAAAATCTTTATCACGACGGTGGATTCTCCAATATGGGTGTGAGCCAAGAAATAATGGAAAAATTCTCTAAATAGCCTCTGACGATACTGTTTTTAGCCATGCGCCACCAACGCATGGCTTTTATGTTTACACCAATATCCTATGGATCTTTCTTTTTCTTTTATAGTTCCGGTGTACAACAGGCCCAATGAAATACGGGAATTGTTGGACAGTTTTTTGGCACAGGACTATGGGGAAGGGTATGAAATAGTGATCGTGGAAGATGGCTCTACCCTCGATTCTGAAGGGGAGATCCAATCTTTTTCAGATCTTTTGAACGTTACCTATTTAAGGAAAGCGAATTCGGGTCCCGGGGATTCCAGGAATTACGGAATGAGCCACGCCAAGGGTAACTATTTTATCGTTCTGGATTCTGATTGCATCCTGCCATCACATTATTTATCAACGGTCGCTACCTCGTTGGAAAGGGAATTTGTACATTGTTTTGGGGGGCCGGATGCGGCGCACCCTTCCTTTAGCAACGTTCAAAAGGCCATAAATTATGCAATGACGGCAATGTTGACAACCGGCGGAATAAGAGGACGAAAATCCGCCGTCGGCAAATTTCAACCGAGAAGTTTTAATATGGGCATCTCCAAAAATGCTTTTGAGAAAACCAAAGGCTTCGGAAATATTCATCCAGGAGAAGACCCAGATCTAACTTTCAGAATTTGGAACGCAGGGTTTAAAACCAGGTTAATACCGGAGGCGTTTGTGTACCACAAAAGGCGGATAGATTGGAAGCAATTTATGATCCAGGTTAAAAAATTTGGTATGGTTAGGCCCATTTTAAACGTATGGCATCCAAAAACCGCTAGGCTTACCTATTGGGTGCCAACAATATTTTGTGTCGGTTTTCTGTTTTCTTGTTTTTTTTGGTTTTTTGGCCGAGATTTAAGGAGTGGTTGGCCATTGATGTGCTATCTGATCTATTTTTTTCTGATTTTTGTGGATTCGTTCTTCAAGAATAAGAATGTAACGGTAGCCGTCTTATCGATAGTGGCGGTTGTCATTCAATTTTCAGGGTATGGATATGGTTTTTTAAAATCGAATATAATCTTGAATTATTCCAAAAAAAATATTCAAGATCTTTTTCCTAAATTATTTTTTAGGTCTAATTTATGATGTGATGAAAAATCGAGCAAATGGATGGAACAATAGAAAGGTGAAGGTTTTTTCATTCTTTTTGGCGTGCTCTGCCCTGCTTTGGTTCATCAGCAATCTTTCTGAAACATACGTCGGTAATACTACATTTAAATTGGTCTATACCAATGTGCCGGACAGCCTGTCCTTGGCACATGCATCAAAAGACAAAATCGACGTACAATTAAGGGCCCGCGGTTTTCAATTTTTTGGATTTAGTTTTTCGCCAAAAACAATAAACATCGACCTCTCCCAAGTAAAAAAAGGGAGGGATAAGTATTTTATCCCAGAATATGTCTATAAGAATCAGATAGAAAGGAAGTTGCCCTTAACCATGACCTTATTGAATATGGATTCGAGGGACACCCTGTTTTTTGAATTTAATAAACTATATACCAAGCTGGTCCCTGTATTTTCCAAAGTAAAAATAGATTTGGAACAAAACTATTTGCTCGATGGAAAGTTGACCATATCCCCGGATTCCGTCACCGTTAAGGGCCCGAGCAGGGAATTGGACACAATAACAGGCGTGTGGACAGAGCCCAGGGAACTGGATGCTGTGAATGCCGATTTTTCAATTCTAGTGCCACTGCACAAATTTAAGGCTTTGAAAAACACTACCTTTTCTTCTGATTCGGTCGGTATATCGGCAAAAATATATCGCTTTTCCGAAAAGATAATCCAAGTCCCCGTTACGGTCTTGAACCTTCCCAAGGACGTAGAGATCAAAACATTTCCAGACAAGGTTCCGGTTTTGTGCAGGGGAAAATTGGAGCAATTGAAGAACTTAAATCCTATTGATTTTAGGCTTGTTGCAAACTATGATTCCATTACGGAGGGCGGGGATGCCACTTTGAATTTGGTGTTGAAAAAAATACCGAACAATATTCAAAGTGCCGTTCCGCTTGAGATGAAAGTAGAATACATTCTTAAGAAATAAATTGTCGCGATTAGCGGGACTGGATACCCAGATCAAAGCAAAAGCTAGACAAAGCGCATATCGCCGTTAGAACTACGTCATGGGGCTTTATTTTTTGTCCCTTATTTTTTCACTAAACTAACGGCAAGCGAGCAAGGCCAATTGATAAAAGATATGAAGATTATTGGACTTACGGGAGGTATCGGAAGTGGAAAAACAACGGTAGGCCGTATGTTCCACGATCTCGGGGTGCCTGTCTACGAATCGGACAAAGAGGCGAAGTTGTTGATGCAAAACTCAAAGGAAATCAAAGTTGGCCTCGAAGCCCTTTTTGGAAATGGAGCTTTTAACGGAGAAGTTTTAAACCGCAAATTTATAGCCGATAGAGTGTTTGCGGATCAAAATTTATTGCAAAAGCTCAACGCTTTGGTCCATCCAGTGGTCCGCGACCATTTTTTGTCATGGCAGAAGGACCAGAGATTCGCTTACGTTGTTCAGGAAGCCGCCATTATTTTTGAGAACGGCCAATGTTCCAACTACGACAAGATTATTTTGGTAACCGCACCAAGAGAAATAAGGATAAAACGGGTCATGCAAAGAGATGGTAGTACAAGGCAGGAAATACTGGATCGCATGAAAAATCAATGGTCCGAACAAAAAAAGAGAAAACTTTCGGATTTTGTGATAAATAACGTGAATTTGAAAAAAACAAGGATAAAAGTTGATCAAATCCACAGCGCCATACTTAAAGATTAGCAATTCTACTACTAATTTTAACATTTTTGTTAAGGTTTGGTTAAATGCATGACCGCCTAAATGTTAAATTTCTAATTTTGTACCGATGAATAAGAAGTTGTTCGCTCTTCTGGTTATTCTGATGAGCCTGTCCCTAATCGGGATAATTTTTGTCCAGGGGTATTGGATTAAAAAATCGGTTGAAGACAAGGAAGAACAGTTTTCCAATGCGGTTTCCGATGTCCTCACTAAGGTGACCGATAAGATTGAAAATAGGGAGATTAAGGAATATTCCGATAAGTATTTTAAGTTAGTCGACAGTATAGGTAGCCCGAAAGTTTCCCACCTTAAGAATTTCTCATTTGTAGATCGGGATGAAAACTCAAATGAGATCATGTTTTATTCCCATGGCATTTTGGAGGAGGATTACAATATCGCCTCGTCGTTCTTTGACACCGATAATGCGGATACCGATAGCACTACGATTAAGAATTTTACCAGTAAGAGGACCAAAATTATTTTTAAGGAAGACTACGATCTGGACGGAAAGAGATACAAGCTAAGTCCGATTCAAAGGTTTGAAAAAATAAGCGAGCTGTCTAAAACGGAAAAATTTGCCTTCGACGATGTTTTGAGGGAATTTGCCCAGAAAGTGCCCTTACACAAACGGGTATCCAAGCAGGAACTGGAACTGTTGTTGGGCAGGGAACTCAAAAATAGGGGGATAGATATAGACTACGAGTACGGGATCTACAGCAGGGGACTGCCGACAAAAGTAAGGTCCCATGCGTTTAAGATAGGAAGCTCTACAGTATATAAAGCCCCAATTTTTAAGGATACCGATGGGATTAGCAATTTCTCGCTTTTGGTCAATTTTCCCAAGAAGAAAATATTCCTGATCAATTCAATACTGGGAATGGCAATTTTATCGCTCCTGTTCACCCTCATTATTATGGTTGCCTACGCGGGTGCTATTTACCAATTGATTAGGCAAAAGCAGATTTCTGAGATTAAATCGGACTTTATCAACAATATGACCCACGAGTTTAAAACCCCGATCGCCACGATAAATTTAGCTGTAGAGGCCATTAAAAATCCAAAAGTTATTGTTGAACAGGAAAAAGTGTTGCGGTATTTGCAAATGATCAGGGACGAGAATAAACGGATGCACGCACAAGTGGAGAATGTACTTCGAATATCAAAACTGGAAAAAAACCAGTTAGACATAAGCAAGGATAGGGTAGATGTCCATGACATAATTGTAGACGCCGTTACCCATGTGGATCTTATTGTCGCAGATAGGGGTGGGTATATTAAAACCCACATGGATGCCACCAGATCGGAGGTATTGGCCAATGAGATGCACCTCACCAACGTAATTGTAAATATATTGGACAATGCCATTAAATATTCGCCCGAAGCACCCAAAATAGACGTTTTTACCGAACTGGCAAAAAACTATATAGTAATAAAGATCCAAGATCAAGGAGCCGGAATGAGCAAGGCGGTCCTAAAAAAAGTTTTTGAAAAATTTTACAGGGAACATACCGGTGACATACATAATGTAAAGGGACATGGTTTGGGCCTGTCCTATGTAAAAAGAATCGTCGATGATCATCAGGGTGAAGTTTACGCAGAGAGCGAAAAAGGGAAAGGCAGCACCTTTTACATAAAACTACCTTTAATTTAACAAATTATGGAAACAATAAATAAGAAAATACTCTTGGTAGAGGACGACCCCAATTTTGGAATTGTCCTAAAGGATTATTTGGCTATGAACGACTTTGATGTCGTCCTGGCGAAGAACGGAATGGAGGGATTTGAAAAGTTCAAAAAGGATAATTTTGATGTATGCATTTTGGATGTAATGATGCCTTATAAGGACGGTTTTACCTTGGCCAGGGAAATCCGGGAAAAAAATGAAAATGTCCCTATTGTTTTCCTTACGGCAAAGACCATGAAGGAAGATGTACTAAAGGGATATAAGGCAGGTGCGGATGATTATTTGAACAAACCTTTCGATTCCGAGGTCTTATTGGTAAAACTAAGGGCCATACTCCAAAGAAAGGCATCCAATACCTTGGCCGACAGTAAGAAATTCGAGTTTAAAATTGGTAATTTCCATTTAAACTCCAAGTTGCGGTTCCTTAAATATAAGGATGAAGAGGCCATTAAGTTGTCCCCAAAGGAAAACGAACTTTTACGACTCTTGGCCTTGCATGAAAATGACCTGATGCCAAGGGAGCTGGCGCTTACCAAAATATGGAGGGACGATAACTATTTTACCTCTAGGAGTATGGACGTTTATATTGCCAAACTCCGCAAATACCTCAAAGTGGATGATACCGTTGAAATTCTGAATATCCATGGGGAAGGGTTCCGGTTGTTGGTGAAAAACGATGAGGAACAGTAAAAGTTTTCAATAAAAAAAGGGCCCTTAATGCGGCCCTTTTTTTTATTCCCTGGAATGCGATTTGTGATATTTATCCAAGATTTCTTTTACGATGGTTTCGGGTGTCTTTGTTATGGATTCTATCAGTGCATGCTTTGGGGTTTCTAGGGTGTCTAACTGAGATTTAAGGAGGGATGGCGGCATATAATGCCCTTTTCTATTTTCCATGCGCTTGTGTAGGGTTTTAAAAGACCCCTTGAGAAAGACCCAGACCACCTCTTTTTCAATACCGTTGTCCAAAATCCTTCGGTAGGATTCTTTTAGGGCCGAACAAGCAATAATTACTCCTTTCTTGGAATTTTCCTTTGCCAGTGCGTTTAGATTTAAAAGCCATCCGTGCCGATCTGCATCGTTCAACGGGATTCCCGCTTTCATTTTTTGAATATTGGACACGGGATGAAAATCATCACCGTCAAAAAAGGGAATCCCCAATTTTTTGGCAAGCATTTTCCCTACGGTGGTCTTTCCACATCCCGAAACTCCCATAATGTAAAAAACAGGTTTATTGTCCATTGTTCTTTTGGTTATAAGCAATTTCATTTTTTATTTTTTCTAGTACCGATGCGGTTGGGACATCATATTCTATCCATAAAATGTCTTTTTTCTTTCTATACCATGTAAGTTGCCTTTTGGCAAATCTTCGGGTATTTTTTTTAATTTCCAAAACAGCTGTGGGCAAGTCCCATTTTCCTTCAAAATATGAAAAAAGCTCTTTGTAGCCAACGGTTTGGAGCGCATTTAGTGCTTTGTGTTCCTCCAAAGACCTAGCTTCTTCCAATAATCCACCCGCTATCATTTGATCTAAACGTCGGTTTATGCGGGAATAAATAGTTTCCCTATCGGTCGTAATTCCAACCGTAAGTACGTCGAAGTATCGCTGGGGTCTGGCCTTGTTTAAAAAAGTGGAGTAGGGTTTTCCCGTACCCAGGCATACTTCCAAGGCGCGTACTAAACGATGTGGATTTTCCATATCCACCTTTTTTGCATAAGTAGGATCCAGTGCTTTTAGTTTACGTTGGAGCTCCGTAAGACCATGCAATTCCAATAGTGTGTTGAGTTTGGTCCTAACGGAAGGGTCTATCTTTGGAAATTTATCCAAACCCTTTGCGACAGCATCTACGTAAAGGCCGCTACCCCCGACCATGACTACAACATTTTTACTTTGAAACAATCGTTCCAACAAGCTTAGAGCCTCCTTTTCAAAATCACCAACGGAGTATTCGTCAAAAATACTTTTATGCTGAATGAAATGATGGGTCACGGTTTCCAATTCCTCTTTTGAAGGAACGGCGGTGCCAATAGTCATTTCCTTGTAAAACTGGCGCGAATCGGCGGAGAGGATTTCGGTATCAAAATATTGGGCTATTGCAATGGCCAATCTAGTCTTTCCTATTGCCGTTGGGCCCACGACCGAAATGAGGGTCTTCCTGTCCATTACAGTTCGCTTCCACAGTTATAGCAGTAATCGGCATCGTCCCGGTGGCCTTCAAAAGAACAGTTAGGGCAAGACTGTGTATTGACGTGTACAAAATGTTGCTCCCCCAACTTGGGTTTTTTGGTTTCCTGTTTGCCGAATTCCATTGTAACGATTCCCGTAGGTACGGCAATAATGCCGTAACCTAAAAGCATAACTACTGTGGCAATCATTTGCCCCAAAATGGTCTGGGGAGCAATATCCCCATAACCAACCGTGGTCAAGGTTACAATGGTCCAGTAAATACTGGTGGGAATACTTGTAAAACCGGTATTTTGCACACTGCCTTCAATTAAATACATTAGCGTCCCCAGTATAACGGCCAGGATAAATACAACGTATAGAAAAACGGATATTTTGGCCCTGCTCGCTTTTAAAGCCCGTGTAAGCTGGGAGGCTTCCCCCAAAAATCGGACCAGTTTTAATATTCGAAAAACCCGTAACAATCTTAACGCCCTAAGTGCGAGCAATGCCTGGGAGCCGGCTAAAAGGTAAGAAAGATAAAGAGGGATTGTGGAAACAAAATCGATGATTCCATAAAAACTAAAAATATATTTGAAGGGTTTGCCGATGCAGACTATCCTGGCGACGTACTCGATGGTAAAAAAAATGGTAATTATCCACTCCAGGGTCAACAAAATGCTATGGTACTTGACGTCTATTCCCTCAACACTTTCCAGCATTACCAAGATTACACTTATGATAATAATTATAAATAGGGAGATATCGAACCATTTTCCCATAGGGGTGTCCGCCTCGTAGATTATCTCATGAAGTCTTTCCTTCCAGTTAGAAGGTAGGTTGAGTCTTTTTTCCCAGTTTGAAGTCGCTTTTTTGTTTTTCAAAGCTTTTCCGGTTGTAGCTCCATAATTTTTAGAGCCTTGTTTTTCCTAAGATAGGTTAAAATAATGTGGATTGTATCGGCATCGCCTTCCATGGGTACTATAATGGATTCTAGAATGGCAAGGTTGTTAATTTGGTTGTTAAGGTCGTAAAAACCGTAGCCCTTTAATTTCCCATTCTTAATTAGTACGGCACTGTGTTCCCCAATTTCCCTGCCTTTATCCAGTAGCAACAAATTTTTGTTGGCAAAGGAATATTTGTCCAAGGCATCTTCAACCCTTTGGTTGTAGCTAAAGGGGGGCTCTTTTAAATTGCACGTCCCGTTACATTTACCGTTGTAGAAGTGGGAACAATTGTCCGTTTTATCCGAAATTCCATTGATTTTATGGCACAATTGATATTCTTCCGTAATTTGAAGTAAAAAATTCTTGGTGCCTACCATACTGTTGAAGGTAGCCAAAGCGTTCGAATCCTTTTTCAAGGAACTGACAAATAGTGCCCTATAGCCTTCATGGTCAGTCGCGGTATAAATGGCATGCGAGAATGATTTTCCCTTCTGGACTGGATTGTATTTGGGTCGGTTTCTTCTCAATTCCCCATTTTCCTTAAGTATGGCGACCAATTCACTTCCAGTGGTTTCGTAGGTAACCTTTTTGGTTTCTTTTTGGATTTTTCTTGCTTTTTTTCCATCATTCGTAAAATGTCGGTTGACACTTTTTTTTATATTGGTGCTTTTTCCCAAATAAATAATGTCACCCTCTTTATTGTGCATATAATATACTCCCGTATCGGAAGGGAGCTGCTTTACAATGTCTAACTGTCTAGGGGAGAGCTCCCCAAGTGTTTCTTCTTTTATAACGGTCTTAGTGATGGTTTTATCCTGGTCTTTTGAAAGCAATAGTTTAAACAATTTTAAGGTGGCCAAAGCATCGCCGTTGGCCCTATGGCGATTGTTGACCGGAATACCAAGGGAGCGAACGAGTTTGCCCAGGCTGTAGGATTCGGCCTCTGGAATAAGCCGTTTGGAAAGATCGACGGTGCAGAGGGTTTTCCTTTCAAAATTATATCCCAAACGCCTAAATTCCGTTCTCAGGATCCGATAGTCGAATTGGGCGTTATGCGCTACAAGAACCGCATCTTGGGTAATCTCCACGATACGCTTGGCCACCTCATAAAATTTTGGGGCCGACATAACCATTTGATTGTCGATCTTTGTAAGGTTCACAACAAAGGGCTGAATCTCCTTCTCAGGATTTACAAGACTAATAAATTGATCCACCACCTTATGCCCGTCAAACTTGTGTATTGCAATTTCGGTAATACCTTCTTCGTTGTATTTTCCCCCTGTTGTTTCGATGTCCAGTATAGCGTACATGCAATTAATATATTGAATTCATTTTTATCGAGGCTCGTTGTCGTTTCCTACAAAGATAAGTATTCCGTTACTTCTTGTTGACCTGCACCTACCTTATCCAATTAATCTTTCCGGAAAGGGGGCCGGTTTGGAATCGGGGAGGGGACACTATCTTCTCCCAAAAATTCGACTTCCGATCCGTACCATGTTGCTGCCTTCCTCGATGGCAATTTGGTAATCCCCGCTCATCCCCATGGATAGGATGGAGCATTCGGAAACTACATTTTTTGTCTTGTCGAAAAGTGATTTTAAATTTTGGAATTCCTTCCTGATCTGATGGTCATCGTCCGTAAAGGTAGCCATCCCCATCAACCCCAACACCCTTATATTTGAAAGTGTGCCGGATTTAATCGAAGTGATAATTTCACTTAATTCGGAAGCATCCAAGCCAAATTTCGATTCTTCTTCTGCGATATGAACTTGCAAGAGACAGTCTATATTTCTGTTGGCCTTTTTTGCTTGTTTATTAATTTCCTTTAGTAGCCTTAAACTGTCTACCCCGTGTATTAAAGACACGTAGGAAGCCATATATTTCACTTTGTTGCGCTGCACATGCCCGATCATATGCCAATTAATATCTTTTGGCAGGATTTCCCATTTTTCGGTCATTTCTTGGACCTTGTTCTCGCCAAATATGCGCTGACCGGCGTTATAGGCTTCCATAATGTCCGAAACGGGCTTGGTCTTGGATACCGCGACCAAAGTCACATGTTCCGGCAAACTGTTCCTTATTCTGTTGAGATTTTCCGAAATAGACATGGTATGCTATTTGTTTGTTGTAGTGACGCAAGGCATTGTGTCTTTATTGTTTAGTGGTTATTTTTATAAGTTTCAGGTTTCAGGCTGATCTTTTGCTCATAAAACAACCAGGCATCTAGGCATTAGATTACGTGATTAATATTTCAATCACTAACCCACTATCTAACTATCTATTAAAGAAATCTAGCCGCAACCTTCCCGGCCTTTTTAGATTCGGAATAATCGTAGAACCCTTCCCCAGATTTGATACCCAATTTTCCAGCGGTTACCATATTTACCAGTAAGGGGCTGGGTGCGTATTTCGGGTTTTTAAAACCATTGTACATAACATTTAGTATGGACAGGCAAACGTCTAACCCAATAAAATCTGCCAACTGTAACGGCCCCATAGGGTGTGCCATTCCCAATTTCATCACCGTGTCTATCTCTTGTACCCCGGCAACCCCGTTGTGCAAGGTTTCGATGGCTTCATTTACCATGGGCATCAGAATGCGGTTGGCAACAAATCCGGGGTAGTCATTGACTTCCGTGGGTACCTTCCCTAAGTTTTTGGAAAGTTCCATAATAGTGCCGGTTGTTTTATCGGAAGTGTTGTAACCCCGTATAACTTCTACCAAGGGCATCAAGGGGACCGGATTCATAAAATGCATTCCGATTACCTTGTCGGGACGTTGCGTGGCCCCGGCTATACGGGTTATGGAAATGGAAGAGGTATTGGTAGCCAAAATGGTGTCTCGTGGACAACCCAGATCTAGCTCTTCAAAAATTTTTAACTTTAGATCTATATCCTCCACCGCTGCCTCAACGACTAAACCTACCTCCCTGACCCCCTCGGAAATTGTCGTAAAAGTGGTGATGTTATGCAAGGCTTCCTCTTTATCCCGGGCCGTAATCTTTTCCTTGGCCAACATCCGGTCTAGATTTTTGGTTATCGTGGCCAATCCATTGTCCAGAGAGGACTGGGAAATATCTATAAGGTTGACTTTGTATCCGTTCTGGGCAAAGACATGGGCAATTCCATTGCCCATTGTTCCTGCCCCTATGACCGCTATTCGCATATTTTGCTTTTTTTGCCTATTCCCGCGAAGACGGGAATCTGTTCGTTGTTTGTTTGTTGCAGGTTTCAAATGCAGACGCAATACTTGCCTCTCTACAACCGTAACCGTTAAACTGCATTTCTAAATTTGTCCTGGCTTGTGTTTCTGACAACTTGTTTCTTTTTTAAAACGACTCTATTACCTTCAATGCCACCCTTAAGGCGTTGGTCCCCTGTTTAAGGGATACTACGGGAACAGAATCGTTCACAATGGCATCCGCAAAGGTTTCCAGTTCATCCAGAATAGCATTGTTGGTCGCAATATCGGGATTTTCGAAATAGATTTGTTTTTTGATCCCTTCCGCATTTTGAAGTATCATATCAAATTCCCCAGGTTGTTCGGGAGCGTCCTTCATCTTGACAACTTCAACTTTTTTCTCCAAGAAATCGACCGAGATATAGGCATCCCGCTGAAAAAATCGGGATTTTCTCATGTTTTTTAAAGAAATCCTGCTGGCGGTTAGGTTGGCCACGCATCCATTCTCAAATTCGATCCGCGCGTTGGCAATGTCGGGAGAATTGCTAATAACTGCAACCCCACTAGCGTGAATTTCCTTTACTTCCGAAGCCACCACGCTAAGGATAGCATCGATGTCGTGAATCATCAGGTCCAGCACTACCGGTACATCGGTACCCCTAGGATTGAATTCCGCCAATCGATGGGCCTCGATGAACATTGGGTTGCAAATCTTGTCCTTTACCGACATAAAGGCCGGATTAAATCGCTCTACATGCCCAACCTGTCCCTTTACCTTGTATTCTTTCTCGAGCGCCAGCAATTCGTCGGCCTCTTCCAAAGTATGTGTGATAGGTTTTTCGATAAAGATGTGTTTCCCTTTTTCCATGGCCTTCTTGGCGCATTCAAAATGGGATAGGGTAGGGGTTACAATATCGACGACATCCACCAAATCCATCAATTTGCCCAGATTGTCAAAATAGGTATATCCAAATTCCTCCGCGACCCTCTTTCCGTTCATGGCATCTGGGTCGTAAAATCCGATCAGTTCGTATTTATCGGATTGGTTCAGCAGGCGTAGGTGTATTTTTCCCAAATGGCCCGCTCCCAAGACTCCTACTTTGAGCATAGTTTTATGGGTGTTGTTCGTTAGTTTATCACTTAAATTTTAAGATAACAGTTTTGATTTCCCTATTTTCCTAAAAGTTATTGAGTTATTCAAATATCAGGATTATTGCCTAGATAGCATTATAACCCAGTTACCATTCAATATTTTAACCTTGCGTCAATGCCGAGAGCTGTCGCTATCCTGCATATTAATTTTAGACCTAAGATTCATCAAAAATAGGCATAGTTTATAAGTTTATCGAATCCGATATTTAAAAGTTTTGTTATTTTGTTTGAAAAGTTGCTTCCCCATTATACCAATTTACGGACCCCTATTTAGTCCTTGATCTTTTTTCCTAATTCTTTTTTGCAATTTTTGAACTGCTACTCGATTTTACCGCTCGAGCTTAAACTATGATGGTGCCTATCAACAAAAGCAGTACTTTCGTTGTTGATTACTTTATAGGGGAGGGTTTTTATCTTTTTATGACAGTTCCTATCTTAGCGATCAAACGGCTACAAATCCAATTTATGAAAGAAAACACCCAATATACCGAAGATAACATCCGATCGTTGGACTGGAAGGAGCACATAAGGCTTCGTCCGGGCATGTACATCGGAAAACTTGGCGATGGATCCTCGGCAGATGATGGCATCTATATTCTCCTAAAAGAGATAATAGATAACTGCATCGATGAATTTGTAATGGGTGCAGGTAAGACGATTGATATATCCATTAAGGACAATATAGTTAGCGTTCGTGACTATGGAAGGGGAATTCCCTTGGGGAAAGTGGTAGACGTGGTTTCCAAGATGAATACGGGGGGTAAATACGACACCCGGGCCTTTAAAAAGGCGGTCGGCTTAAATGGGGTGGGTACCAAGGCGGTCAACGCACTTTCCAGTTTTTTTAAAGTAGAGTCCTCAAGGGATTCCCAGTTAAAGGTGGCCCAATTTGCACAAGGCAATCTTGAACTGGAGGAGGGGCCATCGGAAACCTCTAAAAGAAAGGGTACCAAGGTGTCATTTACCCCGGACGAGACTATCTTTAAGAAATACAAATACCGCAATGAGTATATAGAGCGGATGCTCAAATATTATGTTTATCTCAATCCCGGACTCACCATCATTTTTAACGGGGAAAAATATCATTCGGAAAATGGGCTTAAGGATTTGCTGGAAGATAATAACAACCCCGAGGATTTGCTGTATCCGATTATTCATTTAAAAGGGGAAGACATAGAAGTGGCGCTTACCCATAGTAAAACCCAATACAACGAGGAATACCATTCCTTTGTAAACGGACAGTATACCACCCAGGGAGGTACCCACCAATCCGCTTTTAGGGAAGCGCTTGCCAGGACGATCCGCGATTTTTACGGCAAGAACTATGAGGCCTCCGACATCCGAAAATCTATTATCTCGGCCATCTCAATAAAAGTGATGGAACCCGTGTTCGAAAGTCAGACCAAGACCAAATTGGGTTCTACCGATATGGGGGGCAATTTCCCCACGGTAAGGACCTATGTCAATGATTTTATTGGTAAATATCTGGACAATTACCTTCACAAAAACCCAGAGACCGCGGAGCTGATGCAGCGAAAGATCGTACAGGCCGAACGGGAGCGAAAGGAGCTGTCCGGCATTCGTAAATTGGCGCGGGATAGAGCCAAAAAGGCCAGTCTTCACAACAAGAAGTTGAGGGATTGTAGAGTGCATCTGGGCGACATGAAGAACGAACGGCGTTTGGATTCCACGCTCTTTATCACCGAGGGGGATTCGGCTTCGGGATCAATTACAAAATCTAGGGACGTTAATACCCAAGCGGTTTTTAGCCTCCGGGGCAAACCATTGAACTCTTATGGCATGTCTAAAAAAATAGTTTACGAGAACGAGGAGTTCAACCTGCTCCAAGCAGCGTTGAACATTGAGGAATCTATTGAGGATTTGCGCTATAACAATATCGTGATCGCAACGGATGCCGATGTGGACGGTATGCACATAAGGTTGTTGCTTATCACTTTTTTCCTTCAGTTTTTCCCGGAGCTGATCAAGGAAAACCATTTGTATATTCTTCAAACACCATTATTTAGGGTAAGGAATAAGAAAGAAACCATTTACTGTTATAGCCCCGAAGAAAAGTTGGAGGCCATTGAAAAGCTCTCCGGCAAACCCGAACTTACCCGATTTAAGGGATTGGGTGAAATTTCCCCGGACGAGTTTAGACACTTTATTGGGGGTGATATTCGATTGGAGCCCGTAATGTTGGATAAATCCATGTCTATTGAGCAATTATTGGAATTCTATATGGGTAAAAACACTCCTGATCGCCAAAAATTCATAATAAATAATCTTAAAGTAGAACTAGACTTAGTCGAAGAAAACCAATTATGAACCAACCTATTGCAAATATTTCTTTGAGTATTTATGGAAGAGAATGACGATGTAAGCGAAACACCAAATACCCACGACCAAACAAACGACCAGATTAGTGCGGATGATTCCCAAGAAGCCCTAACCAAGGTTACGGGGATGTACAAGGATTGGTTCTTGGACTATGCTTCCTATGTAATTCTGGAACGGGCCGTCCCGGCTATCGAGGACGGTTTTAAACCCGTGCAGCGGCGCATAATGCATGCGCTAAAGGAATTAGATGATGGCCGGTATAACAAGGTGGCAAACGTGGTTGGGCACACGATGCAATATCACCCCCATGGGGATGCCAGTATTGCGGATGCCATGGTACAATTGGGCCAGAAAGATATCCTGATAGACACCCAGGGTAACTGGGGAAATATACTGACCGGGGATGGGGCAGCGGCTTCCCGATACATCGAAGCCCGGTTGTCCAAATTTGCATTGGAGGTGGTTTTTTCGCCCAAGATTACCGAATGGCAACTATCCTATGACGGTAGAAAAAAAGAACCCGTAAACCTGCCGGTAAAATTCCCATTGCTGTTGGCACAAGGAGCCGAAGGAATTGCAGTGGGGTTGTCCACAAAGATTCTGCCGCACAACTTTAACGAACTTATAGACGCCTCCATAAAGCACTTAAAGGGGCAGCGATTTAATTTGTTTCCCGATTTTCCCACTGCTGGAATCATAGACGTAGGCAATTATAACGACGGACTACGCGGAGGAAAGATCCGGGTCAGGGCGCGAATCTCTCATTTTGATAAAAACACACTGGTTATCAATGAGATACCTTACGGAACAAATACTTCTACTTTAATAGATTCTATTCTTAAAGCCAACGATAAAGGGAAGATCAAAATTAAGAAAATCGAAGATAATACGGCTGCGGAGGTCGAAATATTGGTCCATCTACCCTCTGGGATTTCACCGGACAAGACCATTGACGCGTTATATGCATTTACGGCATGCGAGTCCTCCATTTCCCCATTGGGTTGTATCATAGAGGACAACAAGCCGATTTTCATCGGGGTGACCGAGATGTTACAGCGCTCGACGGATTATACCGTGGAGCTGTTGCAGGCCGAATTGAAAATCCAGTTGGGCGAACTCGAGGAGCAATGGCATTTTGCTTCGCTGGAACGGATATTTATAGAAAACAGAATCTACCGGGACATCGAAGAGGAGGAAACTTGGGAAGGGGTGATTTTAGCCATCGACAAGGGGCTAAAACCGTTTACCGCACATCTTAAACGGGCGGTTACCGAGGAGGATATCGTTCGTCTTACCGAAATTCGCATCAAGCGTATCTCTAAATTTGATTTGGACAAGGCGCAGCAGCATTTGGATAATTTGGAAGAAAAAATAGCCGAGGTTAAGCATAATTTGGCCCATTTGACGGAATTTGCCATCAACTATTTTAAAGGTCTGAAGGAAAGATACGGAAAAGGAAGGGAGCGAAAGTCCGAGATCAAGATTTTTGATGATATAGAAGCCACCAAAGTGGTGATTAGAAATACCAAGCTCTACGTAAATCGCGAAGAGGGTTTTGTTGGTACTTCCTTAAAACGGGACGAGTATGTAACCGATTGCAGCGACATCGATGATATTATCGTATTTACCAAGAATGGTCAAATGACGGTTACCAAGGTAGATTCAAAAACTTTTGTGGGCAAGGGCATTATCCATGTCGCCGTGTTCAAGAAAAAGGATAAAAGGACCATTTACAACATGATCTATAAGGATGGCAAGGGAGGACCTAGCTATGTAAAACGGTTTAATGTTTCTGGGGTTACCCGTGATAAACCCTACGACCTTACGAATGGCAAAGCGGGGTCCGATGTGCTTTATTTTTCGGCCAATCCAAATGGGGAAGCGGAGGTAGTGACCATACTCCTGCGTCAGGTTGGCAGTGTTAAAAAATTAAAATGGGATTTGGATTTTGCCGATGTGCTTATCAAGGGCAGGGCCTCCAAAGGAAATATTGTGACCAAATACTCCGTTAAGCGCATAGAACTAAAGGAAAAAGGGGTTTCTACACTCAAACCCAGAAAAATCTGGTTCGACGATATTGTACAGCGATTGAATGTGGACGGGAGGGGAGAATTACTTGGTGAATTTAAGGGAGACGACCTTTTGCTTGTTGCGACACAAAGAGGAACGGTAAAGACAATTGCCCCTGATCTTTCGGTTCGGTTTGATGCGGATATGATCGTTCTGGAAAAATGGAACCCGGATAAACCACTGTCTGCAATTTATTACGAAGGTGAAAAGGAACGCTATTATATAAAACGGTTTTTGATCGAAAACGAAAGCAAGGAAGAGGTAATTATTTCCGAACATCCCAAATCGGTATTGGAACTTGTTTCAACGGACTGGAGACCTGTGGTAGAACTGGAGTTTGTAAAACGGAGGGGTAAGGAAGCAAAGCCCAACCAGACGGTTAACTTGGAGGAATTCATTTCTGTCAAGGGAATAAAGGCAATGGGCAATCAGTTGACGTCGGATAAACTCAAAAGTGTAAACGCCCTTGACCCATTGCCCTACGAGGAGCCCGAAGTTCATGAAACCGAGGATATCGAAGTGATCGATGAGGAAGACGTAATCCCCGATGATAAAAGACCGACCGACAAAAAGGAAAAATCCGATGATAAAAAAGGAGATTCCGATCAGCCGACGTTGTTTTGATAACCAAACTATTTTATAGGTCACAAGGTGTTTAAAAAACCCGTAAGGTCCGTTTCCTTGCCAAGTTGCAATTTCTTCTTTAACCTATATTTGGATTTCAGGATGCTATCGGGCATCACGTTGAGCATCGTTGCGATTTCCTTGGTGGAGAGGCTCATTCGCAAAAAGGCGGCCAACCGGATTTCCTTTTCTGTGATTTCCGAATAAACGGTCTTTAATTTTTGGTCAAAATCATTGTGGACATCCGAAAAATAGGTTTTAAAGACTTCCCAGTCCTTGTCCTCGGAACTTTGTTTTTTTAGCAGCATGACTATACGTCGAAATTCCATTTTGAACTTTTCGGGGGAACGCTTCAGGTTTTCCAGATTTTCCTTGAGTTCTTGGATAAAGGTGTTTTTCTGCACCAAGTGCAGGGTCTGGCTGGCCAGTTCCTTTTTCTTGTGCTCAATTTCCCGTCTGTAGATTTCTTCTTGTTTCTCGCGGGCCAATTTGTTCTTTTTTATGCGTTGCCGAAAACCGAAGAAAAGCAGCCCTGAGAGTGCCACCCCAGAAAACATACCTCCCGCATAGAGGCTCTTGGTCAATTTATCAACCATGGCTTTGGCGTTCAGTGTTTTTATTTCCTCATCCTTTAGCGTAAGGGCCGCCTCTTTCTTTTTGGTCTCGTAAATGGTCTTTAATTCCTCGATCTGTTGCGACTTTCTCGCACTGTAAATGCTGTCCTTTAACATTGCGAACGCTTTGTAGTCCTTCAGCGCGGCTTTGTAATTTTGCAGTCCGACATTCACCTCGGATTGGGTAAGATAAGCTTCGCTAAGGGTAGGAAGGGCGCCTATGGAATCGGCGATGGCTATGACTTTTCCAATTCGCATCAGGGCCCTGGATAAATTTTTGGTTTTTAAATCTAGATTGGCCATTTCGTACAATGTAGCGGCTATATCTAGTTTTATCTCGGTCTTTAAAATAATGTTGTACGACTCGTCCAATAGGGTTTTTGCTTCCAAAAATTGACCGTACATGCTGTACAAACGGCTAAGGTCTTTAAGGGAATTGGATAGTACCGAGAGTATTTGTTCCTCGCGGGAAAGGGAGATGGCCTGCTCAAAATAATTTTTTGCCAACTCGTGATCCCCCAGTTTTTCCGCTGCCAGGCCCGCCGCATTCGCCGTATAAGCAAGGTAGATCTTATCCTCGTTTTCTTTGTAGACCAAAAAGGCATCCTTGTATCGTCTAAGGCTCTCGTTGTAATTTTCTTGCTGAAATTCAATGTCGCCCAGTTGCTTTACATTATCCGCCCGCCGGACCTCGTCCTTTGTATTTTCAAAAAACTCAACTGCTTTTAAGGTTTCCTCGAGTGCCAATCTATAGCTGCCTTTCTCGTAATAGATTTTGCCTAGGTTTTCATATTCCGCCCCCAAAAGATTAAATCCCTTCAAGTCGGTAGATTTTCGGTTCTCCTCATTGTAAAGGGAGATGGTTTTCCGTGTAATGGCAATGGCGCTGTCATAGGCCCCATCCTGTCTTTGTAGATCGGCCAGGGCATGGTTTGCAAATACCTGACCCCGGACAGAACCGATCGTCTTGAACTGGTTTAGGGCCATGGTATAATAATAGTTTGCAGAATCGTTCTCACTTCTATTGCTAAAGTAATTCCCGAATTGTAGGTATCCGTTGGCAACCCCTCGGTCATAATGTATACGTTTGGACAGGTCGTAGGCCTCTTGGGCATAATTCTTTGCCAGTTCGGGGTCCTTAAACATCATACGTTCGTGGATCCGCGAAAGCACTTTTGCTTTTTCAATACCGTCGGGCAGGTCTTCGGCTATTTGTACCAAACTGTCCAATTCTTGTTGTCTCTGCTGTGCGGCTCCTGTAAAAGTTACACCCAGATATAGAATGCATATAAGAAGTAAGGGTCTCATTTCAATTGTTTTTTGGGTTGGGAATCAAAAATTAACGGGGGGCAATGTGTTATTGTAAATGGTTATTACCTAGAACGAATATAGGTAATATATGGTTTGTATAAAATCCCCAATCTATGCGTCAAAAAGCATTTGTCCATGCGTTGTCCATCTAATATTTGTGCCTTAATTCAATTTTATAACATGTAAAATATTAATAATCAGAATTATACAATTTAATTGAATTGAATGTACGGAAGGGTTTGTCCATGGTTGGATTCGTGTTCAAAATTTCGGCTTGTCCATACTTTGTCCATACTAATAATTAGGTTCGAGGCAATTCTGCCCCTAGTTTTGAGATGTTGAATCTTAAAAACCGAATAATTATGAAAGCAACACTTTTTAAAACAAACAGAACGATGCTCACAATTATTGTCGGGCTTATTTTATTGGTCCCGACTTCCTGTAGTAAGGAGGACGGTGGGGAAGATCCCGGCCCCAAGCCAAATCCCGAGGCCGCCAATATCGATGCGGTAATCGCCAACCTCAGTTACGATGCCAATGATCTTTTAAACGTCCAGGATACCGGTGGCACCTCATCTAAACGCACCCTAAAAGGTGATAATACTACAAAGAAAGGCCCCGATCTTGGAACAATCCAAACCTGTACTACCAAGGAATACAATTTAGAATCTAACTTTGACGATGTTTCCATATTAAGGCCTACCAACGGTATTATTTGGCCGGGGGCACTTGTTGTCGGCAACCAAGGGATGTTAGATGGCGCTCCCGACCCCCTTACGTTGGATCGGGCACCGGTAACCCTAAGATTGGACTTGCCCGGAATAGGAGAACACGGAAACATTATCGTTGATAATCCGAAGAACTCAACCGTACAAACGGGTATAGATGATGCCCTGGAATGGTGGAACGACAATGCCTACCAGGATGGCTACGTAAACGCCTCCAATTCTTCCTATCAGGCCACTACCTCCTATTCTTCCAAACAAATGAGCTTGGACGTAGGCCTAAATCTGGAATGGGCCACGGGTTCCGTGGCGTCTCAGTTGGAGTATGAAAGTTCCAATACCAAACGGGTGGCCATGATGGTCTATAAGCAGGTTTTTTATACCGTGACCATGGATACCCCCAAAACTCCATCCAGTGTTTTCGGACCGGATGTTACAACAACCAAGATCGAGTCTGTCATAGGTTCGGATGCCCCACCGGCCTATATCAATTCCGTTTCCTATGGGCGTATCATCATGGTGCGAATGGAAACAAGCGATATCAGGACTTCGGTGGATCTGGATGCGGTATTGGAATACGCGGGTGGCGTGAGCGGTACGGGTACTGTGAATAGCACCTATGACGAAGTATTGAAGAAATCCAGTATCACAGTGGTGACCATTGGAGGCAATGCGGAAGTGGCCTCGGAAGCCGTCAATGCCGCGGACATCAAAGCCGGACCCGGTGCGCTAAATTATATTATAACCGGTAAAAATGCGGTCTATAGCAGGGACAATCCCGGAGTGCCCATTGCCTACACGATCCGTTATCTAAAGGATAACACTTTTGCCAAAATGGGCTATTCCACGGACTATACCGTTATGAAGTGCGGCAGCGCTGCCTACCAGCACAAAAATGCCTATGTAAAAAAGACCATAAGTCAAAAGGTAAGGTTCCGTTTTTCCTATAAACAACAGGGTACTCAGAACTTTAAGACTACGAAGTGGACGGAGGTTACCAAAAAGAATGTAAAAGTTGGGGGTAAACCGCCCTCCGGTGCTCATGGGGTAAGGATCCAGTTCGAGTTTTTGGACGTGTTCGTTTGGACCTCTTTGGGAGAATCTAATTTGGACTATATAGGTAGTGAACGGTGTTATGAGGCCTATTACCCCAGTTTTTTGAAGGTAGCCGTTAAAAAGATAAATTGCAAATAAGACGTTATATGGTTTTTTGAGCAGCCGGTATCTTAAGTTGTAAGTTCAACAACTTGATGCCGGCTGTTATTTGTTCCTGCGAAGGCGGGAATCTTTCTATTGTTCCCCGATTCATTTTTTTTCCTCCCCTTCACGTGGGGAGGACTATTGCCGGTGCATTTGAGATGTTTGTCGCTGGAAGTCCCCTCCTTTGACAAGGAGGGGTACCGAAGGCGGGGTAGTAATCTAAGATTATTATTTTCTTTTGGCCTCCACTAATTCCAATTGTTCCACGCTTACACGGGTCGTAAACACGCCATAATTTACAACGGCCTTGTTTTTTTCGAGCTTATCGATACTACCTACGGCCTTGCCATCCGTTAACCTTACACGATCCCCTACTTTAAATACGGGTCTGGGTTTATTTTTTTCTTGGTGAACGGCCTTTCTCTTTTCCTTTTTTTTCTTTTTCCGGATCACCTCAACTTCTTTTTGAACCTCTTGTTCCACAATGGCCTTGACTTTATTTTCGGCCTTTACCTGCTGGACCGGCTTTTTCTTCCGCTTGCTGTTCTCGGTTTCTACGATCCTAATGAGCTCCGACACGAGGTTTCTTTTCTTTTTGTCCTGAAAATACGTCTCCGCAGCTGTATTCACCTTGTTTCCCAAGTAGATCATCCGTTGGTTGTGGTCGTACAGCTCCTGGTAGTTCTCCAATTTGGATTTTATTTTGGAATTGAGTTCTTCTAATCGCTTGGCCTCATCCCTTGCCTTGGATTCCTCTTCCTTGAGCATGCTGCCGGTATGCTCCATACGGCTGCGTTCCTTTTGCAGCTTGGCTATGGTGGCATCAAAACGGACCTTGCCACCTTCTATCTTTTTCTTGGCCTTGTTGATCAAGCTATAGGGAATGCCGTTTTTCTGCGCTACCTCGAAGGTAAAGGAACTACCGGCCTGGCCCAGCACTAATTGGTAGGTGGGTTCCAATGTTTTGGAATTGAACATCATATTGGCATTACTGATGTGGGGGAGTTCGTTGGCCAACAATTTTAAGTTAGAGTAGTGGGTGGTGATCACTCCATAGGCTCCGCGCTCATAAAAAACCTCCAGGAAGGTTTCTGCCAAGGCACCCCCTAGCTCGGGATCGCTACCGGTACCGAACTCATCGATCAAAAACAAGGTATTTTCATTGCACTTGCGCAGAAAATAATTCATGTTTTTTAACCGATAGCTGTAAGTGCTCAAATGGTTTTCGATGGATTGGTTGTCCCCAATATCAGTTAAAACCGTGTCGAACAGACAAACGGAACTCCTTTCGTGTACGGGGATTAGAAATCCTGATTGAAGCATTACTTGCAGTAGTCCGATTGTTTTAAGGGTGATACTCTTACCTCCGGCGTTGGGCCCTGAGATCACGATAATCCGGTTCTCTAGATCGAGTTCTATGGTCTGGGGATAGGTTTTTTCTTGCTGCCTTTTGTTGGAGAGATACAATAAAGGGTGGTAAGCATCCCTCAAGAACAGTTTTCTTTCGTTGTTTATTTCGGGTAGTACGGCATTCATGTCCAAAGCGTACTTGGCCTTGGCAGCAGTGATGTCCAATCGGATCAAAAACTCTTGATAATCCGTTAGCAGATAACCATAGGGCCTTACTGCATCGGTAAGGCTTTTTAGGATGCGCTGCATTTCCTCCTTTTCTTCAAATTCCAGATTGTTGAGTTCCCGGCTGTACCGCAGGGTGGCCTCCGGCTCTATATAAACGATGCTCCCGGTCTTGGAGCTGCCCATGACCGCCCCTTTCACCTTTTTGCGGTACATGGCCCTTACCGCCAACACCCTGCGGTTCTCCACGACAGATTCCCGAATGTCATCCAAGTAGTCGGAAGTTTGATAGGTTCCCAAAGCTTGGGCAAAGCTTTGATTGATCTTCCCCTTGACCGACCCCATGGTTTGACGGATGGAATGTAATGCCGGGGAGGCATTGTCCCTGATTTCCCCGAACTTATCGATTACCGCATTTATTTGGGACGGAATTTCATTGTTGGGCTCTATAGCCTCGGTAGATTGAAACAGCAGGGGATAGTATTCCTCGAATTTCTTCAAGAATTTTAATTGGGTGGAAACAGTAGTGCACAGTTGCCCTATTTTTCTAAACCCTCCCACTTCTATAGATGCATTTTCTATTTTAAGCAGTTTCAGTTCAGCATTTATGCTATCGAATCCGTGGTTGGGCAGATGGTTGTCATTGGAGAAGGAAGAGAGATACTCCGAGGTCTTTCCCAGGGCATCCAATATTTCGTGCTTACTTTTTAGGGGCTGGACAGACATGGCGCGTTCCTTGCCCAATTCCGTATGGCAACGAAGGACCAAATGGTCCAGAACCGTAGGGAATTCCAAATCCTGAAGCGTTTTTTTGTGTATTTTTTGCATTTTAAATTTTTGCCGGTGACAAAGGTAGGGATTAGGGCTGGGATGGGAAACCAATTGAAACAATTGAAAAATCAACTCGCTCGATAAACACTCGTTAAGAGGAGAAGCGAGGTGTTGAATGTTCATTTAAAATAAGTTCGATCAATGGGAATTTTTGCTTTTGGCACAATATTTGGCTGTAAACGTTGTTATAAATCAGACCTAGATACCCATTTTCAACTAAATAAAGTCCCAATGCAAAAAATCAACCTACTTTATATTGGCATAGTTTCGCTTCTAATTTCATGCAGTGCAACCAATCGATTGACCATGGGGGCCGTAGAGCCCGCTGCAGTATTCATACCTAGCGACGTAAAAAACGTTGCGATTATCAACAGAAGCCTACCTTCAAAAGGGAACAACCCTATCGATCAAATTGATAAGATTTTGTCTGCAGAAGGGCTGCAGCTCGATAAAAAAGGGGCGGAAGCAGAGATTTCCGCACTCTCCGACGCTCTTGCACGGAGTGGTAAATTTAATGAAATTAAGATTATAGATACCCCTAAAGAGGTTCTAAAAGGACTCGGAGTCTTGCCGGCGACCCTTTCTTGGGATGTTGTGGAATCTATATGTGAAGCTAATGGCGTTGAGGTGCTATTTTCTTTGGCTTTTTATGATACCGACACCCAAGTTTCTTATAATATGACTACGATGGAGGTTCCGAATCCCTTTGGGGTAAAGGTGGCCGTTCCCGCCCATGAAGTTACGCTCAATACCGCAATTAATAATGGATGGCGAATCTATGATGTAAGATCAAAAACTATTCTTGACGAATATGTATTCAATAGGGGTGTTGTGTCGCAAGGAAAGGGAATCAACCCAGTAAAAGCTGTAGAGGCTATTAAGAACAGGGATGAAACGGTTGTTCAGAGCAGCAAGAATATGGGGTCTAGCTATAGTCAAAGATTGTTTCCGTATAGCACACGGATAGCCAGGGATTATTTTGTAAGGGGTACCGATAATTTTAAAATAGGCAAGCGCAGGGCCCAGACCGGGGATTGGGACGGGGCCGCACAACTTTGGGAAAAGGAACTGAACAATACCAGTCCCAAGATAGCCGGCAGGGCGTGTTACAATATGGCCATAATCAACGAAATAAACGGGGATTTGCCCACTGCGTTGGACTGGGCTTCCAAGTCCTACGCCGATTACAAGAACAAAGATGCCCTACGTTATCTGAACTTGCTGAAAAACAGGCTTTCGCGCAACGAAATCCTGGAACAGCAATCACGTTAAAAAATGTCCAAAAAGCCAAGCGTATTATTGCGTAGTATTGTTTTGCGCGTGCAACACTAATCGGGTGGCTACTCCATTATAGCTCCGCAACTAACCCGTGCCCCCGCAGCCCCACTGGGCTGGGAGGTAAAATCGTCCGGTCCTTGATGGACGATAACTCCTTTGCCGATAATGTTTTTTGTTGCGTCATCGCATCCAACGCACCATTCGTCCGTTTCGAAGGTCATGGTTGCATTGCCCTCGGCATCTGCGGTGAGGTTTCCTATGTCTCCCCTGTGGTACCCGTTGGGAGACCCCCATTTACCGTGTTTTTGATCCGTGGGGTTCCAGTGGCCACCTGCCGATTTACCGTCTGGAGCGGAGCAATCGCCTTTTTCGTGTAAATGTATCGCATGCTCCCCGGGAGTGAGTCCCGATAAATGGGTTACCATAATAACCTTATTCCCTTTCTCGGTAAAGGTGATATCCCCTTTTACATCGCTATCGCTCTTCGGCTCCATGGTAATCGTCATCGTTCTTTCCTCCATCTCTTCGTTCATGTTATGGACGGCCGTCTCTACTTCTTCCGATGCTTCTTTGGCATCCTTTTTTACTTGTTTGCAGCTATAGGAAGTTATCAATAACATCCCTAAGGCCAATATTCCTATTTTTTTCATGATACTTTTTTTTCTAACAGGATTCAAGGTACTCAATTTGTTAATTTTATTCAAGTGGTCTAATGGTTAGCGTTATTATTCTTATCATTTGGGCTAAAAATTATCGCAGTACTTTTAAGGAATAGCTTGTTTTGGGACAGAATTAAGTAAAAGGGGAATATAAAAAAAGCCTTGACAAAGCAAGGCTAATGGATAATTATTTGGAGTAGGGGCTATTTAGTTCTTTTCCAAAAGCACTTTGGCCCGTACAGCTACCTCGCTCCATGTTTTAGTCACCCCGTCAGGGCCGGTATGCAATACTTTACACGCTTTGTTCAAGGCGGCAACCGCGGCCATGGCATTCCAGTTTTCCAAATCCATATCCCCCTTAAAAATGTACTCGGTTTCGGAAACTTTTTCGTAATCCAATGGGATCGAAGCTGTTTCCCCGTTCAAGGTAACAGCTATTGAACATTTGTCATTACCGGTTACATGGAATACACCGGTAATAAATTCGGTGTTGGTCATTACCCCAAAAAAGAATTCCAAGATCTTAGGGTCTCTTGTTCCAGTAGCGTCATTGGTAAACAAACTGCTTACCGGGATACTGAATTCGGTGCCGTTCAGTGCTTCCAAAGCGGTGTCTCCAGAATTGGAGTTGGCGATGTCTATTTTAGTGAACTTACCGCCTACGGGTAATTTTTCGGTGGTTTTGTAAGCCGTAAAACTAACTTGGGTGGAATCTGCCACCAAACTGAATTGACTCGCAGTAACTGCTTTAACCTCCTCTTGTTGTACATCTTTTTCCTTTTTTGCGTCTTTACAGCTTGTGTAAGAGGCAATAAACAATAGTCCAAGGACTAGTAATTTTATTTGTTTCATGGTATGAATTGATTTAAAGGTTAAAATTACGCAATATTTCAGCCCTATTCAATCAAATGTTAAAATGTTTTCATTGGGAGAGGAAAGGGTTGCAAGATAAATTTCCGTTTATCCGATAAATCGGAAAGTCCCTACCCGAAATCATCCCCACCCTAGCCATCCCGGAGGGAGGGAACCACTTTCGATATCGTAGGAATTATCGTGTTTAAATTCAATTTTGTCACCCCTCCCCTGGAGGAGGTTGGGGGGAGGACTGGACAAGGCTTTAAATAACGGTTATTTGTTGTACATCAAGGGAAAAGTATCATTCTAAACTAATGAATTGTGGATCCGCCATCCTATTCGATCAACTTGGTATTCACCCATACGGTGGCGTGAAGCGTTCTGTGAACCGGACATTTGTCGGCAATTTCCATAAGTCGTTTTTGTTGACTTTCGTCCAAATCGCCCGTAAGTTTCAGTTCTCTTTCAAAGGTATCCAGTTTGGCATTGGGGGATTCGCAATCCTCGCAGTCCTCGGAATGGATTTTAGAATGGGAGGTGTGTACCTCTACATTCTCCAGAGGCCATTTTTTGCGTTTGGCGTACATTTGAAGCGTCATTGCGGTACAGGCCGATAGTCCGGCCGAAACCAGTTCGTAAGGGGAAGGCCCAAAATCGTTGCCCCCTACCTTTATCGGTTCGTCCGCTGTTTGATAGTGGTTTCCTACCTTCATTCGGGTTGTAAATCCGTCAGAAGCACCCAAACTGGCGACCACTTGATGGGGAGTATCGGGCAATTTTTCGTTTTCAATGTCTAGATACCTGTTGGCCCATTGGGCAATGACCTGTCCTACATATCTGGAATCGTTCTGGTCGGTAAGCAAGTGGTCTGCTCCGTTTAGGGAGATAAAACTCTTTGGGTGCCGTCCCGCCTTATAGATTTCTTCCGCATTTTTAATTGCCACAAGGTTGTCCTGAGGCGAATGCATAATTAATATTGACTTATTCAGGGATTGCAACACCGCAGACAATGGTGTTTTGTCCAGATCATCCAAAAACTGCTTTTTAATGGTGAATTCCCTATCCCCCAATTTTACGATCGCCGCTCCCCGTTGTTCAATGTCCTCTAAACTACCCTTTAACAAGCGTTTTACGTGTGATGGATTGGACGGGGCCGCAATTGTAGCCACGGCTTTTATCGAAGGAATGCTCGCAGCCGAATACAGGGCTGCTGTCCCGCCTAGGGAATGGCCTATTAGCAAGGTAGGGGATTGATAGTGTTCCTTTAAGAATTCTGCAGCTACAACCAAATCTTTTATGTTGCCGGAGAAATTGGTTTCGGCAAATTCACCTTCGCTTTCTCCCAATCCGGTGAAATCGAAACGCAGCACCCCAAATCCGTTCGCTGTCAATGCTCTCGAAATATGCTTTATGGCCGAAAGATTCTTGCCACAGGTAAAGCAGTGGGCAAATAGGGCAAAATTATGCGGATTTTGATCAGCGGGAAGTTCTAGTCTTCCTACCAAGGTGTCGCCGTCCTTGTTCTTAAATGTCAATTTTTGGAGATTCATGGTTTCCTAGTGTTTGTTCTGTTAGACGTAAGACCGAGAACTTCCTATCCTCTCGACTTTAAATTTGCCTCACAAAGCCTGATAATTTCCTGAATCCTTCTTTTTCGGGTTGCTTCCCGTTTGGCCTGGTTTAACCAATAGAGATAGCTTTTTTGATAGCCTTGGCTAAAATTCACGTAGTTTTGGTATGCAAAGGGGCGTGCCCCAAAAGCTTGCTTCAGGTCTTCTGGAATCTTGCCTTTCTCCACATCATCAAGTAGCGACCAGGATCCATTTTTTTTGGCTTGTTCAATTTTTTCAATGCCACTTGCATGCAGGTGCCCCTTCTTGGAAAGTTCTTTTACATAATTTTTGTTGATCCTGCTCCACCCACTTTTCGGTTTTCTAGGACAAAAGTATTGTCTGCGCTTGCCGTTGCCAAGGCTCCATACCGTACTGTCTATCCAACCATAACAAATTGCTACTTGTACCGCTTCCTCCCAGCGCATGCTTTCCGCTTCATGTGCTACTGAATAGAAAATAAGATAAATCCCAGTAGACGTGTTATGATTCCCATGCAGCCAATTACGCCATTCTTTTTTGGATTTGAAGTAATGTTCGGGCAGTTTTAAAGCCATTTTAAACTTGCTTATGGTCTATATAAAAGTTTCGATCAATCTTAAAATCCGACGGTTTACCTTTAAAAGACTCGGTTTTCCATTCGGACGTTGGGAATAACCAAATTTCCTTTTTATCCATTAAGGCCTTAACCGGCATATCGAAACCTTTTATAACGTCGGTATACCGGTACTTAATGCTATCATTATTAATTTGATATTCCAAAAGTGGGATTTCTGTATTTCTTAAATACTGGTCAAAAAATGCGGATAGGTCCTTGCCCGATTGATCGTCAATAAAGTCTTCAATTTGTTTGGAGGTCACGGTTTGGTGGTAAAATTCCTTGTTGAGTCCCCTGAGTATCCGACGCCATTTTTCGTCATCTTCAATGAGCTGCCGCAGGGTGTGGAGCATATTGGCGCCTTTGTAGTACATGTCTCCGGAACCTTCTTGGTTTACGTTATAGGGGCCTATAATAGGTTTGTCATTACTTATATTTTTTCGGGTGCCTATCACATAATCGGCCGATGCTTCCTTGCCGAAATAGTAATCCAGATACAGGTTTTCGGAATAGGCTGTGAACCCCTCGTGGATCCACATATCCGCAATATCGCGGTTTGTAATATTGTTGGCAAACCACTCGTGTCCAGACTCGTGAATGATTATAAAATCGAATTTAAGCCCCCAGCCGGTCCCCGAAAGGTCGCGGCCCAAATAACCGTTCTGAAAATGGTTGCCGTAGGTAACGGAACTTTGATGCTCCATGCCCAGATATGGAACTTCCACCAGTTTATAGCCATCCTTGTAAAAAGGGTAGGGGCCAAACCAATGTTCAAAGGCCTCCATCATTTTCGGGGCTTCCTTGAATTGTTTTTTTGCTTTTTTCAAATTGTCCCGAAGTACATAGTAGTCCATCGTAAGCGGGCCTTTTTCCCCCGGGTAGATTTCCCCAAAATGCACGTAATCGCCTATATTGATATTGACCCCGTAATTATTGATGGGATTTGCAACAAACCAGTGATAGGTATTGGTGGTTTTATTTTTGTCTACCTTTCTCAACCGTCCGTTAGAAACATCCATCAACCCTTTGGGCACTTCTATGTTGATGGCCATACTGTCTACTTCGTCGTACATATGGTCCTTGCAGGGCCACCAAACGCTTGCACCCAAACCTTGACAGGAGGTGGCTATAAAATCCTTGTCGTTATCGTCTTTGTCCCAGGAAAACCCACCGTCCCAAGGCGCCCTGACCGCCACTTTTGGTTTGCCGGAATAGTACACCGTGATTTCATTGAATTCCCCTTTTTTCTGCGGTTTTAGAAGGGTCACAAAATGGGCGTTAACATCCGATTGGAATTCCAAGGTTTTTCCATCTTGGGTGATTTTCTCAATAGTCAACGGAGGTTGCAGATCTACTTGTAGCACTTGCTTTTCATCCAATACCTTATAGCGGATGGTGTTCTGGCCCGTAATAGACTTGGAAGCGGGGTCAACTTTGACGGTTAAGTCGTAAAAATTAAGATCCCACCATGCCCGTTCCGGGGTAATACTACCGCGCAGTGTATCCTGATGAGTGAAATTTTGAGCTTGGGCGCTAGAGATAAATACAGCTCCAACTAGTAAAAGAATGAAGATTTTTTTCATTTTTTTCATTTATTCTTTCGAGCTCCTTCCCTTGGATAAGGGAAGAAGCTTTTTCTATTTATCTATTCTGCTCCAGCAAACTTTTCCAACAGCTCCCTTACTTTTTGGGTATTCTCCAAGTAATATTTGGCGTGTGTTTTTTGCAAACCTACCTTAACGGTCACAGCACTTTCGGGAAGTTCCTGGAACATAAACTCGTCCGTCCAATCGTCTCCAATGGCAAAGACAAAGTCGTACTCGTCTTCGGTAAGCATTCTCATGGCGGCACGGCCCTTGTTTACACCACTGCTTTTTATTTCGAGCACTTTATTACCCGATAATACGGTTAGGTCGTCATTGGCGATCAAGCTGGTCAGTACCGTAGTTAGTTCCGTGGCCCTTTTGTTTCCAAAATCAGGGTCTGTATTGCGGTAGTGCCACGCCAGGGAATAATTTTTTTCTTCTATAAATGTTCCGGGGCTCCTATCTACAAAGGATTCCAATACTGGACGTATTTTTTCCATCCAATCGTTCTTTACATTTTCCAACAACCTAAATTCTTCCCCATCCTTGGAGATCCAGACCCCGTGCTCTACGATCATATTGTATTTTTTATGGAGGAACCACTTGGTAAAGGTGTCCTTGTCCCTCCCGCTGATAAGATAAAGATCGGTGTTTTTCTGGGTGCTGATGGCGTCCAGCAATTGATAGAGCTTTTCGTCGGGCATTGCTTTTTGGGGATCGTTGTGGAAACCGGCAAGCGTACCATCGTAATCGAGGAAGAGTAATCGCTTTTTGGCTTTCGTGTATTGGTCAACGACCCTGTTTTGTACACTTGCCGTTAATTTTCGGCTGACCTTGGTATGGATTCTTTCCTTTTGATCGATTAGTGATCTCATAAAATCGTTGGCCCATTTCTCCACATTATAACGTTCCAAACGTTTTTGCAGAAACCTGTTTCTTGACTTCTGTTCCTCTACCGGCATGTTGATCGCTTCGTAAAGTGAGTCAGCGATCTGTTCAAAATTATTGGGGTTAATTAGTAGGGATTCGTTCATTTCATTGGCGGATCCCGCCATTTCACTTAGTATAAGCACGCCGGTCCTATCTGTTCGGGTGGCAATATATTCCTTGGCCACCAGGTTCATTCCATCCCGGATAGGGGTTAACAGGGCGATGTCCGAAGAGGTATACAGGTCTATAAGATTGTCGAACGGCATGGACCTATAAAAGTACCAGATGGGGGTCCAACTTACGGTAGACAATTCTCCGTTGATCCTACCGACCAGCTCATCGACCTCTTTTTTCAAAAGTTGATACTGTGGCACATTGGAGCGGGAGGGCACTGCCAAAATAATCAGTCTAACCTTTTCCTTGTACTGTGGATATTTGTTCAGGAAATACTCAAATCCATTCAATCTTTTGGCAATGCCCTTGGTGTAATCTAGCCTGTCTATGGAGAGAATAAATTTGGCGTCGGGATCGGATTCCTTATGGGTGTTGAGTCGTTGTTGCAGCTCGGACTGTTGATTCTCCTTTTTTTCATCGTGTTCCTTGGCCGCATCGCTAAATTTTTTATAATCGATCCCCATAGGGAAAGAGTCTACTTTTATAACCCTGTCGTCCTTATAGATTTCGTTAAAACTCACTTCCAGTCCCAACAAACGACGGACCGAGCTTAAAAAATGGCGCTCATAATTATAGGTGTGGAAACCGATAAGATCCGATCCCAAAAGTCCTTCCAAGATTTTCTCGCGCCAGGGAAGTGTCCTAAAAATTTCGAAGGAAGGGAAAGGAATATGAAGAAAGAAACCGATGGAGATATTGGGACGTTGTTGCCTTACCATTTGAGGTACCAACATCAGTTGGTAATCGTGCACCCAAATGGTATCATCATCTTCAGATTTTTCTAAAATGGCATCGGCGAATTTTTGATTTACCGCCACGTAGGTGTTCCAGCTCTCGAGTTCAAACTCCGTATATTCCAAAAAATAGTGGAAGAGTGGCCAAATGGTACGATTACTGAACCCGTAGTAGAAACCGTCGACATCTGCCTCGGTAAGGTTAACTTTGGAGGATCCGTGCTTTTTCAGGGCTTGATCGATTTTGGGAGCTAGCCCTTCAGGAATTTCTTCGTCGGTTAATCCGCTCCACCCAATCCAAAGGCTATCGCCCCCGGAATGAACCGATTTCATACCGGTTGCCAATCCCCCAACACTGGGTATTGCGGTAATGGTGTCTCCGTCAATTTGCAATTGAACGGGTAATCTATTCGATATAATGACGGTTTTGCCCATAATTTGTACTTTTTATAGTAGTTGGAATATAATTTTCCTAAATTTCGACAAAATCGATTGTAAAAACAATTGAACTTGTTTAAACTTTCTGGATTGGGGAGAAAAAAACATTATTTGGCGGGTTGTGGTAACGATTAAACGAGCACATTTATAAGACATTAAACGAGACATGGATAATTTAAATTATGGAATTATAGGGAACTGTAGGAGTGCAGCATTGATATCAAAAACCGGATCGATCGATTGGTGCTGCCTGCCCGAATTTGACTCGGCTTCTATTTTTGCGAAAATATTGGACGATGATATTGGGGGGAGTTTTAATATTATGGTGTCTGATGACTATAATATTTCGCAGGCCTACGACCCAAACACTTGTATTTTGATTACTACGTTCTCTGAAGGTAAAGATTGTTTTGAACTTCATGATTTTATGCCCAGGTATCACAAGCACAACGGCGATTACCATAGTCCGCCCGAAATAATACGTTATATAAAATACATTTCGGGCACTCCAAAAATGAAGGTGCTTTACCAACCTAAGCTCGAATATGCCCTGGGAGAGACCGAGACCTATATCAAACGGAACTTTATAGCGAGCCTTACACATAAGGTAAAGTTCGATACGGTTTTTTTATATACTTCCTTCGATAAGAAGAAAGTTTTGGACAGCGAAGAGATAACCCTCAATGACGACGGATTTTTACTTTTGGCCTACAACGAGAAAATATTTGCTCCAACCATAGAGAACATATATTTGGAATTGGAACGTACCAAGGTGTATTGGCTCAACTGGTCCCACAAGACCACAAAGTACAAGGAATTTAATACCGAGATCAATAGGAGTGCACTAACCCTTAAGTTGTTGAGCTATGACAAAACGGGGGCGGTATTGGCAGCAGCAACGACCTCCTTGCCCGAGACCTTGGGAGAGGCGCGCAATTGGGATTATCGCTTTTGTTGGATCAGGGATGCCTCAATGGTAATAAAAGTGGTTTCCGAACTAGGACATGAAAATATAGCAAGGCGGTTTTTAAAGTTTATAGTTGATCTGATTCCGGACAAGGATGAAAAGTTGCAGATTATGTACGGCATCAACAAGGAAAAAAGATTGACCGAGAGCACCCTAGATCATTTAAGCGGTTATATGGGATCCAAGCCGGTTAGATTGGGAAATGCCGCCTATAAGCAAAGGCAACACGATATCTACGGTATTTTGATGGATGTGATCCATCAGCAGTTGGTAAAATTTAAAACGGACATAGAAAACGTAGAGGAACTGTGGACCATCACCAAAGGGATTGTTTGGATCGTAAGCAATCACTGGAAATCGCCGGATAAGGGCATTTGGGAATTTAGAACGGAAGACCAGCATTTTACCTTTTCCAAGGTCCTGTGCTGGACGGCCATAGATAGGGCTTTAAAAATTGCAGAAATACTGGACAAAAAACACAAAATTGGGAAATGGAAATTTTTGGAGCAGGAGATTAGGGAGGATATCCAAAAATTTGCTTGGAACGATGACTTGCAGTCCTATACACAGTCTTACGGTTCCAAGCACTTGGATGCATCCGTTCTACTTATGGAGCCTTACGGATTTATCCAGGCCTCGGATCCCAAATATATTAGTACGGTAAAGGCCATTGAGAGGGAACTGAGCCATGACGGATTAATGTTCCGTTACAAAAACAAGGACGATTTTGGGTTGCCTACATCCTCTTTCACCGTGTGTACATTTTGGTTCATCAATAGTTTGTTTAAGATTGGCGAAGAAAAGAAAGCCTTGGAACACTTTAAACGACTGCTTTCGTACAGCAATCATCTGGGTCTTTTTAGCGAGGATATCGATTTTAGGAGCAAACGTCTCTTGGGAAACTTTCCGCAAGCTTATTCCCATTTGGCATTGATTGAATGCGCAGTCAATTTCTCAACAAGGGGCAAGGACGAGGCAATATTGGAATCTATTGGAAATATTGCTGCCAAATGATCAAGTAGGGGACGACGCCAACTAAGGGTTAATTGATTTTTAACCGCATTGACGTAGCCTTGTCGCCCACAATTTCTACAATGAACAAACTGCTGTTGTCGGCATCGTCCATGCTCGAATATTTGTTATCACCGATCATTTTATTTACAAAGTCGGGCGTGGTATCACTATGGCCCACTATCAGGACCTTCTTTCCGAGATTATCGGCCTTGAACTGATCTATTTTTAGATTGGCCATATCGTAGTACTGAATGTTGATGTCCTTTTTTACGGATGTAGGGGCGGCCGTCATGGAAGTTCGTTCAAAATCGGTAGAGTAAATTGCGTCCAAAGGTACGGGATCCAGTACCTCGGCCCATCCCATGGCCCTGCCAAGTCCCTCCTGGTTCAACTCGGGATCCACATTGTCGGGATCGGTACGATCTTTCTCGGCATGGCGTATAAAATAAAAGGTAGAAACGATGTCGTTCAAATTGCTTTGAGGCATTTTTATGTCCTTTTTACAGCCACCAACGAATAGAAGGATAAGTAGAACAGATAAAATTCTAAGGTTTTTCATAATTGGGAGGTTAGCCATTTTAGGAATCTTCTCTTTTATCTAACTAAATTTCGTCGAAAATAGTATGTAATACGGTGTTTTTTTGTTTTTTTGTATATGGTAAAATTTAGTGTCATCTTGTTGGTATTGGGCATGGCTCTTTCGGCGCAGGCCCAAGAGGTTACATTGCCCAAGGATTTAAGGCAGCACAATATCACAAACTTCAATTCGAGCTTGGTAAACCCCGTGTTTTCCTTGGATAGGAACGGATCCCAATCCATTGCGTTGTGGACACGTTGGCAATGGCAGTCGATTGATGCGGATCCGACTACCTTGGTCCTTAATTACACAAGACCCATAAATTCCAAATCTGCATTCGGAGCCGGTTATTTTCAAAACAATACAGGGGTTCACTTAGAAAAAGGAGGGGTCGTCAATTATGCCTACGTTTTCAGTTTCGGAGAAAAATCCCAGTTGGCCCTAGGGGTTAATGTGTATGGATTTCAGCAACAATTTGCAGACGACCGCTTTAGTCCGGGGCAGGATATACCCTTGCCAGAATTGCAGATATCGGATAATTTTATCATGCAAGTGGCCCCGGGGATCCGTTTTTCCCATGACCGTTTTGGAATAGGAGTTTCTTCCGATAATTTATTTGATTATAATTTCACCAAAAAAGAAGCGCAAACGTATAATTCGGAAAAAATATTTACGGGGATAGTGGATTACGCTTTTCCGTTAACATTATTTGGAACCTCGGATAACACTTTTGTTAGACCGGCACTATACGTTCGTACCATACCCAACAATGATACTCAATTTGGTTTAAACGCATATTTATCTTCCTCCTATTTTTGGGCCCAAACGGGTTACAACAGTTTTTATGGGGTTTCAGTTGGGGCAGGGGGCCATTTCTTTAAAAACGTTTCCCTGGGAGCCTTGGTAGAATTTGGCACGGACCCGGATATAAAGGACAAGGACCCAAGCTTTGAGATAGTCACAGCTTTTAACTTTGGCCGGCAAATGAAGGACCTAATAGGGGAGGAGCTTTCTATGGAAGAAGAGACCCATATACTTACCAAGGCCGAGATTGAAGCGGAACAGCAGGCAAATATGGAGAAACAAAGATCGGCCTATGATTCTATCGCGGCCGTTAGAAAGGAACAGGCATTGGCCGCCGAGATGGTACAGAAAAGGCAAAGGGAGCTCGATTCCCTGAACGGTGTAAAACTAGCCGCAGCGGAAGCTGCCAAGCAACAAAAGACAGCGGATAGTATTGCACAACTGAAGAAAAAGCAAGCTGCGGTGGTCCAACAGCCTAAACCGATTACACGTAAGACCAAAGGGCATTACGAGGAAGTCGACAAATTGGAGGGAATGGCACCGGGCTTCTATTTGATCGCCAATGTTTTTGGAACGAAGAAGTATTATGAGGCTTTTATGAAAACATTGACAGACAAAGGATTAGATCCTAAATCGTTCTATCGTTCGGAAAATAAGTACAACTACGTTTATTTGGGACATTACGATACCTTGGAAGAGGCCGAGAAGGCGAGGGATAGCAAGCTTAACGGCAAGTATCCGGACAGGACCTGGATTTTCAGGGTAATGGGCCATTAGATTGTGGTGAACTAATGGGTTGGTGAACTAGTGGGTTTGTGGTGGATAGTCGACAGAATTACCCGAACCTAAAGCCATAAAAAAACTCCGGTAATCAGCCGGAGTTCATTCATCAATCAAAAAACGAACAGTCATGATAAACTGTTGCTCTTTATATACAATTTACAATTTTTATGCCAAATTTCCAAAATTAAAAGTAGCTGCCAAATGTGGTAAACTGTGCCTTGGACTATCCAAGATAGGTCTTTAAGATTTTACTTCTAGAGGTGTGCTTTAATCTTCGGATTGCCTTCTCTTTAATTTGGCGGACCCTTTCCCTGGTTAGGTCAAAGGTTTCCCCTATTTCTTCCAAAGTCATGGAATGTTGTCCTGCCAGTCCAAAATACAAGCGAATCACATCGGCTTCCCTAGGGGTCAACGTTTCCAATGCCCTTTCAATCTCTGTTCTAAGCGATTCGTGCAACAATTCCTTGTCGGGGTTGGGCGATTCCCCACTGCGCAATACGTCGTAGAGGTTGGAATCTTCCCCATCGATCAAGGGTGCGTCCATAGATACGTGACGTCCGGAATTTTTCAAGGATTGCTTTACATCCTCTACGGTCATATCTAGCTCCTTTGCAATTTCTTCTGCGGAAGGTTGGCGCTCATGCGCTTGCTCCAAAAAGGCAAACGTCTTGTTGATCTTATTGATCGATCCGATCTTGTTCAGTGGCAGACGTACAATACGGGATTGCTCTGCGAGCGCCTGCAATATGGATTGACGAATCCACCATACGGCATAGGAGATAAATTTAAATCCCCGGGTCTCGTCAAAACGTTGCGCAGCCTTGATCAACCCTAAATTTCCCTCATTGATCAAATCGGGTAGGGTCAATCCTTGGTTTTGGTATTGTTTGGCTACCGATACCACAAATCGAAGGTTGGCCTTGGTCAATTTTTCGAGTGCGACTTGGTCCCCGGCCTTGATGCGTTGGGCCAATTCTACCTCTTCGTCGGCGGTGATCAGGTCCACTTTGCCAATTTCCTGCAAATATTTGTCCAAGGAAGCGGTTTCCCTATTGGTAACCTGTTTTGTAATTTTTAGCTGTCTCATCTAAATTTTTCGTATCAAATCGTTTAAGCATCCCAAAGGGTGCATATGTTTATACGTAAAAAAGGATAAAAAGTTACAAATGGACCCGTAAATTTTTAATTTATTGGTTAAACAGCATAAAAAAAGCCCCAATTTTAAAGTTGGAGCCTTAATTTTTACAATAAAAAGTGGTTTAAAACTTTTTGTCTGGCACCGAAAATATCGGCTTTTGAAGGTGAACGAAAAAGTTTAAACCACTCCACTTGGAACCAAAAACCTAGTTCCGTCTTGGTTTACGATCGCGGTTTCTGTCATTTCTCCCTCCCCGGTCGCGATCATTACTACGCGGTGGTCTTTCTACATAACCTTCCGGCTTGGGCAAAAGAGCTTTACGTGAAACCTTGTCTTTCCTGGTTCTTGGATCTAGACCAAAATATTTTACATCGAACACATCACCCATTTTCACGACATCGGTTACGTTTTCCGTACGTTTCCAATCCAACTCGGATACATGGAGCAACACTTCGTTTCCTGGTGCGTCCAAATACTCAACAACGGCGCCAAAATCTAGGATCTTAATTACTTTTACTTCGTATATGCTGCCTACTTTTGGCTTAAAGGTGATGGCATCAATTTTAGCCAATACGGCATCTATCCCTTCTTGGCTTGTACCTAAAATCTCTACCAATCCTTCTTCTGTAACGGGATCTTCGTTGATTACAATAGTGGTTTTGGTCGCCTTCTGAAGTTCTTGGATCACCTTGCCACCAGGACCGATCAAGCCTCCGATAAATTCGCCGGGAATGGTTACGGTAACCATTTTTGGCGAATGTGGTTTTACATCAGTATTCGGTTGTGCGATCGTTTCGGTTAATTTACCCAAAATATGCAATCGGCCGGCAGAAGCTTGCTTCAAAGCATTGACCAAGATTTCATAAGAAAGTCCTTTTACCTTGATGTCCATTTGACACGCTGTAATACCATCTGCGGTACCAGTCACCTTAAAATCCATGTCCCCAAGATGGTCTTCATCTCCCAAAATGTCGGACAATACGGCATATTTTCCGGTTTCAGCATCGGAAATCAATCCCATGGCGATACCGGAAACCGGTTTTTTCAATTGTACCCCGGCATCCATAAGAGCCATCGTGCCCGCACAAACGGTAGCCATAGAAGAGGAACCGTTAGATTCCAAAACTTCACTCACTACACGGACGGTATAGGGGCAATCTGCGGGAATCATCCCTTTAAGGGCACGTTGCGCCAAGTTGCCATGGCCAACTTCTCTCCGGGACGTACCTCTTATGGGTCTTGCCTCTCCTGTGGAGAACGGAGGAAAATTATAGTGTAGGTAAAATGTTTCCTCTCCTTCGTAGGAAGGCATGTCTATTTTGTTGGCTTCCCTAGATGTACCAAGGGTAACCGTGGCCAAAGCCTGCGTCTCACCTCGTGTAAACAAGGCTGAACCATGGGTGGACGGCAGGTAATCTATCTCGCACCATATAGGACGAATCTCATCGGTTTTACGGCCGTCCAAGCGAAGTCCTTCGTTCAGGGTAAGGTCCCGAACGGCTGCCTTTTCTGCCTTGTAGTAATACTTGGAAATCAAATCCCCAAAATCTTCCTGTTCCACTTCAGAGAAACTCGCCTTTATTTCTTCTTTAATTTCCGAGAAGGCGGTACTTCTTTCGTGCTTGGAAGATCCGGCCTTTGCAATGGCATAAACTTTGTCGTATGCCATGGTGCGAATTTTCTCTTCTAGTTTCTCGTTTTCATTTTCGGCGTCGTATTCCCTTACTTCTTTTCTGCCAACGGCTTCGGCTAGCCTCAATTGTGCGGCAACCTGTAACTTTATGGCTTCATGGGCAAACTTAATGGCCTCGACCATTTCTTCTTCCGAAATTTCATCGAGTTCTCCTTCTACCATCATGACAGAATCTGCAGAGGCACCGATGACCATATCGATATCGGATTCCTCCAATTGGGCTCGCGTTGGGTTGATAATGAACTTTCCGTCGATACGACCAACCCGACATTCGGAGATGGCACATTCAAACGGAAAATCGGAAAGTTGGATAGCTGCGGAAGCGGCCAATCCGGCCATGGCATCTGGCATGACGTCCTCGTCGTGGGACATTAATTGGATCATCACTTGTGTCTCGGCGTGATAGTCCTTGGGAAATAACGGTCGCAAAACACGGTCTACCAACCTCATGGTCAATACTTCCCCATCACTGGGACGGGCTTCCCTTTTGAAGAATCCTCCGGGATACCTTCCCGAGGCTGCAAATTTCTCGCGATAATCTACGGTCAAGGGCAGAAAATCCACATCACTTTGTTGGTAATTGGAAACAACGGTACACAATAGCATACAATTTCCGGATTGAACCACAACCGAGCCGTGGGCTTGTTTGGCCAATTTGCCGGTCTCGATAGAAATGGTTCTACCATCCCCTAGGTCGATGACCTCTTTAAAAACATTTGGAATCATAAATTTGAATTAAAACCTGTTCACTACAGGTCTGTTAAACAATGGTCTGCCGTCTTCCGGACGGCCGGGTTGTGTTGTTGTTGTGTTGACCAATGAAAAACTAGGTGTAAGCTTTTTGTTTAAGTAGTCTATTGAACTCGTTTAAACCTATCAGAAAAAAGTTTAAATGGTTTTATAGAATAGTAATGACTAAAAACAGTTAGGGGCCGAAAATTTTCGGCCCCTAACTACTCGGTTATTTACGGATATTTAATTCTTTGATGATAGCACGATATCTTGTGATATCCTTTTTGATCAAATAATCTAGAAGACTCCTTCTTTTACCAACGAGCCTTACCAATGAACGCTCGGTGTTATAATCCTTACGGTTATTTTTTAGGTGTTCCGTAAGGTGGTTGATCCTGTGGGTAAACAAAGCGATCTGGCCTTCCGCCGAACCTGTGTTCTTTTCTTCTCCGCCGTGTTTTTTGAAAATTTCGGTTTTTACTTCTTTTGTTAAATACATTCCAATATTAATTTAATGATTTTTATGTATTGCAAGTGCTTCTTGCGTTCAATTGATCGATTGACTTTTCAATCAGGGCGCAAATATAAGATTATTATAATTTTTTTATGCCATTCTTGTGTATTTTTTAGATCTATGATTAAACCTTTTCGATAGGATACTGTCATAAAATTGTAATCTAAAAAAATATAATTATGAAAACAAGTCTTAAAAAAGCGAAAATTACAGGCGTGTTGTTATTGGCAACATTAGTATTTGTTGCTTGCAACAATGAAGATTCCCCTGCGCCCCTAGAGGAAGGGGTTATTAATGTGACCGAGCTCAATACCAGTGATGAAGCTGAACTTATTATGGAGGAAATTGTAAATATTGAGGAAGTAGTTTATGCTACCGACGAAATTATGGCCGTATCCAAATCTCCCTATACTTCGGGTTATTTACCGGATTGCGTTACGATTACTACCGTTGTATCGGGTAACAACAAGGAAAAGACAATCGACTTTGGCGATGGCTGTGAACTTCCGAACGGTAATGTTTTGAGCGGGATTGTGACCCTTAACTATTCGAAGAATATGGATATGGCGACCAAAACGATTGACCTGTCCATGCAAAATTTCACTTTTAACGGGGTAGCTTTGGAAGGGAGTGCTTCGGTTGAGCGTACCCGTTCTAACGAAAATGGTAATCCACAATCCCATATAACGGCAAGTTTTGAAGGCACATGGCCCGATGGCGGTTCTGCAAGTTTTACCGGAAACAGGACTAGGGAATGGATAGAAGGGTACGGTTCGGGGTTTTGGGGCGACAATGTGTTCCAGATTTCAGGAAAGGGCACCTATACCGGAAAACAGGGAAATGTGTTTATCAAGGAAACCACGGTCCCCCTTAGAAGGGAATTGTCGTGCAGGTTTGTAGTGAGCGGTATTTTGGACATTTCTAGAAACGGCGCAGTGGCCAGTTTGGATTTTGGGGATGGAAGTTGTGATGCCAATGGTGTTTTGACCTATCCCGATGGGACTTCCAAGGAGATTTTCCTCAGAAGATTTGACAGGTAGAGGAAAGATATTATAGTAGAAAAAAATGCCCCGACTACCCCGGTCGGGGCATTTTAATTATCTAACGGGGTTATTTTGTATCAGATCAATGTAAAGGTTGATTTTTTTCTTAAGATCTTTGCGGTGGACGATAAAGTCCAAGAACCCATGTTCCAATACAAATTCGGCCGTTTGAAAACCTTCGGGAAGTTCCTTGCCCGTAGCTTCCTTTACGACCCTGGGTCCGGCAAAACCGATCAATGCACCGGGTTCGGAGATATTGATGTCTCCCAACATGGCATAAGAGGCCGTGGTACCTCCGGTAGTGGGGTCCGTGCACAAGGATATGTAAGGAATTCCAGCATCGGCTAGCTGTGCCAATTTGGCCGATGTCTTGGCCAATTGCATTAGGGACAATGCCGCTTCCATCATTCTTGCCCCCCCGGATTTTGAGATCATTACAAACGGCAACTTTTTCTTGATGGAATAATCTATACCGCGCGATATTTTTTCTCCTACCACACTGCCCATGGAACCACCGATAAAGGCAAAATCCATACAACAGACCACCAGATCCTTACCCAAGGATTTGCCGACGCCTGTACGAACGGCATCTTTAAGTCCCGTTTTTTGCTGGGCGGCCTTAAGACGTTCGGAATATTTTTTGGTATCGACAAACTTTAAAGGGTCCTTGGAAGTAAGTTTGGCATCTAGCTCTCTGAATTTATTGTCATCGAATAGGATTTCAAAATATTCCTTACTGCCAATTCTAACGTGGTAATCGTCTTCTGGGCTTACATAAAAATTCTTTGCAAGTTCATCCGCCTCTACTATTTTTCCAGTGGGCGATTTATACCACAACCCTCTTGGCGTATCCTTCTTTTGCTCGGTGGAGGTCTGTATTCCCTTTTCCTTTCTTTTAAACCATGACGACATACGATAAGTTTTGGATTTGGAGGATTGTAATCTTATAAGGTATTAACGTTGTTCAGGTCTTCAAATGCCTTTTTTAAACGGGTTGTAAAGGTCTTTTCCCCTTCCCGAAGCCATACCCTTGGGTCATAGAACTTCTTATTGGGCTCATCTGGACCTTTGGGGTTACCGATTTGGGACTGTAAATAATCCTTGTTTTCCTGTATATAATTTCTTATTCCTTCCAGGAAGGCGTACTGCAGATCGGTATCGATGTTCATTTTAATTACGCCATATCCGATGGCTTCCCTAATTTCCTCTACCGAAGAACCAGACCCGCCGTGAAATACAAAATCTATATGATTGTGTTTTAACCCGTATTTTTTGCTGACATATTCCTGGGAGTTCTTAAGGATCTTGGGTGTTAATTTTACGTTGCCAGGCTTATAAACGCCATGTACGTTTCCGAAGGCGGCTGCTATGGTAAACCTTGGGCTTACTTTGGACAATTCTTCGTAGGCATAGGCAACTTCTTCCGGTTGGGTGTACAACTTGGAGTCGTCCACATCCGTATTGTCAACTCCATCTTCTTCCCCACCAGTAATCCCTAGTTCAATTTCCAAGGTCATGCCCATCTTGCTCATTCTAGCGAGATACGTTTTGCAGATTTCTATATTTTCCTCGATCGGTTCTTCAGACAAGTCGATCATATGGGAACTGTACAACGGTTTCCCGGTTTGGGCAAAGTGCTTTTCGCTGGCATCCAAGAGCCCGTCTATCCAGGGCAGTAGTTTTTTGGCGCAATGATCGGTGTGGAGAATTACGGTAGCTCCGTATGATTCGGCTAATTCATGTATGTGTTTTGCACCTGCAACAGCTCCCAGAACGGCAGCTTTTTGCCCTTCGTTAGACATTCCTTTTCCCGCATTGAACTGGGCACCCCCGTTGGAAAATTGGATGATAACGGGAGAGTTAAGACTAGCTGCGGTTTCCAATACCCCATTTATTGTATTGGACCCAATTACGTTTACCGCTGGTAGTGCGAATCCTTTTTCTTTCGCATATCTAAAGATTTCCTGAACCTCATCACCTGTGGCAACTCCTGGTCTAATGTTGTGGGCCATAATTATTATAAGTTAGTTTTCAAAATAAATTAATGAACTCGTTTAAACGGGTCCGGAAGGACAAAAGTAATAAATTATTAAGGCGAAAGAACCGTTTTTATGATCTATCAATGGTTTTTTTGTACTTTCTTATGCCTGAAAGCAGGTAAGGGGTTAGATTTCGGGGCGGTACAGCAATCCGTTGATTGATACGTCCAACCGGTACCGACGGTAATTTTCTGTGTCTAAACGACCCAATATCGTTAATTAAGCAAAAATTAAACTAAAACGGCCAAACTTCTGCATTTGTGCGTTATGCTCAGCACCTATCGCGATACGCCTTTTGTTAGACAGGGTCAAGGGTATGGCGAAGCGCAAATCAAACTAACGTGTATAGGCAGTTAGGCCATTTCACATCGGGTTCTAAAATCAAAATGGATAGTTTATTCCAATATTGAGTACCGCCTCACCAAAATTGAAATCGGTGAACCATCTGTCCGAATATTCCAAGGCTGGATTATAGGTTTTAAAACCGGTGTCCAATCTTAGGACAAAATAAGTAAAGTCGTACCGAATCCCAAAACCAGTAGCAATACCGACATCCCCCAAGGATTTTATACCGACGAATTTGGCCTGTGGATTTGTCACGTTGTCCCAGATGTTCCAAATATTGCCCGCATCGGCAAAAAGGGCGCCTTTAAAATTCTTCATAATGGGAAAGCGATATTCCAGATTAAGGGCTATCTTTAGATTAGCCTCGTTAAAGTCATTTAGATCGTCGGTTCTCCCGGGACCCAGTGAGTATGCGGTCCAACCCCGATTATCGTTGGAGCCGCCCGCAAAATAACTGCGCACGAAAGGGATACTGTTGGCATTGCCATAGGGTACCGCAATTCCACCAAACGCCCGGAAAGCCAATACATTGGAACGGGATAGGTCCCAGTGTTTTATATAATCGAATTCTACCTTAAAATATTGGGAGTAGGGCACACCAAAGACCAGTCGGTTATCATTGGCGTTCTTTTCAAAAGGAACAATGGTAGATAATAAGGAAAGCATATTTCCTGCGGCCTCCGCCTTAACAAGAATCCTATAAAAGTCATTATCGTTCAATCCTTGTTTGTTATTCTTGGTAAAGGAATAATTGGTAGCAAAAATCAAGTTGTTTTCCGTAAGTCTTTCCCTTCGCTCCTCGATACTGCTTACTTCCTCGTACTGAAGGGAACCGGGGGGAATCAAATCATCGTTCAACACCGCGTTGGTAAATCCGGTAGTCCCTTCGGGAATAATCAACTGGGGATTATTGGGGTCTATGGGCTGTTCATAAAAATCCGTTACGCTGGGATCATTTTGATAGGGGGCAGCAATGGAATTTAGGTTTTTATAGGCATTGTTATACACGTAATAGTATCGGTCGGGGTTTAGGTTGCGCACATATTGGATATCCAATAATTGGACCATATGTTTAACCCAATCGTTTGGCGACCAGTTAAAGCTATATATGGTATTGAGACTCTGTTTATCCAAACCAATATTTTTTTGAAAATCGGTCCCTATTGAAATTCTGGTCTGGGGAAGCATATAGTATGGGATAATTTTCTTTGAATTGATCAGGGGAAACCATATTCTCGGAATGGTGAGGTTTAGGTCTACACCAAATTCCAAGATATTGAAAAAGCTGTTGTCCACAATATTGGGATCTTTGGAGGCTCCGAGGTTTAACCTGCCAGCGAGACTGAGATTTTCTGCGCCCCTAAATACGTTTCTTGCTTGTAAAGAAGGGCTAAGCGCTATTCCCGCATATTGGATGTTGGAATGCGTAAAATCCGTATCCATACCCAAGGAGAACTTACGTCTAGAGGCAAGGTAGATATTGGTGATGAGTTTGGCCTCGGTGCTGTCCTCCACCATTTCAATGTTGGGGTATTTAAAATTGTTCAGGTTGGCGATACGTCTATAGGTACGTATCTTGTCTACCTCCCTATAAATACTGTCCTTTTTTAAGAAAATGGCATCGGTGATCGCTTTGGGCCGATATTTTAACTTCCCGTGATAAAAAATATTGTAATCCCCTTGTTTTACGTATTGCAACGAATCCGTTTCAGGGTTGTTTAGGTAATCGGTATAGATGTTTACTTGGCCAAATCGATATATTTTGTACTCCGAGGTGGTTATAGTGTTTTCCCCTCGTGACCTCAAATTTTCGATATTTAACTCTACCTCCATTTTTTGGTCATCTGCCAATTTGGTGGTGTCCCTAATGATGTCATAGGTGACGGAACTTTCCTGAAAGTTGTATACCCCGTTGTTTCTATAAATATTGGTAAGCCTTTCCCGTTCGTTGTTAAAGTTGGTTAGGTCAAATTGTTCCCCTTCCTTGATAAAGGAACCCGTCTTGTGAAGGTCGTACAGGGAGTCTATGGAGCGGGAAGCTATTTCCTTGGAAACCGAATCAATAATATACGGTTCGCCCAAGGATATTTTATAGGCCAATGCAACTTTTTGCTTCGCGATGGTGTCGATCTGGTAGGTGGTATTATCGTTAAAGTAGCCTTTGGTCCCGTAGTATAGTTTTAATCTTTCCAAAGATTTTCTCGTTCTGGAAGTATCGAGGATTACCGGTGCTTCGCCAATTTTTTTGAGCCATTCGCTCAGGCCACTTACCACAAAAGATTCTCCCAAACGGTCTACTTGCTTCTGGGATAAAAGGTTGGCCAAGCGTTGTTCCCTTTTGGGTTTCCTTGCCAACCACTCCCGGTAAGAGGAATCCGGATCTTTTTTGGCCAAATTATAGAGATTAAGGCGTAACGGATATCCTAAAATATTGCTGTTTGGTTCTTGGATTATAAGGCTTCGGATATCCTCGTCGGATATCTTTTTATCGTCTGCATACAGGGTGTTTTTAGTGACCAATACCCTGTCTCCTTCAACCCTTTTAAGGCTATTGCAGGAGACAATTGCAAACCCTAGCAAGAATAAGACTATTTTTGCGCTATGTTTTTTTAAATTCACCAGAATCCCCATAAAGGCCAAAAATACATTATTTGTATGGTTGTTAAAAGCCAAATAAAATTTATAAAAAGCCTTCGGCGAAAAAAAATTAGGGCAGAGCAAAAGCTTTTTGTCGCCGAAGGGCCAAAAATGGTATCGGAACTGTATCGTTCTGCCTTGGTACCCTACAAAATATATACTTCTGGCTCAGTTATGGAGGAGGTAGCCAGCGAGTTCTTGGAAAGAGTTACGGTATCGGAACTAAAGCAGATGAGCAGCCTAAAGAACCCCAACCAGGTGTTGGGGGTTTTTTACATGCCGACACCTAAAAAAGTAGATTTTACCGATTGGGTAGTCGCCTTGGACGAAGTTCGAGATCCAGGCAACCTCGGCACTATTATTCGCATGTGCGATTGGTTCGGGATAAATCACCTGCTTTGCTCAACGCACACCGTAGATTGTTATAATCCCAAAGTACTGCAGGCTACCATGGGCGCTATTGCCAGGATAAATATTATTTATTCCGATTTGCCATCACAATTTCAAAATACGGAGGTTCCAGTCTACGGCAGTTTTATGGACGCAGCCCCGGTATATGATGAAAAAATGCCCACCTCGGGGATATTGTTGATGGGAAATGAGGCTAACGGGATTTCCCAAGAAATTGAAAAACATATTGCCAAAAAGATTGGGATTCCGCAATATGCCGCCAAAACTTCGGAAAGCTTAAACGTTGCGATGGCGACCGCTATTTTGTTGAACGAGATCAGGAGGGGTTGATCTAGGTTGGATGACGGAGGGACGTAATGCATCGCGTCTATACAAGGGTAGGTTTAGGAGCTCAGTGGTATAAGGGGAGGGAACTGTTCGCGGTAAAAATTTATCGAGTACAAGTAATTTTATAACCCATAACTTGAGTTTGGGTTTGTACTTGTCCCGATCGCTATCGGGATTCTTCATGTAAATCTCACTCAAAAGTAAAGTTCACAAAAATTCCACGGGTTTTCATGGAATTCACGTTTCCCGTCCATGGACTATCAGGATCGGCGTCCCTTATCAGTTCGTCGTTCAGGGCAAATACCCCCCGAATAGAGGGAGAAAATTTGAAATACTCCAGATAAAAATCGATCCCAAACCCCATTTCATAGTAGTACGTAGTTTTATTCATCCTAAAGGTTCCCGAGCTGTTATCGTCCAAACTATCCATGTTGCTTCCCAAATTGATGGAAGTAGAGGCGCCACCTATAAGAAAGGGTTTCCAGTTGCCCAACCGCAAGGTGCTCACTTTTAGTAGCAAGGGAAAGTTGATATAGGTCGATTTCACATTTCGTATAGCTTCGGTCTTATCCGTGAACCCCGGAAAACCTAAATTTCGCTGATTGTAGAAAAGGCCAGGCTCAAAACGCAGATCCAAAAATCTATTGAGCCGTAGCTCCCCAATTAGTCCCACATTAAAACCGAAGGATTTTTGTACCAGAATATCCCCAGTATTTTCCTTATAATCGAACTTAAAATCATATTGGTTAAAACCGAGAAAATATCCCCAATTTAATAATTGTTCGTCCTCGTTCTCCAAATTTAAAATTGGTCTCTCGTTAAATTGGGCCTGTAGGGTATGGCAGGCAAAAAGTAAACCTATCCATAAAAACACTATGTATTTCACACGGTTAAATTTTTATAATTACTCGATAATAAACTAATAAATAAACAGTGAACGCAAGTAACCGCTACGCTCCCGAATCAACAATTTTAAACACAGCCTTTTGCGAAGTGATTTTTAAAATTTCTTCATGCTCGTTTCATACAACTAATTCCAGTTTAACTATTTGGCAATAAATAGGCCGAAACATAGAGGATAGGATATCGAAAAGGGGATGAAAAAGATATCCCGTGAGAATTTCGCATTGCTTGGTCTTTGTTCTATTTTCTAAGTTCTTTTTTCTTCCTATGTATAACGCAGTTATCGGACGTTATAGACAGACAATATTTATTTTGTGGCGACATAAATTGAGGCTACCCCAAAAGTTTGGGGTTTGTTCTCTATACCTATAAACCCGATTTTGTTTAAAATATTGTTGAAGTGCTCTCCATAAGGAAAAACTGCAGCCGATTTGGATAAATAGGAGTAAGCCGAGCGGTCTCGGGAAAAGAGTTTTCCAATTTTAGGCAGTATGTGCTTGGTGTAAAAATAATACCCTTGTTTATAGGGCGTTTTCGTTGGCACGGATGTCTCAAGGACTACAAACGTCCCCTTTGGTTTTAAAACCCGATATATTTCCGAAAGCCCCTTTTCAAGGTCTTCAAAATTCCGCACCCCAAAAGCGACGGTTATGGCATCGAACGAATCATCATCGAAAGGAAGGTTTTCTCCATCCCCAACCAGCATTTCTACTTTCTTTCCCAAATTCCTTTCGGCTATCTTTTTCTTGCCCACTTCCAACATACCGGGAGAAATATCCACCCCTACAATTTTATTAGCCCCTGTTTTCACCAAATTGATGGCGAGGTCCCCGGTTCCCGTAGCAATGTCCATTATATTCTTGGGCTTCTTATCTTTTAGGATCGCAACTACCTTTTTACGCCAATGTATGTCCGCCCCAAACGAAATCACCCGATTGAGGCCGTCGTAATCTTTGGAAATCCTGTCGAACATTTGGGTTACTTGCTCCTTCTTGCCAAGATTGGAATCTTTGTACGGGGTAACTTTATCGGACATGGGGTAAATTTTGGGCAAAGATACTTTTTTTGAGGTAGAAAATAGGTCGTACTTTATAGATAATCGGGTGAGCAAATGTTGAGCTCTAAAATAGAAAGGTTACGATACTTTCACATCAATCTTTCGCTATTCAGTTTAAAAAAATATGATACTTTTGGCGGGTATACCACATTGCAATTATGATGAAACCTTTAAAAATAGTTATCCTCGTAATAGGTTGTAGCTTATTTTTTGCTTGCAACGAAAAAAAACAATTAATCCAAAGCCCACGTGATATTGCCATCATTCCTGAGCCAGCTCAAATGGTTCTTGGTAAGGGTAGTTTCGAGTTTAATTCAGAAACCCGATTTGTGGCCGTCGGTAAAGGGCAAAAAGAAGTTGCCACCCTATTGATCGAAAAGTTCCATAGCGCTACGGGGATTAATCTACAAATCGTCGAAAAAGAACCAGCAAGCAATTTTATTGTCTTTGAGGAGGATAAATCACTCGAAAACGAAGCCTACCGATTGAAGATTTCGAACAACTCCGTACGGATATCGGCAAACGGATATTCAGGTTTCTTATATGGTTTCGAATCCATCAGGCAACTTCTCCCCCCTCAATTGGAAGGCAATGAGAACCAGCAAGATATTAATTGGTCCATTCCCTGTCTCGAGATCAACGATCATCCAAGGTATTCATGGCGAGGGCTGATGCTCGATGTAGCCCGTCATTTTTTTAAAAAGGAATATATTTTAAAGACCATAGACCGGATGGCCTTGTTTAAATTGAATACCCTTCACCTGCACCTTGTGGATGATCAAGGTTGGCGCATCGAAATAAAGAAGTATCCAAAATTGACCGAAATTGGAGGGTTCAGGGTGGATCAAGAGGATAAGCACTGGGATGCACGGACTGAAAACAAACTGGACGACCCAGCTACCTACGGAGGGTTTTATACGCAGGAAGACATAAAGGAGATCGTTGCCTTCGCCGGGAAACATGGCATAACGGTGGTACCAGAAATAGAGATGCCGGCCCATGTTATGAGTGCTTTGGCGGCCTATCCCGAATTTTCCTGTTTTGATGAAAAAATAGCCGTGCCTTCAGGGGGTGTTTGGCCCATTACCGATATCTACTGTCCCGGAAAAGAAGAAACTTTTGAATTTCTGCAGAATGTACTTTTGGAGGTCATGGATCTGTTCCCTTCCAAATATGTCCATATTGGCGGGGACGAGGCAACACGTACAAATTGGGAAAAAGATCCCAAGGATCAAAAAAGAATGAAAGAGGAAGGCCTTAAAAACACGGCCGAACTACAGAGTTATTTTATAAAGCGGATAGAACGGTTTATAAGTTCCCACGGACGCATATTACTCGGATGGGATGAGATTTTGGAAGGAGGTCTTCCCCCGGGGGCCACCGTTATGAGCTGGCGTGGCATTCAGGGAGGATGGGAAGCTTCGGAACAAGGACACGACGTAGTAATGACTCCGGGAGACTGGACGTATTTTAACCAGTATCAGGGCGACCCCGATTATGAGCCCATCGCTTTTGGAGGTTATGTTCCACTGAGCAAGGTATACAGTTTTGATCCTGTCGTGGACTCCATGTCCGTGGCGCAGAAGAAGCATATTTTGGGCGGACAGGCCAATTTGTGGTCAGAATTCATTACTGACGACAAGGAATCCGAATATATGTTGTACCCAAGGCTAGCAGCTTTATCCGAAGTGCTTTGGACCCCGAAAAACAAGTTGGATTGGAAACGGTTTTCAGAAAAAATTCCGGCTCTTTTTAAGAGATTCGTCGCCATGGGCATAACCTATTCCCGAAGTGCGTACGCGGTAACCGCCAAAAGTACTTTGAATATGAAGAACGCTACCATTTCGGTGGTTTTGAGCAACGAATTCACCGGTTCCGATATAAGGTATGCCCTTGATGATGAGAAATTGGACACTTCTTCAAAAAGATATTCTGCACCCATAGTCTTGGACCATACCACGACCATCAAGGCTGCGGTGGTTGAGAACGGGAAGATAGTTGGAGACACACTAAAAAAAACCTTCAATTTTCACAAGGCCATCGGCAAACCAGTCGCCTACGATCCCATGTACAGTAAACTATATCAAGGTGAGAAAGAAATAAACATGGTAAATATCATCAGGGGAAGTAAAAACTTTCATGACGGACAATGGCAGGCGTGGCTGGTGAAGGATGCCGAAATTACCATAGACCTCGAAAAGCCGATTGAGATTTCTTCAGTCGCCGTGGGTAGTATGGAAAACCAGGGTTCCGGTATTTATTATCCCATTCAGATCGAGGTGGCCGTTTCCGCGGATGGTAAGAAGTACACGAAGGTTGGTAAAATCAAACGTGAATTTAGAAATTATGGTTACGTGGGCCTAAAGGATTTTAACATTGATTTTGAGGCGCAAAAAGTTAGATTTGTAAGGTTGGATGCTAAAAATCTTGGCCATCCGCCCAAAGGTGGCGATGCGTGGATGTTCCTGGATGAAATTGTCGTGGAGTAGGGAAGGGCGATAGAGGGCTGCTACTTTTTTATAGTTTTCACAAGAGATATTTTTAATTGATTTGTTTATAAATAAAATAAAATCATATCTTCGCATATGTAATACATAATACATAAATGAAAGACCTAATTGCCGCCACCTATGCGCCCATGCACAAAGATGGGTCCCTAAATCTGGATATTGTTAAGCCTTACGGTAAATTTTTAAAGTCGAACAAAGTTGCCGGGGCCTTCGTAAACGGATCTACTGGCGACTTTGTGTCGTTAAGTACGGACGAACGAAAGCAGGTAACCGAGGCTTGGTCCAAAAACAAACCGAGCGATTTTCACTTGGTCTGTCATGTTGGCCATAATAACCTCAGGGAAGCTCGGGAATTAGCTTCCCATGCAGAGGATAAAGTAGATGGGATCGCGGCACTAGCACCCTATTATTTTAGATTAAATTCTTTGGGGAAACTCCTGGAATACTGTAGTGAAATTGCTCAATGCGCCCCAAAAACGCCATTTTATTATTACCATATACCAGTGCTGACAGGAGCTAATTTCCAAATGATCGATTTTTTGGAAATGGCGGGCGAAAACATACCCAATTTTGCGGGAATAAAGTACACGCAGAGCAATCTGATCGATTTTCAAAAATGCATGGGATTCAAGAACGGTAGCTATAAAATTCTCTTCGGGGTGGACGAACAATTGTTGTCCAGTCTGCCATATGGTGCAGAGGGTTGGGTTGGCAGCACCTACAATCACCTGGCCCCACTGTATTATCAAATAATTTCTTCCTTTAAAGCGGGGGATATGGAGCGAGCTACAAACCTCCAACAAAAAGCGGTCCATTTTGTGGAAACCTTAGATAAAATGGGCGGGTTTAACGGGACCGGAAAAAGCTTTATGAGGCTTTTTGGACTCGATCTTGGCCCAAGTCGGTTTCCCCATACAACGTTGTCGGACAACCAGCTGGCTACGGTTGTTAAGTCTTTTGATAAAATAGGACTACTTTCACTTCTAAGTCCTGAATTTAATACAGGATCGCTAAAAGGCTAATCAAAGACCCCCTTAAAATTTCTTAGATGTAACGCGAAAAAGGTTCCCCCATTTTTTCAGGGCTAGATAAATTTATTCCCCTTGTCCTCATCCTACGGTCCACCTGAACGTATTCGAACATGGATGTGGACTTAATTCACCTTTTTTACCTTTTAAGGTTAGGGGAGAGCATGGGGTTACAGTTACCAGAACGATTGGATACCAATTTTATTTATCAAAAATTATTTAAGACTTATTACAGTTCCACAATTGTGCTAGACGATACATTGACCTTTTAGGGTTTTGTAAATAGCATGCATTATTTATTCGTAGTACCACTTTTCCTAGAATTTTATGCTTCAATACTATTATAAACTATCTCCCTAAATGGTTTGAAAGTTAAAGTTTAAATTTTTTTAGATTATTATGTATAACATAAGACTATATTTTTTATATTGCGATCAATTTAACTCAATATTAACTCTAACTAACGATTTATGGAATGTTTAATGAAACAGGTCAGCGCCATTTGGAAAGGTGCCATAAATGCCCCTGATGTGGCGACAAGACCAAAGAAAATACGGTTTTGGTCAACGCTTGTTATACTTGCCTTTAGCATGGTGGCCTTTTCCCAACAAACGGAAATCACCGGAACAGTGACCGATTCCCAAGGAGTGCCTCTACCGGGTACAAGTGTCTTGGTTAAGGGTACAACTACGGGTACTATGACGGATTTTGACGGGAACTATACAATCCAGGCCGCTGCGGATGGGGTGTTAGTATACAGCTATATCGGTTTTTCTACTAAGGAAGTTACGATAGGTGACCAATCTACTATAGATGTAGTGCTGCAAGAAGATACGGCCATTTTGGATGAAGTAGTGGTAACGGGCTATGGGAAACAATCCCGAGCCAAACTGACAACTTCCGTCGCCAAACTGGACACCCGAATTCTAGAAACCTCAACGAGGTCTAACGCTGCTACGGCATTGCAAGGTACCATTGCTGGTCTTCGTGTGACAAACACCACCGGCCAGCCCGGATCAACCCCGGACATAGTTTTACGGGGTGGAACTACCTTTGACGGATCGGGCTCACCTTTAATTTTGGTGGACGGGATACAAAGTAGTTTCTATGCCTTAAATTCTGACGATATCGAGTCTATAGAAGTATTAAAGGATGCCGCTGCCACGGCCATCTATGGAGCTCGTTCTGCAAATGGAGTCATTTTGGTGACCACCAAATCTGGGAAAGTCGGCAAATCTAATATTACTTTCAAAAGTAGGTACAGTGTTAATCGAAGACGGGAAACCCCGGACTATCTGGATGCAGCCAATTTTATAAAGTACAACCGACAAGCGGTCATGTACTATAGGGAAGCCACCAATAATCCCACCGGCTTTGCTGCATTTGTAGACGGACCCCTTGCCTTTGGAACGGGTGGAAACACTACTAACTCTCCCTTTACGACCCAGTTCCTTACCGACGACAACAAATATTTGTTGAATCAGCCCGGTTGGGGAACGGTTGCTGACCCAATGAATCCCGGAAAACAGATCTTGTTTCTCGACAACGATGTGAGCGACCTTATATACCAGGACAGCCAGTCCGTGGATAACTACCTCTCATTTGATGGAGGCAACGAGAAAGGCACATATTACTTGGGACTGGGTTATTTGGACGATGACGGTCTTATCCTTGGTTCTGGATTTCAACGGTATTCGGGAAAATTCAGTGGATCCTATAATATCACGGAGAATCTAAAAATAAATTCCAATGTGCTATATTCCCATTCACATCAGGATCTAAGCCCTTTGGGGAGCAACAATACGGTTTTTAGAAGATTTGCCGGTCAGCCACCTACCTCTAGGACCTATAACAACAATCTGGATGGAACCTTCTCCGACCAATTGAATCCCGGTACCAACTTTGGATTCGGCAACCCCTTGTATTATCAGGACAAATTTATCCGAAAGAACCAAGAACAACGCTTCGCGGCTGCCGTGGGGTTGGATTGGGACGTATTTCCGGATGTTCAATTCGCATTGAACGGGAACCATTTGGCCATCAACAACCGCGACGACAATTTTAACAAGGCCTATTTAAACGGGGGTACCTTAATAACAACCCGGAATGCCTCTGCCAGATTGGAAAGTACCTTACGAGATCAGTTAACGGGCACTTTGAACTATACTAAATCGATAAAAGAACATAATTTTGATCTCTTAGTCGGTGCCGAATACTATAGAGACAAATATTATGTGTTGGGCGCAGCTACCAAAAATTCACCCACCGATCTGATCTATACCATGAACGCGGGTAGTGAAGCTAATGGGGTGCCGTCCAGTTTTGAGACCGAGAGTGTAATCATCTCTACCTTTGGTCGTCTCAACTACGATTTTTCGGATAAATATTTGGTGAGTTTTACGTATAGATACGATGGGTCTTCCCAGTTGGGTAACAATAAATATGGGTTCTTTCCTGGAATATCGTTGGGGTGGAATGCCCAGGAGGAGGATTTCTTTGCAGATTCCGGAATTAGCAAGGTGGTCTCGAATTTTAAGCCCAGAATCAGTTATGGTGTAAACGGAGACCTGAGTTCTTTGTCCCCAGATCCAAATAATCCAAGGTTGGCCAATTATGTAGTTTATGGATCATATGGGTCTCGCGGAATCTACGACAGTCAGACCGGTTACGCCAATTCGGTACTTCCCACCTTAGATCTGCAATGGGAACGCTCCACAACCTTGAATTTTGGGCTGGACCTTTCGTTGTTCAACAACAGGCTTACCCTGATTACCGATTATTATATCCGAAACATTAAAGATAAAATATCGAATTTGACCCTTCCATATTGGACCGGCTTTAGTTCTATTAGGACCAATAACGGTGAATTGAGGAACAAGGGTGTCGAAATGCAGCTGAATGCCATAATAGTCAAGAGTGAGGATTGGCAATGGCAAGTTGGAGGGACCTTCTCATCCGGTAAAAACTATGTCGTAAAACTTCCTGAGAACGACAACGAAAACAACAGACAGGGCGGAGTGCAGATCAACGACCCTGACACCGGGGAACTTGTATGGGTAGGAGGTCTGCAGGAAGGCCAGCGCGTGGGTACCGATTTGGTGACCACCTATGTCCAAGATTATATCTATCCCGATCAGGCCGCAGTAGATGCGGATGCGACCCGCCAAGACGACCTGCTTCCGGACCCCACTAAACGATATCCTGGGGATGTAGCATGGTTGGATACGAACAATGACAATATCATCAACAGTTTTGACAGGAAGGTAATTGGCCGGACCACTCCAGATGTGATAGGTGGATTTTCATCTAACTTAAAGTACAAAAATTTGGCACTGTACGTCAAGACCGATTTTGCAACTGGCCATATCATATATAACCATATTCGCGGTAAGGGCTTGGCCCAGACTCAAGGCAACCTAAACCAAGATGCCTTGGTATTACAGTCCTGGACGCCGGAAAATACTCAAACGGACGTGCCTCGATTTGTATTCGTTGATGCCCAAAGGAATATATTTAGAGGCAATGAGGGTACTATAAGCAGTCGGTTTTGGGAAAAAGGCGATTATTTGGCCTTGAGGGAGGTAACGTTGAGCTATGACCTTCCAACCGACAATTTTAAGGACATTATAAATAGCCTAAGCATCTATTTGACGGGCTCTAACTTATATTATTTTAAAAGCTATAGCGGTGATACACCAGAAAAAGGCGGTATCCAATTGGGAGAATTTCCCATGCCACGAACCTATACGCTTGGACTTACGCTAACCTTCTAAAACATAAGCAAAATGAAATATTTATCTTTTTTATTAATAATGTTCGCCTTCCTGTCTTGTGATAAGCAATTAGAGCTTCATCCACCAAGCGAGTTGACGGCTGCAGGATTTTGGGATTCCGAGAACGGAGTCAGGGCCGCACACACGGGATTGTACGCAACCCTACGTAGATCCAATGTAAATTTGTGGTTGCTGGGCGAGATACGAAGCGATATGTGGGGCGGACAAACTTTTGAGTCTCCGGCCAACGAGGATTTGATAAAATCTAACATTACGATATCCAATGCTCCTTTTGGAGGATGGGCAGGCATTTACAGCAACCTGCACGGAATTAACGACTTTTTACTGAACGCACCCAATACTGAATTTCTGAACGAAGCCGACAAAAAGCACATGTTAGGCCAAGCCTATGGACTAAGGGCGCTTTATTATTACACGCTTTTGAAAACATGGGGCGATGTTCCTATATCCACAGAGCCGGTAGCCGATACAGACCCCGCAGGCCTGAGTAGGCCTCGATCTTCCCAAACAGACGTTATGGCACTAATAAAATCGGATCTCCAGTCCTCGTTGGATGAATTTGGTTCCGACGATTCCTATTGGGAAGGAAAACGGGTCTATTGGTCCAAGGCCGCCACGTTGGCCCTTAAAGGGGATGTCTATATTTGGTCCGGCAACCTGTTGGGCGGTGGGAACGCCGATTACACCGAGGCCAAAAAGGCGCTGGAACAAATAGCTTCCATGGATGTGGCCCTGGATCCCGATTTCGGGGAATTATTTTCCACCGACAACGAGAACAACAAGGAATTTATATTCGCCATTCAATATACCGAGAACGAGGACACCAATTTTTATAATTTGCTTACGGGGAGGACCACTGAAATTCAACCCCAGTTCGATGACAAGGGAAATTCCATGTCCAATTTTATTACCAACGGAGCCAATCGATATGGCCCATCGGAGAAAACACTTATAACTACCGATGATAATTTGGATTCGAGGAAAGAGGCTACATTCATTCGCCTTTACACCGATGATAACGGAGGAAATGGCTATCCTAACTATGATGCCTCCAAATATTTTGGATCCGTGATCAATAAGTTTTTAGGTACAGTTGACGGCAGTATAAGAATTTCGGACAATGATGTCCCAGTCTATCGTTATGCCGATGTTTTACTGCTGCTGGCGGAGGCAAAAAATCATTTGGGAGAGGATCCTTCCGGCGAAATCAATCAAGTAAGAGCCAGGGCCTATGGCAGTAACTACAGTGTAGGTACTTACGGCTATGTAAACGGATCGGAAGCCGCCAATACCAACGCCATCTTGGAAGAAAGATACAAGGAATTCGCTGCTGAAGGCAAACGTTGGTGGGACTTGAGAAGGGCAGGAGACAGTTTTGTTATAGATAACGTAAGTTTCTTAAATCCTGGTGACGAATACAAACTACTGCTACCTATAACCTTGGATATGATCGGCAGAAACCCTTTGTTGGTGCAAACCCCAGGATATAATTAATATTCTGTCCGTGCATACGGGTACCAATTAAAGAACAACAATTCCAAAGGTATCCGTAGATAATAGTTGTTGAGTTAGTTTTTTTAGAGATGGCCGTCTTAAGTTGGTTTAAGGCGGCTTTTTTATGTATATAATGGCTAGTGTATATCCTACAAGAACTTTCGTCGGACAGAATCTCTAATCAATAGATAAAATTGTGTTCCAATAATTAATTTGGCTGGTTAAGGGCAATCTAAATTGCTACGCTCCATCCAATATCCAAAGTATAAGGGTTTTAAAATTTAAACTAAAAGCAATTCGATTATAGGATATTATTGTTTTTAATTGGTCTCTTTTTTAAAGGCGTGATCAAAATGGGGTTCCAAATGACGGCGCATAGCGTTTCTAAACGTTTCGGGGGTACCTACTCTTAAGTTTTCTAAAAGCATTCTATGGGAGACAAATTCGCCTTCGGAAAAATGGTAATTATCCAAATCCAGATTCTTAGAATTACTGGTATATACGTAGGCGAATACGGGGAGCAACAAATTTTGGAATCGCTGTAGGGTAGTGTTGTTTGACATTTGATAAAGCTTCCCGTGAAACGCAACCTCCTTGTCCAGGGTAAACCTTATTTTGCCCGTATCGGTTGCTTCCTCCGCCTCAACGATCTCCTCTAGTTCATCCATGTCTTTTTCCGTTTTGTGCGCAAAGAGAAAATCGGCCATGCCCATCTCAAGGATTAGCCTTAACTCAAAGAGCTGTTTTAATGTATCTACCCCTAAAAGGGTAGGGTCCAGTATACGCTCAAAATTATTGATGATGTCCGGTTGCTTTAGGATCATGCCCCGGTGTTTTTTGGATTCGATCAACCCTAGGGTCCTAAGCCTTAAAAGAGCTTCCCGAACTACGGTACGACTGACCCCCAAAGATTCCGCAAAATCCAGCTCCTTCGGAATGGCGTCACCTGGTTTAATATTGTTATCCTTAAAAAACTCCATCAGGCGTATTTCCACCTTGTCTACTAAAGAGCCTGTATCTACAGGTTTCATTTTTTTGAAATTTTTCATATATAACGGCTTGGTTTATTTCTTAACAGAATTATTCAAGTTGAATTTGGACCCTTAGCAGAAACAAGAATTGTTTTTTTCGCTACCTTGTAACCGGCAATATCGCAATTAAATGCTTTGTCACAAACGAAGTTACGGAAATTTTATTTAAATTTGTATTATGTTATACATATGAAATGGAATACTCCAAAATCTACAAGGATACTTTATTAAACGATGTACTCCCATTTTGGGAGCGCAACTCGGTTGATACCGTTCAAGGAGGCTATTTCACCTGTTTGGATAGAAACGGAAAGGTATACGATACCGACAAGTTCGTTTGGTTGCAGGGTAGGCAGGTTTGGACCTTCTCCATGCTCTACAATCATTTGGAGCAGCGAGATTCCTGGTTAAAAATTGCCAAATGTGGTGCCGATTTCCTTAAAGACAAAGCTATGGATTCCAAAGGGAACTTTTACTTCTCCCTTACCCAAGAAGGAAAACCTTTGGTGCAGCCGTACAACATTTTTTCCGACTGCTTTGCGGCCATGGCCTTTAGTCAGTACGCCAAAGCCTATGGGAACGATGAATTCAGGTTATTGGCAAAGAAAACCTATCTCAACATACTGAACAGGAAGGACAATCCTAAAGGAATCTATGAAAAAAGTACTGGAGAGCGAAGTTGGAAAAATTTTGCCCTCCCCATGATCTTGTCCAATCTAGTGTTGGAACTGGAGGACGTTCTTAATCAAGAAGAAATAGAAAAAACCCTCGATTTTAGTATCGACGAAGTCATGAACGTTTTTTTGCAAAATGATTCCGGGTTAATTTATGAGAACGTACTTCAAAATGGCACCTTGCACGATAGTTTTGAGGGCAGGCTTCTGAACCCTGGTCACGGGATCGAGGCCATGTGGTTTATGATCGATATCGGGGCACGGCGCAATGATAAAAAACTCATTCGAACCGCCACGGATACCGTCGTTCGAATTTTGGAACACAGTTGGGACCCTATTTACGGAGGCGTTTTTTATTTTATGGATGCCAAGGGCCACCCTACACAACAACTGGAATGGGACCAAAAGTTGTGGTGGGTACATCTGGAAACTTTGGTAGCTCTGGCAAAGGCCTATGAACAAACCGGTAGCGAAATTATATGGGCCTGGTACCAAAAGGTACACGATTATGCCTGGTCCCATTTTCCCGACCCTGAAAACGGGGAATGGTACGGATACCTCAACCGTCAGGGAGAACCCTTATTGTCGCTAAAAGGTGGAAAGTGGAAAGGGTGTTTTCACGTGCCAAGGGCCATGTACCAATGCTGGAAAACCTTTGAACGTATAGAGAAGAACAGAAGCGATAAAACAGGAACCTTAAAAAATTGTACCTAACCCCCCATATAAAATGAAGAATCGCGAAAAATTATTCTTGCTACTGTGGTGTACGGCCATTTTAGCGGCCTGCCAGAGGAAAGTAGAAAATGATCAAATCTTTGTGACGACCCGACAACCAGTGCTACCCGTTCTGGCTAAAAAGGAAAAAAACAAGGTGCTTAAGATTAAAGTGGACGTCAAGGATAGTACCATAGCCCAGAAGGTCACTTCCTTCAATTTTTCTTTGGAGGGTACAACAAATATTTCGGACATAGAAATGGCATCACTCCTTTATGCCAAAACGGGCAATTTTGACGAAGCCGAAGTACTTGGTTCGCAAAAAGACATTAAATCGGATTTTAAGATGGATGCTGCACATCTTTTATCTACAGGGGAAAACTATTTTTGGTTAGCGATATCCCTGAACGGTACGCCCGAACTATCCCATAAAATTGGAGCGCGACTCGTTTCGGTAGAATTGGAAGATAGAAACGTGGTCGCATCGATCGTTGATCAAACCGGTAGTCCACAGCGAATAGGTATCGCATTACGGCAGCACAATGACGATGGGGTGAATACCTTTCGTATTCCTGGTTTGGCAACGACTAATAACGGCACCTTGATCGGGGTGTACGATGTGCGGTGGGACGACCCCGTGGATCTCCAAGAGAATATAGACGTAGGCCTGAGCCGGAGTACGGATGGCGGCCAAACTTGGGAACCTATGAAGATCATTATGGACATGGGCGATTACGGAGGTTTTCCAGAGGATCAGAACGGTATCGGCGATCCCGCCGTTTTGATCGATCGAAACACCAATACCATCTGGGTTGCCGCATTGTGGCTACATGGGTATCCTGGCAAGAGGGCATGGAATGCCTCGGAACCCGGACTTTCACCTGAAAAAACGGGCCAATTTATGCTCGTTAAAAGCGAGGATGATGGCGTCACCTGGTCCGATCCTATAAATATTACCAAGCAGATCAAAAAACCCGAATGGCAGTTATTTTTCGACGGCCCGGGCATGGGGATTACCGTGACGGATGGCACCTTGGTTTTTGCCGCCCAATTCAAGGACAAAGACAGGGTTCCACATTCAACCATAATTTATAGTAAGGATGGCGGTAAAAAATGGAAGGTGGGGACCGGTGCTAAATCCGAAACAACCGAAGCCCAAGTAGTAGAACTGCCGGATGGCAGTCTAATGCTGAATATGCGGGACGACCGCAACCGGGCCGAACGCAAAGATTCCCTAAACGGGCGCTCCGTGGCCATTACCAAGGATTTGGGGAAGACCTGGACCGAACACCCTACCTCTAGAAAGGCTTTGCAAGAGTCTAACTGTATGGCCAGTATCATTGGTTACAATCGACCCGATAGGGGACAATTACTTTTCTTTTCCAATCCGGATACCAAGGTGAACCGTGACCACATGACTATAAAGACCAGTTTTGATGAGGGAATGACGTGGCCAAAGGAAAATCAGTTAGAACTTTACGAGGACGATACCTACGGCTATTCCTGCTTGACCATGGTGGACGATGACCATATTGGGATTTTGTACGAGGGGACCAAGGAACTGTATTTTGAAAAAATTGCCTTGGAAGAGCTTTTAAAGAAAACAGACTAACACCCCGAGATGCGAAAAATGGTTTGGAACATGAGGAAGAGCTGTCGAATATTCTTTGGTATTTGTCTGTTGCCATTTTTCATCGTCATCGGTTGTGCCGATCGACAAAAAGTCGATTCGATTGCCAAAACATATCCCATAATCCCATCCCCTACAAAAATTGTTTATGGGCAAAAGGAGATAGTGTTCCATGGATTTTCAGTCGATCGAGGAGATTTTAAAACCGAAGCATCAAAATTGATGGATTTTCTGAAATCCGAAACTTTGGAAGAAGATACCAAAGGGTTGAAATTTAAATTTAGAAAAGGGATTGTAGATGGGGAAAACAATACCGAAGCCTATCAGCTGGATATTGATAGTACGGTCACCCTAATTGCCCAGACTGCCAAGGGCGCGTTCTATGGGGTACAAACGCTGAAACAACTTTTCAGAAAAAGAATGGATCAAGGGGTCCTACCCAAAGTCCGCTTATTTGACCGTCCGGCTTTTAAGATTCGCGGGTTTATGCACGATACCGGTCGTAATTTTCAATCTGTAGCACAGTTGAAAGAGCAAATAGACGTGCTGGCCCTGTACAAATACAATGTTTTCCATTGGCACCTGACCGATAATCCAGGTTGGCGACTGGAGAGCGAGATATATCCGGAACTGCAATCGGAAAAATCATTTTCAAGGGGTGTTGGTAGGTACTATACCCAGAAAGACTTTAAGGATGTTCTGGCCTATTGCAAAGCGCGGCATATCACGGTAATCCCCGAATTCGATATCCCTGGCCATACGGATGCCTTCCGCAAGGCTTTCGGTTTTAAGGATATGCGAGATCCAAAGGTTCTGCCCATTTTGCTTCAACTCTTCGAGGAATTGTGCGGTTTGGCAGATGCCGGGGAGATGCCCTATATTCACATAGGTACGGACGAGGTACGGGAGTCGGAAGAATCGGTACCAGATAGCGACATACGTTCTATCATGGATCTATTGCACGCAAAGAAACGGGAGGTCATCGTTTGGAAGGCCGGTATCGATATTCCTTCGGATTCAACTTCCATCAATCAATTGTGGGCACAGTATCCACCCAAAAAAAGCCATCGATTTATCGATTCAAGGAGCAATTATATCAACCATTTGGATCCATTTTCGGGTATGTCTCGTCTATATTTTCAGCAACCGTGTCGCCAGTCCGAAGGAGATTCCATTGCACTTGGCGGAATTCTTTGTGCATGGCCCGATAACAATGTGGCCAACCAACGTGATATCCTGCGGCAAAATCCCATTTATCCGTCCATCGTTTTTTACTCGGAGGCTATCTGGAACGGAAGAAAAAAGGATCACAAGGAATATTGGGCAAATTTACCATCCCCGGATACCCCTGAATTTAAAGCTTTCAAAAATTTTGAGGACAAGGTATTGGTCCATAGGAATTTATTTTTTAGGGGTAAAGAATTCCCATACGTACGGCAAACGGACATTGAATGGCAACTTATAGGGCCATTTGACCACAAGGGAGAAACGGATGCCTCTTTTCCGGTAGAAGATAAAATAATGGAAGAATATATGTTCGATGGCCATGAATATCGATGGACGGGACCCCACGTAGGCGGTACTATCCATCTACATCATTTCTTTGATTTCCCATCGGTAACAGATCAAACAAGCGGTACCTTTTATGCCTATACCGAAATATTTTCGCCCGATGATCGAATCCAGGAATTCTGGATAGGATTTCAAGGTTGGTCGCGGGCAGGGGGGCGCAGGGGCGGACCCACCCCCAAGCTCGGTCAATGGCACACTACGGATCCTAAAATATGGGTAAACGGCAGCGGAATACCTCCGCCCCATTGGAAACAACCCAATTTAGGTGCCAAGACCGATGAAATTCCGTTTGTAGACGAAGATTATTTTTATAGGGAACCCACAAATGTGAAGTTAAAAATGGGATGGAACAAAGTTCTGCTCAAAATCCCCCAAGGGGGTAGTTCGTGGAAATGGATGTTTACCTGTGTTCCATTAAATAAAACGCAAGAGGGGGTTCGCGAATCGACCGGACTGCGGTTCCGAACTAAATTACCCAGTAATTCAGAAACACAATAAGAATTACGATTAACCATTAACTTGCAAAAGCTATGGGTATAACCAATAGTCCAATAACCCAATAAATAAATAACCCATTAATCCTAGCGAATGGTCAGACCCAAAACAATTGTATCCGTCCTACTACTTTTCATATCCATAGCGATCGGTTTCGGCAAAGAAGTCCCGAAGCTTGGTATTACAGAGCTTCCCAGTATTCCGGCCTTGGTTGCTGGCCAAAACTCCCTAGGGTTTGCTGGGATGGTGGGCGGTGTTCACAACGGGGTGATCATAGCGGCCGGGGGCGCCAATTTTCCAAACGGATTGCCTTGGGAAGGTGGTAAAAAAGTATACAGCGATAAAATTTACGTGCTGCATGGAGGTCGATGGGCATTATCCGATCAAACCTTGGCCTCTCCCTTGGCCTATGGGGCATCGGTATCTACTCCCCATGGGGTTCTTGTTCTGGGAGGGGAGAACGATAACGCTACCAGCGATAAGATTTTTTTACTGAAATATAATCCGTCCAACAAAGAAATTGAGGTTTCGGATTATCCGTCCCTGCCCGAGCCCCTATCTTTTACCGCAGCAGTTGTCGAGGGCAAATACGTTTATGTCGTCGGGGGCAAGAATTCCGATAAAAGCGTCAATTCGTTCTATAGGATGCCATTGGAAGGCAAGAAAATATGGCAAAAACTGGTCGATTTTCCGGGTCCGCCACGGGCGTTACATTGCATTGCGGTCCAAGAGACAAGAAATTCCCGAAAGCTCTTCGTGATCGGGGGGCGCGATCAAAGAAAGGGAGTAAAATCAGATCCCTTGACCCACTATTTGTCCTACGACCTCAAAAAGAAGAGCTGGAAGGATGAAGGTAGGGTTTTAATAGATGGAAAGCCCAGGGTCTTGATGGGCGCCTCGGCAGAAACGATGGGCTCCATGCATATCATGGTTTACGGCGGGTCTGATGAAGTGCTCTTTGATCAACTCGAAAATATAACCTTGCAATTAGAAAGAACGGACAATGATTCTATCGCAAAACGGTTGCTGAAAAAAAGAAATGAAATATTGGATAATCATCCCGGATTTTCCAAGGATATCCTCGGTTTTAATTCTATTACCAAAACGTGGTACGTATACGATACTTTGGCGAACAAAATTCCGGTAACAGCGTTGGCATTTAAAAAGAATGGGGAATTTGTAATGGTGTCAGGGGAGGTTTCTCCAGGAATCAGAACACCTAAAGTACGTGAGTTTATCATAGCTGAAGAGACCCATCCTTTTGGGATTATTAATTATTCCGTATTGGCCCTCTATCTTTTAATTTCGCTTATGATCGGGATTTATTTTGCGCGAAAACAAAAATCTACCGAAGATTATTTTGTAGGCGGTGGACGTATTCCATGGTGGGCTTCGGGCCTAAGCGTTTTTGGCACTTTACTGAGTGCCATTACCTTTATGGCCATTCCCGCCAAAGCCTTTGTCACGGATTGGTCCTTTTTCTTTTTGAATATAACCGCCATTTTGATCACTCCGCTGATCGCCTGTATTTTCATTCCTTTTTTTAACAAACTTCATATCCGTACAGCCTACGAATATCTGGAGGACCGATTCAATTATTTGGCACGTGCCTTCGGTAGCTTTTCCTTTATTTTGTTCCAGTTGGGAAGGATAGGCATCGTGCTGTTGTTGCCTTCCCTGGCTATTTCCATAGTCACCGGAATACCCGTGGAGGCCAGTATCCTTATCATGGGCGTGCTGTGTATTCTTTATACCACTTTTGGAGGTATAGAAGCGGTAATCTGGACGGATGTACTCCAGGTTATAGTGTTGTTGGGCGGTAGTATTTTGGCCGTAATTTGGATTATGGTCCACACGGAAACTTCCTTTGGGGAGATGATCGCCTTTGCTTCCGAACGCGACAAGTTTAACATTGCGAATATGGACTTCAATTTTACTGAATCTACTTTTTGGGTGGTATTCATAGGCGGTTTGGCCTCTGCCATGGTTACCCAAGGTACGGACCAGACCATTGTGCAGCGGTACTTGACGAGTTCCAGCGTCGAGAATTCCCAGAAAACGCTTTACACGAACGCAGTGCTGACGCTCCCGGCGACCATCATCTTTTTTGGCTTGGGAACCCTGTTGTTTATTTTTTATTCGGAGATGCCCAATAAGCTCTCCCCGGCAATTTCCAACAACGATTCAATTTTTCCTTGGTACATCGTAAGAGAGTTGCCTACTGGGGTGTCTGGACTGTTGGTGGCGGGAATTTTTTCCGCGGCGATGTCTAGCATCAGCAGTAGCCTGAATTCGGTATCAACGGCCTATTGCAATGATTTTCATCAACATTTTCGGCCCAAAACATCGGATCGTAAATTGTTGAAAATCGCTAGGGTTGCTACCGTGCTTACCGGAATAGCGGGTGTATTGCTGGCGCTTTGGATGGCCAATTCCAATATAAAATCCCTTTGGGACCAATTTTATCGATATCTGGGGCTTTTTACCGGAGGCTTGGGAGGCATGTTCCTGTTGGGGATGTTGACCAAAAAGGCAAACGCTACGGGAACACTTTTGGGGTTAGTGGCGAGTGCTATCCTGATTTGGTACATAAGTGTGTTTACGGAAATCAATTTTTTAATGTACGCCTTCTTCGGGGTAGCTTCCTGTTTTATTTTCGGATATATTTTTAGTTTGATTTTTAAGGATAAGAAGTAAGAATTGAAACTAGCAAGAAACAGGAGCCAATCCTCTAGACATTAAACGTTATGGAACAAGAACGATGGAATACGGAATTTGGGAGTCATTTCACCGTGGAGAAAACCCGAATCCGTATTTTGTAGATGGCGGCCCTATTCTTAATATAACCGGATGGACCTAGATGTAATAGCCCGCGATTAAAATAAGGACGAATAAAACTTAGTCTTATGTATATTTTCCGAAGGATTTCTGTTTGCTTACTATTTTTTGTCTTTTACAGTAATGCTCAACAAGAAACCCTAAAATGGCATACCGAAAAGAATTTTTCCGTACAAGGGAAAATACAGGGTGATAGAACGTTGCCCTATCGACGTTTCCCTGCGGAAATGCGATCGAAGGTAAGGGAGCCGGTGTGGAATCTTTCCACTAATTCAGCTGGACTTTATATCGATTTTTATACCAATAGCCCTACGATAGAGGTAAAATACCAAGTAAAGGGCGAACTTGCCTTTCCGCACATGCCGGCAACCGGGGTGAGCGGGGTAGACCTTTATGTTTTGGACAAAGAGGAAAAATGGCTGTGGGCCCGGGGAAATTATCATTTTGGGGACACTATTTCATACAAATACCGTGGTTTTAAGGCTGACCTTGCCGATAAGCTCAACTATTTTCGGTTGTACCTGCCGCTTTACAATTCGGTAAAATGGTTGAAAATTGGAATCGATTCGGATACAACCTTTAGCAAGGTCGATACGGACGGGAAGCAAAAGCCGATCGTAGTTTATGGCACCTCCATTGCCCAAGGCGCATGCGCCAGTAGGGCCGGTATGGCGTGGTCCAATATTTTGGAAAGAAAACTGCACCGACAGGTCGTCAATCTAGGGTTTTCGGGCAATGGCCGGCTAGAACCAGAAATTATCGATTTCATATCCGATATGAATGCATCGGTCTATGTTTTGGATTGTATGGCCAACTTTGGCTCTGGTAAGGAATTGGGTCCTGAAGAAGCCAAAAGACGATTGAAACAAGCCGTAAAGGATATTCGCAAAAAACATCCGGACACCCCAATCTTGATCGTGGAGCACGCCGGCTATTCCAATGGCGAAGTGCAGCCAGGACGGTTGCACACGTACACCGTCCTCAATGTCGCTACCCTTGAGGTATTTAATGAATTGATCCACGAAAAGATTCCCGCCATTTATTTGTTGAAGAAAGAAGCCATTGGTCTGGGTATCGATAGTTTTGTAGATGGCACGCACCCCAATGATTTTGGGATGCTGCAATATGCCGAGGCATACTATACTAAAATTAATGAAATTGAAAACTGAACCTATATTTGCACAATTTAACGGGGAATGGGAAAAAATGATCAATGTGGCACTTATTGATCCACTTCCACACAGCTTGTGTTTGTCTTTCAGAAGAGGATCAGCGGGGATAACCTTTGTGGACTTGGATCCGATAGCCTTCGATTTCTTCGAAAACACAATTAATTCCGGTTGTTGACAACGCAATTAAATTTTCTTAGAATCCCGGCATTTCCTCGGTGGCCATGACCGGGACCAATTTTTTTTGATCTGTGGGCACGGCACTTCTTTGGTTACCGGGCCGTTGGCATTGCTACTTGTGCAAATCCCTTGTTTTGCACAGATTTAATAATAATTTTCACTAACTTGTATCCTTGTAGGCAGTCGTATTTATATGTTGTTTAAAACTGTATATAAAGTGGCAATTGTTATCAAATAATCAAATATTATGGATTCTTTTATCATCAAACCGTACTTGGTATTGAACGCATTTGAGCTCGGTCCACATTATTTTGTAATTAAAACTCTGAAAAGACATGAAAATAGACAAGAATTCTTTTGGTAGCAAGCTTTCGGCCAAAGGCCAGAATCTGAATATCATCAGTTTGGAAAAAGTTGCGGAAACACATCCGCGGGTAAGAAAGCTACCGTTTTCAATCCGCATTTTATTGGAAAACGCCCTGCGAAACTACGATGGTTTTTTGGTGAACGAAGAACATATAAAAAACCTTATTAACTGGAACCCAAAAGGCAGCGATACGTCTATTCCTTATAAACCGGCCCGGGTGCTTATGCAGGATTTTACAGGTGTTCCTGCCGTGGTCGATATCGCCGCTATCCGTTCCGAAGCCATTCGCAAGGGCAAGGATGGGGCGAGCATAAATCCCAAAGTACCCGTGGATCTGGTAATCGACCATTCCGTGCAGGTCGACTTTTTCGGCACCGATTATGCCTATAGAAAGAATGTGGAGTATGAATACAAGCGTAACAGCGAGCGTTACGAGTTGTTAAAATGGGCGCAGAACGCATTTGAGGATTTTACCGTGGTACCCCCCGGGATGGGTATCTGCCATCAAGTAAACCTGGAATATCTGGCAAAAGTCATTGTTGAAAGGGATGGTTGGGCCTATCCCGATACCTTGGTCGGGACCGATTCCCATACGCCCATGGTCAATGGTATCGGAGTCATTGGGTGGGGCGTTGGCGGTATCGAGGCCGAAGCAGCACTTTTAGGACAGCCCATTTATTTTTCCAGCCCCAAGGTTATAGGTCTACAATTGAAAGGAAAACTTCCCGAAGGTATAACCGCTACCGACATGGTGCTCGAAATCACGAACCAGATGCGTAAATATGGAGTAGTGGGAGATTTTGTGGAAGTTTTTGGTGACGGTCTGGATCATTTGTCCGTACCGGATCGTGCCACGATTGCCAATATGTCTCCCGAATTTGGCTGTACCGTTACCTATTTTCCCGTTGACGGCCAGACCCTTCGGTACATGGAAAAGACCAATCGCGACCAAAAACAAATCGATTTGGTGGATCAATACTGTAAAAACAACCTCCTTTGGCGCACGGGCAAGGAAAACATAGAATATTCCGATGTGGTTACGGTAGACTTGTCCACGTTGCAACCGTCGGTTGCGGGGCCAAAACGTCCGCAGGACAAAATTTTAGTAAAAAATTTGAAAGATCAATTTGGAAGCCTTCTAAAAGAGATGCACGGAAGGGATTACGTGCCGTTGGAAGAACGCCAAACATGGTACGCCGAGGGGGGGTCGGGAACGCGTTTCAACAAGCGGTTTCGAGACCAAGAGGTGGCAGACGATGTAGAAGTAGCGGTTCAGAAGGATTCTGCACTGCACTCCGTCCGAATCAGTAAAGGCAATCAAGAATACGCTCTGAGCGATGGTTCTATAGTGGTAGCGGCTATTACTTCCTGTACCAATACCTCTAACCCATCGGTAATGCTAGGCGCCGGACTAGTGGCAAAAAAGGCCGTGGAAAAAGGGCTGGATGTTAAACCGTGGGTAAAGACATCCTTGGCGCCCGGCTCCAAGGTCGTGACCAATTATTTACAGCGTGCGGGTCTGTTACAGCATCTGGAGGCCTTGAAATTCCACGTGGTTGGCTATGGTTGTACGACTTGTATCGGCAACTCGGGCCCATTGCCCCCACATATTGAAAAGGCGATAGACGAATGCGACCTTGTAGCCGCTTCGGTCCTGAGCGGGAACAGAAATTTTGAGGCCAGGATCCATCCCAAGATTCGGATGAACTTTCTGGCATCGCCTATGTTGGTGGTTGCTTATGCTATCGCTGGACGTGTAGATGTTAACCTATTGGAAGAACCCTTGACCCAAGACGTAAACGGGCAGGACGTATTTCTAAAGGATATTTGGCCTTCTCAAAAAGAGATTCAGGAGGCTATTGAAAGTGCCACTGCGCGAAAGGATTATGCCCAAGAATACGCCGTGATTTTTGATGGGGAAGAACAATGGCAAAACTTACCGGCACCGACCGGATTGGACTATGATTGGAAAGATGATTCCACTTATATTAAGGAAATTCCGTTCTTCAAGGATATCAGTGAAACCCCGGAACAACTTGGCAATATTGAGAATGCCAGAGTGCTGATGAAGCTCGGCGACTCCGTCACTACCGATCATATTTCGCCCGCAGGCTCGTTTTCGGAAGAGAGTTCGGCAGGGCAATACCTCAAAGCTAACGGAATAGAGCGAACGATGTTTAACTCATACGGTTCTAGAAGGGGCAACCACGAGGTAATGATGCGTGGCACTTTCGCCAATGTGTTCATCAAGAACGATATCGCTTCGAAACAGGGCGGTTTTACGACCTATTTTCCGGAGAACAAGGAACTGAGCGTCTACGATGCCGCTATGAAGTATATAGAAAACGATACCCCATTGATAGTGCTGGCCGGCAGTGAATACGGTTCTGGATCCTCACGGGACTGGGCGGCGAAGGGAGCCAGTTTATTGGGAGTGAAAGCGGTTATAGCTAGTTCGTACGAACGTATTCACCGATCTAATTTAGTGGGAATGGGAGTTTTGCCCCTTAAATTTAAACAAGGGGAAGATGCCAACAGTCTTGGTTTATCGGGACGCGAAACTATTTCCATTACCGGAATAGAAGCAGGTCTTAAACCAGGTAAGGAACTCGATGTAACCGCCAGAAAGGAAGACGGTTCGGAGATTAAGTTCAAGACACTAACCCGGTTGGATTCGGAAATCGAAATCGAGTACCTAAGGCACGGTGGTATTTTGCAATACGTGTTAAGGCAGTTTTTGGAAGAATAATTTAATCAATAATAAATTAAAAAATGCAAAGATCTATAAATAATACGGGAGTCATATCTACATCGGATAGGCAGATAACCCTGTTTTATAATTCCAGATCTCAACGAGGAAAACAAGCATTGGCATATGCTATGACGCATGGTCTTCCTATTGAAGAAATCGATATTTTAAAAACCCCTTTGACTGGTATGCAAATTACCGAGCTGGCAAATCGCTTGGGCATTAAGATCAGAGAAATGGTCAATCAGGAACACTACAAATACAGAAGAAAATTCACGCTTCAATGTTTCTCTTCGGAAGACTGGATAACCTTGATACAGAACCATCCGGAAATTATGAAACAGCCTATAGCGTTACGCGGCAACAGGACTATATTGGTGGAAACGCCAACGGATATTACGAGGATATGATTCCGTGTTTTGTGCGTTTCTTTTAATTGAAACCCCATAGAAATATCCTTCAACGAATATTTCTAAAATTAAAGAAGCCATTTTCAATGGGCTATGGGCATAGATTGAATTGCTAAAAACATCGAATTAACTTAAATTCATACACATTAAAAACGAAAAGAAATGGAAGATAAGAAGTCAAAACTCACGAGACAGACCGGGGCACCTGTTCCGGATAACCAGAACGTACAAACCGCCGGTCCACGCGGGCCCATGTTAATGCAGGATGCCTGGTTTCTAGAAAAAATGGCAAACTTTGACCGAGAGGTGATCCCGGAAAGAAGAATGCACGCAAAGGGGTCGGGCGCTTTTGGCACTTTTACAGTAACCCATGATATAACGCAATATACCAAGGCCGATATTTTTAGTAAGGTCGGTAAAAAGACCGAAATGTTCAGCCGGTTTTCTACCGTCGCAGGAGAACGAGGAGCAGCGGATGCCGAAAGGGACATCAGGGGCTTTGCGCTCAAGTTCTATACCGAGGAAGGCATTTGGGATCTGGTTGGCAACAATACCCCGGTATTTTTCTTTCGAGACCCGATGAAGTTCCCAGACCTGAACCACGCCGTAAAACGCGACCCAAAAACCAATCTGCGGAGCGCCAACAACAATTGGGATTTCTGGACATTGCTCCCAGAATCCTTGCACCAGATCACCATAACGATGAGCGATCGAGGTATTCCCAAGGGTTACCGGCACATGCATGGTTTTGGAAGCCATACCTATAGTTTCATCAATAAAAGTAACGTAAGACATTGGGTGAAGTTTCATTTTGTTACGCAACAGGGAATCGAAAATCTTTCCGATGAGGAGGCTATGAAATTAGTCGGGATGGACAGGGAGTCATCCCAAAGAGATCTTTTTGATGCAATTGAAAAAAAGGATTTCCCGAAATGGAAAATGTTCGTTCAGGTAATGACGGAAGAGCAGGCGAGGACCTACCGCTTCCATCCTTTCGACCTGACCAAAGTTTGGTACAAGAAAGATTTTCCGCTTATTCCCGTAGGTGAGTTCGAGTTGAACAGGAACCCGGATAACTACTTCCAGGACGTGGAGCAGGCCGCCTTCAATCCAACGAATGTGGTTCCAGGAATAGGGTTTTCCCCGGACAAGATGCTCCAAGGAAGATTGTTTTCCTATGGAGATGCACAACGTTACAGACTGGGTGTAAATCATTATCAAATTCCCGTAAACAAACCCACCTGTCCGTACCGTGCTTATCATCGGGACGGAACCATGCGTGTGGATGGCAACTACGGTGGTGACAAGCATTACGAACCGAACAGTTATGGCGAATGGCAGGAACAGCCAGCGGCACAAGAACCACCTTTGGAAATGGACGGTACCGCCTACGCCCACAATTTCAGGGACGACGATGAAGATTACTTCACCCAACCGGGCGATTTGTTCCGTATCATCAAAGCCGATGGCAAAGCAGGTTTGTTGTTTAGCAATACCGCTGCTCAAGTGGGAGGTGCGGATAAATTTATCCAGATCCGCCATATCAGAAACTGTTATAAAGCAGACCCGGAGTACGGGGAGGGTGTGGCAAAAGCACTTGGCTTGACCATGGATGAAGTAAATAGCTTTGACATGACGCCTTATAATAGATGGGCCCCGAGACCTACCAAGGGATAGGATTCCAAAAAGATTTAAAATATCGGACAGGCCATTGCCTTCCCGAATCAGGCTAGAATAATATTTTCGGGCCGATATATCTATGTCCGCCCGCACCTAATGCCAACAGCAGTAATTAATGGCCAAACTAATAAACTTACATGACATGAAACACATCATTATACCCACAGATTTTTCCGAGAACGCCTATAATGCGATTAGATATGCAATCCAACTCTTCAAGAATATTCCAGCAACCTTTCACCTGTTGCATACGTATACCCCGCCCATATTTCAAGTGGAGTACGTATTTCAAAGCCCGCACCAAGACAGCCTTGGAGACCCCTATCAAATCGAGGCGATTAAGCAATTGGAAGCGTTAAGAAAGCGATTGCAGGAAGAATTTGAGAACCCAGAACACAACATTACGATCCGGGCTGCTTTCAATACCTTAACGGATGAAATCCAGAAAATATCCGATTACGTAAAGGCCGATTTGGTTATTATGGGAACCCAGGGAGCTACCAACGCCCGGGAAATTCTTTTTGGCACTAATGCCACCCAAGTTATTAACAAAACCACTTGTCCCTTAATTGCGGTTCCTTCCGGATTTGAATATGTGGCTCCCAAGTCTATTTTATTCCCGACTGATTATGAAGTTGGGTATAAAAAAGAACAACTACAGCAGCTTTTAGATATCACAAAAATGCATGGGTCCAGTATAGATGTGTTACATATATCATCGGGATACGATTTAACGGATGAGCAATCGCAGAACAAACAAAAGCTTCAGGTTATTCTTGCCCAGTCCGAACTTATTTTTAACGACCTGCCCGATAATGGGGTTATCGAAGCCATCAATCAATTTCAAACAAAGAAAACAATGTCCTTTTTGGTCATGGTACGCAACAAACATACTTTTTTCGAACGCATGTTCGTAGAGCCGGTTATAAAAAAGATCGGGCTTCAGATAGACATCCCGTTTATGGTGATTCCCTATGTAGATAAATAATAACATAGGACGGTTGCGGAAACCCATATAGGAACGGACCAACAGATTTCTATCGCCTTGGAATAACAAGAAATGGTGATTTCCCGCTCAATTTTTTTGGATAGCTATTGAGTATTGTCATTTCAGTGGTTATAAATGTATCCTAATATTGTCAATTAATCAAAATGCTATAATGGACAAAAGAATATTATTACTGACCGATTTTTCAAGGAACGCCCTCAATGCAGCTCGGTATGCGTTGGAACTTTATTTGGATCGGAAAAGCACTTTTTATTTTTTGAACACCTATCATCCGGATGGTTATTCAATTGACAGTCATACCTACAGTCCTTCTGGACTGCGTTCCTATACGATCCAAAAACCGGAAACGGATGAACTGTTTAAGAATCTTTTGCAAACGCTAGGGCAGCATGGCAAAAACCCAAAACACAGCTACCAAACAATTGCGTCCAACAATTTTTTACTGGAAGGTGTAAGAGATGTGATTGCAAAAAACGATATTGATATCATTATTATGGGCACTAAGGGTATGACCAGTTCGAGAACCGTGGTTTTTGGTATGAATACCATAAACATCATGGAAAATATTTCTAATTGCCCCGTACTGGCCATACCCGAAGACGTTGGGTTTAGGCCCCCAAAAGAAATAGTGTTTCCTACAGATTATAAAATACCCTTTAAACGGAGAGAGCTCAAATATTTGATCAATATCGCACAGATGCACGATGCGGATATACGAGTTCTTCACATTAAGGAATCTACCAAATTGAACAAGTCACAACTAGACAATAAGGAATTGTTGGAAAGGCTTTTTAAAAATGTCGGCCATAGTTTCCATGAAATGGAAGAGGTGGCGGTACATGAGGGAATCAACACTTTTATCGACAGCCGTGACAGCGATATCGTTGCTTTTGTGAACCAAAAACGCAATTTTTTTAGCAGAATAGTGTCAAAACCATTGGTCAAGGAACTCGGTTACCATCCACGCGTTCCGGTACTCGTGTTAAAAGATCGTGGTTAGAAAAGTAGAAAATTGTTTTTTCCAGGTACGCGATAAGGCTTCCTTTACTACAAGGGAGAACCCTAGGGTAGAAAGCGATCACCAATACCACTTCCAAAAATGGGCGGAGCGGTAAGGATTATCCAGATCCGCCATATCAGATACCGGTTTTAATTAGACCTGGAGTATGGGAAGGTGCGGCAAGAGTGATTAATTAACTTTGGAGAGCTTAAACAGCTTCAACTTGACGCCTTACTATAATTGTGCCCAGAGACCTGCCAACGGATAGACTTTCTCGAATATCCTTCAACATGATAATGATCATTGCCATAGATAGCGAAATAACATATTATGGCAATAATGGTTTTAATGCGGGAATTACCCAACTTTAATGGATTTGATGCCATACCATGATTTTAATCGGACTAATTAAATGAGTAATAAATGAAAGTTCAAAAAAACATAATAGTGATTACAGGAGGAGCTGGGGGCATCGGGCACGCTTGTGCCAGAAGGTTTAAAAACCAAGCAATGGTCTTGACCGACTACTCCCAAAAGATGGTTGATGAATCGGTAGAAATATTATCAAAGGATGGATTTGACGTTACGGGAATTGCTTGTGATATTACGGATAAGAATGATATTGATAGGCTGATCCAATTTGTTGCCGAAAGTGGTTCGTTAAAAGCATTGATAAATACAGCTGGCGTAAGTGGAACGGTTAAAGACCTAAAAAAGGTCTATACGATAGATTTAGTTGCAACAGAACTTTTGGTCGATGCCTTTCACGAGCTCGCCGTAAAGGATTCAGTAGCTATATTGCTTTCATCGATGATGGCACATACGGTTCCCGCAAACAAAGAATACGACGAAGCACTGACAAATCCGCAAGCACCAGAATCTTTTGATATTGTAAGCCGGTTTGTAAATAATGATTCGGATACCATGTACAATTTTGCAAAACGTGGTGTTCAATTGCTAACCCATAAAAACGCAGATAAATGGGGAGAAAAAGGCGCAAGAATTGTATCGGTCTCACCCGGAGTTATTGAAACACCAATGGCATTAAAAGCAGCGGTGGAACATCCTGAAAGAATGGAAATGATAAAACAAGCTACTCCATTAAAGCGAAATGGTCAACCAGAAGATATTGCAGACGTAATCTACTTTTTGGCAAGTGATGCTGCACGTTTTATTACTAGTACGGATATTTTGGTAGATGGAGGAGTAGTGCATAACATTAAAACAATGCCTTAAACACAAAGAACAAAAGAAAAAGTATTAACCCTTAAAGAATAAAACCTTGGAAACATCATTCTTAAAAACCTTAAAACAGGCCATTAAACACTGGTACATTCCGTTACTGGTGGGCATTTTCTTTGTAATTGTCAGCATTGTGGCATTTACCTCGCCAGCAGGTTCACTATTGACCCTATCTTTATTGTTTTCATTGTCTTTTTTGTTTGGTGGACTTTCAGAAATCGTTTTTTCTATTGCAAACAAAGATCAACTGGACAATTGGGGTTGGTCATTGGCATTCGGCGCTATCACTTTAATCGTAGGATTTTTATTATTGATAAATCCCGCATTGTCCATAACAGTTCTAGCTTTTTATGTCGGTTTCGTAATCCTATTTCGTTCAATTTCAACGATCGGCTTTGCCATAGACATCAAAAAATATGGCAATAAAAAATGGGGCGGACTTTTAATCTTAGGCATTCTTGGCACCGTCGTCTCATTTATGCTTATTTGGAATCCGCTTTACGCTGGAATGAGTGTTGTCGTATTAGTAGCCCTTAGCTTTCTGTTTGCAGGACTTTTTAGCATTTTGTTATCGTTGCAGTTAAGAAAATTACACAGATCATCTAAGAAAATATCCGCTAAATTGATAGAGCGGTATGATGATTTAATGAAAGAAATCCGTGAAGAGCGGGATGATTGGTAAAAGGAGCTTATTCCTCCAAACTAGTAAAGCCCAAATCGTAAGACGGTCCACCCTACCTAAGCAGGGGCAGGAAATTTGGCAATATGGTTTGCTCGGGTTATATTAATATCCACTCGATACTTTTAAAAATCGAATAATGATAGAATAAACAATATTTTATCATTTATAACTATTTAAAAATAAAAATTATGAAAAAGTACAAAATTGCAGTTATCGTAGGAAGTCTTCGTAAAGAATCCTTTAACTTGAAAACAGCAAAAGCCTTAATGGCAATTGCACCTGAGTCGTTATCCCTCGAACTATTGGACATAGCGGATCTTCCAATGTTCAACGAAGACCTGGAGGCAACGCCGCCCAAGGAATGGGTAGCATTCCGGAAACAAATCATCGCTGCGGATGGACTTCTCTTTCTGACCCCTGAATATAACCGCTCGGTACCCGGGGTTTTAAAAAACGCGATCGATGTGGGTTCCCGCCCTTACGGACAAAATTCCTGGGATGGAAAACCGGCGGCTATTGTGAGTGTTTCCATAGGTAACATTAGCGGATTTGGGGCCAACCACCATTTGAGACAGTCCCTGGTTTTTGTTAACGTAAATACTATGGCACAGCCGGAAGCATACATTGGGGGAGCCGCAGCACTCTTTGACGATAATGGAAAGCTTACCGACGATTCTACCAAAGATTTCCTGAAAAACTTTATGGGAGCCTTCGAAAAATGGGTCGACACGCATGCGAAACAATAGTATTGTTTAAATATTTAAGGCATCTGGGCTGTTAGATTCTTTATGGTTAATTGACATTAAATCAACACTTGAAATAGCGGCGCCAATATTTCTTTTAATGGAGTTGACTATCGGCAGGTACAAGGAACAGCGAGAACTATTATTAAAATTACTAACGTTAAAAAATAAAATACGATGAAAAATCTTATATCATTAATTGCATTGATATTCCTTACGACAAGTGCATTTGCACAAACACAATGGAAGGCAGACCCATTCCACTCCTCATTAAATTTCAATATATCACATTCCGGAATTAGTATTGTGAACGGAAAATTTTTGGATTACGCAGGGAACTTAACTACAGATGGGGAAGCATTAAACAATGCGGATTTTGATTTTACCGTGCAAGTAAAAAGTATCAATACAAATGTAGAGGATAGGGATAATCACTTGAGAAGTCCTGATTTTTTTGAGGTAGAAAAATACCCGGAAATGACTTTTAAAAGCACCAGAATTTTAGCGACAGGTAGACCCGATAGTTATTTATTGTACGGAAAACTGACCATAAAAAATGTTACGAAAGACGTGATTTTTGATGTACACTACGGTGGAACGGCCAAGAGCGACCAAGGCGAAAAATTAGGGATGAAAGCCAAAACGACCATCGATAGGTTTGATTATAATATTGACTTTGACCCAACCGCTGCTGGTGTTGGAAAGGATGTGAGCATTGTGGTTCACTTGCAGTTTGCAAAACAAAAAGTTTAATTCACTTCTAACATTAAAATATAGTAATATGAAAAATTCTGCAAAAGCAGTAGTAGAGAGAATGTTCACTGCCTTTGGTAGTGGCGATGTAGAGAAATTCGTTGCAACGGTATCTGAAGACACCGTATGGATATATCACGGCACGCAAATTATTCCTGCGGGTACTTTTGAAAAAAAGGAAGGCGTACGGACATTTTTTACAAATATTCTCGAAAGAACTGAAATCATCAACTTTGAACCTCAACAATATATCGTTGAAGGAAATATGGTTGTTGTATTGGGCAAGGAACATCAAAAAGTAAAACGGTCTGGAAGGGAACTAAAGCAAAAATGGGTTCAGATATATACCGTTGAAAACGATTTGATTACAAGAATGGAGGAGTTTGCGACCTCGGAAGAAGTAAAGTAACCTATATGGCAAACGGCGACATCCCGAAGGGTGTATAAGCGTTTAGACACCTTTAGAACCGTGAACCGACTGTCGATAGTCGATACCCCACTTTGCCAACTCACGTATAAGAGGCGACAGCGTTGCACCGTATTCGGTTATGGCATATTCCACAGTAATGGGTTTTGTATTCATAACCGTGCGACTAACCAAGTGGTTCATTTCCAAGTCTTGAAGTTCCTTGGAGAGCATTTTGGTCCCGATACCGTCAATTTCTCGCAACAGATCCATAAACCCCAATTTGTTGCCTTCTATAAGCGTCCCTAAAATATGGAATTTCCATTTTCCTGATAAAATGCTCATCGTATCGCTGATAGCTTGCATCCTAACTTGACAAACGGACGTATTGTTTATTACTGCTTTCTTTTTCATAGGTTGCATTTTTTATAAAACACCAAACTAGGTGTAAAATTCACAAGGTTAGTTTCCTATTGGAAAGTACTTTCCAAAAGGAAATGCATATCAAATGTACACTAAATTGTCAGTATATTTGTAATTATCTGTCAACAGCTAAGAATTTAGAGGTGAATTAAGCAAGAAATGTTGGCTGAAATTGAATGAAATAAATAATTAAAAACAAACAATATGGATAACGTGACATTAAAAACTAATCCGCTTTTATGCGACATAGAAACCGGAATGTGTGAAACAACTGATGAAACAACAAAAGCACCATCACAAAGCAGTGAACGATCAACGAGGGAATCCTTAAAGCTAATTTATTTTACGGATCCTATTTGCTCATCGTGTTGGGGTATAGAACCACAATTGCGAAAACTTAAATTGGAATATGGCGATGCTATAGAAATAGAATATAGAATGGGAGGCTTATTGCCCGACTGGAATTACAACAGCGGTGGTATTAGTAAACCCTCAGACGTGGCAGATCACTGGGACGAAGTGAGTGTTCATTACGATATGCCCATTGATGGCGACCTGTGGTTGGTAGATCCATTAGACTCTTCCTATCCGCCATCCATAGCGTTTAAAGCCGCACAAATGCAAGATGTGGAAAAGGCCAACCTATTTATGAGGGAAATTCGGGAAATGGTTTTCTTACAAAAGAAAAATATTGCAAAGTGGGAGCATTTAGCAACTGCGGCTGAAGTAGTCGGGCTCAATGTGGAGCGATTAAAAACCGATTTTGAGGGTAGGGCAAAGACGTTGTTTGAAGAAGATTTGAAATTGGGTAAAGAACTGGGCGTAAGGGGATTTCCGACTATTTTCGTCGTTGATGATGCTGGAAATACAGAGACGATTTATGGTACAAGACCGTACGCTTTTTACGAAATGGCCATTCTAAAACTCAATGCCAATATCACCAAAAGCGAATACAGTAAAAATTGGGAAACACTGTTCGCCATATATCCTACGCTTACCGCAAAAGAGTTTTCCGAACTTTCTGGGACTCCGAGAAATGAAAGTGAAAAACAATTGAATGAACTTGCGGTAAATGGGAATTTAGCAAAGCATACTACCAAAAATGGTTCTATTTGGACGAATAAGAGTTAGTACCGAAGACATTAAATTATAATTAAATGGTTCTACCATTATTTCTGTGGAAGAAATTGGGATGATATTCTTTTGGACACAATGACGAAAAGATAAAAGAGCAATGACTAGTAATTGGTAAAGATGAAGCTTATGCCCCCTGATTGGCCTTTATGGCCTTTCCTTATGGTTTAGGCGCCTTTGTTTTTTTTCCTTTTGCCCATGCACGGCCGGTTGTCTCGAGGAAAGTAGGTTTAAGGGTTGCCCACAATTTTCGCAGTAGAACCAGACAACTATTCAATCATGGAAAAAGTAACAAGACCGAATATCGGAACAATTGCCACGGGCAAAAATTTAGTGGCTAAGCAAATGCAGGCCAAGGCAGGGGATTTGTTGCCAAAACATCGCGCAGATAAGGAATCGATACTTTTCTTACATGAAGGGGAATGTGTCCTTAAAATTAGTGGCGAAGATATTTTATTAAAAACGGGAGAAGGTTATGTAATACCGCCAGAGATCATACATCAGATCAAAGCAGTAACAGATTTTAAAGGCTTACATTTTATGCCGATAGCAATCAAAATCGAATTTTTTTAATGGCCTTTTAATTTTTTTGCAACGCATTAAATAAAATTGGGCGACAATAAAAGCAACTCGCTGGCACGCAGGGAAAGACATTGGAGAAAAGAGGTACCTCAATTCCCTCACCCAACGACAAGTAAGTTAAAAACGGCTGCCTATCGGATCATTTTCCCTATAACAATTGCTTTGATCAGTAGTGGAAGGTCGCCCAGAGAACGGAGTTCGCCTATGCTGAAGTCGTTTCAAAAGAACTCAAAACAAAAATCAAGGAAATTTTAATAAATAATTTTATGCAGCACACTGAAAACTTTTCGGGAATTAAAATTAACATTGAGGCGGTAGATATTACCATTGGGGAAGACGTAAAGGATACCATCCGTAAATGTATCGCACGCCTAAGCCGGTTTTATGGCAAAATAGAGTGGGCAGATGTATATTTAGAAAATAAAATGGATAAACAAACCCAACAAAAACAGGTAAGTATTAGACTAGGCGTCCCAGGTAACGACCCCTTCGCTTCAGATTACGGAGATAATTTCCATGCGCTGTTGACCGAGGTGGAAAATAAATTACGCAGGCAATTGGAAAAACGATAAAATTTCTAAGCTAAAATTCTGTCATTTCCGACATCTAAATAAAAAAGGGTACATTTAAGAATTATCACTTCAATTGGATAACAATTTAAAGCAATTAGTAAATGAAAGGAACTTTAGATTTTTTGGTCAGGAAATGGAATATGGGCCATGATACCGGTCTGTTGATCTTTAGATTGGTCCTTGGCATTGTTTTGATCTATGGCCACGGCTTTAAAAAAATGTCCGTTATTCTTAGCGGGCAGGAAATCCAGTTTTTGGACCCCATAGGTATTGGAGCAAGCACTTCCTTTTACCTTGCAGCTTTTGCGGAAGGGATTTGTTCCATTCTGTTGATTTTGGGCTTGTTTTCCAGGATAGCCACATTAATTTTGTCCATGAATTTTCTGGTCATCGTTATCTTTCATGCCTTTATGGTTGGCGATGGTTTTGCTATTTTAGAATTGCGCTTCTTGTACCTGTTTTCTTTTATAGCCTTAACGCTTACCGGACCTGGAAAGTGGTCGCTGGACTATATTTTGTTCCAAGGAAACAATAAATTAGATAAAACCTGAAAAGAACAGTATGCCAGAACTTATAATACAAGCTCGCGAAGCGGCGGTTAGTGCCCATTTAAGCGTTAAGCGAATCCTGCCTTTTCGGCGGAAAAGAATGGTGGGTCCTTTTATTTTTATGGATCACGCAGGACCGATGGGTAGTTTCCCGTCCGAATTAACCTCAATGGACGTGTTGCCGCATCCACATATTGGGCTGTCTACGATAACCTACCTGTTCAGTGGTAACGTAACCCACCGCGACAGCCTGGGGGTAGAGCAAATTATCCGTCCGGGAGAAGTAAACTGGATGACCGCTGGAAAGGGTATTTCCCATTCCGAGCGTTTCGAAGACCCTGATCTTTTGCAAAAAGGCGGCCTGGAAATGTTGCAGACCTGGGTGGCCCTGCCCAAGTCTGTCGAAGAAAACGATCCCACTTTTGAGAATTATAAACCCGATCAACTACCGATATATACAGACAAAGGCATCTGGATGCGTTTAATAGCCGGCAATGCCTACGGATTGAAGAATGATGTGGCCGTCCATTCCCCACTGTTTTACTTGCACTTAAAATTGGAAGCCGGTGCAAAGATAGACTTGCCTACCGAGCATTCCGAAAGAGCTATTTATATCGCAAGTGGAAATTTGGAACTATTGGGGAGAACCTATTCCAATGGCCAAATGATCGTCTTTTCAAAGAGCGAAGAGGCAACCGTACTGGCCAAAACAAATGCCGAATTTATGATTTTGGGCGGCGAGCCCCTGGGTGAACGATTTATTTGGTGGAATTTCGTTTCTTCGAGCAAAGAACGCATCGAACAAGCCAAAAACGATTGGCAGACCGGGAAAATTATCTTGCCACCCAACGATGACAAGGAATTTATTCCGCTTCCCAAAAGCCGGTCGAATCCGGCGAGCAGTGATGTGCCGCCCCCGGAGCCACTTTCCTGAAATTCATTAATTTGGAACAGTGAATGATTATATTGCGTTGTTCTTGTGAGTACTTCGCTCAAAAGGAAGCCGACATTGAAATTCAATTTATAATCGAAAATTAACAAGAAAATTATGAATAAAATATTAGGACTGCATCACATCACCGCCATTGCGGGTGATGCTCAGCGCAATTATGATTTTTATACCAAAACCCTCGGGTTTCGATTGGTTAAAAAGACCGTTAATTTTGACGATCTCCAGACCTACCATTTCTACTTTGGAAACGATGTAGGCGCTCCTGGAACCCTACTTACCTTCTTTCCCTGGGCAAATGTAAGGCAAGGAAAGAACGGTGCCGGAATGGCTACGGAGATAGGCTATTCCGTACCGAGAGGAAGTTTGGATTTCTGGAAATCCCGTTTTGAAAAAAACAATACTCCCCACGATATCATCAATGAGCGATTCGGAGAAAAACACCTTGCTTTTCAGGATCCGGACGGATTGTGGCTCAATTTGATCGAAGCGAAACAGAATGATGATCGAAAAGGCTGGGAAACTGCTGAAATAAAAGCCGAGGTAGCGATCAAAGGATTTCACACGGTTACCTTGACCCTAAATAATATCAAGGCCACTGCTGCGATATTGACCGAAGTGTTCGGTTACAAACAGTTAGAACAGGAGGACAATTTATTCCGCTATCAAACCGATGCTGTACAGAATGCGGCAATAGTAGATCTATTGGAAGTGCCACAAGCCCAGAGGGGTGTAAATGCTGGTGGTACCAACCATCATGTTGCCTTTCGGGTAAAAGATGAAGAGACCTTGATGTCATTTAGGAAAAATATTGAGGCAAGGGGTCTTCACATCACCGAGAAAATAAACCGGGACTATTTCTTTTCCCTCTATTTCCGTGAGCCTGGTGGCGTACTTTTTGAGATTGCGACGGACAATCCCGGATTCGCAACGGATGAAACGGTAGAAAATCTGGGAAGTTCACTGCAATTGCCGGATCGTTACAAAGCAATGCGGGATAAGATTGAAAAAGGGCTGCCCAAGCTACAAACGAAATAATGACAAACATTATGCACAAGAAGAATATACAAACGGCGGGAAATTCATTAAAAGAAGCCGAAAAGGTCTTAATCACGGTACATGGTCGTGGCGCGAATGCCCGTGATATTTTGGGACTCACTTCCCATTTAAATGTGTCCGGATTTGCCTTACTTGCCCCCGAGGCTACAAATAATACTTGGTATCCCCATTCGTTTTTGGCTAATCCAGAACAAAATGAGCCCTGGCTTTCTTCTGCTCTTGAATTGATCAAAGAGGTGGTAGGCGATGTTACGAAACAAGGGATCGCCTCCGAAAGCATTTACTTTCTGGGTTTTTCACAGGGAGCTTGTCTGGTATTGGAGTTTGTTTCGCGATATGCGCAAAAATTTGGCGGTATTGCGGCATTTACCGGCGGACTTATTGGCGACAAAATAAATGAAGAAAATTATTCGGGCAACTTTAACGAAACGCCCATCTTTATTGGCACCGGAAATCCCGATCCGCATGTACCGATTGAACGTGTTAAAGAAAGCGTCGACATACTGGAAAAAATGAACGCAAAAGTATACCTGCAGGTACATGAGGGCCGGCCACATACCATCTCCCCAGAGGAGATAAAAGAAGCAAATAGAGTGATTTTTATATAATTTAATAAGAAAATAAAATGGAGAAATGGCCTATATTATCCTACAAAAAAGGGAAGGAGACCTATGCTACAGCGCATATGTGGACGCAAATTATCGGCAAGATAAAATTAGCTGTATCTCCATGGATCAATCACTCATGGCATATTGCCCTGCACCTTACCCCAACTGGTCTTTCCACGCTTGATATGCCTTATAAAACCAAGAATTTTCAAATAGACTTTGATTTTATAAATCATAAGCTAAAGGTAATCACAAGTGATGGACAGGTCCGGGATTTTATTCTGGAAGGCAATTCTGTGGCTGATTTTTACCACAAGATATTTGCAGTGCTCAAGGATTTGAAAATTGGATTAAAAATAAACACAACGCCTGTTGAAATAGAAAACCCAATTCCATTTGAAAAGGACACCGGGAATGCAACTTACGATAAAACACAAGCTGCAGCCTTGCATCAGGCATTGTTAAAAATGCAAAATGTGCTTACCCACATGCGGTGTAATTTTAAAGGCAAATGTAGTCCGGTGCATTTTTTCTGGGGTAGCTTTGACCTGGCAGTATCCAGATTTTCCGGACGAACGGCACCCACCCATCCAGGTGGCATTCCGAACCTTCCCAACTGGGTAGCAGAGGAAGCGTATTCCCATGAAGTGGCAAGTCTAGGCTTTTGGCCCGGTAGTGAGGCATTGCCCGAAGCGGCTTTTTATGCCTATCTGTATCCGGAGCCTAAGGGCTATAAAAATGCCGAAGTGAAGCCAAAAGGCGCTTATTATCACAAAACTTTAAGCGAGTTTATACTTCCATATAGCATCGTGCAAAAATCTAACGAACCCGAAGAAAAACTATTGGAATTCCTCAATAGTACTTATAAAGCGGGCGCTGCGTTAGCCGAGTGGGACCGGTCCGCATTGGAAGCTTAAAAACACACTGTATATCACTTGAGGTGGTGCGGGCGAATCATCGCAGCGAACATACTTTATACCCTGCCGACATTATACAACAACTGCTTGCTATTACTGCAGAAATCTAATGATGAAGATGCCACCCAACTGCTATTCATTTCGGTATTACCCATTTTGTCCACTAGTATTTCACGTGCTAATCGCAGTACTTTCCTGCTATTAGCCAACATTTTTACTTTGAAGTCATGGAGGTTACCTTGGCTGTATTTAACATTAGGCACTGTTTCCATCATCGATAAAATTAACGACATGGTTACTATTTACGCATGTTGATTAGACTAATGTTCCAAAAATCTCGATTTATATTAAATCTGATTACGACTACAAATTATTAATAGGAGAAGTTCTCTTAAAAATTGCAAACCCAATGACCCATATCATGTTAATTTAGAAAATATAGCCGTAGTTTATCGACTTCAATCCGTAGCTTGTTGATCGAAGCTAATATTGACTAAAGAACACAACGGATTTCAGAAAATAGTACTGAAGTGATTTAAATTGTTTACTTTCTAGCGAATGGAAAAAGTTTAAACCACTTCACTAACATACAAACAAATATAAAATGAAAAAAAAGTTTTTTAATGCGAAGATTTATCGCAATGATACAGCAACCGAAATGATTGTGGAAGATGGAAAAATAACGCATATTGGGACCAACCTACCCAAATGTGAAGAAGAAATTGATCTTGAAGGAAAGCTTGTTATGCCTCCGTATGTCGACCCCCATTTGCATTTGGACTACGTATATACATTATCTGAACTTGGACAAGAAGGAGCGGGTTCGGGTACGTTGTTTGAGGCTATTGAATTGTGGCCAAAATTCAAGGAAACTTTGACAGTTGAAAGTGTTAAGAGATTGGCATTGAAAGGGATTAAGGATGAGGTCTCCCAAGGGGTGCAACACATCCGTACACATATAGATGTTACAGATCCCAACTTTACAGCGCTAAAGGCTATGTTAGAAATGAAAGAAGATCTAAAACATCTCGTTGATATTCAAATCGTAGCCTTTCCACAAGAAGGAATGTATATGTTTAAAGGTGGACGGGATTTGGTCGAAGAAGCACTGAAAATGGGAGCTGATGCCGTGGGAGGGATTCCGCACTATGAACCTGCCCGGGAATTTGGTGAAAAATCCGTTCATGATATCGTTGAGCTTGCATTAAAATACGATAAACTGATCGATGTCCACTGTGACGAAACAGATGATCCGCACTCCCGTTTTTTAGAGTTATTAAATGCCCTGGTCCTTATGGAAGGGTATGGCAGTAGATCCACCGCAAGTCATACGTGTTCCTTTGGTTCTGCTGATGATTCCTATGCGTTTAGAATGATGGATCTTTTTAAAAAGAGCAAGCTCAACTTTATCTCTTGTCCTACGGAAAACGCCTATCTGCAAGGTCGCCAGGACACCTATCCCAAACGTCGCGGATTAACTAGAGTAAAAGAATTCTTGGAATCTGGAATAAATGTTGCTTTCGCACAAGACTCTATAAACGACCCCTGGTATCCCATGGGGAATGGCAATATGATGAATATTCTGGACAATGGAATTCACTTGGCCCAAATTATGTCGCCAGAGGAAGTGAAAACAAATTTTGATCTGATCACCTATAATGGAGCACGTTGTTTAAATATTCAGGACGGTTATGGTTTAGAGGTAGGAAAACGGGCCAACTTTATCGTTTTAAATGAAAGTTCGGTCTATGAGGCTATCCGGAAAAGAGTAGATGTTTTGGCATCTGTACGCGGTGGGGAATATCTATTTAAACGGAAAGAAACGGAGTATGATATTTCTTTGGAGCTGTAAATTGTTACACAAACAATTTATTGCCAGATTATTGTAGCGACCTATTTTTTCTAGGCCCATTATATAGCAAACATTCGAATAAGCATCTATTTAAACAATTGAAAGAACGATAAAAATTAAATTAAATATGAAGAGAACGGTTGCAGTTGTTGTTGTAGCTATCTGTTTAGTAATGGTAAGTAGTTACGGAAATAATAGACCATCCCCATTTAAAATGGCTAAAGTTTATGTTGCCGATGAAGCCGGAGGCAGTATTTCGGTTATAGACCTTCGGGATAGTTTAAAAACTACGGCCATTGACTTGACCAATAGTGCTGGTTCTAAGTTTCTGCCCCATAATGTTCAGTCGGCCCCCAATGGAAAATCCGTCTGGGTAACAGCTGAAGACAACAACAATATAAACCAATTAATAATTATTGATCCGAATACCGATACCATAAGAGAACGTGTAACATTGGGTAAGGATTTGCATTTGGCACATGTGGTGCTGGACGACGAATCAAAAAATGCTTTTGTAACCGCCGAACAAACCAACAAGGTAATACAGGTAGATGCAACGACTTACAGAGTGGTGCGAAAGTTCAATTTGGGCACTGAGCATGCACCACATGGTTTACGCTACTCCCAGGGCAAATTGTATGTTGCCAATACCGCCGCAAAAAGCATGTCTGTCATTAATGTAGCAGATGGTAAAGTAACCGATATTCCTCTTGGCGGTATGGCTGTACAGACCGCCGTTAGCCGAGATGGTCAATTTATTTTTATAACATTGTACGATACAAAAGAGGTGATAAAGTACAGCCTTAAAAGCGAGCTAATTACGAGGATACCATTGCCGGTAACCGCTCGGGGTCCAATCCAGCTGTATGCCACACCCGACAGCAAACTTCTTTATATTGCCGACCAGGGTAAAATCATGGACAGGCCAACTTCGAACCAAGTTTTTGTAGTTGGCATTGCGGATGCAAAAGTGCTAAACACCATTAAAGTGGGAAATATGGCTCATGGGGTAGTTGTCGATAAGGATGGCCTAAGGGTTTATGTGACGAATACGATGGACAATACCGTTTCTGTAATTGATGTAGCAACCCAAAAAGCAATTTACACAGTACCCGTCGGAAAAGAGCCAAATGGGATAAGCTATTGGTTTAAAACTGGCGGCATGCCATAAATATGATATTAAAGGAGTCGAAAAAACCGCAATCAATCCAAAGTTTTCTTGGCAGAAAAGGAAATGACCATACCTGGAATAGCCAAAGCTATAGCAAAATAGGTTAAACCCATAGGAGAATAAGCACCGAGTAATAGGCCGGCAACAGAGGCTGCAATCATAATGGATAAGTTAAATGCAGAAGACTGTACCGATGTGGCCACGTCTTTTGCACTTTCAACCTGTTTACTTACCGCCGCTTGCAATAAGGTGACCAATGGGCCAAACGAGAGGCCCCATAAAAAGAACGCAAAATGGCCCATACCTATAGTTTTACCGAACATAAGGAAAATAACCATAGAGACAATCAATAAGGCAAACATAGCCGTGGTAAGTAGCCTTAGGTATTTATCGGTATATTTTATGGCCAATAATACGGAAATCAACGACCCTGCTCCAAAAAGGATTAATGCACCTTCTGTACCCCCGACAAGTTGAATTTCATCTACAAGGCTTGTTATAAATACATAGACACCATAATGCGCACAGACGCCCAAAAGAGTTAGTAACAACACGATTAAAACTGCCGGAATTTTTAAGAGGGCAAGAGGCGATGAGCCTTTGGTCAATTTCTCTCCCGGTACGGAAGGCAAAGCAAAAACACAGATCAAGGCTATAACAATAATAATTGCCCCAAGTGCAACGAATTCTGTTCTCCAGCCATAATCGTTACCAATTGCGGTCATAATCGGCATCCCGATACTAATACCCAAGGTATTTCCTGCCATTACTACCGCGATAGCCTTTCCGTGATGCTCCGGGTTTACTAAACGCATTCCGTACGCTGCAATCATTGGCCACATCACCCCCGCACAAATTCCGCCAATTATCCTTAGGAACACGATAATCGTATAATTATGTAAAAGTCCTGCAATGACATTTGAAACAGCAAATCCGGAAAGCAAAATCAGTAATAACATTTTACGGTTGAATCGCACGGTCATCGACACCAGTGGGATCGCAAAAATAGCTGAAGCGATTGCGTAGTATCCCACCAGATTACCGCCTTGCACCTCACTGATGTGTAAGTCGGCCATTATTTGGGGGAGGACACCGGAGGGCATCAACTCGGACAGTATTCCTACAAAAGTTACCGACGACATTAATATCATGATCATCCACGGAAAAATACTTTTGGTTTCTTTAGTAAACTTTTGCTGGTCCATGGTGGTTCTTTTTTTTGTTTAAAATTTGGTAACAGATCTGTTGTCAATTTAGTGCGAATTTAAATATCGTGCGACACATCCTAGCTATTTTTTAAGAGACCTATGGGGGATGGATCTCATAATAAGCCATCTACTGCTAAGCTTAAAGATACAAATTTAGAGATACCCCGTAGGGATTATAAAAACTTGAATTTAAAGGTTTATCGATATCATTTGCGCTTTACCGATGCGGCCAGTTTAAGCATATGGTTGCTTGTGGAAAACAGCCATTGCAGTTGTTCCCAAACCAAATGGGTCTCCTGTAGTTCACGTATATTTTCCTTATCCGCCGATGCCATATTCCTTGTTTGCAACTTACGGAGTTTATCCAATTGTTCCTTAAAAATAGGATCGCTATTAGAAGATGCCTCCGCACCGTCGCACTTCTTGTCTTTTAGGCATTGGAGCACCTGTCCCAAGTTTTCCTCAATTTTTTTGGCAGCAATCTTGAATCGATCGGATGCCTCCGTAGTTTTGTGGTATTGTATGTATATACTTAACGAAGCCAAGGAAGCCAAAAACGTATGGTTTAAGACGACCAGTTCATAATTTTTATCGGTTTTCCTTTGTTTCGACTTGGGCTCCTGTGCCATCCGCTGAAAGGCCGAGTTTAGATTGGAGGTTTCCAAAAATGCTTCCTTGCGCGCTATGTTATACGAGGTCGGTAGGTTTCCCTTTCGCTGATAAAAATCGATAATCTTATGGAGAAAATCCTTGTTGGCCTTCACACTTTTTTGGATACTTTCATTTATTTCTACGAACTCCCAAGTAGGCCATAACCATAGCATGGCCGCATAGGACAATCCTGCTCCAACAAGAGTGTCCAATATGCGGAATTTTATCACGGACAGCACATCGGTCTGGATAATGGCGTAGATAAAAACCACGCTCAAAGTAATGAAGATCGCCGAAGCCTTATTGTTTTTTTGTACCAGAGAAAGCGCAATGATCAAAGAGGCCACGCCCATGGCCCCGTATACGTAGGGGTCGTGTATTAAAAAAACTATTCCAGAGGCGATGGCCCCGCCGATAAGTGTACCGATAAAACGGTCCTTGGCCCGGCTCTTTGTTAGCCCATAACTGGGACGCAGAATTACAACAACGGTCAACAAGATCCAGTGCGGGTTCTGAAAAGGAAAGAGCGAACCCAGTGCATAACCGAACATAACAGTAACTGCCAACCGAAACGAATGTCTAAAAATGGTGGACTTAAGGCTAAAGTTCCTCACTAACAGTACAGGATCGTATTCTTGGAGTGCCACAAAGCGTTTTGCAACTTTTCTATCTATAAAATCGATTTCCATTGTATTGGGGTCGCCCAACAGCCATTTAATTCTTTTTAGTTTTGTAAACTGCTTTTCCTGATATTCGAGAAAATTTTGAAGCATAAGATATTCTTCGTAGTTCTCGGTTTCCCGTAGCGAGGCTATTTCCAGTCTTACATCTTCAAAACATTGCCTTATTTTATCGTTCGTGGGCAGGTTCTTTTTGTCGTTTCCCGCTTCTGAAATCAACTGCAGTTGGTGCGACATTTCAAAAATCACATCCTGAAATCTATTGACGTATTGTGGATGGGCATTAAAGAGTGCATCCATTCGATCATAATTTACGGGGTTGGCGATGGCCGTCTCTAGCATTTCCACCAATTGCGCAAAAATCAACAAGCGTTTATCCTGATAATTGGACATTCCGGAAGTCTTTCTGGAAAGGATCAGGATTTCTCTCAGGGTCTCATGGTTTTCGGTAAGTTCGCTTTGCAGGTCGAGTAATTTTGACCTTAATTTTTCGTGGTCTTCATGTGGATCCACCAATTTTCCCCGTGTTTCCAAAAACTCGGCCGTAAGCTTATAGGTTTCGGTCAAGAATTCCTCGGTCTCCGCCTTCGGGTTAATACCATGCCAGATCTTGGTCAGAAACAAATACCATAGCCCCCCAACACCTAACAACGCGGCAAATTGATAGATTTCCATTTCTTCCGCTTTGTGGCCAAGGCTCAATACCAAGGCCAATAGGCCCGAAAAACTGATAAGGGAGGCCCGAAAGCCGTAGACCGAAATAAAGGCAATAGCAAAGCTGAGAACGCCCAAAACGGGAAGGGAAAGCCATGTTTCGTAATGCAGATAACCCCCCATAAAACTGGCGGCCATGACCAATGCCGCAGAAAAGAGTATACCAATTTCTTTATGTCGAACGCTGCCACTAACGTCGCTGGGCGAACTCCAAAAAGCGCCCAGTCCCAGTGCGAGCCCAATTTCTAGATGCCCGAGCTGTATACCCGTAACAATGGGCAGGGTGACCGCGATCCCAATCCGGACAGCCTTAGAAAAACTAATACTTTTCAAGAAATTTTGCAGTTCCTTGAAATTCTTGGAAATAAGGGTCACAATACTCAAAACAAAGGGGTTCAACTGCAAAGATAAGGTTTGTAGCAAGACTGGATAGACCCTAAAAAGCAAATAAATTAATTAAATATTGGGCGTGTACCTCCTGCGTTCTTTTATCAATTACCCGATGACCAAAAGGACAAGGCCATATTTGCTAAGAAGCCCTTTCTAACCCAAAAACAGCGTTCTTGAATCATGTGGGCGGAATGTAGTGGGAACGGTGAAAAAGGCTCGAAAGAAGACCCCTACATGATCGAAATCATTTCACGGCTACCCGAATGGCCTTACATTAGCACGGTATCAAAAATGAGCAATATCCTTGGAAATCCAACACTATGGAACTTTTTAAACTTAACGCTCCTGCAATTGGTATAAATACTAACCACTAGCTTGGGATCGAAACCAGGCAAATATCATTTTTGCCGTCCAAAGACAAAAATATTTTGAATTGCTGCATACACACAGAATTGTATTAATCAATAACCTTAAGTATAAAAAAATGGAGAAACTAAGAATGGCATTAATTGCCTTAATTGTAACCGTCACAATGAATGCACAAGATTTAAAAACTAGCGAGGTGCCGGCAAGCTTTACCGAAGGGCTACTAAAGAAATATCCGACGGCCACCAATATTGAATGGAAGAAGAACAATACGGATTATAAAGTGGAGTTCGAAGTGGGGCGGATGGAATATGAAATATGGTTTAATAAGGATGGGGGAACGCTTTTGGTTGAGAAGGAAATAACAAGATCTTTAATGCCAAAAGGACTTATCGACATAATTAATAAGGACTACGCCGATTATAGAATAGACGCTGTAGAAGCGATCGAAAAAAATGGCCAAACCACCTATAAAGTCGAACTTGAAAAGAGTTGGGACCAGCAATTGATAATAACCTACACAAAGGCAGGGAAAGTACTGAATATTTCTAAGGATTAGTATTTTAACACATAAAATTTTAACCTTTAATAGGGATCGGGACCATTTTAAATAAACAGAAAAATAAATGGATTTACCGGTCAATATCTAAAATGATATGGTTTTATTTTAGTAACTTGTTTAAAACCAGTATACCACATATATAGCAAAAAAGAATTATCCGAAATTCTTAAATCATTAATAGTAAACGAAAAATTATGCCATTGATATCTAAAAAAGAAATAGTCGAATTACACGATGTAAAGCAAGAAAATTGTATTTCAATTTTTATTCCAACGCATAGGGCAGGTAAAAAAGTTTTGCAACAAGAGGATGCCCTTGCGTTAAAAAATCAATTAAAAGAGGTCAAAAATAAGTTGGCTAAAAAGGGTTTTCATACCGATGAGGTGAAGAAAATGACAGCCCCTGTTCAACAATTAATCGACAATACCTCGTTTTGGAGGGAGCAATCAGACGGACTTGCGATTTTTATTGCCGGTGACTTTTTAAAAATTTTTACGCTTCCGGTACATTTCATGGAATTTAACTACATATCAAATACATTCTATTTAAAACCATTGATGCCAATGTTCGTTGGGGATGGAAAATTTTATTTATTGATGCTCGAAAGAAGCAATGTAAAATTGTACGAATGCACCGAACATAGCTTCACCGAAATCAGTATTGATGATCTTATACCCGAAACCAAACAGGATCGCGTTGGTTTTGATTATGAAGAAAAAAACCTGCAATTCAGGACCCAACAAACGGGAACCGGTCAGGTTATGTACCATGGCCAAGAAGCCGCTACGGGTAAAAGAAAAAATGAAATCAAAAAGTATTTCAGGGCAATAAACGATGGACTTGCCCCACTTTTTAGGGAAGAAACGGGCATGCCTTTGCTAATTGCCGCCCAAAACCCTCTTTTTGACATCTATAAAGAAGTAAATAGCTATCCGAACCTAATGGAAGAAAATTTAAAGGTCAATTTTGACGATTCAACCATGTTCGACGTACATGAGTTGGCTTGGGAAAGGATGGCTTCGGTCTTTGACCAGGAGCGAAAGGATAAAATTGCCCTATTCTTGGAGGAACAAGGTACGGGCAAAACAGCTATCGGGATAGATAAAATTATACCGGCGGCATTTAACGGAAAGGTTGACGCCCTATTTTGCGAAAATTTGTCGGACATTTATGGTAACTATAAGGAAGAAAACAATTCTATACTTGTTACCCAAAGTGAGGAAAATGACGGTGCAATTTCATTGATGAATGTAGCAGCGATAAAAACGTTTATAAATGGCGGCGAAGTTTATTTATTGGACAGGGAAGAAATGCCGAACCCCAATTCAAGGATCAACGCTTTGTATAGATATTGAGAATAGAATCGGGTTTTATAAAGGCTACACCATGCAGTTGTAAACAAAAAATGGCGGGGGATATTGCCCCGCCATTTTTTTGTTGATTATAAATGTTTAAACCATGTGAAAAGGCGAACAATTGCGCTAAGATTATTTCGTAAAACGGTGAGGGGAAGACTCTTTTTATCACAGTTTAAATTTTTGGATATACGCTTTTGGGCTTACAAAAAAGGCGATAATAACCTCACTAATTTTTCCCATAGATGAATGTACTTTGGTCTGGCCAACCAAGCTTTGGCATCGATAAGTTCGGACACTTTTAAATCGTTTTCAAAAGCATCGGTAAGCTGTGCGGCCATGTTTTTACTATAAACCATTGCATTGACCTCAAAATTAAGATCAAAGCTTCTGTAATCCATATTTGCGGAACCTACGACTGCCACATCATCATCGATGACCATAGTTTTTGCGTGGATAAAACCCTTGTCGTACCGATAGATTTTTGCTCCAAATCGGAGCAATTCCGTATAGTAAGCACCGGCCGCCGCATTTACCATTTTAGAATCCGAAATACCTGGAATTATAATCTTAACATCCAATCCGCCTTGAATGGCAATAATCAACACATCCATTAAGCTTTCGTCCGGAATAAAGTAGGGACTGGTAATATAGATGCTTTTTTTGGCTGAACTGATCGCTTCCAAAAGGGAATAGAAAATAACGGGTTGCTTACTATCCGGACCTGAAGCAGCAATCTGAACCACTTTGCTTTCAATAGTATCTTGTTTAGTACTGTCTATAAAATAGGACTCGGAATATTTAAATGGCGTTCCGCTACAAAAATTCCAATCCCCCATAAATAAATATTGCAAATAGGCCGTGGCCTGGCCTTTAATCATTAAATGGGTGTCCCGCCAATACAGATGGTTCTCTTTCTTTAAATCGTTCCGGTATCTATCGCTCATATTGATACCACCGACAAAACCGACCATTCCATCGATAACTACAATTTTTCTGTGGTTTCTGTAATTGAGTCGACTAGCCAGAGCGAACCATTTTATTTTATAAAAAGGTGCCGTTTGTACCCCGGCGTCCTGCAGTTTTTTAATGAATGACCTTCCCAAGCCATGGCTTCCAAAATCATCGTACATAAATCGGACTTTAACGCCTTGTTTTGCCTTTTTAATGAGAATGTCGGCAACTTGGTTTCCTGTAATGTCATCTTCATAAATGTAATATTCAATATGGATGTGGGAGGTAGCATTTTCAAGCTCCTTCAACAATTCCGGGAATTTTTCCTCACCATTTATCAGGAGCTTAACTTCATTATTTGCGGTTAATGGACTATTGCCAGCACGACGGATATACTCGACTAGAGTTTCGCTTTTTCGTGCAATTAATCCTGAATTACTTATCGTTTTAGAATAAGCGTTCATTTTTTGTATAAGGCGTTGACGAAGCGATTCGTCCTCCACTATTTTCTTAGAATATAGCTTTCGTTTTCTGTAGTTTATTCCGACAGAAAAATAAAAAATCATACCTAAAAAAGGTACAAATGCAATGAACAGGATGTATGCTAGTGCTTTTGTGCTGCTCCGAGTATCGGACAGTACCCTAAAGATGATAAAAATGACCAAAACTATGTAAGCGATTTCACCGAGTATGATCCAGTTCATGTACCGTAGCATTAAATAAATTGTTAAAATAAGATAATTTATCAACAACCATTACCCAGGTAAGGTTTATAGTCTTGTTGGCTCGCCAATTAAGTTAATTATTCTATAAACACCATTCGAAATTTTTGTTACTTAATATTTGGCCAGGGTAGAGTACACCCAAAAAAGGAAGACAAATGTGTTTGGACTCCCCATAGCTGTCGTCTTTTTAATTAAACTTCAGGGATATTGATTTATTCTTGACCTCGACAGGATTACCTTCGGTTTTCCCCTAAGAGCCCAATGCTGCAAATAAGAAACGACGCCTGCCCGTGCGGGCTTGTTCTTTGTTTTTTTCCGAAATTTTGAGCGCGCTCGATTCCTCCATAAAACAAAGAACCACGCTCTTGGGAGCGTGGTTTCTTGAGTGTCGTGACCTCGACAGGATTGGCTTTGCCTTTCCTGAATGGGCCCAATGTTGCAAATAAGAAACGACGCCTG
>JAIRBC010000140.1 GCA_022008415.1 Cerina litoralis
GGTGCAGACGGAGCTCAAGGTCCCAAAGGGGACAAGGGAGATACGGGAGCGCAAGGCCCTCAAGGTCCGCAAGGTCCAGCAGGTCCCGCAGGTGCCGATGGCGCTGACGGAGCCCAAGGCCCTCAAGGCCCGATAGGATTGACGGGACCCCAAGGTCCGGCCGGTGCCGATGGCGCTGACGGAGCCGATGGAGCAGTTGGTCCCCAAGGCCCCAAAGGGGACAAGGGTGATACGGGAGCGCAAGGTCCTCAAGGCCCGATAGGGTTGACGGGACCCCAAGGTCCGGCCGGTGCAGATGGCGTTGATGGTGCAGACGGAGCTCAAGGTCCCAAAGGGGACAA
>JAIRBC010000141.1 GCA_022008415.1 Cerina litoralis
TATTTCTTCTCGCTGGACACAAAGCAGACCTCTGAATGCCTCGATGGCTGTTTGAGCGTCTGGCCGGTGTTCTATCAGAGCAATATAACGGTCGATGCCGGATTGGATGCCAACGACTTTGCCACGATCGACCGCACCGATGGCGCCAAGCAAACCACTTATAAGGGATGGCCGCTGTACTATTACGCAAGTGATGGCTCTGCGGGCGATACGAAGGGGGACAAGGTGAACAACGTGTGGTACATTGCCAAGCCCGATTACTCCCTGATGTACGTAAGGTCTCAATTGGTAGGGCACGACGGCAAAAACTATAAAGACGATTATACAGAGGGCGACGGC
>JAIRBC010000142.1 GCA_022008415.1 Cerina litoralis
CGTTACCAGCAATTGCTCTAAAAAATTAATCGAAAGAAGGATTAAGACCCAAAAACCAAACTTTTAGCGATAAGAAAACTAAAGGGAAATAAAGGACGTTTTAATTTATTTTAAAAAAAAGGAAAATTATTTTGAGCTAGTTTACGGGTCGATTTATCACTCGAACGGAATTAATTTGTAAAAGAGTCCCTAATATAATATCAGGTCGAATTAAAGTGAAATCGGACTGATTTTATTCTTGGATTAGAATCGGAAGAAGGTTACGAACCGATTAACAAAAATGTAGAAAAACTGGACCGATTTAATTAATCGATTGGAGCAGGAAAAAAAT
>JAIRBC010000143.1 GCA_022008415.1 Cerina litoralis
CTTCCAGCGGCACTTTTTAAATATTTTTCCCTGTTCCTTGCTTCTTCCCTGGTAACATATGCTTCCAAATGAACAACTATCCAAGGTATAAATGCCTTTGTCGACTTCGTCCTTCCCGAATTGTGTTCACGCAATCTAACCCCATAGTCTACCGTCATTCCAATATATGTCCTATCATGCGATGGACTATAAAGTACATAAACATAGTACATCTTTGATGCCATCTTTTCAAACCCCCAACCCCCGGAGCCGAAATCCGATGCGCCCCGCCCGAACGTTCCTAACGTCAGTTCGGTACGGGCGGGTATTCAGTTGCGCCACGCGGCCA
>JAIRBC010000144.1 GCA_022008415.1 Cerina litoralis
TACAACTGACACCGAATTGAGTTTAACGTGTTGATAAATAGATATTTAAAATTGAATTGATTTAGATTATATTTACTAAATTGAGGTAAATTTTAAATCTATTCGGTGTCACATTCTCTTTCTCTTCTGTTTTATATAAAAAAAAGTAAGGCCGATGAACAAGGCAATACCAACATCTACCTACGAATTACGCTAGATGGACGAAGGGCTGAGTGTAGTATTCGCAGGAAGGTTCATCTTAGCGGATGGAACTCCAGAACTCAACTTGCCCTAGGTAATTCTATGGTAGCACAAGAAATTAATCGGGAGCTTGGTGTAATTAAAAA
>JAIRBC010000145.1 GCA_022008415.1 Cerina litoralis
AGCGCACAGTACGTGCGCCCTGTCCCAATATGTCAATGAACCATTGCCCTCGCTCTTGCGGGGCCTCGGTGGAGAATATCGGAGTCGAACCGATGGTATTATCATTATGATTGATGATAAAACCTGGCCCCTAATGGCCAAAATCCTTCAATTTTATATTATAATAATTGGTTAACAGCTTTTGAGAACGGGTCATTTTTACATGATAAACAATTTTGGCCGTCTTTCTCTAGAAAGGAGGTGTTCCAGCCGCACCTTCCGGTACGGCTACCTTGTTACGACTTAGCCCTAGTTACCGATCTTGCCCTAGGCCGCTCCTTGC
>JAIRBC010000146.1 GCA_022008415.1 Cerina litoralis
AACGATTTGTATATGGGACGTGCCCCCTTTTTTGGGCATGTTCCATATGCGCAGTTCTGTGCAGTAATTTACCACGTTGCACTGGTATTTCCAAATTACGTAGTCGGTCCGACGCTACAACAATGGCCTTTCCCATGGTAGGTTTTCAAAATATGCGCCATATCGACCACCGACCGATATGGCGGCGTTGTTCGGAAACATAAACGTTCCATGGAAAATAGGGGATCGGAAGCGGGAAAACTTGACTTTGTAAGTTTTTTCCACTACCTTTTCCAAACTTTTGTGCGTTGTAAACGTACGGATAGTGCAACTCTCCAC
>JAIRBC010000147.1 GCA_022008415.1 Cerina litoralis
TGAAAACCTTGGATGCCCTGGTCACCCTTGGGGCCTTGCGGACCTTGTGGGCCTACTGCTCCGTCCGCTCCATCCGCTCCATCTGCACCGGCATCCCCCTTATCTCCTTTATCTCCTTTGAGGCCTTGGGGACCAACTGCTCCATCGGCTCCGTCAGCGCCATCGGCACCTGCCGGACCTGCTGGACCTTGCGGACCTTGCGCTCCCGTATCCCCCTTGTCACCTTTGGGACCTTGAGCTCCGTCTGCACCATCAACGCCATCTGCACCGGCCGGACCTTGGGGTCCCGTCAACCCTATCGGGCCTTGAGGGCCTTG
>JAIRBC010000148.1 GCA_022008415.1 Cerina litoralis
GAACGTTACGTTGGTTCCTACGACGATGTCACCATGGGCTACATAGGCCTTGTCCCCGGCAATACCTATTATATTTCCGTGGACAGCTACAACACGAGCACCTATGGTACCTTTACCCTTTGCCTGGAGGATCAGGTAGATTACGATTATTACGAGGGGGCCATAGACGTTACAGGGTTTATAAACAGTTGTTCCCCCGACGCCGCATACGATACCCGGGGGGCCACTCCGGATAAAAATGCCGGCAGCAATTGGAACAACAGCGGCCCAAAATACAACCGTTGGTTCAAGTTTACCGCCCCGGCAACCGGCCAGAT
>JAIRBC010000149.1 GCA_022008415.1 Cerina litoralis
GCAACCGGCCAGATCAATATCACGGTAGACCGTGGGGGAGCAAAGGGATCCCAACGGCATGCCCAACTGGCCCTCTGGGAGGCCGATGGCCTTACAGAGCTCAACAGCGAACGTTACGTTGGTTCCTACGACGATGTCACCATGGGCTACATAGGCCTTGTCCCCGGCAATACTTATTATATTTCCGTTGACAGTTATAACTCGAGCACCTATGGTACCTTTACCCTTTGCCTGGAGGACCAGGTGGATTACGATTTTTACGAAGGGGCCAAGGACGTCAGCGGAATTATCAACGGCTGTTCCGCAGATGCCGA
>JAIRBC010000014.1 GCA_022008415.1 Cerina litoralis
ATAAATCATCTTCAAAATAAATCTTTTTCAAGGTATTTTCTCTGGAATAACCTCTATCCCCATGTTGACGCAGTCACAATTCTAACTAATTATGATTTGGAATATTTTTCGAAAAAGAATAAGAATGTTATAGTTATGCCAAATCCATGTCCTTTTGAAATAATTAAAAAGTCCAATTTGCCCAAAATGCGAAATAAAGAGATTTTGGCAGTAGGAAATCTAGACAGGTATCATCATAAAGGATTCGACAACTTAATTATTATTGCGGCAAAAGTATTGGCGGATAATCCAGATTGGAAATTAAGAATTGTAGGAGGAGGAGAAAAAGGGCTTGAGTTTCTAAAAGATAAATCGATAGAACTTGGGGTCGGAGATAAAATTATTTTTAGTGGATTTAGAAAAGATGTGAAAAAAATAATGGCTTCTACAGAAATTTTTATTCTCTCTTCAAGATTCGAAGGATTACCTATGGGACTGATGGAGGCTATGTCGCAAGGGATGTGCTGTATTTCCTATGATTGTATTTCTGGCCCTTCTGATATTGTAACCCATAACGTTAACGGTATTTTGATCGAAGATCAAAACATTGATGACATGATAACCGGATTAAATAACTTAATCAAAAATGACGAACTTCGAATGCAGTTTAGAAATAATGCACCAAAATCATTAGATAAATTCTCAATTCAAAATATTGGCTTAAAATGGGAAAAGCTTATTGAAAGTTTATAAATTATCAGAATGTTTTTTATATTATTGATGATTTGAACGCCAAAAATTAAACGATTATCATTATTAAGTCTTTCAAACAAAATCAAACGACTTTGATTCTCATTAATTTTAAATATTTTAAAAATACACAAGTTCATATTAAAAATAAAAAATGCGAAAGTTAATTAAAAATTTGTATTATAATTCCAGCTGGGGAAGAAGGCTGATACATCCTTTACTTTTATTGCGCAATCGCATAATCCCTTTACCTATATTATTGCGATTACGTTTTAAAAGGATGTTAGGGTACACCTTGAATTTAAAAAATCCAAAATCATTAAATGAAAAAGCTCAATGGTTAAAACTACACGATCGTAGCCCCCTGCATGTGACATGTGCTGATAAATTTGCCGTAAGGGATCACATAAAAGAGAAAATAGGCGAAAAATATTTAATCCCATTGGTGCTTAGCACTACGGACATAGAGGAGATTGCACCTGAAAACTTACCGGACTATCCTGTAATTATCAAAACAAACCACAACAGTGGTGGGGTAACAATCGTTAAAGATAAAAACACAATGGATTGGTTAAAAATACGGGACACACTTAAAGAACAACTTCGCAGCAACTATGGCGACGGAAAAGGGGAGTGGCAATATAAAGACATAAAACCATGTATCATTATTGAAAAATTGCTCCTGGACAAAAGTGGCAACATCCCTCCAGATTTAAAATTGCATTGCTTTAATGGTAAACTAAAGTTTGTACAAGTAGATTTGGACAGGGCAATCGACCATAAAAGAAATCTATACGACGAAAATTGGAGTTTTTTAGATTGTACTTGGAGATATAAGAATGGACGGGATATTAAAAAACCAAAAGTTTTTGATGAAATGGTAGCTGTCGCTGAAAAGCTTGCCCAAGACTTTATCTATGTCCGGGTAGATCTGTACAACCTTGAAGATAAAATTTACTTTGGGGAGCTCACTTTTCATACCGAATCGGGATTTGGAAAATTCGAACCCCAAGAATGGGATTACAAACTTGGTAAAATGTTACAATTACCAATATAGATTAATGTATCTTTTAAACAAACCGTACCGACTTATGTAAAATTATTTTGATAAATTAGGTTTCCAACGGTATAAACTAATAAATATAACTTTAAGTCCCAGAATTCTGAAAGCAGAATCAAATAACAAGAACTGGCTATTTGTACTACCTACGGATAGTGTGCAGGGTTCCGAACATATCGTTATGAACTTTGCAAAATATGTGATAAAGAAAGGGAATCACGCCAAGGTCATCATTTTAACCAAGAAAAGTAAAAATGGTTGGGACCACCTGGAAAATGAGATGCAAATTCATTATTTCCCATTTACGACCTACACTCTGGGAATAGTTTGGTTTATTCCTTATTTGCTTTTTAGCGACACCAAAAATATAGATTTCACCTTCACTTCCCAAACGCTAATAAATGGTATTATTGGTTTATCGAAGAGATTGGGTCTACTAAGAAATACCAAAATTATTTTACGGGAGTCCAATTCAATTTTTGAATTGCTAATTGGCATGAAACTTAAAATATATAGCCTTTTTTACTCCCTGGGATATACACAATCTTCTTTGGTAATATGCCAAACCGAGTACATGAAAAATCAATTGATCTTATCCCTCCCAAAATTATCCAAAAAGTTAAATTTAACCGTTATTCAAAATCCAGTCGATTTTGGTGACATTAAATCTAAGTCCAAAGAAAACATAGGTAGATTAAAAGATAAACGATACTTGGTTGCTGCTGGAAGATTGGTGCCAGCCAAGGGTTTTGATATCTTAATTGATGCTTTTCATAACATATCAGGTCAATTTCATGATCTAGAGCTGATAATTTTAGGTGCTGGCAAGGACAAAGAAAATTTAGAACAAAAGCGAAATCTTTTGGGAATGGAAAATATAATTACTTTCCCTGGTTATGTGACCAATGTTTACCCCTATTTTAAGGAAGCAGATGCATGCGTCCTTTCGTCCCGAATTGAGGGCTTTCCCAATGTCTTATTACAAATGATGTCACAAAACACAAAGGCAGTGGCTACTTTAAGTGCAGGAGATATTGAAAATATTCCTGGGATTTTTACATGCAAGCCAGGTAATCCAGAGGAGTTGAGTGCTGCAATAAAAAATTGCCTGTTAAGTAATACGGACGTAAATAGAAGTGTTTTTGACGACTATTTAAAGGGGAGGACACAGGAAATGTTTTATAGCAAAATAATGGAGCAAATTAAATCTTAAGTTTCTTTTTTTAGGAAGTCGATTTAGATTAAAAAATATAGAATGTGAAGTTTCTATACATGCTTCTAATAAAGGTTGAATTAAAAATTTATATAATTCTTCTAGAATTATATAATTCATTCCCAAACGAGAAATGTCCGAAATTATTAAAATTTAAAGCTATAGATTTTTTTACCAAAAATCCTACTTTAGTTATAAGTTAATTAACAACACATAAATGCAAAAGAAAAGAATTTTAATTATCTGTTCGGCTTCCTATTCCCTTACTAACTTTAGGGGTGATCTAATCAAAAGCTTAATCGATAATGATTACGAGGTGTATGCTGCTGCTCCCAATTTTAGAAAAGACGTTGCCGAAATACTTAAGAAAGTGGGCGCAATTCCAATAGAATTCGAGCTCCAAAGAACAGGTCTTAATCCCTTTAAGGATGTAAGAACCATATTTCAATTAAAAAAAATAATAAAAGAAAATCAGATCGATTTAATTTTCCCCTACACCATTAAACCCGTAATCTATGGCTCAATGGCCGCAAATTCGGTTAAGGTACCCGTCATTTCCTTAATTACCGGTTTGGGGTTTACCTTTAGTGCAGCGTCCCAAAAAGCCAGAATGTTGCAGAAAGTAACCGAGTTTCTTTACAGGATATCTATTAGAAAGAACAAAGTAATAATCTTTCAGAACTCCGATGACCACCAATTATTTCTGGATAATGGTATTATTAGCAAAGATAATAAAATAGATATTGTTGGTGGATCCGGTGTGAATTTAAATCAATTTGCATTTAGGGTCAACGAAAATTTATCCGACAAAATCCGATTTTTGCTCATCGCAAGATTAATAGAGGAAAAAGGGGTTCAACTATACCTCGATGCTGCGCTATATCTAAAAGCAAAATATCCCTTGGCCGAATTTCACGTAATAGGGGCGCCCGACAATTCTCCCTCGGCGGTTAAACAGGAAAGCTTGGATAAACTACACAAAGATGGGATCATTGTATGTCACGGAGAACAGGAGAATATTGCCGAGCATTTAACGAAAGGCGATGTATTTGTTTTACCGACCTATTATCGGGAAGGTGTGCCGCGTTCTATTTTGGAGGCTCTATCCGTTGGCCTACCCATCATCACGACCGATTCCCCGGGTTGCAAGGAAACCGTAATTTCACAAGTGAACGGTATATTAATTAAGCCCAAAAATCTGGAAGAATTGGTTTCCGCTATGGGATACTTTTTGACCCATAAAAAGGAAATAAAAAGGATGGGGATCGAAAGTAGAAAATATGCCGAAGAGAAATTTGACGTGAATCTTATTAATCGAAATATAATAAAATCTTTTAAATCCGTTTTAAATTAGATGGTAAGCGCTATTATAATCGGGGCGGGAACGCAGGGACAGATATACGCCTCCTACCTTAAGGAAGCGGGCGTAAATCTTATTGGCTGGGTCGATGATGACACCAATTTACAAGGAAAAGATGTACTTGGCTTACCGGTTATTGGCAAATTTGAAGATCTTTTCGGCAATCATATTAAGGCCAAGGTCAGAAACATTTACTGCCCTATAGGTGATAATCAGATAAGATCTAACTATCTTTCCACCTTAAAAAAAGAAGGTTATGGTATTCCCAGTTTTATTCACCATACCGTTTCGGTGGCCCCGGATGTTGTGCTAGGAGAGGCCGTTTATATGCTTGCAGGGAATATTATAATGCCCCATACCACGATCGGCGATTATTTAATGGTAAACATGGGTAGCACAATTGCCCACCACGTAACCATGGGAAACGGAGTTTTTATGTCATCGGGAGTGAATTTGGGAGCTTTGGTAACGGTAGAAGATCTGGCATTCATGGGAATGAGCACTACCATAATGACAGGAGTCAACAAAATAGGCAGGAACTCATTGATGGGTGCGGGAACGGTAATTATAAGGGACGTCCCAGAAAATGCCGTTATGGTAGGAAATCCAGGCAGGGTCTTGAGATTTAAAGAATAAGACTAACCATTTAGCCCTTAAATATTTGATTTTCCATATGTTGTGTTTTTGGTTTTCAAACTTCTTTTACCACGCCCCTAAAGCCTACCTGAACGTATTTGGGCAAGGGAGAAGTTCGAAAATAGTCCTAATTACCTTTAGTTAGGGCATAATAGGGCCATTGCAATTAAGTTGATGAACCTTATTATCGAAATGCAGTTTTCCCGATGCAACCTAAATGGGTAACCCTTTTGAATAATAAAATGATTTTTATTAAGTTGATATAACTTAGCAAAGCATTTAAACTTATCCAAATGTACAATCCCAATATTAAAAGATTGCTGGACATTTTGATTTCCATGATTGGTCTTATATTACTAGCTCCCATTATTGTAGTAATAATTGTTCTACTTTTATTTACCAATAACGGAAAACCGTTCTTTACACAGCTTAGACCAGGCAGAAATGGAAAACCGTTCAAGATTATCAAATTTAAGACCATGTCCGATTTAAAGCCGGGCAAAACAGAAGTAATCCCTAGTGCGGCAAGAATCACAAGAGTAGGAGCGGTAATAAGAAAATACTCCTTGGACGAACTGCTACAGATGGTCAATGTTCTAAAAGGGGATATGAGTATCGTGGGGCCCCGACCGCTCCTAATGGATTATTTACCGCTATACAGCGACCTACAAGCAAGACGGCACTTGGTAAGGCCCGGAATAACCGGATGGGCCCAAGTAAATGGCAGAAATGCATTGAGCTGGAATCAAAAGTTCGAGTATGATTTGTGGTACGTAGACCATGTTGCGTTTAAAACAGACTTGAAAATAATTTTTAAAACCTTTTTAAAGGTGGTGAAAAAGGAAGGGGTAAACAAAGGTGCTGAAGTTACCATGCCCAAATGGGAAGGGAACGTATAGATGGAGTTACACTAAAATAGATTTCTATAACAGACAATTTCGATACCAGGATGCGAGGCATTCCTCGAAATCCAGATGCCGAAAAAAGTGACCTTTTCACAGATCCTAGGGATCAAAAATATGATAATGCCATTCAAGAAGTATAAAATTGAACCTTCTAAGCCTTAAAATGCTCCATTAGGCAAATTATAATTTTTATATTTTTAAAGCTCAAATTACCTAGCATAGATGGGTTGCAACGCATTTTAAACGTAATCACAATAATAGATCCCCGACCAAAATGGAAAAAAATACCATAGCATTACTAAAAATATTTCTTAACGACCCTCAAAGAAAAAGCTTTCCTGTGATTCTGTGGGAGGTCATGATATTGACTTTTCTGAAAAAAGGGTTCCCATTTTATTACTTTGGTAGATTGATATATAGAAAAAATTCGGGGAATGTTAAAGATTATTTTTCAACCAGGGAATATTATAGGGTAATCAATTCAAAGAAATTGAATAACGAAGTTTTTAATTCCATCATGAGAAACAAATTGATTTTTTCGATGTTCTGTGAGAAAAATAATTTGCCGATTTCCAAAATATGGAGCTACAATTTCAACAATACATTTTATTTCCAAGGCAAATCCTTTTATATAAATAATAAAGATAGATTATTTGAATACTTTCATGAGGTTTTTGAGAATTCCGGTAAAAATCATCTATTTCTAAAACCATTTAGCAATAAAGGTGGCAGAGGGATATTCCTTTTAGATATTGATAATTTGGAGGTTCAACTAGACGAAAATGGTGATAAAATATTAAATAGCTATTACATACACGAGGAAGTCATCCAGCAACATTCTGAAATCAATAAAATTTATTCAAAAAGTCTAAATACGCTTCGAATTACGACGTATTTGGACGAAAATGGGACTCTTCATTTCTTGGACACCTTTATGCGTATTGGAAGTGGTGGATCTGTTCTGGACAACATATCCAGTGGTGGATTTTATGTGCCTATCCATTCGGATAGGGGTACTCTTACAGGAACGGGCTACCAAGCGCTGCAATTTGGAGCTGCAATAATAAATAATAGACATCCCGACACCCAATATCCATTCAATGACTTTAAAATACCTTTTTTTAAAGAAGCCCACGATCTGTGCTTGCAACTAACCAAACTACTGCCCAACAGATTATCCGGATGGGATATAGCCATAACGCCAAATGGCCCTTATATCGTTGAAGGGAACGACAATCCATATATTCTTGGGGGCGAGACCGAATATAAGGGTTTTTTAAAACACCCTATTTATAAAAAAATTATTTCAGAGAGTTAACGACCAGTCTTTTAGGTTTAGTGAATTTAATTTATGGTTGTACGACAAAAATTATCCGATTTAACCGAAAAAAACATAGATTGTTTAACCCTTTGGGTTCGTTTCTAAATTTCGAAGCCCTGGGGTGGCAGTATGAGTATTGTAAGTTTACATAAATGAAAAAATTAGACCCTAAATGTCAATAAATCATGTCCTTGAAATATTAAGAAGGTGGGGTTTTTGGATCCTGGATTTTGCGAAAGGAAGTAGTATTCGAAACCACTACAACGAAATCAGGCAAATCCTCGAAAATCCCAATAGTTCAAAAGCGGAAGAATTAAGAAAAAACAACCTCCAAAAAATATTGAAACACGCCATAAGTACCACTCCTTTTTATTTGGATTATGTGAACTGTAAAAGTTTGGAAGATTTTCCAGTGATCAATAAAAACATGATACTAAATAGGTACGATCAGTTTAAATCGGAAAAATTCTTAAGATCAAAACTGCATAAAGCTTCCAGTAGCGGGTCTACTGGTATTCCATTTAGTATTTTACAAAACGTAGCTAAAAAAACTAGAAACACTGCGGACACCATTTATTATGGACATATTGTGAATAATCTTATTGGCAATAAGCTCTACTATTTGAAATTATGGAGTTCAAAAAATTACAAAAGCAAGTGGTCCCTATTTGCACAAAATATTGTCGTACACAATATCATGGATTCTTCCGATAAAGATATCGCAGCCCTACTCAAACGCATTCAGAAAGATAGCTCGAATAAAACCATTTTAGGCTATCCTTCTTTTTTTGCCCTTATTTGCAATTATATTGACCATCACGGATATAGCGCTAAAGAACTACGAATTAAATCGATCATCTCCTTTGCTGAAAGTTTAAGCGAAGATGTTCAAATAAAAATTTCGAAATATTTTGGAACACAAGTTTATGCACGATACTCCAACCAAGAAAATGGAATAATCGCACAACAAACAAAAAATAGCAAGAATAAATATTTGTTGAACTGGGCCAGCTATTTTATCGAAATATTGGAAATAGACTCGGACAACCATGTGCCATCTGGCGGGTTGGGCAGGGTAGTTGTTACGGATCTTTTTAATTACGCCATGCCAATGATACGTTACGATACTGGGGATATGGCCATTTATGAGGAAACGGATTACGGCTACCCGGTGCTTTCCAAAATTTACGGTAGAAGGGCAGACATGATATACAATACAAAAGGGGAAATAGTACTTCCTATGATATTTTATAGAATTTTGGATTATTCAAAAGCCAGTCAGTTTCAATTTATCCAGAAAAACAAATACGACTACGTATTTAAACTAAACGCTAAAATTGAAGATACAAAGGAGAATGAGGCGAGACAATTTTTTTACGATTATCTAGGGAACGATGCTAATATTGATTTTGAATATGTAGTAGAAATACCAGTTTTATCCTCTGGTAAAAGAAAAGAGGTGTCCAATTTGTATATTCAAAAATAAATAAGCTCTTTTTACCCGTTTTAAATTGGCAAAACACAAAGCAGTCGCCTGTAGCCTCCGGTTCTATGATACGGCTCTAGCCTAACAGATAGAAAAGGAAAACCCCATTATTTTTCTTTGTAAGCCAAATATTTATCAATTTTTGAACAACATACAGGTTAAAATCATCGAATTTTTGCGGTTCAACAAAATTTTTCCGACTTTATCGACAAAAATAATAGATTCTTACCATTATGGGTAGTTTAGCGATTAATTTACACCGATAAACATTTTATGGGTAACTTATGAAGATGGAGCATTGGTCCCGCTAGAATTCCCCTTACCAACTTACAAAGAGATTATATTTAAATGTACCTTCCAATTTTAAATTAATGAAGAAATTAATTGCTAAAACTTCTGCCATTAAAGAGACAAACGTTCAAAGTAGGTTAGATAGTGTGGGGAATTCTGAGCATGCGCAGGAATTTGATTTCGCCTTCCTTGGATCTGGCATTTCAACTTCCTTTACTTTGTTACATTTTCTCAAAAAATTACAACATAAAACAATTACAATTCCACTTCGAATTGCAATAATTGATAAAACCCAAGATTTTTTTACCGGAATCCCTTATGGCAACAGATCAGGTTCTTCTGCGTTGCTAATTACCTCCTTGGCCGATTTTCTACCCCAACCAGAGTTGGGCAAGTTTATAATATGGCTCAATAGAAACAAAATTTGGCTATTGGAAGAGATGGAAAATGATGGAGGTATCCTCACCCAGAATTGGCTGTTACAAAACAAAAGGGCAATAGAAGAAAATGATTGGAAAGATCTTTTTATTCCCCGCCGCTTTTTTGGGAAATACATTAGTGAAAAGGTCCACAGAAAAATTAAAAAAGCCGAGAAATCAGGAGCTGTTATAGTCCAGTTCTTTTCTTCGACCGTTGAAAATGTCACCAAAATGAAGGTTAATTATTCCATTAAGGGGAATGGTCTGGACATTTTAGCGCAAAACACTATCTTGGCCATTGGATCTCCTCCTCCCCAAAAAATTTGGGAGAAAGAATTTGAAGATTCATCAAAAATCGAAAGTTTAAAATTATTTTCCAATCCCTACGAAGTGGGGTTAAATAAAACCATACGGAATACACAAGCCTTCCTCGAAAATAGAAAAGGCACCAAAACCAATATCCTGATAATCGGATCCAACGCCAGTGCCTTGGAAATGCTTTTTAAGTTAAACGATTACCCCTCCATTGCAAAACTTATCAATAAGTTTATATTGATTTCTACCCAAGGCTTACTCCCCGACTCAATTGTTGATATTGAACTTGGCAAAAAATTTAAGCCCAACCACCTTATTAACTTAAAAAAAAGAAATAATCTAACCGCGCATGAAATAGAATCGGCTGCCTTAACCGATTTAGATTACGCCAATGAAATGGGATTGGGAGCTGCAACCACCGTAGGCATAATCTCCAAGGCTTTTGGTGCCTTATTGGACAAATTAGATCCGATTGAAAAGGAATATTTTGCTTGCTACTATGGCAACGAGATAGGGAGAAGGCAACGTTGTGCCGGAACACACTACACCCAAACCGTAATAGGACTTAAAGCATTAGGTAAATTTGAACATATAGCTGGAAGTTTCCAAGAGATTATTAGAAATGGAAACGCCGATTTTGGCTTCCGATATACCGATACGATTACGAAAAAACATGCTTCTTACCCCGATAATATTCATCTAGTGATAAATTGTATCGGCAGTTCTTCTTTAAAATCAGATGATCTGCCCCTCTTATACCGCAATTTAATGTCCTCTGGCCTGTGCGTTCCAAACAGGTCGTTAAAAGGCTTTAGTGTTAACGAAAATCTTGAGACTGCGGAAAATTTACACTTGATAGGCCCGCTTTTGGCCGGGAACGTCATTGACGGAAAACCCGTTTGGCATGTGGAACATTGTGGGCGGATTATCTGGCTTTCTGAAGTACTTGCCGAAAAGCTAGCCAATAAAACCTGGCTTGAACAAAAGCCAATAATACTTTAATACAAAACTGTGTTTATGACAACCCCGATGTAATATGGCCAAACAAATAAGACGGAAATACAAAATGCATCATTTATCCAGTTTACTCCACGTCTATTTCCTTTTAAATTTATCTATATAAAAGTTACCTGCCTATATCATTACAATGAAGTGATTTCAAAACAGCACCTTATCGACGAATTACATTAATTGTCGAGTGAATTTCTGATCTTCAACGGTTTAACATAGATTTACTTTTAATTAAACCAAACTCAATCCAGATGATACCAATACTAATTCAAAAGATGGTCAACGAAAAGCATCAGCGTCTAGTTGAACAAATATTGCCAGATAATTTTGAGATGTATAAAATTGCTTTTAGTGTATTATTATTACTATTCGCGGTTCTGTTTTCATTTTCCAGCAAATTTAGGGAACCTATTATCAAGTACGTTAGCAACAACCTGTTCTTTGTGTCCGCGTTAGGGATATTTGTGACTATTTATATAGTAGCTAGGTTTTTCTTTTATAAGGAGATTTTTGCTTTTCTATTCTTCGAAGATGGTCTTTTTGAGAATGCAACCGCGGTCTTTTTTATTTTGGCCTTTGTATTCTTTCTAGCCATAGCCGTGAAGAGCAGTATAAAGAATAATCATACAAGGTTTGTGGTTATATTGTTGGCCCTTTTTTCCTTCTTTGTCGGAATGGAGGAAATCAGTTGGGGTCAACGTTTGTTTAATATTGAAACTCCTGAGTACCTGCAAGAAAGAAATTACCAAGAGGAATTAACGGTCCACAACCTTATTTCTGCTCGATATTATACTTATTTGTATTTTGTTATTAGTGTCTGTTTCTTAATTTTTTTCGCATTTTCCAATTCTAAATATAAATCTTTTCTCGGAGTAAAAAAGGAATATCTGCCTTCCAAGAAATTCCTCGGAATTGCCTTATTACTACCATTAATTGCCTTTGCCGATCGGGAATATTTTGAGTTTGTGCTATCCTTTATATTCTTTATCTATGCCTTTCAACTTTTTAAAAAAACAAGATTAACGAAACAAAACATTCCTAAAAAAATTGTAGGTAACCCAGATAAAGTACAGTAATAATATAAATACAAAATACTGAACTGGCCACATAAAAAAACGTAAAACAGGGAATAAGGAGTGTCTATAATGAGCCGAATATTTAAGCAAGATTTATATATCTAAGTAACTAACCTAATTCAACAACCGAGAACGTGAGCATGTAACCCTGGTTTACCTCTAGTTTGGACACATTTTCAACAAATACAAATTCCGCGAAACGGGAGCTTTAAATTAAAATATGCCATAATGCCTAGAAAAATCGCCTTTTGGTTATGGGATTCCTTAAAGACAAATCCTATAAGGAAACATTTAGCATCAATTAAAATGATCAATGAAAATCCTTTTGGCCAAGCCTCTAGGATTAAAAATGAAGGAGCGTTGAAGAATCTTCTTAAGCACGCCATAAATACCGTACCCTTTTATAATGATATCAGTAGTGAAGGCATAGAAAGTTATCCCGTCGTAAATAAAAACCTAATTAAGAATAACTTTGGTTCTTTTGAATCGTCTTCCTTTCATAACACAAAAAGGATCAAGCAGACTACAAGTGGATCTACCGGCACACCGTTTACGGTGCTTCACGACATAAATAAAAGAAATAGAAATACTGCAGACACCATCTATTTTGGAGAACTGGCCGGATATAATCTTGGATCAAAGCTTTTTTATCTTAAGAAATGGAACGATCAAAATTACAAGAGTATTTCCTTACAATGGAAACAGAATATTATCCCTGTCGACGTTTTCGACCTAAACGACAAGGAAATAAGTAGCTTAATCGGACAATTGAAAACCGGCAACAAAGATAAAAACCTGCTTGGTTATGCATCTGCCTATGATGCAATCGCCCGCTATATACAAAAGGAAAATTTAGGTGCTTTGGAGGTTAACGTCAAATCTATTATTGCCATGTCCGAGGCACTCAGTGATACGACAAAGAAAATTTTGGGAAATTGCTTTAAATGCGATGTACTTTCCCGTTATTCCAATATTGAGAATGGTATATTAGCCCAGCAAATACCTGGTTTTAATAATAATTTTCTAATAAATTCCGCTAGTTATTACATCGAGATATTGGATTTTAACTCGGATAACCAGGTTAAAAACGGTGAGCCCGGCAGAATAGTCGTAACCGATCTATTCAATTATGCAATGCCAATGATAAGATATGATACGGGCGATGTGGGCAAATATGATATTATTGAAAAAAATGGAAATTCCTTTCCAGTTTTGAGAGATATTGAAGGCAGGAAAATGGATATCATCTTTAATACCAATGGGGAAATAATATCATCGTTCCTGGTTACAAATAGTATGTGGAAATATGATGAATTGCGTCAATATCAATTTATCCAAAAATCCAAAATCCATTATTTGTTTAAATTAAATATTGACGGTTCCTTTGAAAGGGAAGAAGAGCTAATAACAGAATTTAAATCATATCTCGGAAGGGATGCCCTAATTGACGTTGAATACGTAGACGAGATTCCCATACTTTTTTCCGGTAAAAGAAGAAAAGTAGCGAATTTGATGAAATAGAATTTTACTAAGATATTTCAATACGCTTGACAATTGCAAACTTGGGTATTTTAATTTTTTCTGTGCCAAGGTTGTCCCGAACCGTCAGAAGCAAGGGTCGCTATTGATACGGTTTATCCCGAAGCCGGGATTAACATAAGAACAGTAAAAGAAAGGCACTTAAACTTGCGATCGTAAGTTGTAGGAACATAACAATTCAATTTAAGATGAGTAGTTCACGTGTGAAAATTAATTTAATTGAATATTTTGAAAATACAGTGGACCTGTTTAGTGGAAAGGTAGCCCTAGTAGATGCCAATTCAGAACTGACATTTGAAAAATTACAAATAAGGGCTAAGTACGTTGCCGTACGCATTGCACAAAAAAACAGAATAATCAATAGGCCTATTGCGATTTACCTACCCAAGTCCAATGAGGCCATTGTTTCCTTTTTGGCCACATTATACAGTGGAAACTGTTATGCCCCTTTAGATACAAAGAATCCCATTTCAAGGATAAAATCTATCCTACAAGTTTTGGATCCGATATGCATTGTTACCAATAATACATATATAGCAAACATAAAAAAGTGTGGATTAGACATAGACATAATTAATTTAGATGAATTGGACTTGGAGAAAACAAACTCCATCGAGCTCAATTATAATGAATGTATAGATGTAGATCCCGCATACATTATTCATACGTCGGGGTCTACGGGAGTACCCAAGGGAGTTGCTATTTCCCATAGATCCATTTTCGATTATATTAATTGGGCCATCGACACGTTTAACATTACAGAAATGGAGAATATCGGAAATCAGGCTCCGTTTATTTTTGACAATTCCACATTGGACATTTATTTAATGATGTTTACCGGGGCCACACTTTATTTGATCCCGGAACAACACTTTATGTTTCCCGTTAATCTATTGGAATATTTAGAAACTAAAAGAATAAATTTTATATTCTGGGTACCTTCTGTTTTGATCAACATAGCTAATCTAAAACTATTAAATTCTTCGAGAATACCTACCGTAAAAAAGGTGCTGTTTGCAGGCGAAGTAATGCCCACTAAACATTTAAACTATTGGATCCAGAATTTGGACAAGAAGGTGCTGTTTGCCAACCTATATGGGCCTACAGAAATTACGGTTGATTGCACATACCATATTGTAGATAGAAAGTATAGCGACGATGAAGTGTTACCCATTGGCAAGCCTTGCCGAAATAGTGATGTGTTAATTCTTAACAATGAAAATAATATAGCTAAAATCGGGGAGCATGGAGAATTATGCGTAAGGGGGTCCTCATTATCTTTGGGCTATTGGAACAATTTTGAACGTACAAAATCGTTCTTTACCCAAAACCCACTAAATAAATCATATCCAGAAAAAATATATCGAACTGGCGACATTGTTTATGTAAATAAAAAAAGTGAGATTATTTATGTTGGTCGTAAAGATTTTCAAATAAAACATTTAGGATATAGGATTGAGCTAGGCGAAATTGAACATTCTATTTTGAGTGTCTTTAATTCCATAAACGTCTGTGTATTATATGACCAATCAAAAGGTGAAATTGTTTTGATATATGAATCTAAGGAAGAAATACCCAATAGTGAATTTAGAATAAAATTGGCCAATGTCTTGTCAAAATATATGATACCAACTCGATACGTTAAATTAGATCAATTACCAACCACAAATAGTGGCAAAATTGATAGGGTCTATCTAAATAGAAGCATAATTATGGAATGAGATTTCGGGAAATGACAATTTAGACGGAAGACAATTAATTTGTGTGATCAAACTTTTATATCGAGCCCTGCCATCTGGCTTTTACTTTTGTTTCGACAGCGCTCAGCAAAACATAATAAAACTTTAGGTCTCCCAACAGACAAACATACTAACAAACTATAATATATGGAGGATAAAATAATACGTTTTCTAACAGAGATAAGACCAGAGTTCGATTTTACCAATTCCTCTGATTTTATTGAAAACGGCATGCTGGATTCCTTTGACATTGTCCAACTAGTAGTATCCTTGGACAACGAGTTCGGAATTTCTATAGATGGCGTGGATATTTTGCCTGGGAACTTTTCCAATGTTCAAAACATTGTTGAACTATTAATTAAAAATGGTGTCACAAAATGAATTTAAAATTTAGCAATAAAAGAATCACCGGTATTCTTACGGTAGTACCCGAAAACGAAATTAAATTTGAGGACGAAATTGACAACTACAATTTTTCTAGGGGCCAATCTATGAAACTCAAATTAATAATGGGTTATAACAAACGAAGGGTCGTAAAAGACGGTACAACAGTATCGGATTTATGTATCTATGGCATGAATTATCTTTTTAAGAAAAATCTCTTGAATAAGGAAGACATTGATGCCCTTATATTGGTAACCCAATCACCAGATTACTTTATGCCTCCTACAAGCCATGTCATCCAAGGGAAACTCGATTTAAAGGAAGATATGGTTTGTATGGATATCAATCAGGGCTGTTCTGGTTATGTTATTGGTCTCAATCAGGCATTTCTATTATTGGAACAAGAAGAAATCAACAAGGTTGTACTGTTAAATGCTGAGATTCTAAGCCAGAAAGTGTCAAAAAGGGATAGAAATAACAATCCCCAGATCGGAGATGGTTCGGCGATTACCATTGTTGAAAAAGACCCGTCTAGCAAGCCCATTTATGGTTCTGTGAAGGTAGACGGAAAAGGTGCCGATGTATTGATAATTCCGGCGGGTGGTTTTAAAATGCCCTCTTCCCCCGAAACTGCTATTTTGAATGAAGATAAATCGGGTAATTTTAGGGCATTGGATCATTTGGCCATGAAGGGCGACGACGTATTTAATTTTGTTCAACGAGAGATTCCGCCCATGATAGAACATCTATTGGACAAGGCAAATAGCAACAAGGAGGAAGTGGATTATTTTATGTTTCACCAACCCAATAAATTTATGTTAAAAAAACTAGCCGACAAGATGGAGGTTCCCTACGAGAAAATGCCTAACAATATCGTAGAGAACTTCGGCAATTCGAGCGGTGTTACGATTCCAGCAGTAATTTCTTATAATTTAGGACAAAGGTTACTGAAAGAATCATTTTTAGTTTGTATGGCCGGTTATGGGGTAGGTTTGAACTGGGCATCACTTCTTCTCCATATGGAGAAATTAACTTTTTGTGAAATATTGGAATACAAATAACAATTATGGAGAATTTTGAAGTATCGATTGCTGAAATCCTGGAAGTCGACAATATACAATTAAGCGACGAATTAGAATCCTTTGATGCATGGGATTCTTTGACCATATTATCGATAATTGCCCATTGTGATGACAAATATAAAGTCGCCTTATCGGCTAATGAAATAAGTGAGTCTAAATCTATTAGAGGGTTAAAAGAATTAATATTATCCAAGAAATAGTGATGTGTAATCTTATAAAATACCGACAGTTTAATCTAAATATGCTGGTTTAGATAGGTGACACGTTTTTTGGGGCACTTTTGTTTTCCATATAATTTCATCAACACAACTATAAATTTTTATCCATCTAGAATGATTTCAACAATAGCTTTGATTAGTAATGAGACCATTCCTCCCACTGGAACTATTGAACAAACAAATGAAGCTATGGAGATATGGGAAAGGAATATTAATCGGTCATGTAAATCCTAGATTATACAATGTGTTACCAGCCTACAGAAATCCCATATATAATATAATTAGAAGGAGCAAGAAAAGATGCAAGATAGAAAGACCTTAAATGTGTTGGCATTATACCCCGAAAGACTCAATATACTATTAGAATTGGCAAATGAATCTTGTGGGTTCGAATTATTTAATGTTTTTAAGAACATGACTGGTGAAAACACAGGTCTTTATGTCCCGAACAGAGAATATAAAGTTACGTTTCACAATTGGTATGAAAACAAGTATAGTTTGGATCCTAAAGGTTGTTACGCTCTTGGTGTAATCGGTACAAGATCCAAGGAACTTGTGTTCAACACCTTTCACAAGTATGCAGGGGCAAAAAAGGGACAATTCAATAATTTGGTACATCCTACATCATATATATCAAATTCTGCCAGGTTAGATTATGGATTGCAAATGGGGCCCCTGAGTTCTATTTCAGTACTCACCAGGGTAGGATTTGGCGTAACCATCAAAAGGAACTGTAATATCGGCCATCATTGTCATATAGGAAATTATGCCACAATAAACCCGGGTGTCTCCATCAGCGGATTTGTAACCATTGGGAACAATTCATTGATTGGTACAGGGTCTATTGTCAAGGATGGCCTTAAAATAGGAAGCAACTCGATCATAGGTTCAGGAAGCAATGTGGTCAAAGATATTCCCGATAATTGCGTCGCATACGGAAATCCTTGTGTTGTGCATAGAATTAATGAATAAAATATAACCCGAAACCGATTATCATACGGCTGGGCTTTAGTGCAAACTTTATAATAAAAAGGATAGTCCTATTATTATATTGATTCGGAAACAGAAAAAGTTACAAATTAATATTAATAATCCATAAACGAATATGAGAAATGTAATAATTTTAGGAGCAGGTGGTGCCGCAGCGGAGGTAACATTTTATATTGAAGATCACAATTCAAAGGTTGAAGATTGCGATCAATTCAAAATATTGGGCTATATCGACTACACAAAGGATTTTTGGGAAAAATACAAATTTAAAGCGCCTATTTTGTGTAATATTGATTCATATATTCCTGGGCTCGACGAAGAGGTTTTGGTAGCCGTTGGAGATATGCCTTCCAGAAAGAAAATGATAAAAAAATTGTTGCAAAAAAAAGCCCGCATAGGAAGTTTTATTCACGATAGCGTTATTAGACCTAAAAATCTAGAGTTAGGCGTTGGTAACATCATTTTTCCATTTTGCATCCTTGAAGATCATGCCGTAATCGGCAGTTATAATTTTCTTACTTCCTACAGTTTTATTAGCCATGATTGTGTAGTAGGCGACAACAACTTTCTTTCTGTAGCAGGATTGGCCGGATCGGTGACCATAGGGAATAACAATTATTTTGGCATAAGGTCACTGGTAATTCCTGGTAAAATTATTGGCAATAATAACGTTATTCAAGCAGGTATGATTGTGGACAAAAACGTTAAGGACAACACAACAGTTTTTTATCGATATAAGGAACAAGTCTTGGCTATTCCAAAACAAGAATAATTAAACCTATATGTGCTACAAACGAGTAATGATCAACAGGGTTGGATCAAGACACCTATTAGACCAATTTTTAAAAAATTGTGCGCACAACACATTTGAGATCGTCTTTATTTGTCGAGAATATAAGGTGTAAACCGGACCGCATAAAAATAATAACCAATATCTTAGCCGAAAGACGAGGAATAATACCCTACGGCAGCTAATTAATTGATACTGATAGTGAATTTCTTGTAGGAGGTGAGTGCGTAAATGAATACAACTATGCCCAACATCTCCAAAACTTCTTCGATTGTAATTAAAACCACATAGGTTACATTTAATTTTCCGTGTAATTCTTCTTGTATACCTCCAATGATTTCCATTCCAACGGCGCCAGAAACAAAAATGAACCCAGATAAAATGAATAATTTCAAGGTGCTTTTGGGAAGCTTATTTAAAAAACCAAAGAGGCTAAGCAATAAAATAACAACCAAGACCCCATATGGGATGACCCAATATGCCGTACCATAGCCGGACAAATTCAACATTCTTTCAGTTAGGTGGACCAGATGCTCATGTAACTCCAATATTTCATCTAGTGACAAATAGAAGAAAACAACGGATAGCAGTATCCAAGCAAAATATTTTAACCTGTTCCTTTTGTTGTATAGGGCAATCAAATACAATAGTATCGAACTAAATAGAAGGGCCAGTGAAGAATAAAACGATGGCACATTATTTTCAGTATCCAAATCAAACAAGTGTATCAATACCTTGACGTAATCATTGTTACTCCAAGCACCTCCATCTAAATAATAATTAAATCTAACAATATTTACGCCAATATGAGCGATTGTTATAATACCTACGACAATCAGAAGCGCACGTAGGATGAATTTGGGATTTAAATCAATTTTCATTGTATATTTTTCTCGAAATTATTTCTTTTTCAACATGTGTTTGTATTTTATAGTTAATTGACAATTAAATCAGACAATGAACTCTTTTAATAGATTTTATTAATGGATAAACTCAAATACGTTATGCGATTAAGCAGTCAATGCATATAACGTAAATTATGTTTTGTCTAAATTGGAAATGATTCTCGAGGAAATTCAACCACGTATATCGAATCTATTATTCTTTTGAACAATATTATATAATAAGAGCAATCCAATTAAATATCTTTACCCAATATTACCGAGTACAGATAAACTTTTACCCAGTTTCTCAAATAAAACTCTAATAAAATAATGACCATAATAAAGGGCATAAACTAGTATACATAAAAATGTGATAGCAAAGGTTTTATGCAAACGCCTAGGACTGCTATCAAGGGTAATAATTTGAAATTGATCTGATTTCACTAATAAAACTCGACTTAATCTAGGCTCGGTCATACCCATTGTAATGGATGACTTTTTTATCACTAATCTTCAGAGTGTGAGGAAATGGATTGTCCTTGATTGAATTGGCAATAAAATGCACAAAAGGCAACTTTTTTATATTGGTGTTATATATTTGCCAGTAGAAGTGAAAGGCTGCATTCAAAATTGGGCAACCGTAAAATGTAACAATACAAATTAAATTGAAAAAAATAGTAAGTTTGAACACAAAGCCTACCTCATGGGCATTCCTGACCACTGGTTGGGGTAAAAATGCAAAAGATATTATCGACCACTGTTTTAGTGTTAAAAAATGCCCATTTAAAATTTCCTTGCTCATTTATGCCCAAGACGATTGTGGAGCGGCAGAATCGGCAAAAAAATACGGTTTGGACGCTGTTCAGATCAAAAGAACGGATTATGAAAATGCGATGCAATACCAAGAACAAATAATAAACGTTCTCAAAAGGAAAACTATCGATTATATTTTCCTGTTAAATTATAAGTATCTTATTCGTAAAGATTTGTTGAATGCCTACCCAGAAAGAATCCTAAACGTACACCCTTCCTTGTTTCCAAGTTTTTTGGGCACAAAAACGGCAATTCAGGATGCATTGGATTACGGTGTGAAAATAACCGGCATCACCACACATGTAATTGATGATGAATACGACAAAGGGAACATTCTGCTACAAAAAGCTATTCGGATCCGTAAAAATGATACATTCGATTCGTTGTATCCTCAATTTTCGAAAAAGGGAAAGAAATTAATTCTAAAAACCATGCGCCTAATTGAAAAAGACTACAAAAATAAGCGCAACTCTTTTTAGGCATCCAAAAATTTATGCGACAATTAGGGGCGTTAATTCTTGTTGTAAAATTTAAGCTGAATATGTATAAACATGTACTAAAACCTCTTATCGATTTTATTACTTCTTTAATTTTGCTTATTTTGATATCACCTGTTTTCGTGGTAATTATGATTGCACTATCCTTTAGCAACCGGGGCAATCCGTTTTTCAGACAACAGCGTCCCGGAAAGAACGAAGTCCTATTTTATATTTTGAAGTTCAAGACCATGAACGATATAAGAGATGATAATGGGCTTTTATTGGATGATTCTGAAAGGCTTACCAAATTAGGCCGGGTCATTCGGAAAACTTCCATGGATGAATTGCCACAACTGTTAAATGTATTGATGGGACAAATGAGCTTTATTGGACCAAGGCCATTATTGATTAAATACCTTCCGCATTATACCGAGAGGGAAAGAATACGCCATACGGTTAGACCTGGTATCACTGGACTGGCACAAGTTTCTGGAAGAAATTTATTGAATTGGAACGACCGATTGGAATTGGATGTGGAATATGTTGAAAATCTATCTTTTTTATTAGATGTGAAAATATTTCTTAAAACCGTAATGAAGGTAATAACGGCCAAAGATATTGTAGTTGACCCGCAATCGATTATGCCCAGTCTCGAAAGTGAAAGAAGTAATCAAAAATAGGAACGGTTGAGGGAATGCCATAGTTGACAAAACTAGGCGCGAACAAGAGCATGGGGCATCTTTATTTGATTGTCGGGCATTTTGAATTTCGGGCTATATCAGGATATTATTTTGAAAACAGCCACAAAAGCTTTTGGATATAATAACTGCTTACTTTAAACCTGCGATATGCATACCGATATTGGTTACAATCTGAAAATAGATAATTTTTCAGATAAAAACAAGATTGAAAAATACCGAAATCTTCTGTATTCCAACTGGAAAAACAACGCCTATTACAGTTATGAATATCTTAATCATTACGGAAGTGAAAGTAATGAATTGATGTACTTTATATTTGAAAAGTTTGGAGAACCTATTATCTTGATGCCTTTTATTCTGCGCTCCATAAAATTAAACAATAAGATTACAAATTATTTTGATGTGACCACACCCTACGGGTATGCAGGACCTATCTTAAAAGATACTTGTTCCATAAACGAATATGGCCCATTTTGGAACGCAGTAGATAAATGGTACCGACAAAATAATATCATTACCGAATTTGTGCGTTTCGGATTAATTGATAACCATCACTATTACAACGGAGACTTGGTGTCCACTTTAAAAAATATCAAAGGCAAAATTCTCATGGATCAACAAGTTCAATGGGATAACTTCTTGCCGAAGGTAAGAAATAATTATCGAAGGGCGCAGCAATTTAATTTGACCTTTAAATTATTTAAGAATCAAGAAATTAATGATGCCGTCATAACATCCTTCCATGATATCTATATCAAAACTATGCTTCGCAGGGAGGCGTCAGAAGACTTTTTTTTTTCCTTAGCCTACTTTAAAAACTTAATTTATTCAAATTTAGATAGCTTTTTCATTGTTTTGATTTATTTGGAAGACAAAGCCATATCTACGGAGTTGATTATTAGTTATAAAAACACTTGCTATGCCTATTTGGGAGGTACAATTGGTGATTTTTTCCATTGCAGGCCAAACGATTTCCTTAGGGTCGAAATGATACGATGGGCGAGCGAACATGGTGTACAATATTATATCCTTGGAGGGGGCAGAAAAAACGACGATGGGCTGTACAAAAATAAAAAATCACTCTTCCCAAAAGATGAGGATGTCATTTTCTATACCGGTCGTAAAGTTTTAAATGAGCAAGTATACAAAGAATTAAATAGGTGGGCAGAAAAAGAGGATTTCGAAGGGAATACTCAGGAAAACCAGTCCTTTTTCCCATACTACAGAAGATTTAATGTTTTATAGACATATTTAGTGGTTTCCGTAAAGATAATCGGTTTATGATGACCGTAATACAAATTACAAAAATGAACATATAGCGACCAAAGATATCGGTGAATCCTTTAAGGTCCTTATGTTCTTGAATTTTGCCAAATTATGCTTTTCAACTCAATTGAATACCTTTTATTTCTGCCCGTCGTATTTATTCTCTACTGGTTTGTATTCAATAAAAGCGTAAAAGTTCAAAATATCCTGCTAATAATTGCCAGCTATGTTTTTTACGGATGGTGGGATTGGCGTTTCCTGATACTAATTTTCATGAGTACCGTTGTTGATTACCTCGTCGGCCAACAGATTTATAGGAATATTGATGACAGAATCAAGGCCAGAAGCTGGCTTAGGGTAAGCATGGTCTTTAATTTGGGTCTCTTGGGGACCTTTAAATATTTCAATTTTTTTGTCGATTCCTTCGTAGATATGGTCCGTGTAATGGGGTACGATATTAAAAGTACCTGGACGCTAGCCATTATTCTACCGGTCGGAATATCGTTCTATACATTCCAAACGATGTCATACTCCTTTGACATCTACTACAAAAAACTCGTTCCCACAAAAAACCTGACCGCTTTTATCGCTTTTGTCGCCTTCTTTCCTCAATTGGTGGCAGGCCCCATAGAAAGGGCCTCTAATCTTTTGAAACAGATTACTGACGCGCGAAAATTTAATTACACCCAAGCCGTTGATGGAATGAAATTGATCCTTTGGGGCTTCTTTAAGAAATTGGCGATAGCAGATTCGCTAGCACCCATAGTGGATGATATTTTTGTCAATTACGGGGAGCACTCGGCATCTACGTTGATTTTAGGGGTCTGCTTGTTCAGTTTTCAGGTCTACGGAGATTTTAGTGGATACTCGGACATTGCCATTGGGACCTCCAAACTTTTTGGAATAGAATTGATGTCGAACTTTAAATTTCCACAACTTTCCAGAAATGTAGCCGAATACTGGCAAAGATGGCACGTTTCCCTATCCACATGGTTCCGGCATTATTTGTATATACCAATGGGCGGATCTAAGGTAAGTAAACTAAAATCTGTTAGAAACATTGCCATTATTTTTTTGGTGAGCGGATTTTGGCATGGTGCCAACTGGACCTTTATCTTTTGGGGCGGACTACACGCCTTGTTTTATATTCCGGTATTTTTAATGGGCAGAAATAGGATGTATGCGGATAATGTAATCGGTGAGAATACCTATTTACCTTCCGTTAAAGAAATGATGCAAGTACTTGCCACATTTTCCCTCGTTACATTTACCCGAATATTTTTTAGATCTCCGACTTTGACGGATTCCTTCGGCTATATGAAACAAATCTGGACACATTTTTACTACGAACCTTACGTACATCCCATGGGGTACAGAATGATCGATTTTTTTGTTTTACTCGCCTTGTTCAATATTTATGAGTATTTAATACGCAAGGATGAACGCAGTCCGTTTAAATTTAAATCGCAGATTACCAGATTTATACTTTATTCTATGGTAGTACTGGGAATTTTATTATTTTATGACGACGGAGTTAACCGCTCGTTCATCTATTTTCAGTTTTGATAATCGCTATGAAAAAGCTTATCCTAAAGACTATAATATACATTTTTTTGATCCTTGTTGCCTTGGAAATAACGGTAAGGATCTTTCATCTCTATACGGAAAGTCCGCAAAGATTCATCGATAAATATGGGGTCGAGAAGATGACACCTGGGAATAGGGGTTATGCAGTGACCGGCAACAGAAATCAGGATGTGGCTGAATTTCATATCAACAATGCCGGCTTCAATTCCTACCGGGACTACAACCCCAAAAAAGAAAAATTCGAAATTGCCTTAATCGGGGATTCCTTTATAGAAGGCTTTCATCAGGACTATTACAACTCCATCGGCAAAAAAATTGAAAATAGGTTAAAGGGGGTTGAGGTGTACGAATATGGTTATTCCGGATATGACATGGCCAATCAGCTACAGTTGATCAATGCGTATCAGGAGGATTTTGAACTTATTGACGAAGTAATACTTTATATGAACTATAAAAACGATTTAAAACGAGCAGAGTACAAACCAAATACCGAACAAATCGCAATGTTCCGCTCCCCCTTGTTCCAAATAAGGGATCATATTAAATTGTTAGCCTATGGCTCAAAAATCGGAATCTTGGAACCTTTGAAAAACTTGGTAACAGGGAAAGCTTTTAGTAACCAAAAACAAGGTTTTAAAACCAATGTAATTGAAACAAAAACCCCTGCCGAAATAATGAAGCGGGACCAACGGTATTTGGATAATTTTAGAAATTTGGTCCGGCTATACGGTTACGACAAAAGCAAGACCACCCTCTTGCTCGATTCCACTAAAACGAGCCCAACCTTTTTGGATTATTGCAACGCGAACGGTTTTAAATATATAGACTTTTCCACAAGCTTTAAAAAGACTACCAAGGCCACTACCCTCATCTACGATTGGCACTGGAACGACCATGGTAGGGAGCTTATTGCCCAGGTTATTTCCGAGTATATCAAAAATAAGAATAAGAATTTCGTCGCGTTTCCAATAGGGAATAAACACTAGGTGGTATTTAGAATTGAATATGCAGTGTTCAATATCCAGTAGCTTGAATCCATTCTACATTCTCAAGTCTCTATCCTCGATCAAAATAGATTTTCCTTACCAAGAATACTCCATATGGTCATCATTTTCTACCTTTGAAACACGCATAAAATTTTTATTATTTTCATTTTCGGATTGATGAAAATTTATAAACAGATGAAACATGAAAATTATTTCCACCAACATAGGGAATGCTACCACCATACTTTGGAGGGGCAAAGAGGAGAAATCCGGAATCTTTAAGTATCCTATAACCGGACCCATATATCTGGGAACAACGGATGTCGTAAAGGATACGGTTACGGACCGAAAACATCACGCGGGCATCAACAAAGCCTGCTTTCTGTTTTCTGCGGATCAATATCCTTTTTGGAAAAACCAATACCCCGATCTTCCATGGGATTGGGGCATGTTTGGTGAAAATCTTACGGTAGAGGGATTAAACGAATCCGAAATCCGTGTTGGGGATGTTTATCGAGTCGGAACCGCGGTAATACAGATATCCCAGCCACGGGAACCCTGCTATAAATTGGGGATACGATTTAAAAATCAGGCCATCGTTAAACAATATATAGACCATGGCTATTCCGGTACCTATGTACGGGTTTTGGAGAAAGGGTCGGCAACCAAGGGAGATGACATGGTGTTGGTAAAACAATCGGACAATCCATTGACCGTAAAACAGCTCTTCGACCTGATCAATGCCAGAAAAAAAGACCCCGGAATCCTAAAACTGGCCCTAGAAAACGAATCCGTGCCACAGTACAAAAGGGAACGCTTGAAAAAGTACCTATAATGGATAATCGGGATACGGACTATTTAGATCTGAACCTTCCCGATAGCGAAATTTACTATTATCCACATTTTTTGAATACTGATGAAGCCGACAGATATTTCGATATTCTTAGGACAACCGCACCTTGGCAACAAGATTTCATCACAATTTACGGGAAAAAACATCCCCAGCCCAGGCTAACGGCCCTTTTTGGTGACAAGCCCTACTCCTACTCCGGCCTTACGATGCATCCGGAACCTTTCAATTCAGAATTATTGGACATAAAGGCAAAGATTGAAGGGGCTACCCAATTGGAGTTTAATACTTGCCTTCTTAATCTGTATCGGAATGGCAAGGACAGCAATGGATGGCATGCCGACGACGAAACGGAACTTGGCAAAAACCCTGCCATCGCCTCGTTGAGCCTAGGGCAGGAACGCATTTTTCATTTAAAACACAGATACGACAAGACACTGAAGCATAAAATTCTCTTAGAACATGGCAGTCTTTTGTTGATGCAAGGAAGTACCCAGCACCACTGGCTGCATCAAATACCCAAAACCGCCAAACCGATCAAGGAGCGTATCAATCTTACCTTTCGGGTTATTCGGTAAAAGGTCCAATGATCTACAAAGCCTTTTTTCTACCCAGAACAAAGGTGGCTCCCAGCACCACGATAGCACAGCCCAGCAAGGTCGCAAAACTAAGTTTCAACGATGCGCTTTCGGCCAAAAAACCCAAAACAACAGGTCCCGATAGAAATCCCAAATATCCCGTCCCCGCAATAAACGAGATGCCTTGGGAAGACTCCACCCCATTAATGTTGCCCCCAATACGAAAGAGTTCGGGGATAATAACCGATAACCCAAGACCTACCATTCCAAAACCCAAGATGGCCAAATTCATAGAGGTAGTGAGTACCAGTACATATCCAACGATGGCCAACAAAGCACCTAGGCCAACGATGCGGACCGAACCAATCCTAAGGCTAATACCATCGCCTAAAAACCTGCCCAATGTCATGGTGATCGAAAATCCCAGGAATCCGGCGCCCCAAAGTTGTTCCGGAGCCATACTCACTTCCTTTAAATACAGGCCGCTCCAATCTATCACACCTCCCTCGCTGCCCATGATGATAAAGGATACCAATCCCAAAATTAACAAAGGCTGAAAATTTCTAAAGCTAAAGGGTTTCTTTTCTATCGGAGCCGCTTTGATAGATCTATAGTTTTTATGGAAAATATAGTTAATAACAATTACGAACGTCGCTGCCAATCCCATGTGCAATGCGGGGTTGTTTATAACGGGGATTAAAAAGCTTCCCAAACCTGCCAAAACCCCGCCCAGACTAAAAAATCCGTGGGCGGCGGACATGAACTTTTTATGGTCTTCCTTCTCAATTTCCGTAACCAAAGTATTCATGGAGATATCGGTAAACCCGTTGGCCGCACCAAAAAGAAAAAGACAAGGCATCAGTGCATAATAGCTATCTACCAAAAGGGGCAATAGCGCCGTGATGCAAATACTGATCACTCCCATCCAGGTAGAACGTCCTACCCCTACCTTGTTGATAATTTTGGAAGCGATAGGAAAAATGGTAAAGGTTCCCAAGGCCAGGAAAAATATGGCAAATCCAAGGCTAGCATTGTCTATCTGAAGATTTTCCTTTACCAGTGGTATGTAAATGGCCCAGGTACCAAATAAAACATTGAGACTTGCAAACACCAATGCCGGCCCTAAATACCGAGGATTTGCAAGTATAAGTTGTAGGGATTTCATATAAATTTGGTCGGTTTCAATACGGCGAAGATATGGAAAAAAAGGAATCCGTGATGCAGTTTACGGTGGTGCGGTGATGCGGCATTTGGGTTCGAAATACATCCCCCTGACCCCTTTCAAAGGGGGAAGCCATTCCATCAACCATCAATCTTTAACCAATTATCCTTAACCTATGGGCCGAACCTGAAAGTTGAAACCTGAAACCTGAAACAACAGAAAATATAAATAATCAACCATCAACCCTTCCCAACGATTCCCGCCTTTAGAATCTGCCCAAATCGGTACATGTCCTCAAACGAACAATACAAAGGTGCAGGGGCCAAACGAATAACGTTGGGTTCCCTCCAATCCGCAATCACCCCATTGTTCTTCAAATATTTAAACAACGATTTGCCTTCTCCATGGAAAAGTACGGAGAGTTGGCAACCCCGGTCAACAGGGGTGATGATCTCAAAATTCCCCGACACCTCCTTGGCTATTGCCCGGAGCACAAATTCCAGATATCCCGTAATTTTATTCCGCTTCTCCACCAATGCCGGCATCCCCGCTTCCTCGAAAAGTTCCAAAGAGGCCAAAAATGGGGCCAAAGACAAAATAGAAGGGTTACTCAAATGCCATGCATCCGCAGTGGCTATCGGTTCAAATTCGGACTTCATTAAAAATCGGGTTTCCTTTTTCGTACCCCACCAGCCCTCAAACCTAGGAATGTCGTCCTTGTTCAAATACCTTTCATTGACAAAGATTCCCGAGGCGTTCCCCGGACCGCTGTTCAGGTACTTATAGCTGCACCAGGCCGCAAAATCCACATCCCAATCGTGCAGCTCCAAGGACACATTGCCAGCGGCATGGGCCAAATCCCATCCCACATAGGCTCCAACGGACCTACCGGCAAGGGTGATGGCCTTCATATTGAAAACCTGTCCGTTGTAATAGTTTACCCCTCCTATTAGAACCAGGGCCAGTTCTTCTCCTGTTTTATTAATCATTTCCACTACATCCTCAGTCCGCCAAAAATGTTCCCCTGGTCGTTTTTGGATTTCCACAAGCGCCTCTTTCGGATCCAAGCCGTGAAACTTCAGTTGGCTTTGCAACATATATTGATCGGATGGAAAGGCCTTTTCCTCACAGATAATTTTATAGCGTTTCCCATTAGGCCGATAAAAGGACACCATCAGTAAATGCAGGTTTACCGTTAGGGTATTCATTACGGATACCTCTTGGGGCTTGGCACCGACTATCTTGGCTAAAGGCACGGACAAACGTTCGTGGTAATCCCACCACGGTTTTTTTGCATGGAAATGGCCCTCGACCGCCAGCGAGGCCCAATCGTCCATAACGGCATCCACGTAGCTTGGGCTTCGTTTGGGCTGTAGCCCCAAGGAATTCCCGGCAAAATAAATGACTTCATTCCCGTTTACCTTGGGAAAGTGAAATTCCGAACGATATTCTTTCAATTTATCACTCGTATCCATTTGTCGGGCAAATGCCAAGGTGTTTTGAAACTGCATAGCTTATTTTTATTCAAAATTAAGAATTATAGTCGCATATTGAGCGAAGTCGTAATACTTCTGCACATACCTCAACATTGCTTCGACTACCAGCTCAAAAGATCTATTCTGGCGGGTTCTCGGCATAGCGCCTATAACATGATGCGCCCAAGAAGATAAATACAGTCCTTATTTCAAAATTGGTAAGGATTTAAAAAACTATTTTTGTAAGACCCTAGCACCAATTTTATGCATTTTTTATCACCCCTACTTGAAAATTATATCGCTGATAACTCCCAAGAAGAACCAGAATTACTTAAAGAACTTACCAGGGAAACCCACCTTAAGGTCCTTAGACCACGAATGATTACCGGGCATTTTCAAGGCAGGGTTTTGAGCATGTTGTCCAAAATTATCAATCCCTCGGCTATTTTGGAGATAGGAACCTATACGGGATATTCGGCGCTGTGTTTAGCCGAAGGACTTAGGAAAGAAGGCCGTTTGCACACGATCGATATTAACGAAGAACTTTGCGATATACAACAGCGATATTTCCTGAGGAGCGGGTTCGCTCCCCAGATCGTGCAGCATATCGGGGATGCTTTAGACATAATCCCGACCTTGGACACCGTTTTTGACCTTGTCTTTATCGATGCGGAAAAAACGAGCTATGATGACTACTTTGAAGCCGTTATAAAAAAAACGCGCCCTGGCAGCATTATTCTGTCGGACAACGTATTGTGGTCGGGAAAGGTAGTGGAGCCATTGGACGCAAAGGATAAGGCCACCGAGTCGCTCTTAAAATACAACTCAAAACTTAAAAATGATCAAAGGATAGAGACGGTCGTATTACCTATCCGGGATGGACTTACTCTGAGTAGGGTGGTCTAAATTTCTGATGGAGGGTAAAAAACAAGAACGCGCATAGCGTGCCCACCAAGGCTCCAACTATTAGGTCTAAGGGATAATGCACCCCCACATAGATACGGCTTAAAGAAAATAGCAGGGGCCACAGATAGAAAACCCAGATCCATTTAAATTTTTTTCGGAGAAAAAGGACTACCAAGGTGGTCAAACAAAAGGAAGCGGCGGCATGGCCCGAAAAAAAACTATAGCCTCCCGGGCTCGTTACGATCCGGATAAGGGTATTTAAATTGGGATCGCTACTGGGCCGCAACCTTGCGACGAATGTTTTGGTTACTTGCATAAGTGCAAGTACCACCAACACTGCCGAACCAATGGTGGCTACGACCGAAAATGCTTCCTTTTTCCTATAGTTAAGGTAAATAAGAACAAAAAATAGTAGATATATGGGAATCCAAGATAAACCATTGGTCACGACGTACCAAAAACCGTCATATTTCTCAATACCAAGACCGTTGAGGTAAATAAAAGCATCCCGGTCCCACTCCAATAATTTATCGAACATGGGGGCTATTTTCTTTTCACCACTCCTGTGACCTCATCTACATCTTTCTTTACCTCGTCTATCCCTTTCTTTACGTCGTTGGTAAAACTAGATTCGATGTTCTCCTTTACCTTGTCTATACTATTTTTAATATCCTTGGTAAAGCTGGTATCGATACCCTGTTTCTCGGCACTTTTTTGAATTTCACTTTTAATGTCGTCCGTAGCATCTTTCAACTGGCGCATTCCTTTCCCCAATCCTCTGGCAATTTCCGGAATTTTATCCGCACCAAATACCATGACCACGATAAACATGATAAAGAAAATTTCAGCTCCGCTTATAAATAAAAACATAAAAGATATTTTTGGGTTGGTGATAAGTTAAGCAATAATCGTGGTATAATCCAATACGTCATTCAGCTTTAGCTCAACACTGGTATTCCGTAATAATGAATCGGTCTAACAAATATAACGACAAGTTTGGCAGGAAATAAAAAATTTGCAAAAATAAATCGAGGGCGGGGGTGTTGACGGTTTAATTCCCCTTTAACCCCTCTTTAAACAGTTCAAAATCCGATTCTACCTCTTTTTTGGGCCAGGAGTTGTTGCTGACATCTATATCGGCGGTTTCGGCTTTTGGATCTATTTGGATTCCCACTAATTTTTTTTGGGTGGTCAATACACGTTTATACTCCTTGTCGTTCAATCTCCAGATTTCCGGCGGATAGGTCATATTTTCCTTGCTGCCGTCTGCGTATGTATATTCTACGATCAAGGGCATGGGCAAACCACCGGGCTTGTTGAATGTAACTTCATAAAAATATTTTGGGTTTAAGGCCTTTGCCCGTTCTTCGGCAGTTAAATGATCCATCATGTACTCCTTTAATGTTGTGGAAGATTCCTCTGGAGATTTCCCCATTGCACTGGTAGCGGCATCCATAGACTCGGCTTCTTCCAAATAGACCAAGGGTTTTAAATTGGTTTCCTTAAGGTTTCGTTCGGCCAAGTACTCCTTCATCCTCTTGTTGGGGGTATTGCTCACATAATATTTCTTAACATCCTTAATCCCAATATCTACATAATCGGTGGTGTAAAACCACCCCCTCCAATACCAATCCAAATCTACAGCGGAAGCGTCTTCCATAGTACGAAAAAAATCCTCCGGGGTAGGATGCTTAAACTCCCACCGCTTGGCATAGGTCTTAAACGCATAGTCGAACAGTTCCCTACCCATAACGGTTTCCCTAAGGATGTTAAGGGCAGTAGCTGGCTTGCCGTATGCGTTGGACCCCAGATAGTGCACATTCTCGGGATTGGACATAATCGGGGCCATGGTGCTTTGGTCCCCTGCCATATACGGAACTATTTTATAAGGATCTCCCCTTCTGGAAGGGTATCGCTTTAACGGCTCGATAACCTCCGGATAATTCTTTCCAAACTCCTGTTCGGTCATGTATTGCATAAACGAATTCAATCCTTCGTCCATCCAGCCCCATTGGCGTTCATCCGAATTCACGATCATGGGAAAGAAATTATGCCCCACCTCATGGATAATCACACTTATCATCCCAAATTTGACTTGATCGGAATAGCTCCCATCTTCATTAGGCCTCCCATGGTTCCAACAAATCATTGGGTACTCCATCCCTTGGTTCTTGGCATGTACTGAAACCGCTTTGGGATAAGGGTACTCAAAAGTGTGGGATGAATAGGATTTTAGGGTATAGGCCACTACTCTGGTTGAGTAATCGCCCCAAAGGGGATTGCCTTCCTTGGGGTATAGGGAAACGGCCATAACACTGCTATTGCCCATTTTCACTGCTTGCATATCCCAAATAAACTTACGGGAACTGGCAAACGCAAAATCCCTGACATTTTCGGCCTTTAATTTCCAAGTCTTGGTCTTGTTCGAAAAACTCTTTTCGGCAGCTTCGGCTTCTTGCTGGGTAACGATCAAGACAGGCTTGTCAAAAGATTTTTTAGCGAGTTCATATCGCTGCATCATTTCTTTTGAAAAAACCTCTTTTCTATTTTGAAGAGTTCCGGTTCCATCCAAAATATGGTCCGCAGGCACCGTAATATTCACCTCGTAGTTCCCAAACGGTAGGGCAAACTCCCCATTTCCCCAAAATTGGTGGTTTTGCCAACCTTCTACATCGCTATACACGGCCATCCTAGGAAAAAACTGGGCCATTACATAAGCCCTGTTCCCATCTTCCGGGAAATATTCATAACCCGATCTTGCGCGACTAATGGTATGATCGGGAATGTTATACCACCATTTTATGGAGATTGAGACCTGTTCCTTACTTTTAAGGGGTTGGGGAATATCTACCCTCATCATGGTCTGGTTTACCACATGCGGCAACGGATTACCCTTGCTATCCCTTACGTACTCTATATTGAATCCTCCATCGAACGGTGCCGTCATATAATCCTTTACAAAATTTTTGGGACTGTCATACATGGGTACCGTGGTCCCGTTCCGCAATGGGGATTTAGAATCCTTGGAACGAACGTTTTGGTCTAATTGTAGCCAAAGAAACTCAAGGCTTTCGGGAGAATTATTGGTATAGGTTATGGTTTCCTCGCCATAGAGCTTTGCATTTCTATCATCCAAGGTAACATCGATCTTATAGTCGGCCTGTTGTTGATAGTATGCAGGACCCGGCGCACCCGATGCCGTACGGAACATGTTGGGCGTTGAGAATTCATCGTACATTTGCCTGAATTTGCTCTGGTTGTAATGACCCTGGTCCTTTTCATTGCCACCCTTTTCTTGTGCTATTCCAATAAATGGCAACATACAAAAAAGTAAAATATAGCTGCAACCGCTTACTCTCATAATTACTGGAATTTTGGAGGGCGAAAAATAACATTTTTTTAAAGAATTGTTGGCCAAATGTTATAATTTTAACGTTCCCTTATTGCTCTCCTTAACCAATAAAAAGCTCTTTTTTTTGCCATTCCATTTAAAATTGACGACATTCTGCTGTTCTTCAAAAACATCGGTCAGCAGCTCGTTCTGTATTTCTATGGAACTGGCCTTGGCCAGTTTTGCTTTCGGAATCTCCAGATAGCAAACGACCATATCGGTATCGTACCGCTTACCCAAGAAAGTGCACCTCCTTTCCTTGCCGTCTACCCTTACCAGCAATTTTGCTCTAAAATACTTAGCTATAAAGCTATCGGTCGCTTGATCCTCCTCGGGGGTATTTAGTTTGGCTTTAAGGCCATAACGCTCTTCCAAGACCCTATCCATATCATCAATAAAAATACGGGTGGTAATCTGAAGGGCGTCATCTTTTTGTGAATAATTTACGGTGGTAACGCTTACGTAATATTTATGTGCCGACGTAAATGCAAACAGGGGCAAGAGAAGCAGAAGGGCCAATCTATTTTTTACTTTCATAGTTTTTTCGTTCAACATAAACGGTTTGCGGTAGAGACGCAATGCTTTGTGTCTCAAAAGTTCAATTTATTTTCGTTCCAAATACCAAAAGAAAACGCAATTTGATCAGCTTTGACGGTTTTTATTTAATCCACATCGTTTTTTCTCAGAGGCCGATCCCTAGGGCTACGGAGATTTCGTCAACGTGAGATACTCTCCTTCCTTCACTTTAAAAAACTCCAACAATTGCAATTTATCGTCACGATCCATCAAATCCTTGAACTCGGGATCCACCTCGCAAAAATATAGGAAATCGTTTATTTTGGTATTTGGAATTTTTAAGGTTGATATTAAAAGGGAATCCGTATAAAAACGTTCCAATTGCTCCATTTCCTTCTGTTGGTAGTCCCGTGCAACCCGCTTTCGCAACATTAAAGTACGGCCCGATAGCCAATTGATGGCGGGATCCATGCAGATGGAAGTGCCTTTAAAATCCCACGTTTTGGCCGTGTAAAGTAGGCGTTCGCTTTGGGTTCTGGGAATCACATAAGCATTGGGCAAACCCAAGGTCGAAGCTGTGACTACGGATTCGGGTTTGACATCCCTTTTCAAATCCCCAACAAGACCATAGGGCATCAGCACCACCTCGTCCAGTTGGGTGATGGTTTCTTCCAAGGGGACCAATAGAAACTTGGATGTCAATATGTCGTAAGAAACCACTATCTCCATGCGTTTAAACTGCACCGCGGAAAAGATCAAGGTGTCTTGAAACCTAACGGGAATTGTAAAATACCCGTTAGTATCAGTAATAGTAGATTTCTTGTTGTTGATATTTACCACATAGACATCAGACACTTGCCTGTCCGGATTCTGAACCCTACCTGCCAGCTTTTGCGTAAAATTCTGACCGTGGAGAAGTACGGGAAATAAAAGTACTCCCAGAAAAAATACGATATGTCTTTGTGCTAAAATCATAATTTTATTCAACACTAAAAAACTCCCACTTTGGAGTGAGGGAACAGGCTGTAACTAAGGGCCAACTCCCTCTTTGTGGGTGGAGACGCTTGGACTGCGATACTCCGTGCTCTTTTTCTTTAAAAACTCCCAAATCCGTAATCTGTCGTGGCTGTCCACAACGATGCCGAATTGGGGATCTACTTCACAGAAATACATAAAGTCCTCGATCTTTTCCTCCGGAATTTGCAACAGCTCAGTATAGAGCGAATCTGCATAAAACTCCCTTACGCGCTGGGTACGGGCGTATTTTTCATCGCGGGCCACCCTTTGCTTCAGCATTTTGGTACGGCCAGAAATTGCGTTTAGAATAGGATTCAAGGGTACAACTCCTCCACCCGTAGTGGCCTCATAAAGCTCCCTTTCGGCCTTGGTCGGCGGTATAACGTAGGCATTTGGCAGTCCCAAGGTAGATGCCGTTGTCACAGGTCCCACATCTAGCGACCGAAGGTCCCGACCCATATCCCCTGTCAGGTTATAGGGCATTACCACCACCTCGTCCAACTGCGTAATCGCTTCCTCCAAAGGAACCGTGATACTCTTGCTAGATAACATTCCCAATGACACCACCAGCACCTTTCTCTTGTATTGCAAGGCAGTAAAGACCAAGGAATCGTTTATGCTCGCACGAATGGAGAAATAACCGTTGGCGTCGGTAATCGTGGCTTTTCTCGCGGTGATGTTCATGACATAGACATCGGCTAGGTCCTTATCCGCACTCTGCACTCTACCCTCCAAGTTGGAGGAAAAAAAGGATTGTGCCCCCACCGATACACAAACCATAAAAAAGAAAAAAAATAGTCCTCTATTTCTGTGCATCCAATTCTTCTCGATACGATTTGCTTTCGTTAACCAAGAAATCGATCAGTTCAAATTCGTTGGTTTTTTTCAAAAGGGACTGGGCTGGTACTGCCTCATCTACATAGAGCAAAAATTCCCCGATTTTGTCTTGGGGGATCTTTAGGTCCACCACAAAAAATTCATCGTCATAAACCTGTCGTAGCACCTCACTTAGCTTCAGCTTAGGCCTGGTCTCTGTCGTATTATTCTTGTTTGTCTTAGCGAGCGCCTTAAAAATATTCACAAAGTTAAGCCCGTTTTTCATCCCACTTATCATTTGGGGCGTTGCAATGTTCTCTACTTCGGTAGAACGGTCTATCCCGTAATCGTGCTTCTTAAATTCTTCATTCTGCATCTTTATAAAGCGATCTTGGTTCTCCGGACTTACCACTACCTCGTCTAACTGGGTCACTTTTTCATTGACTTCGACCACCAATCGGTTCTTCTGGATCATCGCTTCGGTTACCTTTACGATTTCCAAGGAGTAGTTTATCGAGGTAAAGGCAAGTTCGTCGCCCGCCTTTACCGGTATGGCAAAATCACCGTCCTCGTCGGTAATCGTGGCATCTTCCGTGGTTATATTGATGACGTTCTCGTTAGGCACATTTACGTTCCGGTAAAGCACGGTCCCCCGCAAAAGTTGACGGCCATCCTCCTGGGCCTGAACAAAAATCGCAACAAGAAACAAAAAGATTAGGGCCAAGTATTTATTTTTCAAATGTTTATGATTTTAAGAGATGAGTATTCTAACGGGGTGTCTCCCCAAACCTTATTAAATTTACGGAGAAATATACAGTTTATCATCCATATGGCGACAAATTAACCCGTTCCCCTTTAAAAATTCCAAGGCGTATTCTGTTCTTCGAAGAATAGGTTATCAGTTAAAACCCTAAAGAAAACGCAACTTGTCTTTAAAAAAAAAATGTCGCCATTAAACTTTTGTTAATTTGCCAGTTAAATAGGTGAAGGGCAAAAGGTTTAGGGTTCAACCAGAACCTGAAACCTGAAACCTGAAACCTGAAACCTGAAATCTGAAATCTGAAACTAAAATAAATAAACCGTACAGAGGCTCTGTATTGTGCCTCACCTAAAATTATATACAGCGAACACATAACTTTCAGCATTGAACATTGAACTTTAATAACCATGAAACGAGCATTAAGTCCCGGATACCTCGGGATTAAAAATTACTTCGCAAAAGGCGATGTTTAACCCCGAAACTTCGGGGTTGATGCGAGCCCGCCCGCACCGAAGGGTACGTTCGGGCGGGAGCGCAGCGGTTACATAGGTTCTCGACCTGCCCGACTAGTCATTCAGGAGGGTTTTTTTAATTAATTTATTATCAAGTAATTACAAAAATTTAAACGTGTGAAAAAAATACTCCTTGCCAGTACCTCTACGTTATTCGGGGAATCGTATTTGGCCTATCTCCTTCCCCATCTCAACAAATTCTTTACCGGGATAGATAAATTAACCTTTATCCCTTACGCACGGCCGGGAGGAACTTCGCATGATGCCTATACAAAAACGGTCGCACAGGCTTTTGCACAAATCGGCATAAAGGTGGTAGGACTACACACGTACACCGATCCCCAAGAAGGTATAAAAAAGGCAGAGGCTATATTTGTCGGCGGCGGCAATACCTTCCTACTTGTAAACCAGCTTTACAAGCTAGATTTAATGCAATCCTTAAAGTACCAAGTTGAAAAGGGAACACCTTATCTGGGAACGAGCGCCGGTAGTAATATTGCAGGCGTATCCATAAAGACCACCAATGATATGCCCATTATCTATCCGCCGAGTTTTGATAGCCTGGGCGTGGTTCCATTTAACCTCAACCCCCATTATTTAGATCCCGACCCTACCTCCCACCACAACGGGGAAACCCGGGAAACCCGAATTTTCGAATTTCATTGTTTTAACAGCACGCCCGTTATTGGCCTTCGCGAAGGTAGTTTTATTACCGTTCAAGAAGATCGGATCGTACTTCAAGGCCCCCACACGGCTCGGGTCTTTAAAGCTGGGGAAACTCCTTTTGAAATGGAAACCGGAAGCATTTGGTAGCGCGTTTCACTATGTTCATAACCAGGTTAAAAACTATTCCCATAGAGTAAAATCGACTAGTGGTTAAGTCATATCTTTATAAAAACTCCGTACAATGAACGATAGATCCCACACCCTCCTGGGCCTGCGTCCCGAAATCCCTTCTGCCAAAATAAACGAAGATATGTGCAGCGACGAGCGATTTCAAAACCATACCCTTCGCCCGATCATTAAACTACAGAACCCGCTTCTGCTCTCTGTTTTTGCCAATTACATATCCAAACACAAAAACTCCTTCCACGACCTCACCCTAGAGAAACGGCTAGCTTTCGTAGAAAATGCACTCCAAAGGGATATCAAGTTCCGAAATTCACTTAAGGGCATGATTATCGGACAATTTACGGTCGAGGAATATGAAATCTACATCCTAAATTCTTCGGCTCTGAACAAAAGGATGATGAATATGGTCATCGAACGTCTCAAGGACCAAATACAGTTTTTTGAACTGGAAGCGTGTGTTAGGGAAATGGTCTAATTTATAGGCAAGCGTGCCCGACTTCGTTCAGACGGGGTTTCAACTAACGACCGTGACCAATGAAGGCAATAACCCGATAATTTTATAACCCGGTATTGTGCCGATTACAACAGGGATTCCCCATTGAGATTTGTGGTAAGTATATCGCTCATCAGATCAAAGTAAGGACGGACCTCCCTAAATGCCCCGTCGATAGTGCGTAAAAAATCGGGGGACATTACTTCTTTGTCCGTATATTTTCTGGTAAAGACAAACTGCTTTCTTCTGATAAGATCGATATTGGGATGTTCCCTATCAAAGCCTTTGGGGGCCGTTTTTAGGGATTCTCCATGAAAACCGCCCCATACTTTTTTGAATTTTTTATCATTGATAATTCCCCGGATTTCCGTTGCATCCAATTCAAATTCCTTACGAATGCGGTGGAGGTCCTCTTTTTTCGGCTCCCAAAATCCGGCCGCTATAAAACTTTCCTGCGGTTGGAGGTGCAGATAATATCCTCCTCTAAGGCGAGCCCCAGCTCTCGCAAAAGAACCACCAAAATGGGTCTTGTACGGTGTTTTATCCTTGGAAAACCTTATATCCCTATAAATTCGGAACATTTTGAGCCGCTCTATTTCGTCATGTGCCTTAAGCTTTTCCATTACGGCCTTGTAAAATAGCTTTACATCGCTTTCCAGGTCCTTGAATTCTCCTTTGTGGTCGGCAAACCACTCCCTATTGTTATTTTTTTCCAAGGTTTTAAGAAAAGTAAAAACATTTTTGGCAATTACGGGATCGGACATTTGTTAAGGGATTATGAAGTGATTTTAGCTAAAGTTACGGAATCCAGCTATGTTCTTTAAGAATAATAGTTAATTTTGATAGTTCAATACCGAAAAGATGGACAAACAGTCGATAATAAAAAAAATAAAGAAGCATAAAAAACATCCCAATCTCCGTTTTCAGTTGAAGGAAAAAACGGAAGAATTTACGGATATGTTGTTCTACACCTTGTTCGATATTGATACTCCCGTAGAGGACAATCTAAATAAACTGGAAATTAAGTTCAAGGAATTGGTGGACATGGCCTGTTGGGAGATAAATAAGCCGTGTGGAAAAGTCTGGAGCCATTATATAATTAAGCTTCCAGAGGTCCTGGAGAAACTCAATCTGGACGCAGAGGCATTTTTGGCTTGCGATCCCGCATCCCTCTCCGTAGAGGAAGTGTATATGGCCTATCCTGGGTTTTATGCCATCGCCATCTACAGGTTGGCACATGAGCTCCAAAAAGAGGGATTCCCCTTGGTACCACGATTGATGACCGAATACGCCCACCGGCAGACGGGGGTGGATATAAACCCCGGAGCACAGATCGGGGATTCTTTCTTTATCGATCACGCCACAGGGGTGGTCATTGGAGAAACGGCCATCATTAAGAAAAACGTTAAACTATACCAAGGGGTAACTTTGGGCGCGTTGTATGTTGCCAAAAACCTGAAACGGACCAAAAGACATCCTACCATTGAGGACAACGTGACCGTGTATGCCAACGCCACCATCTTGGGCGGGGATACCACAATTGGTGAAAATAGTATTATTGGCGGGAATGCCTGGGTGACCGAATCGGTTCCGGCCAATTCGACAGTTTTTCATACGCCCGAAATCAAAATAAAAACTATACCGCATGTCTCATAATATTTTGGATCTGATTGGAAACACCCCCATGGTAGAATCCAAGGTTCTAAACCAAAATCCGAACGTAAAACTTTATTTTAAATTAGAGGGCAATAACCCCGGTGGTAGCGTCAAGGACCGTCCCGCTTTTAATATGATCAAGAGCGGTATGGATCGCGGAGAGATAAAAACCACCTCTAAACTCATCGAGGCCACTAGTGGCAATACTGGGATTGCCCTTGCTATGATCGCGGGTATCTATGGTCTCGATATAGAATTGGTAATGCCGGAGAACTCTACCAAAGAAAGAGTGCAGACTATGCGGGCTTACGGCGCAAAGGTTATCCTTACCCCAACCGATGTTGGGATTGAGGGCGCAAGGGACTACGCCGAGGCCAAAGTGAAAGACGAGGGCTATATTATGTTGAACCAATTTGGGAACAACGACAATTGGAAGTCCCATTACCAAACTACCGGTCCGGAAATTTGGAAAGACACCGCGGGGAATATCACCCATTTTGTTTCTTCCATGGGAACTACGGGCACCATCATGGGCGTTTCCACGTATTTAAAAGAAAAAGCTTCCGATATACAAATCGTGGGCGTTCAACCTACGGATAACGCCAAGATTCCCGGGATAAGGAAATGGCCCCAAGAATATCTTCCCAAAATTTTTGACCCCAAAAAGGTAGACCAAATTATTGAAGTAAGTGAAATGGACGCCACCAAAATGACCCGCCAACTGGCAACAAAAGAAGGTATCTTCGCTGGAATGAGCAGTGGTGGAGCGGCAGCAGCTGCCCTGCGATTGGCACGGACATTAAAGAGCGGGGTTATCGTCTCCATCGTATGCGATAGGGGCGATCGATATCTGTCTTCGGAACTGTTTGAGTAATCTCATTACGCTTTGCGCCATGCGCCTTAAAATAATCGGTTTCTGACTTTACCTACGATCGAATCTTCAAGTTTAACATCGAATTAACCCGACAAAAATTCCAATGTCGGGATTTTGGCATTCCATTTGCGGACTTATGTCCGAACAATCGGCTTTTATTATGACTGACGTAACTTCTTAAAAGGGTTAACACAAGTTAAACAAATAAATACAAGAGTTATGAGAAAAGCAGTATTCTCCCTGTTCCTTATCTTGCTGGTTGCCGGTTGCAACGGACAGGACGCACACAACAATGCAAAAGACGAACTGGCCCAGTCACAAAAATATTCCGATAGCTTATCGCCAAAGCCCAAGGTGGAGTGGAAGGTGAACAAAAAGTACGATGAAAATGGAAATGTCATCGGTTACGATTCCATTTATTCTTGGTCGTATTCCAATCATGGGAATGTTCCCCCAGAAATGAATGCGGACAGTATTATGCAATCGTTCCGTTCTTTTTCCAATGACAATTTCCCCTCCTTTTGGGAAGATCAGGATTTAGATCATATTTTTCCCGTGGATTCTATCATGAAAAGGAATTTCTCCATGGATCGGTTTTTCAACCAGGGAAATATTAAAGGTTTTCCGAATATGGACGAATGGATGCAAAAAATGGATTCTCTAAGAAACAAAATGATGGAGAACACCTACCCCGAAATGATGGATCCTCATAAGAAAATGCAGCACAAATCCGAAAAGATATAGGCAACTGGAAGCTTGAGATTGTATCAAAGACAATATTTTATTTAAAGTAGAAAAGATCCGGTTCTTAGCTTCTAGTCTCCAATTTTAGCGTACAGCGCAATGCGCGAAGCCAAATAAAAAACCCAAACCTAAGTGTGGGAATAATGGCACGGTTGGTTACTGTTTAGCCTCGAACCTCCCATTGCGGTAGAGGGCCTCCAGAAAATAGTAGTCGGCGTAGTTCAAGGGGACATCGATTTCCACTTCGTGCGGTTTGCTGCCGATAGAATGCTTAAGTAAAAAACCTTCATTGGATCCCGCTTCCGCCAAGTACTCGGGAGATTTTAGGCTAGCTATAATTTTATCGGCCCAATCCACATACTCTTTCCCTTCTTTCTGGTCCATGTAGGTACTCAACTCGTATAATGCGGATGCCAAAATGGACGCTGCCGATGCATCCCTTGGGGTGTCCTTGTCCTTGGGCACGTCGTAATCCCAATATGGCACTTGATCGTCGGGTAAATTTGGATTTGTCTTTATGAAATTGGCGATATGTATGGCCTGTTCCAAATACTTGGGATCCTTTGTTTCCCTATAACAGACCGTGTAACCATAAAGTCCCCACGACTGACCCCTCGCCCAGGCAGAATCGTCGCTATATCCTTGGTGCGTATTTTTTTGAAGCACTTCCCCAGTTTCCGGATCGTAATCCACGACATGATAAGAACTGAAGTCCTTTCTAAAATGGTTTTTCATCGTGGTATTGGCATGCGTAACGGCAATGTCGTAATAGGTAGAATCTCCCGATATCTTGGTAGCGTGGAACAGCAGCTCCAAATTCATCATATTATCGATGATTACGGGACATTTCCATCTTTTATTAGCTTCCCAGGATTGAATAATCCCCGCTTTGGGGTGAAATCGAGTCGATAAAGATTGGGCCGTTCGTACAATAATGGAATCGTAAGCTTTAGAATTAGCGTATTTTAAGGCATTCCCGTAACTGCATTCGATCATAAAGCCTACATCATGGTTGCCTTCCCAATATTGAATGGTATCTAGTTTCTCGGTATAAGCAATAGCCCTGGATTTCCACTTATCATCCTTGGTCAGTCCGTATAAATACCAAAGAGATCCCGGGTAAAAACCGCTCGTCCAATCGTAAATATCCACCAGATGAAGCTTTCCGTCCTGAATGGTCCTTGGCATACAAGTCTTGGTATCTATATACGGGAGCGCATTTTTATACAAGGTATCGTATTGTGATTGGGCGATATCGAGTATGGACTTTGTTGGTACCGGTTTTTTCGGGCTTTCGGAACAGCCAATCATAAGTGCTAGGATAATTAAAAGAAGGGTCGGTTTAACTTTCATTGTGTTTCTAAGGTTTGAATTTTCGAATCAAAATCAACTTCCATGATAACCTGAAGGAATCTCAAAAGCAAGTTAAGATTAATTTTTCAAAAAACAATCGATTGCATAAATATAACCATTCAACCCCCTTTATAAAAGTAGCCTCATCAAAGTAACTTCCCTAAAGGCCCAAGTATTTCAATACATTGCGCTCGATACGTTCCTGAATATTTGAAATATCGGCCTTGACAAAGGATTCACCGGTTATATTCTCGTAAAGTTCAATATATCTTTCGGATACGGAAGCGACATATTCATCGGACATCACGGGTACGGTCTGCCCCTCCAGGCCCTGGAACCCGTTGGCAATAAGCCATTGACGGACGAATTCTTTCGACAGTTGTTTCTGGGATTCACCCTTGTCCTGACGTTCCCTATAACCCTGGGCATAAAAATATCTCGAAGAATCGGGCGTGTGGATCTCATCGATCAAAACAATCTTCCCCTCCTTGGTCTTTCCAAATTCGTACTTGGTATCTACTAAAATAAGACCTCGATCTGCCGCAATTTCGGTACCTCGCTGGAAAAGTGCCTTTGTATAATTCTCGAGTACCCCATAATCGGCCTCGGAAACGATTCCTCGCTTCAAAATGTTTTCCTTGGAAATATCCTCATCGTGATCCCCGTGCTCCGCCTTGGTGGCCGGGGTTATGATAGGCCTGGGAAATTTATCGTTTTCCCGCATTCCGTCTGGCATTGCAACCCCGCACAGCGTTCTTTTTCCGGCTACATACTCCCGTGCCGCATGGCCGGACAAGTAGCCCCTAATGACCATTTCTACCTTAAATGGCTCACAGGCATGCCCTACCGCCACATTGGGGTCTGGGGTCGCCAGCAACCAGTTGGGCACAATGTCCGCCGTTGCGGCCATCATTTTGGTCGCGATTTGATTTAGGATCTGGCCTTTGTAGGGTATTCCCTTGGGCATGACCACGTCAAAAGCGGAAAGCCTATCGGTAGCTACCATGACCAAAATATCATTTTCTAAGCGGTATACTTCCCTCACCTTGCCCTTGTAAACGTTCTTTTGTCCGGGGAAATTAAAATTGGTATCCGTAATCGTATTGCCCATATTTTGTTGTTAGTTGATGGTTGATGGCTAAAATAAACTCATACACTTTTTTTGTTTCAGGTATCTGGTTTCAAAAAAACCATAACTCTGAATTCATAACTTTTGTCTTGGTTCTTGATTCTTGGTTCTTCTTGGATGTTTGGGTTTCAGGTTTGACAATTTAAAAACTAAACCCATAAACTTTTTGAACTTGAGCTTATACTTGTGCTTGAGCTTGATTCTCTTATCCCCCGATGGAGGTCATAGAGTTTTCGAAGACCTTTGCATATTTTGCCTGAGCCTCAAAGCCCGTTGCCGCACGATTTCCCACAGCTTTTAAAATCTGCTGTTTCACCCGCTCCTCCATATTTTCACCCCTTAAAATGTCCCTAAGATTGGCGCAAGGTTTGGCGTACAGACAGGTAATAACATCCCCGGTGGCAGAAATCCGAAGCCGGTTACAGCTGCCACAAAAAGTACGGCTAAAGGAAGGAATAAGTCCGAAAGTTCCCCTGTGCCCCTTAATTTTATAATTGATGGAAGTGGAGGTCTTGGGGGATGGTATCTCCTGAACATCGGGATATTTGGAGGTAATATGTTCCAAAATCCTCTTATAATTCCAATTGATGGTGTTGAACTTTTTGCTGCCTCCGTTAAAGGGCATCTCTTCTAAAAAACGTACCGAAACATCGTAATTTTTCATCACCTCCAAAATGGGAAGGATGTCCTGAATATTCTGGTCCTCCAATACGATAAAGTTGATACGCACATTGAAACCCTCGGAAATCAATCGGATGAGATTGCCATAGACCGTATCGTATTGGTCCCTGCGGGTGATCCGCTCAAATGTGGCTTTATCGATTGCATCAAGGCTGACATTGACATTTGTTATGCCTATCTGCTTTAATTCGTCAATATGCGGACCGATCAAGGTAGCGTTTGTGGTAATGGAGATGTCTTTGAGCCCTTCCATTTTTGATAACCTCCGAAGCAAAACCATTAAATCCTTTCGCACAAAAGGTTCGCCGCCGGTGATACGCAACTTATCTATCCCCTGTTCCACCAAGATACGGCTAACCGCCGTAAGTTCGTCAATGGTGAACAGTTTGTCCTTTTTGGCAAAATCTATCCCCTCCGACGGCATACAATAGTTGCATCTCAGATTGCAACGATCGGTAACCGCCAGCCGTAGGTAATTAATTCTTCTGTTGTGATTATCTATTAACATACTCGGCAAATACCTCGGGTTAATGGTTAATATAAAAAAATGAACTCATATACTCATAAACTTTTTGTGCTTGAACTTGACCATTGAGCTTGAGTTTTAGCTTGCGCTCGAACTTGACTCTTGAACTTGACTCTTGAGCTTGAAATTGATTTTAACCTTCCTACCCCCCGCTGACGGGAGGAATTATGGCAATCTCGTCAAAATTTCCAATTTTTACTACATCCTCGGCATAGGTGTTGTTAACGGCTACCGCGAGGGAGGACAATTCCTGTAATTTTGGGTAGTTTTTGCCCAAATAAATCTTTAGCTCCCGGACCGTCCCAATTTTTGAGGCCTGGGAATGGGGAAGGGACAAGGAAGAACTCCCAACAATGTCCTTTGTAATTCCAAATAATAAAATATTCATAGCGGGGTAATTATGAGGTTACTGCACACGTATTGCCATTTTCTGGCCGCACTAAGGCCTTCATTGGATTATGGCAATTATTATCTGGTATGGTTTGGAATTTATACTTCTTCCCAATACAAACCCGAAAATTGTGGGAATTCTATTTGGAACAAGTATAATTCAAAAATAGAACATAAAATTCCCAATAACAACATAGTTACAGTCAATACCGGAATTATTATAGTGATTTTCCCATGCAACCGGCATCCACATAGCACTCTACCTGCGGATGCAACCACAAAAAGGAAGCGGGTAATTGGGGGGTCACCTTTTTCTTCATTAGCTCTCCAATTACCTCCTTCTTTCCCGAACCCGTTAACAACAGGATTATTTTTTTTGATTGCAGAATATTTGCCATGCCAAGGGTAAGCCCGTAGGTGGGCCGGTGGTCCATGGAGCGGGTCATGTTGTGTTGCAACGATTCCGGACTAAGTTTCGCAATGTGGGGATAAGGTTCCAACATCGATGCCGGTTCGTTGAACCCCAGGTGACCATTTTTCCCCAGTCCTAGAATACAGGTATCCATGGGCCCTTTATCTAGAATTTCACTTTGGATCCGGATACATTCCCCTTCGGGGTTGGACGGATTGCTATCAAAAGAAATATATCTATCGTTGGGAACATTTAAGGGTTCGAGGATTTTCTGTTGGATAAATGTCTCACAGGAATTTGGCTCGTTTAATGGTATGCCGCCCCATTCGTCCAATTTAATAATCCGCAGACCGCCGAAAAGATGAGGTGATTCCGCGTATGATTTTACCAAATTGTTATAAAGGCCGATGGGCGAATTCCCCGTAGCCGTGCAGAGCAATAGATTAGGTTTCCTTGCTAAGTCGTAAAGCAGGGAGTTTCCCGCCTTTTGGCTCATTTCCTCATATCCGGTGCAGTTATGAATGTTCATCTCGTAGCCCAGGCTCTATCACCCGCTTTATAAGGCACGCATCCTATATATTCACCGGGAATGGGATTGTAACGCAATGCTTTGGTAGCCCCGGGTTCGGATGTAAAATAACCCCAAAGGGTCAATTGTTTAAGCATAGGGAAAAAATGGAGACTATCTTCTAAATTAAGATTCCTTGTCTCCTTGTCCAGTTGGGCCAAGTAGTTAAACCGCTCCTCTGGGGATTGCCCCATAAAAGCCTTTCTCTTAAGTTCTGTTAGTCCGTTTTTAAATACTTCCTGTTCCTTTGGACTATAACAATCCAAAACAATAACCTTCATAAATTCCCCTATTTTTGCCTCCTTTGCTCCCGGCGAACGGTCTGTTTTGGGCAGAATGGTCTCCCCAACCTCGTCTAAGAGATCAATATCTACCTTAGAAAACAAACCTGTATTTTTCTCCTTGTTGACACACCCAGTAAGAAAAATTTCCGAACCGATAATCGTTCCTCCGACAACGCCGGCAGTGAGCTTTAATGCTTTTCTTCTATTCATACGGTTTAATTTAATCTGCTAAAAAACCAGTTGCAAAAAAACAATCCAAAATCTACAAGGTTTAAAAACTTTGCGGGATAAAAGACATTACAACTTTCCTTTTCTAAATTCTTCGGCTGCATAGGTTGCTGCCCTGGCCGTAAGGGCCATATACAGTACGGAAGGACTTTGGTTGCCCGTGCTTGTCATACAGGCACCGTCGGTTACAAAAACGTTTTTGCACAGGTGTAACTGGTTCCATTCATTCAACAAGGAATTCTCCGGATCTTTCCCCATCCGCACTCCGCCCATCTCATGGATATCTAGCCCGGGAGCCTGGTGGTTGTCGCTAGAACCAATCTCAGTGCACCCCATTTTTTGGAGCATTTCGGTGCTCTGTTCTAAAAAATCGGCTACCATTTTATCGTCGTTTTCGTCGTAGCCCACATCGGTAACGATAAGGGGTATCCCCCACTGGTCGGTTTGATCCGGACTCAAATACACCCGGTTGGTTGCCTTGGGGATCGTCTCTCCTTGCATATACATGTACACGCGCCAATCCCCGGCTTCGCTTATCGCGTGCTTATAGTTGGCCCCAATCTGCACATCGCTGTTTTCCAACTTATCGACGCGTTTCCTATAGGCCCCCAAAAAGGTCGTAAATCCGCCAACGTAATCCGTATCCTGTTCTTTTAGGTTTCTATAATTTGCCAATATGGCGTCGGTAGGGTTTCTGCCATAGACGTATTTGTCCTTAAACCCCGCAATTATTCCACCCGCATGTGCCCTATAAATGTGAAAACAGATGTATTTGCCCATTAGGCCATTATCGTTACCCAGTCCGTTGGGAAACCGTTCGGATTTGGAGTTGAGTAGAATTAGGTTGGAGTTTAGGGTCGATGCGTTCAAGAAGATAATCCGAGCGTTGTAAACGATTTCCTCCTTGGTATTGGTGTCGATAATCTTTACCCCGGAGGCTTTTCCGGTTTTGTCGTCATAGAGGATGGAATGTACCACAGAAAAAGGCCGGATGGTAAGATTGCCCGTTTTTTCGGCCCATGGCAAGGTAGAAGAATTAGAACTAAAATAGCCGCCATAAGGACACCCCCTTGTACACAGATTACGGGCCTGACATTTTCCACGACCTTGTTCCAAATGGATTTCATTAGGCTCCGTTAAATGCGCCCATCGCGCATGGACCATATGCCTGTCCGGATAATTCTCCGCAATGTTTTCCTTCATATATTGCTCTACACAATTCAGGTCAAAAGGTGGTAGAAATTCCCCGTCTGGCATAGCCTCTATTCCATCCTTGTTCCCACAGACCCCCACAAATTTTTCAACGTGGGAGTACCAAGGAGCCACATCGTCATATCCAATGGGCCATTCCAATCCGTACCCGTATTTGTGGGGAGCCTTAAATTCGTAATCGCTCCATCGCTGGCAGGCCCGGCCCCAAGTAAGGGACTTACCCCCCACTTGATATCCGCGGATCCAATCAAAAGGTTTTTCCTGGACATAGGGATGATCTGCATCCTCAATAAAAAACTGGGTAGTACTTTCATCTACGGCGTAGCATTTCGTAATCAACGGATTCTTATCGACGTATTCCTTGGTCAATCTCCCGTGATGTTTAAAATCCCATGGGTTCATCATAGCCGTGGGGTAATCCTTTATATGCTCCACGTTCCTACCCCTTTCCAACACCAAGGTTTTTAATCCCTTTTCACAGAGTTCCTTTGCCGCCCAACCTCCGGAAATACCGGAGCCGATTACTATGGCATCGTATGTTTTTGATTCGTTGTCCATCTATGTTAAGAAAATAATTTTACTTTCTGGCATTTACTTTAGAAAGAAGAACCGAGTGACAAGAGCCAAGACTTGTCCCCGCTACTACTACCGTCTTCGATCTTGTTGCTTGTTGCTTGTTGCGGTTTATTCTGCCCTCACAATCTTATCCCGAAGTTCCCTCCAGGTTACCAATTTAATGTTGTTTTCCTTGAGTAAATCGGCACACTCCTTACTTGTCACAAAATCGAAATCGGCCTGACGCCATGTGGCCCCATAATCCGGATGTTCTTTGGTAACTCCTTGCATTTCCTCATCGTCATGGGCCAAATGGACCAAAAGACAGTTGAGTCCCGGTTCCATATTCCTTATCACCTGGGTGTAAAATTCTTTGGGACCTTTTTTATAGTCTTCCGGTTCCTCCATATAAAGTTTGTCCAACACAATGGTCCTATCATCCAATAAGCTCCTTATTCCAGGGTCCTCAATCGCATGGATTCGTTTATCCATCAATACGGGCAAATGAAATTCCCTACCCACTTTCAAATAGGCCTTTACAAATTCGGATGTACTTGCAGCGGCGCCCATATGCACGTCTAAATGGGTTACATCCACTCCAGAACGAAAAGCCTTTTTCACCTGATTCCTCAACTCGATCTCTACCTCGGCAGCTGAACCCAAGGTAGCTACGCTATCCACAGAAGAATAAAAATAACCATCCTTGTTGGTAAGACTGGATACCGAATCCCTAGACGTAACGGGTCCCCATTTGTAATGTTTCCATTCACTAGTAATTGTCAGGTGAACTCCCAAATCCTTACCGGGATTTCCACTAGCATAGGCCGCAATTTCGGGAAACCAGGGACAAGGGACCATGATACTGGCAGAACTTACGGCATTCTTGTCCAACGCGGACATACTGGCCCGATTCTCCGAATGGGCCACCCCTAGATCGTCTGCATGTAAGATCAATAATTTAGCGTTTGCCGGATAACCCAGACTTTCCGCAATCGATTTATTTTGTGCATTTAAAATACCTGTGCTAATTAGTAGGCAAGAAGAAAGGAGAAGGATTATTCGCATTTTACTACATTTTAAAGCGGTTAGGTTAGCACTTGAAAACTACAAAATTATTTCTGTTTTCCTTTAACAAGATTTAACATTTATTTCTGCCCAGCCCATAATTTTAAAGGGAATTTTGCGTTCTGAAGGGTGAACCTAAAAATTTGAAAATGAAAATATACACTAAAATATTTGCGATTATCTGTATCGGCACAATGCTCGTCTCCTGTGGAAATGCCGATGACGATGTTAACTTCGACCTAAATGGCCTAGGTGGATTAGGAAAGGGAAAACCTGTTGACAAATGTCTAAACCTAGGCGAAAACGATCTGATACTTTCCATTCAGGAGCAGTATACCACCCTGCCAGGCAAAGTTTCTATATTATTTAAGGTTTCGGACAAAGAGGGCAGTCCCGTTCCCGGGCTGACGGCCAGCCAATTTACGATTTACGAGCAGGGAAGAAACGACGCGTGCTTTAATACTATTTCTACTTCCGAATCCAAGGCCCGGATTTCTCCCAACTCCCAGATATTCAACAACAACGCTGTATTGGTACTCGATTTGAGCAACAGCGTATTGAGCAGTAGTTTAGATGAGTTAAAGAGTGCTTCCGTAGGCTTTGTAAACAGCGTAATGCCCGAAAACACTACCGACTCGTTTAAAATGGCCATCTATTGGTTTGATGGGGAAAACAAATTGCACGATCTAATCCCGCTAACCGCTTCCAAGCCAGATTTAGTGGCCGCCATAGAAGGAATTACCGATAATATTAGCAAAGATCCCTCGACAGATCTTTACGGTGCCGTCATAAAATCGACAGACATAGCGGAGAAATTATTACAGGAAAGCACCAAGAATAACAGTATAGGAGCAGCATCGGTCGTAATATTTACGGATGGTACGGATCAAGCGTCGCGTTATACACAGAACGATGCCCTTAAAAAAGTGGAAAATGCCAACCCCAATATTTCATTCTTTACCATTGGGCTGGGAGGCGAGATAGACGCCGATATCCTGACCCAAATAGGCAAGACCTTTAGCGTATTCGCTGGGAACAAGGAGGAACTGGAAACCAAGTTCAACGATATTTCCCTTAAGGTATCCCAACAAGCGAACAGTTTCTATCTCTTTGAATACTGCAGTCCAAAAAGAGATGGCAGCGGGGAAAACAACTTGGCCATCCAGGTAAAAAAAGGCAGTGTACAGGGAGCGGTACAGACCAAATTTAGCGCCAACGGGTTTACCGGCGGTTGCGAGTAACAATCTGGAGAAATATAACTTGATAAGGGCATCGGCTAAGGCCGGTGCCTTTTTGTTTGGTGTTTAAAACATAGCAACAAGAGAGAGAGAGAGAGAGAGACTTGAGACCAGACAAATACAACTCGGCTGAAAAGATCCAGTCTAGGAACATACGGCCAGATAGCAACCTGGAACTTTAGGCGCCATAAACAGATTAACACGGTAACCCAATAACCCAGTAACTTAACTACAAAATCATTACTTTTATTCCATCAAAATAAAAACAAGTATGTCCATCGCCAAGAAAGAATACAAAAGAGTTACCGTTAAATCCCTCGTGGATATGAAACAACTCGGCGAGAAAATTTCCATGCTCACCGCGTACGACTATTCTATGGCCAAGATCGTCGATGCCGCCAATGTAGATGTAATCCTAGTGGGGGATTCTGCGAGTAACGTCATGGCGGGACACGAAACCACCTTGCCCATTACCTTAGATCAGATGATCTACCATGCTTCCTCCGTAATTAGGGGCGTATACAGGGCTTTGGTGGTGGTTGATATTCCATTTGGCAGTTACCAAAGTGATCCCAAGGAGGCATTGCGATCCGCAATACGGATCATGAAAGAAAGCGGTGCCCACGCCGTGAAATTGGAAGGGGGTGTGGAAATCAAGGAATCGATTAAACGAATTCTGAACGCAGGAATTCCAGTGATGGGACATTTGGGGCTAACCCCTCAGTCCATATATAAATTTGGAACGTACACCGTGCGGGCCAAGGAAGAAGAGGAAGCGAGGAAATTAAAGCAGGATGCGCTATTGCTCGAAAAATATGGCTGTTTTGCCATTGTATTGGAAAAAATCCCCGCAAAATTGGCCAAGGAAGTCGCGGAAAGCCTTACCATTCCCGTTATAGGAATCGGTGCCGGCAATGGAGTTGACGGACAAGTGTTGGTATTCCACGACCTGTTGGGCATAACCCAAGAGTTCAATCCACGATTCTTACGAAGGTATATGAACCTCTATGAGGATATGGGGAAGGCTATATCGCAATATGTACAGGACGTAAAGGATAAGGATTTCCCGAATGACGAGGAACAATATTGATCCGTGACATGCTTGGCAAAAGGTTTTTAAAAAAAATACCCGTATTTATACTCATCTTGTTGAATTTTGGTTGTGATCAGGTTTCCAAAGGTTTGGTAAGGGAAAAAGTAGCCCCATTTGACTATATAGAGGTCTTTAACGACAACCTTATCCTTACCAATGTAGAGAATACCGGGGCGATGATGAGCGTGGGGCAAGGGCTTCCACCTGTTCCCAAAATCATTTTACTACAACTTTTACCCGTTGTTATTCTCTCTATTTTGATATATAAAATACTTCACAAAACCCAATTGGATCGCTGGTTGGCCATAGCCTTTGCCTTTGTAGTCGGTGGCGGGGTTGGAAATTTGATCGATAGGATAGCCTATGGCTCGGTAACCGATTTTCTGCAGATCAGGATTGGATCCTTAAAAACAGGGATTTTTAATATGGCCGATGTTTCGGTAACCGTTGGAGCCTTGTTTATCCTTTTTATAGCCATAAGACATAAAAAACTACATTTTTAGAACATGCACGGCAAAACAATTTCCAATGCGGGCAATCTCCAGATTCTTTACCAGGACAACCACATCATAGCCATAAATAAAAGGCCCGGGGATATTGTACAGGGCGATAAAACAGGGGACACTCCCCTCAGCGAGGTGGTCAAGGAATACTTAAAACTGGCTTACCATAAGCCCGGGAACGTGTATCTAGGTGTTACACATCGGTTAGATAGGCCCACCTCGGGAATAGTGGTATTTGCAAAGACCTCCAAGGCACTCCCGCGACTGAATAAAATTTTTGCCGAAAAGGAGGCCAAAAAAACGTATTGGGCAATCGTCAAGAATCTGCCCGAAAATGAAAGCGGAACGCTTATCCATTGGCTTAAACGCAATACAAAGCAGAACAAATCCTACGCCCATCCCAATGAGGTACCCGATAGCAAGAAAGCTATCTTGGAATACAAAATTCTAAAAAATCTAAATCGCTATTATTTAATGGAAATCGACTTAAAAACAGGTCGGCACCATCAAATTAGAGCGCAATTGGCAGCTATCGGCTGCCCGATCAAAGGGGATCTGAAATACGGCTTTGGCCGAAGCAACCCCGATGGCAGTATCCATCTGCATGCCCGAAGCCTGTCCTTTATCCATCCCGTAAAAAAAGAAAGGGTCGAACTTATAGCGCCCGTACCGGAAGAAACGGTTTGGATGGCTTGTACTTAGTATTTTTGGAATTAATCCCAATCAATTAAGTATCCCCAATATTCTGATCCGACATCGGGCGAATTCAAAATAAATAGCGCTCGTAATCCATACGTTGGCTTAAGACTCGGATAATAAAAATTTCATCTGTTGTTGTTAAATAGAATATTGTATGCGCTTTTAAGGCAAACCTTTTCAGATCCGGTATAAAATCTGAAGCATCCCGTCCTAAATCAGTATTTTCAGCCAGAACACCGAATGCGTCATGCATTTCCAGAAAATACTTCCGGGCCTGTAGTAACCCAAATTTGAATATACCTTCCCCATACATTCCGGCCAAATCAAATTCAGCCCTCCGGGAGAGTTTATAAACGCCCATCCCTTTTCATACGATTTTCTACCTCTTTCATTATCTCTGGTAGCGATTTTGTGCCGACACCACTTTCAAAACCTTCAATAAGCTTGCTCTGAAGCGCATGAAATTTGCTGTTCTTGGCCTGGTCCTTCCTAACTAGATCTCTCAAATATTCACTATCGTTGGTATATTCTCCTGCCTCGATCTGGGCCTTTATCCAATTATCTTGCTGCTCAGTAAAAGTAACCGTTTTGCGTACTGTGGACATATCTAATTGTTTAAATCATCATACTATTGGTGCAATTTAGCGAATTATTACGGATTTATCAAAGATTTTATTGATATGCTACTTCAACTTATTGCAATCTTTCTTCTGCCAACAAACAACTGTCCTCAATAAAATCAAACCTCAAACAATTCATAATCTGCGTACAATTTTATCAAGGCCGATACGGACCATGCCTGATGAATGGTCCCTTTGCCTTGTTGCGGATCTGCACCATCGAATATCTCAGAAATACAATGCAGCCCCTCGTCTGAATAGAAGTGTTTCCGCAAGGGAGCCAGTTCGTCCACCACTTTCTTTTTGTTAGCTTTTGATGTTCCGTACAATTGAAAAAAAACGCGGTAATATTCGTACAACAAAAAAGGCCAAACGGTACCCTGGTGATAGGCATTGTCCCTTTGTTCCCTACCTCCAGTGTATGCCCCCTGAAAGCGGGAGTCTTCCATTGCTAAAGTGCGCAGACCGAACGGTGTATATAATTTGGACCTGACCCCTTCAAAAATTCTTTTCTGCAGGGCCTTATCCAACGCCACAAAAGGCAGGCTTAAGACATAGATCTGGTTGGGACGAAAGGAGTTGTCTTTGGAAACATTGGGGACGACTACGTCGTATAGGGTGCCTTGGGGATTTGTGAAATGTTTGGTGAAATTGGATTCAAAGCGAACAATAACCTCCGCATAAGCTTCATCTACCTTCAACCTTAACACCGTACAAAAATAATCATAGATTTTTATCGCATTGTACCATAGCGCATTGATTTCGACAGGGCAGCCGACTCTCGGAGTTATGACCCTGCCATTGACAATCGCATCCATCCAAGTGAGCTGTACCCCGTCTTCCCCTCCATAAAGAAATCCTTCGGGGGTAACACGGATGTTATAACGGCTCCCTTTACTATGAAAATCCAAAATGGTTTGTAGCGACTTGATATGTCCTTTTATAAATGCCGTATCCCCAAATTTTTTATAATACTCGTAAAGCGCAACAAAAAGCCACAAAGCAGCATCCATAGTGTTGTACTTAATTGGATCTCCGTTGCGGTCCGGAAATTTATTGGGCAACATGCCCTGATTTAGACTATTTAAAAAGGTGGAAAGTATGGATTTGGAAGCCTTTTGATTTCCAGTGGAAATGGTAAGTCCCCGCATGGCAATAAGGGTGTCGCGTCCCCAATCGGCAAACCAATGATAGCCCGCTATGATCGACATGCTATCCGTAGAATTACGGTGGACCAAAAATTGCCTCCCAGCTTGTAAGAGGTCCCCATAAAAATCGGATGTGGATTCTAGGGGTTTGGGAACTTTGGACCTACGTTTCTCTTTGGAAAGGAGATCTTTAATGTTTTTATTCCCTATATCCCCGTCCAAAGTAAAATATAAGGTTAACCGTTCTTTGGGCCCGAGTTCGGATTTAATATATCCGATACGGTAGTAATCGCAACAAAAATCCAAGCCGCGTTCCCTATCCCTGGGCAAAAGTACATTCTTGTACCAAGAACGCGCCTCAATAAAATCGCCTTGGTTCCACCCTGTATATATGGGGTCGCTACCGTATTTGGGGTATGTTTTTAGACGATCCCCATCAATTTCGGTATAAAAATCGGTAATCCCGTTCTCGTGAAAATTGGTATGAAAATCGGCGAATGCATAAAGTGGATGAATTTCTAGTGGCAAACCATCATCGCCCAAATTGGTATAAACCAAACAGGTGGTATTTGATCCCTGCACCATGAAAATCTGTTTTTGCAACTGCCAACTAGCGGTCCCGTAGCACCACGTCGGAAACGGATCAATCTTAAAATTCTGTATATATTGATTCCCTCGAGGATGGATCGTTCCAGGGTATTTATTGGTAGAGAGGTCAAAATAGGTATCGTTGTGCCTGACCCGTTCCTCTACTTTGGCGACTAAAACCTTTCTGTTTACCGGAGCTTCATATGCAGCGACCAACAATCCGTGATAACGTCTTGTATTTGCCCCGTCCCGGGTACTGGAGGCATAGCCTCCCAAACCGTTGGTAAGGAGCCACTCTTTCGAAAATAAGCTATTCAAATCTTATTGGATTAAATGATCATTAGTTTGAGGTTGATGGTTGTAGACCAGTGAGTTAACGGGTTAGTGAAATAGTGAGTTAGTGAGCTATTGGGTTAGTAGTTAATAGTTAAAACAAAAAGTAGTGAACCCTTAAACTAATAACCTATAAACATTTGTCAATTCCCTATTTTCTATGGTCTTGTTTCTTGGTTCATTTTAACTCACGACCCTATCTCTTCAATCAGATTGGCCACTAAGGCGGTCCAACCCGTTTGATGCGATGCACCCACTCCCCTGCCATTGTCCCCGTGAAAATATTCATAGAACAGGACGAGGTCCTTAAAATGTTCGTCTCTATATTTTTCTGCGTGCAGCTTATTAACCGGGCGATTTCCATCGGCATCCTTTTCAAATATTTTGATAAGCCTTTTACTGATCTCGACCCCTATCGATTTTAAATCCATCAGATTTTTACTGCCCGTAGGAAATTCCAATTTCACCTTATCCCCGCTATATTCGTAAAATACTTTTATGGCTTGCAGAAACAAGTAATTAATGGGCATCCATATAGGGCCCCTCCAATTGGAATTGCCTCCAAAAAGTCTAGTAGTCGATTCCGCAGGTTCATAATTAATACTGTAGTTTACACCGTCGATATTAATATTATATGGGGTTTCGTGGACTTTGGACAGGGATCGGATTCCGTACGGGCTAAGAAATTCGCCTTCGTCCAAAAATGCCCGCATCAATACGGCCATCCTGTCGCGCGGCACTAAGGACAGTAAAACATCATCCCCGTCTGCAAATTCTTGGATTACCGGATACTTTAATCGCGACCTGCGGTGTTCGCGAAACCAATGCATACTTTTACTAAACCCAGGAAGCTTTTGGAGCGTTTCTTTTTTTATGGTCAAAAGAGCCGCCAAGGAAAGTAGTCCTACTATGGATCGTACCTTGATGGGAATATAACTGCCATTGGGAAAAACCAGCTTATCGTAAAAAAAACTTTCTTCATCATCCCATGTGCCTATATACTGAAGATCTCGCTTGTTCATGGCTTCTGCAATGAAAACAAAGTGGCCAAAGTATTTGGTGGCCATATCTTCATAAGTCTCATCAATCATTGCTATTTCCAAGCTGATTTCCAACATGTTGAGGCAATACAGTGCCATCCAAGAAGTGCCGTCTACTTGCTCTAAGGTTCCATTTCCGGGAACCCCGTGACTACGATCGAACACCCCAATATTATCGAGACCTAAAAAACCCCCTTCAAAAACGTTGTTCTCGCTGCTATCCAGCCGGTTCACCCACCATGTAAAATTAAGGGCCAGTTTGTTGAAAATTCGCTTCAAAAAAGCCACATCCCCTTCACTACCAGTTCTTTTTTCAATTTTATAAATCTGTAACGCGGCCCACGCCTGTACGGGAGGATTAACGTCGCTAAAGGACCATTCATATGCTGGTATTTGACCGTTCGGGGCCATATACCATTCCTTGGTGAACAACAGAAGCTGTTGTTTGGCAAAATTAAGGTCCACCAAAGCCCAGGTAACACAGTGAAATGCCGAATCCCATGCCGCGAACCAAGGATACTCCCATTTGTCGGGCATAGAAATGATATCGTGGTTTCTCAAGGTTTTCCAATTGCTATTCCTCCCCGTTAAACGCTCCTTGGGAGGTGTCGGTTCCTTGGGATCTCCCTGCAACCAAGTTTCTACGTCATAATTGTAATATTGCTTGGTCCATAAAAGTCCGGCCAAGGCTTGTTTTTGTATGGATTTAAGCTGCCCGTCCTTGGCGGAGCACAAATTTTCAAAGAACGCTTCACTTTCAGTTTGCCGTTTTTGGAAAATAGCATCAAAACCATCGTCAAACGGATTCGCCAGGCTATCCTTGGTCAGCCTCAATTTTACGATATGGGTTTCCCCCGATTTCAAATTCACCTTGTACAAGGGAGAAAATTTTGTGCCTTCGTTTTTTTTGGTCGCCAAGGAATAATTATTCTTGAGCACCGCATCGTGAAATATATCTTTCTTAAACGGATGGTCGTTGGGGCTTTTATAGATGCGTTCCATATTGGTCTCGTTTTCCGTAAACAGGAGCTTGGAAGCCTTGTCAAAATAAAAATTGTAATCGCCTACGTAGGGATGACTCACAAAAACACCGGTATTGCCCCGGCCCTTCTTTTTGGTAATGGATGGCTTCTTTTCCATGTCCATAAAACTCCAAAAATTGCGAATCCACAGGGTGGGTAATATGTATACAGGTGCTGTTTTTTTACTTCTATTGATTACAGAGATCTTGATAAGGATATCCTCTTCGTTCCCCTTGGCGTATTCCGTAAAAACATCGAAATAATTGTCATTGTCAAAAACGACCGTATCCAATATTTCGAACTCGTGCTCGTCCTTCCCCCGCTTTTTATTCTCATCGACCAACGGTAGATATGGAAATTCACTTTGTGGATACTTGTACAGATGCTTCATATAGGAATGGGTAGGGGTATTGTCCAGATAATAGTACAACTCCTTGACGTCTTCCCCGTGGTTTCCCCTTGGTCCGGATAGGCCGAACAGGCGCTCCTTTAAAATACCATCGTTCCCGTTCCATAAGGCAATTGCAAAACAGATGTTGCAGTACCGGTCCGAAATCCCAGCAATTCCATCCTCGCCCCATCGATAGGTACGGCTGCGCGATTGGTCGTGGGTAAAATATTCCCACGCGTCCCCGTTGGCGCTATAGTCCTCCCGAACCGTTCCCCATTGGCGTTCACTGAGATAAGGCCCCCAATGAAGCCAATCCTTTTTCTTGGAGTAGTTCTCCGATAATCTTTTTTGCTCTTCGGTTTGTTTGGCCATATAAATTTTGTTGTGAAAATTAAAGTTAATGGGTTCAAGGTTCAATAAATAAAAAATCATAACTCTGAACTCCCGATAGCTCCCGATAACAATCGGGACGGGATAACCCATAACTTTTGTCCATTCTCTATTTTCTTGGCTTCTGGCTCTTTTTAAGGGTTGATGGTTAAATCAATCTCTCTGAACCTAAACGTATTAGTTACCTAACCATTGGTTGTAAATCCAGGATAGCAGGTCATACCCCCGTCGACAAAAATGGTAGTGCCATTGATGTATTCCGATTCATCGGATGCCAACCAAACGGCAGCACTTCCAATATCTTCGGGAATTCCTATCCGTTTATACGGAATTAATTTGTTGAGCTCCTTTAAAGCCCCCGGAGTATCCCATGCCGATTTGTTAATGGGCGTTTTTATGGCACCAGGGGCAATACTATTGCATCTTACTTTCTGAGGACCATATTCCTGACAGATACTTTCCATGAGCATATTTATTCCGCCCTTCGAAGCCGCATAATTGGCGTGACCGGCCCAAGGGATTATTTGGTGTACGGAGCTCATTTGAATAATCTTCCCTAAGGATTTGGAGACTTCTGGCCGCATGCCCCTCCTTAAAAATTCCCGAATGGCTTCCCTAGCGCACAAAAATTGACCCGTCAGGTTTACGTCGATAACCATTTGCCAGGCCTCCAATGGCATTTGGTGCATAGCCGCATCTCGTTGCAAACCTGCATTGGGCACACAGATATCTACGGTCCCAAAATGGTCAATGGTCTGTTTAAACATAGATAAGACCTGATCTTCCTTGCTCACATCGCACTTGATGGCCATGGCATCGCCACAAATACTGTCCTCGCTTATCTTATGGGCGATATCTTCGGCAACCTCGGGATGGGAGATATAATTAACCACAACATTGGCACCATCACGACCCATGGCTATGGCCACGGCCTCCCCTATCCCCGAGTTGGCCCCTGTAACTATACAGGTCTGCCCAGCCAATCTTTTGTTAGGTTTTTGCATTGCTTATAATTTTAAGATTCTTATACAGGCTCTTGGAAGGAGGGCTATTTCTTTGGTCACATTAAATATAAAACTTAATTGGTCATGTAGGCCCTTTTAACACCCAGGAATATTAGTGCTATCGATAACTTTTTTGATCTAATGGATATTTAGACGGGCCAAACCCTTGGCTCACATTAACTATGTCCCATGAGTATTGATACTGGCACCCATAAGATCCATTTTTGGCCTGTCGAAAACCAAAGTAAATTTCATAGGAATCCAAACGGGTACCAGATAAACTGGAGGTGGGGCTATAAAATAATCTCGTGTGTTCATTGAAAAATCTCCCTCCAGAACAATTTCCTCCCCAACATTCCTACGATATAAGTTTATCTTTACAGGGGCGTATCTCCTACGAAATTCCAACGTGCCATCTACTTCGTAATGATTCTCTTTTTTGGTTATAGTAGAGCTTCTAAATCTCATGTCCGGGTTTGTCCATGCATTGCCAATCCATGACAGATAGCCAGGATGGGTCCCAATAAAGGATATCAAGGGTACGGTAAATGTCAATTTTTCCAATTCGCCAGTTTCGTCATTAAGCCCGAGCGTACCGGTGAGTTGATTGCTGGTACCTTCTATGGGGTACACGGGACCAAAATCGACCTTGTAGGTGAATTGCGTGGTACCCGGGTTTTCTTCCTGTGCCAGTGCTCGCCCTAGGACGAAGAGAAAACCAATAGTTACAGCGACTAAATATATCAACTTATTCCTTTTCATCATCTTAATATTTTATGGTTCATTTTTCGATTATCCCAACCCTGGGAAGGATACAATCTTGGTTGTGCCCATTCCTTTTTTTAAGTCTTTATCAATCTGCCCAATAATACGGCTGGTCGTAGTATTGTGGGCTGTGTTCCTTGAAATGAACGTTTGCACTTTGGGTAAAATCCTGCGCCTTTTTCTCCCATTGGGCATACTCCTTATCCAACTCTTCCCCTTCCTTCATTAAGGATTCATTTTCTTCCTTTGCAAGCCCCTGAACCTTATCTTGCTCTTTTTTTAAATTTCTCAAGGCCCGGTCAAAGCGTTTTTTCTCTCTACTACTCTTTACGTGCTCGGGCGCCTGTAGCACGTACACTTCATCCGAGGTTAGGTAATCATGTGCAATGTTAATTTCTGCATTGGCCACAGATTCTTGGACAAATTCCGCTGGCACCGGCACACCGTTTTCAAGATTGGTAAGCATGGTCTGCAATTGACCTAGGGCTATCGCCAGATTACCTTTATAAGGTTTCTTTAGATCCTTTCCCTCCTTTTTAAGGGCTTCAATTCCTTTTTTAAGGCTTTCAACAGCCCTCTCGGGCTTGTCATTGTACAAGGCGTCAATGGCCGCAGCGAACTGTGCATCGGACTTATTTGGCAGGGTGGTCACGGTTTCCTCTTGGACCACATTGTCCACATCTTCTTTATGTTGATTTTTACATCCTGAAAGGACTCCAACAAAGAAGACAGCAGTTAAAAGTACTTTAGTATTCATTTTGATATATTTTTCTAGTTATATAAAAGCTTATAATTACGTTGCGGCAATGGCCCACAAGGTGCGTTGGAAACGATTAAGACCCATACCGTTTGCCAACTTTAGATGTCAAGTTTAGACAAAGGAACGATTCAGGATATTTCCTTGTTCATCGATATAGACCTTTTTGGTCTGATTTCCTTTTTTCAGTTCAAATCTGTAGCGCGACCTAACAGTGTCCCCATGGTAGCTAGTCATTTTATAGGAATCCTCTTTGATGGTCCAGCCGGGATAGGTCTTGGCAAGGGTTTCCCTAACCTCCATTGGTGGGGCAACGTTTATGAGGCGTTCGGTAACGCTTACCCGTTTTCCTCTCTTGTTATAGGTGGCATCTAGATTTTCCCCATTGCCTACAAGACTGATCTCATAGGTTTCGTAATCCCTATTTTTGAGCAAATTTTTGTTGAGGAACACATCGTTCTCTACATATTCCACCGGTACCGCGGTATATTCGTCCACGGTTAACCCTGGATAATCTCGCTCCACTGCATCAACAACAACCGTGGGCACATCCTCCTTTTTTAATTTCGCTTCGTAAAGCACGTCTTGGGCGTAGGAAGGCAACGCCATTCCCATAAATAAAAGCCCTAAAATCATCGTTTTCATTTTATTTATTTTTTAAATGTTAGTGATAATTTTTTATTTCACTGTAAAGGTACTGGCCTTCAGCACCCAATATCTGCTACCTACGTAGCACAAGTCCTTTTTTAACCTTTTTTTAATTCCACTTCCCACCCTAAGAGACCATTTAAAATATTCCCTATATTCCCTGGTCGTACAAATTGCCCTTGCCGTCATAGTACAAATGGATATAGTGGGTACCCTCGTAAATATCCAGTTCATAGAATTGTCCTTGCGGCATGCTCAACTGGATAATTTTTAAAAAATCGGGTTTTACAAAATGTTCCTTTAGATGCGCCCATATTTTAGTGGGCAGCATATTTCTGGAAATTATAGTCCTGGTTCCCAACCAGTTTCCACTGGAATCGAATATTGCACAATGTTCCTTTGTCCCCTTGGAGAATGTCACCTCCCACACCCCATCGCCCTGAAACGCCCATGTGGGGAAAGATGCTTTCGGATACCTATAGCGAAAGGCCATAAGTATGCTCCTATGGGGAGATTTTTGGACAAAATTCACTAGGAGATAAAGCGATTTCGCAAGGGCAATTCTTAGAATTCTTGGGAGCTTCATGTTGTTTTTATCTATTTGCTTGAGGTTTGATCGGGACGAACCCTTCTCTATTCGGTGAGTTCCCCGACGACTTGAAATCCCTGTTCTTCGTCTACCATCACCTTTTCATAAAGTACTCCTAGGTATTCATAGTAGGCACTATCTTTGATCATCACCACATCCGTTAGGAGCGGTAGGTCGTAGATTATGGCGTCCAACGGCGCGGCAACCACCTCAAAACCACTGTCTACTGCTTTATAGAAAATGCCATTTCGGAAGTCGAACCATTTACCTTTTACATAGAGGTGAAAGCTATCCTTTGGCAATTGTTTTATCACCAATCCATTGGGTGGTTTTACCAAGAGATACCTACCTCCGTTATAGCGAAAGAAATCTCCATTTTGGTCTAAATAATAATTGTGTTCCCCATATTTTATGGGATCTAAATCATCAATAGCCCGCTTAACGACCACGCGAGGTTCCGTGCCAAAAGTGACCGTTTCCATGGCTCCCTTGATCATTACCGGCCTAGTGGACCATTTTCTTGCGTAATGTTTTGTCTTTTTGTTAGTTTTTACGGATAACTTGCCGCTTGTAGTTGCTATTGGTACTTGGGCACTTAAGGAATTTAAGGTCAGCACCAAGAGCAGCGGTATATACAACTTTTTCATGACCTTATATTTTTGAAGTTCTATATCAAAGTTACGTACCAACCTAAATCGATGCTGCTACCTAAGTAGCAATAGGTTACAAAAAGCAGCAATGGGCTATAAAAAAATAAAAATGGTAAGTAGAAATAATCGGGAAGGGTCGATGGTAAATGGTTAAAATATAAAAACAAAGCCTTAAACCAATAAACTTAGCAACCCAGCAACCCAAACTAAGGAATAAACTTCTCCTCTGCAATGGCGAGAAGGAGTTCCACGTTTTCGACATCGATTTGGCTTCGTTTTACGGAGATGGCCCCGCATTTTTTCAGTTCCTGGATATGACGGTTTACCACCGCCCTTGTAGTGCCGATAAGGCTGGCGATCTCATTGTTGGGCAAATTGTTGATAAGTTGTAATTGATGGGAATGCCCATTGATATTGTTTAAGAGCAGATGCGATAATCTTATCAGGGTACTGTGTAGCGAAATATCCGTGGCCACCAGCTCCAACTGGCGCATTCTATGTCCCAAATATTTTAGAATGGTTCTGTTTATACTGGGGTGTTCCACAATCCAACGGCGCATATCCACCATGGATATGTTTAGAATTTCCAGTTCGTCAACAGCCTCCCAGTATACATCGTGGGACTGGGAATCCATTAGGCCCAAGACATCAAAAACATCCCCCTTGGAAAGCATAAAAATTGTATGTTCCCTACCCGTATGTGGATTGACCTGATATTCCTTGATCCGTCCCGATACGATAAAATGAAGGGTAGATTCTACTTCTTTACCATTTTTAAAAGTGCCGGCATTCCAATGCGTCCTAGTCATAGACGTAAGCATTTCGTACATCATATCCTTACTTATATCCTTAAAAAAGGAGGATTCCTTTAAGGCTTCAAGACAACGTAAAAAATGATTATTTGCTTGTTCCATTTAAAAACAATGACCGCTTTGGAATGCTGCCATTTTATAAAGCTAATAAAACTAAGAAGAAGAAAGACATGCTTTAACCTTTCATTTGCATTGGCATGCAAACCTGTTAAGGAAACAAGCACAGACAAACGTTATACCATACCACTTTAGATGGCAGAAACGTTGCTCTAATTTTTGAAGAGGGCTACGTATGATGCCAGTAAACCTGCCGTTAAGGTAGACCCCACTGTTTCTATATAGGACCAGAACACCGTTTCCATTTCGGTAAGGTGAAAACCATAACTTTGGCCGAGCTGCACATAGTTGTGCCCGTTTTCACCAATGTTCAAAAGAATCAGTAATACAGGTAAAAATAATAGGCAGAAATAAATTCCGGTACGCGCACAAAGGGCAAACGCACTCCCATAAGCCAATTTCTTTTTTTTATTTATCCGATAATCCCGCATTAAGGCCATAAAGCCTACCAAGATTATAAACAAATTGACAATTCTTAGGGGCAAGGTCTCGTATATCCCCACCCAAGACAACAATAAACCAAAAAGGACGGTCCCCAATAGAATTAAAATGGCATAGGACCACGCAAATCTGTTTTTGGACCATTTCTGACGATTTTTGAAACTGAAGGTATCTGTTGTTGGTGACTCGTAAGTATCCATGATATCGTTTATTTGTCTATAAAGTTACGATGACATGGACTGCCATTTCTGCTACTTGGGTAGCACTGGGCCTCAATTTTTTGCCGGTCGCACCTTTATCATCCTAATCGCTATAAACATAAAATACGAATAATAAATTACTTGGAACAAGCGTTGCCACAATCCTTTGAACGGCACCAAAATAGGATAGTAATCGAATTTGGCCAGCAAAAACAAGAGGAAGAACAAAAGTCCAAATACGGCAACCAGCAATGTATACATCGCCCCCTTCCTGTCCTTACCCCTAAATAACGGCTCTACCACAAAAGGAAACAAAACAAGCGACGCAACGCCAATACCGCTAGCAATGTTATGTGGATCAAATAAATCGATCCTATCGATTACCGTGGTATCCATAGGAAAAATCCCGGCGACCAATCCTTCCCCGAGTCCGTAAATGAAAATGAGAAAAGAGGCCAGTTTTACCCTGTGAAATTCATTTCTAAAAGCAGTATAGAACCCATAGGCGAAAACGGTAATTAAAATTGTAAAAACCACGCTCCAACCCGTAATGAGATAATATAAGGGACTTTCCAGTGACCCTAATCTACTAATAGATTGCGAAATAGGGCTATAACCGGGATAATTGGAAGCGGCATAAGTCTCCACTACAAACCCTCCAACGCAAGCTAGGATTCCCGAGACTGCCCCTAATCTAGATATTGAACTCATCAAATTGTAAAGTTTTACCACGATTGCTGTGGAAATATAATAATTATGTACATCCGGTATACCCGACAAGGACATAAGGACATACGATAAAAGACCATTAAAATAGGTTCCAGTCTAAAATATTCAATGATTACTCAAAGTTTTGTTGGCCTACATATTTCGTCTTAAATCTTTGGTCCATTAGCCCTAACAGATTTTAATCCGAAAAGATAATTGCAGAACTTATTACGGTTCATCGGGTTTCATTATTTTGTTCAGAACCGTGGCCAGGTGTACCAGATCCATATCGGTGTCATAGGCCAGATAGCATTTTATCCATGTTGGGTTGAATTTTTCCTTAAAAAATCTCAGGTTCTTGTAGTGCCCAAAAGGACGTATTTTTTCATAGGCCAATTTGATGGCCTGTTCTGGAAGGTTTTGTGGTGTCACTATTCCAGATAGGGGAACCATTCCCAGGTTTACCGTTTTATAATCTTTTTCCTTATAGTGAATCATCATGGAAACAAACATAAAATCTATCGTTCCGCTAGGGGCGTCGGCTGTCTTTCTCATAAGATCAAAATTGAGTTCCCCCGCCTTACCGCCCGGAATAAGGTTTAAAAAAGCCAAAACCTTTTGTTCTTGGGTTTCCACCGTTATTATCGTTTGGTTCTTTATTTCGGCCTCATCGAAGGTCCCCTGGGAAAAACCCGACTCCCCCTTCCCGGTTTCCGAAAGCCAATCGTTGGAGACAAATGCCAGTTGCTGCAAGAAACCGTCGGACTGGGGAGGCTCGCTAACTTTAAATACACAACCGGATCTCCCTATTTTGTTCACTGCATTGCGCAAAGGTTTCATAGCGGCACCTTCCATGGTGAAGGTTTCCAGATCCACCGTAGCTTCCTCTCCCATCGGAAGCAATTTTTTACCAAGGTCTTCGTAAATCTTTTTTGTACGTTCAGGGATTCGATAATAGATAGGGTTAAGGTTAAGGGAACGCGCATATTTTTCAAAATTGAGAATGTGTTTGGAAAGCACTCCTTCGTCCCTATCCTTGCAGACCGGATTTTCTAAAACCACTGCATACCTTTTGGTAGCTTTAAAAGCTATAAATCCCTCTCCCTCATCAAAGAAGTAGAATTCCTTGTCCGGGTAAGTCTTAAAATAATCCAAGGGAGAGTTACCGAACCTATGTACCAACTGTTTCGCCTTTTCAAGCTGATTTTCACTCGTAATTCCCTTTGCCCGAATGGTTCTAAATAGTAATCCAACTAAATATAGTATACTGGTAATCCCCAATATATTAAGACTGAACAAAAAATACTTTCCAAAGGGGGTAACCGCGTTAAGGTCTGTATTTAGAAGGGCGATTGCTTTAAAGGTTGCCACAACGGAATTTAGAAGCGTGAAATTTTCATTAAAATGGCGAAAATCCAACAAATAGAATCCGCCAATCCCATAAATGAGCAAGCTACAAACAACCGTCAATGCGCGTTCCCAGTTCGGCAACCTTAACGGAACAGAACGAACGTAGTAATTCTTCCGCTGAAAAACCAAGACTCCCGTGGCAAATAGCGCCAAAGTGGCCTCCTCATAGTCGATTCCCTTGATCAAATGACCAAAAAAGGAACAAATCGTGAGTGCCAACGCCAAATAGTAGGAGTTACGGTATCCCTGTGTAAGGGTGACCGCCGTAATAATCAGGATGATTCCCATCACCAAAACCAAAGTATTAGACGCTTGGATGACATCAAAAGGTATAAAGTCCCTTAAATATCTCAATCGGGATACCAAAGCCGGACTCAGCGCGGAAAGGAGATTTACAACTCCCAGAAAAAACAACAGTATCGGGGCTAAAAGTTGTAAAAACAGTCCATCTTTTTTGAACAACAGGGAAAAAAGCCCTAGCAAAAGCACGCTCCAAAATTCGAAAAAGCGAAAGACTAGGGTAGCGGAGAGGGCCAGCACGGTGCCATAACCAAAATATTTTAAGGTATATAGGAGCCCCAATTCTACCGCGCCAATGCCTCTAAGCAAAGGGGCGGTCATTAAAACTAATAATACCACGGCATATCCAATTACCACGGTTAAAATATCCGCGTTGGCACCCAATGCCCTTAGGCTTACATAGAGTTGTATAACTCCAATGATTTCTACAGCACATGAAAGTAAAAATGCCTGGACTATCATACCTTTTTTGAGGGTATCGTCCTGGAATAAGGTCAAAAAGGGAACAGTACGTGGAAACCTTTGAACGAAAAGTCTAAAAAGCCTTCCCTTTCTTAAAAGATCGGCCAACACCAACACAAGTAGTAAAATTATGACCAGACCAATGCCGATCGGCAATAAATAATTGGAAAACAAAGTGTGGGTCAAGGCGAAGACCAATATAATGGGGAGTGCGAAAAATAAAGCGGAAACAATAGAAACGAAAGTAAAAACCGAAGTCGCGGCATAAGACTTATCGCTTCCTATCCCGTACTGTCTTTCCAGACCTTTATTAAAAAAAAACATATTGGTAATAAGGCCGGCCGGCAATACTACACTTACGGTGTTTCTTTTAAGGAATAGAAAAATCCCCGTCCTTAGGGAAATTGACTCATTGACCGCCTTAAAACTCCTTTGGTACATAATACCTTGTACCAAAACAAATAATAAGACCAACAGGATCCCAAGCGAAAGCCAAAACAAATCCACGTTCTGCAAAGATTCCCTTACCTTACCAATCTCGGTCTGCTGCTCCTTTAAAAAATAGATAGCGAAGATTAGAATCAACAAACTGATCGATATCTTGAAGGCAAGATTCCTTTTATTTTTGACCGCTATAAAAACACGATTTGCCATTAGGTCCGTACATTATTGAATCGCGATTTTCATGAATGTTTTGAAAAAAACCTGCCTATAACCCAAATCACACGGATTAAGGACTAAAAAACGAAGGACAAAAGACAAAAAGGTATTGTTCCAAATACAACTTATATCGATTGTTTGTATTGAATCTGTCCTTATTATTTCGTCCCTGCCCGAGATTAGCCCAGGCAAGCTTATGTCCATAGTCCTTATTGAACTGGTTCGATCTTCTTCAGAAATAAAATTAGCTTTTCACTTTCAGCGTCTCCAAATAGGCCACCAAGTCTACAAGCTGCTGTTGTTTCATCACCTTGTCAAGTCCTTCTGGCATCAGGGACTTGTCCATAGCTTCCAAACTCTGGATATCTTTTCGGGGTATCGCCTTTGTGGTAGCGCCCATCATTTTTAGGGTTATTTCATCTTCGGTCTTTCCCAAAATATAGCCCATCAAAACATCGCCATCCTTCAATTTTACATTGTACCCCTCGTATCCAAAGTTGATGCCGGCGCTGGGATAAACAATTGAGGAATACATAAAGCTACGGGACAACTTGCTTCCAATATCCGACAATCCGGGACCAAAGTCGGTGCCGTTGCCATCTACTACGTGACAGGTAGCACAATAGGTGGTAAAGACGGCCTTACCAGCATTGGGATCGCCATCGATCTTCTCCAGTGCAGCGATATCGGTATCGTCGTTTTCTTCGGAGATCAAATATTTTGGTGCCTCGGTCCTAATTTTAACATCCCAGCTGGTCATCAATTTTAAGACCGCGGAAGTGGTATATACCTCCTTCAACTTTCCAGATTTTAAAAGGTCGAAGAGTATTTGCTGGCCGTCCCCGGTATTTCCAAGCGACTCAACCACTTTTCTCATAAGGGGATAACTAAACTTGTCTGCCTCCAAGCTCCGTTTTAAGAAGTCTATGGCATTTTTGTCGTTTACACCGCCCAAAACTTCGATCACTTGTAATTTAGAATCTTCAGGAGCTTCGGATTTAAAATAGTCCGAAACAACTTTTCCCCCTCCGGTGTCAAACAATAAAGTAGCGGCCTCTTTTCTCAAGGCCAAATCGGCGTTGCTCGCAACAAGGGTGAACAACTGCTTATCCTGCCCTTTGATCTTTAAGTTTTTCACGGCTGTCAACCATTCCGGTGTGCCTTCAATACCGGGCAGTACTTTTTTAACGGCTCGGATGTTATGGGACGAGCTATTTACAAAAGACTCGTCTAATTGACCAACGGCATAAGCCTGTATCAAATGTTGTTGGGGATGGTCCGCGGTGAGTAAGGAAAGCAACCTTTGATTTTTCCGTGGACTTTGCTTAAAGTGGAAGGCTCGGAAATAGGAGGGCAACTTTTCGGGAGATACCGATTTGTCCTCTATCAAATCGACCAACAATGGTACCGTGGCAGCAGCGTTTACACGCCAAACTATTTCGGAACCGGCAGGGGTGTTCCAATTGTCACCAACTTTACTTTTCCAGGCTTCAAAATAAAGATCTGGAAACTGGTCGGCCCCTATTCCCAAGGCCTCCAATTCCCAACGATCGCCAGCCCGGTGTTGTATGGCTAGATCTGCCCATAATTCCGCCGCGACCGGAGTACCGACATATTTCAGCGCGATGGCGGCTTCCCTTCGCACTTGGGCAGAAGAATCGTCGACCACTTGCGCCACGTAGTCCGTCAATTTATCAGCCGCCACATAACGAGCCATCCTAATACCTTGCATACGGATTTTGGGATCCTTATCGGCCAAGGACTTATCGATATAGATTGTAACCATGGCAGGTATCTTTGCCCCCAACCACAACGCTCTCGCTTTTGCGGTTCCCCCTTTTGCGATCAACCTGGCCAATATGGGTTCGGCAGCTTCGCCCAAAGCGTGTAGCTTTTGCCAAGATTGGTAAAATACATCCATGTTGTCCGAAAGCAGGCCTTTTGCAGCACCCTCGCCCGATGAAAAATCAAACTTGGTTGGTGTGTACCCCTCTTTGGTGGAAATATGGTAAATTCTACCCCGAACAATATCCTCTGCCTTGTGGCCCCCAACGCCCCCATCGTACCAATCCGAGATAAAAAGGGATCCATCCGGTGCCACGGTAACATCGTCTGGCCGAAACCAGTCATCTTGGCTGGTCACAATATTTTCAATACGCGCCTTATATCCCGCTCCATCGTTCCCAACAATATAAGACCGAACCACGTTGTGGCCAGGTTCGGCATGAATCAACTGATTTTTATACCGGTCTGGTAACAAATCTCCTTCATAGACGATCATCCCTGTTGGGGAGCCGGAACCTGTCTGCAACAAATTGGGCACCACCCCCGGGTCGTTCAAATGCCAATGCCTTAAAGGAATGGAATCGCTCCATCCTACCCTTCGCTCCCGCCAATTAGCACCCGTAACCTGATCCTTATAACCATAATTACCGTATTCCATCAAGAAATTGATACGGGTACCCCGGTTACCATCATCGTCATTGTCCGATTGCCAGAGTCCTCCGTAAGAGTCTATGGCCAATTCGTATGGATTCCTAAAATTATTACCCAACACCTCTACATGAGATCCGTCCATTTCGGCACGAAAGGCCATGCCCTCCTGAAAAGGATTTCTCGAATTGGTAACTTTTTCGCCATGAACGTCCACGATCGTATCCCCATCCTCGTCCATCAAATGATGTCCCCTATTTCCATAATTAAAATACAAGCGTCCATCGGGACCAAAGACGAAGGCATGCGCCCCATGGTCGTGGTCTACCCCGTCAATACCTTCGTACATAATTTCCTTGGAATCGGGAACATCGTCCCCATTGCTATCGGTAAATACAAACACATCCGGACTTACGGACACGATGACCTTATTTCCCAAGACGACAATTCCCAGGGCCGCATTGATATCCTCCCCTTGATAGAACACCTTGTAAGTATCGGCTACCCCGTCGTGGTCGGTGTCCTCCAAAATCAAGATACGGTCTCCTTTTTTGTCGTATGGATTGTCGGGATTGGCAAAAAGACGATAATTTCGGCCTTCACAGATCCAGACCCTTCCGTTGGCATCGATGGCCATATTCGTAGGGTTTGCTATCATTGGCTCGGAAGCGAACAGGTTCATTTTAAGCCCTTCGGCCACCTCCATGGAAGCCATGGCATTTTTTGGCAACCTCTTTTCATTATCTGTAAGTTTACTAAAGTTGATCGTCGATTTTTCTCCCTTGGTTTTGCAGGAAGCGAGAAGGATGGTGATAAAAAGTAAAATAATGGGACGATTGGTTACTGGTTTGGACATGAAAATGAAGGTTGAAAATAGGATTCGAATAAATTTAAGATAGTTAAAGATACGAATAAGGTATTTTTTACCTGATCCAAAACATAACAATTTGTGATTTTATTTCTCCCCAAGATAATTTCGGTGAAAATTAAAAAGAAAGGTCCTGTACCGCAATAGTACAGGACCTTATCAAAACCAACCAACTAACTTCTATTTGACTTTTATATCGTTTCTTTTAACAACCCTGGATCGTAACCATATCAAATGCCATAGATCGGGTTACCCTATATTCCAATTTTTGGACAAACAACCCCTTTTATAATCTGAAAGGGTCCTGTAAGGTTTAAACGGCTTTTACCTATATCCTATTTATACGTTCGCCATAATGCCCAACTCACGTTCTTCCTTCCATTTTCCTCTAGTAAAATCTGGGAATTTAACCGCCGAATTCCCCATTTGAATAGAAATGCCTGAAAGCGGGGTAACAACAGACCAGTCTGCTGCATCGTAAACATCTTGATCCAGGTAGTGCCCTTGATTGAAACAATCGATGAGGCGATAGAACATTACAAAGTCCATTCCCCCGTGACCCCCGTTCGCTGCTATTTGATTCTTAAGCTGGTTCCATATGGGGTGTTTGTATTTCTCGAAATATTCGGCTTTTTCCTCTTCTGTCAGCCAATCGTGCTTTCCATTTATACTCAAACGGCTCGGATAACCTTCATGGTATGCTTTGGTCCCCATGAGGGCATTGATCCTGGTGTATACCCGAGGTGAACCCGTATCGTGTTGTACCATAATAGAGCGCCCTTTGTAGGTCTGGATCAAACTGGTGTTCATATCGCCATGTTTAAAAGCGGAATAGTTGTAGAATTCGTTATCGGGTTCAACGGTCTTCGCATATTCGGACAGACCTGCCTCTAGCGAACTCATGGAAACCAAATGCCCAAAACGGTCGCCCCGATTGATGCCCATATACTGGGCCACGGGCCCCAGACCATGTGTTGGGTAGAGGTTTCCATCGTATCTTACATGGTGGCGTATTCTCCATTGGTTATAGTAACCGGTCTTACTGAACATCGACTCCCTAAGGTCGTGTATATAGGCGGCCTCACCGTGGGTAAGGGTGCCGAAGAAGCCTTGGCTGGCCATGTTTAAAATTGTGAGTTCCTCGTCGCCATAGCAAACATTTTCCAACATCATGCAATTGCGTTGGGTCTCTTCGGCAGTATCCACTAATTTCCAGCAGTCTTCCACGGTGTAGGCTGCCGGCACTTCCGTGGCAACGTGCTTGCCTTGTTGCATGGCGTAGACGCACATAGGTACATGCAGACCCCAAGGTGTACAGATAATTACAAGATCAATATTGTCCTGTTTTACCATTTCTTTCCAGGCATCTTCGGTACCACTGTATTTTTTAGGATTTTGACCTTTACTTTTTGCAAAATCCACCGATTTTTGGGCATAACTATCCCTGATATCGCAGATAGCGGTTATCACCGCTTTCGGATGTAGGGCTGTCATCCGTTCCACATGGCCTGCACCCCGATTTCCTACCCCGATAAAAGCTACCTTGACCTGTTGGATGGGATCTACCTTGAGGTTTATTACCGATTTTCCATAGGATGGACGCCTTTCACCAATCCGCTCAACAGTTTTTTCCACATTTCCCTTGCCAAAAGCGTTTGCCCCTGTAATACCCAAGAATGCTCCTACCAGGGCAGAGGATCTCAGAAATTTTCTTCTATCAATATTCTTATCGGATTTATTCATGATTTCGATTTTATTTTGGTGAACATTATTCTAACTGTGTACTAATTATTTAGACCCAATCCTTTTTCAGCTTCTTGCCAAGTCACTATCCAAATGGCTGCCCGACTTAACTGGGTTCCCTATCCATTTTGATTTGTCGGAAACATTTTGAGCCATTTTTTGGCATTTTGTGAAAATATTTTGTCGACGACTTCCTTTGGAAGTTTTAATCCTTGAAATTTTTGATTTACAAGGTCACTGTTCATTATGTCATCGGTAACAAAAAACTGCCAGTCTTGAAACCACCTTTCATGAACCTCTTTCTGCAATTCATTTAAATCTTCATCACCCCCATCTTGTAGATCTGTTGCGTAAAGTATCCTATCCTGATACTTAATAAAAAATTTGCGTACCTCTTCCCTACTCTCGATGGTTTGATAAAAAATCTGCCCCATTCTTGCAGCGAGATCAACACCCATATTAGGGAACTTATCCAACCGTTTTGCCAATTCGTCCACGCTCCACTCCAAGCTACCCACATGAGCGCCAATAAATACAAGATCGGGGTGTTTTTCCAACATACGATCCCTCGCGGCAATCTGTTCCTCATAAGATGGCAGTTCCGGATGTTTATACATGTGATATTGCGGATGTTCCGCAAAATACTTTCGATCGTTATTCGTGGTCATTTCATCTAGAGGAAGCCAACAGTTTTTGGGTTCGCCCAAATGTCCGATCAAAGGAATATTCTCACTTTCCAAATGATCGAAAATTGTGTCGAGCTTGGGATTATCTACCATTATTAATTGATTATTCCTATCACGAAAAACCATGCCAATATTCTTCCAGACCTTTACCGCTATGGCGCCCTCGGCAAAACAACTGTCCAACCAGGCAATCGTATTCTTTGTAAAATCGGGTTTGTCCCAATCCTCAATTGAAAAGGAGGTAGCAATTTCAAATTCTCCGGGATGCTCTTTTTTCTGTGCTTTACAGTAATTATACTGCTTCTTGATGAATTCCTCTCCTTGGGAAAGGTCTACCACAATATTAAGCATGCGGAAATTGTCCTTCATTGCCTGATTTACAAAACCGTCCCGATCGGTCATAACATGAGTGTGGACGTCTATTTTATCGACATTGGCAAAATCTTCCATGGAATAATATTTCTTCTTCTCCGTACAAGATATCACAAGTACTAAAAACAGGAAACCATATATAATTTTCATCTGTTTGGATTTAATCGCATTTTTATATTTCAGTAGTACAGTTGCCATCACAATTAGCGGAGGAGAAATAAGTTCGGTTATTCTTTGATATTTTGATCGATATGTTCTATTCTGTAAACGATTCATTTACAAGTATTTTGGCATGTATAACAAAAACCGCATTGCTTTAGGTCGACCTGAACAGACGTTCAAAATCGATGTAGGCCTTGTCCATCACATGTATAGCAACTGGGCAAAAACAAATTTATCTGTATTCATAACTTCGGTTTTGCCAATGTTAGGTACCGATTCAAATCAAAAAATCAAAGAGCACTCTGTAGGTGCTTTATTTATTATACTTTCAAGGAATTCAACTTTTCTTAACGCAACAGGGCTAATTCTAGTTTAAAAATCATCCATCACTTGGATCCAATACTTTTCGATCTCGTCCTTGGTCGGTGTTTCCTTTGGTCTAACAAGCCTAAAGCCAACAAAGGGTGCGTCCGTTAACCACCATATACTTTTTGGCATTTGGGGATCGCGCATTTTCCAAGCACTGGAAGAGCCTTGGCGCTTTGCGGATCGGAGATCAAGGCCATCATCCATCCATGAGCCACCCCGTACGGAACGGGGATAAAGGGTGGTAGGTTTAAAATAGGGACTGTTTGTCGGGTTACCATTCAACTTTTTAAAGTAATCCGGACAGTATTGATCTGCGGTCCATTCAGAAACGTTTCCATGCATATCGTATAAACCGAATGCATTTGGGGCCTTTGTACCTACCTTTTTATAACCGCCCCCACTATTGCCGTCAAACCAAGCAAATTTGTTGAGCTCCCCAATGTCGTTTCCATAATAAAAGGCAGTCTTAGATCCCGCGCGACAAGCATACTCCCACTCGGCTTCCGTTGGTAAACGATAAAAATGGCCCGTTTCCGTATAAAGCCATCTGGCGTACATCATGGCTGCGTACTGGGTCATATTAATCGCCGGGAACCCTTGCCGGCCCATTCCAAAGCTCATATCAATATACATTGGGGTAGCAGTGGAAACACCATCGATCATAATTTTGGAACCATCTTTTAGGGCAACTTCCCGAGATTTGATATTTCCGGCCTTTTCATCGAGAAACCGACTGTATTGATCCCATGTTATTTCGTAGGCACCCATCCAAAACGGATTTACTTTAACCTCTTTTTGAGGCCCTTCATCGGGGTTTCTTCCTTTTTCATTAGAAGGACTTCCCATTAAAAAGATGCCTCCATTTATTGGAACCATGTCTATAGCAATATTGGAGCCGGGAATTTTTTCGGAATAGCGTCCAAAATCGGAACTCTCCGATTCGCTACATGCTTTGCCCCCAATTAAAAAATAATTGATCGCCACTAAACCGATAAGCCACGAAAAATAACGCATATCGCTTATAACAATTTTAATTGAACGTTATATGTTCCATTTGAATAACATTAGGAATTATATTCATTTGTTGAGCAAGGGAGCAGTTTGTTCAACCGAAGTTACCCCTGGAGGGAGTTCTATCACTTTAAAATTTCTAAAATGAATTTCGGCTCCCTCAGATTCTAAACATAAATAACCTTTCTTTTGGGTAGATTTGGAAATACCATTTACAAATTTTCCATTAACGGAAAGCTTGATGACGCCATCTACACATACGACGTCATAGGTGTTCCATTCCCCTTTTCCCTTGCATCGGTTCTCAATAGATTTGCTACGCTCCCCTCGTGGATTATCTGGTACGGTAACCACTCCACCCACTCCCCAAACTTCGCCATGTACATAGGCAATCGGTGGTTTAACTCCGTCTTTCTCATGTAGATTCACCCAATCCAGTTCCAGCATTTGGATTTCAACACCATCTGGCAAAACCGCATCTCCTTTGGGATCGGCACCGCTCCAAGCAAAAACTCCAGAATTGCCTCCGGCTTCCATATGTTTCCATTCTACATGTAGAATGAAATTTTCATACTGTTTCTCAGATCTTACAACTCCTATAGGGTGACCCAAGTTTACCAATACCCCATCCGCACGAACTGTCCATCCTTCTTTTACTGTATTTACATTAATCCATTTAATGGGAGTTTCGCCACCCGACTCACCTGAAATAATATTATCCCAAGCATCCACCGTGCCAAATTCAAATTCAAAATTCTCTTTCTGGGCGTTAATATAGTACGATGTTAGTAATACTATTGATGTGAGCAAATGGATAATCCTACTGTTTACTACAATTTTCATATTTGGTATCGTTACAAATTTGTTTCAAAAAATATAAGTCCAATAGATCGAAAAGCTATTTTAAAATAGTCCCTCCCCAGGCAGGGTAAAATCTTGTCTTTATACCACCTTGGCAGGACCTGGAATTGCGATTCCGGGACCCTCGAATTTTAAATCCCAACTATATTCACTATTCTCGGGACCTAGGGATACTGTAGAATTCATAGCCTCCTCCCAAGTGATAACCTGTCCCGTATAGGCCACATCCCTGCCCATTATGGCCATTAAGGTACTGTGCGCGGCCCTTTCGCCATCGTTCGTGGCATCTCCCTTACGAATAGAGCTAAAAAACGCATCATGCTCGGATTGGTACATATCGTTTTTCTCCCCTTCGTACTTCCATGTATTCTTACCCCATATTTCGTGCCTATTGCCCTCGTAAAAAGCATTGCCTTCCGAGCCAGTAACCTCAACAGAATTTCTGGACGACCCTCCGGTTAATTGTCTAGTAAACACATTTCCCTTTAAACCATCCCCATAATCCATTTCTACGGCAAAGTGATCATAGATATTTCCGTATTTTTTATCCGTGCGCCACTGCCTACCACCAACACCGGAAGCGCTCAAGGGCATTCTTTCTCCCATGGCCCAAGAAATCATGTCCATACTGTGAACGAACATTTCTACAATAAAATCACCGCCCAACCAATTGTAATAATACCAGTTACGCATTTTATATTGCATATCGGTCCAATCTGGCTGCCGCTCCTTATACCATAGTTCTCCACCGTATCTTGTTGAAGAAATGGCTCTTACGTCTCCAATGTCTCCATTTAGTACCTTTCCATATAGGGCCTGCTTTTGCAAATCGTATCTAAAGCACAGGCCAGAAACTATGGACAGATTTTTTTCTTTGGCCTTTTTCGCAGCTTCCAAGACTTTTCGGATGCCTGGTCCATCTACAGCGACGGGTTTCTCATAAAACACATGTTTGCCAGCGTCTATGGCAGCGGTAAGGTGGGCTGGCCGAAAGCCCGGGGGAGTTGCCAAAAGGACAACGTCTACACCAGAATCTATTAATTTCTGATACGCATCAAAACCTATAAATTGCTTATTTTTTTTCACATCCGCCCTTTGCCCATGTGCTTTTTTCAGCAATTCCAAGGAGCTTAACAATCTATCCTCAAAAGCATCCGCCATGGCGTGTAAAACGGTATCCGGATCGGCCCTCAAAGCTTGAACGGCCGCCCCAGTACCCCGACCGCCACATCCAACCAATCCCACCTTCAACACTTTATTCCTTGGAAGAAACGTATTTGCAAACCCTGTGTTCAACGTTGCAACACTAAACAACGTAGCGGCTCCGGCCTTCTTTATAAAAGTTCTTCGGTCGTTTCCCGCTTCAATTTTTAAATTCTTTTTAGCCATAATATTTTATTTAACATAACCAGGATTCTGGGTAATTATCTCGTAAACATCAAACGTTTGAAGCCCAACCTTTTGTTCTATATTATAACTCAGGAAGGTCTCCTGGTTAAAGATACAAATAAGCAATTCCTAAACTTCTAATAAAAATTATCAATTTCCCATCCTATATTAACCCGTGGGGTAATGAAAATAATCCAAAAGATAGTCGCTTCGAATAGGTTAAAAAAAGGCCGGCAACTAAAATAGCCCAAACATAAAACAGAATTACTTTCTAAAGTTATTACCTAGGAAACAACATAAGCCGATTTACTTTTCGCCACATACCTCCAAAAAAGCAAGCCAATACACAGCGTGCATAAAAAGCCCAGAATATAAGCCAAATCGTGCTCCAATTGAAAACCCTCAGGGGCGATAAGGATATAAGTACTACAGACCATGCTCATAAAGATAGCTGGTACGAGGCTTACCCAATATGCTTTGTTTTCAAAGACCAGATAGGCGGTAATAGCCCATAGAACGATCACAGCGAGGGTCTGGTTGCTCCAGGCAAAATAACGCCAGATGACACCAAAATCCATTTGGGTTAGGGCAAAGGCCACAACAAATAAGGGAATACTTATATACAATCTGTTCTTCAGTTTCTTTTGGTCCGTTGCAAAAACATCGGCCAATATCAGTCTGGCAGATCGAAATGCGGTATCCCCCGAGGTTATGGGAGCCGCTACAATTCCCAACAAGGCCAAAATTCCTCCTACCTTGCCCAACATATTAAGGGATATCTCATTGGCTGCCCAAGCCGCGTTGTTTCCATTGACCGCCATGGCTCCGTTTAGCCCTTCCACATTCCCGAAAAAGGTCATGGCCGCCGCTGCCCATATCAGGGCAACTATTCCCTCGGTTATCATTGTCCCCGCAAAAATCTTTCGACCTAAGGATTCATTTTTCATACAACGGGCCATCAAGGGAGATTGTGTGGAGTGGAAACCCGAAATTGCACCACAGGCTATCGTTACAAAAAGAATTGGAAAAAGTGGGGTTGCTTCGGGGGAAGTGGTCATATTTCGAATATTTGACGGAATCAACTCCGGAATGTGGTAATCCCCAAAGAACAATGCAACCAATAGTCCCAAGGCCATCAAAAACATGGCCACACCAAAAATGGGGTAGAGTCTACTGATAATCTTATCTATAGGCAATAAAGTGGATAAAATGTAATATGCGAGAATAACGGAGGTCCAACCCCAAATGCCCCACATATTATCCGTCATGCCATCGATGATCTTAGCCGGGCCGACCAGAAAGACCGTACCCACAAAGATTAGAAGAACCACTGTAAAAAAACGCATAAATTGCTTTAACCGTGGCCCAAGGTAAATACCGACCACCTCGCTGATACTCAGCCCATCATGCCTAAGGGAGAGCATCCCTGAAAAATAATCGTGCACGATGCCGGCAAAAATACTACCCAAAACGATCCACAGGAATGCGGAAGGACCGAACATGGCTCCGGCAATAGCTCCAAAGATGGGACCCAAGCCCGCTATGTTGAGGAACTGGATCAAAAAAATCTTCCAGGTGGGCAAGGGAACAAAATCAACATTGTCCCTTAACCGCACCGCCGCGGTTTGCCTATTTTTAGCTACGCCGAATACTTTTTCTATAAACCTGCCATAAACAAAATAGCCAAGTATCAGCACAATAATGGAAAGAAGAAAGGATATCATGGTACGCAATGATTATCGATTAGGCCTAAATGCCGTATCGGTTAAAGCTTGTATTATTCTAACCTTTGATTATCCCGTAACAAAACCTCTCGCAGGTTTTGGTAAGGAACATCCTGTACCGCGATTTGCAGATCAACGGACAAAGAGGCAGCGGTGGCCGCAGATTGTCCCAAAACCATAAATACGGGCTCCATACGAATTGATCCAAAAGCAATGTGGGATGCGCTCAAGCATACAGGAACCAACAAATTGGTACATTCCTCTTTTTTAGGAACGATAGATTTATAACTGATCGGGTAGGGGTCAAAGCCATGCGCTTCTACATTGCCCTCGTTCTGTACAAACCCGTTGGCATCCACATAGCGTTGTACGTGATGGGAATCCATGCCGTAGGCCGCCAGACCGATCGCATCCTCGGAAATCTCCAATCCCTCGCAATTGTGCTGGGTCATCACATAATCGCTGATCATACGGCGCGCTTCCCTGATGTACAATTGATGTTGCCAACCATCGGTCCTTTCAAATTCGTCTTTTGTAGTGCCCCATCTAGAAGCCTCTTTACGGACTTCTTCTGGAATCCTGGGATGGTTCGCCAAGGTCCACATCAATCCCATTTGATAGTTTCTATGGTCCTCAATAATTTTTTTGCGTTCTGCATACGTGGCCTCGGGGTACTCATAATTTTTGCCGATATAGTCGGTAGAAAAACCAAACTTATTGTTCGTATCGGTCTTATGATTGGGCATGGGGGTATTGATCCACGGCAGCAAGGAATTGCCATAGCTGTACATCTCGCGTATACCACCGGTTCTGGCCTCGTAGTTTCTAAACAACAGTTCGTAATCCCTTTGGTCATAACTATCCGGCTTTTGAAAAGGAATCCTGTTTTCCGGGACATCGGTTAGGCACATACGAAAACAATAGGCCTGAATTTTATCATCACCGGTCCCATCCAATCCTGGCTTTTCATTGATATTTGGTAAAAGACCACTGTTGGGAGCGCCCCTCACAATGTAGGGATCAACACCGGGTAGGAAATTGTGGTTATACGCATTTTTGGAGGCTTTTCCCGTTAGGGTCAGGTTTATATCGTTGGCCTGTACCCCGTTCAACGTTTCCCCGTATTGGGCGTTGCTTTCCCGACCGACGGTATAGGTTACCCCTGCCAAAGCCATTAAGTCTCCTTCATAGGTAGCATCCAAAAATACCGTTCCCCTGAATTTCTTGCCAGATTCCATCACAATGCTACTAATCTTCCCCCCTTCTTTCTCAACGCCGTTTTTTCTATCGAGTCGTTCGTTGTAGGCCAAATCAATATTCCCGGCAGCTATCATTTCGTTGTATACCGCGAGCGCAGCAGAGGGTTCAAAGGTCCACATGGTATCCTCTCCCTTAGCCGTACGCGATTGCCTGCCCTCTAAAAACTCGGATTTTTGTTGCCATTTCCAATGGGCAGGGACATCGTAGTACTTTTTGATATTTTCGTAAAACTCCCTAGAGATACCGCCGATGGCCTGCTTATTTCCAATATCTGTCGCTCCCAAACCCCCGGTTGTAAGGCCTCCGATACGATCGGAGGGTTCTATAAGAACAACGGATTTTGCCATTCTGCTGCTCTGTATGGCCGCGGCAACCCCAGCGGAGGTACCCCCATAGATAACGATGTCGTATTTCTTTGTTTGGCCGATTATCGTATGAAAAGACAGTAGCAATATGCAAAAGAAAGCCATTCCGGTTTTATAGGTTTTAAAATAATTCATATGTACATGCCCATTTAGAATTTATTTGGAGTCCTAAACCTCTAAACTATTTTTCCTTAAAAATAACTTCTTTTTGTGTAAATGGCATCTTGTAAAGACAAAAAGGCGTAGTAATCGCGGAGCTTTCTGATATTTGGGATTTTTTAAACCAAAAAACAAGCCGCTCCGATGTTTCTGAATTTAACTTCAGCCGAATTTGGGAAGATCCTTTTGCTTCGCCGCGACTCGCCAAAATAGCGATTTCCTTTTTAAAGTCTAACTTGGGAACGGGCAGTCCCGGCTTGCGCGCCATATTGATCTTTGCAAAAGCCCTTTGAAGGGTTTTTTCATCCTTTATCAATTGGATCTCTTGAATCACAGACCCACCGTAATCATTGCAGAGCACTAGGGTAAGGATAGAATCCCTGGCCACTTTATTTTCTTCCGCGCCTCCTTTTTTCTGGGCCTTGCAGGAAAAACATAAAATCGATAATAAAAATACGGTTACGCTTGTAGCGTAAATTGCAATATATTTTTTTTTCATCAAACCATCAATTAGGGACAAGAAAAAAGAATAAAGAACATAGATAAGAGACTTTAAAAAAGGGCAATTGCCAATGACCAGCTGGCATTAAGTAGATTAGGAAAATCTCCCAAACCCAATTTAAAACCAATAATTTCTAACAAAAAAATCAATATGAAGTTTTAAAACGTTCCTTGTAGGCCTTTTCATAGACCGCCTCATAAAGGGGCAATATTTTCAATATATCGAATTCGGCGGCTACGCGGACTGCATTTTCCTTAAATTGTTCCAAGGTCGATTCGTCTTTTAAAATCTTAAGGGCGTTTTCCGCCATTTCGTCCACATTGCCAACATCGCTCATAAATCCTGTGACCCCTTGGCGGTTTACTTCGGGAATTCCGCCCGCATTACTCGATATTACCGCAACTTTATTGACCATTGCTTCCAAAGCCGCTAACCCAAAGCTCTCCGTTTCCGAGGGCAATAGAAACAAATCGGAAAAGCAGAGGATACGATCAATTTCATTACTGTTCCCCAAAAAGATAACTTTTTTGTGAATTCCCAATTTCTCACACATATGTTCGGCCATTTCCTTTTCCGGACCCTCCCCGACCATAATGAGCTTTGCCGGAAGTTCTTTTTGGATCTTGTAAAAAATTTGGATTACATCGGGGATACGTTTTACTTTTCTAAAATTACTGATATGCGTGATAATTTTCTCCTCGTCCGTAGCCATTAATGTTCTCTGGCAGTCGGTAAAAACCTTTTTGTATTTAGTTATGTCTATAAAATTGGGGATCACTTCGATTTCCTTTTTGATGTTAAAAAGTTCCAAGGTGTCCTTTTTAAGGCTTTCGGATACAGAAGTAACGATATCCGATTTATTGATGCTAAAGGTGACAGCGGGTTTATAAAAAGGATGATTGCCCACCAAGGTAATATCGGTACCGTGTAGGGTGGTAATCATGGGGATGTAAATACCATCTTCCTCCAATATTTTTTTGGTCATGTAACCCGCGTAAGCATGGGGAATGGCATAGTGAACGTGTAAAAGCTCTATGTCATATAATTTTATGGTATCTACCAATCTACTGGAGAGGGCCAACTCGTAGGGCTGGTAATGAAAAAGGGGGTAATCGGGCACGTGCACCTCGTGAAAGTGAATCCTATCGCCCAATAGCCCTAAACGAACCGGCTGGCGATAAGTGATAAAATGTATTTCGTGTCCCCTATTGGCCAGGGCAATCCCCAGTTCCGTGGCGACTACACCACTACCTCCAAATGTGGGATAACATACTATGGCAATCTTCATAATATACTTTTTTCTTTATTGCCGCTAAGGCGGTAATCTCCTTGTATGGACTAAGTTCAAGTTCAAGAGTCAAGCGCAAGTACCAGGGTTGAAGAAAATACGGTTTATGAGATTGTCGAACCAACACTGAATACTCTTGTGAACTTTTTAATTTAGATGAATACTCAACCGAAACCAACCAAACACCGAACAAAAATAACCCAATAACCTCACAACTCAATAACTTCCCGGTCAGTTTATAATTGCGTCATAAATAATCTGTTGTATCCGGGTACGAAGACCGGATTTTATCAGAAGGGTATTGCTCGCCGAAGGATAGGTGCGATTGGACAAGAAAACATAGAGAAGATCCTCGTCCGGGTCTGCCCAGGTATAGGTCCCCGTAAAGCCACTATGCCCAAAACTTTTTCTGGACACACAGCCACAAGTTGGTCCACCACCGCTCAGTTGTGGTTTGTCAAAACCCACTCCCCGTCTTACATCCTTATCGCAAAAATAGCAGGTGTTAAACTTTTGGATAGTCCGGGAATTTAAAAACCGTTCCCCTCCGTAGTACCCCCCTTGCAGGTACATTTGCATAATCTTGGCCACCCCATTGGCATTGCTAAATAAACCCGCATGGCCCCCGACCCCGCCTTGCATCGCTGCCCCCATATCGTGCACATAGCCTTGAATGGTCTGATAGCGGTAATAATGGTCTTCCTCTGCCGGTACGATCACATCTTTGGGAAATTTCTCCAAAGGCAGGTATCCGGTATGGGTGGCTCCCAAAGGCTTATACAAAAAATCTTCGGCCAACTTGTCCAATCGCTTTCCGTAAGTCTTCTCGATATATTTTTTAAAGATATAGTAAGACAGATCGCTATACAGATACCGATTGGGCTTTAAATGTTGACGCCCGATCCTATTGTATATGGAATCTTGGTAGGCATCCTCCAAATAGAGGTGGTCTGCCACCTTGGTAGAAAAACCGGGAACCGGGTTTGTTCTATAGAACTCCTTGGAGGGCATGTGCTTTTTGTCTAATGTACTGGTGTAAAAGGGAATCCAGGCCGGCAACCTTCCGTAATGCGACAAGGCCTTTAATACCGTGACATCCTTAATGTCCGTGTCGGCATATTGGGGAATAAGTTCCTGGAAAGTATTGTTTAAGGCTATTTTGTCCTCTTCTTCCATTTTCATGATCAGCGGCAGGGTAGCCAATATTTTGGTCAGGGAGGCGAGATCATAGATATAATTGGGGGTTATTTTTGCTTCCGATTTGTAGGTGGGATGGCCAAATCCTTTGTTGTAGATCACTTCTCCCCTCCGGGCAATCAACACTTGTGCCCCGGGAAACATCATGGAATCGATCCCGTTCTGTACCAAACTATCCACTTTGGCCAATTTTGATGAGCTTAACCCTACGCGTTCCGGAAAACTGTAGCCCAGTCGCATCAACCCTTCCAATGGTATGCTGGTGTTCACTGGGAACACCGGATTCGCGGTTACGGGCAGCACGCCTTTTGCAGGAATGGCACCGAATAAAATTTGGGCGGTCCTTTCCTGGGCCAGTTTGCTGTTTTGATAGGCGACCACCACACCATCAATACTATCAAAAGAATTGACGTCCAATAACGCATACGGCTTTGCAAAAGCCGTGAGTATCAGGTTAGAACTGCCCATAGCGGCAATCTCATGCAACCAAAAAAGTTCATTTTCGGTAAACTTGTAGGCCTTCCACGGGCTTTCGTTGCTTTTGTGAAGCCCGATAATTACCAAATTATAGGACGATAGCTTGGTCTTTAAAGTGGCAAGGTCCTTACCACTGATCTGATCCACCTTTGCGTATTTGTTCATTTCCTCCAGAAAGGGAGAACCATCGGCATCCCCAAACTTAACATAGGCGATTTTTTTGTTCTCGAGCTTTTTGATCGGGAGCAAAGAAAAATTGTTCTTCACTACGGTGATGGCGTTCTCGATGGCTTCCTCATAAATAAGGTCATTGTCCATGGAGTTTAAATCCTCGTATAGGTTTTTCAATTCTACCGGCCGATAGTGGTTGAGCCCCACCTTGTATTTCGCCATCAGGATTTTCTTTACGGAGGACGCCAATCTATTTTCGGATATTATTCCGTATTTATAAGCCTCAAGAAGCTTGGCCTTGGCCTTGGCCACATCAGTGGGCATCAACAGAATATCGTTCCCTGCCAGAAAGGCGCTCAATTCTACTTCCCCCGCCTCTGCAAAATCGGACACTCCTTTCATATTTAGGGCATCCGTAAAAACCAATCCATTGAAATGCATTTGGTTCTTGAGCAAACCGGTTATGATATTCCTGGACAAGGACGATGGATAACCTTCCCTGGAATCTAAAGCGGGAACACTTAAATGGGCTACCATTACGCTACTCAACCCATTGTTGATCAATTTTTTAAACGGATACAGTTCTATACTGTCCAACCGCTGAAGTGAAAAATCCAAAACGGGTAGAGCTTTATGGGAGTCAACGGCCGTATCGCCATGGCCCGGAAAGTGTTTCCCGCTAGAGAGTACACCGGCACTTTCCATCCCTTTCATAAAAGCGATACCCTTTTGGGCTACGTTTTCCCTATCCTCCCCAAAGGAGCGGTTCCCGATAATGGGATTTTTGGGGTTGATGTTGATATCGATATCGGGAGCAAAATTGATGTGGACTCCCAACCGTTTCGCGTGCATCCCAATTTGACGGCCTACCCTTTCAACGATAGAGCTGTCCCTGATAGCGCCCAGAGTCATGTTCCATGGAAATGCATAGGTGGAGTCTAGCCTCATGGAGAGCCCCCACTCCGCATCCATCCCGATCAATAACGGTGTTTTAGAGATGGCCTGAAAGCTATTGGTCATACGGGCCTGTCTTACCGGTCCGCCGGTCGAAAAAATAACGCCTCCAATATTTTCCTTTTGTATGAGGGCGCTGACCTTGTCCAAACCCGATTTTCCTTGATCAGATGCCACCATGACCATAAATAACTGACCCATCTTTTCGTCCAAGGACAAATGGTCATAGGTGTTATCTACCCACCTTTTTTGGTCCAAACTATCTATGGCCGTCAAGGGGTTGGCTTGCCCAAATACCGGAACATTAAATACATGGAAGATAAGAAAAAGAAGGACAAGAAGATTTAATCGCATACGTTGAAGTAAACTATGATAGTAACTAAAAAGAGACCAAATTATTGCATTTCATCGATTTTACCAATTATAGTAAGCTTTCATCGATAAAATACCCGCTATACTACATAAATCGGGCGTGCCAACTTTCTTCTGCCGGGACTTCCCAATACTGCTCGTATTCTTCCTTGTTGGTCACAAGATTGTTAAAGACGATGGTATTTTTGGAAACCGATTTGGCTTTTGCCATCTTTTTAAAGTCCTTCAAATGTTTATAAGCGATAAACTCACCTTGTTTATAAGAAACGTTCATTTTGTCCAAAAGGTCGATATCGTATTTCTTTTCTAAGGATTGGATAAAATGTACCTGGGTATCTATAGAGCATCCGGAAGCTCCCAAAATGCTTTGGTCCAGGGCTATTACAATAAATCGGTTGTAACGAATCTCATATCCGGCGTTTAGTCGGCTACCATGGGTAGTCCATTCCTCGATAAATTGATCTAGACTTTGCTTTACCTCTACTATCTCGTCCTTCGAAAAGCTTCTGCTGGCCTGATAGACCCATACCCGGGCCGTATCTGGCAATGTATTAAATGCTACTAACATGTTTGTTGTTTGTTGTTTGGGTTTGCGGGTTGCGTGGTCGACATTTGAATACCATTGATATATCTATAATGAACTACCTCAAAAACAAAGCCATCGAGATATCACAATCAACACCCCCGAAGTTTCAGGGCTACAAGGGTCAAGAAACTGGACCTTTTTGTCTTGGATCTTGGTTCCTGCCTCTTGGTTCTTTGCATATCGTGATTAACTAGACGCTACATCCCGAGACAGAGCCACGGGGTATTCTACTGATTAAAGGTCTGCTGCGTTAGCTATGAGTTCGGCGATATCCATTACACTAACAGAGGCTTCCTTGTCCTTGCCTTTGACCCCGTCGGTCATCATGGTGTTACAAAAGGGACAGGCCGCGGCAACTATTTCGGCCTTGGTCTCCAGAGCTTCCTCGGTACGTTTTATATTGATATCCATATCCCCTTTTTCGGGTTCCTTGAACATCTGTGCCCCACCGGCCCCACAGCACAAGCCTCTTTTCTTACAACTTTTCATTTCCACCAACTCCGCATCCAATTTTTGGATCAATTCCCGGGGCGCTTCATATATATTGTTGCCCCTACCCAAGTAACAAGGGTCGTGATAGGTTATTCGTTTTCCTTTATACTGCCCTCCTTCCATACTCAATCGGCCATCTTCCAGCAATTGGTTTATAAATTGGGTATGATGCACTACTTCGTAATTGCCCCCCAAGCCGGGATATTCGTTTTTGATGATATTAAAACAATGCGGGCAGGCCGTAACTATTTTTTTTACACCATAGCCGTTCATCACTTCTATGTTGGTGGCGGCCTGCATCTGGAATAGAAATTCGTTTCCGGCCCTTTTCGCGGGATCGCCATTGCAACTTTCCTCGGCACCCAAAACGGCAAAGGACACCCCCGCCTTGTTCAATATTTTAACAAAAGCCTTGGTTACTTTCTTTGCCCTGTCGTCAAAACTTCCCATACAGCCCACCCAAAATAAGACTTCCGGATGCTTGCCACTTGCAAAAAATTCGGCCATGGTCGGTACTTTCAATGCTTCTTTCACTTTAATTAGATGTTAGACTTTAGACCTTAGTTGATGGTTGAAAATAAAAAAGTTAACCTCATAAACTTTTGTCTTGGTTCTTGTCTCTTGGTTCTATTCACTATTTTCAATTCTCTTCCTCCGCCCAATTCTTGCGGTCCATTTGATTGAATGGCCACGGGGCGCCATTGTTTTCTATATTGCCCATCATACTATTCAGTTCTGTCGGGGCAGCGGATTGTTCCATGACCAAATAGCGGCGCATATCCACAATGATTGAAAGCGGGTCTATACTTACGGGACATGCCTCCACGCATGCATTGCAAGAGGTACACGCCCAGAGTTCCTCCGCCGCTATATAATCCCCTAGCAACTGCTTGCCGTCTTCAACAAATTGTCCTTTATTCTTTTCGATATTTTTCCCAACCTCCTCCAAACGGTCACGGGTGTCCATCATGATTTTGCGGGGAGACAACTTTTTACCGGTAATATTGGCAGGGCACTCACTCGTACATCTCCCGCATTCGGTACACGTATAGGCGTTGAGCAATTGTATGCGGTTAAGATCCATCACGTCCGAGGCACCAAATTTTTCCGGAGGTTCCGAATCTCCTGCTGGTACGGCATATGGATCGGCGGATGGATCCATCATCAACTTCACCTCTTTTGTAACCGCCTCCAGGTTGTTCAACTGTCCATTTGGGGTTACCTTACCGTAAAACGTATTGGGGAATGCCAAGAGGATATGTAGGTGCTTGGAATAATAGAGATAGTTTAAAAAGAATAAAATACCAACTATATGGAGCCACCAAGCGGCGCGCTCCATGGTCATAAGTGAGGCGACGGACAAACCTTCCATATAATGGCCAATAAACTGACTTACTGGAAATGCTCCCGCCCTTGTATAATGAGGCACTCCCAAATGTTGCAGTTGGGCATCGGCGGCGTTCATGACCAAGAAAAGACTCATCAGGACAAATTCGAAATACAGAATAAGGTTGGCGTCCAATTTTGGCCAGCCTTTCATTTCTGGTTTTACAAATCGTTGTAACCTCAGGATATTCCTGCGTATCCAAAAAACTACGATTCCCACAATGACCATGAGGGCCAAAACCTCAAAGGATGCGATTAGAAAGTCGTAGAAGGCGCCCAAAGGCGAAAAAATGCGGTGGGTACCTAATACTCCATCGATTATAATCTCCAATACCTCAATATTGATGATTACAAAACCCAGGTAGACAAATATGTGCATTATCCCTGCAACTGGGCGCACCACCATCTTTCCCTGACCCAGTGCTATCCGGACCATATTTTTCCAACGTAGGGAAATATGGTCGCTGACATCTACTTTTCGGCCCAGTTTTATATTTCTGGACAGACGTCTTATATTCTTAGAAAAATAACCAATGCCCGCAATAAGGATCAGGAGGAATATTATATTTGGCAAGTACCCCATTTATTGCGTTTTGAGTTCACGGGCGGGATCATTTTCGGGAAGTTCGTATTCCGTCGGTTTCTTTGCAAAAACGGAAACGTGGATATAGCGTTTGGGATTCAGACGGAAATCTTGGAGCAAAAGATCCAAATCCCTGGAAGCACTGTTCAGATTATTGTACAACTGCTCATTGTTGACCAATTTTCCCAAGGTACCTTCTCCACTTTCAATCTTAGCCAGCATAACGTCCAGATTTCCCAAAGTTCCCTGGAGCTTTCTAATGGTTTGGGAAAGTCCGGCACTGGAAAGGGAATCCGACAGTTCGGCAAAATTATCGGTAATTGTATTCAGGTTGGTCATCGTAACGTTTAATGCTTCTTTGTTATCCCCTAAAATATCGTTCAAGGCATCGGCACTACCCTGAAAACTAGCGACCACTTTCTTAAGTCCGCTGATCGTCTCCCTAAGATCCTTTTTTGTCCTGTCATCCAGAATTTGATTGACGTTCATAAGCAAAGAATCCGCATTGGTCACTGCACCCTCCACCTTTTGCTGCAAGGGTGCCAATTTCTCCTGTACCAAATCCGTAAGTCCCGGTCTTGTACTTGTCGTTAGGGTATCACCGGTCTTCGCCATTGGGGCGTCGTCAAAAACTGGCTTTACCTGTATGCCCTTTCCGCCAATAATCCCGGTATCATACAGTTCCGCAATACTGTTCTTGGAAAAATTAAAATTATTATCGATAGAAAAAGTGACCACCAATTTGCCCGAACTATCCTTAAACCTAATATCATTGACCTTACCAACGGACAGCCCATTGATCGTTACCTGGGTTCCGGGCTGCAGTCCTCCAACATCCTGGTAAACGGCGTAAAAAATTTTGTTGGATTCGAACAGGGGAGAGGATTTTAAATAGCTGAATCCCATTATAAACAACAAGATGCCTCCTATGACTATAATTCCCGTTTTTACTTCTCTGGATAGTTTCAAATGTTTACTTTTTCGGTTATTGTAGTGATTTAAACCTTTTCATTTACTTACATCCCGAAACGTCGGGATGCACTTTGCACCCTAATTTTGTCGTTTTTGAGTACCGTACCAAGGCCATGCCATTAGAAAAACCTCATCGGGCCACAAACTACCACATCCTGTACGGGCGAGAGGAGTTCCTTCTTGGATCCTTCCGATGGGAATCGGGGTCAAAAAACCTATATCCCATCATCAACAAAATTAGAAATAAATTCGATAAAACCACTTTTTAAATAATTGATGGTTGCTGGGTTATAATAATCCTTTAAACTTTTTACTGCCCAATACATCCCATTACTTTTGCCCAATATCGGAGAGGGCTTCCGACAAGGGAATACGCTTGTCGTCCTTATAGGCAACAATATATGCGGTACCGTACCCTTTTTGCACTGCATTGGTCTTTAATAATTGTGCCTCGTCATACGAACCGGTACTGCCGTACATATACCGATACAGGTTGTTGAACGGTTCCTTGGATATCTTGTTAAGCCCATTAAAATTTATTGGGTCCGTAAACATATCCTTGGAACTGGCCAATAATTGTACCTTAAAAACTATATTCATTTTGGCCTTCGACGGCTTGGAAGTTACTTCCGGGTTCTTTTTGGACACCGGAGGAATTTCTGGTTTGGCGGTTTCCTTTTCATTGGCGGCCGTACTTGTAACCTCGGGTGCGGTCACGGCAGCAACGGTTTCTTGGGTCTTGGAATCTAACCCCTTTTCAACTTTGTCTTCATTACCTGCTGGGGTTTCTTGGGCAGCAACCTTTGGTTCGGTTTTCTCAGACGATTTGTTTGCCACGACATCGGGTTGTGGCGTTGTGTCCACTGCCGGGGCTTGCACAACTTCGTCCGGGGCCTTGGTCCACAAGTCCTTTTTGTATTCCAGGATAGCATCGGCAATAGCGGTTCCCATCTCGGTCTGTCCCTTTTTAGAATTTAAATAGGCACCTTCCTGTTTATTGGTCAAAAAACCTGTCTCTACCAATACACTGGGCATAAACGTTTGGTGCAGCACAATAAAACCCGCTTGTTTTACCTTTCGGTCTACCCGGTGCAGTTTATTGGTGAAATTGTCTTGGATCATTTTCGCCAAACCTATGCTCTGGTCCAAAAATTCTTCCTGCATGATCGTGAGGCCAATGATGGATTCGGGGGAATTGATGTCGTACTGGGAATAACGGCTCTCGTAATCGTCTTCTAGATATATGGCCGAGTTCTCCTTTTTCGCTATTTCAAAATTTTGCTTGTTGGCATGTAGACCGAGCACAAAGGTACCTGCCCCATGGGCATCGGAAGTATGACTGTCGCAATGCACCGAAACGAATAGGTCCGCATTGGCCTTATTGGCGATCTCGCCCCTAACGTAGAGATCCACAAAAGTGTCGTCCTTTCTAGTGTAGATAACCTTGATACCCGGGTTTATTTCTAATATTTTGCCCACTTGCAAGACAATATTCAGCGCAATATTCTTTTCCAAGTAGCCATTTCCCAAGTTCCCTGGGTCATGACCTCCATGACCTGCATCCAAAACAACCACAAATTTATCGTTATTGCGGTTTTCTGTATTATTTTTGTCGAATGATGTGATTAAGCAGGTCAACATCATTAAGAATATAGCGGAAATCCATTTCAATCGCATAGGAGTATAGATATTTTGATGTGCTTCAATTGGGTTAAATTTATTAAAACGGCCAACAGGCAGAATAAAAAATATATGTAAGTTTGGCCTTATATCCCGATTCTAGCCAGAATCATACCAAATCATTACAAAAATAGGATTTATAGCTTTGCAATCAAACAAACGCCATCTACTTTTGTCCGTACTGCTGTTTTCAGTAGCGGCGATAGTGTTTGCCCAAGAAAATCCCGTCCAAGCCTTACCTATAAGAGCAATTGGCGATACGATCCAAGCGCCTATTCTCACTAGTAAACTCATGCTAAAGGATTCCACGCTATCGGACTCTACCCAGTTGGATTCCCTCCCGTCCAAAAAACCATTGTTGCTCGATCAAATAAAATACAAGGCCAAAGATTATGTGAAGTTAAGCCAAAAAGAGCAAAAAATCTATTTATATAACGAAGCAGAACTCTATTATCAGGATACAGAGCTGAAAGCGGGAATTATTGTGATGGATTACATTAAGAACGAAGTATACGCCGGCCGGATCAAGGATTCCACGGGAACCTACACCCAGTTGCCATTTTTTAAACAGGGCTCCAACGAGGTACGCCCCGATTCGATCCGATTCAATTTTGATACCCAAAAAGCCCTGATATGGAACTCGCGGACCGAGCAGCAGGCAGGTTTGGGCCAACTGGGCAGCGATAACATGAACGTTTTTGCCGAAATCACCAAAAAAGAAAACGATTCCGTTTATTTTTTGAGCGAAGGCAGGCTCACAACTTCCAAGGACACCATAGATCCCGATTATTACATCCGGGTGCGCAAGGCCAAATTTGTTCCCAAAAAGAAAATCATTGCCGGGTTTAGCAATATGTACCTCTTGGATATTCCGACACCGATAGCGGTACCTTTTGCATACTTTCCAATGGGGGTGGGACCAGCTGCAGGGGTAATCATGCCTACATTTGGTAACGACAAGACCCGTGGCTACTTTTTGCAGAATGGAGGCTATTACCTGCCGATCAATGATAATGTGGATGTTTCCCTCACCGGCGATCTCTATTCCAACGGTAGTTACGGCCTATGGGCCCAATCCATGTATTCCAAGCGTTACAAATACAGGGGAACTATAAACATTAGGTATGAAAATCAGGTGAACAGTCAAAAGGGGTTTGACGATTACAGCCGTTCGACAAATTATAACATTCAGATTTCCCATTCCCAGGATCAAAAATCAAGTCCGGACTCACGGTTCTCGGCTTCGGTAAACTTGGGGAGCAGCCAGTACTACAGAAATTCCCTAAACCAGAACAACTTGCCCAATACCCAGAACAACAACCTATCGTCCTCTGTCTCCTATTCCAAGACTTTTCCGTCCTATCCGTCGGTAAACATGAGTATTACCGCCACCCATAACCAAAATACAAATACAAAGGCGATCAATATGACCTTGCCTACGGTACAGGCAAGTCTGGAACGGATTTATCCCTTTGCAAAACGGGACGGCATAAAAAAAGGGGTCTTCCAAAATATAAATTTTCAATACAGTGTTACGGGGGAGAACCGTATACAGACCGTAGACTCCCTATTCTTTAAACCGGGAATGTTCGACAATGCCAAGACGGGCGCCCGGCACAGCATCCCCATCAGCACAAACTTTAAGATAGCCAAACATTTTAGCGTTACCGTGGGCGGAAGTTATGACGATATTTGGACCCTAAAGACCTTCGACAAAATGTATAATGCCGAAACGGATAAAGTGGTCTTGGACACCATTTCGGGGTTCGATAGATATGGCACCTATAATCTTAGTACCAGCGTAGGGACTACTCTTTATGGGACCTTTAATTTGGGGGAGGACAAAAAAATACAGGCCATACGCCATGTAATGCGCCCCTCCTTAAGTTACGGCTACGCCCCTTCCTATGACCAATACTATGACGCCTATTTGGACGGGGATGGCAATATGGTACAATACAGCCGTTTTGAGAACACCCTGTATGGAGCTCCGGGCCTCTATTCGTCAAGCGCCATGAGTTTTTCACTGGCCAATACACTGGAGGCCAAGGTACGCGATAAGGATTCTACGGCCACAGAACCCAAAAAAATTACGCTTTTAAACAGTTTTAATCTTAATACATCCTATAATTTTGAGGCCGACTCCTTACAATTGAGTCCCGTGAACCTTACCGCCGGCACCAATATACTGGACAATAAAATGTCCATCAACTTTTCGGCCAGTCTCGATCCCTACGCCATTGACAATAACGGCGTCCGTATTAACACCTTCAATATAAATAATGGAGGAAGTCTTTTTCGATTGACCCGGGCCAACATGAACGTTGGCTATACCTTGAGCAGCAAGACCTTTGACAAGAGCAAAAAGGACGAAGATGAAATAGAAAGTGATTACGTGGCGGCAAGTGGTGGAAGGACCGATGATCTTTTTGGCACCACCGATGATTTTGGTGGCCAACGGCCACAGACCGATGCCGAAAACGAAGGCGAACCAGACAACCCGGCCTATGGTACCAAGCTTCCGTGGGACCTGCGGTTAGCCTATACGGTATCCTATTCCAACTTTAGCCGCCAAAATGAATTTAGCAACAATTCCCTTATGTTTTCGGGCAACATACAGCTTTCTCCCAAATGGAAAGTCGGGGCTTCTTCGGGATATGATTTTAAGAATATGGGGTTTACCCTTACCCAATTGCGCTTTGAACGCGATCTAAAGAGTTTTAAAATGAATTTTAACTGGACCCCCTTTGGCAATTACGAACGCTGGTATTTCTTTATTGGCATTAAGAGTTCCCTGTTGAGCGACTTGAAATGGGAGAGCAGGAGTCAGCCAGCTCGTCGTTGATAAAGCTAATCCGGTATCGGCCCCAAAAAAGCCTCTGGTTGCCGTACTTTTCGTTCTTCGACCCCAAGATTGGGTATCCGATAGTTGATGCTATCCCTATTATACCTCTTATATTGGACAGACAACCTCTGCCGAAATGAATCCCAATTTAAATTGCCCTCCTGGGTCCATGCTTTTTCAGCGACCCCAGCAAGCCTAGGATAGACCATATATTCCAATCGCTTTTCATCGGCGATAAATTCGGTCCAGATACCGGCCTCCATACCGATGACATGAGCGGCCATGGCATCGTTAAAAGTTTTCGGAATTGGGTTCCACGTATAGATCGCCTCCATCGAATTCGCACCATTGTGCAACCCTTCCCAATTAGCACCACCTTCCTTCAGGTCGCTTGGATAATCTAAATAAAGAAAGTCTACGGGAGATAAAATTATATCATAACCTTGTTCCGCGGCACGCTTTAAAACTTCGGGATATTCCCCCCGCCACCACTGTATGATCGTACTTTTGTTTACGCCAAAATCGAACGCTTCGTCCCATGCCACCGGATTTAATCCGGATTGCACTATAAAATCGGCCATCTTACGGTCGAACCAGCCTTCAAATTCACGCTGGTCCTTTAGTCCCAACTCCATCATTCTGGCCTTCATGTCCGGCCTCCCCTCCCAGTTGTGGTGCCTTACCTCATCACTCCCAAAATGGATATAACTTGTGTTAAAAATATCGGCCAAACGCAGTATCACCGTTTCCATCATTTTGATGGCCTCCGGGTTGGCAATATTGAGCGTATTATTGCCCCCGCTAAATTCGGGATACGCTCTTGACACCGCTCCCGAATGACCCGGAATATCCACTTCTGGGACTATTGTGATCTGCCTGTCGTTTGCATAGGCTGTTATATCCCGCGCTTCATTCTCCGTAAGATACATGGCGGGGCCATCTGGATCCGTCCTGTCGCCGAGAGAGCCAATTTCGACCAATTTGGGGTATTCCTTGATTTCTATCCTCCATCCAGGGTCGTCCGTAAGGTGAAGGTGCAGCCTGTTCATTTTTTGGGCTGCCATCTGATCTATTAATTTCTTAATGGACGCGGGACCAAAAAAATGTCTAGAAACGTCTAGCAAAGCGCCCCGCCATTTAAACCGGGGTTCATCGGAGATGCTGAGTTGGCTGAACCTCAATGCAGTTTGCCCCATCTCCTTCCCCGTGACGGGGGTTAGTTGTAAAAGCGTCTGAACGGCATAAAAATAACCCGCTTCCGAAGATGCCTTTACGGTTATCCTTGCCCTATCAATATCCAGTAGATAGGCTTCATTAGCCAGGGAATCGACTTGAACAAATAGGATCGATTTTTTTTCTTTCGAAGCTGATTGGATACGGCACGAAAATCCGGCCAATTTCTTTAACTCCCTGTTAAAATAGTTGGCTATTTTCTGCTGTTCGTCCGTTGAAAACACCAACTGGGTCATAGAATCCAGGGCGAAAGATCCATCGTACACCTGAACCATTTTAGGTTGTGGGAGAATGGGCAATACAACATTGGTCCTTTCCTTATGAACCACCGGATTGCAGGAAAATAAAACTAACAGTAGGGTGCTAAAGAGGAAATATTTAATTGTAATACGTTGTATCATAGAATGTTATACTTTTGTTGTCCCGATTGATCATTACGTTTGCAAGAGCAAATCAGTCCAAATATCGCTTAAAGCTGCAAAACAAAAAATTTTGTGTGGAATTAAACGGTGTTATATGGTCTTCGGTTTTGCAATGCAATTTTTTAAACCCGTTCGCAAGTATCGCGGTCAATGAGTCTTCACTGTACTGCTTTATATCGAGTCCGCTACATTTTTTAGGTCCCTCCTCCGAAAACGTCCCTAGTATCAAATACCCTTTTATAGATTTTTTGGCGATGGCCAAGTACTTTGCAATTTGTTCCGTTGTTGTCAAAAAATGAAAAGTTGCCCGGTCGTGCCAAACATCAAATTCCGTATCCGGGACAAACTTGGTTACGTCCTCCACGATCCAATTTACCTCCTTACCCTTGTCGCCCAACCGGTTTCTTGCCTTCTCCAATGCTTTGGCCGAAATGTCGAGTACGGTGATGTTTTTAAAACCTGCTTCGAGCAAATTGTCGACCAATCTGCTTTCACCCCCTCCAACATCAATGATTTTTGAAGACTTCGGTAATTTAAGGGAATGGATAAAATCTAAAGAGGTCTTAGGGACTTCCTGCGTCCAGCTTACTTCATTGGACTGCTTGGTAGTATAAATGTTGTCCCAATATTGACTGGGACCTTTACTAATCGCCTTCATGGTGTGTCGTATAAGTTCCAAAGAATCCAGACTCCCCATTTCTTCCCCTTTTTCAAAATCACCTGCTGTTTGGGCCATAGTGTTAGTAAGGTGCGCAAAGCAAATTACCTCTTTATTCCTGGCCTTGGCAAAAGCATAAAGTGCAGCGGCTTCCATTTCAACACACAGCGCATCTAATTTTTTTGCCTCGTCTATGGCCGTTTGGGTTTCCCGGTATGGGGCATCTGTTGACCAACTCGTTCCCACTTCTATGGATACATCGGTAGTGCGGTAATAAACAATTAAATTTTTTAATAAGATCGGATCTATACTGCTAGTCTCGGAAGGTGGCAAATAATGATAGCTAGTGCCTTCATCCCGAAGTGCCCGCTCTATTAAAACAAATTTGGAGGTTTCCTTTGTCGGCTCCAGAATCCCTGCAGAGGTTATACTGATAAGGGTCTTGCAGCCCGATACAAATAATTGTTCCGCAATTAAAACTGCAAAAGAAGCACCCACGGCACAGCCCAGAACCGCAAATTCACGGTCGTTTTGCCTAACATTATAAAGCTTTGTGTGATAACAGGCCCAGCAAGGGTTTAATGTTGCTTGTCCTGTCTTTATCAAATAGGCCACCAAATCCCCATCTGGATCCAGCACGCAAACTTCGGGTACGTTACAGGTATCCATGTTTTTTTGTCGCCTTGCCTCCCTCAGCAGGTTTTCAGGGGTAAAAACTGAAGGTTCCTCGTATTGTTTATGGTCCGTATTCAATTGCATTGATCTTTAAATTATTATTGGGTTAACCGACCCAGGGTTTTAGACAATGATCGAGACCATTGTTTTCTCCCGTTTCTATTTTAATGGGTATAGGCTAACGGCTACTTCCTGTCTTAAAAATTTGCCCAATACCATTAGTTCAAGACAGAAATTAGTATCATTTAAATATAAAAAGAGCGTTAAAACGCCCCTTTTATAGATGGAATAGATATATGATTTTATTTAACCAATTCAATATCGCCAAGCTGCCATGTTTTGTCAAAAAAGGCTTGTTGTGTACCATAGGTTCTGAATACAGGGAACCAACCTTCGCCTATATTGGTTTGAACCCAGTTACTCTCTTTTCCTTCAGGAGCGGTATGGCCTATGTACAGATCTACACTGCCATCCGCATTTATTTGCAAGTCTTTATCTCTAGAATCAAGGTTGATAGCACGTAATTTGTCAGGTGCATTTTCGTTATCAATAAAACAGCGCGTCACTTCGCTGTATATGGTAAACGCCCAGAAATTGGATGCAGGCATGTCTGCAGGAATATTGATTTTATAGGTGTTTGAACCCTTTAGAAAATTACCATCTTTATCTTTTTTGTTGGTTAAATAACTGGTGGTGCCCGGACCAGGCGTATTTGATTTCATCCCTGCCGTTACCGTTACTGCTTCAAAATAGTATTGATTGCTTTCATCTAAATAGTAATCTGTCTCACTTGATTTGGTCAATGGGAAATTGGCCATCAATCTGTACCAAGTAGTGTTGTCGTAATACGGCTCATCGTGCCTTGGTGCTATTTGGTTTGCTCTAGACATCAATTCACCCAATTTGGCTCCTTCGGTTAAAGTATTTTTCAATTCAGCTGATGGTTTCAACGGTTGTCCATCTTCAATACCAAAATACTTCATATAGGTATAGAAGATTTTGTCTTGTTGCGCCATCGGTTCATCTTGAATAAACTGGTGTACCAATTCAAAATAGGCATAGCCACTCGGCATTACACCCGAAAAGCGTTTGTTGGTATTGGCAATGAATTTTGCCGATTTCAACGTTTCTCCATACTTACCGATCATGAAACTTTCTTTCATCTTTTTAACCTCTGCTTCGTCAGTTGATAAGAAACGGGTGCCAATCATTATTTTATTGGTAGTAGCATTTATTGTAAAGTAGCCTTTCGTATCCAGTTTTGAAACATCATATCCATTTGGAATTATGAGGTATTTGCCGCCTTTCCCTTTATCTTGACCGGCCAAACCTAGGTCGCCCAGTGAAGTTTGGAAAAAATCCATAATGCCCCCCGCAGACGGGCCTGCAGGATATTCGATAACTACGGGCCCCGTATTGGCAAGGTTGGCCCAACTGATTACATAAGGCGTGGTTGCGTTTGCAGTTAGGATACCTACCTTTTCTTCAAAGGACCTAGATTCTACAAAATCTAAATCGTTTGCGCCGTATACTTCAGAATAGGAATTGTACCACTTTTGAAAGGAAACCACTGGAAGCGCCCATTCGTAAACGGCAACAGCGCGTTGAAGGTGCAATTGCTTATTGAGTTTGTCAATGGATTCTTGGGTAATATACGTTTGGTCCATTTGAATGTCGCCAAAATCGGTTCTGATCAATTCATCACCTTTCAAGGTTGCTTCCGAAAGCGCAACAGCCTTACTGTTCTCAGATGATTCTTTCGGCTGTGGCTGGTTACAGCTGGCTATTACCGAAGTGGTAACAGCCACCATCAGTATTCTAAAATTGATTTTCATAATTAAATTGGTTTAATTGGTTTAATTGGTTTAATTGGTTTATATATTTGATAAATATAAGCTGATAATTTATGTTGTACAACATTCAAATCTGGTTGTTACTAACTGCCTTCTAGCGCCACATCTTTTGGGCAATACAATTTCATAATGGTGACCAAGGGATCTTTAGGTGCTGACAACCAATTGGCCTCCTTCGCTTAACCTGGAGATTCGTTTTGAATATTCAGCGAGATGTCCCTGAACCTAAACCTAGCCCTGACTACGAAAAGGGCGTATAATAATTCATCGTTTGTACAGCAATATTTTTATAGGTAAAAACCCGGGCAATAATCCCAATATGATTCCACGGTGCATTAAATTCCTTGTTTGCACTATCCTGATAGAACTCGTACCGCACGCGGTAGTAATCCAACATTGGGAAACCATAAATATAAGCCTCCTTGCATTGGCTTGCATAGAGTTTAAAGGCAACTCTTAGGTTACCTAGTTTTTTTCTCCTTTTTTTGACCGTAGGAAAGCGCGATTAAGATGAGCCGTAGAAAAGGAAAAACTCTTTTCATAAATGGCAATTTGTTAGATAGATATGAATTATGGATTTCGCCATGTCCTTATTATCAAATGACATAGCGGAAAATAAGCCTCGGGGTAGAATGGACTTGTTTTATGCTAAGGTATAAAAAAAACACCTGACATGTGATTAAACGGGAGAGATTTAAACTACACCTCCCTATCTACGTCCCAAGCCTCTAGATAGTCGGCGACGGCTTTGGCGAATAGTCCGCCGAGGGCTCCGTTTACCACCCGGTGATCATAGCTATGAGAGAGGAACATTTTACTGCGGATACCGATAAAATCGCCGTCCCCGGTCTCTATGACCGCCGGAATTTTTCGAATGGCCCCCAAGGCCAAAATACCTACTTGGGGCTGATTGATAATGGGCGTACCAAAAATACTGCCAAAAGAACCCACATTGGTCACCGTATAGGTGCCGTCTTTGACTTCCTCGGGCTTTAGGGCATTGTTCCTCGCCCTTATGGCCAGGTCGTTTACCGCCTTGGTCATGCCTACAAGGTTCAGTTGGTCCGCATTCTTAATAACGGGCACGATCAAGTTCCCGTCGGGCAATGCCGTAGCCATCCCTATATTGATATTCTTCTTTTTGATGACCTTATCCCCATCCAACGAAATATTGACCATGGGAAACTTTTTTAATGCTTTGGCCACGGCCTCCATAAAAATCGGGGTAAAGGTGAGTTTTTCCCCTTCCCTTTTTTCAAAGTTGGTTTTTATCTTGTTTCGCCAATTCACCACATTGGTAACATCTACCTCTACAAAACTCTGTACATGGGCCGAAGTAGCAAGACTGTCCGTCATATGTTGGGCAATGAGTTTGCCCATCCGGGTCAGTGGTATAACTTCATCAGCGGCACCAACCGGGGTATTTACTTCTGATGCGTCTTTGGGTTGGGGTTTTATTGGTTCTTCGGGGGTGGCCTCCTTGGTCATTTCAACTTTAGGGTGTTCGGCGACGAGTGGCTTACCTCCCGATTTTCGTTGTTCCAGATAAGTGAGGATATCGTTCTTGGTGACCCTCCCGTCCTGGCCGGTCCCGGATATGGCATCCAATTCGGCAACCGAAATCCCCTCTTCATTGGCGATATTCCGCACCAAAGGGGAATAAAACTTGTTACTACTACCATAATCTTGATTAGGGGTGGCCGTAGTTTCTTTCGCCATGACCATATCGGTCTCCAAAGTAGACACTGTTTCCTGTATTTCCTGGGGCGGTTCGGGCTCGCTTGCATTGTCCGCTTCCACAGGTTGGGATACCTCTCCATTTACTTCAATTACGGCCACCGTTTGTCCAACCTTGACTACATCATCTACCTGAAAGCACTTTTCCACCAACACCCCTTCCACCTCACTGGGAACTTCGGAGTCTACTTTATCCGTAGCTATTTCAAAAACAGCTTCGTCCATTTCAATGGCCTCCCCTACTTCCTTTAACCAGGAGGTCAAGGTACCTTCGGCAACACTCTCTCCCATTTGCGGTAATTTCAGTTCAAACTTTGACATACTGATCTTCAATCTGGATTATAAGATTTTCGAATTGCGAAAATACTCAAAAAAAATATCCCTTTTTCGAGTGGCTCTAAGACGAATTTAATGAAAATTCGGTTATGGGGATAACTAACCCCGATCAATAAAACTGCTATACGCTGTTAATTGTAAGCCTTGCGTATTGTGTTTGGAGGTATATCCTATAACGATCGGCGAAAAGGCCAATAGTATCAGGAAGCCCTTAACGAGTTTTCGAAAGGGATACGGTTCAGAATACTTCTCCCAAGGGTCACCTCGTCGGCATATTCCAATTCGTCACCAACAGCAATTCCCCGTGCTATGGTCGATATTCTGATCGGGAGCCCTTGCAATTGTTTGTAAATATAAAAATTGGTAGTGTCTCCTTCCATAGTGGAGCTCAAAGCAAAAATCATTTCCTTTATTTTTCCTTCCTTGCCCTTCACCACCAGATCGGCAATCGAAAGATTCTGTGGCCCCACCCCTTCCATAGGCGATATTTTGCCACCCAACACGTGATACATGCCTCGGAATTGCCCTGTATTTTCAATGGCCATTACGTCGCGTACATCCTCTACCACACAGACCAGGCTTTCGTCCCTTTTGGGATTCGCGCAAATCTCGCAAAGGGCAACATCCGAAATATTATGGCAATTGGAACAAAATCGAATATCATTCCTCAGTTTCAACAGGGAATTGGAGAGATGTTGTGTCTGATCCACGGGCCGTTTTAACAAATGAAGCACCAAACGCAGGGCCGTCCGCTTACCGATACCCGGCAATTGGGACATTTCATAAACCGCATTTTCCAAGAGTTTTGAAGAAAATTCCATACTTAGATTCTGTCTTACAAAAGTACAATTTTTATCCAATTTGCTACGATCCAATTTGAGGGGCCAACAATTTGTATTCCCCCTTCCCAGTGTGCAAAAGCTAGCCTCCAAACATATACCTAAAAAAAATAGCGAAACAAAAACGTCTCCGTTCCTGTTTCGCCATCCAATAAATTTTAGTGTTTCCTTATTTCGCTACGTTCACAGATCTGGTCTCCCTGATCACGGTAACCTTGACCTGTCCGGGATAGGTCATATCGGTCTGTATCTTTTGAGAGATTTCAAAGGAAAGTTCTGCTGCTTTGTCGTCGCTTACCTTTTCGCTCTCAACGATAACCCGCAGTTCCCTACCGGCCTGTATGGCATAAGCTTTCTGGACACCCCCAAACCCAAAGGCAATATCCTCCAGATCCCTTAAACGCTGGATATACGAATCCAACACTTGCCTCCTGGCACCTGGTCTGGCACCGCTGATCGCATCGCAGACCTGTACAATGGGGGCAATCAATGACTTCATCTCTATTTCGTCGTGGTGGGCGCCAATGGCGTTGCACACATCTGGCTTTTCGCCAAATTTTTCTGCCCACTGCATTCCCAAAATGGCATGTGGGGTCTCTATTTCGACCTCGGTATTGGGTACTTTGCCAATATCGTGGAGTAAACCTGCCCTCTTGGCCAACTTGGGGTTTATACTCAATTCTGCCGCCATTACCCCGCACAGTTTGGCCACCTCGCGGGAGTGCTGTAATAGATTCTGCCCGTACGAAGAACGGTATTTCATCCTTCCAACGGCCTTTATAAGCTCGGGATGTAGGGCATGTATACCCAAGTCGATAACGGTGCGTTTCCCGATTTCCACGATTTCCTCGTCGATCTGTTTTTCCGTCTTTTTTACAATCTCCTCGATCCGAGCTGGGTGTATACGGCCATCTGTCACCAATTTGTGAAGGGAAAGACGTGCCACTTCGCGCCTAACGGAATCAAAACAAGAAAGGATGATAGCCTCAGGGGTATCGTCCACTATAATCTCAACCCCGGTAGCAGCCTCCAACGCCCGGATATTCCTGCCTTCCCTGCCGATGATACGTCCTTTTACATCGTCCGACTCCAGGTTGAACACCGAAACGCAGTTTTCTACGGCTTCCTCCGTCCCAATTCTTTGAATGGTATTGATAATGATTTTTTTCGCCTCTTGTTGTGCGGTGAGCTTTGCCTCCTCCAGGGTGGTCTGCATATAGGACATGGCATCCGCCTTTGCGACTTCCTTTAGGGATTCTACTAATTGACCTTTGGCATCTTCGGCAGACAGTCCAGAAATGACCTCTAGCTGCTGCACTTGACTTTTGTGAAGCTTTTCCAATTCGGTCTGTCTTTTTTCCAGAAAATCGTTCCTATGGCTTGCCTCCTGCAACTTTGTTTCCAGTTGGTCGCCCAATTTCTTTGTTCTGGCGAGCTCATTGCTGATCTGGGATTCCTTGTCGCGGGTCCGTTTTTCCGCTTCGGAAATCTTCTTGTCCCTTCCGTTTATCACCTTTTCATGTTCTGCCTTAAGTTCGAGGAATTTTTCCTTGGCCTGAAATATTTTATCCTTTTTTATGCCCTCGGCCTCGGTTCTGGCGTCCTTAACAATGGAGGTGGCTTCAGCTTTGGCGGAAGCTATGGTCTTGGAGGCTTTCCCCTTTTCCATGAATTTGGCGACCGCGAACCCAATCGCAATACCGATGATACCTACTATTATAATCGTACTTATATCCATTATCCATAGTTATTAAAAATTAGCAAATGAAATCAATTTAACTTTTTAATTGGCTAAAAAGCTTGAATGAGTTCAACAAAAAAAGCCCACATTGGGGAAGTTTTGTACAAACTCCAATAAACAGGTTTAGGGCTACAGGACTGCTCAAGGATCCTTATACCAGTAAGGCCTGCTTTTACAATCCAAACTCACCCTTTTCAAATAAATTAGTGTTGAGCTTGTCAAAAATTAATAACCAATGTGGGCAGTAATTTAATATATTTAAAAGAACTTATTTTATGCTTAGCTTGGAATTCACCATTTGATCTAGTGCCTTCAACCGCTCAAAGACTTCTTTGGTATCTTCGGATTGGTCTATTCCTTTTTGCTCGATTTTGGAAGCAAACTGTAGTGCGCACATGGCCAATACATCTTGTTTGTCCCTCACGGCATAGCTTTGTTCAAACTTTTTCGCCAGCAACTCAATATTTTTTGCAGCCTTTCGCAATCCCTCTTCCTGACTTGGGTCAATGGTCAAAGGATATACCCGATCCGCAATGGAAAGCTTAATCTTGAGCTTCTCTGCCATAATATCGTCTCCTCCTTATTCGGCCAACTGGGCCATACAATGGTCCAATTCCCTGATCAATGCGTTTATTTTGAGCTTAGCCTCTGTTTTGTTTGTATTACTGCCCAGCATTGAATTGGCCAGTTTGAGCGAATTGTATTTTTCCTCCCATTCCATTAAGTATTGCCTGGTCTTCTCATGGTCTTTTTCCAAAGTGGCCATTTCCTCCTCCAACTTGTTATTGGTTTGGTGCAACAATTCTAATTTGTGCAATAACCTGCTAATCTTGTTCTCTAAGGAATCAACGATTTCCACTAATCCGCCCATAAGCGTAATTCAATGCATTTTACACAAAGTTAACATACCTCGCACGACTTCGCAATACTTTTTGCAATTATTCTTTGGATGATCCAAACAATGTGTTCAAAAGCCCACGGTTTCTCCGACTTTGCATTTATTTAGGGTCTAGAAACTGTTTTGTAATATGTCAGCTGCCTTTTTATGTCGATAAATGCGTCCTATTTGTTTAAAAATTTCAATCGCGTATTTTAAAACAGTTTCCTATGATTTTCATAAATCAAACTCTATTAATTACTTTCGCACTACGATTTGATTTATTATGGGAAAGGCGTTTTTTGGTTTATTTTTATTTTTTACGATTTCACTACAAAGTCAAGAGAACTATCCAAAAGATGTATTTAGCCCCCCGTTGGACATTCCCTTGGTCCTTGCGGGTAATTTTGGCGAACTCCGTTCCAATCATTTTCATGCCGGAATCGACATAAAGACCCAGCAACGTCAGGGTCTGCCGGTACACAGTATTGCAGACGGGACGGTAGTGCGGATCAAGGTGGCGCACTGGGGTTATGGCAAGGTGTTATACGTTGCCCATCCCAACGGATTTACCTCGGTCTATGGCCATCTTTCCAAATTCTCGCCTACGATTGAAAAATATGTCAAAAATTTGCAATACAAAAAAAAATCCTACGAAGTGGAAGCATTTCCTGTTTATGGGGAACTCAAAGTGCAAAAAGGGGAACTCATTGCCTATAGTGGTGACACAGGTAGTTCTGGGGGTCCGCACGTTCATTTTGAGATACGCAGCACCATAACGGAAAAACCGATCAACCCCTTGCTGTTCGGATTCGATGTCCGGGATGCCACCGACCCCACGGTGTTGGAGCTTTTCGGATACCCCTTGTCCGATGATGCTGAAATCAACCAAAGTAATGATCGAACACAAATCCTTTTTAGAAAGCAAGCCGATGGCAGCTATCTGGCAGACCCGGTCCACGCCATTGGCACCATTGGATTTGGCATAAACGCATACGATAGGCAAGACTTGGCCGCCAATAAAAATGGGGTATATTCCGTTCAACAACTTGTCAATGGGAAGCTATATACCGATTATGAATTTGAAACGTTTTCCTTTAGTGAAGGACGATACATAAATACTTTGATCGATTATGCCTACTACGTACAGCATCAGGACAGGATTCAGAAATGCTTTCGCGTTCCGGGCAACCGACTGAGCATTTACCGTGCGTTGGTAAACGATGGCAAAATCGTGGTGAACGAAGGGCTTACTTATAATGTAGAGATACAACTTAGGGATTTGGAGGACAACCTTACCAAATTGGTAATACCTGTGGAAGGAAAAAGGGAAGAATTGAAGGTTTACAAGGATATTGAAAAGACAGACCAATATGTAATCGCAAAAAAACCCAACAATTTTGATCTTGGCATAGCGAAGGTCTATTTTCCGGCCAATACTTTCTATGACGATTTTTATATCGACCTAAGAAAAGGAAACGATACCGTAACGATACACAACAACACGGTTCCCTGTCATCGGAACTTTACGGTCACTTTTGATGCCTCTAAGTATTCCAAAGAGGAGCAGCAACAGCTTTTTATTGCCCGGTTAGACAAGTATCGAAAACCTGACTATATTACCACTTACAAAAGGGGATCCAATTTTACCGCTCGCACGAGGGCCTTGGGCACCTTTACCCTAGCCAAGGATTCCATAGCGCCAAAAATAAGTGCCAAAAATTTTAAAGAAAAGCAATGGCTGAACAATTACCATTATCTCAGCCTTCGGATAACGGATGACCTCAGTGGGATAAACACCTACAACGCCACCCTGAACGGGGAATGGATTCTCATGGAATACGAACCCAAGACCAATACCTTGACCTATAATTTTGACGATAAGATATTGGACAAGAAGGAATGTAAGCTAAAAGTGGTCGTTACGGACAACGTGGGAAATACGAGCACCTTTACCCGCACATTTTTTAGAAAGTAGCATCAGCTTGGCCTTTTAATGCAAATATGTCTATTTTAGAGAATCGGAAAATGAGCATTGTTGACCAATAACCCAATTGAACCCATATTTATGCACGCAAATAAAGTCCTTACTTTCCTAATGATGTTTGCCGTTGTTGGGGCGAACGCCCAAAAAAACATTTACCAGAGCCATAAATTCTCCGAGCTGAGCAAGGATCACCATATTCTGGCCATTATCCCCTTCTTTACCAATTTGGAACTAAAAGTCCCGGTTTCTAAGGAAGAGCAAAATGAATTGGAAAAAAAGGAAGGCTATGCGGTACAAAATGCATTGGAGACCTATTTTTCAATGAGCCAAAAAAGAAAGAAATTTAGCGTTGAGTTCCAGAACATCAAAAATACCAACGCCGTGTTGACCCAGAACAACATCAACTATCAGAACATCGACACCTATACCATAAAGCAACTGAGCGAAATATTGGGAGTAGACGGGATTATCAGCGGAAACCTGGAGCTGAATATCCTGCTTTCTGAAGGGGCGGAAACCGATTTCAGCTTTATAGACTATATTTTGGGAGATGCCGATTACGGATGGATAGGCATTAAAATAAGTGATGGTAAAACTGGGAAACTACTATGGAAATACGAAAAGGAAATTACCAAAAAATCGGGCAAGAATACGGATGACCTGATCGACAAGATGATGAAAGCAGCGGCCCGAAAATTCCCTTATGACAAGCAAAAACCAAAACCTTGAAAAGGCGTTCCGACAATCTGGAACACGCTACTAACCGCTACATGTTTACTCGATAAAAAAAGATTTCAAGCGAGCAAATTGCCAAATTGACACCTCCGCTCCAGATAGTTATCGGGACGGTACCCCGCCAGTCCGCCCGTGCCATTCGGACGGGAATGATTGTCGGGCCGGCTCCCCTCGAAAAAAAGGGGAAGACCCAATGGTTCAAAATCAATGAACTTCCCTGCCAATAGGAACCCGAAACTTGAACAACAGAGGCGATTCTAACAATACACTCGGGTGTCTGAGCTAGAGAGTTCGAGAACAAAGCTTGCGAAGCCCGATCGGTGCGGGCAGGTATCGAATATCAAGGAGTTCACTATTGTAATCGATTGTTTTCAAAACGAGTATAACGCGGTACTCGGGCCATAGAGATAGACCCTATCTTATTAACTTTTTGTACTTCAGCCTTTTTGGTATCAAATCCCCGCCCAAACGTTTCTTTTTGTTCTCTTCGTATTCCGTGAAGGAGCCCTCATAGAAGTAAACTTGGGAATCGCCTTCAAAGGAAAGGATATGGGTACAAATCCTGTCCAAAAACCAACGGTCGTGCGAGATTACCACCGCACAACCCGCAAAATTCTCCAGGCCTTCTTCCAGGGCCCGCAAGGTATTTACGTCAAGGTCATTGGTAGGCTCGTCTAACAGCAATACGTTGCCCTCTTCCTTTAAAGTCATGGCCAAATGGAGTCGGTTGCGCTCGCCCCCGGACAACATGCTCACCTTTTTATTCTGTTCGCTCCCCGAAAAATTGAACCTACTTAAGTACGCCCGGGAGTTCACCTGCCGCCCACCCATCATTACAAGTTCTTGACCGTCGCTAAAATTTTCCCAAATAGATTTTTCCCTATCAATATTGGAATGGCTCTGATCCACATAGGCAATTTTGGCGGTGTCACCGACCACGAATTCTCCCTTGTCCGGGGTTTCCTCACCCATGATCATTCTAAAAATGGTGGTCTTCCCCGCTCCATTGGGACCAATTATCCCTACAATTCCAGCTTGGGGAAGTTTAAAATTGAGATTCTCGTACAACAATTTATCCCCGTAGGCCTTGCTCACGCCTTTGGCTTCTATCACATTAGTACCCAACCGGGGCCCGTTGGGAATATAGATTTCCAATTTTTCATCGAGCTGCTTTTGATCTTGGCTCAACAGTTTGTCGTAGTTCTGCAAACGGGCCTTTTGCTTGGTCTGCCGTCCTTTGGCACCCTGCCGTACCCATTCTAGCTCGCGTTCCAGGGTCTTTTGGTGTTTGGATGCCTGTTTGCTCTCTTGTGCCATTCGTTTGGATTTCTGATCTAACCAAGAGGAGTAGTTGCCTTTCCACGGGATCCCTTCCCCCCTATCCAGTTCCAAAATCCAGCCGGCCACGTTGTCCAAAAAATATCGATCGTGGGTAACGGCGATTACCGTACCCTTGTATTGGGCCAAATGATGTTCCAACCAATGCACGGATTCGGCATCCAAGTGGTTGGTAGGTTCATCCAACAACAGAATTTCAGGCTCTTGCAGCAATAACCTGCACAACGCCACCCTTCTACGCTCACCACCGGAAAGTACCCCAATTTTCTTATCGGGTTCCGGGGTCCTCAGCGCATCCATGGCTATTTCTAGTTTGGTATCCAATTCCCAGGCATTCGCGGCATCGATCTTGTCCTGCAACTCGGCCTGTTTGTCCATAAGCTTCTGCATCTTGTCCGCATCCTCATAAACCTCGGGCAAGCCGAACATATCGTTTATCTTGTTGTATTCGTCCAAAATGGCAACCGTTTCGGCAGCTCCCTCTTTGACGACTTCCAAAACGGTCTTATTTTCGTCCAACAGGGGCTCCTGTTCCAAATAGCCCACCTTATACCCCGGAGAAAAAACCACATCGCCCTGATAGTCCTTGTCGACCCCGGCAATTATTCTGAGCAATGTAGATTTACCGGAACCGTTGAGCCCAAGAATACCGATCTTGGCCCCATAAAAAAAACTTAGATAGATGTTCTTAAGCACCGGGGTATTGGCGGTCTTATAGGTTTTGGTAACCCCGGACATGGAAAAGATGACTTTTTTATCGTCGGACATTGTTTGGGTTATTGTGTTACTGGGTTATTGTGTTCCTGTAGATTTGATAAAGGGATGGATAAAAATTGTTTCAGGTTTCCTTTGTTTCTAGTTTCAGGCCCTAACGTTGAAGCATGAAACCAGAAACTTTTTTCAAACTCTTCCTTTCAGTGCGTTGAACACCCAAGCGATCGCAAAAAAGCCGATTCCCACGGATGCAAAGCCCCATCCGGCCACATCGTCGTACCTAAAGGCACCGAGCGCGATCAATGCCAACCCTACAATTATCATGATAAAGGTTGCCCATGCCAGTACTGTATTCTTGTTCATTCCCATTTTCAGTCGGTTTTTTGGTATGGAACTAAGCCAGACCCCTTGTTTTAACCGCAAATTTCACATTTCCAAACAAAGGGTCCGGCTTAGTTCCTCATCAAATATCGTAAATTTTTAAGACCTAATAGTTAGAGCCGTTAAAAGATTACACTTCAAAAGGAAAAACGATTCCCGTCCGGGTCCTTACTTCATCCATCAACCCTACCAAATCCATGCTATTTTGATGGGTCCATAGCTCGCTTTGTTTTTTCCCTTGCCTCAAACAGTCCTGTACTTCCTCTATTTCATGGGCGTAACCCTTCCCTATTTTAGGAATATGGAATGCTTCAGTTTCACCATTCCTCTCCCAGGTAAATCCTTGGGTCTCATGCCAACGGGGATCGATAAATAGAGTTCCCTTAGACCCCCCAATTTCTACCCGCATGCCCGATTTGGAGGTAAGTCCGCTATACAGTAGGGCCTGGGCCTTGGGATAATCAAAAATCATGGAAGTTTGAATCTCTACCCCGGTATGGTGAAATCTAGATGTCGCCAAAATATTTTCAGGTTTGCCCATCATCAAATAGGTTAGGAAGATAGGGTAAATGCCAATATCCAGCAAAGACCCCCCGGCTAATTCCGGATTTAAAAGCCTCCCTTTTTCGTCCCGGTCCAAAGCATAAAAGGCAAAATCGGAAGACATATGCCCTATTTCACCGATTACCCCTTCCACAACCATTTGTTTTATCTTTCTGATGGCCGGATTAAAACGGCTCCAAAGGGCCTCCATCATAAAGACATTGTTCCGTTTCGATGCGGCGATCATATTTTTTACCTCAGCCCTGTTAACGCCCATGGGTTTTTCACATAGTACGGGATTTCCATGATCCATCGCAGCGATGCTGTGTTCGGCGTGGTAGGTATGGGGGGTTGCTATATAGATCACGTCGATTTCCTCGCAATTATAGAGTTCCTCGTAACTTCCAAAAAATCGGCTTGCCCCGTATGTATCCCCAAATTTTTTGGCTCGATCCAAATTCCGACTGCCCACGGCTACCAGTTCCCCATCGGGAACCAAAAGTAGGTCCTTGGCAAAACTATGCGCAATATGACCAGGGCCTAAGATGCCCCAACGTATTTTTTTCTTCATGATGTGTATTTTCAATTTTCCCAAAGTTAATGAATATTACTCCTTATCTTTATCCATTATATAATGGTTATTGGGTTATTGGGCTAAGTTGATAATTCCAAAGGATGCCGTATTAAACCAATGACCTAATCCCAACACAAAACCGGAAAGCACAACGCCACACGCTTCCATTAAAAAAAGATTACAACCTATGAATATCGATTTCAACAAGAACGAAGACCACAATAAACTCTTGGTTGCCGATTTAAAAAAAAGGCTCGCCAAGGTTAAGTTGGGGGGCGGCAAAAGCCGATTGGAAAAACAACGGGCACAAGGTAAAATGACCGCTAGGGAACGTATAGACTATCTTTTGGACACGGATAGTAAGTCCATTGAAATCGGAGCCTTTGTTGGGGATCAAATGTACGCGGAACACGGGGGTTGTCCGTCGGGAGGCGTGGTCGTAAAAATGGGGTCTGTTTCAGGAAAACAATGTATCGTCGTTGCCAACGACGCCACGGTCAAGGCAGGGGCGTGGTTCCCCATCACCGCAAAAAAGAACCTTAGGGCGCAGGAGATAGCCATGGAAAACAGGTTGCCTATCATCTATCTGGTAGACAGCGCAGGCGTTTACCTCCCTATGCAGGACGAAATTTTCCCGGACAAGGAACACTTTGGCCGTATTTTCAGGAACAACGCCGTTATGAGCAGTATGGGAATCACCCAAATCTCTGCCGTCATGGGCAGTTGCGTGGCCGGGGGTGCCTATTTGCCGATAATGAGCGACGAGGCCTTGATCGTGGATAAAACCGGGAGTATCTTCTTGGCTGGGAGCTATCTGGTAAAAGCGGCGATAGGGGAAGAAGTTGACAATGAAACCTTGGGCGGGGCCTCTACGCATTGCGAGATCAGTGGGGTTACCGACTATAAGGCCAAGGACGACAAAAACGCCCTGGATACGATAAAAAATATCATGGACAAGATCGGGGATTTTGAAAAGGCGGGCTTCAACAGGATCCAAACCCATAAACCCAAGGATAATCCAGAGGAAATCTATGGCCTGTTACCCAGTTCCCGCACCGATCAATTCGATATGCTGGAGATCATAAAACGCTTGGTCGATAATTCGGAATTTGAACAATACAAGGAAGATTACGGTAAAACGCTGCTTACAGGCTATGCCCGTATCGACGGTTGGGCCGTGGGCATCGTGGCCAACCAGCGAAAAGTGGTGAAAAACGGGAAAAGGGAAATGCAGTTCGGCGGGGTCATCTATTCCGATTCTGCGGACAAAGCCACCCGGTTTATCGCCAATTGTAACCAAAAGAAGATCCCGCTGGTATTTCTACAGGACGTCACCGGATTTATGGTGGGCAGTAAAAGCGAACAGGGAGGAATCATCAAGGACGGGGCAAAAATGGTAAACGCGGTAAGCAATTCGGTCGTCCCAAAATTTACCGTGGTCATCGGCAACAGCTATGGCGCCGGGAACTATGCCATGTGTGGCAAGGCCTACGACCCACGATTGATCGTCGCCTGGCCCAGTGCCGCCTTGGCCGTGATGAGCGGCAACTCTGCCGCCAAGGTTTTATTGCAGATAGAAAAAGCTTCCTTAAAGAAACAGGGAGAAAAAATCGACGAAAAGAAGGAGGCCGAACTGTTCCATAAAATCAAGGAAAGGTACGATGAGCAAATCTCGCCCTACTATGCCGCCGCCCGCTTGTGGACCGATGCCGTCATTGACCCGTTGGAAACACGCACTTGGATCTCTATGGGGATAAGCGCTGCCAATCAGGCACCTATCGAGAAGAAGTTCAATATGGGGGTGTTGCAGGTGTAGGCCCCTTAATCCCAAAGGAGAAATCAGTTAAAGTATAAAATGGTTAATTCGACGCTTGTGGCCCACTGGTATACAGTTCCAAAAGTGTTTGGTTGACGTTCTTTTCCGTTAGCTCAAAGACCTTGATCTCCTTCTTTTGGGAGGTTGTGCCGTAATCCCGATAGGTGGTGACTTTTAAATAGGTGGGGTCATAAGATCTGTTTCCGAAATACTTAAGGTTGATCAGCCATTGGCCCGTGGCACTGTTGTCTATCATAAACTGTTCCGAGGAATAGCCCCTTAGTTTTTCGTCCTTTATTCGCTCCGGGTTGTCTTCCAAGGTGTGGTTCCAGGTAAAATAGTGCTTACTGGGATGTACGAACTGAAGGTCGAACTCCGCCTCGGAACTGTTCCATTCCACCAGTATCCTTATGGGCCAAATGCCCAGGTTATGCTGTAGCTCGTTCTTGCTTGTCCGGGTATCTGAGCTTGTATAGAGCAGGTTGCCGGCCTCGACCTTGATGATGGAGTCGATGCCCTGCAATTGCCCGGCACGGTTGTCCGTTTTATGGGCGGCCATATAGCGCCCATAAAAAATCAATCCCCTGTCGAGGTCACCGGCCTCACTATAGGCATTGGCAAGATCTCTATAAGACTGGGCATATCTTGGCCTTAGCTTAAAAACTTTGATATAGACGTCCCTGGCGGCTTCCCAGTCCCTATTTTCCTGATATACGTAGGCCAGGGCCTTAAGGGCCGGGGCATTTTCGGGAAAATTATCCTGAATCATTGAGAACAGTTCCCATGCCTTGGTCCTATCCTTCCATTTGTTTAAAAAATAGGTCCCGATATCCAAAAGATAGTAGGGGGAATCGTCGTACAGATCCTTTTTGCTCTTAAAGACCTCCAGCGCCCGGGCCTCCGATTCACTGTCGTAGATCTCCATTAAAAAAGCAGGAGGCTCGGCTACATAATTTCCCTTGACCGAGGCTTCGTCAAAGATGTTGTTGCGCAGTTTGGCACGATCATAGGGTTCGTCCAATCCTGGTTCCCTGTGCATCGACCCTCTTTTGGTATTGATTATGATTACACCTCCAGCGGCTTGGGGCCCATATCGGGCATAGGCACTTGAGCCTTGAATGATAGCAATTCGTTTTATCTCGGATGCCGGAATAAAAGTAGGGGCATCAATTGTAATGGCACCGTCCAAATCATAAATAGTCGCTGGTGTACCCCTGAGAAGTGTGGGGGTAGGTCTTAAATATATATTGCCATTAGCTATCCGTCCATGGAACCTCCCCTGTATGACCTCCATAAAATTCCTCGCACTTGGCCAGATGTCCTCTTCATCGAAGATCCGCATCGAAAATCCCGAGCGTCTTTTGTCTAACATTCCATGAGCCGAGCGCACCAGGTCCTTGTTGGTATCGTATTCCAAATCGAGGTTCCTTTGGATCCTTCCCTTCTTCTTTTCCACGACCACCTCGTCCAGCTCTTCCACCTCTGGGGCCAGCTTAACGTTAAGGATGGAGGTCACGTCCTCTACGATGATCTCCACGGTCCGCATGCCCACATAGCTAAACACGAGTACATCCCTAGGTTTTGCCTTGATGGTATAATTGCCCTTGGCATCTGTATTTGTGCCATTGTCCGTGCCTTTGACCGAAACATTGGCATTGACCAAAGGCTGCCCCAGATCAGTGACCCTGCCTGTGATGGTCTGGGTCGCCGATTGGGAAAATCCGGTAGAGGATAACAGGAGCAAGAATACGAATAGGGTGTTTTTCATCATATGATGTACAGACTAACCCTTTGAAGTTATAAAATTTTTAGAAAACGCAGGCGAATGTTTATAAAGTTGGTGGTGTTTTGGGAAGATCCAGGCAAACTGAGAAACAAGAAATCTCTGATTTTTTTTAAAATAAAAGGCTTGCCAAAGTCTCCCCCCGCAACACCTTCCCATTCCCGGTTTCCATAAATTTTGGGACTTGGATAATTTCCTTGGGTACCTCAAATTTCTGAATTGTTTTGAGGGATTTTATTTTTGTAAGTAGGTTTTCTGTATCAACCTTTCCTTCGACCAACAGAATCAATTTTTGGCCCAACTTGTCATCGGGTATACCGGCCGCGAAAAATCGGTTAGCGATAATCGGCATTAACTTTGCCTCGATCTGTTCCGGTACCAATACGATACCGCCCGAATTGACAATGTTGTCATACCGTCCCCGCTAGCGCGAGCGTCACGCTCGTATCCACGTTACTATGATCGTTTATTGGTTTTACGAAAGCACAGAATGATCTAGATCGCACAAAAATTTTTTGTCCCCTAGGCAAAGAAGATGGTCTGAGGACAACGCTGGCATGCGATTATTATGGTTATGCTATAATCGACGCCCGTACTCGGCACGAGCGTGACGCTCGCGCTAGCGGGGAAAGTTGGCTTTTGTCGTTAATTTAAACGTTTGTAGAAATAATTATGGACACAAGCGTGACGCTTGCGCCAGCGGGGGGAGGCCAGTAATCAAAGTAGCCCACATCATTTACTATTCACTACCAAATAGTAAGACCTTTTTTATAATCAACTATCCACTCCCCGTTTTCCTTCTTTAAACCATATAAAGCACTATATCCTGCTAATCTGCTTCTACTGATCCCAAGCTCCAAAACTGCTTCCGTATAATTTTCATTGAAATAAATTCGGGAAAATTCAAATAACAGATCAAAATTCGGAAAATCCATGGTCTTCCTCAATTCCAAGGAATCCGCAAGGATAATATGGTGTCCTTTTCTACTGGATAATGCATTGATATTTATTTCCTTATTCTTTAATTTCTTACTCAATAATACAGAGTAGTTTTTAGGTAATTCCATTTTTTCCTTAATTGATTCCAAAGGCGTCATCAAAGGAAAAATAGCAACTATTAGTTTTACACTTTTTAAAGAATCCAATACATGATCACTTATTGTCGAAGTAATGCTGTCTTTGGGGAGCGGAGGCAAAGGAAGTGCATAGGTATCTACTATTTTGGAAATGATATCATTGGTGTTGAGTTCCATTTCGTTCTGAGAATAGCAGGTTAATGCGATGGATGATAATAACCACATTAATATATTTTTAACCATAATCCTAGTTGTTTAGAAACCTTAGATTTTACCTCTTACCCGGCACGAGCGTGACGCTCGCGCTAGCGGGGGAACCAATAGGTTCATAATAAATGTTGTGTTTTAAGGCGGCTTTTAAAATCAATTCGGATTTTTACAGAGCAACGTTTACGTATCCTGTGTTTATACGAGTCCTTAACGGGATGAAGAATAACTAATCTGCACGCCATATAGTCCCAGAACAATAAAATTTCCATTTTTCATCCCCAACCCGTTTTTTGAAAAATTTTGCTGTCAATACATTTTGGCCTTCTTCAAACAAAAGAGCAATTGTATTATCACCATTAAACAAGGGGAACGATATTTTCACACTTTTTTTATCCTTAGTGACTTTTAATCTATTTAAGCTTTGTTGGTCCCATTTCATTTTTCGGTTTGCCATACTTGCCATAATATTTAAATCCTTCTTGCCAAGAAAATCGCGTACCTTAGGCGTCAAGTCTATTCTTCCGATTGAGTCTATCAAGTTACTTTTTCTAGTATCAGAAATTTCACTTAGGGCGTTTATAGAATCTATCTTTTTGTATCCTATTTCACGATAATTCCTGCCAACCCCGTCGATAACCAATAAATCATCTATTTCGGCAATATATGTGGAATCGTATTGGCGACTTGTAAAAGCTTTAAAGTAAATAGTGTCATTATTCCCTGTGTATCCCTCATTGATTACCTTATAACCTATTTCGTTCATATAGTTTAAGTTGGGTTTTTGTGCCTTGCAGCCTAAAAGGCTTAAAAGGACTAGAAAGGATAAAAAAATAATGTTTGGATATCTCATAATGATTTACATTTTATCCCTAAGGCATTAGATGTTGCCTTAGTATTAGCATTTCCTTCAGCTATATTGACATTCTTTATTTTAGTTTTTGTAGAATCCGCTAACTTTCTATAAGCTTCGGTATTCAACATTTCACCAGACCAGGCTAAATTATTATAATATTCCTTATCCCTACTATGATAGTCCCAAGAGGCCAAGGAATATCCAATCGCTTCAACGTATTCGGTCATAAACACATGGTCCGCAGTATTTCTATTTCCATAAGTGGAATTATATTCGCTTAACAATTTTGCTGAATCACTGAGAAAATGTTCTTGAGATACATACCCTAAAAATGCATGCATTGATTCATGAATTAAAGTTCTAGCTATTACTAATTGAGTTCCATTTTCAACAAATTCTTCATCCAATGTTACTATAAAATAAAACTCCCCATTTCTATTAGATTCAATTTCGGTATATGCATTCTTGTTTGTTCCGGCCTCTCCAATTTTAAAAGTCAAATGGTAATTTTTGGATTTTTTGAACAAATCCAAAATGGTCTGCGAAAGGTGACTTGTCCCCGTAAGCTGTGAAATATCCGGCACAGTTGCATTGTGCAGGTCTTTTTCTTGTAATTTTCTAATTATTTCCTTAACACACGGGGTAACCGATTTATCCAAAATTATCTCTTTAGGATGGTTACTGGCATGTCCAGTACCTCCTGGGGCATGGGGCGCAGGGGCATCGATATGTTCATGGTAATTCTGAGCGGGCCTCGGTGCTCCTCCTATGTTAGAAGGCACCCAAACCTGGGTAAATACAGTTTTAACATAAGTAGAATTTGAATATTCCCACTTATTACCTCTATTGTTATACCAATCCTTATAGATCCGTACGGGTTCATAAACAAAAAACCCTCCATCGCAATAGGGATCGTCGGGAAGGCAATCCTTAGGTGCCTTCCCCGCAAGTGATGATCCGCCTTCTACAGGGTCCTTGGATACAGCCTTAAGCACTCCTTGTTGATAACCTTCCAACATTTCAGTCCTTCCCTTTAAATTGTAACAAATCACAGTGCCAGTAAAATCGGCCTTGTCACGGTATGATACGGATGCAAGTGATCCATTATCGTTGGACAAAAACCGTACCAACTTATATTCCAAGGGACTACCGTCCACTGCTTTAGAAACGACTACTGAATACTTCTGTGCCAAGGTCAAGCTTTGGCCCTCCAGGGGAGTACCGTTCCCTACTTGGGCATCGAACTCGTACAACATGGTTCCGTCGACATCTGTAAATTCTACTGGGCTGGACCAATCCACAGCAAGGTATTCCCTTATTATAGGATCTTCGAACGCTTCCAGGGAAAATCCTTTTTGGTAAATACTTTCCGTTTTTTGGTATACGCCCGAAATATCATCGTCAAGACAACTTTGGAACAATAAAAACGTCGAAACCAATAAATAGGTCAGAAAATATTTTTTCATAACAGTGAAGATGTGGGTTATTTCCTTACAATGTAGGAAATTTTACCCCCCACCCTCCAAATTATTGACACTCTTTTTCGACGAAATACTTAAGCATATATTTACAAGAAATTTAAGGATCCGTTTTTGAGACATTAAAAGCCGTTCTATGCCTATCGTAAATTACACACAACATGCAAGAGACTATTCAATAGAGATTAGTGGCTAAAAAAATAAACCCATAATTACATAAGCTTATAAACTTTTACACCTGTTCCATCCATAAAAAAATGTGATTCTACGATAAATCTATGAAAGAACCTATAAAGTGGCTACCGTCTCCCTCCGCATCACCTTCCCATTCCCGGTTTCCATAAATTTCGGAACTTGGATTATTTCCTTCGGCACCTCAAATTTCTGAATTGTTTTGAGGGATTTTATTTTTGTAAGCAGGTTTTCTGAATCAACCTTTCCTTCGACCAATAAAACCAACTTTTGGCCCAACTTGTCATCGGGTATACCGCCCAAGAAAAATCGGCTACCGATTATCGGCATTAGCTTTGCCTCGATCTGTTCAGGCACCAACTTGACACCTCCAGAATTGATTATGTTGTCATAGCGCCCCAACCATTCAAATTCGGTATTGGAAAGTAGCTTTACAAAATCGTTGGTAACCACGGGCCCATCGGCAACGTTGGGAGCGTCGATGATCAAACAACCGCGATCGTCCGTTGAGAATTGGACATTGGGTAGGGCAACGAAGCTTCGGCCGAGTCCGGTAGCTGAGCGCCCGCCTGAAAGGGAACGGGCAGGGAGTCGAAGCCTCACCGCTACATGGGTTATCGTTTCCGTCATCCCATAGGTCTCAAAAATAGCCGCCATCCCATCTTGGGCTTGCGCTTGAACTTGAGCCTTCAATGTATGCGACATCGGCGCCCCCCCAATAATCAAAGTTTTAATCTGATGGAGGGCATCTAAGGAATTCTCCAATTGCAACGGCACCATGGCGACAAAATCGTAGCTTTTTGAATTTCCCGCCATAGGTTGGGAGGTCGGATTAACGGAATCCAGTTCCAATCCCAGCACTATGGCCCGGACCAGCATCATTTTGCCCGCGATATATTCCGTCGGCAGGCAAAGCAAGGCCCTTTCGCCCGCCTTCAGGTCAAAAAATTCCCCTGTGGCCAAAGCGGAATTGACCATTTGGGCTTTTTTTAGGGAAATGGATTTTGGTTTGCCGGTAGACCCGGAGGTCTGTACTGTAATCGATGTATTCGAATCTAGCCAATCCGCCAGAAAATTACCGATGCTTTTTTCGTAATCTTCCCCTTCCTTGATAAGGTCGTAGGCCAATTGCCTTAATTTGGGATTGGAATAAGGGTGGCCATTAAACTTAAATCTGGGATGAATGTTAAGCACCTGTTCCAATTTCTTTTGTAGTAAGTTCGATAAAGGTTTCCTTGGACACCACTTTTCCGGTCAATCTTTCCTTCCAATTGTTCCATCCATATTTTTTGGAAAAAACGAACAGTAAAATAGGATAAATGACGAGTACGGGCACAAAAACATCCCATCCGAGTTCTGGTTGGGAAACGTCCCTGTAAATGGAATCGGTCTGGAAGGCGGTCCAATCGGCCGTTACCAACAAGGCCCCGATCAAGTTATTGGCGGCGTGAAAGCCCAATGCGAGTTCCAGGCCTTCGTCCATCAGGGTCAATATTCCCAAAAAAAGACCGGTACCTATATAGTATACCATAATTCCATAGCCCAATTTCCCCACCTCTGGATTTCCTAAATGCATCGCCCCAAAAAAAACGGAGGTAACAAGTAGGGGAACCCATCTGTTTTTTACGGCCAAACCTATACCCTGCATCATATAGCCACGGAACATATATTCCTCAAAACTGGTCTGCAAAGGAATCAACAAAACCCCAATAATCAGCAATATCACAAAAGGTATCGGTCTAAAATTGAACAAATAACTCTCTGGCGAAAGGGCAATATCGATACCGATAATGGCGATGGTCAGAAGTCCCCATAAGAAAAAGGCAAAGAATATACGTTGCCAATCCACCTTTTTTCGGGAAGTGGTCAAGGAGGTAATAGATTGCCCATGGATCAGTTTTACCCAGCCCCATACCACAAAAAGTCCGAATGCCAAAGGCGCCAACAATATAACCAGAACCGTGGACGACCCCAGTTTTTGGATCAGATCTTGCATCATCACGTCTACACTTACGGGGGACAGTTGGGTAGAGATATAATTAAAAATACCCACGGCCAAAAGACCCAACGGCAAAATTAAATACTTCCACATTCCCAAATTTCCCTTATACCCTTGTTCTATGTACATATTTTTTATTTTGAAGTGGTTTAAACTTTTTCTTTTGCCTGCAAATATCACATTCCCGCCCGTACCGGATCGGGCGGGTTGCACTGTAATTTTCCCATTTTTGACCCCCATAGTCTTGCCATGCTATTAAAAAATGGCTTCATTCTGGGACAAAAAATTTAAATCACTTTATTATTGAATCCAGTTTCCAATTCTTATTCTTTATATAAAACAACTTCCCGACTTGAACGGTGAGCGGGCTATCAAAATTATTGGTGTACAGACCCCCCGTCCCCAACCCCTGGGGCATTTTATTATTTAAGGTATGGGTCCATTGTGCGATGGCATTTAATCCAATATTGCTCTCCAGCGCACTAGTGACCCACCAACCAATACGGTATTTCTTGGCCAGTGCGATCCACTCCTGGCTTCCTTGGAACCCGCCTACCAAACTGGGTTTTAAAATAATAAACTGCGGCATAATGGTTTGCAGCAAGGTTTCTTTTTCGGTTTCCCCAAAAATACCGATCAGCTCTTCATCCAAGGCTATTGGAATGGGCGTTTTTGCACAAAGGACCCTCATAGTCCATGGATTGCCTTGTTTAATAGGCTGCTCGATGGAATGGATATCGTAATCGGACAAGATGTTCAATTTTTCCAATGCCCTGTTCGCCGCAAAGGCTCCGTTGGCATCGAGGCGTAGTTCAATTTTATTTTTGGAATATTTTTTTCTGATGGATGCCAAGATAGTCAGTTCCTTCATAAAATCGAGTCCCCCGATCTTTAACTTGATACACCGAAATCCTTGTTCCAATTTCTCCTCTATTTGCGCTTGCATAAACGCCTCATCTCCCATCCAGATAAGCCCGTTAATGGGGATGGGGGCAGAATTCCGTGTAAACCCTGAAGGATACAACAACATGGGCTCCTCGGATTTTAGGGATAAAAAAGCCTGTTCCATCCCGAACTGGATACTGGGAAAATTCATCAAATGGTTCCATAGTGCCTCTACCCCTAAGTGGATATTACTACAGACCCACTTTAGTTTTTCTTCGTATTGGGGCACGTCATCTACACTGAGTCCGCTCAACAGGCCACATTCCCCAATGCCATAACGTCCGTCTTCCTTCAAAATGAGGAACCAGGTTTCCTTGTGTGTCATTACGTTTCGGCTGGTCCGGCTGGGTTGCCTAAAACGCAGTGTATATTTCTTATAGTTGGCTTGCATAGGATTGATGTCAAATTTAGCTATATTTTGCATCATGGAAACAATAGTCCCAAAGAATCTAGAATCAAGACACAAGAATCAAGACTGTTTTCTTTACATAAAAAATAAGTTTCGTTTCTTTGTGCGTGTGTCCTGGAATCTTTGAAGAGGAGAATTACTTCGAGGCAGAGTCCCGTCCGAATAGCAAGGGTGGGCATAGAGGTATCAGAATCAAGACCGCTGCGCTACAAGAGTCAAGAAACGAGACCTTTTTGTCTTGGCTCTTGGTTCTAGCCTCTTGGTTCTTTGCATATCGTGATTATTTGGACGCTACCCCGAGGTAAAGCCACGAGGAATTCTATTGATTAAATTTAAGTACGTGAAAAGCATAAACGGTAAAGTTATTTGGATTACGGGTGCCTCCTCGGGCATTGGGGAGGCTTTGGCCTATGAATTGGACAAAAAGAACTGTAAGCTGATTCTTTCCTCCAGAAAGGAAGAACTCTTGCAACAGGTAAAGAACAATTGTTCCCATCCCAAAAATGTACGCATATTGCCCCTAGACGTGACAAATTTTGAGGCCATGCCACAAAAAGGTCGGGAGGCCATCTCCTTTTTTGGCCATGTCGATGTCTTGATCAACAATGCGGGCATCAGTCAACGTTCCTTGATTATGGAAACCGATTTTGAGGTCTACCAAAAATTGATGGATGTGGATTATTTGGGCACCGTAGCGGTCACCAAGGCCATACTCCCCCATTTTGTAGAAAGAAAATCGGGGCATATTGCCACGGTTTCCAGCCTAATGGGCATGTTTTCATCACCTTACCGCTCTGGCTACTGTGGAGCCAAACACGCGCTCCATGGCTTTTTTGACTCCCTAAGGATGGAACACGAAAAAGACGGTATCGCCGTGACGATGGTCCTGCCTGGGTTCATAGCCACCGATGTGGCCAAAAATGCCTTAAAAGGGGATGGCAGCGCCCAAAACAAGGACGATGACGCGACAAAGAACGGGATGCCCGTATCGGAATTGGCCCAAAAATTGATCAAGGCCATAGAAAAGAAAAAAATGGAGTCCTATATCGGCCGAAAGGAAATCCTGGCCATTTACATAAAACGTTTTTTTCCGAAACTGCTTCACAAAATTATATTGAAAAGCCAAGTGAGGTAGAGGGTTTCACACCTCCATGGATTCCCCAATTTCCAAAAGGTGCAATTTCTTACCTGCGGCCTTAAATTTCCCGATGGCTTCCCGATGGTCTACTTCGATATAGCCAAAGGTATCGTAGTGGCACCCCAAAACGGTATCGCATTCCACAAATTCCGAAGCCGTGATGGCATCGTCCACCCCCATGGTAAAGTTGTCGCCTATAGGAAGGATGGCGAGATTCAGTTTGGCAGTCAATGGCACCAACTTCATATCCATGGTCAGGGCGGTATCACCGGCGATGTACACGTTTTTTCCTTCGGACGACAAAATAAATCCCCCGGGCTGACCGCCGTAGGTGCCATCCCCAAAGGAAGATGTATGAACGGCGATTACGTATTTTAATTTGCCAAAATCGAAATTCCAGTTGCCACCGTGGTTCATGGGATGCACCTGAAATCCTTTTGCTTCATAGTACATGGCAATCTCAAAATTGCTGACAATTATAGCGTTGGAATTTTTGGCAATGGCCTCCACATCCAAGGTGTGATCGTTATGGGCATGGGTCAAGAGGATGTAATCGGGCTTTAATTCTCGGATGTCTATTTTATCGGATGCCTTTTCGTTTCCCGAAATAAACGGGTCTACCAACAGGGATTTTCCATCGGTCTCTATCCAGAGTGTAGCGTGCCCAAAAAAGGTGATTTTCATGGTTGTTTGTAATTATTCGAAAATATGATTGCCAATTCTAAATTCTTGGCCCCGATAACCTTTATAGTCCTTAGAGTTATTAGGTTATTAGTGAGTTAATAAATGTAACCCGGCAACCGTAAAGTTAACAGAAAAAGTCCAAGGTTCAAAGTTGATAGTTTGTGGTAAACATAGGATTAATTCATCAACCCAGTAATCCAATAACCATTTGGAAGTTTATCACCTGTCCCAAACAGAATATGTTTTCGACCCTTGGAAGGTTAAATTGTAAGGGAATTAAGAGGCTCCGGCCCAAATTTATTTAAAATTGAACCAGAAACGAACCCCTTCGGTAGATTTGTCGATGTTCAATGTAGATTGCAGCTGATTTACCAAGCGGTTCATCAAGCGGATGCCCATGGAAGAATTGGCCCGTTCATCGGTATCTTCGGGCAATCCAATACCGTTGTCCGAATACTCAAAAAAGCCTTTGTCCCCGTTCTTACTGAGGTGGATGTAAATCTTTCCGCTTTCATCGTCCTCGGGAAAGGCATATTTAAACGAGTTAGACACCAGCTCGTTTAATATAAGGCCAAAAGGTATGGCCCTATCGATATCCAATTCCGTTCCTTCGGCATCAATGGTGATATTGATATTATGTCCGCCTTTCTTGTAAACGGATTGAATACTGTTGATAAGGCTCTCTATATAACCCTGCATTTCGATGACCGAAAGATCATCGTTCTGATACAATTTCTGATGGATCAGGGCCATAGCCTTTACCCTGCTCTTACCTTCCTCCAAAGCTACGATTGCGGCCTTGCTCCTCGTATTTTTGGTCTGTAAGCTAAGAAGGCTGGAAACCATTTGTAGGTTGTTCTTTACCCTGTGGTGTATTTCCTTGAGGAGGGAATCCTTTTCTACAAGGGCATTCTCAATGATAAACTTTTGCTCTGCTATCAAGCGTTGGTTTTTAATACTCTTTAAATAGGCATACACCATCCCGGCAAAGCCCAGTAATGTAAAGACCAACGAAATAAAGACCAAATTGATTCGCTCGTCCTTGGCTTGCATTTCATTGCGGTTTCTTTCCAATGCCAATTTTTGCTCATCGATCATGCTTCGGGTATTGGCCAAATCCTGCCCAACAAGGGATTTTAGCTGTTGTTGTTTTAAAAGGGCGTCGGTGGTCGTGATAGAATCTCTAATCCTCGCATTCTTTTTCAAAAAATCGGACGAAGTTTTATAATCCCCGATCCTATCGAAATAAGTGGCGTACAAACGGTTCATTTTAATGACGTTCTCCACGCTCACTGGTTTCAGGTCATCATTGAGATAATCTTCAACGGTTTTGTACTTTTCCAACTGCAGGTTACATTCTGCCAGATCCAAGGTGTTCTCTATCACATCGGATGAAAATTTTCCCTTATTGTATTCATTGATGGTCGCAATACTCGATTCTAACAAAGGGATAGCCTCCTCGTACTGTTTTAACTGGGTATAGCACTTTCCTATGTTGCCTTCAATGATTCCTTTGAGCAAGTTGCCTTCAACGATTTCTTTTTCGGTCTTTACCTGATTAATGTTGTTCAAAAACACGGTTAGGTATCCCATGGCCTCCTTGTATTTGGCCAGGGCAACGGAGGAGGACTTATCCAACCTAAGATAATTCCCCACATTATTGTGGTATTTGGCCTTTGCAAAATAATCGTCGTCCCGGACCGTTTTTTTCATCTCCATGATATAGTCGTTCCGCGCCTTTATGTAAAACCCCATATTGGCATAAATATCATAGAACGCTATGCTGTTGGTTAGACCGAGGTCTTTTTTCTCCTGGCGGACTTCCAATTGTTTGTCATAAAGTTTCAATTTGGCATAGTCATCGTCCATCAGGTCTAGGAGTACCTTCTTGGTGGGCAGATCCATCTTTGCCTTATTTTCGTAAAGTTCTTTCGCTATGGCAATGCTCGTATCAAACTCTCCCAAATCAAAGTAGATCTGCGCCTGCATCATTTTGTATTGCTGAGCACTTATGGAATCCTTAATTTTTTCGGCACTGTTCAAATAAATGTTTACCGCATCCAACCAATCATAGGCAGAATTCTCCTTGTATCGATTGGGGGTGGAATAAAAAAATTGAAATCTACCGGCTACGTTTTCCTGATTCTTGAATTTATTGAGGATATTTTCGTCCAAAGAAGTATCCTGGGCGAGGGCCACGCCCGTAAATAGGATTAGGGCGAAACAAAATTGGCCTATTTTGATAAATGGGTTTATCATTGGAAATTTGGGTCTATTATCTTCTTTAAATTAAATCTTCCGGCCAGTGGCTCCCCTTGCGCGCATCCTCAATCAAGGATATTCCCTTTAAAATGCCACCAAACAAACATACCTCAATGCACTATCATTTCTAAATTTATGTTGCAAAGCGGTTCAATTTTGTGGCCAACACGCTCCTTATAAATACACGTCCTCCAATCCGTGAAGGTTTATATAAAACGACCCCGGCAATAGGTCGATGGTTTAAAAACGAAAAATGGCCATACAAAATTGCACAGCCATTAATAAGAAACTGTTTAAACTTTTTTCATTCGCTAAATCCCAAAGGTTCGCGAGCTTCTTTTTACCCATTTTCCGTCCTGTTTTTCACGCATAGCCCCGACGCTTCGCGACTATACAACTCGGATAAGCCAGCCCGAAAGGTCATTCTGGCGGGCCTTCAAATGGCCAAAAAATATTCAATCTTCGCTAGAAAGCTAAAAGTTTAAACCACTTCATTGCGTTATAATATAACTATATGAACCCTTTGTTGCTAGCCTAAATCATTTTAGGGCTTCCCCAGCATCGCAAAGAGAAGGAGGACAAAAAGAAATAAGAGCGTGAAATACAGAGCATAGACCAAAGTAGCCCATTATTTTCACAAGGAAATTGAATATCACTTTTCTATATTCCCAACCCTTCGGCCGGGTCATCTCGCTGTCCTAATTAAATTATTAAACCTGAATCTTTGGTTATGGAAATGGTAAGATTTGGGGTCTTTTTTTACCGGCACGAAAATACGAAACAAAAATAAGTGCGATTAAACAATGTTGTGTAACCATCAATTTTTGTGGTGTAGAAGTACATTATGATGGTGTGGGGGCAAATAAGGCGATAAACTTGACAAAAACCCTACATTGGGACATTGTAAATTGCCCTAATATAAGGTCCATAGAGTAGAATGAAGAAATGAAGAAAAAGGGTAGCTACGAATTCATCGAGGAAATAATAAATTCCTTAAAATCCTTAGAAATTGGTATCACCGTATTATTGATCATGATGTCCCGGGAATTGATGGCATCAATATGGTCCACGTTCACTATATAGGACTTGTGCGCCCTATAAAACTTGTTGGACGGCAATTTTTCCAGATAGTCTTTTAAAGGTGACCTCACCAAGAATTTTTTATCTACCGTATTTACCTCGAGATAAACATTATCGGCCTTTATAAACCGTATATCCTCGAACTGGATGCGGTAGTATAAATGTTGTTTTTTAACGAAAATGGAGTCTTTTAGAACGGAATTAGACAACGGTCTGTCATCGCTTAATTCCTGTTCGCCCGGCTTTTCGTCGTAGTTGAATCCGGAAAGTGCAATTTCAATTGAAGTGTAAAGGTCTTGCTGTTCAAAGGGCTTTACCAGATAACCATTGGGCTTTACGGTCTTTGCATTTTCTACCGTGGCGCGGTCAGAGTTGGATGTGACAAAAATGAACGGAATATTATATTTTTGGCGTATGAGTTTACCCAAATCGATACCCGTCTTGTCGGAAGCAAGTATGATATCGATTAAAACAAGATCCACATGATTGTTCTTTAGGACCTCCTCGGCCTGTTCATAGACAATAACATTATCTACGATCTCGTAGCCAATCTCTTCTAGCATGGATTGCATATCATCGGCAATAATTACATTGTCCTCGACAATAAGAATCTTAATTGATTGTTCCAAAGCAGGTGGGGTTTAGAAGGTTATGCAAAACCAAATTTACAAAAAATTATAATATAGTATCTCTAAAAACCCTATTTTGGTTGTTGACGTGTTCTTTTTCGCAGCTACTACGCCCAACCTAACGTTTGTACATGTTGTCAAAAATACACATTAAGCCCCGACGTTTCGGGACCAAACTCTGTTTTTTGCGCTATACATCTGAAAAATTCCCGTGTCCGTTGCTAAAATAGTTAATTGAGGTATCCATAACCAAGGCAAAACAAAACCGCCAATAAAAAAGTGGAAAGGGCCAATTTCTTGAGTTCGGGGTCTATTAATCTTGGGTCCCTGGTCCGGGAAACCCGTATTAGATGCAGTAGTATGGGAATAAAAGCGACAAATTGCAGTAGTTGTGTCCATCTTTGAAAATGCAACCAAGTAAATATCAAGATGCAGAGAAAGGCGGCAACCAAAAGGATATAATGATATTTCTTTCCCCAATCGAGACCAAAAAGCACCACCAAAGTATTCTTCCCGGTCCTCTTGTCCGATGTATAATCCCTCAGATTATTGAGATTTAAAACCCCCGTGCTCAATAGTCCTATAGCTGCCGCTGGAAAAAAGGAGGCGGGCGTCAAAAATTTTGTGAAGAGGAACATGGACCCAAGCACCCCCAATAACCCGAAAAAAAGAAACACAAAAACATCGCCCAAACCTTTGTAACCATAAGCCGATCTACCAACCGTATACGCTATCGCGGCCCATATACTGGCTACCCCAAGTACAATAAACAACGCGACATAAATGAGGTGTTCCTTTTCAAAAGAGAAGTACATCAGGGCAAGGACCAACAAAAAATCTATAGCTATAGACCCTATGATTCCGTTCTTTAGTTCCCTGCGGGACAAATGCCCACTTTGATATGCACGCTTGGGGCCCAGGCGATCATGATCGTCGGTTCCCTTGATACCATCGCCGTAATCATTGGCAAAATTGGAGGTAACCTGAAATCCGATAGTTGTGAATAAGGCCAATATAAAAATTGTGGAATCATAGTAGCCGTAAAATCCAGCAAGGCCTGCACCCACTAGAATCCCAGATATGGAAAGGGGAAGGGTCCGCAACCGAGCGGCTGCCAACCAAATTTTAATTTTAGTCAAACCAATCTATTTCTTAATGTTAGCCCATCCTCCAGAACGCCCGAACTAGCATATCTTGGAACAAGGCCCGTGAAGCCCGCCCCGACAGTATCATTTCCGTCCGAACGGCTCGAGCGGACTGGTGGGGTACTGAATGACTGGAGGGATAAGGCATATTTTGAAAATCTAGGAGTTTACCCGTGCAACAGATCTAAAGCGACCGTTATCTATACGATCGAAACGCAGTTATTATAATTTATAATCGGACACCACTTAAAACGGGTCCTCTATTTTAACTCGTTTGCCATCTTTATACGAAGCCACAAAAGCATCCTGGAAGCCCATATTGACCAACTGTTTTCTAAAAGTTCTCGCTTCGTCCAAGGTTTCGAAGTTGCCCAAGGAATAGGCGTAGAAAGGGTTGGTTTTTACAAACAGCGTATTGGTAAGTGCCTCGGAGGCCAAGGTTACATTGTTGTCGACAAAGGATTTGATCTGTACAGAGTACACTTTTTCCTTATCCAGAAAATTCTTGGCTAGATAAAATTCCTTGACGGAACTTAGCTCTTCGTTCTTTTCCTTTAGGTTGTCTATACGTGCCTTTATCGCATCTAAGCTATCTATAGAGACCAATAGGTTGTTGCTCCCCTGGCTATCCATATGGGTAGAACTGCTAACCCCTGCAGAAAATGAGGTTATGGCCAAGGTACCGATCAAAAAGAGTCCCGTAACCCCCGCAAGAATATTCCGTTGGATCTTGTTTCTCTTTATCTCTTTATTCTTAAATTTTATCTGGTCTAAAAGACGCTCGTTGATAATCTGCGCCTTGTCTATATCTTTATGCAATTCCAGTAAATCGCTTTCTTCTATGAATGGCATTTGCTACTTGTTTTCAGGGGGATTAATCAAGATTGTACTATTCGATAAACCTTAAAATTATAAAATTTATTGTTCCCATTTGACAAATTTAGTTTTTTTACGGATAAAAGATCCCAAAACAACGTTAACTTACTTGATTTACACGTATTTATATAACGCCTATAGCAGAAGATCATTGTTTGTCCACAATATATATCCCATCTTCCTTTATTTCAATTTTTCGTTCCCTGTACAAGGTGCCAATTCCCTTCTTGTAGGCCTTTTTGCTCATTTGCAAAACTTCCCTGATATCTTCGGGTGAAGATTTGTCGTGCAATCGCAGAAATCCCCCGGCGGCGGTCAATCTTTCATAGATGGCATTGGCCATAGGCTCCAATCCCATATATCCCAACGGTTGTAAGGAAATATCTATTTTATGATCAGGTCTAATACTTTTGATATATCCGGTTAATTTATCCCCAATGGCAATTTTTTGGTACACATCACTGGTAAACGCCAATCCCTTGTGTTGGTTGTTGATGATTACTTCCCAACCCAGATCCGTATGCCTGGTGACGATCAGGTCTACTTCTTCCAGAACATTGACGGTCAGGTTTTCATTGCTCAGAAATTTATCGTGTTTATTGGAAGCCACCAGCCTTTCCGATTTTTCGTCCAGATAGCAACGAACCACATACCAGTGTCCGGCCTGCATTTTATTGCGCTGTTCACTAAAGGGTACTAAAAGGTGCTTTTCCAGTCCCCAATCCATAAAGGCTCCAATATTATTTACCTCCATTACTCGGAGCAGTTCAAAGGTATCCCGGATAATATAGGGCTCCAAGGTTGTAACGATAGGGCGCTCTTCGTGATCCAAGTAACAGAAGACCCGCAGCTTTTCCCCTATCCCGTAAGATTTTGGGACGTACTTGTTCGGCAAAAGTACATCGGTCCCCTCATCGTCCCCCAAAAATAATCCGACGCTCGTTTCACGAAGTATGGTAAGCGTATTGTAGTCTCCCAATTTTATCATGGCACAAAAATAAAAAAAGCTGTTCTTTAAAAGGAACAGCTTTCAAATTATAAAACAAGATTCTATTTATAAACTCCTTCTTTCTTAAAATGTTTGGCCAGCTGGTAGTATACTACCGCCCTGTACTTATTTCTTACGGACGACCCGTATTTTTCGATGACACTATTTATAGCGGACATCAATTCCGGACCATCCTTTAATCCCAATTTTTTGATCAAAAAATTGTTCTTTACCGTTTCTAACTCCTTACTGTCGGTGCCAGAAACCTTTGAGGCATCGGCATTGTAGATTGCCGGGCCCAAACCTATGGCCACTTTGGTCAACAGATCCATGTTAGGGCTCTCTCCAAACTTTTCTTTGATGTCCGCCGCATACTTTTCGATCAAATCATCTCTTTTGCTCATAATTGTTTTATCCTTTAAGATTAATAATTCCCTAAGATAAGCAATCGAAGTAACCGAGCAAAGTTTTGTGGTTCAATAATCTGGGTGTTTTAATTTCCAACAGTTTTGGAATTCTGGATTTCATATAAAAATTAGCCAAGGCAATCTTCAATGTTTCTGCATCGGAGGCCACGGAATATTCCAAATTGTACATACGGCACAGATGGTGCGCATCCAACCCGTGTTTGGCCTCAAAAAAGGTATCAAAAATTTCGGTCTCCTCCTGGCCGGGTAATATCCTAAAGATACCGCCTCCCTGGTTGTTGACCACAATAATCCTGAAATCGGACCGAATTGCACTGTTCCAAAGGCTGTTGCTATCATAAAAGAAACTTAGATCCCCGGTAAGAAGGAGCGTAGGGGTCTTGTGATAGACCGAAGCGCCGATCGCTGTAGAAATGCTGCCGTCGATCCCACTGGTGCCCCGGTTGCAAAAGACGGAAAGGGACGGATGCAGATCGAACAATTGGGAATATCGCACTGTGGAACTGTTGGCAAGCTGTAGTTGATACGCCTCTGGAATACCGTTAAGGACAAGGTGATAAGCCCGCATGTCCGAAAACGGAATTTCGCTTAAATAACTATTCCTCCTGGTCTCATAACGCAGCTTCACCGCGGACCAATACCGCCGATAATCGCTTTCAACAGGTTTAACGCCGACTAGAAACTTGGAAAAGAAAGTATTAGGAGCCATTTCAAAATGATGGGACAAACAAAAATAGGTGTCATACGCTTTTTTCGGGTCGATATGCCAATGATGATCGGGCTTGTTATGCCGTAGAAAGGCCTTGATCTTCTTGGAGACAACCATCCCCCCGAAAGTGAGTAATAGTTGGGGCCGCAAGGCCAAGGATTCCATTTCCCCTTCCCCGGATTTTTCTATGGGAGCCAAAATGCTATCTATACTCGGGAAGAAATTGGGATGATGCATATTAGAAGTGGTTTCGGTAAATACCAAAACAGAAGCATCGTTTGCCAATTGATCCAACAAACTTTGTTCCATTAAATTTGGCGGATAGGACCCTATCAATATCATTTTTCGATCACAATTGTTCCAAATCTGCGCAAATTCCCTTAAATCCAGTGCATTTTCCACAGTATCGGCCTCTACCGGGACCACTTTTGGTGATATAGAAGGGAATTCTATTGCCCGATACAAAGGTTCTTCAAAAGGAACGTTGATGTGGACGGGCAATTTAACCTTAATGGCTATGTTTATGGCGGTATTGAGTTCCTTGTCGTTGTGTTCCTGAACCTTGATCTGATCCCGCTCCAAGAACTCTTTCTCTTCGGACCATTCCGTGAAATGGTGTTTATAAACCGATGTAGCATGCGTTACATCCTGTTTCAGCTGGGCAGAATAACCAACATGTTTACCGAACACGCCTTCCTGCCGAATGGTCTGTCCGTCCCCTATATCTAATTTGTACAAAGGTCTATCTGCAGATATAACAACCAAGGGAATATCGCTGTAAAAGGCTTCCGCCACCGCTGGAAAATAGTTGAGTAGCGCACTGCCCGAAGTGCAAACCAAGGCCACGGGGCCCCTTTGTTGTTGGGCGATTCCGAGCGCGTAAAAGGCGGCGCAACGTTCGTCCACAATACTGAAGCAAGAAAAAAACGGGTCGCCGGTAAAACCGATGATCAAAGGGGCGTTCCGGGAACCGGGCGAAATCACGATGTTATTAATACCTTTTACCTTGCAATGGTAAACAATGGCCTGGGCCGAGGGAATACTGGAATATTTCAAAAGCTTAAATTTTTAGTTATTGAGGAATTTAGACTTTTCTCTCTGTTCTCTACTCTCTGTTCTATGTCCTATGTATTCTATTCAATCAAAAATCACCTTCAGCAATGTCCCGCTCTTTTCTACCGTCTCCTGCCATTCCTTTTCAGGGTCGGACGCACGTGTAATTCCACCACCGACGTAAAGGGTGGCAGTATTTCCATCGATTTGCATACAGCGAAGGTTTACAAAAAGTTGGGTGGTGTTGCGCACCAATTTATAGGCTGCGTTTTCTTGGTTCCTTGGATTGTCGCTCCGCCCCACCTGTTCCTTCCTGTTTAATTCCCCCAAAAATCCCGTATAAAATTCCCGATCGTAGTTTTCGTGCTCCAAGATAAACTTCTGGGACAGCTTTTGGGGAAGGCCGCAAACCGCCGGAGTAGGATGCAACGCTTTAATAATTGGGGAAAGGGCCATATCTTTTATTCGACCTGAGATATTGGTGCCGAGATGCCACAAATTTCCGGCCCTGACCGATTTAGTGCCAGACACCCTAACATCGGTTACCTTATTTTCCAAGGCCTCCGTAATATAATGGGTTACCATGTCTTGCTCTTCCAACTCCTTCTTTCCCCAAATCGGGTTTTCTTCGCCATTAAAGACCTGGGTTCCGGCAATGGAACTGGTATATAATTGTTTGTTCCTGACAGATAACAACAATTCCGGACTTGCTCCAAGCCACATCCCGACCTTTGGATGGTACCACAGGTAACAAAATGCGGTGGGATATCTTCCCAATAATTCCCGGAACAGATCCATTGGCAATTTATCGCATTTCACTTCCAATTTGCGGGAGAGGACTACCTTTTTAAGGTTTCCCTTTTCAATTTCTTTAATTCCTCTTATAACCAGATCCATATGGATTTCCTTACCATTTTCACCTAATGGGGACAAGTTTTCAACGTTGGCGTTGGATACTTTACCAGGCAAGTAATCTTCCTCCAGAACACTCTCGGGTTGTAATAATATAGGAGAGGAGGCAGCGTTAAAGGGCGCAAAGACAAAACCTTTCTCCGAAAAATCCACGCAATGGTGCAAGGTGGTATCGTTTTGAAGTATCGCCCTGACCTTATCTTCATTGGGCTTTCTGTAAACTGCGAAAGGCAGGTTTTGCAAAAGGTGAGTTTCCAAAAATTGCAAAATTGAATTTGGCATGTTGGGATCTATTTCTTTGGCAATGCGATCGTGGTAAGTTTACAGATAGATATTAGCCGGTCGTCCTTATCCGTAATTCTGATTTCCCAGAGTTGGGTGGTCCGTCCTTTATGAATAATGGAGGCCGTCGCAAAAACATAGCCCTCGCTGATACCTTTTAAATGGTTGGCCGATATTTCTATCCCCCTCACCGTAAACTCCTGGGCGTTTAAAAAAATATACGAAGCCGCACTACCAACGCTCTCCGCGAGTGCTACCGAGGCACCCCCGTGTAGAATCCCGTCGGGCTGATGCACTTTGGGGGTGACGGGCATTCTAGCAACAAGGACGTTCTCGCCAACATCTATATACTCGATACCCAAGGTTTCCACAAGTGTATTTTTCGAGGTTTCATTGCAAATTTTTAGGATTTTCTCTTTGAAATCGTCCATGGGGATTATTTTTTTGTAAAATTAAGCATTACATTATCAAAAAGCGGTTACATTTAAATCGAGTTTATGGAAAAGCAGATCAGTTATAAAGTCACCAACACGTATACCACCCTTAACGTTTTCTCTGAAAAGACGCAGAACGTGTGGATCGTGCTGCACGGTCTTGGGTATTTGAGCCGGTTTTTTTTAAGATATTTTGACGAACTTCCCCCGGATGAAAATTATATCATTGCCCCACAAGCCCCATCCAAATACTATCTCGATAAAAAATACAAATATGTGGGTGCCAGTTGGTTGACCAAGGAAAACACGGCTTTGGAAACCGATAACGTTTTGGCATATCTGGATGGGGTATACAAGGCCGAGAACATTCCACCTCGATGTCGGTTACTGATATTCGGGTTTTCCCAAGGGGTTTCCATAGTTGCTAGATGGGTGGCCAAACGACAACTAAAATGTGACCATCTTGTGTTTTATGCGGGTGAAGTTCCCCGTGAGATTGCCGCAAACGATTTTAAATTCCTGAACCAGAATCAGACCAAAATCACGGTAATTGTTGGCAACAAGGACGAATACCTTACCGAGCAACGGCTAACGGATATTTCCAAAAGAATACAAGTAGTTTTTGAAGGAAGGGCGGAGCAACTGGTGTTCGAGGGCGGACATGAGGTTAGAAAACAAATAATAAACGGACTTATATGACACCTAGACCGCCTACATTGGAAAACGACAGGGTTCTTCTCTCCCCTTTGACGATGGATAATTACCCCCTGTTATACCCCGTCGCTGCCGAGGAAAAGCTGGTGCAATATTCCCCTTCGGACATTCAGACCCCGGAGGCCCTAAAAAGATACGTGGAACTGGCCCTTGAAAAACAGAAGCGAAATGCTGCCATTCCCTTCCTCGTTTTCGACAAAAAAATCAATCAATACGCTGGCAGCACCCGTTTTATGAACATGGATCATATTAACAGGACGCTGGAAATAGGCTCCACTTGGATAGGAAGGGAATTCCAGGGCAGTGGATTAAACAAACAAATGAAAATACTGATGCTCGATCATGCCTTTAATAAAATGGATTTCGAAAAAGTGGAGTTCCGCATCGATGAACGCAATGTACGGTCCCGAAAGGCTGTGGAAAAATTGGGCGCAAAATTAGAGGGCATTCTACGCAAAAATGTATACCTCTTGGACGGCTACAAGAGAAATACGTGTTGTTATGGGATATTGAGGGAAGAATGGAATGATCGGTAGGCAGTTGGCAAAAAGAGTTCAATGTTCAAGGTTGATTTTATACCAACGGGCATTAGTGGGCACTTAAAACCCGTTGATTTTCAATTGTTTAAAACTTAGTTCTTTGACATCTTTGTAGTCGTAATCCGTAAGTATCTCTCTTACA
>JAIRBC010000150.1 GCA_022008415.1 Cerina litoralis
ATGGATAACGATTATGTAATGAGCTATAAGCCTTCCACGGATACCGGGGCTTATAGGCCCGCCTACGATAAATGGAAAAAGGAATTGGAATTACGGTTAGGGGTTTAGAAAGGTAGGAAAATCTCTTTCTATTCGATAATGAACTTTAACCAGAGCGAAGTAGGCAGTCGCAGCGGGCAGTAGGCAGTATTCGGTAGGCAGTATTCATTAGACACAAGACACAAGATACAATCAACTTTTAACAATTAACTATTAACCCAGTAACTTAATAACGTTTAAAAAAATGGCAACACTAGGAGACAAGGAATATT
>JAIRBC010000151.1 GCA_022008415.1 Cerina litoralis
GAACGGCCCGGCTATGATTTCGGCCTGAAAGATCCGGTAGGATCTATCAGTTCGGAATCGGGCCAGGTTAAATGTAAGAATTTTTCTTGCTTGCAGTACGGGAAGGCTGAATTATAGCCATTGTTACCAGCTTTTGCGATCGTCCGAGTGAGCGCGCACAGTTCGGTCTTTTTTAAATTCCGTCCGAGTGAAAAATCCGCCTCTCGCTGCAATAGGATTTTTTTCCTGCTCCAATCGATTAATTAAATCGGTCCAGTTTTTCTACATTTTTGTTAATCGGTTCGTAACCTTCTTCCGATTCTAATCCAAGA
>JAIRBC010000152.1 GCA_022008415.1 Cerina litoralis
CAAGAGTGATTCCGGTAGTAGCGGCGAGCGAAACCGGAGAAGCCCAAACCGGCAATGTTTCGGCATTGTCGGGGTTGTAGGACCGCGATATTGCGTGCGCAATGAACCAGAGCCGTTTGGAAAGACGGGCCGTAGAGGGTGATAGCCCCGTAAGGGCAAAGCGCGCTGCGCATAGCGGTATCCTGAGTAGCACGGGGCACGTGAAACCCTGTGTGAACCGGGCGGGACCATCCGCCAAGGCTAAATACTCCTGGGAGACCGATAGTGTACCAGTACCGTGAGGGAAAGGTGAAAAGAACCGTGAACAAC
>JAIRBC010000153.1 GCA_022008415.1 Cerina litoralis
GGCTTCCTGAGGCAGCAATACCTTATCAATAATGTGCACTACGCCATTACTCGCCATGGCGTCGGCCGTCGTTACGTCGGCGTCCGAATCCGTGGCATCGTCGATCATCACGCCGCCGGTCAAGTTCACCTTTAGGTCCTCCCCCTGAACGGTGGTCACGACCATTCCGTCCGTAAGGTCGGAAGAAAGGACCGCTGCACCGGAAACCACGTGATAGGTAAGTATTTTGGCCAAGAGCGCCTTCTCGTCCGCGGTATCGAAGTCTGCCAAACTGTTGTAGTCCGCGCCCAATTGATCGAGAAGGTCGG
>JAIRBC010000154.1 GCA_022008415.1 Cerina litoralis
CGCAATATCGCGGTCCTACAACCCCGACAATGCCGAAACATTGCCGGTTTGGGCTTCTCCGGTTTCGCTCGCCGCTACTACCGGAATCACTCTTGTTTTCTCCTCCTCCGGCTACTTAGATGTTTCAGTTCGCCGGGTTCGCCCCCCTTGCGGGGTACTATGCCTTCAACATAGTGGGTTGCCCCATTCGGATACCTGCGGATCATATCGTGTGTGCCGATCCCCGCAGCTTTTCGCAGCTTATCGCGTCCTTCTTCGCCTCTGGGAGCCTAGGCATCCCCCATACGCCCTTTGCTAGCTTGTCGC
>JAIRBC010000155.1 GCA_022008415.1 Cerina litoralis
GCAACGGTCGTGCCTCCCGATACCGCGTTGTTCAGGGTCACCGTAAAGACCATGTTGCCCCCGGCGACGTCCTCGGCCACCGTGGCGTCCGCTATAGAGAGGCTCGCCGTATCGTTGTCCGTAATGGTCCCCGTCGCGGAGCCCTTGCCCAGGGTCACCCCGTTGGTCGGGGTGCCCAGCTGTAGCGTAAAGGTCTCGTTGCCCTCCACAATGTTGTCGTCGACTATAGGCACCGTGATTGTACGTGTCTGGCCCGCCACCGTGCCCGTGAAGTCAAGGCTCCCGGCCGTGCCCGTGTAATCGA
>JAIRBC010000156.1 GCA_022008415.1 Cerina litoralis
ATGGATAACGATTATGTAATGAGCTATAAGCCTTCCACGGATACCGGGGCTTATAGGCCCGCCTACGATAAATGGAAAAAGGAATTGGAATTACGTTTAGGGGTTTAGAAAGGTAGGAAAATCTCTTTCTATTCGATAATGAACTTTAACCAGAGCGAAGTAGGCAGTCGTAGCGGGCAGTAGGCAGTATTCGGTAGGCAGTATTCATTAGACACAAGATACAATCAACTTTTAACAATTAACTATTAACCCAGTAACTTAATAACGTTTAAAAAAATGGCAACACTAGGAGACAAGGAATATT
>JAIRBC010000015.1 GCA_022008415.1 Cerina litoralis
TAAGAGAGATACTTACGGATTACGACTACAAAGATGTCAAAGAACTAAGTTTTAAACAATTGAAAATCAACGGGTTTTAAGTGCCCACTAATGAAATAATGTACAAATTTTAGACAGTTACATATGGAATAAAAGGAAGATAGATATTGATAAAATCGCCAAATCTATATTTGAAATTATTGGGCGTAATGGAAATGTTAAATTAACCAAGGAGAAAATACTTACCGAATTTGGGCTTGGGCATAGGTATGAAACCCATTTCAGACATTCATTTTTTATTGATGAATTACATTATCAACCAATAAATGATACCCTTGAGAAACTAAATGAATTGACTGAAATCGATGATAGAGGTTATATTGCATTAATTGGAAATGCTGGTTCTGGAAAATCAACCTTGCTAACAAAATGGATAAGTAACTCTAATCATAAAATTCTCAAATATTACGCATATGTAAATAAAGACATGAACTATAGTTCTGGTTTTCGAGGAGAAGCGAAACTGTTTTTAAAAGATTTATTAGTCCAAATCAGAGAAAAAGGGGTCTCCTTACAGGATAGATTGCCGACAAATGATATTGAAGACCTTCAAAAACATTTTAAGGAAGAGCTTGAGAAAATTTCTAGGAGCGGTGTAAAAACATTTATTTTAATCGATGGATTAGACCATATTGAAAGAGAACAAAATATAAATAAAAGTTTAATATCTATTCTTCCTTTACCAGAACAAATCCCTGAAAATATATATTTCATACTTGGAACAAGAACGATAGAAAGATTAGATGACCTTCCTCCAAGAATCAAACTTGATTTAATGGATAAGGATAGGGTGATTACTATAAAACCTCTATCTGAAGAACAAGTCGATAATCTTGCAAAATCATATGATTTAACCCTAAAAAAAAATCAGTTAGAAAAGCTTTATTTTAATTCAAAAGGACATCCTTTATTTCTGAGATATACAATAGAAGAAGTTTTAAGTAAAGGATATCAGAATTTTGAAAAAATAATTGATGGAAATATTTTTAGTGGAGATATTTATGATGAGTATAGGGTGTTCTGGAGTAGTATTAAATCAAATGCCAAGTTTGTTGAACTGCTAGGAATCTTTTCAAGATTTAGATATTCTTATATAGATATTAAACTATTATCCAATTTCTCTTTCTCAAGAGAAGAAGCTGAAGAAGCCAAAAGGATGGCCGAACATTATTTCTTTAAAAAAGGAAATTTATGGCAATTTTTTCATAACAGCTTTAAAGAATTTCTTATTGAAGAAACAGCCAAGGATATATTTTCAGACGAATTCAATAATAGCTTAAATACTCAGTATCATCTAAAAATATATGAGGGTATAAAAGACATTGATGATGAATACAAATGGAACATTATTTACCATTTGTTTCAAGCTGAAAAGTTTGATTTAATAGCCGAAATGGTATCTCAGGAGTACTTTAGAGAACAATGGTTTGCCTATAGAAATACTAATTATATTAAAGATGACATTAAGCTCGTAGCCCAAGCGAATGGTTTTACAAAAAACATAAAATCTCTTCTAATTTGTTCTCTATCGGAATACGAACTTAGACAAAGAATTAACAATTTTACTCCAAGTTTGTATTATGAAACCTATCATGAGCTATCAATGATAGACATAGCAAATTCTTTCATATACAATAATGTAGAGTTATTTGTAGAAAAAGAAGTCGCATTAGATTATTGCTTATTACTATATAAGAAAGGCTATAATGAATTAGCTAGAGAGATTTTTCAAAAAGCTGAACCCACTTATATATTAAACAACGTTAAGGAAGTATCGGCTAGAAAAATGTCCAGAGAGTCTGTATATCAAATAGACGAAATTGATTTGATTAGTACTTGGGCTAAAGCTTCAAGTTTATTTAACCCTGTTGAGGAGATTGTTGAAAAGTTAAGACTTTTTGAAGTTGTAAAAGAATACCCTGCGGATGAAGGGAGAGATGTTCTATCTGAATCCATTAATGAGATTTTACATTTTAGAATTGCTGAGAATGATTGGAAAGGTCTCAAGGAACTTATCCTTTCTGTTCAAAATCTAAGTATCGGTGGAGATTTATTCTACTGCTACTTTGAGATTGTTTGGAATTTGAAAAATGAAGATGATTTTTATGTGTACTGTAAAAGCGAACTTTCAAAATGGAAGGTAACCAATAGCAATATAATTAATCTTAGATTGGCCCTATTTCACGTACTAATCAATAAAGATTTAGAGAAGGGAAAGATTGTTTTTGAAAAATTAACGGAACCAATAAACAAGGATATAGGTAGTTCAATTAACCATTCTAATTTAAACAATTACGTTTTCAATTATTCAAGGCTATTCTATATAATTCATCAAGATTTTTCTGTTAATACCATTACTCTCATACCAGATTTAAGGAGTCGTTATTTAAAAGCGTTTTGCAATGAATATGCGGAACTAGGTAAATCATACGCTTATATTCATCATGAAAAAAAGGAATCTTCGATTGAATTCGTTTACAGGTTAAAGCAAATATTCAATTATTTCCATAATCATGTTACAGATAGAGGATATGAATATTCAATTCATGAAAATAAAGCAGATATCATAAATCTTATATTAAGACTTTCTTCAAAAATTTCAGATGAATTATTAAATAACATACTTTCTGAAGTTTCCCTTGAATGGAATAAAAATGAGAGGTATTGGAGAGAGGGCAAACAGCAAGAAGTAATAGATTGGGTTATTAAAAGTCAAAAGAATAATAATTGGTGCATAAATCATTTAAAAAGGCTTGACAAGTCAATTTTTCAAGATGGGTATAATACGGACAGAATTGAAAAAGGAGTATATCAAATTAAATTATGGTCGCTATTAGGTAAAATTGAGGAAGGAAAAGAAATTTTAAGTCAGTTAATGGAAATTTCACTCGATGTTAGAGGAGAAAAAGACAATCAAATCGATTACCTAGTCGATTGGTTAGGGAAGTTTGAGGAAGTGGATTCTAATGAGTTAAAATATTATTTAGAAAGGTTAGATTCAATTTATCAAAAAGTTAATTCAGCTTCACATACACCAGCCAATGAAATTTTCACTTATTCACTTGAAAAGGGCAATGGGTTTGAAATGTTCAAGTACTTGTTAATGGAAGGGCTTGTCGAATTAAATGATGGTATAGAAATCTTATTAGAACACTTTCTTAGGCAGTTTCCAGAGAAGAGGTCTCTGATAGTTACTTTGTACATAAGATTAGTCATTGCATTTGATAATAATCATCATAGTAGAAATAGCTTCTTTAATAATTTATTAAAGTATGATTTATCAATTTCAGAAATTAAAAAGATAGTCAAGGACATTAAGGTTTATGCAATTCTGGAACATCAAAATGATTATTTGGGTAAGCTTATAAAATATTGTAATAACAATGAGTTTGATTTAACGGAAACTGGATTGAATGATTTAATGATTAAAGAAAATCGAGATACAAGTTCTTATTTAACTCTTCAAGATGGGACAACGTATTCTAAAGATGAAGCAATTGAAACGATTAAAGATTATAATCAATTGGTTGAAGCAATAAGGAGCGAGAAAGAGCATAGTTATTTTCGGTGGATTAGTGTTATTGAAAAACTATATCCAAATTTAAGTTTGATAGAATTAAAATCAATACTCGAAATAAAAAAATTCGATAGTACTGATTTGATTAAGATTGCGAGTTTTTTTTATGATAAAGAAGACTTTGATACTACAAAACAAATAATAGAAAATGCTTTAAGTCAAGCTAATTATAATAGCTGGGGAGAAGTATATGATGATGGTTTAAGGGTTAAGGCGTACTCTCTATATCATAAAATTGAAGACCAAGAATTTGTTCAAAATAAAGCGCTAAAAGATTTTTCTGAAAACTTTAAAATTGACCATGAATCTATAATTGGTAAGTATGATTCTATATTCAAACTTATGTCCGATGACGTGGAGATTCGAGATATACACAATGAAATTATTAACTATAGAAACCAACTTTTAAAATCTCATTATATAACTGCAGGAACGCCTAAAATAGACGGTGATTTAACAAAAGAAGAACTACTGTATCAAACTATTATTTTCTTAATGGAAATACCATGTAGGTTTGATGATTTTATTAATGAAATTTTACTAAATAACTTTCATGACAACAAGGATTTAATCGAAGTATTGTTGCAAAGAATATATGGCAAACAGTACTATTACACTTTCATAAAACTTGTGGCAGGTATTAGTTTAATTGATGTTGAGTACTTAAAAGACTTTTCAACTGAGATAACTAAGATGCTTAATCATGAAAGATTTGATATTCACAATATAGCAATTAGAGTTTTGAGAAGAATGGATATGGACATAGAAAGTTTATATGATTTAAAAACAAAGAAAGAACCCTTGACCTATACCTTAAAATTCGAAGGGAGAGGCGGTTTGATACTAAGTGAAGAAGAGAGAATTGAAAGAATTGACAAAAGAGGCTATTTGCCCGAAACTGAAAACCCAATTGAATATGTTTGGATATATAAAGGAGAACTAGAATTAATAAGTGAAAGCACAGAGTACGAGCTAATTAATTTAGCTACAAGAGTAGTGCAACATTCAAAAAATAATGTTATCCCTGAGTGGTATAGAGACTTATCGGAAGAAGAATTAAGAAATTTGTTTGATAATAGATTTAGAGTTAGAACCACATATTTAAGACCAAGAAGTCAAGCAGTAATAAATGGGATGATGATTGTTTTGAAGGAATTAGTAGAGCTTAAAAAAATTGATAAAGAGTTGGCGAAATATATTTCAAATATTTTTGATGAAGCCTTATACTATCTAGTACCTCATGAAAAGCCACAGTTTATATCATCGATTTTAAAAAATGACAACTACGCACCATCTGCTGATAAAAAATGGGCTCATGAAATATCAGATGAATATTTAAATGAAACATTAAAGTTTGAAATTACCGAGGACTATATTGTTCTTGCAGAAACGACCATGATTAAAGGTCAGGGTGACGGGTATACAACTGAAAATCGTCAATCTTTCGTTGATGTATATGACAATCAAGTCGATTCTAATTTAATATTTTCAAGTATAAAGAAATGCTGTTATGAGAATTATGAATTTGGGGATACTACAAGTAGTATCTGTTATTATAACTGGTTAATGACTTTTAACAATAAAAGGAATTGGTTGGCTTTTAACGCTGATTTAGCCAGATTTATGGGTTTGAAACTAAGTTCTGAAGGGAGTTTTAGATGGTTGGACGCAGATGACCAGTTGGTAGTTGAATCCGTTCATTGGCAATCAGGAGAAGAATACAATAATAGTCGAAACTTACATTCGGAAACAGGAAGTGGTTGGTTAGTTGTAATTACAAAAAAAGGATTTGAAAAACTTAAAAAAGCTTTAGGACAAGACACGCTATATCAACACAAAAGAATTGAAAGAGAGTTAAAGTTTATTCAACACAACTATGATACCTATATACATGAAAGGGATTATAATTATAAAATAGTAGAATTATAAGGGTTTATAGTGAATTCTGGATTCAAATTTTTAAAATTGCCTTGGTCTAGGCCGGCCTAAGAGAATTTTAGCTAAACAATAGGCGAGGGGAGCGGCCATATTCTAGAGTGCTGGTAATAAGATTTGTTGACTAGTTTAATGTTTCAAAGAGTTTAAGGTGGTCTTAAGAGTTAGAATGCTTTCTAGAATATAGCGACTGAGCCGTATATTGTTTCTAAAATTATCTGTAAGCCTTGATTTTTTTGTTTCTTTTTTTATCAAGAAAAAAAGATAAATAAAAACGCTTACAGGTTACAAGGTTGAAAGTCTATTTTACATAATGTTATGAACACGTTCAAAAAAACTTCAAACAAGACGAGAGGTTAGCAAGGGCTAAGAAATTATCTCGCAGAGTAATTTTTAGCTGTTGCGGCATTTCGTCTAAATGGCCGTGAAAAATTTTACCAACGAACAGTTACAGATAGAACGAGAATTTGAAAACAGTTAAAAAGTTTTGCTTTCCCGCCCGTACCGAAAAGGCACGTTCGGGCGGGTTTTGGCGCTGGCAGATGGTGTAAAAAATACGACGTAAAAAGTGAAAGTCTGGTAGACTTTTAATTTTTCGTGCGAGAAGATGCTGCTGGAAAAGCATTTTGATTTTTTAAAGCCATGAGTTGTTGGCTGTGCGGCAATTTTACATAACGACCGATTATAGATACAGATCTTGACTGGTGGGATTTCTTGAGAGTTGATAACCCTGTTGTAATTCTCTTGTACAATCAAATTTCCAGGGATATTTTACATAATGCAATTATAGGTTACAGCTGCTAACATAATTCCAGTAAAACGGCTTTTACATAATATCTGCCGATATAGTCCTAGGGCCTATATCTGATATTATGTAAAATGCAAGCATACGCCGTTTTACACGTGAACCATATCTGTACTATAATCTACATTATGTAAAATAGAATATTTTATATTCCGGGGGAATCGCCTCCATCCTCACCCATTCCATTTTCCGGTAACGGAATTAAAGCATTTCAATTTCATCGTATATTTCCGCCGTTTGTAGTAAAACACTTGCTTTGTGATTGTCTTTGCCGTAACTATGCATTACAAATCACTAAATAAACCTATATGATGAAAAAGTTCCCCCTTTTGTACTTATTTATGCTTTCGGTTGTCCTTGCGGCGTGTTCCTCGGACAGTGCGGAGCCCGATCCCGTTGATCCGGCATTACCGAGCAGTGTAACCTATCAGTTAAACTCCGTTGCCAAGCCGGAAGTAAGCGGCAAGGTCACCTTTAAAAAGATCGACGATGGCACGACGGAAGTTACCTTGCAATTGAACGGATCTTCCACAGATGTCCATATTGGCCATATCCATATTGGCAATGCCTTGGGCGGTGGCGCTGTTGCAATTACCCTTTTGCCCATTGAATGCGACTGTGAAAACAGCATTACTTTGGTTACAAAATTGGATAATGGAACCGCTATTTCCTACAAGGAACTGTACAATTTTGACGGCTATGTAGATATACATCAAAGCGAAGACGAAATGGAAGTGATCATTGCCCTTGGTAATATTGGCAAAAATGCCAACAAATAAATCATTTTCCTAAAAGCAAATAAAAATCCCCGATTTATGAAAATCGGGGATTTTTTTAATTAAATTTTTTCCTAGTTGATAGACAATCCGCTAACTTCTAGCGATATGGATATATTCGTCAACTCCTTTCTGCAATTCGGTAAATTCCCTGAATTGCTTTTTAATGGAATCCATCATATCCGTAAACGACTTCCTAGGTTCTTTTAAGGTAGCAAGAATCTCCTGATTGGTATTCTTTAAATACTCCATTCGGTTCCTTAAATATTCAATCTGCTGAAACAAACTATACGTTCTCGGTTCAACCATATAAGAACTCAATTTGGCCTTTAATTGTTTTAGTTCTTTGTTGTTCCTTTCTAGTTTAAGAATGCAATTGTCTCTGTTGGTTTCTTTAGCCAGATGGTGTTTTCGGAGCAAGGCTGTTTTCATGATGTAGGGATTTTGGGTTCATAGAAGAGATTGTTTTGGAATTTGTAGGTAAATTAAGCAAATAAATCCATATCTGCAATACCTAAATATCGGATTCTCAGACTTTAACTTTTTTTTATACTATGAATAATATTTTCTTTATAATGCGGCCCAAACTTATTGTTTGGAACCCAAAATCGGTCTTTTACAAGCTAAGGAAAAAATTTAAACCACTTCTATTAATTATAACTTGGTTTGCATCTGCTATCTTTATAACTTAACAAAGAAATTCAAAAAACGACTCTATATGACAATCCACTTTGAATACGATGATGTCAAGGCCAGCGAAAGACTCGAGGACATGGTGACAAAAAGGCTAAATAAACTGCTCGATAAATTCGATTTTCTGGTAAAGGCCGATGTTTTTTTTAGAAGGGAGAATACCTCTTCCCCGGATACCGGAAGGATCTGTAACATTAGGTTAAGCCTACCTGGTCCCCTATTATTTGCCGAAGCTTCGAACGGCTCTTTCGAGGCTTCCATTGCAGAATCTATCGATGACCTCGAACGCCAGCTTCGAAAGCGAAAGGGAAAGATGCAGTCGCACTAGATATGGTGTATCGGCTAAAAAAAAACTCCCGAACAGATCGGGAGTTTTACAGCGTCTTAGAACGGGACGTTTATGGGGCTAATTAGTAAGGGAAATCAATAATCGTCCTCCTCAAATTTGGTGTCCACGATTTTGGTGTCCAACATATTTTTTTCCAAACGATCCGAATAAGGGCTCCAATACAAATCCCCCAAAAGCTTACGCTTTTTGCGTTCCGATATATCCATAGTATCTATAATTTGCTTCCCCCTCTCAATTTCTGCCAACCGATCCTCCTTCATTTGGGTCCGGCCTTCCACTGAGATGACCATTTCGGGCTCAAACTTCTCCATTATCGTTTTTTGCTTTACCCTAATTTCATTTTGAGGCTTTACCTGAACGGAATTGGATGCGGTCTTCTCCTGGGCATAGGAGGCACTCGTGCACGCCGCGATAAGCCCGAGGGCCAGCCCTAAGGTTTTCATTTGTTTCATTTTCGTATAGTGTAATGTGTTCCTTGCTAAATTACAAATTTTACAATTAACAAACGGCTGAATTAAAGCGCTTTAAATATAATTGCAACGACTTTTTTGGCATTTCATCCCTTTCTTGTAGAACGCGTCTTCCAGACCAAAAAATATTCGCGCCATCATAGCCCGTGCTCCCGAATTGATTTTTATCTTTGGGCGATTAAATTTAAGGTATGTGGGTCTGGGTTATTTTTATAGCTTTTATTCTTGTTTTTTTGGCATTGGATCTCGGCGTTTTCAATAAACACGAACACGTTATAAAGAGCAAGGAGGCAGGGATTTGGACCGCAATTTGGATTTCCGTAGCCCTGGGATTTAGCGGGGTCATCTATTGGTTGTTCTCGGAAGGATTGGTAGTAAACCCCACTGGCCTTTCTCCCAACAATGCCGTTCTAAAATATATCACGGGGTATCTCATTGAACTCTCGCTGAGTATCGACAATATTTTTGTGATCGCGGTTATTTTCTCCTCCTTTAAAATTCCCGCTATTTATCAGCACCGGGTGCTTTTTTGGGGTATTTTGGGAGCCATCGTCTTTAGGGCCCTAATGATATTGTTTGGCGTGGCCCTAATCACAAAATTTGAATGGATCATTTATGTTTTTGGGGTGTTCTTGCTCTATACCGCGTATAAAATGCTCAAATCCGATTCCGATGACTTTGATCCCAAAAATTCTTTTGTTTTTAAGCAGTTCAAAAAAATATTTCCGATCACCACAGCGATACACGGCCATGATTTTTTTGTAAAACGCATGGGGGTCACGGCGGCGACCCCCCTCTTCATAGCCCTTGTCGTAGTAGAACTGACCGACGTTCTCTTTGCGTTGGATAGCATACCGGCCATCCTGGCCATTACCACGGACCCGTTCATCGTATTCAGTTCCAACATACTGGCCATCATGGGCCTCCGATCCATGTATTTCCTGATTTCCAGAATGCTCGAGAAGTTTAAGTACATCAATTACAGTCTGGTGGTAATATTGGCGTTTGTAGGGGTTAAAATGCTCCTCTCCCACCATGTAGAATTCCCGGAGTGGGTTTCATTGGGGGTCATATTTCTTTCCTTGGTCACAGGAATCATAGTTTCCCTATCGGTTTCGGATAAAGATTCGGTATCCTGATCAATAATCCACGTTAAATAAAGGTCAACCGAACCCTAAATCCCAAAGCATATCACTTTACGCCTTTTTTGCGAACGGCGTATTGCGCATTGAGAGCAGCACAATAAAACCAATGTCCTTGTTGCGAAGTTAGGGAGTCCCTATTCCTTATCGCCCATTTTGTTTTCGATTATCCGCAGTGCGTCGTCTACCGAACGCATGTTTTCCAGATCTTCGTTCTCCAATACAATGTCGTAAGCATCTTCCACATCGAGCACTATATCCACCATATGGGCAGAGTTGATGTTCAGTTGCCCTACAAACGTACTTTCCGTGGTAATTTCTTCGGGAGAAACATCTTCGGGTAGATATACTCTTATGATGTCCTTTAACTTTTCTAATTTTTCCGTTTTATCCATATTGGGGATTTCTAGGTTGGGGAAGTTTATAGGTTTCGTTTATACATTACCACTTTGGAATGAAATTGAAATGGATTGAGCGGAATAACGGATATCCCCACCGCCCCTAATCGATTTCGTTATTATAAGCACCAAAAATAACACATGCATTTACATCCCCAAAACCAAAACTTGCCTTTGCCAAAACCTCGGGGCTGTGAGCGATCGTTTTTTGGGGAATTTTAGAGGGATCTACTATGCTAGTGATCCGGGGATCCAGATCGTTACAGTTTACGTTTCCAAAAACCTGACCCTCCCTAAATTGTAGGATCGCCCCTACTCCTTCTATACTCCCTGCCGCCGCTAGACAATGACCCAACACCCCCTTAAAGGAATTAATGTAAGGGAAGTCCTTTCTTGAACGGTCCAAGGCAACGGCCCAGTTGCTAATTTCTTCGGAATCTTTTGACGTCGCCGTAAGATGACCGTTTATCGTATCGATATCCGAATTTTCTACACCGGCGTTTTTCAGGGCGTGTACGATACAGCGTTGTACCGCTTCGCTATTTGGTGCCGTCATGGTGCCCCCTCCCCTTTGGCCGCCATTGTTTACCGCTCCCCCAAGTACTTCTGCATATATCCTTGCCCCCCTCTCCAAGGCGCTGTCCAAGGATTCGAGAACCATTGCCCCTGCCCCACTCCCCGGCACAAACCCGGAAGCAGTGGCGCTCATAGGCCTGCTAGCCGCTGTGGGATTGGTGTTGTAACGTGTAGGCAAAATGCGCATGGAATCAAATCCGCCCCAGACATAGGGCCCGTGGTCGCTGGTACTACCGGTCAGCATGCGGGTAGCCTTTCCGCTCCTTATCCTGTCGTAGGCCAACAATATTCCTTCGGTACCCGTACTGCATGCCGATGAATTGGTGGTAACCTGGTTCCCGCACCCCAATATACTTCCCAGATACACGCTTACACCGCTGGCCATTACCTGCACCACCGCTGTACTGCCCAATCTGCGAACGTTACCGGAATCTACCGTATAAATCGAGTCCTTAAACTTATCGACCCCAAAAATACCGGCGCCAAAAATAATACCGCTGTCCCAATCGGGGGTCGCTGCCGGGGCATAGGACAGCCCTGCGTCCTTCCATGCATCGGTCCCAGCGATAACCCCGTAAATGATACCGCTAGAATTAAGTCCCTTGAGCTGTAATGGTGAAAAATAACGTTGAATATGGGCCTCCTCCAAGGGCGGTTTTCCCGCAATCTGACAGCTAAAATTTAAATCCGCCAGTTGTTGATGAAAAGCAATCCCGCTGGTTCCATTTTTTAGGGATTGGGCAAAGGTCTCCAAATCCACGCCATTTGGGGCGCAAACCCCGAGTCCGGTAACTACGACGCGCCTATGCATTGCGATTTAATTTTATCATCCCGGAAAGCGTGCCCTTACACACCATTTTACCTTGGGCGTTGTACATTTTTACCTCGCATTTTAACTTGTGGAATCTAAAATAAATCTTTTTGGAGGATACCGTTACTGTTTCACCTGGGTAAACCGGTAAATAAAACTCCATTTCCGAGCTAAACAACCCAAAATCACTATGCAAAATATTACTTTCACTAAACAAGTACAATCCTATGCATACCAGACCTATCTGCGCGCAGCACTCGGTTAAAATAACGCCGGGTGTTACCGGATTTCCATCAAAATGGCCTCGATAAAAATCGAGCTCTTCCTTAAAGGTATAAGACCCTTCTGCCCCATTTTCATCCAAATGGTTCAGCTGATCCACAAACAAAAACGGTTCGGAATACGGAAGTTTTTCGATGATATTTTGATATTTCAAAAGCATGAACTCGCTTTAATATTATAATCAGTTTATTTGATCAGCTTCTGAAAAGAGAACATAGAAGAGAAAAATTTACCCAAAAATAGATTTCCAAAATAATTAAGATCGTTTAAAAAAGGAACGATTATCTCTTTTCTTTGTTCTATTCTCTTTGTTCTATTTTCTATTCTCTAGGCTCTTTTCTCTTCATTATCACCTCAAACTCTCCCCTCCATCTACCTTTATTACCGTTCCGGTTATCCATTTGGCTTCGTCCGTGGTCAATAAATAAACCGCGTTCGCCACATCTTCCGGAGTGGTCAATCTGCCGTGTGGATTTCTATTTAATGCCGCTTTTTTAATATTATCGCTATCCGGAATCATCTTAAAAGATGCCGTATCGGTTACCCCGGCCTGAATGCAGTTGGCCTTGATGCCCAAGGGTGCAAATTCTAGCGCCATATTTCTGGTGATCGCTTCCAGTGCTGCCTTCGCTGCCGAAACCGCACCGTAGTTGGGCAGGGCTTTAGTATTTCCTTCACTGGTAAAAGATACAATCCGCGCATCGTCCGCAAATAGGTCGGCTTCGACCAAATCGCGTGCCCAATCGTACAAACTGATCGCCATAGCGTCCAAGGTAAGGTGGAAATCAGAACTGCCCAAGGACGATTTATCGACCGGGAACATGGGCTTAAGGTTTCCTTTGGCAATACTGTGAACCATCACCTTTAGTTTTTTGCCAAAAGGAAGAAATTTCCTTATACCCTCAAGTATTTCCACTCTTTTCTCTGGATTGGTCGCATCCAGGTTAAAATTTATAAACTTGACTTTATACGCTTTTATCTCCTCAAAACTTCGCTCAATATCTGACAAATCGGATCTCCTGTCCCTGTGAACAACGATAATATCAAATCCCTCAGAGGCCAATTTATTGGCCGTGGCCAACCCGAGGCCGCTACTGCCTCCGAGGATTAGGGCAACACTCTTAGTTCCCTTTAATTCTCCCTCAGGAGAAAAACTGTTATTTTTAGTTGCATTCATATAAAATAGTAAGTCCTCCCCTTGGGGAGGGTTGGGAGGGGACTTCTACCACTCCAAAAGCACTTGTTGGGCAGAAAAACCGGGGCCAAAACTTAGCAGGAGACCCTTTTCTCCCGGTAAGATAGGTTTTTCCATAAAACGTTCCAATACGTAAAGTATCGTAGCGCTGCTCATATTTCCGTAAAGTCTTAACGTCTCTCGCGTATCATCGATATTTTTTCCCAATTTCCCAAACAGTTCTTCTACGGTCTGTACGATTTTTTTTCCTCCGGGGTGAAAGATCAAATGATCCACTTCCTCTATAAACATCCCGTTGCGCGCTAAGAACGGGTGGATTATCCTGGGGAAATGGGAAGCGATCATTTCCGGGACCGCCGGGTCCAGGATCATTTTTAGTCCCTCATTGGTCAGGTCAAAACCCATAAGATGGATGGCATCGTAAAAGTGGTACATCTCCTTCCCCACTATTTTAGGTCCATTGGCATCGTCTTCGGATGACAACAGCGCACAGGCGGCACCGTCCCCGAAAATGGCGGCACTCACCATATTGGCCATCGAATAATCCGTTAGTTGAAAAGTGGCGGTCGGACTTTCGACTGCCACTAGGGCGACCCTTTTTCCGGGGTTGGACCTAAGAAAGTCACAGGCATAGATCAACCCCGAAACCCCGGCAGCGCAGCCCATTTCGGTAACCGGTAACCGGACCACGTCTTGTTTAAGCCCCAATTCGTTGATCAAAAAAGCATCCAACGACGGAATCATGATCCCCGTACAGCTCACCGTTATGATATAGTCCAGTGAATCGGCGGTCCACCCACTCCTTTCCAAGGCCTTTTTTATTACATTGCTCCCTAATTTCTTTACTTCACGAACGTAGATATTGTTTTTTTCCTCAAATGAAGTTGCGGTAAACACTTCCTCGATGTTCATTATGCCGTAACGCACGTCCACTGCTGCCCCTTCGAATATTTTGATTACCTTTCGACGAAAACGCGCGTCTTGACCGCTCAACCAAGCGTCGACAAACGGTAAAATATTATTGGTCTTCCTGCAGTGGACAGGTAATTCTTTGGCTACGGCAACTATTTTTACATCACTCATCCCTGTTGGCTAATCTGTTAACATGCAAAATCCATAGGTACCTAAAGGCCCATTTCCAATGGATACGATGGTTTATTTGTGGCATGCTCCTAGAAAATTGTTCCAATTCCGCTCTGGAGAAACCACTTTTTATGGAAACCAAACCGTCGTGTTTCGCAATTTTGGTCCTGAGAAAAATACCTCGGAATGCTTTAAATAGATAATACGATGACCTACTGCGCTGCAGATCGTTGATAATAACTCCCAAATGGCTCAGTTGTACAAACTTACCCAAAAAATCGGGAATCTGATGGTCCCGGAAATGGTGCATGGTAAGGGTGCACAGCAGGATATCGCAATCCAATTCACTCGGGTCCAAGGCTAAAATATTTTGTTTTAAGAAGGATATTTCTGGAAATTGGTTCGAGAGTTTCCGTCCCATTGCCAGCGCATTTTCGTTGAGATCTATTCCGATAAATTGCCCCTTGATTTTGCTTTTTCTAAAATGAAGCGCCACTTGTCGAAGCATGTTGCCGTCCCCGCACCCCATATCGATAATGGTATAAGAATCCTTGGGATGCTCCTTAACCAGGTCATCGACCGCATTAATCGTAATACGGGTGCCATTAAATAGCCTGTTCACAAGATTGATGTCCCGAAAAACCGTTCCCAAGGTGGACAAATCCATCGTTGGGTCGTCCATCAGCTCGGGTTCCCTACTCCTTATGGATAGATCCACTAACATAGGACGGGTTTTCCATGGGTCTGTTCAATCAAGGCCCTCAATAACCGTGGAGACCTCGCCAAGGTTGATATCCCCATATCGGTTATACCTTTCCCAAGGAGCAAGGACTGTATTACCCTTCCCGCCCAAAGGCGTCTTCTAAATGTTGCGTTCCAGTGATTTTTATAATCCTTTTCCAATTGGATCCTGCTATATCCCTCGTTTTTCAAAAAATGATCAATATACTCCGAGGCAATCTTTGCGCTGTGGATGGCCATGGCCATTCCGTTGCCGCACAAGGGATGTATGAGGCCGGCCGAGTCCCCGCACATCAAAATATGTCCTTCAACCGCATTCTTTTTATCAAAGGATATTTGGGCAATGCTCAGCGGATGGTCAAATAATGGCTCCGCTTCCCGTAGAAATAAATTTAAAACGGGATTCTTGCAAACCACGTTCTTATTAAAGCTTTCCATATCCTTCTGGGTCTTAAAACTCTTATACGAAACTAAATAACAAAAATTAACAGCCCCGGTCTCTGTTTTGGAAAGTCCCCCATAGCCCCCGTTAAAATGGTGCAAACCAACTCTGTTTTCAGGAAAAATGTCCCATCTATAATGTGCCTTTATGCCGAGCCAATCCGATTTTTTGTTTATAAAATCCCGATCCAAAAACTTATCCAAAACACTTCGCTTACCGTAGGCCCCTAGGACCAAAGGTGCCGTAAATTCCAATCCATCCGCGGTCGATACCTCAAATGTATCGTCTTTATAGTCGATGGCCATGACCGTGTCAAAAATAAAAGGGACCCCTAAACGGACCGCTCTTTGATACAATACATTATCCAAGGCATAGCGACTGATACCCACTCCTCCCAACGGCAATTTAAGTTCGAGGACTTTCCCGTTTACGGAGCTAAATTGCAGGGTGTTTATGGAAACCGCGCCCGCGGAGGGCAGAGAAACCCCCAAATACTCTAAATAGGGAACAATTTCATTGGAGACATACTCCCCACAGACTTTATGGTGCGGATAACCGTTCTTTTCGACGACCAACGTCTTTTGACCCATTTGTGCGAGATGAATGGCACAAGTGAGTCCGGCCAAGCCTCCTCCCACGATAATCACATCAAAATGGTTCACGAAGGAAAGTTACTTATTAATGTTCTCCTTTCAAATAAAACTTTTGGCAATTACGGTAAGGCCGGTCAAGATAATACAGCTAAAAAAAGACCGAGCATTTACTCGGTCTTTTTTGATCCTTAAACGGTTATATGCTAATTGGCCTGGGCCCTGGCATCGTCGATCATTTCCTTATTTGCGGAAACTCCGATTTCTACCCTTCTGTTTTTTGCCCTTCCGTCTTTGGTGGCGTTATCAAAGCGTGGACGTGCTTCGCCAAATCCGGTAATTGAAAACCGATTTTTGGCAACACCTTTGTTTTCAAGGTAGGATGCAACGGCTTGTGCCCTTCTCTTGGACAGTCTCATATTGTAATCTTCATTCCCAACGTCGTCCGTATGCCCTTCTACCATCAGGTTGGTATCGGGAAATTCATTAAACACTTCGGCAATTGCATCTAGATTCTTCTTTGATGTATCGGTGAGGTTGGCACTGTCGAATGCAAAATTCACCCCACTTTTATCGTCAAAGACCACCTGTATGCCCTCGCCTACCCGTGTCACTTCGGCTCCGGGTACGGCTTGTTCAATTTTATCGGCCTGTTTGTCCATTACGTGACCAATTACACCCCCGGCAACCCCGCCTATGGCGGCGCCGATCAAAGCTCCTTTTATGTTGCCACCGATAAGTCCGCCCGCCAAGGCTCCTGCGGCAACACCTATCCCTGCCCCTTTTTGGGTATTGTTAGAATTTTTAATGGCCTGACAGCCTACCGTAAGGGATAAGACTAAAAAAACGGTCAATATTTTATTTGCGATTATCTTCATCTTGTATTTTTTTAAATCGTTACGTTATCTGATACTTTACTAAAGGTCATCACAACATAAAAAGGATTTCCTCGGTACGTTGTGGGAACCCGTACGACCATTGCGCTGGCATCCAACGAATCTATATCGGCCCGATAACCACTTTTTGTGGCATCGATACGTTTGCCCTTGGCGTCGGTTAAATAGAACTGCAGCTGGGTCTTGCCATTGCCCGCATCAAAATAGGACCAATGAAACCTACTGGTATTTACATCGCAGAGACTGCCATTGGCGCTAGTGGTGAATTTTCCGGAACCGTTATTGGGTACAAATACCCACTCACTGCCCTTGAAGCAGGCAGAATCGGCAAAGTCGAACATATTGGCCTTGTATAACCCCTTATCGCCGACAAACCTAATGTTGGTCACTTGCCAAGTTCCCTTCAAGGTCTTTTTCCCCGGGATTCCGGTTGTAGACTTGGTCCCCGAACATGCGGTCACCAAAAGGGCCAGGGTAAGAAATATTGATATTTTCATTTTTAATTTGATTTAAAATTCTGTCCAAAATTAGGAAAAATAAGGTTAATTAAATTTGCTGTAAAAGATATAAAATTGACTTTAATAGAAATAGAAGCGAAGTATTTTGGTATTTAATTGAATCCCAGATATTCACAGGAAGGGAGAATAAGATATCGTGTTGGGAGGCACCGTCGCCTATCCATGTATCGGGATCAGGACCGCTGCGCTACAAGAGTTAAAAAATCCATGCCTTTTGTCGTGGCTCTTGGTTTTTTGCATCCCGTGATTACATAGATGTAACTTACAGGGAGGAGTCTCGGGGAACCCTATTGATCAAACAAATCTCAATATGCCAATAGGTCCTTGAGCATTGTTCCAAATCGATCTTTGGGCAAGTAATTTTCTTCCAAACTTTTTGCAAACGGCACCGGCGTGTCCAAACTGGCACATCGCTTGACGGGCGCATCCAGATATTCGAAGCAATTTTCAACGATCATGGCCGAGATGTCCGAGGCTATCCCCCCGAACATAGTATCTTCCTGCAAAATGATGGCTTTACCTGTATTTCTAACGGACGTAAAAATGGTTTCCCAATCTAAAGGCATCAGGGTACGCAAGTCGATCAGGTCGGCCTCGATACCCTCCTCATCCAACACTTTGGAGGCCCAATGCACCCCGGCGCCATAGGTGATTATAGAAACCGCTGTTCCCTGCCTTAGCATAACGGCTTTCCCTAAAGGCAGCGTGTAATAATCTACTGGGACTTCCTGATACAAGGATCGGTACAGGGCTTTTTGTTCAAAGAACAGAACGGGATTGGGGTCGTTGATGGCCGTGGCGAGCAGCCCTTTGGCATCGTACGGGAAGGCAGGGTATACAACCTTGAGCCCCGGGGTCTTGGTAAACCAGGCCTCATTGGTCTGGGAATGGAAAGGCCCCGCCCCCACCCCGCCCCCACAGGGCATCCGGATCACAACATCGGCATTTTGGCCCCACCGGTAGTGCGACTTTGCCAGATAGTTGACAATTGGATTGAAGCCAGTGCTGGCAAAATCGGCGAATTGCATCTCCACAACCGCTTTCATTCCGTTGATAGATAGTCCCATAGCCGTGGCGACAACGGCAGATTCGCAAAGCGGGGTGTTCCTGACCCTCTTTTTGCCAAAGTCGTTTACAAAGCCTTCGGTAACCTTGAACACTCCCCCGTATTCTGCAATATCCTGCCCCATTATAACTAGATTGGGGTAGATTTCCATAGACTGCCGCAAACCTTCCGATACGGCATCCACCAGCCTGATATTTTTAAGGATACCGCTTGGTTTGGATTCCTGATAATCAAAATGTTTGTATCTGTCTTTTAATTCTTTTCTTTCATCGCACAAGACTTCCTCTTCCTCGAACGCAATTTTAAGATTTTTTTCAATTTCGTCTTGTATATTTTTTTTAAGGGAAGCCATCTCGTCCTGGGTCAAAATCCCTTTCATCGACAAAAATTTTTCAAAACTGGATATGGGGTCTTTGCTTGCCCAAAGCTCCATAAGCTCATCTGGCACGTATTTGGTGCCACTAGCCTCCTCGTGTCCCCGCATCCTAAAGGTTAAAAATTCCAATAAAACAGGTCTTGGATTCTCCCTTATGTCCGCACATAGCGCATTTACCTTGGAATAGACCTCCAAAATATTATTGCCATCCACCCTATGCGATTCCATCCCATAGCCCAACCCTTTGTCGGCCAGGTGCTGGCATTTGAACTGCTCGTTGGTCGGGGTAGAAAGTCCGTAGCCGTTGTTTTCCACACAGAAAAGAACCGGGAGGTCCCAAACCGCCGCAATGTTTAGCGCTTCGTGGAAATCCCCTTCGCTGGTCCCTCCCTCTCCGGTAAAAACCGCGGTTACTTTTTTTTGGTCCTTTAGGACATCGGCAAGGGCGACACCATCTGCAACTCCCAATTGCGGACCCAAATGGGAAATCATCCCCACTATTCTGTAATCCTGTGTCCCGAAATGAAAACTGCGATCACGACCATTGGTAAACCCACTGGCCTTTCCCTGCCACTGGGAAAACAATCGGTGCAATGGTACGCCCCGAGAGGTGAACACCCCCAAATTTCTGTGCATGGGAAGGACATACTCATCCTTTTTCAAGGCGTGGGACACCCCGATGGAAATGGCCTCCTGGCCGATACCGCTAAACCATTTGGAGATTTTGCCCTGCCTTAAGAGAACCAGCATTTTCTCCTCGATCAATCTCGGTTCCAACATCCCCCGATAAAGCTCGAGCAGGGTTTTTTCTTCGATCTTATACTCTTGATAGTTCATAAGGCATTATTCCAATCGGCTATAAATGTAACAAAAGTCGACCGCAAGTTCTTTAGCTTGTATGGGAAATTTCACTAGATTATTCCTAAATTTGATTGAACATATCAAAACAGGAGTATGAGCGTAATTCCAAGTGTAGATCTAGGGGAATTTTTATCGGACAGCAACGAGAAAAAGGAAAAATTCATAAAAGAAATCGGTGACGCCTTCGAAAGTATCGGGTTTGTGGCCTTGAGGGGACATTTTTTATCCGATGCCCTGGTCACCGAACTCTACAGAGAGATAAAAAAGTTCTTCAATTTGCCCCAAGTCGTCAAGGACAAGTACGAAATTGAAGGGATTGGGGGACAACGGGGCTATACCTCCTTTGGCAAGGAACACGCAAAGGGCAGAAAGGAAGGGGATCTTAAGGAGTTCTGGCATTTTGGCCAATATGTCGAGAACGATCCAAAATTGGCAAAGGAATATCCCGACAATATATCCGTAGACGAATTGCCCCGGTTTAATAAGGTTGGAAAAGAAACCTATAAAATGTTGGAAAAAACGGCCAAATATGTGCTGCGGGCCCTAGCGATACATTTAGGGTTGGAAGAGGATTATTTTGACAACTACATCAAAAACGGGAATTCCATTCTCAGGCCGATCCATTACCCTCCGATTACAAGGGAGCCCAAAAATGCCGTGCGGGCCGCCGCCCACGGGGATATCAATTTAATAACCCTGCTAATGGGGGCCCAAGGTAAGGGGTTGCAGGTTAAGAACCATAAGGGCGAGTGGGTAGATGCGATCGCCAGCCCGGACGAGCTGATGATCAACGTAGGGGACATGTTATCCCGACTAACCAATAATAGGTTAAAGTCTACGATCCATCAAGTTGTTAATCCCCCCAAAGAATTATGGGGGTCATCCCGGTATTCCATACCCTTCTTTATGCACCCAATAAGCGGAATGCCCTTAAATTGCCTCGATAATTGTGTAGACGAAAAGCATCCCAAGCAGTTCGAGGATATCACTGCCGGGGAGTATTTAAACGAACGGTTAGTAGAGCTGGGCTTGGTCAAGCCTTCGGAAGCCCATACCAAATAACGGGAATCGGCTTCCCTCAAAATTTAAAATTGATGAATATGGATTGGAAAGTACTATTTTTCGGCTTGGTTGCTTTGGTGTTCAACTCCTGTAAAGAAGAAAACTCCAATCCCCAAGTAGACGAAAATCGGATTGCCAACATGGAAAAAAAATTGGAGTCGACCTACAAACCGGGGCTCGGTGAGCTCATGTCCTTTATTCAATTACATCATGCCAAGCTTTGGTACGCCGGAATAAACAACAATTGGAAACTGACCGAATTTGAGCTAACTGAAATAAATGAGGCTTTGGAAGACATCAAAAGCTATAATGCCGACCGACCAGAAATCAAGGAAATTGGGATAATAGAACCCGCATTGCAAAATGTCTCAAAAGCGATTATGCAAAAGAACAGCAAACAATTCGAAGAAAGTTTTACGGAACTTACTGTTTCCTGTAACACCTGTCATGTGGCGACGGACCACGGTTATATTGTGATCAAGACACCCGATAGTCCGCCGTTCTCCAATCAGGATTTTAGGGTTAAATAATGTCTGCCTATAAATTGGAAACTGCGTTAAGCCTTGTTCTCGCACTTTATAGCTCAGACACCAGAGCGTTAAGTTTATCAAAAAGTAACGCACACGCCAATGTGCCTATAGTCGTATCGCGTCATTTCAGCTTTAACCTAACATTGGTTTAGTCAAAAAAAAAAATAATAGTCGAAAATTATTTTATTAACAATGGATCTAAAGGACCAACTTAAAAATCTTTTTCCAGATCATCAACCAAATGAGGAAGTGGCCCAGCAGTCCCAACAGCACGATCTTTGGATGCAAGAGGAGCCCATAATATGTAAATATGAAAAAAGAAAAGGCAAGCCAATTACTATTTTAGAGGGCTATACCGGGGCGGCCGAGGATTTTAAAATACTGGCCAAGGAACTGAAGAACAAGCTGAGCGTGGGCGGTAGCTTTAAGGATGGTGCCATTATTATACAAGGGGATTTCCGGAATAAAATTATGGATATCCTAAAGGAGAAAGGATTTAAAGTAAAGCGGGTCGGGGGATAAACGGACCGTTGGAGTCCGTTTTAATATGCGTGGTTAGTCTCAACCCTTCGAGGTTTAAGGTTGTTCTTATACAGGAGCCAGATGGAGCGTTGGTCGCGCATAAAGCATCATTAAAAAATAATCATCGTGTATTAAAATAGGCTCCTAGATACAAAAACTTTAATAAGGTTGCGTAGGAATGTGTTAATTGATTTTGTTTATTTTGCATTAAACGCTACTTTTATTGGTTCAAACCAAACATCTGTCCAATGAACACTCAGTTGCACATTACAAATGGCGATAGGTTTACCGAAAGGTTAAAGTCCCTTAACCTTAAAGGGGATATAATTACTTGGCGCGAAATGCTCTGTGAGGGCAAGACGGAAACCAACGTTGGCAGCGAATCTTTTTGGAAAACCCGTTTTGAATACCTTCACAAAAATTATAAAATTTCAAAATCCTGGTTTATTGAAAAAACCTTAAAGGAATACAGGGCACTTTGCAACCACAAGCAGCAGGAGCGGATTTTACTTTGGTTCGATTACGATTTGTTTAGCCACGTAAATATGTTGGCCGTCCTAAGCTGGCTCAAAGCCTACCGAAAATATGCCGAAATTTCCTTGGTGTGTAGCGGGAAACAGGTCGGTTCGGATAAGATGTGTGGATTGAACGAATTGACGGATGAACAACTGCTCCATTTGTACGAAAACCGTAAAGTGTTGAACCAGGACGACATTGAATATGCAGATTATGTATGGCAACTTTATTGTAGCGATAATCCCATCCGACTTGAAAACTTGTTTGACCACAGTCAATTTCAGTTCGAGTATTTGGGGGGAGCCTTGCAGGCCCACCTAAAACGCTTTCCTACGATTAAGAACGGATTAAATGAGGTAGAGAACAACGTCCTTAAACTTTCCATGATGCAAAAACCCAAATCAAAAACACAATTGATGTCCACCGTGCTGGGCAATCAGGGATTATATGGTTTTGGGGACACACAGTACGAAAGGGTAATCACCAAATTAAAGCCGCTCTTCTCCTCCTTTAATCCGGTGAGATTGACCAAAAAGGGCAAAGAAATCCTAGAAGGAAAAACCAGTTATTATTCCTGTATCCAAGAAAACGATGCCTATTTGGGCGGCGCACTAAAATACAACTTCCTCTACAACACCGACACGGATAGAATCTTAAAATTATAGCATGCCTCTTGGTCCATCGGAGCTTATCCTCAATGCCGATGGTAGCATCTATCACCTGCATTTAATTCCGGAAGATTTAGCAAATACCATTATAACCGTGGGAGATCCCAATAGGGTGGCCAAGGTCTCGTCATATTTTGATACCCTTGAAATAATAAAGGCCAACCGGGAATTCACCACCCATACCGGCATCCTAAGCGGCAATCGGATCACCGTTGTTTCTACGGGCATAGGTACGGATAACATAGATATTGTCCTTAACGAACTCGATGCCCTAGTTAATATTGATTTTGGGAGCCGGGAGGTTAAACATGATAAAAAACAGCTCGATATTGTTAGGATAGGTACTGCTGGGGCCATTCAGCCGCAGATTCCTGTAGATTCTTTTCTGACGAGCGAATACGCACTGGGTTTCGACAACCTAATGCACTTTTATTTAAGCGATGCCATTCAAAACCCCGAAGTTCAAGAAGCGTTTATTGCACATATGCAGTGGTCCCAGCACAAATCGACCCCCTATTTTGTTGAATGTGACCGGGTTCTTGCCCAAAAATTTAAATCTCATACAATGCTGTCCGGTCTTACGGCTACCAACGTTGGATTCTATGGCCCGCAGGGCAGAACGTTGCGATTAAAACCACAGGACGAACAATTGAATTCTAAATTAACGTCGTTCAACCATAAGGGTTTGCAGATTGCCAATCTGGAAATGGAAACTTCAGGAATTTATGGGCTGTCAAAATTGTTGGGGCACCGGGCCGTATCCCTAAACTGCATTCTGGCCAATCGGAGTACGGGAGAATTTTCCAAAGACCCGGATAAGGCTGTAGACGGCTTGATCAGGTATGCGCTTGAAAAATTGACGGGGGTTTAGCGGATCAACGGATGTACGACAAATTTATAATAACAGATTTATCGTTGGCCCCGCCCCATCCCTACCCGGTACGGAGGGAATCTGTTTTATTTAATATCAATTCTCACTATGAAAACGGTTAAAATTATTGGTGTCCCGGAACATTTTAACTTTCCTTGGCAATTGGCCATAGAGGAAGGCGCCTTCGAGGAAAGGGGGATAGACCTCCAATGGACCGAAATACCGGAAGGTACCGGAAAAATGTGCCAAATGTTGAAGGACTATAAGACCGATTTGGCAATTATCCTTACCGAAGGAATAATCAAGAGCATAACCGAAGGAAATCCTGTAAAAATTGTCCAGGAGTACGTTTCATCCCCACTCTTATGGGGTATCCATGTGGATGCAAAAAGTGGTTACGGAGCCATTCCGGACCTGGAAGGAACCAAGGTAGCCATAAGTAGGTTTGGCAGTGGAAGCCACCTCATGGCCTTTTTACATGCCCAGGAAGAAGGGTGGGATAGCGATAAATTGCAATTTGTGGTCGTCGACAATTTAGACGGTGCGGTACTAGCCTTGACCGAAGGTAGGGCCGACTATTTTATGTGGGAACATTTTATGACCAAGCCTTTGGTGGACAAAGAGGTCTTTAGAAGATTGGGAGACTGCCCTACGCCATGGCCGAGCTTTGTAATCGTGGCAACCGATAAATTCTTACGGGAGAACAAAAGTACCTTGCGGCATATTTTGGAGATAATCAATCGCTATACGGTAGAATTTAAAAATATTCCCAGTATTGACCGAACGTTGGCAAATACCTTTGATCAGCAACCGGAAGATATTCGGGAGTGGTTGTCACTAACGCGATGGAGTCAAACCCCATTAAATATACAAACCATTGAATTAGTGCAGGATACACTGTTTAACCTAAAGTTAATCGATAAGAAGTTGGGTTTTGATAAAATTGTTGAAAACACACAGTAAACGAATCGAGTGATCGGACCTGTACTCCCCTCCGAGGGGCTGGGGGAGGACTCTACCACTCTATTGGCTTTTTCCCATCTTTTGTCAATATGATATTTGTTTGGCTAAAGTGTTTGTTCCCAAACCAATACCCCCTGTTGGCGCTTAGCGGTGACGGATGGCCACTGGTTAGGACACGGTGTTTGGAGGTGTCGATGAGTTTTAGCTTCTTTTTTGCAAAACCGCCCCAAAGTAAGAATATCAAACCATCCCTTTTCTCCGATAGTTTTTGAATCGCCGAATCGGTAAAAATTTCCCAGCCTTTGCCTTGGTGACTGCCGGCTTCGTGGGCCCGTACGGAAAGGGTAGCGTTCAGCAACAAAACTCCCTGGTCCGCCCAACGCTCCAGATTGCCACTTTCGGGATAAGGCGTACCCAAATCGTTCCCTACTTCCTTAAAAATATTGATTAGCGACGGAGGATGGGCAACACCGTCTTTAACGGAAAAGCACATCCCATGGGCCTGACCGGGACCGTGATAGGGGTCTTGGCCCATGATGACGACCTTTGTTTTATCGAACGGGCAATGGTCAAAAGCCGAGAAAATATCGCTTCCTTTTGGATAACAGGTATACAAGGCGTACTGCTCCTTTACAAAACCTGACAAAGCCTTGAAATACGGTTTTTCAAATTCAACCAACAACTGTTCCTTCCAACTAGGATGTATTTTTACGTCCATGGACCATTCGCTTTAACTGGTTTCAGAAAACATCCCACGCCCTTAATTATGTCTCTCCCTGAGTAGTTTTACAACGTCGTTTAATTGATATCCCTTGGCCTGCAAGAGAATTAGATAGTGGAACAAGAGGTCGGCACTTTCGTTTAAAAATAGATCGTCGTTGTCGTCCTTGGCCTCAATGACCACTTCAACGGCTTCCTCTCCAACCTTTTGCGCAATTTTATTGATCCCTTTGTCGAACAGGGAAACCACATACGATTTATCGTTTTCACGCAGGGATGGTTCTTTTATGGCTTCTTCCTTCCTTTGGGCAATGAGCTCCTCCAGCTCGGAAATAAAACCAAAATCTTGTTCGTTTTTCTCGCCCCAACAGGTATCGGTTCCGGTATGGCACGTAGGGCCCATCGGATTTGCCCTGATCAGCAAGGTATCTTTGTCGCAATCGTTCCCAATAGCAACCAAGTTTAAAAAATTACCGCTCTCCTCCCCTTTGGTCCACAAGCGTCGCTTGCTTCGGCTGTAGAACGTAACCCGTTTTGTTAACTGTGTTTTCTTTAGGGCTTCCTCGTTCATATAGCCCAACATCAATACGTTCTTGGTGCTTGCATCTTGGATGATGGCCGGTACTAGTCCGTCCTTGGCCTTGTCAAAATTTACTTCCATGGATTTGTTTTGTATTTTACGGCTCGAAAAGCTAAATGTCTTTCCTTACTTGTTTATATCCTCACCGGTATATTATTGTTTTTCAATTCCTTTTTTAAGTCCCCAATTTCAATTTCCTTAAAGTGGAATACGCTTGCAGCCAAGGCCGCATCGGCTTTTCCCTTTTTAAAAGTATCAATAAAATGCTGAACGTTCCCCGCCCCGCCCGATGCAATGACGGGAATATTGAGATTCGTGGACAGACGTGCCAGGGCCGCATTGGCAAATCCGTCCTTGGTGCCGTCGTGGTCCATAGACGTGAAGAGGATTTCCCCGGCCCCACGGTCTTCCACCTCCTTGGCCCAATCAAATAAATTTAATTCCGTAGGTACCTTCCCCCCTACCAGGTGCACTATCCATTCCCCTCCAATTTGTTTGGCATCGATGGCCACTACGATACATTGGGACCCAAATTTTGCCACTAAATCGTTTATCAATTGTGGATCCTTTACCGCCGAGGAATTGATGGAAACCTTGTCCGCCCCGTTCTGCAACAAAATATCCACATCTTCTACGGAGGAGATACCCCCACCCACGGTAAATGGAATATTCACCTTTTCTGCCACCCGAAGCACCAGATCGGCCAGGGTACGACGCCTTTCTTCGGTGGCTGAAATGTCTAAAAACACCAATTCGTCCGCTCCGGTTTTGGCGTATATTTCCGCCAGCTCCACCGGATCCCCGGCATCGCGCAGATCCACAAAGTTGACCCCCTTTACGGTACGGCCGTTCTTAATATCCAGGCAGGGAATAATTCGTTTTGTCAACATATTTAGAGGTACGAGGTTAGAGGTACAAAATAAGAAGTAACCTTTTTGATTAAAGAGTTTAATAATATTGTGTTCATCTGGATTCAAAATTTTTTCTTGCCGTTTTTATGGACGCTTCTGTTGTTGCTAACAGTTCGTCTCCTTCTTGTTTAAGTCGTTTAATTTCTGAATGGTTTGTGTCCATAACTTCGAGAAATAATTCTAACCAATATTTCGCCTTATCGACCTCTTCCTCTACAATCTTTAGTTTATTGATAAATCAGCTGTGGATTTTCCTCTTTGGAAAGCCCGATAGTTTGCACCTACTGAACCAGAGCATCCAATAAGCTGCCTAACCCATGCGTCATACTCTCTTGATCTTGGGACTTTGGTGCAAAGCCACCAACAATCGGAGGCAAATTTCTGTGTTCTTCGCTTTAAATCTTGCATTGCACTATTTGTTTAAAACCTCGTAACTTGTATCTTGTACCACTAACCTTTATTGTATTCACTAACGAAATTTTCTAGTTGTTTGAGGCTAATTCTATTCTCATAGATCGCCTTTCCGATAATAACTCCCTCACAGCCCAATTCCGCCAATTTAGGGAGTTCTTCAAAGGCTGATATACCTCCGGATGCTATCAGTTTTATCTGCGGAACTGCGATATCCCCTACCCCGCTTTCCCTGAGGCTTGTTATGTTACCCGAGGTTCCCTCTATTATTTTTTTGTAAAGATCAAAGGACGGACCTCCCAACATTCCGTCTTTGGCAATATCCGTACATATCACGTATTGTATACCCTTTTTTTGATAGGATCTGATATAGGGCAACAATTCCTCTTTTGATTCTTCCTGCCACCCCGAAACCGCAACTTTTTCATCCATGGCATCGGCACCCAAAACAATCTTGTCCGAGCCGTATTTCTGTAACCAACTTGTAAAAACTTCCCTATTCTTTACGGCGATACTACCTCCAGTTATTTGTTTGGCCCCACTTTCAAAAGCAATGTGCAAATCGTCATCCGATTTCAACCCGCCACCAAAATCAATCCTCAAGGTTGTATTGGAAGCAATCTGTTCCAAAACCTTATGGTTAACGATATGGTTAGACTTGGCCCCATCAAGATCTACCAGGTGCAGGTACCGAATACCGTGGGCCTCAAATTCCTTGGCCACTTCCAATGGATGTTCGTTATAAATCTTTTTTGTGCCGTAGTCCCCTTTGGACAGGCGGACACATTTTCCTTCGATGATGTCTATTGCCGGGATAATTCTCATGCTAATTCTAAAAAGTTCTTCAAAATCTGTTCCCCTGCCACGCTGCTCTTTTCGGGATGAAACTGTACCCCATAGAAATTAGCTTTCCTAAGGGCGGCGCTATAATCCACCCCATATTCGGTTTGGGCAATGGTTTCGGCACACATGGGTGCATAGTAACTGTGCACCAAATAGATGTATTCTTCTTCAGATATCCCTTGGAATAGGGGTGATTTGAGATTGGATATCTGGTTCCATCCAATTTGTGGGACCTTAATTATCCCATCTGCGTTGAATTTCAGTACGTCGACATCAAAAATACCCAAACCTTTGGTATTGCCTTCTTCCGATCCCCGGCACATTAGTTGCATTCCCAAACAAATACCCAAAACGGGTTGTTTTAGGGTCGGAATAATAGCATCCAACTTACTTTCCTGCAATTTTTTCATGGCGCTACTCGCTTCCCCTACCCCGGGGAATATAACCTTGTCCGCACTCCGTATCCCATCTACCTCATTGCTCAATACAGCTTCATAGCCCAGCCGCTGTAAGGCAAATTTGATACTCTGAATGTTTCCGGCACCGTAATTTATAATTACCGTCTTCATTGAAAGTAAGTGGTTAGGGATACTTTAATCGAACCGATAAATACAAATTTTGGCCTTGTTCCAATATCCGTCATTAGTTATTCTTTCTTTTTGTTGTAATCAAAGTAACTATTATTACCTCCCTCCTTTAACCCTTCACCTCACAGCACCCCTTTGGTACTCGGAAGAACCATTTTTTCTACATCCCTTTTAACCGCCATCTTAATGGCTTTGGCAAATGCCTTAAAAATGGCTTCGATTTTATGATGTTCGTTGGTGCCTTCGGCCTTGATGTTCAAATTGGCCTTGGCCCCATCGGTAAACGATTTAAAGAAATGGTAGAACATTTCCGTAGGCATTTCGCCTATTTTTTCCCGTTTGAATTCGGCATCCCAAACCAACCAATTGCGTCCGCCAAAATCGATGGCCACCTGGGCCAGACAGTCGTCCATTGGCAAACAAAATCCGTAACGCTCTATACCCAATTTATTTCCCAGTGCTTTGTGGAACACTTCTCCCAACGCAATGGCCGTGTCTTCGATGGTATGATGTTCATCTACGTCCAGATCGCCCTTTACCTCAATGTCCAGGTCCATTTGTCCGTGACGCGCCAATTGATCCAGCATATGATCAAAAAAAGCTAGGCCCGTGGAAATGTCGCTCTTTCCGGTACCGTCCAGATACAGTTTTATATAGATATCGGTCTCGTTGGTTTTTCGGGTAATTTCCGAAGCCCTTATGTTCAGTTTTAGGAATTTATAAATTTCTTCCCAATCGTCAGTTTCCAATGCGATAACGGAATTCAATGCGTCGCGTTTTACGGTAATCTCTTCTGCACCCAAATGGGAGTGGTCGTTAATGAAGATACCTTTGGCCCCCAAGTTTTTAGCGAGCTCCACATCGGTAAGTCGATCGCCAATAACAAACGAATTCTCCAAATCGAATTGATCGGAAAAATACTCGGTCAGCAAACCAGTTCCCGGTTTTCGGGTATCGGCATTTTCATGGGGAAAGGTGCGGTCCAAAAAAACCTTGTCAAAGACCACCCCCTCGTTTTCAAATGACTTAAGGATAAAATTGTGAACGGGCCAAAACGTATCCTCAGGAAACGATTCGGTTCCCAAGCCATCCTGGTTCGTTATCATTACTAGCTCATAATCCAATTCCTGGGCTATTTTCCCCAAATAGGTGAAAGCCTTAGGGTAAAAGACCATTTTGTCGAAGGCATCGATCTGCTCGTCTACCGTTTCCTTGATTATTGTTCCGTCGCGATCTATAAAAAGGACACGTCTAGGCACCCCCGTCCCCAAAGGGCTAGCATTAGTACTCTGGCGGATTTCTTTCTTTTGATTCATTTCCTTATAATTTGGGTCAAATATCTCAGTGCATTACAATTTTCAGTTAATAATTCTATTCCATAAGATATATATGTAACAAAGGTCCTCCCCATTTTTCAAGGGGAGCCAGCCCGACAATCGTTCCCGTCCGAATGGCACGGTCGGACTGGCGGGGTGCCGTACCGGTAACTATCGGGAGCGGAGGGGCCATCCCCGATAGATTCGCTTACGATATTGAATATTATAATCTTTCATTTAGATAAGCCTCTTAAAACCTCGATCAATTTTTCATTTTCTTCGGATGTGCCCACGGTAAACCTTAGCGTATTCTCACATAACGGTTGGGTTGTCCTATTGCGCACCACAACTCCTCTTTGCAATATCTGGGCATAGCGTTTATCGGCGTCATCTACCTTGACCAAGATAAAATTGGCATCGGAAGGATATACTTTTTCAATGAATATAATTTGAAGCAAAACTTCAAATAACCTATCCCTTTCTTCTATTATATCAGCTACCTCGGCTTCTACATAATCTATATTCAGAAGTCGCTCCATCGCCCTTTCCTGGGTGAGCTCGTTCACATTGTACGGGGGTTTGATCCTGTTTAAAACAGCTATAATTTGGGTCGATGCGATACAGATGCCCAATCGAATTCCCGCCATCCCGTAAGCTTTGGAAAGGGTTTGGGCAATAACTAGATTGGGGTATACGTCCAATCGTCCCAGCCAACTTTCCCTATCCGAAAAATGGATATAAGCCTCATCGATAATGACCAATCCGGGAAATTCTTTCAACAATCGCTCCACGCTTGCTATGGAAAAACTATTTCCCGTAGGGTTGTTGGGAGAGCAGAGGAAAATTAATTTCGTACACGCATCCACTTGTTTCAAAATGGATTCCACGTTGGGCTGAAAGTCTGCAGTTAGCAGAACTTCCCGATTTTCGATATGGTTGATGTTTGCCAAGACCTTGTACATCCCATACGTGGGTGGCAGGGTAATTACGTTGTCCCGTTTGGGTTCACAAAAGGCCCTAAAGATAAGGTCTAACACTTCGTCGCTCCCGTTGCCCAATAGAATACGGTCGGATGAAACACCCTTTTGAGTCGCCAAGATAGCTTTAAGGCTGCGTTGGCGCGGATCTGGGTATCTATTTACCCCGTTCTCGAAGGGGTTTTCGTTGGCATCCAAAAAAACCATTTCAGAGCCGTCGGACACATACTCATCCCTTGCGGAGGAGTAAGGCTGGAGCCCTCTTATGTTCTCCCGAACCAAATTGTTTATTTCAAATTTCTTGTTCATTCTTTAATTCTCGTATCTCCTCGAATGGAGTCGTATGATTTTAAGTGGTTCGGACAGCGCTCAACCTGATATCGAAACAATAATTAATATTTCTCCAAACTTTTTAACCGCAATGTTACCGCATTTTTATGGGCTTGTAATCCCTCGGCTTCGGCCATCGATTCGATAGCTGCACCGATCTCCCTGATTCCATCGGCAGATATTTTTTGAAAGGTCATGCTCTTCATAAAACTGTCCAAATTTACACCGCTGTACTGTTTCGCATAACCATTTGTCGGCAAGGTATGGTTGGTTCCCGAAGCATAATCCCCGGCACTCTCAGGCGTGTAATTTCCTATAAAGACCGATCCGGCATTCCTGATGTTGTCCACGTAAAAATCTTCAGCGGCCGAACAGATTATAAAATGTTCCGGACCGTATTCGTTGATCAAGTCCAAAGCGGTCCGATCATTCCCAACGTATATTAATTTACTGTTGGCAACGGATTTTTCTGCAATGGCCCGCCGCGGTAATTTTTGAATCTGTTTTTCTACTTCCCGCTCAACGGATGCGATGATCGACTTAGAGGTGGAAACCAGGATTACCTGACTGTCCACCCCGTGTTCTGCCTGACTCAATAAATCTGCGGCCACAAACGCAGGATTGGCGGTATCGTCCGCAACGACCAAGAGCTCACTGGGGCCGGCCGGCATATCTATGGCCACCCCATATTTGGTGGCCAGCTGCTTGGCTACGGTAACGAATTGATTTCCTGGGCCAAAAATTTTATACACCCGTGGAATACTCTCGGTGCCGAATGTCATTCCTGCAATGGCCTGAATGCCACCTACCTTGAAAATTTGGGTTACCCCGCACAACCGGGCCGCGTATAAAATTGCCGGATGTATTTTTTTTTCCTTATTTGGGGGCGAGCACAAGACTATCTCGTTACATCCCGCAATATTTGCGGGTACCGCCAACATCAAGATCGTAGAGAACAACGGAGCGGTGCCCCCGGGAATGTACAGCCCTATTTTCTCTATGGGTCTTTTTTCTTGCCAACAATATACCCCTGGCGCTGTCTCAACGGTAATCCGTTCGGATTTTTGTGCCTTGTGAAATTTCTCGATATTGGATTTGGCCAAAAGTATGGCTTCTTTTAATTCGTTGGGCACCCATTTTACAGCTGCCTCGATCTCATCCTTCGAAACCAGAAAGTTTTCCAGGGATACCCCATCAAACTCGGCGGTATACTTTTTTAGCACAGCATCCCCGTTTTTGGCAACTTCCCTAAAAATATCGCTAACGGTACCTTCAATATCCGCTACGGTCTGGGTCGGCCGCTTTAAAATGGCTTTCCATTCCTTCCTATCCGGGTTGTATATTTTGTTCATTTACATTCTATTTTGAAACATTCTCCCATTGAACCAGAAAGCCTATCGGCCATTTCTTGGCACTCCCTATGGGGACGGAGCGGTACTAGAGCACCATCTTCTCGATTGGGCACACCAAGATACCCTCTGCTCCGTTTCGCTTTAGCTCGGCCAGCACTTCCCAAAACTTATCCTTATTGATTACGGTGTGTACCGAGCTCCAGCCTTCCTCGGCCAATGGTAGTACGGTTGGACTTCTCATACCCGGCAATAATTTTATGATTGCGCTCAACTTCTCATTGGGTGCATTCAGCAGTATGTATTTTGATTGCCTTGCCCTGAGGACCGATTGTATCCTAAACTGCAATTTATCCAATAGCTCCTTTCTTTCCGTCGAAATTTTTGGGGAAACTGCCAGAACGGCTTCGCTGGTCAACATCACCTCCACCTCCTTCAAGTTGTTTTTAAAGAGGGTACTACCGCTAGAAACAATGTCGCAGATAGCATCCGCCAGACCGATATTTGGAGCAATTTCCACCGAACCGTTAATAATATGCAGATCGGCCTTTACCCCATGTTTTTCCAAGTAATTCCTTACCGTATTGGGATAAGAGGTGGCAATACGCTTTCCCTCAAAATCCCTTACGGAATTATACTGGATAGATTTGGGTACCGCCAAGGAAACCTTGCATTTAGAAAATCCCAAACGCTCGGCAATGGGGATATCTTCACCTTTTTCTATCAATACGTTCTCCCCGATTATGGCGACGTCCACTACCCCATCTCTCAAATACTGTGGAATATCCCCATTCCTCAGGTAAAAAACCTCCAAGGGAAAATTTCTTGACAAGGCCCTTAGTTGATCCTTTCCATTGTCGATAGATATCCCGCAATCCTTTAGAATTTGTATGGAATCCTCATTTAATCGACCCGTTTTCTGAACCGCAATCCTAATTTTCATAAACTTTTTTTATATTTTATTTCCGCGAAGGCGGAAATCCCACAATTGTTTGTTCCATATCATTTTTTTATAAATGACCGTCCTTAGATTCCTTGCATGGAAGTTCTACTTTCATGTCTTTTGGATTTCTCTCCAAAGCTCCCGATTTCGCGGGAAAAAATTAAAAAACCCGTTCGATTGCTCAAACGGGTTCAAATTATGTTGTAAAACTACAATACATCTTTACCTCGCCTGAGCGCAAGTGCAAAAATGATGATGTGTCGTCCTATTTTTCATATTGGTGGGGTAAAAGTAAAATTTTTTACAATTCAAAAAAATATAATCTGCAATAATTTTAATCTTTTGCAGAGTTCAAATTAAATTGGACGGAATTTTACTAATTTCCTAATATCAACGGCAGGCCCGAATCCCCGCTACCTACAACAACTACCTTAGCATTTTGGGACTCTGCCAACTTCAGCGTGGCATCGATACCTTTGTCCTGCAGGATCTTGTCCGTCAACGAGGCACTCAATATTTTATTCGCATCCGCTTTCCCTTGGGCCTCAATACGAACTTTATCGGCTTCCTTTTGGGCGGTGACCAACCTAAATTCATACTCTAGGGATTCCTGTTCCTGCTTCAATTTCCGTTCTATTGCCTCTTTGATGGTCGGGGGCAGTTGAACATCCCTTACCAGGACAGAATTCAACTGAATATATTGCTTTCCCACAATCTCTTTAGTCTCTTCGAAAATCTCGTGCTGTATTGCGTCCCTTTTACTAGAATACAGTTGTTCCGGGGTATAACGGCCCACAACACTTCTGGCCGCAGAAGTTACAGCGGGCAACAAAACCCGGCTTAAATAATCCTTGCCCTTTTCTTGATGCAGCTTCCCCAAGTCCTCTCTAATCGGTTCGAACCATATTGAGGCATCCAATTTTATTTCCAGGCCGTTGGAGGACAGGGCCTGCATTTTTTCAAAGACCTCCTGTTGCCTTACTTCGTAAACAAATACCGTGTTCCATGGAGCTACGATATGGAATCCTTCTCCCATCGGTGGTTTATCGGTGACCACACCGCCGCCAAAAGTTTTATAGAGCACCCCGGCCTCACCGGAGCCAATGGTAACGGCCGATTTGGATATAAGAATAATAAGTACAATAATGATAAAAATAGCTGGTAGTGCAATTTTGGGCAATTTGTCCATTAAATTTTAGTTTTAAATTAATCCGTTAAATTTTCTAATAAACCACTCCGTTGACAGAGCGGCGACAATGATTCCTAGGAGTATCCTAAAATCGATCAAAGATACAACATTTTCCCGGCTCCTTTGAAGGGGCACAAAACGCTCATCCCCATTCAGTTTTTGTAGCATAGTTGTTATTTCCGAAGGAAAATATAAACCCCCTTGCGTGCCGGTTGCCAATCTTTGTAGTTTTTTATAGTTGGTGGACGGGAATTGTTGTTCCACATCAAAATCCGAAATCGTAAAACTACCCGATTTTGAAAGATTTTCGTTTTTTACGGAAACGGTGAAATCATACCCTCCGGCAGGTAAATCGGTGAGGTCGGCCTCAAAATAATCTCGTTGGAGCAACATGGGGATTTCTTTGGAGGTGCCATTATCCCTTCCCTTGAGATTTAGGACCAAATTGGCATTGGGATCGAAAACGAAAGCCCCGTCGAAGTAGGTTGCCGTAATTTTCGCATTGTTGCTTCCGTCGTAAATCGGTTCATAGTCCAATATTAGTCGGGACTTCGGTTTTGTTGTGGTCAGATACAGAACGAGCTTACCCAAAAAGGCGTCAAAATTTTTAAAATTTTGATCGTTCCTAAAGGTTTGCATACGCCATTTCCAAATATTCTCACCAAAGAGAACAGCCCCGCGGCCCCTATCGGATCCGCTTTCTTCGCCATAAATGGCCAGCAACGGCTGATTTAGGTCCGTTCCCCTAATTTGTTGGCCCAAAAGCACTTCGTAATCCTTTTGGAAAGTGATTTCACCAAGGTTGCTTTCCAAAGGGGGAAAATCGGAAATTGAAAAATCGGAAATACTGAAAATGGAAAAGCCCGAGTTTAAGATCGGTGAAATTTCTTCTGCTTGATTATAATTGTTCTTCGTAAAGTTGTGCTGTGCCTTGTTCAAAAAACGCCAATCGGTTTTGGGTCCAGTAATCGTAAAAGTACCGATTTTGGTATTATCGACGTATTTGTAGATATCTTGGAACGCGGTGTTTGGCTGATAAAGTATAAGTAGGTCCAAATCCTTTAGCTCCATCGATTTCGACGAAGGCTTTAAAAATGTAACCGACCGTTGCCCATTGCTTTCCAAGGCTTTTTTTAGCGCCCCTAGGTCGGGATGCAGAATACTGTAAATAATACCGATATTGGTTTTTTCATCGATTACCTCCACGGCGATATCCCTAGTATTGTTGGCCGTATTTCTTTCCTCCCTCAAAGACGTCAATGCCAAACGTATATTTTTTAGCCCAATGGATTCAGCTGTCAATTGTATATGGACGACCTTGGAATTTTGGCTTTTTGAAAATTTAAGGTTTTCAGTATAGACCGTTTTGCCGTTTGCCAAAACGTTTAATCGGGTAGCCACTTCACTTCCCCCATAGTAGGAGACATGGACTTCTATTGGATATTTGTTTTTTAAAAAGGTATACTTGTTAAAGTTTACCCGATCAATACCAAGGTCTTCGTAACGGGTGGTGTCTCCAATGGCCACAGGATAAACTGGAAGGTTTTGCCTGCCTTTATAAAATTCGTAGTCCTGCCCCAAGGTCTGGTTGCCATCGGTTAAAAGAACTATCGCTCCCGTTTGTTGCGCAAACAAATGATCTACGGTGGACAAAGCCGTCGTGATATCCGTATTCCTTTCGGAGAAAGTCAGGCTATCGGAATCCGTCAACCCTGCCCCAAAATTGTATTTGCTAATATTAAAGCGTTCCGCTAACTGCCCATTTTCTTCAATTTCATTTATAATTTGGGCCATCTCGGTCGCACCGTCCGATGTTTCTATGGAGGATGAGTTGTCCGCTAAAAGAATTAGATCAGGTTTCTCAACAGAAAATTCTCTCTTTGTAAATTTTGGATTAACGAGTATTAACAAAGTACCGAACAAGGCCAAAAAACGCAAAAAAGAAAGAACAAATCCTAGTTTATCCCTTCTTTTTACCTTAAAATAATATTGAAAAAGCACAAGACCCAAGGCTACCATTGCGGCAAGTATGATCAGTAGAATTGTGCGAATATCCATTAAGAACGTTTGGATTGTTGAAAAGGAAAGTTAATCGTTAATGGCGGGTTTGTTCACCTAACTCCTTGCGGATCCCAAATTTCAAAAAACGATTAGCTTTTAACCAATAACTATAAACTTAATTAAGTAAGCATTCCCCCATCCACGTTCAATACCTGACCTGTAATGTATGCCGATAGGTCCGACGCAAGGAACAAACACGCATTGGCTACATCTTCGGGAGATCCACCGCGTTTTAACGGTATTCCATCCCGCCAGGTTTGCACCGTTTTTTCATCGAGTTTGTCAGTCATTTCGGTTTCAATAAAACCAGGGGCGATGGCGTTGCAACGAATATTACGGGAACCTAGTTCCAGGGCGACGGATTTTGTAAAACCGATCATCCCGGCCTTGGAAGCGGCATAGTTGGTCTGGCCTGCGTTTCCCTTGACCCCGACAACGCTACTCATATTTATGATAGAACCACTCCGCTGTTTAAGCATGGTGCGCTGTACCGCTTTGGTCATGTTGAAAACGGATTTTAGGTTGATTTCGATTACGGAATCAAAATCTTCCTCGCCCATTCTCATCAACAAATTGTCCTTTGTGATCCCTGCATTATTGATCAATACGTCTATTCCTCCAAAATCTTGCAACACCTCGGTAACCAATTTTTCAGAATCCCCAAAGCTGGCAGCGTTACTTTTATAGGCTTTTGCCTTTACCCCTTTGGCGGTCAATTCTTTTTCCAATTCCAATGCCGGTGCTTCACTGGCACTATAAGTAAAGGCCACGTGGGCGCCATGGTCCGCAAAAATCTGGGCAATGCCCCTACCGATGCCCCTGCTGGCCCCGGTTATGATCACATTTTTTCCTTCTAAGAGCTTCATGGTCTAATGGTTAATAGTTAATGGTTATTTGTTTGCACATTTGTTCCTCGTATTTCTTACCCCGTACTTTGTTTTTCGTCATTTCCTAGATAGGCACCGCCTTGGGCGTGGAACGTAATTCCTGTTAAATACATCCACCGATCTAAGTCTACCCCATTACTTCCTTCACCTTCAATCCTATCTGGGCAGGGGAATCCACAACGTGGACGCCACATTCCCCCATAATTCTTTTCTTGGCCTGGGCGGTGTCGTCACTACCGCCAACGATGGCCCCGGCATGGCCCATTGTTCTACCTGCGGGAGCCGTTTCGCCCGCTATAAATCCAATAATCGGCTTTTTACTGCCACTCTGTTTGTACCATTTGGCCGCATCGGCTTCCAACTGTCCACCGATTTCCCCTATCATTACCACACATTGCGTTTCCGGGTCGTTGATCAGCAACTCCACCGCTTCTTTGGTGGTAGTACCAATGATGGGATCTCCCCCAATTCCTATGGCCGTTGTTATACCCAGGCCTTGTCTTACCACTTGGTCTGCCGCCTCATAGGTAAGGGTTCCGGACTTGGAAACGATTCCCACGTTCCCTTTTTTAAACACAAAACCCGGCATGATGCCCACCTTGGCCTCTCCCGGAGTTATGACCCCTGGGCAGTTTGGACCTACTAGCCGACAGTCCATATGCTTTATATAATTATAGGCCTTTACCATATCGGCGACAGGGATACCTTCTGTAATCGTAATTATCACTTTGATCCCTGCGCTGGCAGCCTCCATAATGGCGTCTGCGGCAAAAGCAGGGGGAACAAAGATAATAGAGGTATCGGCTCCTACTTCTTTTACGGCTTCCTCCACGGTGTTGAATACCGGTTTGTCCAGATGCTCCTGTCCGCCTTTCCCTGGGGTAACCCCTCCCACAACATTGGTCCCGTATTCGATCATTTGCTCGGCGTGGAACGTACCCTCGCTTCCTGTGAAGCCCTGTACGATTATTTTGGAATCCTTGTTTACTAGTACACTCATTTTTTTGTTGGGTTATTAAGTTATTCGGTCAATGGATTATCTAGTTGATAGTATTCGGTTTCGAAAACTTCCAACTAAAATAAAACACCGGCCTATATAATGGATCGTTCTTCAGGTTTCTCTATTTTCTGTCCTTTGTTATCTCGGTTGCTATCTTAAGATTAACAAAAATATAGGTTTGCCATGGATTTCTAAAAGAATGGCCCGTCAATTATTTTTCCAATCTTTTTAAAATGGACGGAATTTGCTTTACATAAGCCATTTGTTTCAATTTTTCACGGGATTCCTCAATGGGCGTGCCGAAGTAACTTTTGCCCCCGGCCACAGATTTAGTGACCCCTGTTTGGCCCATAATGACCGCTTTTTTACCAATGGTGACCCCGCTGTTGGTTCCGACCTGCCCCCACAACGTCACTTCGTCCTCGATGATCACACACCCGGCAATTCCGGTTTGGGAAGCTATTAAACATTTTTGTCCGATTTGGGTATCGTGGCCCACGTGGACTTGATTATCCAGTTTTGTTCCTTTACCAATGGTCGTATCGCCCGTAACTCCCTTATCTATGGTACAAAGAGCCCCAATGTCTACGTTGTCCTCAACAACGACCCTCCCCCCTGATATCAATTTATCGAAGCCCACCGGCCTATTCTTATAATAAAAAGCATCGGAACCAAGAACGGTACCTGCATGGATAGTTACATTATCCCCTATAACACAATTGTCATAAATGGAAACATTGGCGTGGACAAGACAATTATTGCCAATGATTACGTTGTTCCCTATAAAAACGTTGGGTTGAATAACGGTATTCCGACCTATTTTGGCCGACTTGGCGATTGGGTCAGGAGATTTTTGAAAAGGTCTAAAAAATTGTGTGAGTACGTTAAAATCGCGAAATGGGTCGTTCGAAATCAAAAGCGCCTTACCCTCGGGGCAGGGAACATTTTTGTTGATAAGGACAACGGTGGCCTTGCAATTCAAGGCTTTGTCATAGTACTTGGGATGATCCACAAAGACAATATCCCCGACCTCGACCACATGAATCTCGTTCATCCCCGTCACCGGAAAATCGTCATTGCCAATATATTCCGAACGGATAATGGTGGCAATCTGTTTTAAGGTATGTGGGGTTGGGAATTTCATTCCTTGACCCGTTCCATGTAATTTCCCTTTTCGGTATCGATCTTTATCTTATCCCCTTCGTTGATAAAAAGAGGTACGTTTACCCTTGCCCCCGTCTCCACTGTCGCAGGTTTGGAAGCATTGGTAGCCGTATTTCCCTTTAAACCGGGTTCGGTATGGGTCACCTGCAAAACTACGCTGGCCGGCATTTCCACGGATAACGGCATGCTGTCCTCTGTATTGAACAAGATGGTGACCAGTTCTCCCTCCTTCAATAAGCCAGGCGCATCCAACGCGCTTTCTTGAAGTGTAATTTGGTTATAGTCGTCCGTATTCATAAAATGGTAGGTTTCCCCTTCTGCATATAAATATTGGTAGGTACGTGTCTCCACTCGGACGTCCTCGATCTTATGTCCGGCCGAAAAAGTATTGTCCAGTACCTTGCCGGTCGTGACACTCTTAAGTTTGGTCCTGACAAAAGCCGGGCCTTTCCCGGGCTTAACGTGCAAGAATTCTATGATTTTATAAATATCGTTGTTGTACCTAATGCACAAACCCTTTCTTATGTCTGATGTTGATGCCATTTCTCGGTTGTTAGTTAAATATTGATGATCGTTGGGGAAAAAATTAGAATTCAGAATTGTCAATTCGTACTAAAATAACCTTTCATGATTCCCCGTTGGGAATCTCGGATAAATTGCAAAATCTCGTCCCTTTCGGGGGTAGCTTCCATTTCTGCCTCTATTATTTGGACCGCTTGGGTATTGTTGTATTGCTTTTGATATAGGATTCTGTAAATATTTTGAATATCCCTTATTTTTTCCGAAGAAAACCCCCGTCTTCTCAAGCCGACGGAATTGATCCCAACATAGGACAACGGTTCCCTTGCAGCCTTTACATATGGCGGTACATCTTTACGTACCAACGACCCACCGGTGACAAAAGCGTGCTGTCCTATGGAAACAAACTGGTGCACGGCTACTAATCCGGCGAGAATTACATTCTCCCCTATCGTTACGTGTCCGGCCAAAGTAGAGTTGTTGGAAAAAATGCAATTATTCCCCACAACACAATCGTGGGCCACATGGCAATAGGCCATAATGAGGCAATTTTTTCCGATTACGGTTTTCATCCTATCCGAAGTTCCCTTATGGATCGTGGCACATTCCCTTATGGTGGTACCGTTGCCAATTACTACGGTAGTATCCTCGCCATTGTATTTTAAATCTTGCGGGGGGGCAGAAATTACGGCCCCAGGGAAAATGTTGCAGTTCTTTCCTATCCGGGCCCCTTCCATGATGGTGACATTAGATCCTATCCATGTACCTTCACCGATGACGACATTATTATGTATGGTCGTAAAGGGGTCTACCACCACGTTTTTTGCAATTTTAGCTCCGGGGTGTATATACGCCAAAGGTTGGTTCATCCTATTTCTTTTTAACGATTTGGGCCATCATCTCCGCTTCACAAACCAGTTTATCGTTGGCGTACGCGTAGGCCTGCATATGGCAAATACCCCTTCTGATTGGTGATATTAGGCTACATTGAAAAATTAGGGTGTCCCCTGGCAAAACTTTTTGTTTAAACTTAACATTATCTATCTTCATAAAAAGGGTTAGATAATTTTCCGGATCGGGAACCGTGCTCAACACCAAAATTCCACCGGTCTGTGCCATGGCCTCCACCTGAAGGACTCCTGGCATAACCGGGGCACCTGGAAAATGGCCGACAAAAAACGGCTCGTTCATGGTGACATTTTTCATGCCCACCACGTGAGTGTCCGAAAGTTCCAATATCCTATCTATTAACAAAAATGGGGGTCTATGTGGCAACATGGCCATAATTTGATGAATATCCATCAATGGGGTCGCACTTAAATCGTACTTTGGCACCTTGTTGCGTTTTTCCATTTTTATAATTTTTGCCAATTTCTTGGCAAATTGCGTGTTTACGTAATGGCCGGGTTTATTGGCGATTACCTTGCCCCTGATCCTAGTCCCCGCGAGGGCAAGATCCCCGATGACATCCAACAACTTATGGCGGGCCGCTTCATTGGGCTGGTGAAGGGTTAGGTTGTCCAATATTCCATTGGGTTTTACAGATATCTTCTTTTTGTGAAAAACCTGCTCGAGTTTTTTCATGGTAGTTTCGGAAATTTCCTTATCCACATATACAATGGCATTGTTAAGGTCACCTCCCTTAATTAAACCATTTTCAAGGAGGTTCTCCAGTTCGTGAAGAAAACTAAACGTCCTGGCATTGGCAATTTCTTCCTTAAAATCGGAGATACGGTCCAGAGTGGCATTTTGGGTCCCTAGAACCTTGGTCCCAAAATCGACCATCGTTGTTATCTGGTATTCGTCGGCAGGAATGATTGTAATTTCGCTACCCGAGTTTTCGTCCCTATAGGATATGACATCTTTCACGATAAACTCTTCCCGTTCCGTCTTTTGATCCACAATTCCCGCTTCCTCCAACGCTTCGACAAAATATTTTGACGAACCATCCATAATGGGCGGTTCTGGCGAATCGAGTTCAATGAGCACATTGTCTATTTCCATACCGACCAATGCGGCCAGGACATGCTCTGAGGTTTGGATCTTTACCCCTCGTTTTTCCAAATTGGTGCCCCGCTGTGTGTTTACCACATAGTTGGCATCGGCTTCTATGATCGGTTCCCCTTCCAGGTCCACTCTTTTAAAAGCATAACCGTGATTTTCAGGGGCGGGAAGGAACCTCATGGTCACCTTTTCTCCGGTGTGGAGGCCAACGCCGGTTAGCGTCACTTCCTTTCCGATGGTCCGCTGTTTTGTATTCATGTTACTCACCTTCTATCTTTTTATCGATTTCGTCAATTCTGCCGACAATTTTAGCCAAATTTTTAAAGTGCACGTAAGACTTATTATAATCGGGATAACTAAAAGCTGGCGAACCCTGAAGCACTTCATTGTCTTTCACATTGCGTCCTATACCAGACTGCGCCTGTATCCTTACCCTATCCCCAATTGTTATATGGCCTACAATACCGACCTGTCCGCCGATCATACAGTGTTTTCCAATCTTGGCAGAACCCGCAATTCCCGTTTGGGCAGCGATGACGGTATGCTCGCCGATTTCTACGTTGTGGGCTATTTGTATCTGATTATCTAATTTCACCCCTTTTCTTAGAATGGTAGAGCCCAGGGTGGCACGATCTATTGTTGTTCCTGCACCGATATCCACATTGTCCTCCAGGATTACATTTCCCGTTTGTGGCACTTTACTGAACCCACCTTCCTCATTAGGGGCAAATCCAAAACCATCGGCCCCTATGATTACCCCGCTATTGACAACGCAGTGGTTTCCTATAATGGTCTCCGAATAGATCTTAGCACCCGCAAAAATGATTACATTGTTACCAATAACCACATTGTCCCCTATGTAAACGTGGGGGTAGATTTTTACGTTGTCCCCAATCTTTACGTTATTGCCCAAATAGGAAAAGGCTCCCAAGTAAAGGCTTGTACCGTAAGTAGCGGAATCTGACATAAAAACAGGTTTCTCGATGCCTTGCTTATCGTTTTTAACCTGGTTGTAATATTCTAAAAGTTTGGAAAAGGACTTATAGGCATCATCCACTTTAATTAAGGTGGTGGACAATCCCTGTTCTGGGACAAAATCCTTGTTTACAATGGTTACGGACGCTTTTGTAGTATAAATAAACGAAGTGTACTTGGGGTTGGCCAAGAAGGTCAACGACCCCTTCTCCCCTTCTTCTATTTTGGTTAGTTTATAAACGGCTATTTCTGGGTTGCCATCAACCTCACCTTCCAAAATACCTGCCAATTGACGCGCCGTAAATTTCATGATGACAAAAGTAAGAAAAATTGGTTTATGGTTTTACAGTTTGTTTTTGGCTGTTTTTTGGTTGATGATCGCTGGTTTTCATCAATGATAACGGAAGTTTGGGTTTTCAACTTTGGGTTTCGCAAAGATGATAAAATTTTTAGGGCACCGTTAAAAATGGATTCCTTCCGCTATAAAAATTAAAATTCTTAACCGTCCACATAAAATCTTGTACTTTCCTTAGGATAGCACATATAGTATTTAACTACCGCTTTGGAGAGCGCTTTTATATTAAATTGATCCGATGCCTTGGCAACATCCGTGATCTTTCCGTTTCTTCTCAGGATGTTGATATTTTGATGTTTCTGGTCGTAGGCCTGGTTCGTTATTTTATTCGAAAAAACAAAATAGGAAGTTTCCTCATCGGATAAATGATGCTTATTCTTAAAACTGGCAAAATGTTTTTGCAACCTTTCCTTATCAATAGGTTTGTTTTTCATTTTTGTTTTAAGCAATCTTCTGTTGATAAGCATTTGGCAGAGTCTGGACAGGACAAAGTCCGAATGTTCCTGCCATGATTTAATGGCAGCCAAAATATCGATATCGTCCAATTGTGCAAAAAGCGCCAAAGTTTGTTCGTCAAAATTGGTTTTGCCTATCTTGTTCTCCATAAAATAAAGCAGGGCTTTGCTGGCCTGCAGGGAACTCCCCTGGGCTAGGAGCTCTTTCGCGCGCTGTAAAATCTTTATCAGTAATTGCTCTGCCACCACACTAGTTTTGTGCAGATAGACCTGCCAATACATAAACCGGCGCGCCATTAAAAACTTTTCTACGGAATAAATTCCCTTTTCCTCTACCACCAATTCGCCGTCAACCACGTTGAGCATTGTGATCAGTCGTTCCGCATTGATATTTCCTTCCGCGACCCCGGTATAAAAACTATCCCGCTTAAGATAGTCCATTCGGTCCATATCCAGTTGGCTCGATATCAATTGGTTTAAAAATTTTTTGGGGTATTCGGCTTTGAATATCGCTATGGCAATAGTCAACTCTCCATTAAATTTTTCGTTTAGGGCTTCCATAAAAAGTAGGGAAATGTACTCGTGCCCCACTCCTTCAACCAAACTGTGCTCCATTGCATGCGAGAAGGGCCCATGGCCAATATCGTGAAGCAAAATGGCGCATAAAAGCCCCTGTTCCTCATCGGCAGATATTTTCACACCTTTAAAACGAAGTACCTGAAGGGCGTTTTGCATTAAATGCATGCAACCCAAAGCGTGGTGGAAACGCGTATGGTGCGCCCCCGGAAACACCAAATACGAAAGCCCCATTTGGGAGATTCTGCGCAGTCTTTGAAAGTAGGGGTCGGCAATAAGATTAAATATTAGTGCATTGGGAATCCCTATAAATCCGTAAATTGGGTCATTGAAAATTTTAAGTTTGTTCGATTTTGTCAAAATACTTTGGCTTTGCAACGATGAATGTGCTAAAGGTTCTAAAAAACACACGTACCTTAGCGCAAAATTAAGTTTTTTTGACTGTTATATGGTTACTCGTGATAAGTTATTGATCCCGAACACCTAAGCCGTGAACAAAGAATCCTATTACTTTAAAAATATATGAACAAAATAACCATTTTATGGGTAGATGATGAAATTGATCTTTTAAAGCCGCACATCCTTTTTTTGGAAGGCAAGGGGTACCAGGTCATTACCTGTAAAAGTGGGCAGGAGGCCTTGGAAGAATTGCCCAAATCCCGTTTGGATATTGTGTTTTTGGATGAAAATATGCCGGGCATTTCCGGTTTGGAAACCTTGAACGAAATAAAATCTATCGATCCCTCCCTCCCGGTTGTGATGATTACCAAGAGCGAAGAGGAAATGATCATGGAGGAAGCCATAGGTTCCAAAATCGCAGATTATCTGATCAAGCCGGTCAACCCCAATCAAATTTTGTTGTCCCTGAAGAAAAATTTGGACCATTCGCGACTGGTATCCGAAAAAACAACGGCCAACTACCAACAGGAATTTAGAAAAATAGCGATGGACCTCTCTATGGTAAACGATTTTGAGGGTTGGGCAGAATTGTATAAGAAATTGATATCTTGGGAACTGCGGTTAGAGGAGATCGAGGATACCGGGATGTTCGAAATTCTTGAATCACAAAAAACGGAGGCGAATACACAATTCGGAAAATTTGTGGACAAACACTACAAAGATTGGTTCGGTTCTAACAAAGGCCCCGTAATGTCCCATACCCTGTTTCGGGATTTGGTGCAACCCGAAATACCAAATAACAAGACCTTAATGGTCGTAGTCGACAATCTGCGGTACGACCAATGGTTGGCGTTTGAGGACACGTTTTCCCCATTTTACAGAAAGTCAAAGGAGGTGCCCTATTACAGCATCCTTCCTACGGCCACCCAGTATGCCAGGAATGCCATTTTTTCTGGTTTGATGCCCTTGGATATGGCAAAGAAATACCCCAAATGGTGGCGAAACGACAATGAAGAGGGCGGAAAAAATCTTTTTGAAGCCGAATTTTTAGGGGAGCAGATAAAAAGATTGGGGCTCAACCTCAAATGGGAGTACCATAAAATAAGTAGTCTAAAGCAAGGAAAGCAACTTTCCCAGAATTTTAAGTCCCAAAAGGACAACGACCTAACCGTGATCGTCTATAATTTTGTGGACATGCTATCCCATTCCAAAACAGAAATGGAAGTGATCAAGGAATTGGCTTCCAACGACAAGGCCTATCGGTCACTCGCCCAGAGTTGGTTTAAAAACTCGCCTTTGCTGGAAATAATCCAACAAGCACAGACCATGGGGCTAAAATTGATCATTACCACCGATCACGGGACCATCAACGTAAAACAACCTTCCAAGGTGGTCGGCGATAAGGAAACCAGCCTTAACTTGAGGTACAAGACGGGCCGAAGCCTTACTTACGAAGAAAAGGATGTGCTGGAGGCCAAAGATCCGAGCGAGGTACATCTACCCTCCATTAATATGAGTAGTTCCTATATTTTTGCCAAAAACGATTTGTTCTTTGCCTACCCCAATAATTTTAACCATTACGTGAGCTATTATCGCAACACCTATCAACACGGTGGCGTTTCCCTGGAGGAAATGATTATTCCATTTGTGGTGATGGAGGCGAAATAAAGTTTATTCTTTACCATGGAATTAATTTTCAACCTGAAGGGAATCTCGGATATCGCATCCAGGGTCATACAATTTGCACCCTCCAAGACCCTCGCTTTTCACGGGGAAATGGGCACAGGCAAGACAACTTTGATCAAGGCAATTGTAAAGGAACTGGGTGGAAAGGGTTCCACTAGCAGCCCAACCTTCGGGATAGTGAACGAATATGTGGATGAAAACGGGAAATTATTGGCGTATCACTTTGACTTTTTCCGATTAAACAATGCTTCGGAAGCTTTGGATATGGGCCTGGAGGATTATTTGTACTCCGGCGCATGGATCCTTATGGAATGGCCGGAGAAAATAGCCGGACTACTTCCATTGGATACTACTGACGTTTTTTTGGAGGTGGTGGATGCAGACACGAGGAGGTTTAGGATCGAATTGAATGGATGATCGGATATTGTAAGTGAACTAGAGGATATTTGTTGTTTCTGGTTTAAAAAACCCATAATTCTAAATTCAATATTCAGAATTGTCATTTGCCCTTCTAATTCTTAGCTTTAAACGCCTTGTTGCCAGTTATTGGAAAAAAACTCCGATCCCATAACTTTTAGTCTTGTTCCTTTACCCATATTGTTCTTGGTTCTCGGTTCCAAGAAATTGGATTATTCTCTAGGCGCTATTCTTTATGTGCTAAAATCCTGGTATCCCGTGACATTTTTACAATTTAAAGTTTGTTGGAGTGCCGTTCGTCGATGCAACAGGAGTCGACCCTTTTTATTGCCAAAACATCGATGAACGGTAAAAAAATCGATGAAATGCTAGGTTTTTAAGTTGTAATGCATTAATTTTCCGACGAAATACAACTAGATAGTAATTTTTTTCCTACATTTGTATTGAAAATGAAAACCAATATTAACTAAAAACCCTTTTTTTACGATGAACACCAAAAAAACTTTATTCGCCATCGTGGCGTGCGTGGCATTCATTGGGACATCCTGCACTTCTACCAGTACGGCAGAGGAGGATGGCCTATATAACGCCAATTCTGTTGACAGAACCAAGGTTAAATTATATCCACAAGGGGTAGACCGAACCAAGGTTAAGCTTTATCCCCAAGGATAACAGTAGTTCTGTAATTTACTTTATAATTAATTGGGGTTTCTATATACTAGAAACCCTTTTTTTATGTTATTATATTTAATTGATCCCAAGTCATTTAATTTCAAAAATGTCAAAACCTACCTTAGACATCGACAAAGCCGCAAAGAAAAAGAAAGCAAAAAGCCTTCTCATGGGCAGTGTTATAGCGATTGTTATTGCGGTCACCCCCTATATTTTTTATTCCTACAATTGGTTTCCGACAACCAATAAATTGGATTTATTCTTTTTTACTTTTGAAAGTAAATACCAGGAGAGCATATCCGTCGTGATGTGGTTCTTTATGGCCAAATTTGTCCCGTTACTGTTGTTGATAATGTGGTTCTTTACCTGTAAGCATTGGTGGTATCACGTATTATTGATTCCGATCGCCATGTTTGTTTTCCAAATAGCGGCACTCATCCAGCAAGAGCGATATTTGGACGAGGTGGAAATCTATTGGTTAATTCCCATTATGATGGTAGTGACACCTTTTGTTTATTTTATACGGATAAAATTGTTCGATAAACACGTGCTGGGAATAGACTTGGAGGCCATCGATGCCGAGCTTAAGGTTTACAAGGAAAAAGAACGCCTAGAAAAGGAAAAGGCCAAAGAGACGGAGAATGAAAAGAACGATTCCCGGGAGGCAATCCCCTTTTCTTCCGATCGCTATGCGCCGCATAAACAAGCCTAGTACTACCTAGGCCTTACGACCGCTCTTCTAAAATTAATGTTATTTTCCACTTTTTTTAATTCAACCCCCTTTGGAATGGGCATTACATGCCCTAGAGTCTTTTTTTTAGAATTGAGTTTCACCAAAAAATCGTAGTTTTGGCCTAGTCTGTTCCAATATGCGTTGGAGCATATCCTTTAAACAATTATCTATGGGCCAACCCGTCTCACCCTTTAGCAAGCAGCAATTACTTCCCCAAGAGGAGATGTTGGAAGTGTTGCGTCAGAAGGGCGAACTCTTTATCGGGATTCCAAAGGAGAACCAGGTAATGGAAAAGCGCGTCTGCCTTACACCCGATGCTGTTAATGCCCTAACCGCCCACGGACATCGTATTTTGGTCGAGGCCGGGGCCGGACTAGGAGCCAACTATTCGGATTTGGATTACACCGATGCTGGAGCTGATATTACAAAAGACAAAAAAAAAGTATTTTCCTGTCCCCTGCTGCTTAAAGTGGAGCCACCTTCCTTTTCCGAAATCCAATTGATAAACCCCCAAACCACCGTGATATCGGCACTGCAACTCAAAACACAATCCAAAAAATATTTTGAGGAAATGGCCAAAAAACGTATTACGGCCATTGGTTTCGAATATATTCGGGACGATGATGGCAAATTCCCTGCGGTGCGTTCCTTAAGTGAAATTGCAGGAATATCGTCTGTTTTGATAGCTTCCGAGATAATGTCGGCCACCAACAAGGGCAACGGATTGATGTTTGGCAATATTAGCGGTGTGCCACCTGCAGAAGTCGTTATTATCGGTGCTGGAACCGTAGGCGAGTTTGCTGCAAGATCGGCACTTGGGCTGGGAGCCAACGTAAAGATATTCGACAATTCCATTACCAAATTGAGGAGTATCCAATCCCTTCTTAAACAAACCGTCTACACTTCTACCTTGCAGCCCAAGAATCTTTTAAAAGCACTAAAGCGTTGCGATGTGGCCATTGGCGCCGTTCGTGGAAATGATCGATCTCCGGTGGTGGTGAGCACTACCATGGTGGAACATATGAAGAAGGGAGCGGTAATCATAGATGTGAGTATCGACACGGGTGGCTGCTTTGAAACCAGCGAGATAACCACGCACGGCAAACCAACTATTGAAAAATACGGGGTCATTCATTACGGGGTGCCCAATATCCCCTCCCGTTATCCAAAAACCGCGACCATATCCATCAGTAATATTTTTACCCCATATTTGCTTAAAATTGGCGAAGATGGGGGGTTGGAAAATGCACTTCGGTTCGATAAGGGCCTTAGAAATGGCCTCTATATGTATCACGGTATTTTAACGAACAAATCGGTAGGAGAATGGTTTGACCTTTCCTACAGTGATATCAACTTTCTTATCTTTTAATTCATGCCTCTTTTAAAACGTTTTGGGCTTTTTTTTATTGGCCTCTCCATGGGTTTGGTTTTCCTGACCTTTTTCTACAAGAACAAAACCAGGGGTACCGACGCAGGTTTTTGCTACCTTCCCAATTGTCGTGTCTTAAAAAATATACGCTCCAAGCCTGTTACCTATTCGGATAAGGTGGATCGATTATTGGAGGAAAAGAGACTGGATTCTGTAGATATAAAATACTTTTTGTACCAAGGCGATGTAGATTTTGACAAAAGCGAAACCGAATCGGAACCTTGTAAGATATATGTTATTCAAGGGCTAATAGGAGAAAAGGAAGCAGTTGCCCACATAAGGAATTGCGAAGATAATGCCGTCGTAGAGGATATAGTGTTTTAGTGGATGCATTCAAATTCAGAATTCAGAATTTTTGCGTTGGTTCCAACCCAGAGCTAAACGGGACTAAACTCCTAGCCGCATAATCCCGTAATTTTTTTAATTTAATTTTGAGCTCGGCCTGGAACATCAGATTTTCCTCCTATCCCGTTCCTTTTTTAAAAGGGCCAATTCCCTACTGGTCTGCCCCGCTACAGAGGTGTTTTCTTCGGCGCGACGGATCAAATAGGGCATTACGTCCCGTACGGGCCCAAACGGCAGGTACTTGGCAACGTTATACCCTCTGGCCGCCAAATTAAAGGAGATATTATCGCTCATTCCATATAACTGACCAAACCAAATACGGGTATCCTTAGGGAGAATACCATACTGCTCCATTAGTTCCATCAAATTATAACTGCTGAGTTCGTTATGGGTCCCTGCAAAAATGGAAAGTATTTCCAGATGATCCATTAAATAGGTCATCACGGCGTCAAAGTTATCATCCGTTTCCTTTTTGGATGCACAAATAGGAGTCGGATACCCCTTGCGCTCCGCCCTGTCGTTCTCCTTTTCCAAATAGGCCCCACGTACTAATTTAAAACCAAGCTTAAAATTATCTTCCTTGGCCAACCTGACCATTCTTTTGGCGTAATCAAAACGATCCCACCGATATAATTGTAGCGTATTAAAAACGATTGCTTTTTCTTTATTGTATTTGTGCATCATCCCCTCTACCAATTGGTCAGCGGCATCCTGGATCCAGCTTTCCTCGGCATCTATCAATAGGGAAACATCTAGTTTATGGGCCTTTTGGCATACGGTGTCAAAACGACCTTGTACCTTGCTCCACTCTTCCTGTTCTTTAGAGTTCAATTCCTTGCCTAAATTGACTTTCTTGTACAGGGCAAACCGGCCGAACCCCGAGGGTTTGAATACCGCAAAAGGCATTGCTTCCTTTTCCTTAACAAAATTGAGGATCTGCAAGGTTTTTTCGAGGGCGGCATCGAACTGCTTTTCCGTTTCCTTGCCTTCCACCGAGTAATCGAGCACCGAGCTCACCCCTTTGTCGTACATTTTATCGATTATAGATAGGCAATCCTTTTCGTTTACCCCGCCGCAAAAATGATCAAAAACAGTGGCCCTGATCAGTTTTTCCACGGGAAGATGTGCCTTAATTGCAAAATTGGTCGCTGCTGCACCAATTTTTACCAAAGGCTCGTTGGCGATCATACGAAATAGAAAATAGGCGCGCTCCAATTCAGAGTCTGTCTTAAGCACAAACGCAGTTGCGGTATCCTCAAAAATTCGGTTCATTATTAAGAATTAATCAAGCGATCAAAGATAATAACGGAATATTTATTTTATCATTAAAAATTGCCTTTATTTTGTTGCTTTGTTAAAATCTATCCATGCAATCCATTACCACTTCCTCCTACTCCGTTCATTTTAATGATTTGGCCTATAAAGCCCTCAACCAACATTTGGATAAATCGGGCTATTCAACGCTTTTTATATTGGTAGACGAGAACACCTTTGATCACTGCCTTCCTGGCTTTATGGCCCAAATTGAGGGAGATTACCATTTTGAGGTGATCGAAATAGAACCGGGGGAGGTGCACAAGAATATTGAAACCTGCACCCAGGTTTGGGGAGCGCTATCCGAGCTGGAAGCCGACCGTAAAAGTGTACTCGTCAATCTCGGGGGCGGTGTCGTTACCGATCTTGGCGGCTTTGTAGCATCGACCTTTAAACGGGGCATCGATTTTATCAATGTGCCCACTACCCTATTGTCGATGGTGGATGCTTCTGTGGGCGGTAAAACCGGGGTCGATCTTGGACCGTTAAAAAATCAGATTGGGGTTATCAATCAACCGGTCATGGTCCTTATTGTCACCGAATTTTTAAATACGTTGGAAGAAAGACAACTGCATAGTGGTTTTGCCGAAATGTTGAAACACGGATTGATCCGGGATAAAGGATATTGGTCCGCCCTTAAAAGCCTGAATAATTTTGACCTAATCGACGAGTTCATCCACGATTCGGTAGTCATAAAAAACCAGGTAGTGCTGCAGGACCCAACAGAACAGAATTTGCGAAAAACACTAAATTTTGGACATACTTTAGGACACGCCATCGAATCGTATTTTCTGGCCAGCGAATCGCACGAAACCCTGCTCCATGGAGAGGCCATCGCCGCCGGAATGATATTGGAAGCGTACCTCTCCCAACAACTTACAGGGCTTTCACAAACGGAGTTGGACGAGATCAAAGGCACCTTTGCAAAGCGATATCCCAAGGTAGATTTCTCGGAGGACGATATATTTAACATATTGGGATTGCTGAAATTCGACAAAAAAAACTCCCATGGCAACATCAATTTTGTTCTTCTCGAATCTATAGGGGAAGCGGTTTTAGATATCAGAATCCCTCAAGATCTGTACTTTCCAGCTTTTGCATACTACAAAGAATAAGTACTTCATATACTAAAATGGGTTGTTTTACAACTAATTAGAAGCCTCGAGAAGAAAAAATCATAGTTTAGGTAAACTAAATATTCCAAAAAAAACCAAACTATGAAACGTCTACTTGTAGATTACAAAAAACTGACCCACGAAATAGGTTCACTGCTTATAGAATCCTACCCACATGGCTATGGGGATTCGGATATCATATCCTTTAAGAACAGCAAGGATGAGATTATCGAAGCCGTGGAGGTTAGAACCGAAGATGCCATCTATTTGGTTAAAATAAGCAAGTGTCTCGCCAAATTTATTGCCGAGTTCGACGATACCATCGAGAAGGAATTGGAAGCCAAGCCCGAAAAGTCCACACCGGGGCCCTTAGATGAAGAAAATGACGAAATGGAGTTTGAACTGGAAAATGATTTTGATATGGAACTGGAAGGTGATTTTGATTAGGAAAACCTGCAAACGGGTGGTTAAACCATCAACTACTATAGTTAGATCATCTAACCCGAAGCCATCCACAAACCGCTATGCGCTTTCGTATACGTCGCACGTGGCATTTGTGAAAAGCCTATAAAACTATCCAGATTGTTTAGAGGAATCTTAAAGTCGCGGGATTTATACCTCACGGGCGTACTTAAATCACAAATAACGTTGTTCCAAAATATTTTGATGGTGCTGTTGATGCCCGCAAATCACAAATCCGATCGTTCCCACGGTCCAAGGAACACCACTTACCTTCCCCGAATTTTCTAGATTGGCTTCGGTTAAATTTTCAAAAAGCGAAATCGTGGATTGTCTTACCGCTTTGTATTCATTAATGATAGACTGCATGGTCCTTTTTCCCGCATGGGATTCCGGAACGTATATATCTTGATCAAAGCCCCGAAGTTCGGTGGTATCGCCCCTCGAAAATCGAAGCGCACGATATTGAAATATCCGCTCCGTATCAATTATATGCACCAACACTTCCACAACGGTCCATTTGTGTTTAGCGTAAGAATACCCGTATTTCTCCTTCGGGATTTGATCGAGAAAATCGATAAAATCCTTCGATTGACGTTTAAAAAGGTCAAGGAGGGGTTCGTCTTCCAAAGCAGACAAATAGTTGTTGTAAAATTGGGTCAACGTGTACGAAGGAAGATCTGATTTTATCATGGCCAAGAATAAAAAATCCCAAACAAAAGCTTTGTTCGGGATCGGTTTAACTTAATTTATTAACTTATAGAGGTCATAGTTCGTTGAAAATGGTGTGCATCAAACGCTTTTTATCGTTAATGCTCTCCTCTAATGATATCATGGTCTCTGTTCTACTTATTCCGTCGATATCGTCTATTTTAAATATAATATTCTTGGCATGATTGGTGTCCTTGGCCCTTATTTTACAAAAAATATTAAACTTGCCCGTCGTTATATGCGCCACGGTTACGTTCGGAATCTGGTTTAAACGCTCCAGCACGAACTTGGTTTGGTGCGTTTTTTCCAAAAAAATACCTACATATGCAATAAAGGCATAGCCCAATTGCACATAATCCAATGTTAGAGAGGAACCTCTAATGATACCTGCCTCTTCCATTTTTTTTACCCTTACATGTACCGTTCCAGCAGAAATCAGTAATTTTTTTGCAATATCAGTAAAGGGAGTCCTGGTATTGTCGATCAACATATCCAAAATCTGGTGATCGATCTCATCGAGTTTTACTTTGCCCATATTTAAATTAAAATTTCAGCAAAAATAAAAAATAATAACACTTAAAGTAGAAAATAATGTGATATTTTATTAAATACTCAACGATTTAATAATTAAACTAGATTTAATTTAAGTTCAAACGAGCAAATTGTACAAGGGTTTATCGTTTATGAGCTGATCCAAGTCTCTTTTATCGAGGCAATTATAGGTTTTGTGCCCGAAATAACCTTTCAAATCCCCCAATTTTTCAATGTGCGGCTCAAAGTTGATTTGGCTGCCCTCCAATACCTCCTTATATAAAATACCGGCGGAATCTTTACCACCATATTTTTTGTTCAATCCAACTACGTTGTCGATGATAATATCTAAAAATAATTTATTGTTTTCAGGAATTGAAAAATAAGCATCACGGTCATATTTTTCAACTTGATCATTAGAAATTTCCCGTAACGCCACAACGAGGGCGTAAAAAATATATTTCCTGGTTTTTTCCCGTTGGTAATCCCCGTACGTATGTCCGGCCTCGAAAAGAACGGTCGGCGTGCCCTTCATTTGGAAAGAATCGCCTACGCAGTTCGCATTGAAGGCGTCGTCAAACCGACCGATTTGCCCAGGAACCACCTTTTGGAGCTCTTGTTCCATGGCAACGATAAGCTTCATGCTCTTACCCCTGTTTGCAGAAATAGAGCGTTCTTCGTCATGGGTGGGTGCCAAAAAAGAGACGGTGGCCGGATTAGGACTGTTTCCCACGTTGAAAATGGTACGTTGATCGTGAAGGTTAAAACAGTAATCGGGACCAAAATTATCATAAACGGTACTTAACAATACGCTTTCGGGCTGGCTTAAGTTTTGGGCATCCCTGTTGAGATCTATCCCGTTCGCGTTTACCCGGGTATAGGCCATTGCACCATCCGGATTTAGAACGGGAATTATCTTAATCGTGCACGCCCCCAAAATTGATTCTGCGGCTTCGGAATTTTCACCTAAAAAATTAATGAGGTCCAATATCGCTTTCGTGGTAGTAGACTCGTTCCCATGCATTTGGGACCACATTAGGATTTTGACGGGTCCGTGCCCCAAAGTAATCCCAAGGATCTCTTTTTTTAGAACCGATACGCCAATCGTTTCCACAGTAAACTTGGACGTAGTTTTATCTAGAAAAGCACCTAACATTGCTAAAGTAACATACCTTCCGGTAACCGTGTTTTCCTTTATTTCTTCGTAGCGTTCCAGGTTGATCATAAACATAAGATTATGCAAGGCTACAAAAGTAAGTCCAATATAAATTACATTTGTAACATTAACAGTTTACAGTTGTAACCTTGAATGCGTCCGGGTACGCCTATGGCTGTTAAACTTGTAAACGCCCTATCCATTATCATAGATAGAAATTATTGAAATATTTTATAGATCTATTTATCTGTACTTTATACGACTTATAGTAAAGTTTTAGTTTATGTATTTTGAATCATGTGAATTGTTTTAATGATTAAATTTGTTTGAAATTCAATAAATTTGTTACAATGATAAACACTGAGCTCCTCATAAAACGATTGGAAAAAATTATCCAATTCCACAACATGTCCGCATCGCAATTTGCGGATAGAATCGGGGTGCAACGCTCCAGTATATCGCACCTTTTGACAGGCAGAAACAAGCCTAGTTTAGAATTTGTAATGAAATTGGTGACGGAATTCCCAGAAGTAAATCTGTATTGGTTGCTATACGGCCAAGGCAGTTTTCCGGACGAGAAAATAAAAAACGGTCCAACCTCCCTAAACAAGAACATTAAAAACAAAGACAACCACTCCCCCGATTCCAAGGAAAAACCGATAAAAAAGGTGATAATTTTCTATAAGGACGGTAGTTTTGATGCGTATGACAACGATAAATCTTAGTTCGCGGTTATCTATGCGGAATAAAGATTGTCGTTAAGGGCATGGCAAATAATAACATTTTCCGTTACTTTGTGGCATGCATATCAAGACTATTTGCTATTTGGGAATACTGCTGTTATCGGTCTCCTGTTATCAACCTGAAAGGGATTGTAAAAAGTTTAAGAATGGCACCTTTAAATTCACTTCCATTGTAGACGGAAAGGAATCTACCACCATTTTTGAACGACAGGATGAAATTGAAATCGATCACTATCAGGGAAAATCGGATACGTCTTCTGTTCGATGGGTCAATGATTGTGAATACATAGTAAGAAAACTGCACCCCAAGGACCTGTCGGAAGAAAAGTCTATCGAAATGAAAATATTGAAAACCACAGACAGTACCTACACGTTTGAATACGGTATCGTGGGCAAGGACAAAAGACTTCAGGGGACCGCTTATAAGGTCCAATAGTACCACGGGCACCAATTAATTTTTAAATCGTGGAAACCCAAAAAAAAATTATACTTTTTGATGGCGTTTGCAACCTCTGCAGCGGAGCGGTCCGATTCGTCGTTAAACACGACCGCAACGATGTCTTCCGAATAGCTCCCCTTCAAAGTGTGATCGGAAGAAAGTTGATGGTCGATAGAAAAATAGACCCCGACCAAACAACCTCCGTGGTTCTGATAGATCCAGGCAAAGCATACTATACAAAATCTACCGCAGTCCTTAAAATTGGTAGGGAGTTCGGCGGAATTTGGAAGTCTTTATGGCTTTTGGAAAGGTTGCCCGTAGGGCTTAGGGACTGGATTTATAACCTTCTTGCCAAGAACAGATATCGGTGGTTCGGAAAAAAAGAGGAGTGTATGGTGCCTGGCCCCAAACTAAAGACCAAATTTTTGGGGGAGGTCAATTTAGACAAGGGACGCGTTTAGGATTCGTATCGGGGACCCGCACAAAGGCTCATTTTACTTTGGGCAGATTATCGTCCCAATTCTTGATCTTTGGTTCTCCTATTTTGCCTACGGATTTAGCCACTAACATAGATACTGCGGCATCTCCGGAGACGTTAACAATGGTACGGCACATATCTAACGGCCGGTCTACTGCAAAAATCAATGCCAGTCCTGCCTCAGGGATACCTGCCTGGGCCAGGATAATGACCAACATCACCATACCTGCCCCCGGCACAGCAGCCGTGCCAATAGAGGCCAAAGTGGCCGTGGTAACAATACCCAATTGCGCAGTGAAGTTAAGGTCCATCCCAAAAGCCTGTGCAATAAACACCGCTGCGACCGCCTGATATAAGCTGGTGCCGTCCATATTGATCGTTGCCCCAATAGGAAGCACAAAGCTTGCCACCTCCTCATCGACCCCCAAGTGTTCCTCGACCCTTTCCATAGTAACGGGCAAGGTCGCTGCGCTAGAACTCGTAGAGAATGCCAAAAGTTGTGCTGGAGACATGCCTTTCATAAAAAATGACGGGGTGCGTTTTGTAAAAACATAGACCAGGGTTACGTACACCCCGATCATAAGGGCAAGACCTAGAAGGACGCATACGGCATACCACGCCAAGGCCTGGAACAGTTCCAGACTGGGCGATTCGGCGATCAAGGCTGCCAATAGGGCAAAAACCCCAAAGGGGGCTGCCAGCATGATAAGGTCTATCAATTTTAAAATGACCTCATTAAACCCATCAAAGAATTTTTTTACCGGTGCTGCCTTTTCCTCCGGAATCAGGATAAGGCCTATACCAAAAAAAATAGAGAAAAAAATCACTTGGAGCATATTGCCATTATCCCCAGCGGCCTTAAAAATATTACTGGGCACCAAATCTTCCAAAGCCTGTAAAGGTCCGGATTCCCTTTGCTTTTCCGCATCGGCAATCCTAGAGTCCGTTTCGCCCTTATAGTTGGCTACCATCTCATTCCTGGTCTCTTCCGTAATAGATTTTCCGGGCTGTATGATATTGACTACCGCCAAGCCTATAGAGACGGCGATTACCGTAGTAACGATATAGATACCAATTGTGCGTCCGCCCATTTTGGAAAGTTTGGAAATGTCCTTTAGATCGGAGACCCCTTTGATCAAGGATGCTAAAATTAAGGGTACGGCGATCAGTTTCAGGGAGTTGATAAATATGCTCCCAAACGGTTTTATCCAGTCCGACACAATTTTTGGACCCCAGTCAAACTGTACCATCACCAAGGCGAACAATACCCCCAAGGCCATTCCGATCAATATCCTCCAATGGAGTTCCAGTTTTTTCACACGTTTAAATTTTTGTAATTATTTGATAATGAATTAATTAAAAATCCGCCAGAACGAATCTCTCGGGCAAGCCCGCCAGAATGAATCTCTCGGGCAAGCCCGCCAGAATGAATCTTTCGGGCAAGCCCGCCAGAATGAATCTTTCGGGCAAGCCCGCCAGAATGAATCTTTCGGGCAAGCTTATTGAATTATTATTGCGTGTTTTCTCAATAACCAATAAACCAATAACTGTTTGCAACTTCATTACTTTTCAAAAGCCATTCCTATCGGGTCTATGGCTTGCCAATCCATAGCGGTTTTGTTATGTCTTTAGGGTCCGATCAAGCAGGGTGAAATCTGCCAGGACCAGTGCGGCCATAGCCTCGACGATGGGTACGGCCCTTGGCACTACGCATGGATCATGTCGGCCCTTTCCTTGGGTCATGACCGTATTGCCATCCTTATCGATGGTCTCATAGGCCTGAATTACGGTAGCTACGGGTTTAAACGCAACGTTGAAATAAATATCCATACCATTGCTAATACCCCCCTGAATGCCGCCGCTGTAATTCGTTTTTGTGGATCCGTCCACATTAAATTGGTCGTTGTGCGCGCTCCCTTTCATTTTTACTCCTTCAAAACCACTGCCGTATTCAAAGCCTTTTACGGCATTGATAGACAGCATTGCCTTTCCCAGTTCGGCATGTAGTTTATCGAAAACGGGCTCTCCCAATCCCACGGGTACGTTTTGGACAACACAGGTAACCACACCACCTATGGTATCTCCTTCTTTTCTAATTTTTTTAATATACCCTTCCATCTCGGCTGCGGTATTTGGATCTGGACATCGTACGGGATTCGATTCTATCAAGGAAAAATCCAGTTCTTGGTAATCCTTCTCCAATTTCAGGTCGCCAACCTGGGATACAAAGGCGTTGATCTTCACGTCTGCCAAAAACTGTTTGGCAATTGCCCCGGCCACTACCCTACTTGCGGTCTCCCGGGCAGAGCTGCGTCCCCCACCCCTATAATCCCTAAATCCATATTTTTGATCATAAACGTAATCGGCATGGGAAGGGCGATAGGAATCCTTGATATGGGTATAATCTTGGGATTTTTGATTGGTATTGTGTATGGCAAAACCAATGGGGGTCCCCGTGGTCCTACCTTCAAAAAGACCGGAATAAAATTTCACTGTATCTGGCTCCTTACGTTGCGTAACAATAGCGGATTGCCCTGGTTTTCTACGATCTAGGTCCAGTTGTATGGCATCGAGGTCCAAAGTTATGCCAGGTGGGCATCCATCCAGGACACCCCCTATTGCCATACCATGGGATTCCCCAAAAGTGGTCAATTTAAATAACTTTCCAAACGTGTTTCCTGCCATTTTAATTGGTTAATAGTAATTAATTAAAAGATAAAATTTGCTTCTTGGCCCCATTAACCGTTACCCATTTACGAGGCCCAAGGTAAATCATATACCAGAGACGATAAAATCAATCCGCCAAGGCCAGTTTTAATATCGAAATGGGATGCAAGGCCTCTCTTTGGGTGCCGTCGTGAATTTGATGTCTACAACTCGTGCCATTCGCGGCAACTACGACTTCCGGTGCCGTTTTTCGGATGGCCGGAAACAGTTTCAGTTCCCCTACTTGCATGCTCACCTCGTAGTGTTCTTTTTCGTAACCAAAGGATCCCGCCATTCCACAGCATCCGGAACTGATGATCGTAACCTGGTGATTAACCGGTAAATTTAAAACATCAAAGGTAACCTTTTGGTTAGAAAGGGATTTCTGATGGCAATGGGTGTGTATTTTAATTGTCCTGGGTTCCGTTGAGAAATTTTCTGGGGTTATTTCCCCCTTTTGTATTTCGGCAGATAGGAATTCTTCTATGAGGAAGGAGCTGATTGCGATGGCATTTACCGTTTCTGGATCGTCTACCAAACGTTTGTATTCATCTCTAAAAGTTAGAACGGCGGAAGGCTCCAAACCGATGATTGGATAGCCTGCGGCCACAACGGTCTTTAGTTTCACCACATTCCTCACCGCAAGCTTTCTAGCCTGTTTTAAAAATCCCTTGGAAATAAATGTACGCCCACTTTCCGCATAAAAAAGTTCTACCTCGTAACCCAATCGCACCAGTACCTCAATGGCGTCCTTGCCAAGTTCAATATCCAAATATTGGGTAAATTCATCTATATACAGGACCACCTTTCTTTTGTTTGCCAAAGTAGTTTCCTGGAATTTCCTTAAATATGCATCGAAATTAAATTTATACACCCTGGGCAACGTCCGTTCCTTGGCTACGCCGGTAATGCGTTTCGCCAAGCCACTCAATAACTCGGAACCGTACACCCAATTGGTAAGCCCCGAAACCTTACTGCCCAGTTGGTTTAACTGCGTATTGTAGGCAAACAGTTTACTGCGCAGCGAGTAACCGTTGGCCTCTTGGTACTGGTAAAGGAATTCGGCCTTCAAGGTAGCAATATCTACGTTGCTGGGGCATTCGCTGGAACAGGCCTTACAGCTAAGGCAAAGATCCAACACCTCTTTTAGTTCCTCATGGTCAAAGGGATTGGGCTGGTCTGGATCTGTCATAAATTCCCTGAGGGCGTTGGCCCTAGCCCTCGTGGTATGTTTTTCATTTCTAGTGGCGTGGTAACTAGGGCACATGGCACCGGCCGCGTGTTCGGTTTTTCTACAGTCCCCGCTACCATTGCATTTTTCTGCGGCCTTAAGAATCCCTTCGCTGTCCGAAAAATCCATTAAGGTCTTGATCTCGGGCTCCTTTCGATCAACCACGTATCGCAGGGATTCGTCCATGGGATAGGGGTCCACGATTTTGCCCGGGTTAAAAATATTACGGGGGTCAAAATAGGTCTTGATGCGCTTGAGAAGCCCATAATTTTCTTCTCCGATCATCAAAGGAATAAATTCGGCCCTGACGATGCCATCTCCATGTTCCCCACTAAACGAACCGCGATATTTTTTGGTCAGTTTGGCCACATCGGTGGTAATGGACCGAAATAGGGAAACGTCGGAAGATTTTTTGAGATTTAGGATAGGCCTTAAATGCAGCTCACCCGCACCGGCGTGCGCATAATAGACCGCATCCTGCCCGTACCCCCTCATTATTTCGGTAAACTCGCCAATAAAATCCTTGAGATCATCAACGGCGACCGCTGTATCCTCAATACATGCAACCGCCTTACGATCCCCGACCATATTTCCCAAAAGACCCAAGCCCGCTTTACGCAATTCCACGGCCTTATAGATATCCGGGCCTTTTAGAATGGGGTTGGCATAACTGAGTCCAGAGACATTTATGGTGGCCAACAACGAATTCACCTGTGCTTCCAGCTCGGATTCGGAATCGGCGCGTACTTCCAACATTAACAAGGCTGCAGGATCATCTTCAACAAAAAATCTATTGGCCAGCTGCGCCCTATTGTTTTTGGTGCAATCCAAAATCACTTTATCCATCATTTCGCACAGGTGCAGCCCATGATTCATTACCGGAGACACATCGCTAAGACAATCCTCCAGGGTTTTATAGTGGGTGACCACCATGGCCGCGAATTTGGGAGGAATATCATCCAACTGTACGGTAATCTCCGTGGTGAAGGCCAAAGTTCCTTCGCTTCCGCTCAATAGTTGGCAAAGATTGAAATTGGCCGACGAACCTCCAAAAATGGAATTATTCAACAGCGCGTCTACGGCATAGCCCGTGTTTCTTCTATGGATCTCCTTTTTTGGAAACTCCCGTAAAATATTTTCCTGTACTTCATTAGAACTGAGTTCTTTATAGATGTTTTTATAAATATTTCCTTCAAAAGTATTTTCATTGGTTTTATCTTGGAAATCCGATACGGAAACCGCTTTAAATTCAGCTTCGCTCCCATCGGAAAGAACGGTTTTTAGGGATACCACCTTTTCCCTCGTAACCCCGTATTGAATAGAGGTTGTTCCCGAAGAATTGTTGCCTACCATCCCGCCTATCATACAACGGTTAGAGGTAGAGGTGTTAGGGCCAAAAAAGAGACCGTAAGGTTTCAAAAATTGATTCAGCTCATCCCGGATAACACCAGGTTGCACGGTTATTTGCTTTTTCTTTTCATCCAAGTGGATAATTTTGGTGAAATACTTGGATACGTCAACAACAATTCCTTCCCCGACGCATTGTCCGGCCAGTGAAGTCCCCGCTGTTCTGGGAATAAGTCCGACCTGGTTCCCATTTGCAAAACGAACCAATGTTTTTATGTCCGCCACAGTTTTTGGATAAGCTACCGCTATAGGTATCTTCCGGTAAACCGAAGCATCCGTGGAATACAGTACCTTAGAAAGCTTGTCGACCAAAAGTTCGCCCTTTAGGCTATCTTTTAAATCGGTTAATAAATTTTTGTCCAATTAAATACAATTTAGGGCACTAAATTAAGTTTTTATTAACGGATCGCAATAAGGAATGTTTCTATTTTTGGGGCCTCAATACGGAAATTTTAAAACCTATGAAAAATATTAAATTCTTTATCGCTTTATTTTGCCTGATCTCATTTGCCGTTAGTGCCCAAGAAATATCCGACAATGCCATTGGGCTTCGTTTAGGGGATAGCGATGGTTTTGGGGCCGAAATCTCTTATCAAAGAAGGATACTGCGGACCAATCGACTGGAGGTAGACCTTGGCTGGCGGGACAGTAGAGACTACAATGCCTTTAAGTCGGTCGCTATTTATCAATGGGTTCTTCCCATAGAGGGAGGGTTCAATTGGTATTTTGGACCTGGTGCCGGCCTGGGCATTGTGGATTTTTCCCCAGTACCCTATGATGATCGTAAGGATTACTATTATCCCGATGGCGGACTATTTATACTCGCCGCCGGCGATATAGGTATTGAGTACAATTTTAAGATTCCCTTGCTCATATCGCTGGACTTTAGACCAGAGGTCGGGCTGATCGGATACAATGATTTTTCTGATAATTTTGATTTTGACATTGGGCTTGGAATACGTTACCAATTCTGATATTCTGCAATTTAGTACCGTAATAAAAAGCCCTTATTTGCATAAGTAAATGTTAAGGGCTTTTTTTATAGCCCATATAATACTACCTTTGCCCATCTTTAAAAAAAAGAATTGCAATGAAAAAAATTCTATTCGTCCTTGGGATAGTTGCAACGCTTATTGCGTGTAACGAGTCTAACAAGGATTTTACGGTGAACGGTAGCATATCCGGCGATTTGGAGAACGGAACCAAGGTCTTTCTTAAAAAGGTGGGCGAACAAAATCGGCCCGTGGATATTGATACTACAACCATAGAGGACGGAAAATTTACTTTTTCAGGACCCGCCGAAAAACCAGAAATACACTACATCTTTATCGACAAAATCAGGGGCAATATTCCCTTTGTTATGGAAAAGGGTACTATTGAGGTTTCCGCCCAAAAAGATAGTTTAAGTTATGCGAAACTCGAGGGAACCGTGCAAAACGATTTGTTTGCCGAGTACATTAAAGGTTCCAGAAAGATTTCCGAAAGGGCAATGCATATCAACGAAGATATGCGAAAGGCCAGTATGACCAAAGACACCGTGACCATGGCTTCCTTACGGGATGAATACTTTGAACTTCAGGAAGAAGCACAGAATTTTGAAGCTGCTTATGTAAAGGAACACCCCGATGCACTTATTTCGGCCCTGATCATAGAACGGATGGTAAGCGACCCCAATGCTCCTAAAGAGAATATCCAAAAATTATTCGACGGGTTGACCCCCGAAATAAAGGCCACCAAGCCAGGGAAGAGCGTCGAGGAAAAATTGGCGCAAGGAAAAAATACGGAGATTGGTGCCAAGGCCCCGGATTTTTCCGCACCCACACCATCGGGCGATCAATTGGCACTGAAAGATGTTTTGGGCAAAGTAACCCTAATCGATTTTTGGGCTGCTTGGTGCAAACCTTGCAGGGCAGAAAACCCCAACGTCGTCAAAATATATAATAAGTACCACGAGAAAGGACTGAATATTATCGGGGTTTCCTTGGATAGGACAGCCGATGATTGGAAAAAAGCCATCGATGATGACGGCCTAGAATGGAACCATGTTTCCAACGTTGCCTACTTTGATGACGCTATCGCTAAACTGTATAATATTCAAGCCATTCCAGCCACCTTCCTGCTGGATGAAAATGGTGTTATCGTTGCTAAAAACCTACGTGGCCCCGCACTTGAAGAGAAAATAGCTTCTATGCTACAGTAAAATATTGGTCTACTTTTATAATGGCAAAAGCCCTGGCATCCAAGTCGGGGCTTTTGTTTTTTTGTGGACCGTTCAAGGAAGGAAATTCTTGGCTTCGACAACACTGCTTCTTGTTTACCTTGCTGTGCCTTGTACCATACATTTTACGCAAAGTACCAAGGGTATGCCGATTTGCGCCCGGTACAATGGTGACCTTGCTAACCCTATCCACCATAGGGTTTCGATCCAAGGCACCAAGCAAGACCTAGTCCTACTTCTCGATTCTTGCAGCATGGGAGAGTAGGATCTTTTTATAGTTTCCCCATTTTTGCCATGATGAACAGCAAGATAATAGGTATAGCCAGTAAAATAACCATCAAGGTTTGATTTACCAACAAACTCGGCATAAACAACAAGGTAGTCGCATATCCTCCTATGGCTCCCCCAAAGTGCGCGGTATGCCCTATATTTCCCAAACGGCTTTTCATTCCGTAGATGGAATACAGCAAGTAGACTATCCCAAAAACATAAGCGGGAAATGGAATGGGGATAAACATAATACCCAATTTCATATCTGGTTGCAACAATATAGCGGCATATAAAATTCCCGTAACGGCCCCACTGGCACCTACGGCACTGTAATGTTGCTCGTTCTTATGAAAAAAGAGTGCCAAAAGACTTCCTGCAAGCAAACTAATAAAATACATGATCAGAAACTTTCCCTCTCCAAACCAATTAATGACGACCCTAGCAAAAAAGTAGAGGGTAAACATGTTAAAAAATAGGTGGGTAACATCTACATGCAAAAAACCAGAAGTAGCCATGCGGTCCTTTTGGCCGGCCTGAATGGCCCCTATGTTAAATTTATAGCGTTCAAAAAAAGCGATGTTGTTAAATCCCCGCATAGAAATTATCACGTTCGCCGCAATAATTGCAAGGGTAGCCAAATTCATATCCATATAATCTCGGTTATAATTCGTTTCAAATATAGCTATATTTGCCCATACCTTGTAATTAATGCAACTACTCGTCTTTCTGTTGGCCTACCCCTTCTTGTGGATTATCTCCATCTTGCCATTTCGCCTTTTCTATCTTTTTTCCGACTTTGTTTTTATCTTGGTATACCATTTGATCGGATATCGCAAAAAAGTAGTCTACGATAATTTAAAACTCGTTTTTCCATATAAAAAGGAAAAAGAATTACGGCTCATAGAAAAGCGCTTTTACAGGCACATGTGCGATATGTTTCTAGAAATGGTCAAAACTTTGAACATGACCAAAGGAGAGCTAAAAAGACGGTATCGCGTAATCAACATAGAGGTCCTACAAAAAATATTAGAGCAGAAAAGCGTGTTGATCCTGTGCTCCCATTACGCCAATTGGGAATGGAACGTAAGCATCAACAATTACGTGGAAGCCAATGGTTATGCGGTCTATCAAAAAATAGGAAACCGATATTTTGACAAAATGATCCGCAATATAAGGGCAAAGTGGAATACCGAGCTAATTACCCAAGAAGATACGGTAAAAACCGTAGTTCGGAACGAACAAAATGGGATCATAGGAGGCTATGGGATGGTGAGCGATCAATCTCCCCAAGCCCACAGGGCACAGTACTGGACAGAATTTATGGGAGTAAAAGTTCCTATCTTTAACGGAGCGGAATCCTTGGCTAGGAAGTTAGACCTTGCCGTGGTATTTTTAAAAGTGTCCAAAGTAAAACGAGGGTATTTTAAGGCAGAAATTATTCCCATAACAACATCGGGCAAGGAAACCGAAAAAAACGAGATTACGGATCAATTTTTAAGGCTTACGGAAGCACAAATAAAAGAGAGGCCAGAACATTACCTTTGGACCCATAAGCGATGGAAGCACAAGGATGTGGTGCCCGAAAAATTTTCGGATAATTAATTGCGACCCAATCCAATTTAGCCAAATAGAATTTACCAGGGTCCAAAAAACACCAACGGTTACAGGGTAACTTTTAAACCATCGTATGCCAAATGTACGTTTTTGGGCAAGGTTTTCTCTACTTCATCATGAAAGCCCATATGGTGACTAATGTGGGTAAAGTAAGTTTTTTGGGGCTTCAGCTCTTCCACAAGGGCAAGGGCTTCCTCCAAATTAAAATGGGAATGGTGCGGTTCTATTCTCAAGGCGTTCACTACAAATACTTTGGTGCCCTTTATCTTTGTTAACTCTTCATGGGCAATGGTCTTTACGTCGGTGAGGTAGGTGAAGTCCCCGATCCTAAAACCAAACACTTGTAAGCGATTGTGATAGGCCTCTATGGGTATCGCCGTTCTATTCGCTATCCTAAACGGATTGTTGTTTTGTATTTTATTGGTCTTTACCGCCGGGGCGCCCGGATATCTATTTGCATCGGCAAATATATAGTCGAATCTTTTGCTCAACGAAGTAAGTACGCGCTCATGGGCAAAAATGGGTATATCCCCTTGCCTAAAAAAATAGGGGCGTATATCGTCTAGTCCGGCAGTGTGATCGGCGTGTTCATGGGTGAAGAGGATGCCATCCAATTTGGTCACCTTTTCCCTTAGCATTTGCTGTCTAAAGTCCGGGCCGCAATCTATTACAAAATTATGGTTGTTCCACGAGATCAAAACGGAAACCCTTAGCCTCCTGTCCTTGGGGTTTTTGCTCGAGCACACGGGATGTGTGCTCCCAATCACCGGGATGCCTTGTGATGTTCCGGTACCCAAAAAAGTTATTTTCAACCCTTCAACCATTATATTCAAATTTATGACATATTTATTTAACTTTGTTCCACCTAAAGCACAATAAAATGGCTACTGTCCTTGATAGAGACACTGCGTTTGAAAACATCCCTTCCATAAAGGCGAAGACTTTGAGAATAAATCTCAACCCCGATATATATGGTACTTTTGCGGAAATTGGGGCCGGCCAGGAAACCGCGAGACATTTTTTTAGATCGGGCGGCGCTTCGGGCACTATTGCCAAGGCAATGAGTGCATACGATAAGGATTTTAGCGACGCTATCTATGGCGTGGAGGCAGATGGCAGGTACGTGACCCAACCTCGGCTAAAGAAAATGATTTCTCACGAAATGCAGCTCATGGAGGAGCGGATAAGTAGGGAGAAACATCCCAATAAGTTGTTCTTTGCGTTTGCCAATACGGTTGCAACGATAGATTTTGCCAAAAAATACAAGGGACATGGATGGCTCGGGATCCGATATCAGCTAGATTCCAAACAAAAGGAGTTCGATGAAATTGTGCTTCATATCCGCTTTAAGCAAAACGAGGCGCGTTTGCAACAGGAAACCTTGGGTATCTTGGGGGTAAATCTTATATATGGCGCATTTTACAAATACAATAAGCCCAAAAAACTATTAAAATACTTGTACGACCATATCGATAACGATACCGTTGAAATAGATATGGTAAACTTTTCGGGGCCTAACTTTAACGACGTCGACAACCGGTTGATGAGCCTACAGCTTATTAGAAACGATATGACCGATGCCATAATGTTCGGCGCGGACAGGAACAACCTTTTACCGGCCACGGTCCTGTACAAAAAGAACATTTTGGCTTTGCGAGGTAGTTTTAGACCCGTGACCAAGGTAAATATGGATATGTTCAAGAAATCCTACGAAATATTTATCAGGGAAGCAACGGTTGAAGAGAAGAACACCATCGTAATCTTTGAAATTACCATGTCTAACCTCACGGCTTCGGGAGAATTGGATGAGCAGGATTTTATTGATCGGGCAGAGTTGCTTTGTTCTTTGGGCCATACGGTCCTAATATCCAAATTCCAGGAGTATTATAAATTGGTGGAATATTTTAACAACTACACCAAAGCAAAGATCGGGCTTACTATGGGGGTCAGTAATTTGGTGGAGGTCTTTGATGAAAAATATTATAGACACCTAAGCGGTGGAATTTTGGAGGCCTTTGGAAAACTGTTCTTTAAAGACTTAAAAGTTTATCTATATCCCATGAAGAACCCGGAGACCGGACAAATTATGACCAGCAACAACATGAAGGTACATCCGAGGATGAAGGAGTTGTACAAGTTCTTCAAATACAACGGGAAGGTTATGGATATCATAGATTACGATCCCGATGTCCTGAACGTGTTTTCCCGTGACGTTCTCAAGAAAATCAGCAACGGTGAGACCGGATGGGAAGAACTACTTCCCGACGGGACGGCCAAAATTATTAAGGACAAACACCTCTTTACCCGAAAAATGGAGGAGGAAAAGGAAGAGGCCTAAATTTCTTATTGCTATCGGCGTAACGCTTCAGCTAACTGTGCAGCTATCTATTCCAGAAGCTGTGCCGCGTGATCCTTAGTCTTTACCTTATCTATAACTTTTGTAATTACTCCGTTTTCATCGAGAACAAAAGTTGTTCTGTGGATACCATCGTAGGTCCTTCCCATAAACTTTTTAGGTCCCCAGACACCAAAAGTATCAATAACGGTATGGTCCTCATCGGCCAACAGTGGGAATGGAAATTTGTATTTGGTCTTAAAATTGGTCTGTCTCTTTTGGGAATCGGCACTTACTCCCAACAATTCGAACCCCTCTTTCTTAAGGCTGGCGTAATTGTCCCTTAAATTGCACCCTTGCATGGTGCACCCTGGGGTACTTGCCTTTGGATAAAAGAACACGATCAATTTTTTACCTCGATAGTCCGATAGCTTAACCGTGTTTCCATTTTCGTCCAACGCAGAAAAATCGGGGACCAGGTCCCCTACTTCTAAAGTGTTCATAATTGTTTGTTTTTGTGGGTTAGTTAGTTGATGGATCCTGTTAGTTTTAGGTTTGATGACTTTATAACACTGCACTCCCGATAGCTCCCTATAACTATCGGGACGGGATAACTCATAACTTTTGTCTTGGCTCTAGGTTCTAGATTCTTGTTTCTTTATAGAATTAGTGGGTTAATGGATTACGGTTTCTGTTGTTTCAGGTTTCGTGTTTAAAAATCATAACTTTGACTTCGACTCTTTTTCTAATTTCTAGCGTCTAACAGCCCGCATCTAGTCAGTTTTTATCTAATTTCGTATTCCGAGCTAAATTAATCAAAATATGACGAAAGCCGAAAAAGTGGACTTCACCATTCGGACATTGGAAGAATTGTACCCCACGGTACCCATTCCATTAGACCATAATGACCCGTATACCTTGTTGATCGCTGTCCTAATGTCGGCCCAAAGTACCGATGTGAGGGTCAATAAGACCACCCCTTTACTATTTGCCAGGGCCGACAATCCGTTTGATATGGTAAAATTATCCGTAGAGGAGATCAGGGAAATAATTAAACCGGTTGGTCTATCCCCAATGAAATCTAAAGGAATCCATGGGCTTTCAAACATATTGATCGAAAAATACGGGGGTAAGGTTCCCGAAAAGATGGAACTATTGGAAGAACTGCCCGCCGTGGGCCACAAAACGGCCAGCGTGGTGATGTCTCAAGCGTTTGGTATCCCCGCATTTCCCGTAGACACCCATATTCACCGATTGATGTACCGATGGGGGTTTAGCAACGGAAAAAATGTGGTGCAGACAGAAAGGGACGCCAAGCGATCATTTCCTAAAGCGCTTTGGAACAAACTGCATTTGCAAATCATCTATTATGGCAGGGAGTATTCACCGGCCAGAGGTTGGGACCTCGAAAAGGATATCATAACAAAAACTATTGGTAGGAAAAAGGTCCTGAGCGAATACTATAAGCGTAAAAAGCCTTGACATACAGTTTATGGTCTGTACGTCAAGGCTTTAAAATTGTCTAAATTTGTGGGCTACCTAGTTCAAAACATTTTCGAACTTGATGTTCCTGTATTCCACAATATGTAAGGATTTGGAATAATTTAGCAAAAATTGAACCGTTTCTTTTGAAGCTTTTGTCAATTTACGGGTGCTTGAATCTGTAGAGTAAATTTTTTCCATATGTAAAATAGCTTTGTTATGTTAAGATAACGCAACTAAAGTACAAATATTGCTCTACTCGTTCTAGGACCGATTAATTCGTTAAAACGATATTGTGCTTTTCTATTATTTTTCTCATGTTTATGAGTGCGTAACGCATCCTTCCCAACGCCGTGTTGATGCTCACCCCAGTGTTTTCCGAGATTTCCTTAAAACTCATATCCCTGTAGATACGCATTAAAAGCACCTCTTTCTGATCCTCGGGCAATTCTTCGATGAGCAACCTTAAATCCGTATCTATCTGATCCTTGATGATTTGTTTTTCGGCATTTAATTTATCGTCACCGATAACGGAAAAGATATTAAAATCGTCGCTGCCCTCAAATTTCGGCATTCTTTTATTCTTTCTAAAATGGTCTATAATTAGGTTATGCGCTATCCGCATTACCCAAGGCAAAAATTTGCCCTCTTCACTATAGCTGCCTTTTTTAAGGGTTTTGATGACCTTGATAAACGTATCCTGGAAGATATCCTCGGTAACATCACGATCCAAGACTTTGGAATATATAAAGCTAGTGATACGTTGGTTGTGTCGGTTAATCAGTATTTCCAGGGATTTTTCACTTCCGGAAATATACTCTTTTACTAATGCAGAATCATCGATCTGTAGTTCCATACAACTTACTTTTTTTGGTTAAAATTAGGGGCCTTGCCATCCTGTTTACCCCAAACATATAGGGTCAGGAAGAAAAGGACTTTGTACTATAAGGTTAATTTTAAAAAAGTAATTATTGCTGTATAGGCCTATCAGGTTTTTTAATTACATGTCAAATATAGAAAAATTAGCTTCTTTAGAACAAAATTATGTTGTGAGAAAGCCATTTTACGATGTTAAAACCCGCATATTGGATATTAAACAAGCCATATTGTATCTTTGCAGACATATTTATGAACATGCCATCAATCCAACTAGAAGATCCTAAACACCATATTATCATTAAGGGCGCCAAACTCCACAATTTAAAAAATTTGGACGTTGTCATTCCTAGAAACAAACTTGTGGTCATTACGGGTCTTTCCGGATCTGGGAAGTCAAGTTTGGCCTTCGATACCTTATATGCAGAAGGCCAGCGCCGGTATGTGGAAAGCCTATCCTCCTACGCACGCCAGTTTTTGGGAAAATTGGATAAGCCAAAAATTGACCAGATAAAAGGGATAGCCCCGGCCATTGCCATTGAACAAAAAGTAAACTCCACCAACCCCAGATCTACGGTTGGGACGTCTACGGAGATCTATGACTATCTTAAATTGTTATACGCCCGAATTGGAAAGACCTATTCGCCTATCTCGGGAAAGGAGGTAAAAAAGCACACGGTTTCCGATGTGGTGAACCATGTGCGTTCCTATGATCAGGGCAGCAAACTGTTGTTGTTGGCACCCATAGTCATAAAGGAAGATCGCGATCCCATAAAATCCCTCCAACTATTTTCCAAGCAGGGTTATGCCCGAATAAAGTACCATGGAGAAATATTGCGAATTGACGACAGTATAACTAAAATAGACAGGGAGTTTTACTTGGTAATCGATCGTATCATCACCAAGGATGACGAAGATTTTCGAAACCGCTTGGCCAACGCCATCGATACGGCCTTTTTTGAAGGCAAAGGGGAATGCTTGATTGAAGAAGTTTCGACAGGAAACCAGACCAGTTTTAGCAATAATTTTGAGCTGGACGGAATGAAATTCCTAGAGCCTAATGTACATCTGTTCAGTTTTAACAATCCATACGGGGCCTGTCCTGTGTGCGAGGGTTACGGCGACGTAATCGGAATTGACGAAGATCTGGTAATTCCCAATACGGCGTTGTCGGTCTACGAAAATGCCCTGTTTCCCTGGCGGGGCGAAAGTATGGGTTGGTATAGGGACCAGTTGGTGGAGTCTGCCTATAAATTTGATTTTCCAATCCATAAACCTTGGTACCAGCTCAGTGAAGCACAAAAACAATTGGTCTGGGACGGCAACGCCCATTTTACCGGGCTCCATAATTTTTTCCACCAGTTGGAGGAAAAAAGCTATAAGATACAGAACCGGGTAATGCTCTCCCGATATCGCGGTAAGACCAAATGCACTCTGTGTAAAGGTCGGCGGTTGCGGAAGGAGTCGGATTATGTGAAAATCGCAGGGAAATGCATTTCCGATCTCGTGGAACTTCCCATAACTAGTCTAAATCATTTCTTTAGGGAACTTTCCTTAGGGGAACAGGACTTGAAGATAGCTTCTAGATTATTAAAGGAAATCAATACGCGGTTGGGCTTTTTGATAAAGGTGGGGCTGGGATATTTATCCCTTAACCGGAAATCTAACACCCTTTCCGGTGGGGAAAGTCAACGTATCAATTTGGCGACTTCCCTTGGCAGCAGTTTGGTAGGGTCCATGTATATCTTGGATGAGCCCAGTATAGGACTACACCCCAAGGATACCGAAAACCTGATCGAAGTTTTAAAATCCCTGCGGGATCTGGGAAACACGGTTATCGTTGTGGAGCACGATGAGGATATCATGAAAGCCGCGGACGAAGTTATAGATATCGGTCCCGAGGCGGGAACCCATGGCGGGGAAGTCGTGGCCATTGGGTCCATGGAAGACATTTTAAAATCTTCTTCGCTTACGGCCCAATATTTGAACGGCACTTTGAAGATCGAGGTCCCAACAACCCGAAGAAACTCTTTAAATTACATCGAAATAAAAGGAGCCAGGGAAAACAACCTAAAGAATATAGATGTTGTATTTCCGTTAAATAGGCTAACAGTGGTCACGGGGGTATCGGGAAGTGGAAAAACTACCTTGGTAAAAAAATTATTATACCCGATCGTTTTAAAGGAAATCGGCGGTTATGGGGAAAAGGCCGGTCAATATACCTCCGTGGAAGGAAAATATCGGTCCGTAAAGCACGTGGAGTTCGTGGACCAGAACCCCATCGGTAGGTCGTCCCGATCCAATCCGGTCACCTACATTAAGGCATACGACGATATTCGTCAACTTTTTACCACCCAGAAATTGAGCAAAATCAGGGGTTATCGACCAAAGCATTTCTCGTTTAACGTAGATGGTGGACGTTGTGAAAAATGTAAGGGGGAAGGCGAAATTACGGTAGAGATGCAATTTATGGCCGATGTGCACCTGGAATGCGATGCCTGTCATGGAAAACGGTTCAAGAAAGAGATTCTCGAAGTAAATTTTGAAGGAGCCAATATCGATGATGTTCTCAATATGACTATCGACGATGCGGTAGAATTCTTCCACAGATACGGTCAGTCCAAAATCACCGCAAAGTTAAGACCCTTGCAAGATGTAGGTTTGGGATACGTAACCCTGGGCCAGTCCTCCTCTACCCTTTCCGGTGGGGAGGCCCAGCGGATTAAATTGGCCTCCTTCCTCGTCAAGGGGACTACCAAGGACAAAACCTTGTTTATTTTTGACGAACCCACTACCGGACTTCACTTTCACGACATAAAAAAATTATTGAAATCCTTCGATGCCCTTATAGATAAAGGGCACTCCGTGATCGTTATAGAGCACAATTTGGACCTGATCAAATGTGCCGACCACATTGTAGATCTGGGACCAGATGGAGGTGAGAACGGCGGTCATGTTGTTGCAGAGGGCACCCCTGAGGAGATTGCCAAGAATAAGGAATCATATACCGCTCAATACCTAAAGGAGAAGTTATAGGGAACGAACTAAACCCCTATGGACTTCAAGCCCATAGATTTCTAACAGGCTAGAAGTCTGCTATACTCAATTGCCCCGTGATTTATCACGGGGTTAAGAAAGGCAACAAGCTGGCTTTAGCCAAAATACAAGTGCCATGTGGTTTGGCTAAAGCCAAGATCCGAGCCCAAATTTTAACCACGGGCTAAAGACCCGTGGTGATTAAAATATTTTTACAAGCTAATAGTCCCTTTCCTTCAATTTCACGTATTAACATATTTTTAATTTACTGATTATCTGTATGTTATGTAGATTTTCCGTTTTTTGGCACGTGTTTTGTATTATTCATGTCGAACGCAAATAGTTGCTTTCGAGAATTTAAAACCTAACGTCATGAAAAATCTAACACTTCTTTTTATAGCCCTGATTTTTGGGGCAACAAATAGCTCGGCAAATCCTTCGGGCAATAACACCATTGCTGCCGATATTAACGGGTATGGCAATTCGTTCATTTTCGAGGAAAGCGGAATTACTTTTTCCGTATTTCCCGACGGAGAGTTCGATTTTTATATAAACAATAGGGTCGGGGTAAACGCCAATGTAAACTTGGGAGCTGCCCAAATCACGTTTAATTCTGGTTATAATTATGACCCCTATGTTCAATACGATGATTATGGTGCCGTATTACAGGTGGAGAACGTCCCAATTTATTACGATTATTATGGAAGGGTATCCAGAATAGGGAATATAAATATTAGTTACAACAACGGCAGGGTTTATCGAGTTGGAGGTATGCACGTATACTATAACCCAAGGGGATACTACAGTTACCATACCGGATTTATCAACGTATACAACAGGTACTATGTGTACCGACCCTATTACAACTATTTTGCAAGACCTGCCTATGGACATTGTATTGTTTACAACAGACCCTATAGGGCCTATTACAACCCCATAAGATATACCTATTATAGACCTTATCATTACAATCACAGAAAGGTTTATGCCCAAGTCGGACACACTTATAAATACAACAAGCACTACAACAATAGGTCTACCATTTATCGCAATGACAAAAGGGTGGTTGCCCGTGATAATTATGCTAGGAGGAACCGTGTTGCGCACAACTCGAAAACCTCTTATTACAAAGACAACAAGGGGGTAAGAAATAACGCCAAGGTACAAAGGAGCAATGGCAATACTTCTGTTCAAAGGAACGCCACAAAAAATTCCTCACGGAATTATGTTTCCAGAAGTACAACAAAAAAGCACGTAGCCAGTACGCCGACGAGGAACGCCCGTACCAGAACGGTATCCAGGAGTACTACTACCTATAGCAAGCCACAGGGGAAAAACAGTAGCCGTTCTACGGTATCCCGTTCCAGGACCGAAAGGACCGTTACGGCCCGTCCATCAAAAAGCGGCTCCAGAAATAGAGATGTTTCCAATAGGAGTACCCAAAGAAGGTCGGCAAGTAAGACGACAACGGCAAGTTCTAAAAATTATAGTGTTGCAAACAGGGCATCCCATAAAAGATCAGTTCGTAAAGCGCCTGCCGTAAGCTCCCGAAACGACAGTGGAAACCAACGTACCGCTGCCCGTAGAAGATAATTAGATTTGTTTTTCGGTTGGTTAGTAGTTTTACCCCTGTAGTGGATCTGTCCGCTACGGGGTTTTTTTAATGGGGTCTACTACGGCCAACCAGTTCTTGAACAATCATTTTATTGGCACTTTTTTAATTATTGATTAACTTAGAAGAATCCCCCATAGATTTTTTTAATCTGAAGAAGACATGGTACCGCCAAAAGAACTTTCCATGAATGAGGCCTTTTTAAAAAAGGTCGAGGATATAGTTCTTCAGAATTTCCAAAACGAACAATTTGGTGTAGTGGAATTGGCAAAGCAGGTTGGCTTAAGCCGCTCCCAGCTTCACAGGAAACTAAAATTGCTGAGCGGAAAATCAATAAGTCAATTTATCCGCGAATTCCGGCTGGGTGAAGCTATGAAGTTACTGCAAAGCGAAGTGGCTACCGTTTCTGAAATTGCTTACCGCGTGGGTTTTGGCAGTCCATCTTATTTTATCAAAAGCTTTCATAAGTACTACGGTTTTTCGCCTGGTGAGGCCAAGACAAGATCCCGAACAGAATATCAAAATAAAATAACCGGTAGCCATGATAATCCAATAATTTCGAACGATCGAAAAACGAAACTGGGCTCAATAAAGGCATGGGTTGCAATAACTATTGGCATATTGATAGTCGCTACGGCCATCACCAGCTACTTTTACAATCCCGTACGTACACCCCACAAGTCTATAGCGGTATTACCCATAAGCAACTATACCGGAGACCCGGAACAAGATTATTTTGTTCAAGGTTTTCACGATGCTGTGATAGGGGCATTGGGACAAATTTCTGCGTTAAGGGTAATTTCCCGTACTTCGACTCGGCAATATAGTGGCGAGAATCTACCCTCAATCCAAGAAATAGCCAAGGCGCTCGATGTGGAGACCGTAGTTGAGGGTTCGGTCATGGGTTCTGGGAACCATATACGTATCCAGTTGCAATTAATCGAAGCGTTTCCACAGGAGAAACATTTATGGTCTAAAGAATATATTCAGGACATGCGAAATATAAATGTCTTGCAGAACGATTTGGTAAGGAACATTGCCAAAGAGATCGAAGCCGGTATGACCCCTGCGGAAGAAAATTTGCTGGAACAGGCAACGACGGTTAACCCCGAAGCTTATAAAGCCTATTTAAAGGGGAAGTTTCATTGGGAAAAGCTGACCGAGGAAGATTTGAATATAGCGATGGAATATTTTGAATTGGCGCGTAAATTAGACCCCGAGTACCCTTTGGCCTATGCGGGTATTTCCCTGGTTTGGGGCGGTAGGTTGCAACAAGGGCTGACCTCGTACTTAAACCATGGTACCGAGATGAAAATGGCGGCGCTCAAGGCCAAGGTTATGGAACTTAAGAACACCCCTCCCGAAGTCTATCACACCTTGGGCGTCATAAGTTGTTGGGTAGACTGGAACTATGAAGAAGCCGAAACCTATTTTAGAAAGGCGATTGCCCTAAATCCGAGCTATTCGTCGGCTAGGGCGTATTTATCACACGTATTGAACATTCTGCACAAAACGGACGAGGCAATGTACCAAATTGAAATGGCCTTAAAATTAGACCCGTTCAACCCGTTGTATCAAGCCCTTTACGGAATGGACCTCATGTATTCACGGCAATTTAACAAGGCAATAATTGTACTCGACAAAACGTTGAAAAAAGCACCGACAGATCCCGTAGCCCTATCCACTTTAAAAACGGCCTATCACATGAAAAGCATGTACCCGGAAGCGCTTACCATATGGAAATTGTCGTTTGAGGCCAAGGGAGATCCACTAGCGGTCGAGGCACTTCAAAAGGGAGAACGTGCAAATGGGTATCCCGGAGCCTTGGAGGCATTGGCCAAAATGTTAATCCGCCGCTCGGATACCACCTACGTTACACCTTGGCAAATCGCCACCTTGTACACCCGAGCCGGAAACAAGGAGAAAGCGATTACCTGGCTGGAAAAGGCCTATGAAGCACGTGATAACAATATGCCCTATATCGGGGTAGATCCCATCTTTGAAATTATGCATTCGGATCCCCGATTTCAGGATTTGCTGGAAAAAATGAATTTGACCCTTCGTCTAGACCGCGAACTTTAATCAGGAGTTTCCCGTAACTGTTCCAAAAATCCTAATTTGCAACATAAGTACAATTCGCAACGCCAGTCGTAGAAATTATACACTTCTTTACAACATATTTTATACCTACCCCTTCCTATTTTCCTTCATCTTTGCTTTAAGATTTATTGATAGGGCTCTCCAATAAAATCCTGAAAGGAATGTTCAATCGGGGTCATATATTGACCTATAAATTTTAAAAATCATGAAACATTTAATTATCGACCCGCTTATAATATTGCTGCTTTTCTCCTTTGGTGTGGGTTGCGAGAAAAACGAAGAAAGTATGGAAACGAGTGCTTTTGAAGCCAAATTTTTTACAAAAAGGAACTTTGATGCCGAAATAGGAACCTGTACAGAGGATCCTTATCTGGGGTACAATTATCAGGTAGGCGAAGGTTCTTCGACCCTCCTGGGAAAATTTACAGCGGAATTATTCTTTTGTGGCAATGGTAGCGATTATAAAAACGGAGAAGGCGTATTTGTTGCCGAGAATGGGGACGAACTGTACTACCGCGTTCCTTCATCGGGAGAAATAGGACATGTTTTGCCCCTACCCTATGCTGACCCCCTCTATGAATTATATTTTCAAGACTCCTTTACTTTTACCGGCGGAACAGGTCGTTTTAAAGGCGCTTCCGGCGGCGGTAAAACCGACAGTTATGTAGATTTGTTGGTAGATGGCGATACCACCCAATTTATACCGGAGCACAGAACCGATCACGTCTGGTCTGGCACCATTACTTTGATGAAATAAGGGATAATCACGCCTTATATATTTAAAATCGAGGTCGCATTTCCTTCAAGTGGCCTCGATTTTTGCGGTTGGGATGGAAGAAGGCGGGTTAACCAACGAGATTTCGCAAGCATTATTTTTATACTCGTTTCTATTCGCTTGCCCCAAACCATTTGAGACTCAATTTTATTGACACATTAGTATTCACAAGTAGAGTTATCGGCTTTTACGTAGTAGGACTTGTAATTTTTCGCTTTCTTGTCCATACAACCACAAAGATTCAGAAGTTCTATGGACTTAAAATCGATCGGGGCCGTCTCGGCCTGTATTGAAATATACCCCTCATTAACGGGCGCTCCTTCTTTGTAGGCAGATTCTTTGTACCCACTGATAGCACCCCCACCTATTGTAGGTTTTCTATATTCCATGACCACCTTGCCCTCTAGAATATGTTGGATCAAGGAATCTCCAAGTACCAAAGCCTCCACCTCTACCCATTGATCGCCCGGGTAGGTTTTTGAAGTTGAGTTGACACAGTGTGGGGTAAACAAGCTGTCGTTTAAGATCACATTCGTCCCGGGGGTACAGAGGTTTGCATTGGTACGTTGGTGTACCCCATCACCGCCCAGTAGCTGCAATTCTAGCGAAATAGGAAAATCCTGGTCGAGTCCGATGGTCGAAGGTTCCTGACAATGTAGCATTAGACCATTGTTTCGGACGGCCCATCCGGGACCCCCGGTCTGTTGTTCCCCTACGAAACGATATTTTGCCCTTAATCTGTAATGCGAGAACTTATCCTTGTAATAAAGATGTCCGAAATCTTCGTTAAAGGTATCTCTTGCGGCATAGCGCACGCTGAGCAAACTGTCTTTTACTATAAATCGATTTTTATAATTTACACCGAGTTCGGATCCCTTAAATTTTGGGGTCCAGTTGTCCATATTGGATCCGTCAAACAAGGAAATCCATTCTTCTTTATTGGGGTCTACAGTAGATTGCCTACATCCAATAAGCCCAATTGCCATCACTAAAAACAAATAAATCATATGCTTGCGGATTATTTTTCGAGGAGTATTATTCATGACGTTAGGTGATTTCTGATTTTGTAGAACAAGGTAACCATTTATTTCGGCCTTAAAAATTTGTTCAATATCCCAAATACGTCCTCCGAGATTTTAAATCGATACAGTATTACGGTGTAAGCAATAACGGTAAGTGCACTCTTGAGCACTATATTGACAACGGGATGAAATGGAAAATTCAGAAAATAGAAAATGGTGCCCAGCAACAAAAGAAGGAGGAGCACTTTCGCCGTTTCCGACGTATAAGGGATCAATCCGTACTTCCATTTCACAAAAACCATTTTTATGGTATTGTAAATAAAAAACGCCATAAAACTTGCTATAGCGGCCCCATCCAACCCGTATTTGGGGATGAGCCACATATTAAAAAGCACCGTAATTACAGCTAGGAACACCCCCATTACCAATACGGTTCGGTAGTGATCGGAATTGTAAAGGATGGCATTGTTGTTTCCCAACAGCGCGTCGTATACTTTGGCCAGCCCGATAAGGAAAACTATGGTAAATCCGCCGCGGTAATCTTCCGGCAGCAATAAGTACAGTTCGTTAAGGTTGATAATGATCAAACCGAACAAGAGTCCCGCTGCAATAAACAGGGTAAGGGAACTTTTTTGATAAAGCTTTTGGAGGCCTTCGTTATCCCCATTATTTAGCAATTCTGCCGTAATGGGATAGGTTATTTGATGCATTGCCCTAGAGGGAACCGCGATCGTCATGGCAATATAGGATGCCACACTGTAGTAGGCCACATTTTCGATCAGAATATATTGGTTGATCATTACCTTATCGATTTCCAAAAGTACGATGGCCGCAGACCCGCCCAGGATAATAAATGCACTATAAGACAGGATCGTCCGCGTATTGTTTGGAAAATTAAAATTCAACCTTGGCATTCTAACGCTGTAGGCATAGATTTTAATAACCAGGGTCCGCATCAGATAGAGCACCACCAAGGCCTTTAAAAAGGTTTCTACTGATATTGCGTTAAAATAAATGAGCAACAATAAGATAGTTACCCCCACCCTACTGAATACTTCCTTCATAAAATTGCCAAAAACCGATTTCATTTGTACCCTAGCCCAGGCATAGAAGACTTCAAAATAAGCCATAGCAACCCCGATCCAAAAAATATACCAGACGTAACCTTTTACTATAGCGTTTTCGCGGGATAAAAAGTCACCGATGGCGTTGTTGGCAAAATAGGAGAAAAGCCCTATAGGGACAATGAGTGCAAGAGGCAACAAAAGCATTAAAGAAAGGAAACCATCGGAATCCTTATTGTTTTGAAAACTACTGTAGTACTTAACCAAGGTGTTGGGTACCCCAAAAGCCAGCACGGGCATCAAGATCGCCGATGCCGATAGGATTACGCCGACAAGCCCGTAATATTCGTCGGTTAAAAACCGAGTGTATAAAAACAAGGTGTTGATCGCTCCTATGGCAAAACCCAAATAGGTGACGATCGTATTTTTCAAGGACTGCTTTAATACTATTCCCATGGAAGGTTGTTAACTAACTTTTCTGTAAGTGCCCTGCGGCTATATTTTTCTATGCCGACCGAGGTTACCGTCAATTTCCCTTGTTGATAGTCGGCAAACCATTCCAAAAGTAATTTTTTTATTTGTGAATGCTCCTGGTAGTCGAAAGTCTTGCCCGATTGGGTCTCCGCAATCAGGGTGCCTACCTCCCACCCTTTTGGACCCAGTCCCAAAATTGGTCGGCCGGCGGCCATATACTCGAACAATTTACCGGGAATAATTCCCTTGGTCTCTTTAGAATCTATTTCGGCAAGAAGCAATATTTGTGATTTCCGCTGAACCTTGAGTGCTTCCGAATGGGATAGGTATCCTTCTAGCTTAAGGTAAGGCTCCAGATCAAAACCGGCCAAGGTCTCCAAAACATCCTTACTTACAATACCCGCGAGCCGAAGCTGTACCGCATTCTTAAAATCCACATTTTCGGATATCAATTCGGACAAGACCTTCCAAAGATTTTTTGGGTTCCTACCCGTAAGTAAGGATCCTATATGGGAAATTGTGAATTTGTCGTCCAACTCTTCCTTTCTAACGGGTATTTCTTGGTATCCGTTTGTGATTACTTCTATAGGCCGCGAGGTAACGGCCTCAAATTCATTTTTGGTGGTAAGGCTGGTTACCGTAATCCTATCGGCGGTATTCAGTACCATGCGCTCCAAGCGCTGGTGTTTTTGGCGGGCAGCCTTGGTAAGTTTTAATTTTTCATGATAGCCTATGGAAGTCCAAGGGTCTCTAAAATCGGCCAACCATTGTACCCGGTATTCTTGTTTTAATCGATACCCGATTAGGTGAACACTATGTGGCGGACCCGTGGTAGTAATGGTTTTGATACCTTCGCTCCGCAATATTTCAGATAAATACCGAACGGATGGCTTTACCCAAAACTTCCGGGCATCGGGAATAAACAAATTCCCCCTTACCCACAGCATGGCCTTTTCCAGAAATGACTGATTTTTAGTATCGATGATTCCCGAGCTGATTTGATTTGTCTTTTTGCGCGATACAAGTCCGGCTAAACGATAGGGTTCAAAGATGGGACCTTTATAAATTTTGATGTCATTTGGGATTTCTTCCAAAAAACTCTTATCCACTATGGGATAATGGGGATTTTCGGGAATATAGAGCACGGGTTCTACCCCAAAATCCCTTAAATATCTAACAAAATTCAGCCAGCGCTGTACCCCGGGACCTCCCGCAGGAGGCCAGTAGTAGGTAATGATGAGAACTTTTTTCATCGATGACGGCGTATAGGTTGAACTTGTCATGTTATTCGGGGTACAATGCAATTTATGACGGTGGCACAAAACTATGGGGAGACACAAGGCATGCCGTCACTACGGCGAATTTAATTTATCCTCATGACGCGTACGCCAAACTGAAAATCCTATCCCGCCCAAAACTATCAAAACCAAAATTATAGAACTGGCCAAGGTAATTTGGCTTCCAGTTTGTACGAGGTTGGGCCGGAACTTAAATTCTATAATATGGTTACCCGAAGGGATTTTAATGGCGCGCAGTACGTAGTTGACCTCAAAATACGGTTTCTCTTCCCCATCGATATAGGCGTTCCATCCGTCGGCGTAATACATCTCCGAAAAAACGCCTACCCCGGCGTTTGGGTTGCTGGATCTATACGTAAGATGATTTGGCTCATAATGGGTCAAGACAATGGAAGCCGAGGAATCTTTTTGGAACTCAAAACGGTGGATATTGGGGAAATTCTCAGTGTTTACCACCGCTTCGTTCTTAACGTCCAAGCTATCCAGGGCTTTGATTTCGGCATCGGCACTGGTCACGGGCAATAACTTATTTACAAACCATGCATTGCCATTGGCATAGGGGTTTACAGCGGGATATTGCTTTCCTTCCTCGTCCTGTTGAACAATGTACTTTACATTGAGCATGTTCAGCACACGGACGTTGTTCTTATAGATATGAAAATCGAACAAATCCTGTATGCCCGCCGGTTTTGCGGCGTGATACCCGCCAATGGATCTATGGAAGTAGGAAGTACGGGCGCCATTTAGCCCTTCCGCGGGGTCGTATACCCTATAAACCGTAGTATCCTTACTAATTTGTCGATCTACCGCGGTCTCCTGGAAAGGTCTATCCATTTGTCTTTTGGGCACAAAATCCTCTTTGTTCACATAACGCAGGTCTACCCCCACCAAATCGAAAACAACTAAGGCGCCAAGGGCTGCTAGAAATAAGTTATGTTTAATTTTTTGTCTTAAATAGGCCCAGATTACCAAAGCTGCCAACAGCACATAGATCAAAGATCTAAAAATATCGTGGGTATAGACGGCTTCCCTATCTAATCTTATCATGGTAATCACTTGGTCGCCAAAATACTTTCGATAGGTTTCATCGCTCTGTGCCGTAAATGAAAACATACCCTTAAAAACAAAAAGAGCGACACATAGCCCTGCTACAATTAGTAGACTTAATTTTAGTGCGTCCAGTTTTTTCTTGCTTTCAACCGAAGGTTTAAATATTTCTGTCAATCCCAACACGGCCAAAACAGGAGCACATAGCTCCAAAATGACCTGAATGGAAGAGACGGCCCTAAACTTATCGTAGAGCGGAAAGTAATCGATCATAAAATCGGTCAAAAAGCCAAAGTTTTTCCCCCAGGAAAGCAAGAGCGATAAAATGGTTCCGCCCAAAAGCCACCATTTGGTCTTTCCCTTAACCAAAAAAAGTCCCAACACAAATAAAAAGAAAATAATTGCCCCGATATAGGCCGGTCCCGAAACCCCGGGCTGATCGCCCCAATACAAGGGCAGGCCACTGGTAAATTCCAATGCTTTGGTGCGCGATAGGCCCTGATCTACAAGAAAATCATAAGTTTTGGAATCTGTGCCAAGGTCCTCTTGATTGGACCCGCCAAAAAGTCTTGGCACTAACAGGTTCAACGATTCCACAATTCCATAGCTGTATTGTGTAATGTACTCCTTGCTTAGACCGTTTGTATTTTCTTTGGGGGTACCGTTGGGGTTAATGGTCAATTGGGACTTACCACGGGTGCTCCAATCGGCGTACTCCTTAGTACCCATAAGACTGGTGGCATTTGCGGACACACCGAGCACTACGGCCAAAAGCAATATCCCAACAGAAATGAAGTAATGCTTTAGTTTACCTTTTCTAATGGCATCGACCAGATAAGCGATTCCCAAAATCAGGACCAACAACATAAAGTAATAGGTCATCTGGTAGTGATTGGCCTGCACTTCAAGGGCCATGGCTACGGCGGTCAGGACAAAGCCCCACAGGTATCTTTTTCGGAAAACGAGGACAATACCACCCAACAAAATAGGCATATAACCCAGGGCATGGGCCTTGGCATTGTGCCCTGCGCCGAGAATAATAATCATATAGGTAGAGAATCCGAAGGCCAGGGCACCGAGAACGGCCAATCGGTAATCTACCTTTAAACAGCACAGAAGTATATAAAATCCGATGAGATAAAGAAAAAGGTAATCTGCCGGGCGTGGCAGAAATCGAATGAGGTTGTCTAACTTCTTAACGTAATTATTTGGATAATTGGCCCCCAATTGGTACGTGGGCATGCCCCCAAAGGCGCCATCGGTCCAATACGGCTCTTCCCCGGTCCGTTGGCGGAAATCGTTCTGCTCCTTGGCCATCCCGGTATATTGTACAATATCCGATTGAAATATGGCCTTTCCCTGAAGTACAGGATTAAAATAGGCGACGGAAGCGGCCACAAAAAAAACAAAAACGAAGAAATGTATAAATAAGGCCTTAACGCTGGTCTTCATAGGTTGGTTTTAGGACAGAAATCATTCAATTTCCTCAAAATCAATGTATTCTCCCACTTTTTCCTTGGAATCGGAAGAGGGTTTTTTGGACTGCTTTTCCTTAATAATCACATCCCCTTCTCGATCACTGTTGGCCGTATCAAAATCGGTAAAGCCCCCGAATCGTTCCCGAAAGTGTTTTTCGGTCTTCTTGGCCGCGTACCTGAAAAGCTGGGGCGCAAACAACCTACCCAGTATCTTTAGCAGATAATATACCAGCACAATAATCAGTATCGTTCTTAAAAAACCCATTTTATAAGCATTCTTTATATCAAAAATACAATTCTAACGTTGTATAAAGAGTGTAAAAGTCCTAAAATTATTATAAAAGCCCCTGTCACGGCTGCTATCGTGCCCAAAGAACGAACTTTTTTGGGAAAGCAAAAAGGATAAATGTAATGATTGGAGAATTTTAGAATTGCGCTTTACAATAGATTTTAACAAATATCGATTAACGCAACTTATTATCAACATAATGCCGTAGGGACGCAAAGCATTGCGTCCCTACGGCAAAAATATAAAAGCCATCAATGAAAAGATTAGTATTCACAGTCTTATTTGCCCTTCCGATCATAGGAACCTCACAATATACCGATGTTATAAATTCTAACCGGCCCGGCCAATCGGTGAGTGCCTATGCCGTTGGTAAAAACGTGGTGCAGGCAGAAGGCGGATTCTCCTATGAACAAAGAGACCACGATAAAATGCTTACGGAGTCTAGCCTTTTTGGGGTTGATCTGTCCCTGCGATACGGTTTGTTGTTCGAATCCTTGGAGGTCAATTATGACGGCGTGTACAACAGTCAAAATATTACCTATACTAGAACCGGTGTTGAGGATAAGTGGTCCAATTTTTCGAGAAACCGTCTGGGCCTTAAATATTTGCTATTTGACCCCTACAAAAATCCCGAATTTAGCAAGCCGAATCTCTATAGCTGGAAGGCTAATCATCGTTTCCAATGGAAAAATTTAATTCCGGCCGTTTCCATTTACGGTGGAGCGAATTTTTTAATGGGGGACAATCCCTACTACGCAGGCTACCCTACTTTTTCCCCTAGGGCAATGGTGGCTACCCAAAGTAGGATCTCTCCCAGAGTGGTGCTGATTACCAATATTGCCTACGACTATATCGGGACGGAGTTTTCCGAATGGAGCTATATCATTTCGCTCAGCCATGCATTGAGGAATCCAAAATGGAGTATTTTTATAGAGAACCAGGGCATTCAAAGCGATCGGTATTCGGATGAGCTGCTCAGGGGAGGTTTGGCCTATCTGTTCAACGAAAACTTCCAGGTTGACCTCAATTTTGGAACTAGCTTTAAAAACACCCCGTCAAGAATCTTTGGCGCACTTGGAGCCTCCTATCGATTAGACATGCACAAGGATGAGCTTAAACCAATTGATGATGGGGACGGCATAGATAAGAACGCCATGAAAAAGAAGGAGAGGAAGGAAAAAAGGAAAAGGGGTACCGGGGCCGAAGATATAGATTTGGGACCGTCCAAAAAGGAAATGCGGAAACAACGGAAAACAGAAAAAAAGAAGGCCAAAGAGAACAGAGGGGTGATTGATTTTTAATTAATATCATCCTTTAGCTTCCTCTCCCTAGCCTTAGAAAGTTTTCCGATGAATAGAGGAATTTGTTCCCCTCTTCAGGTGAAGAGGGGAGCCCATTCTTTTACCGTTATTACAATATCGAAAAAAAAAAAGCACCGAATTCCAATTGTGGATTTGGTGCTTTTTGCTTTGTATTCGAGCTGTCTCACTCACCCATTGCGGCCGCGACCGCAGCAGATAATTTTTTATAGGTACCGTTTTCCAACCGTTCGCGAATTGAGGAAAAGGCGATAAGGGTTTCCTCGATATCCTTTAAGGTATGGGTTGCCGTTGGAATCATCCTGAGAAGAATGAGTCCTTTTGGAATTACCGGATAGACCACTATGGAACAAAATATTCCGTGGTTTTCCCTTAAATCTTTCACCAAGGCCATAGCCTCGGGGATGCTCCCCTTAAGATATACCGGGGTAACGCAGCTGGTGGTATTGCCAATATCGAATCCTTTGGCCTTTAAGCCGCTTTGAAGGGCATTGACATTTTCCCAAAGCTTTGCCTTCAGCTCAGGCATGGTACGCAACATGTCCAATCGTTTCAGCGCCCCTTTAACATATACCATGGGCAAGGATTTTGCGAACATTTGCGAACGCATGTTGTATTTTAGATAATCAATAATTTCCTTATCGGCAGCCAAAAAAGCGCCTATCCCGGCCATAGATTTTGCAAATGTGGCAAAGTAAACATCGATATCCTGTTGCACGCCTTGTTCTTCCCCTGCTCCGGCACCGGTTGGTCCCAAGGTGCCAAAACCATGGGCGTCGTCTACCAAAAGACGGAAATTATATTTTTGTTTTAGGGCAACGATTTCCTTCAATATGCCTTGCTCACCGCGCATCCCAAAAACTCCTTCGGAAATCACCAAGATTCCACCGCCGGTGTGTTCTGCCATTTTGGTCGCCCGTTCCAAGTTTTTCTCCAAACTTTCGACGTCGTTGTGCTTAAAAGTAAAGCGCTTGCCCATATGCAATCGTACTCCATCTATGATGCAGGCATGGGAATCCATGTCGTATACGATAATGTCGTCCTTGGCAACCAAAGCATCGATCGTGGATAGGATACCCTGGTATCCAAAATTTAAAAGGTAGGCCGATTCTTTATGGGCAAAAGCCGCCAATTCTTGTTCCAATTGCTCGTGAAAATCCGTATGGCCGCTCATCATCCTTGCCCCCATGGGGTAGGCCGCTCCATATTCGGCAGCGGTATCGCCATCCACTTTTTTAACCTCCGGCAAGTTAGAAAGTCCTAAATAGTCATTGATGCTCCAAGTAATTACATCTTTGCCCTGAAATTTCATTCGGTTGGAAATGGGTCCTTCAAGTTTTGGAAAAACAAAATATCCTTCGGCTTGTGACGCCCATTTTCCCAAAGGGCCCTTATTTTCTGTTATTCTGTCGAATAAGTCTCTCATTTAGAGTGCTATTTTAATGAATCCACTTAAAATTTTCTTTAATCTGCTCCTACACCTAAGGCTGTGCTCAAAATATTTTCTTGGGAAGGAAAAAACAAAACCCCCCAATTCCCGGATTTATTTCTGGAACGAGTATAAAAGAAAAAATTCAAATAAATTCATTGCAAAAGTATAGATTTTTGACAAGGATTCATAAAAATTTTAAGTCTGATGTGGTCCTCCCGGACAAATTTTCGGACTTTTATGTCCTTTTTATCCTTTTGCCAGGACAAACACACGACCCCGGGTTGGTATAAACCAGGACTTTCTTTAAAGTTTGTTTCCAAAATGTATAGAAGTGATCGAAACTTTTTGCCCGGACAACTGTCGGGAGGAACCAAGCCTGATGGCTTCCCGCCCGCACCGGAACGAGCGGGTTGCGGGCGGATGAAGCCTTTTTTTAACGACATAGCCTTGGTTGCGGTACTCAAAAATGACAAAATCAAGTCGTGAAAAGCGAAATTCGCGGGTAAAAGAAAGTGTTTAAACCACTTTTTATAAAAAAAATGAACGCTCCAATTTGGAGCGTTCATTAATACGGTTACTAAGATTTTAGTCCTTATTTTATTACTTGTATTTTTTCGGCCTCCACCACGTTTTTACTGTCAAAAAAGCCTTGGTCGTTCATCCATTGGTCGCTGTATATCTTACTCATATACCTTGAGCCATGATCTGGGAATATGGCTACCACGTTGCTGTCCTTGGTAAATTCCCCAGCTGCGTCCAATTGTTTCAGAGCTTGTGTTACGGCACCGCTGGTATAGCCGACAAACAGTCCCTCGGACTTGCAGAGTTCACGGGCGGTATGCGCACTTTCCTCGTCCGTAACCTTTATAAATTTATCGATGACATCAAAATCGGTTGCGGCGGGAATCAGATTTTTACCCAATCCCTCTATTCGATAGGGATAGATCTCATCGTTGTCGAATTCCCTTGTTTCGTGGAATTTTTTCAATACGGAACCAAAAGCATCGACTCCTATAATCTTAATGTTGGGATTTTTCTCTTTTAAGTATCGGCCCGTGCCCGAAATTGTGCCACCGGTACCGCTGCAAGCTACCAAATGGGTGATGTTACCATTTGTTTGCTTCCAAATCTCGGGCCCCGTACTCTTGTAGTGGGCCTCTATGTTTAGTTTGTTAAAATACTGGTTGATATAAACCGAACCTTTAACCTCGCTGTGCAGACGCTTGGCCACCTCATAATACGATCGCGGATCATCCGCGCTCACGTGGGCCGGACATACGTATACCTTTGCTCCCATGGAGCGAAGCATATCGATTTTATCTTTAGAAGACTTGGAGCTTACGGCTAAAATGCACTCGTAGCCTTTAATAATGCTCACCATGGCAATACTAAAACCCGTATTGCCCGAAGTAGTTTCAACAATCGTACTCCCTTCGGCCAAAATACCGGTGCGCTCCGCCTCCTCAATGATATAGGCCGCAATTCGATCTTTGGACGAATGTCCCGGATTGAAGGCTTCTACCTTGGCATAAAAATTTCCCGTGAGGGAAGCTGCTATTCTATTGAGTTTTACGAGGGGGGTATCTCCTATAAGTTCTAGGATGTTATTATAAGCGTTTATCTTATGTTCCATACAGGTCTTCTAGGTTTTCAAATTATCGTTTTATTGAAAAAACAATAATTTTCATGGGACAAAATTAATATATTTTTTTAAACAACACCCATTTTTAGCGGAGTTTTGAGGATTCTCCACCTTTTAATAGGGTTATTCCAGTGGAATTTTGTTCTCCAGATCCAATAAAAAAGCGTATTCCTTGGCCACTTCCCTCAGGGATTCGAACCTGCCCGAAGCCCCGCCATGACCGGTCTCCATGTTGATGTCTAACAACAACAAATGTTCGTCTGTCTTAAAGTCCCTAAGCTTGGCTACCCATTTGGCAGGTTCCCAATATTGAACCTGGGAATCGTGAAGTCCGGTAGTGACCAACAGATGGGGATACTTCTGCGCCTTTATATTGTCATAGGGGGAATAAGATTTTATGTAATCGTAGTACTCCCTTTCGTTTGGATTTCCCCATTCGTCATATTCTCCGGTGGTTAGTGGTATGGATTCGTCCAACATCGTCGTAACCACGTCTACAAAAGGCACAGCAGCAATTATTCCGTTATACAGGCCTGGAGCCATGTTGGCTATTGCGCCCATCAAAAGTCCGCCGGCAGAACCTCCCATTGCGTATAAATGTTCCTTACTGGTGTATTTATGATCGATCAAAAACTGGGAACAGTCTATAAAATCTGTAAAAGTGTTCCTTTTTTTCAACAACTTTCCGTCTTCGTACCAATTACGGCCCAAGTATTCCCCTCCACGGACATGGGCAACAACGTATATAAAACCACGATCCAACAAACTAAGGCGCACCGTAGAAAAATGGGGGTCTATCGTGTGCCCGTAAGACCCGTACGCATATTGCAGTAATGGACTGGAACCATCCAAGGGGGTGTCCTTGTGATAAACAAGGGACATGGGTACCTTGGTGCCGTCCGTTGCGGTAGCCCAAATCCGTTCCGAAAGATAATTTTCTTTCTTAAACTTGCCCCCCAGTACCTCCTGTTCCTTCTTCACTACTTTTTCTTGGGTACGCATGTTAAAATCGATAACCGAACTTGGCGTGGCGAGGGAATTGTAACCGTATCGCAAGACTTCGGTGTCAAAATCGGGATTGGTACCCACATAAGCGGTGTAGGTTTCATTGTCGAACGGAAGATAGTAGCTATCCAATTGGTCCCAGCGCACGATCTTCAATTGGTTCAATCCGTTTTTCCTTTCAGACAGCACGTAATAATCCTTAAATATATCGATATCCTCCAGAAGCACATCCTTCCGATGTCGAATAAATTCTTCCCAGTAATCCGAGTGGGTATTCCTCTCATCGGTTTTCATTAATTTAAAGTTCGTCGCCTTGTCCCTGTTGGTGAGAATGTAGAACGAATCCCCATAATGGGCAATGGAGTACTCCAACCCTCTTTTTCGGGCAGAAAAAACCTCAAATTCCCCATCGGGTTCATCGGCCTTTAGAATTCGGTATTCGGAAGTAAGGGTACTGGTAGATCCGATGACGATATATTTCTTGGATTTGGTTTTATACACAAAAGTGCTAAATGCCTCATCTTTTTCGTGGTATACGAGTATATCCTCCGCAATGGAAGTTCCCAACCTATGCTTAAATATTTTGTCCGACCTCAATGTCACCGGGTCTTTCAATACATAAAAAAGAGTCTTGTTATCCTGTGCCCAGACCGCACCTCCGGTCGTGTTCTCTATTCGATCGGGGAACAGCTCACCTGTGCCCAGGTTTTTAATCTGGAGGACATATTGCCTCCGTGAAACCGTGTCGACCCCAAATGCCGCCAACTGGTTGTCCGGGCTTATGGCCACGCCGCCCAGATTGAAATACTCGTGATCTTTGGCCAACTCATTGCAATTGAACAGAATTTCCTCCCGGGCATCCATAGACTCCATACGACGGGTATAAATGGGGTATTCCTTTCCTTTTTTAAATCGGGTGCAGTACCAATACCCGTTATGTTTATAAGGGACAGAGGCATCATCTTCCTTGATCCTGCCCTTCATTTCCTCGAAAAGGGATTTTTGAAACCCACGGGTATGGGCCGTCAGTGCTTTGTAGTAGGTGTTTTCCTGTTCCAAATAAGAGATCACCTCCGGGTTTTCCCTATCGTTCAACCAATAGTAATTATCTATCCTTATGTCATCGTGAATTTCTAACTTGTGCGGTATTTTCTTGGCCAGAGGTTTCCCGGTTCCTATCATGCTAACTTCGATTTAAAAAAATCCAAAAGTAAGGATTTATACCCCTTTCAAATAGAAACTTGTGTTTTTCTGTCTTTCTATGGGCATGGTGGGTATTTAAATAACCCGGGGCAGAAACAATAATAAAGGCCCATTTGATAAACAGGCCTTTTGGCATGGAAGGCGTAAAGATGTTAAACCGACCCAGTGTAAGCTTGGGGGTACGTGACGTCTTGATCGGTTTAACCGACTATACGGCGATCCATAAGTTTAACACAAGTAGTAGTACATTTATCCCTACGCTGATCAGGAGCATGTCGAACACCCATTTGGATTTAAGTTGCGCCAAAATAGCCGCATTGTACAACATGGATAATAATATACAGATCCCCAATTGTAAAATATAGTAGGGACCTTTGGCTGCCAAGATCATCATGGCAGCAACGGATCCTACGCAACTTTGAAAAATAATCGATAGGGGAACATATTCCCAATATAAAGATCTAAAATCTAGCAATAACTTGTTATATACCGCCATGGTTTTGTAATTTAGAATTTTGTGCAAAGATCGGCCCTAAGTCGGACCTGTTTTATGATTTTAATCATAATAAAGGATAAAATTGTCCTTTATCTGTGAGGTCGACTACTCGATGCCCGTCTGCCCCGAATGCAGGCCCAACAATATCGTTGTAGCAGGGCGGTAAGTCCAAGCAAGGAAATGAACTTCCTCGCGGCTATACCATGGGGAGTTCAATAGATTTAACCCGAAGAGATCAAAATGATAGATTTAGACATTTTAATGCAATTTGATGCGGAGGAAATGGCCTATAAGAAGGATGAACTGATCCTATCCGAAGGAAAAAGAGCCGATTTTTATTATCAGATTACCAAGGGAGAGGTAAAAATGTTCAACATCACAGAAGACGGAAAAGAATTCGTGCAAGGGATTTTTAGTGCGGGAAACAGTTTTGCCGAACCCCCATTGTTCGGCGATTTTTCTTACCCGGCTTCCGCAGCGGCTACCACGGATGCCAGCCTCTACCGATTATCCAAGAATCGGTTTCTGGAGTTATTGCGACTACATCCTAATATACATTTAAAATTTACCCAGATCCTCTGCAATAGGCTCCTTTACAAATCCATGATTATGAAGGAAGTTTCGGTATACCCTCCGGAACACCGGATACTTTCCTTGCTCGGCTACCTAAAAAATGAAAACAGTCCGGACCATCCCTATCACGTAAAATTAACACGCCAAGGCATCGCAGAACTCACGGGAATGCGCGTTGAAACCGTAATCAGGGCCATTAAGAAGCTAGGGAGCGAAAAAAAACTCACCTTAAAGGGAAGCAAGATATGGGTGGGATGATCGACCATCGATATTTTATCGTTCGAACTCGTTACAAATTAATTGCTACCGATTACCGTCCCCTCGATTCCCTGCCGGTTTATAAAATGTATCCGAGATACTAAGTATAAGATTCGAAATGTTTTGGGGATAAATACGCGGTATACAAAATGAAAAAATGCATTTAAGAGGTTATTGAAATAGCAAGCCCGTTTTTATCGTGGATAATCCCTATTTTTGGGCATGATTTCCATTGTCCTTATCGGTACCGGAAACGTGGCGCGGCATTTGTTCGACACCTTTAGGCTTTACGATAAAATTAATATCGTACAGGTTGTGGGGAGAAATGAACAAGCACTGGCCTATTTTGGACAATATTCCAAAACCGGTTCCAATTTTAGTAATACGGAGCCAGCAGATATTTATATCATTGCAGTAAGTGACGATGCCATTGCCCCTGTTTCTCAATTAATTGCCAATGTAAAAGGGGTAGTCGCGCATACTTCTGGAAGTGTGCCCATGGAGGCTTTATCGAAACACCCGCACAAGGGCGTTATCTATCCGTTGCAGACCTTCAGTAAGGAACGAAAAATAGATTTAAAGAACGTTCCCCTCTGTTTGGAATCTGATCAAAAGAAAGATTTGGAAGTGTTAAACCGCTTGGCGCACCTTATCTCCGACCATGTTTATGGGATATCTTCGAAACAGCGAAAATCCCTTCATTTGGCGGCGGTTTTTGTCAATAATTTTACCAATCATCTCTATCAGATCGGCAAAGAACTATGCGAGGAAAACAACCTTCCGTTCGAAATCCTAAATCCCTTGATCTTGGAAACGGCCCAAAAGCTCGAGACCCTATCGCCTTGTGAAGCCCAAACCGGACCGGCTAAGCGCGGGGACCTAAGTACCCTGAAGAAACAAGTGGGCCAACTAAAAAATGATAGATTAATAAAAATATATGAACTTTTTAGTCGATCTATTCAAATGAAATTTTCAAGGGACTAGAAACTAGATGTTAGATGCTGAATACCGGATACCGGACACTGAACGTTGGCTACTGGTTAAAAACTATATTATCCCATCATAACAATATCGATCTAAAAACATCAACTTCCAAAATGGAAAAAAACTATAAGCAGTATTTAAAGGACATCACTACTTTTGTATTCGATGTGGACGGGGTCTTTACAGATGGGTCAATCCTGATTACCACTAGTGGGGAAATGCTTCGCAAAATGAGCGTCAAGGATGGATACGCCCTAAAAACAGCCCTCCAGAAAGGATACAACGTGTGCATTATTTCCGGCGGGACCAACGAAGGGGTTAGGGAACGACTAAAGGGACTTGGTGTAAGCGATATTTATATGGGTGCCCATCACAAAGAGGAACCCCTGGATGAATATCTGGATATAAACCAAATAAACCCAAAAAATGTGCTCTATATGGGAGACGACCTGCCCGATATCCCTCCAATGCTAAAGGTAATCATGCCTACGGCGCCCCAAAATGCGGTTCCAGAGGTAAAGGCGGTCGCCAAATACGTATCCCATAAGACCGGGGGCGATGGATGCGTAAGGGACGTTATAGAACAAGTGCTCAAGATCCGTGGCGATTGGTATGACAATTTTGATGCCCAAAACGATTAAGGGATTTAACTTAGGAGATATGCAAACGCCTTTCAAGGTTATCTTAGCCTCCAAATCGCCTAGAAGACTTCGGTTCTTTAATGAATTGGGATTGGAGGTAGAAATACGGACTAATGCGGTCAAAGAGGATTATCCGGCACATTTAAAGGCCCGTGAGATACCCGATTACTTGGCACAGCTCAAGGCCAATGCGCTCAAGAACACCATAAAATCCGGTGAAATCCTGGTTACCTCGGATACCGTCGTGTGGCACAAGAACCACTCATTGGCCAAGCCCAAGGATAGGAAGGAAGCCTATGACATGTTGAGGACGCTATCCAACGATTGGCACGAAGTGATTACCTCGGTCTGTTTTACAACCAAGAGGGCCCAGAGAACGGTGGGCCAAACGACCCGGGTAAAGTTCAGGGAATTGCAGAACAGGGAGATCGAATATTATATAGACAATTACCGGCCTTTTGACAAAGCGGGCGGGTACGGAATACAGGAATGGATCGGACTTATCGGTATCGAGGAAATACAGGGGTCCTATAGCAATGTAGTTGGTCTTCCAACCCATTTGGTCTATACCACACTACGGGAACTTGTGGGGGATTCCCTTATGGATAATATCGAAAAAAACACGGCGTTATGAAATCATATAATTCGAAGCAATTTTTAACCTTGGTCCTTTTCTCTGGTTTTTTTCTAGCGTTGGGGTGCAAGGAGCGGAACGAACAAAAAACGGAATCGATGGGCGGTAAAAATACCAATGCTGCCCAAAAGAAAGCATTGTCCCAAGAGTTTAAGAACTATTGGTTTGCTGGCAAGGCCGAGATTACATCGTATGAATTGGAGCAGGCCCGCTATGGGGAAATGCGGCATGGAAAATCGGTCCTGATCTTTGTAACGGAACCATTTTTGGCGCGGGAACAGGTAAAGGCAGACGAACCCCATGCGGATAATGTGCCCGTATTAAAGCTCAACAGCACCAAAAAATTTATTACCGGAATCTACCCGTATTCCGTTATGAGCAGCTGTTTTTATCCGTTGTGGGACAATCAACACGCGGTTAAAGTCTCGTCTTCCATACAGGAGTGGTGCGGTCAGCAATACATACAACTGAACAATAGAAGGGATTTTGAGATAGAATCCCATTCCTATTTTGAAGGTGAGGCCGATCAAAGCTTAAGTCTGACCAAAGGAATACTGGAAGATGAATTGTGGACCAAAATCAGGATAGACCCGGGCGATCTGCCAAAAGGAAAATTAAAAGTAATTCCTTCTTTAGAATTTATAAGAATGAACCACAAGGAAATAAAGGCCTATGATGCAACTGTTACTTTAAGCCGAGAAGGGAGCTTAAGTACGTACAAAATTGATTATCCAGAACTTCAACGCGCTTTAAAAATTACCTTCTCCTCTGCATTTCCATATACCATTGAAAGTTGGTCCGAAACAGCTCCCAGTGGTTCTGGGCCCACCTCAAAAACACTCACATCTACCTCAAAAAAAATTAAATCAATTACCACCGCATATTGGCAGGAAAATAAAAATAGTGATCTATTTTTGCGGGATACTTTGGGATTATGAATTACTTGGAAGCATATTTAATAGCATATAAAAGCGAGCTGTGGGGCACATTGATATCAATCGGCCTGTTGTTTCTGCTTAAATTCATCATCGCAAAGACCATCCGTAAGGTCGGGAAAATAAGTGACCTGAACGAGGTGCGTACCCGATTGATCATCAAGTACGTATCCATTGGGCTATCCGGTTTCGGAATCGTGGCCTTGATCATCATCTGGGGGGTCGATTTTAGCGAACTGGGGGTGTTGCTTTCTTCGGTCTTCGCCGTTATTGGGGTGGCCTTGTTTGCCCAATGGTCCATGCTCAGCAATGTGACCGCAGGGGTTATCCTTTTCTTTTCCTTTCCTTTTAAAATTGGTGACCGTATAAAAATATTGGATAAAGAGATCGTTGAAAAGGAGGACGAAGAACGCGAGACCTATGTCATTGAGGACATCAGGGCGTTTCATTTGCACCTGAGAAACGCCAAAGGGGAATTGGTCACTTATCCAAACAACCTTATGCTTCAAAAGGCGGTTGCCCTGATAGACACCTACGAACGTTCGCACGAGGGCAGTGAGGTTTTATAGGTTGTTAAAGAAAATTTAAAAGGCAGCCCTAAACCCTTAAACTTCCTATATTTGGAAACCAGCTAAAAATCAATACTATGCATCGCTTTTTGGTGTTTTTTCTCGCCACTTTTTTTTGTAACCTTACCATTTGGGCCCAGCTCCCGTCCGAAAAAAGCTCCACCGAGATTTATGAATCGATCCAAAAACTAAATTTTTTGGGAACGGCCCTTTATGTGGGTGCCCATCCCGATGACGAGAATACCAGGCTCATCTCTTACCTTTCCAATGAGACCAAAGCCCGGGTGGCGTACCTCTCCATGACGCGTGGGGACGGAGGCCAAAATCTTATCGGTCCGGAATTGAGGGAATTATTGGGCGTTTTGAGGACGGAGGAACTTTTGGCTGCTCGGCGAATTGACGGTGGGGAACAATTTTTTACCCGGGCAAACGACTTCGGTTATTCCAAAACTCCCGACGAAACCTTCAAAATTTGGAACAAAAATAAAGTGCTTAGTGACGTGGTATGGGTTATCCGTAATTTTAAACCCGATGTGATCATCAACCGTTTTGACTATAGAACTCCCGGTTCCACCCATGGGCACCACACGGCATCCGCGATGCTGAGCTTGGAGGCGTTCGATAAAACCAATAATCCTAACGCCTATCCAGAACAGTTAAAATATACCCAGCTTTGGCAGCCCAAACGCCTATTTTTCAACACTTCATGGTGGTTTTATGGAAATGAGGAAAAATTTAAAAAGGCCAACAAGTCCAAAATGATATCCATGGACATAGGGGTGTATTATCCTTTAAAAGGCCTTTCCAATACTGAGATTGCCGCGTTGGCCAGCAGCCAGCACCGTTGCCAAGGATTTGGCCGTATGGGATCACGTGGAACGGAAATGGAGTATGTTGAACTGCTCAAAGGGACCATGCCCCAAGACGGAAATGACATTTTTCAAGGCATCAATACCACGTGGACCCGTGTGGAGGGCGGTGAAAGTATAGGTGAAATTCTATACGCGGTACAAAAGAACTTCGATTTTACCGACCCGTCCAAACATCTGCCCCAATTGTTGGAAGCGTATAAATTGATTCGAAATATTCCCGATCCCCATTGGAGAGCGCTGAAGACCAAAGAGCTCAAGGATATAATAACAGAGGTGACGGGCCTTTATCTGGAGGCCTCGGCGAGCGTACCGAATACGGACCCTGGAAGTAATATAGACGTTCATATTGAAGCGACCAACAGAAGCAATTCTGATATCACCCTAAAATCCATCACCCTTTCCCCGACCGATTCTGGTATAAATACCAACGTTAAACTCGCTGATAACGCAAGGCAGACCTTTGATATTCCTTTACAAGTTCCCGCGAATACCCGATATTCGAGCCCCTACTGGCTTACCGAAAAAGGGAGCTTGGGCATGTATACGGTAAACGATCAAAAATTAATTGGAAGGCCAGAGACCCCACCTGCATTTATGGCGCACTTTTTGATGGTATTCAACGGATACGAAATCCCAATTGACCGGCCTGTCAACTACCATTTTGCCAAGCCGGACAAGGGTGAGATCTATCAACCTTTTGAAGTGCTTCCGAAGGCAACCGTACGGTTGATGGACAAGGTACTCATATTTGCCAACGGAGATTCCAAGTCCATTCCGGTTAAGGTAAAGGCCGGCGAAGCAAATATAGCGGGAACTGTGGCGCTAAAAGTTACGGAAGGTTGGCGGGTAATACCTAAGAAAATCGATTTTTCCATTGCCCAGAAAGGGGATGAAAAAACTGTGTTTTTTACGGTCACCCCTCCGACGAGCGAAAATGAAGGAACTATTTCCCCTGTCGTTACCGTAGATGAAAATCGGTATACAAAAGAATTGGTTTTTATAGACTACGATCACGTACCCAAGCAGTCTGTGTTACAAGATTCCCAGGCCAACGTAGTACGGCTCAACATAAAAAAGGTAGGGGAATCTATTGGGTATATAATGGGTGCAGGAGACGAAATCCCGGAGAGTTTGAGACAAATTGGATACAACGTCCGTCTTTTGGATCCAAAAAACATGGGGCCCGAATCCCTGTCCAAATACGATGCCGTAGTAGTAGGTATCAGGGCCTACAACGTACTGGATGAACTGAAATTTAAGCAACACATTCTAATGGATTACGTTAAAAATGGTGGTAATCTTATCGTGCAGTACAATACGGCAGGCAGGAACGATCCTGGCCTAGACCATCTTTCCCCCTACCCCCTTACCCTTTCACGCGATCGCGTTACGGATGAAAACTCGCCCGTTAAGATTTTGGACCCCGAGAATTCATTGGTCAATTTCCCCAATAAGATAACCCGGAAGGATTTTGATGGCTGGGTACAGGAACGGGGACTATACTTTCCAAACAGCTGGGGCAAGGAGTTTACTCCCATTTTTTCCATGTGGGACCAAGGGGAATCTCCCAAAAAGGGAAGCCTTTTGGTAGCTCCCTATGGAAAAGGACACTATATTTATACCGGACTTAGTTTTTTTAGGGAATTGCCTGCAGGGGTACCGGGCGCGTATAGAATTTTTGCCAATATGCTTTCCGCGGGAAAAGAGAAGTTGGAAAATCAAGTTAATTTGAAAGGATAATATGCAAGATAAATTTGTTTGGAAAAAGGAATACACGCTGGTGCTAGTCCTAAATACCATCTACATCGTGATTTTTTATTTTATCATGATAGGAAATAGATAGCGTATGGGAGCACTGGATTGGAGCATACTCGCGGGAACATTATTGTTCATTGTCGCGTACGGGGTTTGGAAAACACGTGGCAGCAAGAATGTTAACGATTATGTGCTGGGTGGCAATGAGGCAAAATGGTGGACGGTAGGTCTATCCGTTATGGCGACACAAGCCAGTGCTATTACTTTTTTGTCCACTCCGGGACAAGCTTTCCACGACGGGATGGGGTTTGTTCAATTCTATTTTGGACTGCCCCTTGCGATGATCATTGTCTGCATCGTTTTTGTGCCCATTTATCATCGCTTAAAGGTGTTTACCGCGTACGAATTGTTGGAGCAGCGTTTTGATCTTAAAACGCGGACCCTTGCTGCATTCCTATTTTTAATCCAGCGTGGTCTGGCTGCGGGAATAACGATTTATGCCCCTTCCATTATCCTTTCTGCCGTGCTGGGCTGGCACCTGCATACCCTAAATATCATCATCGGTGTACTGGTCATCATATATACCGTTTCTGGTGGCACTAGGGCGGTGAGCGTTACCCAAAAACAACAGATGTTCGTAATAATGACCGGGATGTTTATAGCCTTCTTTTTTATCCTAGGTTATTTACCGGCCGACATTACTTTTAGCAAGGCCTTAAAAATTGCCGGCGCCAGTGACAAGCTCAACATTCTCGACTTCAGTTTTAATACGCAGAGTAGGTACACCTTTTGGAGCGGAATTACCGGGGGACTTTTTTTGGCGTTGGCCTATTTTGGGACCGACCAAAGCCAGGTACAACGCTATTTATCAGGGAAATCCGTCAGGGAAAGCCAACTTGGGCTTATCTTTAATGGTCTACTAAAAATCCCAATGCAATTTTTCATTCTTCTGGTCGGGGTGATGGTTTTTGTATTCTACCAGTACAATCCGTCCCCTTTAAATTTCAATCCCGCCGCTACTAATGCCATCTTGGCTTCCCCGTATGGAAACGATTACAAATTGCTGGAAAAGGGGCACGAAGATTTGGAAGTGGCAAAGAAAATGGCTCAGAATAAATATTCGGCAGCCTTGGAGTTAAAGGAATATGCCGCAACAATTGAAGCCAAAAAGGGAATCATAGAGATCAACAATAGGGAAAGAAGCAATAGGGAAGCGGCGCAAACCCTTATCCGTAAGGCAGCGCCCAATGTAGAGGCCAACGACAAGGACTATGTATTTATACATTTTATCCTAAATTATCTCCCCAAAGGGCTTATAGGACTTTTGCTGGCGGTTATTCTATCGGCCGCTATGTCTTCCACCGCTTCCGAGCTCAATGCATTGGGCACTATCACCGCCCTGGATCTTTACAAGCGAAATAAAAAGGGAGAATTTACCGCAAAGCACTACGTGGTCGCTTCAAAATTATTTACTCTACTTTGGGGCGTAATCGCCATATTTGTAGCGAATATAGCCGACTTGTTCGATAATCTGATCCAACTGGTCAACATCATCGGTTCCATTTTTTACGGCAATGTCCTCGGCATATTTCTGTTGGCCTTCTTCTTTAAATACGTTAAGGGAAATGCCGTGTTTATCGCCGCCATAATTACGCAGATCATTGTAATAGTGGGATGGAAATACGATTGGATGTCCTATCTATGGCTCAATGTTTTTGGATGTGGTTTGGTGATCCTATTGGCAAGTCTGTTTGAAGGATTCGACAGAATGCTGAAACGACCGCCCATACAGGGATAAAATCGTCGATGGTTGATCGTAGTTGATGGATGGCATTTTAAGCAATTTAACGAGAATACGTGTCGTTGCAGCTTTAAGGCGGGCCCAAAGCGTAATACCGAATGGTAAGCCCTAAACCTTTATCGCCACCTTCCCTACCATTACCCCTTAGAGAGCATCGTGTACCCTTTATACGCAGTCATCTCAATAAGAAACATATTCCACTATTTCCAGGCCATAGCCGACTATCCCAACCCGTTTTGCCTGCGCAGAGTTGGTCAGGAGCCGAATTTTGGAGATGTTTAGTTCGTGCAATATCTGCGCCCCGACACCAAAGTCCTTGGCATCCATATCTATTTTAGGGGCCTTAAAAATTCCCTGGGCCTGAAGTTCCTTGAGCTCGGCCAAACGACCCAATAAATTTAGGGACTGGGATTCCTGATTTATAAAAACAAACGCTCCCCTACCCTCCGTGTTGATCGCCTGGAACATATCTTCCAATTTTTTGTCCGGGTTGTTGGTCAGGGTTCCCAAAATATCGTTGTTGACCAAGGTGGCATTGATCCGTGTAAGAACCGGCTCTCCAGGATTCCAAGTACCTTTGGTCAGGGCAATATGGATTTGGTTGTTGGTCGTTTGTAGAAACGCCCTCAACCTAAAATCCCCATAGCGGGTTGTAATGTTAAAATCCTCCTTTTTTTCGATTAGGGAATCGTGCCGCATACGGTAGGCTACCAAATCTTCTATAGAAACGATCTTAAGATCAAATTTTTTGGCAACCACCATCAGCTGGGGCAATCTTGCCATGGTGCCGTCCTCGTTCAGTATTTCCACAAGGATTCCGGCGGCTTTTAAGTTGGCCAAGCGAGCGAGGTCTATAGCGGCTTCGGTGTGTCCGGTTCGCCTTAAAACCCCGCCATTTTTTGCCCGCAATGGAAATATATGCCCCGGTCTTCCCAGATCGTGTGGTTTGGTTTCTTCATCCACAAGCGCCAAAATGGTCTTTGCGCGATCGTGGACCGAGATCCCGGTCGTGCAACCGTGTCCTATTAAATCTACCGAAACGGTAAACGGGGTCTGGTGTAGCACCGTATTGTTCTGGACCATCATCTCTAAATGCAGCTCCCTGCACCGGTCTTCCGTAAGGGGAGCACAGATTAACCCACGCCCGTGTTTAGACATAAAGTTGATCATTTCTGGAGTAACTTTTTCCGCTGCCGCAATAAAATCGCCTTCATTTTCCCGATTTTCGTCATCGACCACAATGACCACCTTCCCTTGGCTTATATCTTCAACGGCCTCCTCTATCGTATTGAGCTGGATCTTATCTTTCATTTTTGCTTCTTTAATCATTGGATTCCTTTTTTTTTCTTTTAAACAGGTCCATAAAGTAATCCAGGACATTGCCAAAACTCATCAAACCTTTATCGGCAGTGGCCCTTTTTGTTAAAAAGATACCCAAAGGTAACATTATAACCGTTGGCAACCACGCCCCTAGTATAGGGTGTATATTGCCTTCCTTGGCGTAGTTGCCTGCAAAGACCCCAATAAAATAGTAGGTCAGGAACAATATGATGGCAACCACCATAGGCAGCCCCAATCCGCCCTTACGGATTATAGCCCCCAAGGGAGCGCCCACAAAGAAAAGGATGACACAGGAAAGGGCAAGCGCAAATTTCTTATGCAGGGAAAGAACGTGCAAGTTATAGATCTTATATCGCTTTCCCAGTTCCTCCTTTTTGCCTTTAATGGAGTTCAATATATTATTGACGGAGTTTTGGGCAGAGTTGAAAATTTGCAATTTTTGCATTCTTCCAAAAAGATCGGTCACGTTTAAATTGGGGTCCGGTTTACCGGTAATGGGGAGATTCGCCAAGGAATCCTTTGCCCACTTAATAGAATCTATCTTTGCCAGGGTGGCGACCGCGGGCTTGGATGTGGTGTCTTTTTCAAAATTGGGCAGAAATGCCCCCATTCTGTTGGTTATGTTCTTTGAAAAAGTAGTCACCACGCGGATATTATTATCCTTCAGGGAATCTATATCCTTATAGAGTCGGGCAACGTTCTTCATCTTATCCGTACTCACATCGCTCTGGGCGTCTAAATCCTGATCATTTAGACTGGCGAGGTCAATATTCATGGTGTAGGTCTCAAAATCTGATCGGGCAAAGGGTTGTTTGCGTTTTGCGTCACTTTTTTTAGTTTCAATTTCCTCGTAGTAATGGCCGTCCTTAAGGACCAACTGAAGAATATCGGAGCGCTCGCTACTTTTTAATTCGCCTGTTTTCGCCTTTATGACCGTCGTATTAATGTTGGTCTTGGATTTTCTATGGATGATAACGTTATCCAAAAATCTGTCCTTGTCCCCATACTTCCTGTCGACCTTGATATTCATGTCTGTGCCTTCAAAATCACTAAAAACGCCTTCCGAAATTGCTACCGCCGGTTTTACCTTGGCTATATTTCGTCTTAGGTTGTATATTTTTTGTTCCGATGGGGGAATGATGTTGTTGGCAAAATAAAAGGTGACGAAGCACAAAAAAACAATGAAAACAATCAGGCTCCGCATGGCGCGCTGCAAGGAGATTCCCGAGGCCTTCATGGCGGCAAACTCATAGTTCTCCGCAAAAGTGCCAAAGGTTAAGATAGAAGAGAGCAACACGGTAAGCGGAAGTACCTTTTCCGTCAGATTGGGCATTAGGTAAAATAGAAATTTCCCGATAATTACGATATCCAAGCCTTTTCCGGCCAATTCATCAATAAATAGCCATATCGTTTGAAATATGAAAATAAACATCAAAATTACAAACGAGCTGAAAAAGTTAAAGAGAAACCTGGATAGGATGTATCGGTCTAAAATTTTCAATTCCCTAATTTCTTATAATATAATACCCTTCGTTCTTGTACTTGTTTTCATCAAAAGTAAATAAGGTTTTTGATAGGGGTTGGTTCGTTTTAAAAGAATTAACGGTTATGGTAGTCTTGGTGCCGTTTTTACCCGTTGCAATGAGCTTATAAATATGTTTGGTCTCCGCGTCTATACCCAGAAGTATGGATTTTATCTCCGAATTGCTATCTATTGGGGTAAGCTTAATGTATTGAATTTTACGTCCTTGCACGTTTTGAAGTATGTCCCATGCGTAGGTATGGTCCTGTCTGTAAAAAGTGAGCATTTTGGAGGGGGTAAGGGTATTATCGTCGTCTATCTTGTCCTCGATGGTCACCTCCTCGTTCTCCGGAACTATGGTATACACCTTGTTACCGTCGTACAACACTTGGGCCCCCAAGTAATTTAACAGGTATTTATCGCCTTCCATGGTTACGTCTCCACGGGTTTCCTGGTTGGTATTCGTTTCCGCATTGCTCAGCGAATACTTAAAGTCCACCTGAATATTGTCATAACTTTTTACCTTGTTGTACACTTCGTCCAAGAGGGCTTTGGCCTTGGCCGAATCTTGAGCCTTGGCGAGACCGGTGGATAGTATCAGTCCTATGATTAGTAATTTCTTCATTTTGTTGTTCGTTAATTGTTATTGGTTAATAGTCATTAGCAGTTTTAAGCCAACCTTGAACTTTCAACTTTGAACCTGAAACCCATAGCAACCATCAATTCTGTTCATTTTTCAACAGCTGATCCAGGGATGCCATATCGTGCACTAGGACTTGCCTGGCCTTGCTTCCCTCGAAGGGTCCAACAATCCCGGCAGCTTCTAACTGGTCTATGATCCTTCCCGCACGGTTATAGCCCAATTTTAATTTGCGTTGGATTAACGACGCGGATCCCTGTTGCGCTATTACGATAACCTCGGCGGCATCACGGAACATGGCATCCCTTTCCGATATCTCATAATCAATACTTGTGCCAGAGTCCTCCCCTACGTATTCGGGCAGCAAATGCGCATCCGGATATCCTCTTTGAGCACCGATATATTCGGTAATCCTCGCTATTTCGGGCGTATCTACAAAAGCACATTGCAATCTGGTTACGTCATTGCCCTGGGTGAAGAGCATATCGCCCCTCCCGATCAATTGATCGGCGCCTTGGGTATCCAAAATGGTTCTCGAATCGATTTTAGAGGTCACCCTAAACGCGATCCGGGCCGGAAAGTTGGCCTTTATGATCCCGGTAATTACATTTACCGAGGGTCTTTGGGTAGCAATAATCAGGTGGATACCGATTGCCCTTGCCAATTGGGCCAACCGGGCTATAGGGGTTTCCACTTCCTTACCTGCCGTCATTATCAGGTCGGCAAACTCATCGATTACCAAAACGATATAGGGCAGGAACATATGCCCTTCGTTGGGATTGAGTTTCCGCGCCTTAAATTTTACATTGTACTCCTTAATGTTGCGGACCATGGCGACTTTTAACAGCTCGTACCTATTGTCCATCTCTATACAAAGAGAGTTAAGGGTGTTTATAACCTTGTTATTGTCGGTTATGATAGCATCTTCGGAATCGGGGAGTTTGGCCAAATAATGCCTTTCTATTTTATTGAACAAGGTGAGTTCCACCTTTTTGGGATCCACCAAGACAAATTTCACCTCGGCGGGATGTTTTTTGTAGAGCAGTGAGGTAAGCACCGCATTTAGCCCAACAGACTTTCCCTGTCCGGTAGCCCCGGCCATCAATAAATGGGGCATTTTGGCCAAGTCTACCACAAAGGTCTCATTGCTAATGGTCTTGCCAAACGCTATGGGCAATTGCATTTCTGCCTTTTGAAACTTGCTGGAGGCTATCACGGAACGCATAGAAACAATGGTGGCGTTCTTGTTGGGCACCTCTATTCCTATAGTTCCCTTGCCGGGGATCGGTGCGATGATCCTAATACCCAAAGCCGCGAGCGAAAGGGCAATATCGTCCTCCAGATTTTTTATTTTCGAGATTCGCACTCCCGCCTCGGGAACTATCTCGTAAAGAGTGACCGTAGGACCGATCGTGGCCTTGATCTGGGCAATACCGATCTTGTAGTTCTTTAAGGTCTCTACGATCCGGTTCTTATTTTCTTCGAGCTCTTGTTGATTAATGGTAATTCCGCCCCCGCTGCCGTGTTGATCCAATAGGTCTAGCGTGGGGAATTTATAGTTGCCCAACTCCAAGGTAGGATCAAATTCACCAAAATCGGCTACCAATTTATCCGACAATACATCCTTTTCCTCCTTTTCCTCCGTTATTTTACCAATTTCCATGGCAATTTCCTTTTCCTCTTCCTTTTTATTTGCCGCGATCTCCATAGGGAGGTCGTTTTCGTCCTTCTTTAGGACGGGAATATCCTTCTTGTGGGTATAGGTATCGATGACGATAGGGGTTTCCTCATCGGACCCGGTTACTTCGCCCCCTTCGTCTTCATTGGGAGTCGGCTTTTTAAATTCTGCCGCGACGGACTTACCCTGTTTACCCAAATAAGTGGCAATCCCATCGGGTGTGAGCTTAAACAATCTTACCAAGATGATGATCAATCCGAAAAGCAGCAATAGCAAGACCCCGATCTTCCCGGCATAGTCTTGAAGAAAATCATTCATCTCATACCCCACAAGTCCACCCAACAAAGGCCTTTCCATGGTAAAGAAGCCGAGGGTAATGGATATCCAAATAACAAGTACAAGCCCCCAGATCCACTTTTTTAGCAACTTGCTATTTTTTAGATCCAGGAACATGTGCAGTCCGGTCATAAAAAAGAGAAAGGTGAAGATAAAGGAAGCAAGCCCAAAACCCCGATACATAAAAATATGGCTAATATTCGCCCCAAATTTATTGAGTAGGTTTTCTGCCTGGGCATTGCGGTCGCTAAATTCCGACAACATGCTTTGGTCGTCCTGCCAGGTGAAATAAAAGGAAAGAAAGGAAAAGAAAAGTGCAATACTGAAAAGCATCAACAAGCTTCCCAGTATTATTTTATTCTGTTTCGATAATTTAAGGGAAATACCCTTTTTAGTAGCTTTGGGCTTTGTCTTTGATGCCTTTTTTGCCATTAAATCGTCTGTTCTTTGGGGCAAAAATACAACTTTAGGATCGAACTTGTCTCCAGTTGTCGTTTGTTCATAAAATCTTCGGCAAATAAATGATAAGGCCCACAACGACGGCCGCAACGGAAACCAACATCACAGCACCGGCGGAAATATCCTTTATAAACCCAATTTTTTCGTCAAAATTCGGTTGTTGGTAATCGCAGAGTTTTTCAATTGCCGTATTAAGACCTTCTACCCCTATAACGACACCGATTGCCAATATTTGAACCATCCATTCCGTCTTGGAAATTCCAAAATAGAAACCGGCGAGCGTTACCACCAGGGCAATGAACACCTGGATTTTAATGCTAGACTCGGTTCTGATTAACAAATAGGCCCCGCGTAACGCAAAACCGACACTGCGGAGCCTATTTCTTAAAAAGCCTTCTTTTTTATGCATCTACCAAAGCCACCAAGGCCGCCTTATAATTGGGTTCGTCAACAATTTCCGGGACTTGCTCCGTGTAAACGATCTTTCCGTCGGCATCGAGGACGATTACAGAACGGGATAACAAGCTTTGCAACGGACCATCGGTAAATTCCAATTGGTAATCTTTCCCGAATTTACCGTTCCTAAAATCGGAAAGCATTTCTACGTTCCCAATTCCTTCCGCACCACAAAATCTGGCCTGGGCAAACGGAAGGTCCTTAGAGATGCAAAGCACAACGGTATTGTCTAATTCGGCGGCCTCCTCGTTGAATTGCCTTACCGATTTGGCACAAGTACCGGTGTCTATGCTGGGAAAAATATTCATCACTACCTTTTTTCCTTTGTAATCGGACAGGGAAGCAGCGGATAGATCGCTCTTTGTCAGCGTAAAATTTGGAGCAGAACTGCCAACCGCGGGCAATTCACCCATAGTGTGTATGGTATCTCCATGCAATGTAACTGTAGCCATGATATGTAAGTTTTTAAATTCTTGGTGAAATTAAAAAATATATGGGGGATAAGTAAATGATTCCCATAAAAAAAGCCCTTCAAAGACAGGAAGGACTTTATCACAAAAATATATACTCGTGCCATTTTGAAATCCGGGAGAACCGGGTCGGTCAAAATTGTACCAGACTAGGCAAAATTTTGAGACACAGCCTTAGCTACGGGGATAAATATTAACGACGTACGGGGCAATTTGGGCCAGCCGAAATTTCGGGTTTTAAAGCGACAGGAGTATTTCTGAGCTAATTATCGATAGACCCCATCACCCGTTGCATAAATTGGTTCAAGGCTTCCTTTTTAGGGATACCTTCCTTAATGGCCTTATCTACTTCCAGGGCCCCGTACATATTAGAGATCAATTCTCCTATAACATCGAGTTCCTCGTCTTTTAGCGAAGGCAATTCGGTCAGGGCTTCCAAGGTCTCAATTGCCTCATGTACATAGTCGGCGTCGTTTTCCTCTATAAATTGGGTAAGGTGTTTAATTACCGGTAATTTCATTGATCAGTCCTTTTAAAACGTCATATTTATTGGTCTGCACCTGGTTCTTAAGCCTTCCGTCCGTAAATGCGGCAAAGGTGGGCAAATTGTCCACTTGTGCCAATTTTCTGGATTCCGGGAACTTCTCTGCATCAACGAGGACAAATGTTACATCTTCGTTCTCGGTCGCCTCCTTTTTGAACTTTGGTTTCATAATTCGGCAGTTACCGCACCAGGAAGCGGAATATTGTACCATCACGTTTTTGTTCCCCTCAATGATTTCCTGTAAATTATCTTTTTCTAATTCTAACAACATAGGTTTATATTTTTAAGGTTCTAGGACAAGGGTATTGCCCCATCTGCGTTGAGTAATAATTACGAATTTTCCAACTTTTGCCATGCGCTAATCGCATTAGGCACTTTATTTTGCGCTCGGCGCAAATTCAAAAAAAGTCAGGAACGGTATTCCTTATTAAAAATATCGCTGCGATTCCTCCACAAAATATGGGTAGAACCATTTTTGTGTTAAGTTGATAAAAACACAGAGCGGAACAGCTTTTTGACGGTTATGCCGTCGCTCCGTTCCGCTCCGGAATCTGATCTTATTTTTAGTTGGCGAGCGAAGTAAGGTACTCGGCCACCCCTTTTCTGTTGGCGGTCATGGCTTCCTTGCCTTCTTCCCAGTTGGCGGGGCAAACCTCCCCATTTTCCTGAACGTGGGCATAAGCGTCTATCAGCCTTAGGTACTCGTTTATATTTCTTCCCAGTGGCATATGGTTGATGCCCTCGTGGAATACCATTCCCTGCTCGTCTATTAAATAGGTTGCCCTATAGGTAACATTGTCTCCCTCCAGGATCACGGCACCGGTCTCCTCGTCGTACTGTTCGCTAACGATGTCCAGAATTCCGAGAGTAGAGGCCAAATTTCTGTTGCTATCGGCCAAAATTGGATAAGTGACCCCTTCTATACCCCCGTTTTCTTTGGAGGTATTCAACCAGGCGAAGTGTACTTCCGCGGTGTCGCAGGAAGCCCCGATTACGATCGTGTTCCTTTTTTCGAATTCGCCCAAGGCAGCTTGGAAAGCACGCAGCTCGGTCGGACATACAAAAGTGAAATCTTTTGGATACCAGAACAAAACTACTTTTTTATTGTTTTTTTGAGCCTCTTCCAAGATGTTGATCTTAAAAGTGTCTCCCAAATCGTTCATTGCATTTACGCTCAGGTTTGGGAATTTTTTACCTACAAAAGTCATATCTATATTTTTTAATGTTAATTTCTACAACAAAAGTACCACTAGGGAATATGGATGGGAAGAAATTAAAATTAAAAATTCTTATCGCATAATAGTCGTTCTATATACGGTGCGTTTTATTGTTAGATCGTCAATATTGCATCGGCTTTTTTAGGTTTTAAAGAATTTTCGAGATGTGAAATTCAGAATTTAGAATTCTGAATTCTGAATTCTGAATTTGGGAAGTGCTTTATCCGCCCAAGATCCCCAATTTGGTCATACAGTCCTTCATTCTTTCGCAGGTTCTATGGATATCGTTGTCCAGGCCAATGGAAAACCTGATAAGACCATCGGTCAGCCCCATGGATTTTTGTTCTTCCAATGGAATTTCTGAAGAAGTCGAAGTCCCTGGCGCACTGAACAAGGTCTTATAGAATCCCAAACTCACCGCCAGGTAGCCCAAGTCTTCCTTCTGCATCCGTTCCATTAGGGCATTGGCACGGTTAACACCGCCCACGTCCAGGGTCATTATTCCCCCAAAGCCGTATTCCTTGTTCATCTGTCTTTCCATGATACGATGGCCGGGATGCGATCGAAGGCCGGGATACATCACCCTTAGTCCTTCTTTTTCAAAATCCTTGGCCAAATAGAGGGCATTTTCGCTGTGCTTCTTTACCCGGATATGTAGGGTCCTCATGTTTTTTAGGATCGAGGCGGCCCGCAGACTGTCTAGCGTACTCCCAAGAAGCATACCGGCCCCTTGGTTTACGTCCTTCAAGCCCAAACAGAACTCCTTACTGCCGCACACTGCCCCCGCAACACAATCGCTACTGCCATTGATAAACTTGGTAAGGCTATGCACCACGATATCCGCGCCCAATTTTGCCGGGGCAATCGATAGGGGGGAAAAAGTATTGTCGACCACCAAAGGGATCGCGTGTTTTTTGGATAGATGGGATAGGGCTTTTATATCCGCTATCTCCAACAGCGGATTGCTGACCGATTCGCAATAGATCATTTTGGTCCGCGGGTTGATCGCCCCCGCTACCGCATCCAAATCGGTAATATCCACAAAGGTGGTAGCTACCTCGAATTTTTTAAGGAAATTCTTCAAAAAGGCATACGTGCCGCCATAGATCGTACGGCTGCAAACCAGGTGATCTCCCGCACTGCAAATTTGAAGAATTACGGCGGTAATGGCTCCCATGCCACTTGCGGTCACATTAGCGGTCTCGGTACCTTCCAAGGCGGCCAGGGCCTCTCCCAAGTACAGATTGGAAGGCGACGAATGCCGACTGTACAGGTAGCAGCCCTCCGTATTCCCTTCAAACGTATCGAACATGGTCTTCGCCGATAAGAAGGTATAGGTAGATGAATCGGATATAGACGGATTAACCCCGCCGTATTCCCCAAAATATTGCAAATCCTGTAAACCGTCCGCCGCTTTATAATCCATGTTTCTTTATTTTAAATAATCGTGTATACGTTTGTCACAATCCTTCGCTAAAGGACTTCCCCGAACGGAAGAGGGGCAATTTCAACGCCCCTCATGACCTTTGGATATGCATTCCATAGGGTTTGATTTGTGCCATTCAATATTTTACAAAAATAACTAGATTTGGATAAAATATCCATTTTATTGCATAATCTTAGATTTTAAATCCAAAATTTCACATATTTGTAGAATAATATTTTATATCGGTTAAATTCTAAACCAAGTAACGGAAAATATATCATGGATAAATTCGATACCATCGACAAAAAGTTGCTGTTCTTGCTTCAATCCGATTGCAAATGGACCACCAAGGCATACGCCAAAAAGTTGAATCTTTCCACCACCGCGGTCTACGAACGCATTAAGCGTTTGGAAAAACAAGGGGTCATCGAAAAATATGTTGCCTTGGTAGACAAGAAAAAGGTAGCTAAGGCATTTACGGTGCTCTGTCACATAAAATTGGTACGGCATTCCCGGGAATATGTGGTGCAATTTGAAAGGGATGTCCTAAAATTGGAGGAAGTGGCCGAGTGCTATCACGTCAGTGGGGACTATGACTATATTATAAAGGTGCACGTTAGGGATATGGACGACTATAGGGACTTTATGATCAGCAAACTTACCGCCCTGGACCATATTGGAAGCACCCAGAGTATGTTTGCCATCAAAGAGGTTAAGTGTTCTACCAAAGTAGTGGTTTGATCTGCTGCAAGAAACCGATTTTATCGGTAGCGGCAAAGGTAAAACCAGAAAATAATCTTAATTTTGAATCCTCATCCGGAACTGTTAAAAAAACAGTTCCTACCTCTCCCAGGGAGCGGTAAAATTAAATAAACCCGATACTTTCACCAGTATCGTTTTGTTTAGGTATGGTTGTATTGTTGGATTTAAAAAATAGCTTTTCTTATGAGTTCTTATGATGTTGTTATTATCGGTTCCGGTCCTGGTGGTTATGTAGCCGCCATCCGTTGTGCGCAGTTGGGAATGAAAACCGCCATAATTGAAAAATATGCTTCGCTCGGAGGCACCTGCCTCAACGTGGGCTGTATCCCTTCAAAAGCTCTTTTGGACTCATCGCACCATTACGAGGAAGCTAACCAGCACTTTCAGGAACACGGCATTGAAATCCCGGGAGACGTCAAGGTCAACATAGAGAAAATGATTGCGCGGAAACAGTCGGTCGTAGACCAAACGACCAAGGGTATCCAATTCTTGATGGACAAAAATAAAATTGATGTTTATGAAGGCATCGGCAGTTTTAAGGATGCCACACATGTCCACATCAAAAAGAACGGCGGAAAGCAGGAAACCGTCGAAGCCAAAAATATTATCATCGCCACGGGATCCAAACCTTCTACCCTACCCTTTATAAAATTGGACAAGGAGCGGATCATCACTTCTACCGAAGCTTTGGAACTCAAGGAAATTCCCAAGCAGCTGATCGTGATCGGCGGGGGTGTAATCGGCCTCGAACTCGGTCAAGTATACAAGCGCTTGGGTTCGGAAGTTACCGTAGTGGAATTTATGGACCGCATTATCCCGGGAATGGACGGGGCTTTGTCCAAGGAACTGATGAAGGTATTGAAAAAACAAAAGATGAAGTTCCACCTCTCTACCAAGGTAAAATCGGTGACGCGCAAGGGCAAGGAGATCATCGTTAAAGCGGACAACAAAAAAGGGGAAGAAATCACTTTAAAAGGGGACTATTGCCTGGTTTCGGTCGGCCGCAGACCTTATACGAACGGATTAAATGCAGAGGCGGCAGGTGTAAAAATCGACGACCGGGGTCGCATTGCGGTAAACGAACACCTACAGACCAATATTTCCAATATCTACGCAATCGGGGATGTCGTTAAAGGAGCTATGCTCGCCCATAAGGCCAGTGAGGAAGGGACCTTGGTGGCCGAACAGTTGGCGGGACAAAAGCCACATATCGATTATAATTTAATTCCCGGGGTAGTCTACACCTGGCCCGAAGTGGCCGCCGTGGGCAAGACCGAAGAAGAACTAAAGGAGGCTGGCGTTGCCTACAAAACGGGTCAGTTTCCCATGAGGGCACTCGGTCGAGCAAGGGCCAGTATGGACCTAGACGGATTCGTAAAAATATTGGCCGATAAGGAAACCGATGAGGTTTTGGGTATCCATATGATCGGTGCCCGGGCCGCCGACCTTATTGCCGAAGGGGTTACCGCTATGGAATTCCGTGCCTCGGCCGAAGATATCTCAAGAATGAGCCACGCCCACCCTACCTATGCAGAGGCCGTGAAAGAAGCTGCGTTGGCGGCTACGGAAGATAGGCCGATACATATTTAAAGTTTAATCCCGATAATTATCTGGACAAACTCAAACTCAAAAAAAGGGGCGTGAATGGTTAACTAAGGCCGTTGCCCACGTTAAAATGGGGAGCGACTGTGATTCCCAATTCTCAATTCGGAAGAAACCGGACCTCAATAAGATTGTTGGCAACCGTAGACAAAGGACGAATGATAATTTTGAGTCGGGGTTATGAGGTCATCTAAATTGAAACCAGAAACCGTATCACGGTCAACGGCATCACCGTATTACCACATCACGCTTGCCCGACTCCTTCATACAGGAGGCGGGGCATCACCGCATCACTGTATTACCGCATTTCCTATTAACAATTCACTAATAACCAATATCTATTAACCCCTTTACCCTATCAAAGCCACTTCTTCCTTTTAAAGTAGAGCATCATCCCTATAAATAGGAGCAGCATTACGCCCAGGACCATAAAATACCCGTACTTCCAGTGCAGCTCTGGCATAAAATCAAAATTCATTCCATAGACACCGGCAATAAAGGTCAAGGGTATAAAAATGGAGGCCATAATGGTAAGCACTTTCATTACCTCGTTCATTTTATTGCTCACGTTGGTCATATACAATTCCATCAGACTGGTGGACATTTCCCTATACAACTGCAAATTTTCGTTTATCTCGTTGCAATGGTCCAAGACATCCCGTAAATAGAGTTTGGTCTCCTTGGTAATCAACGGGCTTTCGGAATCTATGAGCTTACCTATGAGTTCCTTTACGGGGAACGCCCATTTTCTGACCCCCATCACCTCCTTCTTTAGCTGCTGTATGTTATGGGCGGTTTCTGGTGTTGGATCATAATATACTTCTTCTTCCAGGGCCTCCAGCTGATCGTAAATATTCTCCAATACGGCGTAATAGTTGTCGATTATGGAATCTATTAATGCAAAAAACAGATAATCGGGCCCGTTGTTGCGGATCCGGCCCAATTTGTTGCCCATTCGCTCCCTGACCCCTCCAAAAACATCGTATTCCAATTCTTGAAGTACCAGTACGGCATTCTTACACAGGATTACCGCCGTATGTTCGATCACCAATTCATTGTTGGTATCTATATACATCATCTTGAACACCCCAAAGATGTAATCCTCATATTCATCGATCTTGGGTCGGCTATGGGTATTGACCGCGTCTTCCAATATCAAAGGGTTAAACCCGAACTCTTTCCCAATAACACCTATTTTCGCCTCATCCGTCAGACCCACAATATTCATCCATGTGATTTCGGGGGTTCTTGTGTAGCGACCAATACCTTGGACATCCTTGAGCTGGGAAAGGTGTAAATTGTCTTTGTCATACTCGGCGACCGTTACCACAAATTTACTGTCGGTCCGGCTGCCCATATAGGTAATCGTCCCTGGGGCGGCACCCATTTTCTTGGCGGACCTAAATTGTCTCTTCAGGTTTTTGTTCTTTTTGGACATGCTTCTTTTTTAAAGGTGTTCTAAATGAAGTGGTTTAAACTTTTTCTTTTACCTGCAAATATCACATTACCGCCCGTACCGGATCGGGCGGGTTACACCGTCAATTTCCCATTTTTGATTACCGTAGCTCTGCTACGCTATTAAAAAAGGACTTCATTTCGGCACAAAAGCCGATATTCTCGGTTCCTCCCGATAAATATCGGGACAAAAAGTTTAAATCACTTCAATGTAAGGAAAAAGGAATGAGTATCGCCAAAGTTCAAAGATTATCAAAATTCCAATCTCTTCAACATAAGTCCAGAGCCGGGAGCCACATACGTGAGCCGCAGGGCACTGGCATCGATCAATGAGTTTTCCAAATCTGCCACGGTAAGTTCCCCCCTTCCCAATTGGATCAGTGCCCCCATCATCATCCGAACCTGATACCTCATAAATCCCTCCCCCCTAACGGTCAGCATATAGCTCTTTTTTGGAAAAAAATTTGCGGTCAAAATCGCGTTTTCCTTTATTTCGCAACCCGAGATCGTCCTGCGGGTTTTTGTGTTTTTCTGCGCTCTTGCCGTATAGACCGCAAAATCGTGGGTGCCCACGAAAAGGGTACAGGCAGATTTCATCAACCCTATATCCAACGGTCCTGGAATATGGGCCATAAACGGCGCACTGAACGGATGGTTCTTTTCCCCATAGGAAAACAGATATACGTATTCCTTGAACTTGGGATGCTGGATAATATTGAATTCCCCAACTACCTCCGTCACCTCCAAGGCCTTAATGTCCGGGGGTAAATTGAGGTTGAACGCTTCTATAAATTTCTCGAAATCGCCAATGGGTTCCTCTTCCAGAAAAAGTTCGAAAGCAGCATCCAAGGCCGATACCTTGGCATCTGTACGGCCAGCTCCCAAAATCTTAATCTTTTTGCCCGGCATTATAAATTTTAGGGTCTTGTACAGCATACCTTCCACGGTTCTTTGACCGGGTTGGTTTTGCCACCCGCTATATCGGAACCCCAGAAATTGAATTTTGAGCAGATACCGGTATTTTCTGTTTTGCATTGGTTTTCTTTTTGTACTATCCCCCTATAAAACTAGTTCACAAAACTCAATTGTAAATAAATGACAGTTCCATCAATTTTTTGTTTGGCCGGGGGTTCACCATAAGGTATACGATTTAAACAAGGGTATCAATTTTTTTTGTATTTTAACAGCGAACTGGTTTAGATTTTTACTTTTGCCGGAGTCCCGAAGCGTCGGGATACATTTTGCATCCTAATTTTACCATTTTTTAGTAATTTAGCTAGGGTAATATTAAGAATAACCTCAATTGAAATTTAACTAAGATGACGGAAAAATCAACTATTAAGCCCCCAACTTGGTTTTGGGTAGTAAGTGTATTGGGCCTTTTATGGAACCTGATGGGTGCCATGGCCTATTTGGGCCAAGCCTTTATGACGGACGAGATGAAGGAAGCCTTACCAGCAGAACAGGTAGCACTGATGGAAAACACCCCAGCCTGGGTAACGGCTGCCTTTGCGGTCGCGGTTTGGGGCGGCCTTTTGGGATGTATTGGCCTGCTATTGCGAAAAAAATGGGCCCAAACGCTCTTTTTAATTTCCCTGGTCGGTATTTTGGCGCAGTTTGGTTATTCCTATTTTATGACAAACGCCGCCGAAGTTTACGGTGCGTTTCAGGCCAAAGTAATGCCCCTGCTTATCATCGGGGCCGGAATCGCCCTGTTGTACTTTTCGGGAACGGCAGAAAAAAGACGTTGGATTTTATAGCTAAAATTTTATCCGTATCAAGGCTTATCGCCATACGTAAAGAAGGCAAAACCCTGTGCAAACACGCGTTCTAATCAACACTAAGGGTTAAGGGCTGCTGGCATAACGATTCATTAAAGATATTCTCCATGAGGCCCTATGCGCACCTACTTTCTTATCTCGCAGCGTTCTTGTGTCTTGGATGTGCAGCCAATAAGGACAGTTATTATCAGAAGGGGGAAATAGTTGATATTCGGTTAAACCAAGCACCGGAGGCCGCCGTTATAGGTGCCGGTTTGGCCGTGGTGGCCCCCGTTTTGATCGATTATGGGATAGGTTCCTTAAAAAGAGTACTTGCCAAAGAGGCCAATAAATACACGGCTGCCTACGGCAATGAGATTAACGACTCCCATTTTTACAAAAATGTTTCCGGTATAGCCCATTCCTTAAACTACGAATCGGTAACCCTGACCAGAAAAGTGGGGATAGAGGGCAGCCAGACCACGGTTTCCCAGATTACCATAAAGTTCTCGACGGATGGGAGCGGCACCTTTTTATCCCTGCAACCCCTCAATATTAAAATAGATAAAAGCAAGGCCAAATTACGGCGAAATGACAATACATTGGATCTGGTGCTACAGGTGCAAATGATTTCTTATTGGATAGATAGGGACCAACAATACCACGCGGAGGAGACCGCAAATATCGCTATACCGGTGTACAATATAGAACTTGGAAGATCTTATGGTCCGCAAGATGAGGAACTTTCAAAGAATTCAAAATGGTTTTTGCCCGTGCCCTTATCCCATAGGGAGGACGGACAGGTTTTTGGAAACGGCACCTTTTCACTTGTTGTTACGGTTACGGAATTGGATGATTTTGGAAAGCGTATCGGCAGCATCTCGGACCTGGTCCACACCAATGAGGCAGCACTTAAGGATTGGCTATTGCAACTTTTGGAAAAGTAAAATTATTGACCTTGGCACTAAGTCAATAATTATGCATTAGGGAAAACAACGCGGTTGGGCTAAAGCCCTGAAATTAATATGACTAACAGACCTCGGCCTAAAGGCCGTGGCACTTGAACCCTGATTTCATATTGCCCCCGGATTCATCCGGGGGTTGGCAGGATTTACCAACAGTATAGGGCTTTAGCCCAAACCCGACCGGCGAGGAAACAGTGAGTACAATGGAATTGGGCTTATTGGCAAGGTACCCAAGTCAATAAAAAAATAAATTTACGCGAGTTTTCACAACGGTTTTTTGGAGATACCCAACATTGATTGCGGTTCATCGAAATTATTAAAATAAATAAAAACGGACCTCGTTTTTAGGTTGAAGCGATGAGGAGCTGAAACGATATTTATGCTATACAAGAAACAAATCCGCTATTGGAACACCACCGTGATCCTGACCGTATTTACTTTGGTCTCCCTTAGTATCTACAGCTTTTACGGATTATATACCAATAAGTTTTACTTTTTAAAAATTGACAACTATATTTTTCCGTTGCTCACTTTGGTCCATTTTTTATACCTCTACGTGGTTGGGTTTAAAATAAGGGAACAGGAAATCGCCGACCCACAAATGCGGAATTTGGAATATTCCCTATATGTTATTTTGCTGGTTTACGGTTTTAAAACCATTGAAACGCTCACCATTCTATTGAGCTACGGCGAGTACCAAAACCATGTAATACCCGATACCTTTATCCCTATGGGGACTACCATGTTTGTTTTATATATGTTTCTGTTGTTCCTCACTTTCTTGAGCTTTAAGCTCAGGAAGGAATTCGTAGGAGGTTACAATTTTGAAAACATGACCGATATAGATTCTTGGCATTAGGATAAATTGTACAATACAATTACTACCGTCGTGGCCAAGTTAATTACAGCCCGCTGATAATACTACCGTACAGGTCCTTAAATTGGTATCCCCGCACAAAACGGTGTTTGCTCAATTTTTTATTGGCCACCAGGCCCCAAAGCAATAGTTCCTTTAAAAAATACCGGTCCTTTTTGTCCGCCTTTGGTTGAAATTTAGCTATCAAACGATCTAACGGGGCAACGCTGTCCAGTTTTTTTTGGTACTCCCGATCGGTGGCATCGTCCAGCAATTCAAAGCCTTCCCCATCAAAAAACCAGGAAATCAATTCGTCATAGGGGCTTTGGGCATCCTTGCGTTCTAACTTTTCAATTTTTGGAAAGTAGCTGGGAAACAAGGTTTTTATGGCATCCTCCATCAAAATTTGCGCAACGATATCGGCCCCTTCCTGTTCCCCTTCGTAAACCAATTCAATTTTTCCCGTAATGGCCGGGATTACCCCCATAAAATCGCTTAGGCGAACGCTGGTCCCGTCCTCTCCATTTTTAAGGGCCCTGTGTTCCGCGGTACTCAACAGGTTCTCAAGGGCCGTTATTCCCATACGGGCGCTTACGCCGCTTTTGGCATCGACGTACTCGCTACTGCGGGCCTCAAAACTAATTTGTTCCAAAAGGTCCTTGGCAAGATCGGGCACATATATGGATTTCTCCTGTCGTTTGTCCAGATGGGCTTCCTGTGCCGTTATTTTCCTAGCGGTAGCGATGTCTGCCGGATAATGGGTCAGTATTTGGGAGCCTATCCTATCTTTTAAAGGGGTAACAATACTGCCCCTATTGGTATAGTCCTCCGGATTAGCCGTAAATACAAATTGCAGGTCCAAGGGCAAACGCAACTTAAATCCCCTAATCTGTATATCCCCTTCCTGCAAAATATTAAAAAGTGCAACCTGGATGCGGGCCTGTAGGTCTGGTAGTTCGTTGATGACGAAAATACTCCGGTTGGCACGGGGAATCATCCCAAAATGTATCACCCTGTCGTCTGCATAGGACAGTTTTAGGTTGGCCGCCTTTATGGGATCAAGGTCCCCTATCAGGTCGGCTACGGTAACATCAGGGGTCGCCAACTTTTCATAGAAGCGCTCTTCCCTGTGTAGCCAGGTTATGGGCGTCTCCTCCCCTTTTTTGTCGATAAGTTGCAACGCATATCGGGAAATGGGCTTAAAGGGGTCATCATGGATTTCCGAACCCTCCACAACGGGAATGTACTCGTCCAATAAATTGACCATCAGGCGGGCCAACCGCGTCTTCGCCTGGCCTCGCAGTCCCAAAAGGTTGATGTTGTGCCGGGATAGAATGGCCCGTTCCAGTTCTGGGATGACAGAATTTTCGAAACCCCAGACTCCGGGAAAGGTCACTTCGTTCTTTTGGATCTTGTTAATAAGATTGTCCCTTAGTTCGTCCTTGATGCTTTTGGTTTTATAACCCGCTTTCTTGAGTCCGCCGAGGGTGGAAATTTCGTTGTATTTCAAATTCATATTTTATAAAGAATAGAGAAAATAGATTATAGATAATAGACTATAGTCAATACTTCCTATGTTTTAAGATTTATGATGCCGTTTTCCGTGATGCCCCGCCTCCTGTATGAAGGAGTCGGGCAAGTGTGATACGGTGAAACGGAAAACATCCCCCTTATTCGCAGCGAATTAAATCAGTTTCCAAATTCCAATTCACATATATCATTGCTCTTTTACCCTTTACCTTTTTACTTCGAACCTCGTACCTCCAACTTCATTTCAGTCTTTTCTTCCTGTTGGCCTCATAGTCCTCAAAGATCATTTCCCCTAGGCCTTGGAGGCCCGTAAAAAATGCTTTTCCTTTATTGGCTTCGGTAAAATGGCGCACAAACTGCATTAAATAAGGATCTTGGGCGATCATAAAAGTGGTAATCGGAATATGCAGTTTACGTGCCATCCGGGCCATGTTATAGCATTTCTCCACGATATAGTCGTCCAATCCCACGCTGTTCTTGTAATAATTTCCGTCGGGCAGTCGCAAACAACTGGGCTTGCCGTCTGTGATCATAAAAATCTGTTTGTTCGTGTTCCTTTTTCTACGCAACATATCCATCGCCAACTGCAGTCCGGCCACGGTATTGGTATGGTATGGCCCTACCTTTAAATAAGGGAGTTCTTTGATGGGGATCGGCCAGGCATCATTGCCAAAGACCAGAATATCCAAGGTATCCTTGGGGTATCGGGTGGTAATGAGTTCGGCCAGGGCCATGGCCACTTTTTTGGCCGGGGTAATACGGTCTTCGCCGTACAAGATCATACTGTGGCTTATATCGATCATCAGCACCGTACTCATCTGGGCCTTGTATTGGGTATCTTCCACGACCAGATCGTCCTCGTTTAGGGAAAAACTATCCAATCCATGGTTTATCTGCGCATTCTTAAGGCTCTCTGTCATTGAAATATGTTCCAGTCCGTCCCCAAACCGGTACTCCCTTAAATCTCCAGTATGCTCGTCCCCTTGGCCAGATTTCCCCGTCCTGTGGTTACCTGCCCCGCTTCGTTTAATTTTGCCAAAAATCTGGTCTAAGGCCCGTTGCCTGATTATGCGCTCCATTTTTGCGGTTATAGAGAGGGAACCCTCACCCTTCTCGCCCTCCCCTTGGCCGCCACTGTCCTTAAACTCTTCCCGCAAAAATCCCTTGGCCTTAAGGTCTTCTATAAAATCATCTATGGTGTAATCCTCATCGGTAAGGTCGTATTCCTTATCCAGTTCCCGCAACCAGTCTAAGGCCTCGTCTACATCGCCCGAAGTATGGGTGATAAGTTCCTGGAAAATATCGAAGAGTTTTTCAAAAGGGGTTAGTTCGGGTGCCTCATAAGGCGAAAAACGAAACCCCTTGTGCATATTTCTCTCCGGTAAAAATTTATCCGTAACCATTACATAAAAATAAGGCTTTTCCCTTAACCCGTCCCCGTTTTAATGAAAACTTAACGGTTTGGACTATCTTCGCAAACCATGGAAATTCCCAATACAAGCAGATTTGAGGCTTTTATAAAAACTCCCCGCTTATGGCGTGGCACCCAATTTGGTCTGACCCAGTTTGAGCTTCCCAAAGTCGACCTTGATCAGTTTAAACCCTCCTCCATTCCTGAAAAGTTGCGCCTCGGACACTACATAGAGGGGATTTTTCTGCAACTCCTACAACATTCTAAAAGGTATGGGGTGCTACTGCACAATAGGCCTGTTCGGAAGGATGGGATAACGCTCGGGGAAATAGACTTTATCGTTAAGGAACTAAATTCAGGGCAACTGATCCATATTGAACTCACCTATAAATTTTATTTGATGGATACGTCCATTACGGACTCCCTGCTCCGTTGGGTTGGCCCAAACCGAAAGGATAGATTGGTTGATAAGCTGGAAAAAATAAAAAACAAACAATTTAATTTATTACATTCTATAGAAGGCATTAAAGAATTGACCGACAATGGGTTGGACCACTTGAATATTGAACACAAAGCCTGCTTTAAAGCACAGTTGTTCGTGCCGTACCCAATGGGGAGCGTGGAAATACAGCCGTTGAGTCGCGCCTGCGTGAAGGGGTATTGGATTAGGTTCGATGAATTTCAAAATAAAACTTTTCAACACTGCCAATACTACCTTCCGACGAAATTGGAATGGCTGGATCAACCTGGTGCCAATGTTGCCTGGGTAGATCATTCCAACGTCTTGCCCCAAGTAAAAAATTCCTTGAACCGAAAATATTCCCCAATGCTTTGGCTCAAAAGATCTGAATTGGAATTCGAAAAGCTTTTTGTGGTTTGGTGGGAATGATGGATTCAAAGTTCAAGGTTCAAGGTTGAAAGTTTGTCCATGCCCAAATAACATTGACTGCCAACTGCAACCGGACACTGCCTACCTTTTTTAGTTTCCAACTTCGTATCTCGTATTTAGTTTTCCGTGATGCCCCGCCTCCTGTATGAAGGAGTCGGGCAAGCGTGATGCGGTGATGCCGTGGTATAGTATGTGGTTGCTACCTACCGAATACTGCGCACTGAGCACTGCATACTGTTCTTCTAATCTCTAATTTCGTGTTTTGCAAATTCGTCTTGGCTCTTGGCTCTTGGCTCTTGGCTCTTGACTCTTAATTGTAAGTCCCGGCTGATGATTTCAGGTTTCATGTTCGAAAATTCTGAATTCGTAATTCAAAATATACCCTCCACCCCTATTTACCAGCACCAAAAATTTGTACTACCTTTGATTTCGAAAAATAATTTTTGAATTCCCCCATTTTATGCAGTCCAAAAATCTATCCCTACACCATATTGTCCGTCCTTCAGATCCAGCGCAAACCGCTCCTCCTGTTCTATTTATGTTCCATGGTTATGGCAGCAATGAGGAAGATCTTTTTTCTTTTGCCCCGGAGCTACCGGGCGAGCTGTTCATCATTTCCGTAAGGGCGCCCTATGGGATGCAGGGCCTTGGGTATGCTTGGTATTCCATTAATTTTGATGCGGAATACGGCAAGTGGAGCAACGACGAGCAGGCGATCGAGTCCAGGGACAAAATCTCGAATTTTATCGATGAGGCCTGTGCGGCCTATGGACTTGACGATAAGAACGTTACCCTGTTGGGCTTTAGCCAAGGCACCATTTTAAGTTATGCCGTAGCACTTTCCTTCCCGGACAAGGTAAAAAACCTGATTGCCCTGAGCGGGTATATCAACGAGAAAATTCTTATCCCGGGTTATGCTGATAAAAGCCATAAGAACTTGCGTATATACGCATCCCACGGGATGGTAGACCAGGTAATCCCCCCCGAATGGGCACAAAAGGCCCCCGAATTCCTCAAAAAATTGGGGATAGACTATGTTTATGAGGAGTTTCCCGTTGGGCACGGCGTATCGCCCCAGAATTTCCATGCCTTTAAGAAGTGGTTGCTGGGCAAGGTTTAGGAAGGCCGGTGTACCCTAGCGCTTACTGTATAGCAAATGATCCATAAGCGTAAAATCGACCCCTAGGTCGTCCTTGAGCTCGTATTTTATTAAAAGTTCACCCCAGTATTTTCCGTCCGAAAAGTCGGCAATGATCCATTTGTGGTTGAGGAGCTTTATCTTGTTGATCTTAAAACTGCCCTCCATTCCCTCGTAGGGCACCAAGGGATTGTCGCCTTTCTGTTCATTGGTCTCCAACAATTTGTCGGCAATATACCGGGAAGGATCTTTCAGTTTTAAATGGTCGTAGTAGGCAAGGGCATCGTCGTTATTTTCCAGCGAAAAATACTGCATGTCCATCACCTTTATTTGCAGCTTTTGAATGGAATCCTGCAGCTGTGCGGTGTCAGATTTCAACCTCTCTATCTTTTCATCCCTGTCGTTTAATATGTGGGTAGCGCTTACATATTGGTACAGGGCGATCAAGGCCATAAAAACAAAGAGGTAAAGGAAGATGCTTCTTTTCATTGTAAAATAGTGATTTAGTGAGCTAGTGGGTTAGTGAACTAATGGATCTTTCGTTTTCCGTGATACGGTGATACCTTTAATAGTTAATAGTTAATAGTTAATAGTTAATAGTTAATAGTAGTTTTGGTTTATTTAAGAATACTGAGCACTGCATACTGCTATCTAGTTTCTAATCTTTAACTTCGTACCTCGTACCTCGTATTTAGTTTTCCGTTATACCGTTAAACGTTAATAGTTAATAGTAGTTTTGGTTTATCTAAGAATACTGAGCACTGCATACCGCTATCTAATGTCTAGTCTCCAGTTTCTAATTTCTAACCTCGTATTTTGTCCTTAGTCTTGGCTCTTGATTCTTGATTCTCAATACTATGGCGTATATACCAAGGTTGCTATCACGGCGCAATGGTCGCTGGTATATTCATTGCAATAAACCGTGTAATCCAGCACCTGCCAATGTTCTTGGGGAGAAATCAGTATATGGTCTATACAAATTTTTGGGCCGTCGGACGGCCAAGTGGGCTTAAAAGTTCCTTCGGCTTCGGGGTATTTAAATTTCTGGGTCAGGATTTTCATGGTTTCGCTACCTGGTTGGGCGTTAAGATCCCCGACGAGCAGGGTCGCAAATTCCGTATCGCCCAATTTGTTTACCAATTTCTCGGCCTGCATTATCCTATCGGTTTCCACTTTTAGATGGTCCAAATGGGTACCCACAAACTGAATGGTATTTCCGTTTTTGGTGCGGACACGGGTCACCAGGGCTGCTCTAGGTTCCGAGGTGGGCAAATGGGGCAATGCCATATTCTCGGTCACCACAAAACTGTATTTAGACAGGATCGCTTCCCCGTATTCGCCCCCGTCAAAATACATGGCACGGGCAAAAAGCGGGGCCATTTTGGTCCGAACCCCGAGCTCGGTAGCCAAATCGTATTCCTTGGCCCGGTGGGTCTTAAAATCCACTTCCTGCAAGGCTACGAGGTCCGGGTCGAACTTCTTTATAACGCCAGCAATGGAATCGAGGTTAAAATCGTTCTTTGTCGTAGCCCCGTGAAGAATGTTATAGCTCATCACTCTCAATGTATCGGCCTGGGCATATGAGCCCGAACAACAAAGGAATAACATTAAGGTTGATAGTAATATTCGATATATATGGTCCATTATTTTTGTTGTTGGTTGATGGTTCTGCTAACTGAACACTGCATACTGCTTTTCTAATTTCTAACTTCGTCTTTCGTCTAGTGTCTAGTATCCTTTGTCTAGTATCCTTTGTCTAGTATCCTTTGTCTAGTGTCCTTTGTCTAGTGTCTAGCGTCTAACATCTAGTGTCTAACATCTAGTGTCTAGCGTCTAACATCTAGTGTCTAATATCTAGTTTAAACCCCGGCAACCTCTTTAATCTCCCCAATAATGCGCTCCCCTAAACGATCGGCTTCGGCCTGACTTTTGGCCTCTGTGTATATGCGGATTATGGGTTCGGTGTTAGACTTTCTAAGGTGCACCCAGTTTTCGGGGAAATCGATCTTTACGCCGTCGATCGTAGTAATGTTTTCGTTTTTGTATTTCTTTTCCATCGCCTTTAAAATGCCATCCACATCCAGGCCTGGGGTCAGTTCCAACTTCTTTTTGCCCATAAAATAGGCGGGGTAACTGTCCCTCAGCTCCTTTACGGTTCCCCCTCGCTCCGCCATCAGCATCAAAAACAAAGCGGTACCCACTAGGGCATCCCGTCCGTAATGGCTTTCCGGATATATGATTCCGCCGTTGCCCTCGCCTCCAATTATGGCCTTGGTGGCCTTCATTTTGGCAACGACGTTTACCTCGCCAACCGCGGCGGCCTCGTACGTGCCTCCGTGTTTCTCCGTGATATCGCGCAACGCCCGGGAGGAGGATAGGTTAGATACCGTGTTGCCCTTGGTCTTGCCCAGTACATAATCGGCACAGGCCACCAAAGTGTATTCTTCACCAAACATTTCCCCGTCGTTGCTTATAAAAGCCAATCGGTCAACATCGGGGTCTACGACGATACCAAAATCGGCCTTTTCCGCAACCACCAATTTGCTGATGTCGCCCAAATGCTCCTTTAAGGGTTCCGGGTTGTGTGGAAAATGGCCCGTAGGGTCGCAATACAATTTTACGACCTCTACCCCCAGTGCTTCCAGAAGTTTAGGAATGGCGATCCCTCCAGTTGAGTTTACCCCATCTACGACCACCTTAAATTTGGCGGCCTTTATAACCTCCTTGTCCACTAGGGACAGGCTGAGCACTTCGTCTATATGAATGTCTATATACGAATCGTTAACGGTAACAACCCCCAGATCGTCAACTTCCGAGAAGACAAAATCTTCCTTTTCCGCAAGGTCCAAAATTTTGGTCCCTTCGGCAGCATTTAAAAACTCCCCTTTGGCATTCAGCAATTTCAGGGCGTTCCATTGCTTGGGGTTATGGCTGGCGGTAAGAATGATTCCGCCATCGGCCTTTTCCAAGGGAACGGCAATCTCCACCGTCGGGGTGGTCGACAGTCCAAGATCGATCACATCGATCCCAAGCCCAACCAAGGTGTAAACCACCAAATTTTGAATCATTTCGCCAGATATACGGGCATCCCTACCTATGACGACCTTATATTTTTTGTCCGCCGAGGCGTCCGAACCCGATTGATTCTTTAGCCACGTGCCATACGCCGCAGCAAATTTTACCGTATCCAAGGGGGTCAAATTATCATTGGGAACACCTCCGATAGTGCCACGGATTCCGGATATAGATTTGATCAGTGTCATATAAAACTCATTTACGCCTATTAAAAGGTTTTTGCAAATATAAAGGTATACGGCATAATTTACGGACTGAATTTGTAAATTCGACAACAGCGGACTATATTTTGACCTATGAATTTCTTGGCGCATATTTATCTTTCCTTTGATGACAAAGAGATAACGATCGGAAACTTTATTGCCGACAGTATCCGGGGGAACAAGTACAAGCACCTGCCCCCAAGGGTACAGAGCGGTATTGTGTTGCACCGGGCCATAGACACTTTTACCGATGCCCACCCCACGGTAAGGAAAAGCACCAAACGGCTCCATAAGAACTACGGGCATTACAGCGGGGTCATCGTGGATATTTTTTACGACCACTTTTTGGCCAAAAACTGGGAGCGGTATTCCGAGGTGCCGCTGGACGAGTTTGTGGAACGGTTTTACGACCTGTTGGAGGAGCATTACGACATCTTGCCGGAAGGGATACGAAAGATGATGCCCTTTATGATCGCGGACAATTGGATCCTCAACTATTCAAAACTAGATGGGATCGCCCGGGTTTTGAACGGTATAAACCGAAGGACCAAGAACAAATCTAAAATGAACTTCGCCATTCTGGACCTGGAGGAACACTACGATAAGTTTGAGTCGGAATTCCTGGCGTTTTTTGAAGAGCTTGTCGTTTTTTCCCGGCAGAAATTTATGTCGCTTTGACTAGCTATACTCAATTGTCCCGTGATTTATCACCGGGTCGAGAAAGGCAACAAGCTGGCTTTAGCCAAAATACACGTGCCACGTGGTTTGGCTAAAGCCAAGATCCGAGCCCAAATATTAACCACGGGCTAAAGACCCGTAGCAATTGAAATATTTTTACAAGCTAAAGCGAAATGCACTAAAGTGCCTAGTTTTAACTTCAGTTGAGACCAATAAAAAATCAAATAATTGATTAACAGTTGTATATAATTAATACTTGGAACCATTGCATTAAATAATTTGGTGCTATTGTAAATCAATTGCGATTAACTGTATTCCGGAATCACCGTATCACGGATAACCATTTATGAATTGAGAATGCAGAATTATGAATTCGCCAAACCAGAAACCAACAACTATCCACTATCCAAGAAATATGAAAAAAACAATCCCCCTCCTTCTCGCGCTAACGTTTATCCTCTTCACCCATTGCAAAACAAAACCCGCTGCCCCTACCGGACTGGTCAGTGATCACGCGATGGTAGTTTCCGCCCGGGAGGAAGCCTCCCGTATCGGGAGCGAAATCATGCAAAAAGGGGGCAACGCCTTCGACGCCATGGTAGGCACCCAATTGGCCTTGGCCGTTGCCTACCCTATCGCGGGGAATATCGGGGGAGGCGGTTTTATGGTCTATAGAAAGAGTAACGGGGACGTAGGTGCCTTGGACTATAGGGAAAAAGCCCCCAAGGCGGCAACCAAGAATATGTACCTGGATACCCTTGGCAATGTTATACCCGGAAAGAGCACCTTGGGGGCCAACGCAATCGGAGTCCCGGGATCCGTAGCGGGAATTTTGGCCGTCCACCAAAAGTTTGGCGCCTTGCCCCTCTCCGAAATTATGGCCCCCGTGATACGGCTGGCGGAAAAAGGAGTGGTGGTCACCGAGAGACAGGCGCACAATTTAAAGTATTTTCAGAAGGTGATCGTTCAAGAAAATGGAGATAGCACCCTATTTGCCAAGACCTTCCACAAAGGAGATACCATCAAATATCCCGTCTTGGCTAAAACGCTCCGCAACATCTCCGAGAACGGAAGGGACGGGTTTTATACGGGTGAAACCGCACGGAAATTAGCAGCTTTTATTCAAGGAAAAGGTGGATTGGTTACCGAGGAAGATCTGGAAGCATACGAGGCGGTATGGAGACAGCCCATCATTTTCAATTACAGGGATATCCGTATTATCTCCATGAGTCCGCCCAGCAGCGGCGGGGTCACCATGGAACAGATTTTAAGGATGATGGAGCCCTTTGCGGTGGGTGGGTTGGGCCACAATACCGAAAAGTATATCCAGCTGTTTTCAGAGGCCGCGAAAAGGGCGTATGCGGACCGCAACTACTTTTTGGGCGACCCGGATTTTGTTTCAATCCCGTTAGACGTAATGCTGAGCAAGGCCTATCTGGACAAACGGATGGAAAATTTTACCTTTGACCATGCCACGCCGGAATCCGAGATATCCCATGGGGACATCCAAATATCGGAGAGCACGGAGACCACCCACTACTCCATCGTCGATGCCCAAGGGAATGCGGTGGCCGTGACAACCACCATAAACGGCGCCTATGGCTCCAAGGTGTATTGCGACGAACTCGGATTTTTCCTGAACAACGAAATGGACGATTTTAGTGCCAAGCCCGGCGTGCCCAACATGTTCGGTCTTGTCGGGGCCCAAGCCAACAGCATCGCCCCTCAAAAAAGGATGCTGAGCAGCATGACGCCGACCATTGTGGAAAAGGAGGGCCAACTATGGATGGTGGTAGGTACGCCCGGGGGATCTACGATCATCACCGCCGTGGCCCAGGCCATCCTGAACGCCTACGAATTCAACATGAGCATGCAACAGGCCGTAAACGCACCCCGGTTCCACCATCAGGGAACCCCCGACGAGCTCATCCTAGAACCCGAGGGCTTTTCACCAGAGCTGATCCGGAAACTCACAGGGAAGGGATACGACATCCAAGAAAAAAATAACACCATCATCGGCAAGGTAGATGCCATCCGAATCCTCCCCGACGGCCGCTTGGAAGGTGGCGCCGATAAACGAGGGGACGATGCAGCGGTGGGGTATTAAAGATTCAAGGAACAAAGTTAAAGGGGGTAAGGGCTAAGGGTTGATTGTTGATTGTTGATGGAAAATAGGAAATTGGGAGTTAGAAACTGAATTAATAGCCAGGGAATAATCACGTTCTAACATCACGCTTGCCCGATTCCTTAATACAGCGGGGCATCACCGCATCTCCAATAAACCTACCCCACTATCCCACTAATTCACTATTTTGCTATCTTTATCAAAATCAACAACAACTATGGAAATTGAAATTCTTCGGGGCGAGCAACTTACCACCTCGCTGCAACAACAGGTCACCGAACTTTATAAACAATTGAGTACGGACATAGTACAGCTTTCATTAAAGGAAATACTTGAAGAAAAGGACAACATGGCCCTAGTGGTCTGCAAAGAGGAAAACCAGGTCGTCGGGATTGCCATGATGGCCATGTACAAGGTAATTTCGGGCCATAAGGGAATGATCGAAGATGTAGTGGTAGATCAAAGCCATCGGGGTAAGGGAATCGGCAGAAAGCTTATGGAAAAATTGTTGGAAGAAGGCAGGAATAGAAGCTTGGACGAAATACTGCTGTTCTCGGGCCACCATCGAACCCCCGCCATTACCTTGTATAAAAGCTTGGGGTTTCAGCTAAAAAACAGTGGATTGTACCGGCTGGTGCTTTAAGATAGACATGAGACTTTAGTTATTAGACTTGAGATAAAAGACGAAGGACTTAAGGTAGTTGGCAGTAGGGAGTTGCAGTTGGCAGGGGATGTTCTCCGCATTACCCCATCACGCTTGCCCGACTCCTTCATACAGGAGGCGGGGCATCACCCCATCACGGTATCAAGGTATCACGGATAACTAATTATGTTACAACCGAGTCTATTCTCTATTCCCTAAGTTCTATATTCACTACTCCAGAGAAAGGATAAACGACAGAAAGACGAAGGAATAAGGATAGTTTGGTGTTCAACCTTGTACTTAAAACTTTGATTACCCTTTCCCCTTAACCTTTCGCCTTAAACCCCATAACCAACAACCATTAACCATCAACCATCAACACGAATGCCATTCACCGCATGGACATGCATTTTAACTGGGAAAATTAGGATTATGGGGATATAATTCTATTTTTGTCGTATGGGTTATTCGGCCTATTGGAGGGCTTCCGGACATAAGAAAAGGCATATAAATCAAGAGGTTACGGAATTAAGTTGGGTTATTGGTTTACTTGGTTATTGAGTTATTCCAATATTGGAATTCTGGGTTATCAGGGTCGCAGTTCCGACTAGACCAACAATCCCACTTACTTAAGAGATTATCCAATAATTTTTTGCTAAATATCCTAGATAAAGGGGTTTGTCCACAAGCGGCAAAAACAAGTCTTGGTTCTTGCTTACTGGTTCTTGGTTCTTTTACGATAACACGATTGAACATCAATTTATTGATATGAAAATTTTTAAATAGATGAAAATGAAACTACGCTATCTATTACTGCTACTTTGGATCGGCCCTTGGGCCCAGAGCCAGGTAAAGATCGGGGACAACCCCCAGACCTTAGATCCCGCATCTATCCTAGAGTTGGAAAGTACGTCCCGCGCCTTGGTGATTTCGAGGGTAAGTACGGCACAAATGAACACCATTACCCCGTTGCGGGGCGCTATGGTCTACAATACCGATGCCGATTGCCTGTACTACTACAACGGCACCAGTTGGATTAATCTTTGCGAGGCCAGTGGTGGAGCTTTTACGTTTACCACCGACCCCGTTGTAAACCCCATAAGTACGATTGAGATTACCCAGACGGGGAACAACTACAATTTTGAGGTAGGGGAAATTACAGGCAATAATATTGTAGACGGTAGTATCAATGGATTTACGGACATCCAGGATGGTACCATCAGTAGTTCCAAATTACAGGACCGTGCCGTAGGGCCCAAAAAACTGGAGGAAGGGGCCGTAAGTTCCTTCGAGATCGAGGACCAATCGATCTTAACCCTAGACATTGCCCCCGAGGGGCCCGACCAGGTGTTGAGCACCGATACCAACGGGATCGTACAATGGCAGGACAAGGGTTCCCTGTCTACCGTAGCGGATCAGGTAACCATAACGGGGCAAGGTATCCCCTTTGACCCCATAAAAGTGAGCGATAACATTACGGGCGCCATCGTGAACAACACAACTAATATAAACACCAATACCGCCAGCATAACTGCCAATACAGCGGCGTTGGCTACAAAGGAAAATGTTGCCAATAAAAATACAGATATTAATCTTGGAACGTCCAACACCCTTTACCCAACCCAAAATGCGGTAAAGACCTATGTGGATAATGCGTTAGCCACTGGGGGTGCCAACGGTTCGGAAACCAAGATAAATGCAGGGGCCAACATTGGGATAACCGGAGCTGGCACAACCCCGAACCCCTATGTTGTTACAAATACGTTCACCGAAGTGGATGGAAGTATCACTAACGAATTGATTACAAATGCCGTCCTAAGAGGAACAACCTTGGTCATTACCGAGGCCGGGGTTGATTACAATGTTGATCTAAGCACCCTTGGAGGGGGTGGTGGAGGTACTGGGGATGGATCTGAAACTATTATAAACTCCAGTCCGACCGTCACAGTAAATGGTACCGGAACACTTGCGGATCCATATTTACTTACCAGTTTGGGAGGGGCCGATGGATCGGAGACAAGAATCGCTTCAACAGCAACGGTTACGGTAACCGGTGATGGTACATCGGCTACCCCTTATCAGCTCAATACTACAGGAGGTAGTGGAACTCAAAATTTGGCCATGGTATTGGCAAACGGTACCGATGCCGACCGTCATCAAATCAAAAATTTAACCGACCCCTCGGATCCCCAAGACGCTGCCACCAGGGCCTATGTTGATGCAACAATTGTTGCGGGCGAAGCCGACGGATCGGAGACAATCATCAATGGAAGTCCGACGGTTTCCGTTGCGGGCATCGGAACAATTGCAGATCCATATGTACTGACAAGTTCGGGAGGGGCCGATGGATCGGAGACTGAAATCGTAGATAGTCCAACCATAACCGTTGCAGGAAACGGGACATCATTAAACCCATATATCCTTACCAGTTTAGTAGAGGGGACAAGAATCGTTTCTACCGCAACAATTGGTGTTACCGGTAATGGAACAACGGGCACCCCTTACCGGCTAATTAATTTGGAGGGTGATGACCAAATCGCCGCTGATGTTCCCTTCACCCCTTACGGATCTATTATTGGTCCCAATACCCAAGTGGCCATTCAACAGTTAAAGGACGAAGTGGATGCAGGAGGAGGTGGTGGTACAACCGAAGAAGCTGACCAAATAACAATAACAGGACTTGGTTTACCTACTGATCCATTTAAAATAGAACCGTCTACAACCATCGGCCAGTTTTTGAGCACCGATGCAACTGGAGTAACATGGGTCGACCTACCGGCCGGCACTGCTCCGCTCGTTTTCGACGGCACCACCATTTCGGGGACCGGCGTGGCGACTGATCCGTACTTGGTGGCCGACAACGGGATCTCCACGGTCAAGATTCAGGACAATGCCGTGACTACGGCAAAGATACTGCCCCTTACGCCTACTCCAGCCGCGGATCAGATGCTAATTACAAGCACCGCAGGGACCGTCGGATGGGCTCCAGTGCCAGCGGGCGTGGGAACCACCGAACTGGCGGACCAGGTTACCATAACCGGTGACGGACAAGTGGGAACGGAGTTCGAGGTCGCGGACAATGGGATCTCCACGGTCAAGATTCAGGACAACGCCGTGACTACGGCAAAGATACTGCCCCTTACGCCAGCGCCGGCCACCGACCAGATGCTAATTACAAGCACCGCAGGGACCGTTGGTTGGGCTCC
>JAIRBC010000016.1 GCA_022008415.1 Cerina litoralis
ACGGTCGTGCCCCCCGATACCGCGTTGTTCAGGGTCACCGTAAAGACCATGTTGCCCCCGGCGACGTCCTCGGCCACCGTGGCGTCCGCTATCGAGAGGCTCGCCGTATCATCATTGGTAAAGCTACTCGTGCCTACATTATCCGGATTTGGGGCTAAAACAGCATTAGCACTTGGATTACTTAAGGTTACTGTTACTGGCTCGTCTGGTTCAAGTACCAAATCCCCGTTGGTGGTTACATCAATGGTTTGGGTCAACACCGTGGTGCCATCCAAAAAAGTCAATGTATTGGATGTGCCATTCTCGTTGCCCCCGCTGATCGTATAGTTAACCCTTACTTGTGCGGTAGGATCCGCTTGATCAATACCCACAGTAAACGTCAAAGTTTGCACGTTACTATTCCCTTCCGGAACTGACGGAGGGTCGTCGATTCTTATGGTTACAAGATCATCATTCTGTATTGTATAGGTCGTCGTGGTCGGTGGTGCAAGAATCGCATCACCCGTGGGCGAGGTAAGGGATAACACCACCGTTTCGTTGGGCTCCACGACCGCATCACCTGTTATCGTCAGTCCGAGAGGTATCGTACCATTAGTATAAATCCCTGCGGGGATGGTGATCGTAGGGCTAGCAAGGGCATAGTCCGCCGCAGTGGCCGTGCCGCCAGTGGTCAGACTCACAGTGGTCGGGTTCACCACAGTGCCGTTCACCAATAGTGTTGGGATCCCCGTCCCTGCGTTCTCCGGGCCAGAGCCCGCCGCTGAGGAAAAAGCTACCGTAGCGCCATCGTTATCCTTGATGGTCACAGTGGCAGTGTTGTTCGGTGGAGGGGCAATTGAACCTAATCCCGAGGCCGAAGTTAGAGTAACAATTACCGTCTCATCACCTTCAATATTAGCATCGTCCACAATACCAGTAACATCTATAAAATTCTCAGAAGTTCCAGCTACAATTCCAGAAAGTGTTATCGTTCCCGATAAGGCCGTATAATCTCCGCCTGGGTTTGCAGTTCCACTAACCGTATAGTTTACAGTAATATCAGGTGATACTACTGTAAAAAAAGTAAATACCCTAAACTGACCCGGGACACTACCCGATTCCAAAGCGGTCGGAACATTAGCTTGAATTGAAACCGTCTGTCCTTGAACAGCCACACCCAAAAGCAAAAAAATAAGCACGGCAAGGCCTTTGAACATTTTGTTCTTGTTAAAAAAGAAAGTTTGGCAAAGATTCCTTATGCTCACGGTCTGTTGGTTACGATTATTGTTATTGTGGTACTGTCCTACAAATGACACCAAAATTAGTTCCCAATATTAAGAAAAAAACCTCCATCCCCCTAATGATCTAGGTCAAATATGGGTTAATCGGTTGAAAAGTAAAAAAAGTGAAAGAATGTGTATCCTTAGCCGATTTCAGCAGAAGCGACCTCGGCTTCTGGATGGATTTTTTTGACCAAGCCCTGCAGTACTTTTCCCGGACCGACTTCCACAAAGAAACCAGCACCGTCCCGGGCCATTTTCTGTACACTTTGGGTCCACCTAACGGGTGCCGTAAGCTGGGAGATCAGATTCATTTGAATGTCGTCTGGCTCGGTTACCGCCGAGGCATTTACATTTTGATAAATGGGACATGTTGGAGCCTTAAAATTTGTGTTCTTTATAGCGGCCGCTAATTGTTCCCTTGCAGGCTCCATCAAGGGGGAATGGAAGGCGCCACCTACCGGGAGCACCAAAGCCCGTCGCGCTCCGGCCTCCTTTAGCTTTTCACAGGCCAGTTTTATGGCTTCCACCTCTCCGGAAATCACCAACTGTCCCGGGCAATTGTAATTAGCGGGGACCACTATTCCCGGAATTTCCGAACATATTTTTTCTACTATGGGGTCTTCCAGTCCCAACACGGCAGCCATGGTACCGGGCTTCAACTCGCAAGCCTTTTGCATCGCCGTGGCACGCTGGGATACCAGTTTGAGTCCGTCCTCAAAATTTAGGCTGCCATTGGCCACCAAGGCGGAGAATTCGCCCAAGGAATGACCGGCCACCATATCTGGCTTAAAACCATCGCCCATGACCTTGCCCAAAACAACGGAGTGTAAAAAAATAGCAGGCTGGGTAACCTTGGTCTGTTTTAGGTCTTCCGCACTGCCTTCGAACATGATGTCGGTAATGGAAAAGCCCAATATTTCATTCGCGCTTTCAAAAAGTTCTTGAGCCACGGGATACTTTTCATAGAGATCCAAGCCCATTCCGGTAAACTGTGCCCCCTGTCCGGGGAAAATATATGCTTTCATCTGTTGGAATTTATCAGGGCAAAAATAGGTAATTTTTGTTGATTGTTGTCGGTTGTTGGTTGTTGGCTAAGTGTTGCGGGTCAAGGGTGAAAAAATCATAACTCTGAACCCATAACTTTTTTTTTGGCAAAGGGCAAAGGGCAAAACAAAAAAACTAACCTCCTAAACACATAATCCAATAATCCATTTATTTGTTTTCCTTTGTCATGATTCTTGGCTCTTGACTCTAAGATATTGTTGATGGTCGATACTAAATTATAAACATCAGACCACGAACAGAAAAACACCGAACCCTTATTTGGACCAACTGGAATAGGTTACATAGGCTGCCGCGATACGGTCTATTTCCCCTTTACTGAGGTCTGGATCTACATCCTTGATTTTTTTGGCGGGCATTCCGGCAAATACAGATCCCGAAGGAACATGGGTTCCCACAGTTAGCACCGCCCCTGCGGCAATTATGCTATTGCTTTCCACTATACAATTGTCCATGATGATGCTCCCCATCCCCACCAAGACATTATCGTGTATGGTACAACCGTGAACTATGGCATTGTGGCCAATGGAAACGTTATTGCCAATTGTTGTCGGGGATTTTTGATAGGTACAATGAACCACGGCCCCATCCTGTACATTTACCCTATTGCCCATTTTTATAAAATGGACATCTCCCCGCACTACGGCATTGAACCAAATACTGCATTCGTCGCCCATGGTCACATCGCCCACAATCGCAGCATTTTCAGCAATAAAGCAATCCTTTCCCATTTGGGGCGACTTACCTTTAATGGTTTTCAAAATCATGTTCGAAGATAATCAGAATTGGAGATCCGGGCAACAGAACTTTGGTTAAAAAGGACTCTTAATTCACAGCGGGACATTTACAATCGTACCGTTTTTCGGATGGCTGGCCAAAGTCATAGCCCAAGGTAATTTGGTGAAAGCCGCCATTGTCATAGCGTATATCTCCCATTTGGTAGGAATAATTGTAGGAAATCATAAAATTCTTGTAGTTGACTCCCACTATCGGGGTAATAAGTTGAAGGCGCTGATATCCAAAATTCCCATCGGCCAAATATTGGACCCCATCAAACCCCTGCCGGTACGACAACCCCGCCCAAACCTTGCCAAAATCGACATCGCGGTAGACCTTGGCATTAAAATCCATTGTCTTTTCCTCGGTAAATTCGGTTACTTGAAGAAGCACCGATGGTTCTAATTGCCAAATGTCCTTACCAAACACATATCCTAAGGAAAACAAATACCTTCTTAAGTTGTCGAACTCGATCGCAGAATACAGGTCACGGCCGCTGCCCAGCACGTTGAGAACCGCAAAGTGGGCGTAAAATTCCATCAAATTATAGGACATCCCCAAGTCTAAATTAAAATAGCTGACGCTATTTTTGCCACCGGTTATGACCGGATCCGGAATGACCGAAACAAATTCACTTTCATCTAAATTGCTTTGCAAAACCCCTACATTGACCCCAAAAGACAACTGATTTAAGACCCTGGGATCGCTAGAAAACTGCAAATGATGGGCGTAGGATACTTTGACCCCCGTTTGGGAGTGGTAGCCGTTGGCATCATTGAAGAAAATTGCCCCTACCCCGCTTTTCGCCCCAATCCTTGAATTGAAGTTTAACGTTTGGAGATTTGGCGCCTCGTCCACATTGAACCACTGTTTTCTTATGGTACCCCGAATTTTTGTACCCTGGCTTATTCCAGCCATGGAAGGATATACCAGATAGTAGTTATCGGACAAATAGTCAAAATATACGGGAATTCCTTCCTGTGCGTACGACCGAAGTCCAATAGCAAGGAATGAAAGCGCAATCAGTAGCTTAGGTTTCATCCAAGAGATGGGGTAAGGATGTTAGTTTTGAACTAATATTTACTAGTTCTTCGTTCAAATATATAATATAACGGATGAAATACCACATTATTGCAACTTTTGGCCATACGTGGGCACGTTTGGCTATTGGCTTCGTTATTGATCGGTCTGACCATACGCCTACCGCCTCGCACAATACGCAAAAATAGAATAAACATTGGCAAAAAAAGTAAAGGAATTGCCTAGGGCCTTTCAAATCCTATTATATAAAACGCAAGATACGCCTGGCCGAACGGTTTATCGTTAATTTGTTTACCGGATGCCTTGCTTACAGCGCATAGCGATGGGCACGAAGACCAAAACCAAGAAGATACCAAAACCGGATTACATATAGCACAAATCTACCCACAAACCCATGGCCGTAAAAATGGGCCATATCTTATAAATCCTTCGTATTTTTGTAAAAATCTAAATCCCATGAAGGAATTCACTATCACCGTTGTACCTACCAACCGGCCTACCATACTGAAATTTGAGACCAACCAATTTATCGTCAAGAACGACAACTACGAATTTAAAAATATTGACGAGGCCAAGACATCGCCATTAGCCCGACAATTGTTCTATCTTCCGTTTATTAAGACCGTTTATATCTCGAGTAATTTTATAGCCTTGGAACGTTATGAAATTGTTGAATGGGACGATGTAAAGGATGAAGTGGCCCAACAATTGGTCGAATATTTAAATGCAGGGGAACCAATCGTGTTAGAGGATGAAAACAAACAAAAGGCTCCTATTACCGTTTATGCCGAAGTCACACCCAACCCTTCCGTGATGAAATTCGTTGCCAATAAAAAGCTGGTGCCCACAACCTTTGAATTCAAGAACATAGACGAGGCAAAAAACTCGCAATTGGCAAAACAATTGTTTCAGCTCCCGTTTGTAAAAGAGGTTTTCCTGGATGAGAATTACGTTTCGGTCAGCAAATATGACGTAACCGATTGGGACGACATCACCATGGAACTTCGGGAATTTATCCGAAATTTCATCGCTGATGGAAAGGAGGTGGTCAGTGCTGAGAGCGTTCAAACGAAAACTGCCGAGTCTCCCGGAAAACAACCGGTAGGCGAAGATTTGGACGATACCTCCAAACAGATCATGAATATCCTGGAAGAATACGTTAAACCGGCAGTAGCAATGGATGGAGGTAATATTCTATTTAAATCCTATGAGCCCGAAAACAAGAAGGTAAACGTTATCCTACAAGGTGCCTGCAGCGGTTGTCCGTCCTCTACCTTCACCCTGAAAAACGGAATAGAGAATATCTTGAAAAACATGATGGGCGAAATGGTTCAAGAAGTTGTTGCCGTAAATGGGTGAATAAGTCCAAGCGGAAGTTCAAACTCAAATTCAATCCCGATAATTAACGGGACAAATTCAAACATTTGGCCATGCCCTATACGCTAATCGCCGTAACCTTTCTGTGTTCGGCGAACTGTTTGGATAGCACCGGAAATCTTTAAATTCACCTCCAAAATTTTAGCCATTGCGTTTTTAATTCGTTAACTTTAACAAAATCATAAAAACAATATATCATGGCAGTATTAAAAGTTATAGAAATTTTGGCCAATTCTGACAAAGGTTGGGAAGATGCCGCTAAAAATGCAGTGTCGCACGCTTCAAAATCGGTAAAGAATATTCGGTCCGTTTATATTCACGAACAGAGTGCTACGGTAAAGGACGGAAAAATAGATAACTATCGGGTAAATGTGAAAATCACTTTTGAAGTGAACTAAGGACCCGCTTTGCAAGCATTTTTTAAGTGTCCTAACGGACACTTTTTTTTGGCCCATTGGGCGGCACACTAACCTGGACCTTCTTCTGCTTCAATACAAAAATAATATCGAGGATTAACCAATTTTTGCAGGAATCAACGATTTTTAGTTGCTTTGCAAAGAACACTCAAAACAATAGCACTTATGGAAATACTAGACAACTCTAAGGAATATTTGGAAAAAGCAATGTCATGGGCCTGGGAACTACTTCCCAGTCTAATTTCCGCGATTCTCATATTGGTTATTGGGCTATGGATCGTTAGGTTTATAAACAGATTGGTAAGAAGATTTTTCGAAAAGAAGGATTATGATTTAGCCTTGGAGAGTTTCCTGCAAAGTTTTATCAACATCACCTTAAAAGTAGTATTATTTGTACTGGTCATTACCCAATTGGGCGTTCAATCATCCTCCCTAATTGCTATCGTCGCTTCTGCTGGTTTGGCGGTCGGCTTGGCCTTGCAGGGGTCTCTTGCCAATTTTGCCGGCGGGGTGCTCATTCTGTTGTTCAAACCGTTTAAGATCGGAGATTTTATCTCGGCCCAAGGGGTAGATGGGACGGTGAAGGAAATCACCATCTTTACCACTAAGATCAGTACTTTTGGAAATCAAATCGCCATTGTTCCCAACGGACAATTGTCCAACAACAACATCATTAACTACAATGCCCAGAACACGCGACGGGATAAAATAGGCGTGGGGATCGGTTACGATTCCAATATTAAGAAAGCCAAGGAAATCTTATTGGAGATTTGTGCAGAGGATGGGAATATTCTTAAGGATCCGGCACCCGAAGTCTATGTGGAAGCCTTGGCCGACAGCTCGATCAACCTTTCACTTCGATTTTGGGCCAAGAACGAAAACTTTTGGGCAGCGCATTTTCACGTTCTGGAAGAGCTAAAATATCGTTTTGATGCAGCCGATATCGATATTCCTTACCCACAAAGGGTCTTACACAATATGCCGGTAAAGGGTTGATGGTTGAGGGAAAATACAAAATTAGAAATACGAAACCAGAAGTTGTCGGTGCACAGTTGCAGTTGGCAGATTTGTTCAAGGTTTAAAGTTCAAGGTTTTTCGTTGAGGGTTGAGGGACTGTACATGCCTAAATAGCATTGACTGGTTTCAGTTGGTTGTTAATTGTTAAAATAAAAAACTAAACTCATAATCTCATTAACTTTTTATGAATTTGAGTTTGTCCCGATAATTATCGGGATTGAGTTTGAATTTGAACTTTCCTCCCTACCGTTTACCCTGTAAGATAAAATCTTTGAGATAATAAGGCTCAAAATAGGCCATGTCCTCAACATCCTGCCTGATATATTTTAGGTGGGAAAGGCGGGACATTTCCCGCGCTGAGGGCACTATCTCGGTGTCAAATTCAAAATTGGGATAGGATAACGTTTCCCTGCATTTGAGGGCACCACTTCCCAACACCAGTACTTTTCCCTTATCCGCGTATTCCCGGAAGGAATTTTCGGTAATTATCTCCGCCCTGGTTTCCCTTAACCTATCAAAATTTTTGTCGAAAACGGCCGAATAGACTTCCATACGCCTGGCATCCAGTACCGGGATTACGAAATCGAAGTCGTCCGTCTTTTTTTGATGGGCCATATTTTCCAATGTAGGGACGGAGATCAACGGTAGATCTAGGGAAAAACACAATCCCTTGGCTGCCGACACCCCGATCCGAAGCCCCGTATAGGAACCGGGACCCTTGCTCACCGCAACAGCATCCAGATCTGGAAAAGTAAGGGAAGTGGCATCCAACACCTCCTTGATAAAATTGTGTAATTCCTCGGCATGGGAGTAGTTGGCACTGTTGTGCTCCTTTAAAAAGAGAAGATTTCCAGCCCTTGCAACGCTCACCGAACAATTGGTCGTAGAGGTCTCTAAATTAAGAATCGAAGCCATAAGTGCGCAAAGATAAGATTTTGCGGGATGCTGGTTGGAAAATCAATTCAGCACGATCGGGATCCCAAAGTAGTATTCCAACACCTTGAGCCTAAAAATGTAGTTGTATTTGGCACTGATAACCTGTGCTTCTGCATCGTCTACCCGGGTTTGGGCCTGGCTGTAATCGAAGGCGTTCATAAGGCCCGCATCGTATTTTTCCTTGGAATAATCGTACGCCAGGCGCCGTGCCTCCAATGTCTTCAGGGCAGCCTCATAGGCTTTGGAATAGCTTTTTACGTCTACATACGATTGGTTGACGTTGGTCTCCAGCGTTAATTTATCCTGTTGCAATTGCAGTTCGGCTTTTTTGACGGAGATCCTGGACCTTTCCACACTGTTCCTCACGCTAAACCCGTTGAAAATAGGAATGTTTATTTGGGCTCCATAGGAGATTCCATCGTTAAGCCATAACTGATCCTTGAAACCGATCAAATCGCCCGTTACGGGATCGTAGTTTTGATCGGAATAACGGGTGTTGTAATTGACAAATGCAGAAAGCGTGGGATAATACGCCCCTTTTGCAATTTCCAAATCCTTGTTGGCCAAATCTACATTGGCCTCTGAAAATTTAATGTCCTCCCTAAACGTCAATGCCTTTTCGTAAATTTCCTTTGAAGAATTGTTCAGAATATCGGATGGTGGCACTTCAAATGTTTCATCGGAAATATCAAAATTTTCATAATCGGTAATCTGCAGCATCTGGGCCAAGTTGATACGGGAGATCAGCACCATGTTTTCGGCATTGACGATTTGTTGCTCCAAATTGGCTGCCGTGGCTTCGATTTCCAATTGATCGCCCCTAGGAACCGATCCCGCGGCTACCAGGTCCCTGGTCCGATTTAAGTCCTGGAGGGTACCCTCATATTGGGCTTGATACACCTTTAAGCTCTCCTTATTGGAAAGAATTTGCAAGTAGGCATTGGCCACGTTCAAGCCAATATCGTCCTTCAGATTCTCCAGTCGGTATTGGTTTGCAATGGCGTTCATTTTAGCCCGGTTTAACCGGTGTACGTTTCTTAATCCATCAAAAAGGGTAAGACTGGAACCCGCGTTCCCAGATACCGAAAATATGGTACTGGATACCAAGTTGTTGGTCGTGGGGTCTAATGCAAGGCCGGTATTACCCGAGGCACTCGTAGTGAGATTAAAATCGGGCAACATGGCACCCAAAGCGTCGGACTTGTCGATTTTTGCGTTTTCTAGATCCAATTCATATTGTTCTATGGTCAGGTTGTTTTCCATGGCGTAATTTACGCACTCCTCCAGGGTCCATTTTCTTTGTTGCCCCAAGGCAATTGTGATGGAAAAAAGAAACAATAAGATCGATGTTGGTAGTTTCATTTAAGTTAAATTATATCAAAGGTTTGATTTGAAAATTTGCTGTTATAGTCGTTCCGACCACTAAATTAACTGGAATCAGGAGTCAAGAGACTAGACCAGAAGGCCTGCAACCCCATCAAACGGTTCCTATTTCGGTCCTCGACCCTATTCTAGTGTTAAGTTAGGCCTTTTCCTCTTCCTCCGTGCCTTTCTTGATAGGCTCGGTCTTGTTCCATACTTTCACCTTGTCGTCCTTGGTAAGACCAGAAACAATCTCCACATTTATTCCATCGGATATTCCCGTCTCAATGTCTTTCCTTTCAAATTTTTGGTCCCCGGTCTCCACCTCTACGTAAGGTTGGTCCGTCTTGGTATCGAACTGCAAAAGCGCTTCCGGAATCGCCAAAACACTGTCCTTTTTTTCTAGTACCAAGGAGGCATTGGCACTATAGCCCGCGCGGATCATAAAATCGTCCTTTACATCGACATCCCCCTCGATCTTAAATTGTACCGCCCCGGATTCCTCTACACCTTTGGGGGCGATAAACCTTAACTTTGCATCCAAGGTCTTTCCTTGTACGGCTCCCAAACTAATGGTCAGGGGCATACCGACTTTTAGTTTGCCAACCTCCCCTTCGTCTACCTTACCCTCAAATATCATCTTGCTGAGATCGGCGATGGTAGCAATGGTGGTGCCATCGTTAAAATTATTGCTCTGGATGACCTGGTCTCCCTCCTTGACGGGAATTTCCAAAATGGTGCCGGAAACCGTAGCCCTGACGTTGGTATTGGCCGTTGACGAACCGCCCGCCGATCCATCCCTGATGATCTGGTAATCGGACTGGGCATTTTGCAGTTCTTGCTTTGCCTGATCAAATTGCAATTGTATATTATCAAAATCCTGACTCGCAATAACCCCTTTTTCAAACAACCCTTTGTTTCGATTATATTCGATCTTGACATTGTTGAGGGCCAGCTCTGCATTTCTGACCCTTCCCCTGGCCTGGTTCATGGCTTGCTCGTTGGGGACGACCTTGATGGTAGCGATAAGATCGCCCGCCTTTACCTTAACCCCTTCCTCCAGATAAATCTTATCGATAATCCCCGAAATCTGTGGTTTGATCTCCACTTCATCTTGGGGCACTACCGTTCCCGTGGCCACGGATTTCTTTTCAATATTGGTGATAAATGGATTCTTGGTATCATATTGGATGGCCGATTTGCTGTTCGACTTTACAAAAAAGGCAGCCGCCCAAAGGGCACCGAGAACCAAGATTCCTATACCTACATATTTTAGAACTTTTTTCATTGTTGATGGTGTTTGTTGTTGATCTGTTTAGCGTTTGGTGTTAATAGTATTTTATCTTCATTTTTGACTACTTGAACTCCTTTTTTATCGTTCCGAACGCAAGGAGGAATCTACCCGAATCATGCTTTCAGTTCCAAACATCGTCCCGAACCGGACTGTTCCATTCCGAAAGTTCCTTCGCTCCGCTCTGGAGGACAGCTCACTGGAAATGAAGTACGAAAACCATATATGTCTTTTACTTCTTACCAACTGCAACTGCATACTGACTACTGTTTACCGTCCTAATTCTTTTCTCTATTTTCCTTTTCCTATTGAGCTTGAGCTTGAACTTTATTAACTACTCCTCCCTTAGCGCATCTATGGGCTTAATACTTACTGCCCGTTGTGCCGGTATCAACCCGATCAATGTTCCCAGGATTACCATGATCAACAAGGCCCCGATAACGTAAGGAATGGGTACCGTTGGATTGGTATAGGGCATATCAATATCCTTCGTTAGATAACCTACCAATTTTAATACGCCCGCCCCTAAAATGATGCCCATGATACCGGCCACCATGGTCAAAAAAACCGATTCCAAAATTATTTGGGAACGAACTTCCTTGGGGGTTGCTCCCAAAGCCCTTCGAACGCCCAACTCCTTGGTCCGTTCCTTGACGGATATCAATAAAATATTTCCTATACCAATGACCCCGGCCAAAATGGTGGCTATACCGACGACCAAGGACATAAATGTCATACCTCTGGCAAAACCCATTATCTTTCCAAACATTTCACCGAGATTAAAGGATCCAAACGCGCGCTCATCCTTTGGATCTACGTGATGCTCACTTTTTAATATCGCCTTTACATCGGCTTCGGCCTTGACCACATCGGCATCGTCATAGGCGGCAATGGAAAAGAAATCCACATTGTTCCCCGTATTGTACAACTTTTTATAGGTGGTAAATGGAATAAAAATATCCCCATCGGATTCGAAACCTCCTCCCGGGGTATATTTGTGAACCCCGATTACTTGAAAATAAATATTGTCTACCCTAACATAACCACCGATAGGATTCTCGTCCTTTTCAAACAATTCCTTCTGGGTACGTTCGCCAATGACGCACACCTTGCGGGATTGCTCTATATCCTCATCATTGATAAACCTGCCCCCATCGTAAATTTTCTTGGTGGAAATCTTGGTATATACGGGAAAGTCCCCATAGATGGCATAACTACCCGTTTTTTGCCCTCGCACAATATTTGCCTTTTCTCCACCAAATACCCCTTTGGCATTTCTTGGAGCAATATACTGTATGGCGGGGACCCTATTTTTTATCGTCTCGGCATCCTGCAGTTTCAGCTGTAGGCTTCTTCCTGTCTTATACCCGTCATAGGGCATACTGGTTCTCATGGCCCATACGAACATACTGTTCATGGCCACACTTTGAAACTCTTTTTCAAAACCGTTGTCCAACCCTTTGGCAGAACCCGCCAGGGCAATATAGATAAATATCCCCCAGAGCACCCCTACGATAGTGATTATGGTCCTGGTCTTGTTTTTGCCGATGGAACCAAAAATCTCCTGCCACGTATTGCTGTCAAATAGAAATCTCATATTATTCGTCCCTTAGTGCTACGATCGGTTTTATACGTGCTGCCCTCTGGGCAGGGATGTACCCTGCCACCGCACCAAAAATTATCAAAATTACCGTTGCAAAAACCGCGGTCCCTATATCTATATAAGGGTCGGTAATAAAATAATCCTTTAATTTTTCCCCAAGGGAGCTCAAGATCGCTATCCCGATCAACATTCCAACAAAACCGGAAACGGTAGTTATAAAAACGGATTCCAACAAGATGGTCCCGATGACCGATTTCGGGGTAGCTCCCAAAGCCTTTCTGATACCCAATTCCTTGGTGCGTTCCTTGACCACAAAGACCATAATATTGCTGATGCCGATGATGCCGGCTATGATGGTGCCAAAGGCCACACAGGCCACGATTATCTGAAGTACCCCGGCAAATTGCTGGTTCTTTTGCAATTGATCGGCCACATTGCGTATAAAAATCCCGCTTTGATCGGCAGGGCTAATATGTTTTTTGTCCCTTATAAATTTATTCAGACCATTTTCGAAGGCCATTGCCCCGGTGTAACCCAACTGCTCCTTAAAAGCTACAATAATCTGTCCTACCTTGTCATTGCTTTTTTCAACCAATTGAAGCGTGGTATAGGGAACATACAAAGACCTTTCCTCGTTATCCCCTCCATCGTCCTGATAAACCCCAATGACCATATACGCGCTTCCTCCTACGTCTACATATTTGCCCAACGCATTTTGGTTTCCAAAAAGATCCTGCTGCACCAATCTTCCAATGACCGCATATTTGGTCTTGTTCTTGATGTCTTTCTCGTTGAGGAACCGACCCTTCATCATAATTGTTTTTTCGGCAAACTGATGGGATGGGGCAACACCCAACACGGAATAGTTATTGGATTCGCTTTCGTACTTCACCAAATAACTTCTAGAAATTCTAGGGGTAATATATTCCAGGAAAAATGGGAAGTTTCTTTTGATATCGGCCAGGTCATCATTGTCAAACTCTATTCGCCTGTTAGATTTATACCCTTGGTATGGAATGGTGGTCGTACCGGGATAAATTCTCAATATATTGGTCGCATCATTAGCAAAAAATCCGTTAAAAGTATTGATAAGGCCATTGCCGAAGCCGAACAGGACCACAAAAATAAGAATGCCCAATGCCACGGTAAATCCCGAAAGGAACGTCCGCAGTTTGTTCTTTTGGATCGTCTCAAATATTTCTTTCCAGTTGTCCCTGCTAAACATAGGCAGAAGCTCTTACTTGTTTAATTTTCTTGTCCTCCACGATTACACCATCCTTTAGGTGTACGATTCTCTTGCACATATTTGCAATATCCGGTTCGTGGGTCACCACCAGAATGGTGTTGCCCGCATCGTTTATCTTTTGGATCAGGTCCATCACCTCGTAGGAGGTCTTGCTGTCCAGAGCTCCCGTAGGCTCATCGGCCAACAAAACCTTGGGTTCTGCCGCCATTGCCCTAGCGATGGCCACCCGTTGTTTTTGACCTCCGGAAAGTTCGCTGGGCAGATGGCCTGCCCATTCCTTTAGCCCCACCTGCTCCAAATATTTTAAGGCTTTTTCCTGCCTTTCCTTGCGGCCTACTTTTTGATAATACAACGGTAGCGCCACATTTTCCATGGCACTCTTATAATTGATAAGGTTAAAGGACTGAAAAACGAATCCCAAAAACTTATTCCTGTATTTCGCGGCCTTGGTCTCGTCCAAGTTTTTTATGGGAACCCCATCCAACGTATAATCACCAGAGTCCGCTTCGTCCAACATGCCCAAAATATTTAACAACGTAGATTTTCCCGAACCGGAAGACCCCATTATGGCAACCAATTCCCCTTCGTCTATAGAGAAATTGATTCCTTTTAATACGTGAAGCGTATTGCTTCCCATTTTATAGGATTTATGCAGGTTTTTAATTTCTATCATATCTGGCATGTGTTAACGGGCCCCGGTATACGCACTGGGGATAAGACTCGCAAATTCTATAAATGTTACGACAGAGGTTGCAAATATTTTGTTAAAAAATGGTTCTATCCACATTTTCAATGCATTAGCAAATAGAAAAGGCAAAATAAATTTTAAGTCGGCCATTATTTTCCCCGCTTATTTCAACTTTTAAAAATAATATCCATTCCCTAAATTTCAGGGATGGATCGTCCCTTTCCAAACAGTCTTCGGGCTGGATATATCTTAGCAACGGGGGTTCTATCATCCGAGAAGCACCCAAGTAAAAATTGAAGGGGAAACCTTAGTCCTAAGTCCTCATTTTTCTATAAATGAAATAAAAAAGCCCGGCGATAAGCACGTACGGAATGGCCATTAAATAGACTATTCCATTGTTGATGCCCTTTGCCATGGCGTTATCCTCTCCGCTTTCAAGGACCGCTCTGCACATGGCACATTGAGCATCTGATATCTGCGGTATGAGGATAGCGATGAGAAGTAATATGACGATTAGATTTTTCTTCATCTTAAATGAAATTTATTTTTAAATAATGATTTCAGGTTGGGTAATACGGTGATATCAGTAAAAAAACAACCACCCCCGAAATCGCTACATACAACCAAATGGGAAAGGTGATACGGGCCAATCTCTTATGCGCTTCGAACTTTTTTAGATAGGCGTATACATAGGTACGCAAGACAAGCGGTATTAAAACGATGGACAGCACGATATGGGTGATCAACACAAAAAAATAAACGTACTTTGCGGTTCCCGTTCCTCCATAGACCGTTGGATCCGAGGTCATGTGATACGCAATATACAGAATTAAAAACAGTGCGGATAAACCCACACAAACAGTCATTAAATTATGGTGCAACTTCCTTTTATTTACTTTAATTGCCCTAAACGCGGTCATTAGCAATACTACCGTAACCCCGTTAATTGTAGCATATATCGGTGGCAAAAAACCCAGTCTCTCCACGTCAGGGATCTTTACTCCAAACAAAATAGCCACAATGACCGGAACACCTATAGATATAACGGTAATCCATTTGTACAGTTTTCGCTCCTTTACCGAAGGTGATTCCATGTTCTATTCCTTCAAAAGTTTTCTTATATCCTCCTTGAGAATTGTTATATCTTGATGTTCCCCGATATCGTTCTTCCCATCAGCCTCGGAAATTGCGCCCTTGTAATAAATCTTTGGATTGCCATAGGGATCCAATCTACAACGGATATAACCCCTTTTATCTACCAGGGCAAACATTCCGGAATGCTCGAACCCCCCCGGCGCATCTGGAACTTGGGTGGCCAAAAGATTAAAGCCGATGTTGGCCAGGTCGTATATGGCCTCCCGGTCTCCGGTAAGCAGGTGCCAGTCCATATCGGTAATTCCGTTGTCTTCCGCATACTTTTTTAGTACGGTAGGGGTATCGTGTTCCGGATCGATGGTAAATGATGCCACCCCAAAATCTTCAAGATCTTTGAATTCGTTCTGAATATCCACCAAATTTTTGTTCATTAACGGACAGATCGTTGGGCAACTGGTAAAAAAGAACTCGACTATATATACCTTCCCCAAATAATCTTTGTCCGTTATCAATAAACTGTCTTGATCAATAAAGGCAAAAGATGGCACCTTCCGTCTTTTACCATCTATCTCCAAATAGGCTAACGCGCCCGAATTGTCCGGGCCGCTCAACCTATCGTTTTGTACGACCTTTCCACTCTTTATCCTGTCTACGATCCTCGGTATAAAAATGATGCCAAAGACCAATACGATCAAGGACACCCATACGTATGCATATTTGTTTCTATTCATTTCCGTTTTTGTTGTTCTAATTTTTTTGGGTAGGTTATTCTGTTAGGTGCAAACCTTTACAGGTTTTTGTTGGTTCGGGTATTGGCTTACTTGTCGGTTGTCGGTTATTTGCCCAAGGTTCCGGAGTCTTCCAAGTACTGCCTACTATTATTTCTCTATGGCTTTGTTTTTCTTTAGGGCCATCCGGTATTCCGCCAGTACAATCTTTACATCATCCGTCATTTTATTGTTCAACTCGGCAACCGAAGTAGCATTAAAGCCATATTTGGTGCCTTCGTCCTCGTCATCGTTTCTCCCTCTTAAATTTCCCGTTTTATCGATTATAAAAACATAGGGGGTACTCAAATCATCGTCGAGGCTCAAATCGGTCTTGAGGGAATTAAATAAATCAAGGATCTGTTGCTCGTTTCCAAATATAAATTTCCATTTCTCCGCATCCTCCCCAAGGGCACCCAACTCCGCTTTAAGATCGGCCACCTCGTCTTCCGTTCCCATAGGCATGACCATGACAAACTGAAAGTCCGTGAATCGATAAAAAGGCTTGTATATCTTTTCGTTCAAGTTAAACGCATTGCCCTTTTTATGGGCCACGTCCCGACCTAAGAATCCTAAAATGGTAATTTTATCCTCGAGGGTTTCGGCAGGGGAGATATCTTCTATGTTTCCTACCCTTTCTGTCAATATGGGAAGTTTCCCAAAATGATTGACGCCCGAAGCAAAAAATATATAGGCCACAATTGGGAAAATGAAAAGTATTACAAGAACAGCGGTCTTCTTCATGGCTATTGGGCTGCCTTTGATCGACAACTCCGTTACGGGGCGTGAACAAATATAATTCCTAACATACACCTCCTTCGGCTAGGGACCCTGGTTTTGTGTCTTTCTAGTTGAGCGAGGTATAACCAAATTGATTTTGGCGTATACAAAAATAAAAAAGACGGTATCAATACCGTCTCTTCTATCTGTTAATAATACGTTAGAAATTCCATTTCACATAACCTCCTTGAAAGAGAACGTTGTGTACGTAGTCTGCCTCAAAAAGCAAAATGAAAATTAAATAGGACGCCAAGAACACGGGAGTCCAGATAGCCGCCCTCCTCAAGGAACTCTTTTCATCGCGCATGTGCATAAAATCCCATGTTATATAATATCCCTTTACCAAGGTGAGGGTTATAAATATCCAGTTCAGCAATTTCATCCCCAAAAAATGATGTTCCTCAAATATTGCGGGTCTGGAGATACCTAAAAACACCTCGACTACGGTCACTATGGTCAAGAGCACCAAAACCCCCCAAATCTTTTGGACGTTGGATTTAAATTTTAATCTACCTCTAAATATTGCTAAATTCTGTCCGTGTGCCATTTTTGTTAATTTAAGTCTTAATGAAAAGACCTCCACCTTCTCGGTGGAAGTGAAAATAAATATCTTTTATACCAAATAGAAAAAGGTGAATACGAATACCCAGACCAGATCCACAAAGTGCCAGTATAGCCCTACCTTTTCTACCATTTCATAGTGTCCTCTCCTTTCGTAGGTGCCCAAGACAACATTAAAGAAGATAATCATATTGATCAAAACCCCTGTAAAAACGTGGAAGCCGTGAAATCCCGTGATAAAGAAGAAGAAGTCGGCAAACATTCGATGACCGTATTCATTGTGAACGAGATTGGCTCCTTCAACTACATATTTGGCCCCTTTCATCGTTTTAATGGATTCGTCCCTACTTAGGACCACTTTGCCTTTTCCGGTTTCGTCGGTGGTCTCGGTTCGAACCACAACATTGGGAGTGGCATTAAAACCGTCTACGACCTCCTTTACCGAAACACTGGGCAAATATCCCTCCGATTGAAACCAGGTACCTTCATTTCTTTGCAGTCTTATCCGTTCGCTGGGAGAATGCTTGGCAAAATCGCCCAAGGCTATTCGTTCGCCGGTATTGGAGTCTACAAAGTGTAGGATTCGGCCGCCCTTGGTCTCAATGGCCCCACCGGATTCGCCCTTGATGAAGGTAGACCATTCCCAAGCCTGTGACCCCAAGAATATAAGACCGCCGACAATGGTAAAGAACATATACCAAATTACTTTGTTCTGCTTCATTTTATGACCTGCATCTACCGCCAAAACCATGGTGACCGAAGACATAATTAAAATAAAGGTCATAAATGCTACGTAGTACATGGGGTACTCCCCGTGAAAGAACGGTATGTGGGTAAAAACTTCATCGGCTATTGGCCAAGAATCGATAAATTTGAATCTCGCAAATCCGTAAGACACCAAAAACCCAGAAAAGGTCAAGGCATCGGAAAGCAGAAAAAACCACATCATCAATTTTCCATAACTGGCTCCCAAGGGTCGGTTGCCACCGCCCCAAACGTTTTCTTCCGTTCCCGTTGCTATAGTAGTATCCATATAATTATGTTAGGTGTCTTAATTATTAAAGTTTTCACAAATTTACATTTTTTTCGGCTATAGAAAATTTTTGGCTTTTAAAATTGAAGAAAAATATAATCATTCTAAATATTTATTTATCAACGAAGCGATTTAAATATATTTCATTCGATAAATCCCGAAGGTTCGAGAGTCCTTTTTTTATTCATTTTTAGTCCTTTTGCTCGTTCGGCAACCCCCACCGCTTAGGCACTATAAAACTCAAAAAAGATCTTCGAATGGTCAAAAAAAAACACTTGAGCTTCACCTGAAATCAAAAAATTTAAATGGTTCCGCTTCAATTAAAAAAGTAGAAAAACAAGATAAGATAGACCCATAATAGATCCAAGAAGTGCCAAAAAGTAGCCCCAAGCTCAAGGCCCAACATATTATCGGCGGAATATTTATGTCGCCACTGATTGATGAGTACGACCGACAGCGAAACCAGGCCAGCGATTACGTGGGCAATATGTGCCACGGCAATTATAAAAATATAGGATGTGGTGATATTACTTGTTGGCCCGGTAAAATAATACCCTTGATCCACCATTTGTGAAAATCCGTAGAACTGCAAGAAAATAAAGATTACGCCCAATGCCAACGTCGTCAATAATAGTAGGGTGCATTGCCGGGACCTGCCTTCCTTAATGGCCTTCTTGGCCAGAATGTAGGTAATACTACTAATTACTATTACTATGGTGCTGTACAAAAAAGCCGAGGGCAGGTCAAAATTTGCCAACCAATCCTTGCGACTGCTGCTTACGATATAAGCGCTCGTCCACCCGGCAAAGGCCATAAGCAAACTCACGATTCCAAACCAGAGCATCATTTTCTTTGCCCTATCCGTTTTTTTCTTTTCCAAATTTTGGGTAATATCCATTGGGAGATTTTTAAATAAATTTATCGACTACATAGACCAATTGCATCAAGGTAATATAACTTACACTTGCCAGCATCAATCTTTTGGCCGATTTATTGTCGCGTTTTTCATATAGGCGAAAGGCATAGAACAACATGCCCAGACCCAACAAAAAGACTAGGATAGCTGCCGGAATGGAAAGATGCAACCGACCCGTAATGCCGAACACGGGAATAATCGATATAATTATCATCCAGAAGGTATACATTATAATCTGCAAGGCAGTTCCTTTATCTTTCTTTCCCGTGGGGAGCATTTTAAAGCCCCCTTTTTTATAATCTTCATCCAGCATCCATCCCAAGGCCCAAAAATGTGGAAATTGCCAAAAAAATTGAATCATGAACAAGGTTCCCGGTTCTATTCCAAACTCATTAGTGGCGGCCACCCATCCCAACATAAACGGTATGGCTCCCGGGAATGCGCCTACGAAGACCGACAATGGGGTCTTTGTTTTTAATGGCGTATAGGCACTGGTATATAAAAAAAGTGAAATAGCACCGAACATCGCGGTTTTGGGATTCAATATATAAAGGGCGACCAAGCCGAACAATGTCATCACCACCGCGATGCCCAAGGCCGTATTGACCGACATACGACCAGAAGGAACAGGCCTGTTTTTTGTCCTGTTCATCAGGGCATCCAAATCTTTTTCTATCACCTGATTATAGGCATTGGAAGCTCCGACCAGACAATAACCACCAAAAACCAATAGAAAAAATGAGAGCCAATCAAATTCGACCATTCCCAACAAGTATCCCGCAATAGAAGAGAAAACGACGCTAATGGTAAGGCCCGCCTTTGTAACTTCCTTAAAATCAGTGAAAGTAACCGGAATCGCAAATCGCTTCGCCGTATGTACCACGGTCTTCATCAGTTTATCGTTTATGGGGACGGCAAAGATAATACCCTATGGACTATCCTGCAACGAAATAGATATCTTTTAACTCCATGGTGGCCAAAGGGTTTTAAAAGTCTTTGGGGTTGCGATCATTTACTGCAGATTAAATCTAATCGGAATACTAAACGGTACGCTTACAGGTCTGCCCCTTTGTTTTCCGGGGCTCATCTTCGGAAGCTTTTCGATAATTCTTCTTGCTTCCGCTTCCAGGTTTTTATCCGGACCGCGCATCCTTATATTTCCGATACTTCCATCCTTTTGGATGGTAAACAATATCATCACCATACCTTGAACTCCCATTTCCTGAGCAATCTCGGGATACCGAAAGTTTTTGCGAATGTGCTTCTGCATCATTTCGCTAAAACACGTTCTTTTGTCCTTTGCGTTTTCACAGCCGGGAAAAACCGGGACCTCCTCGATTACGGAAAATGGAATAGCATCCTTATAATCATCATCGATATTTTGAGGCGCAAGGGAGTCTAGATTTAGATCACCCTCTGACGGATCTGGGTCTGCAACATATTCCTTGGCAATCAACAATTGGGCATCGTCATCGACTACATTAAAAGTCTGTGGATCGACCACCGGTTCGACCGGTTGATCTTTTACCTTTTTCTTTTCTACCACCAACCTGTCCAAATCTGGGAAATACTCAATTGGCGATTCTACCGAACTGGCAATATTAGGAGATTCCATAACTTTAATCTGAAATGCGGCTTGCAACAATAGATAAGTTAACAACAATGCAAGAAACAACCCGATCTGAAAGTAAATTGTTCCTTTATTTTGTAAATTCACCCCCTGTTTACCCTTCACACGGCAGACAGGTTTGGTAAGTTGGCCGTTGTTCCCATTGCCGTGGGAATCAACAGCCTTTTCGACTTGTTTTTTCATAATAGTATATTTTAGAATTGTTACTATTATGTTAAATATCAAGAAATGTACCAAAAAAAAATCCCGGGCACATACCCGGGATTTTTGATCTTATAGAGAATTGTCTATTGCAATTTAAAAGTAATCGGAATACTAAACGGCACCCTTACAGCCCTTCCCCTTTGTTTTCCGGGGGTCATCTTAGGAAGCTTTTCGATAATTCTTTTTGCTTCCGCTTCCAGGTTTTTATCCGGGCCGCGCATCCTTATATTTCCGATACTCCCATCCTTTTGGATCGTAAACATTACGCTTACCCTTCCTTGAACACCCATCTCCTGAGCAATCTCGGGATACCGAAAGTTTTTGCGGATGTGTTTCTGCATCATTTCGTTAAAACACGCCCTTTTGTCCTTGGCATTTTCACATCCGGGAAAAATGGGAACATCCTCGATCACCGCAAAGGGAACATCAATATCTTCGGGCTCTTCCTCGACCTGAATATCCTCTACCTCGGCCACTTCTTCTTCCTGACTGGTTTCGGTAGACTCGATCACGGTTTCTTCCACTTCCTCTTCATCCTCAACTACTTCGATTACTTCTGGTGCCGCTGGGGGCGGTGGTGGGGGCGGTGTTTTGATCTGTTCCGTCATCGGCACTTCCTCGTCCAACTGATCTTCTACGTTCAGTGAAATATCATAATTATCACCCTTGTCATACTTTTTCCATTCCAAAGCTCGCCATGTTAATAACATGACCAAGGCTAGCCCTATAACAAAATAGAGGCCGCTGTTTCTGGTCAAATCGGCTTTTGGATTCTTTTTTGGTTCCATATTAGTTGATTTTAACGATTGCTAATTTAATTATTTATTTATCAAATAAGCAATTAATTTTCCCATTTTAACTGTGATTTCCTAGAAAATACGTATTTCAAGGAACAAATACCTGCCAACGCCCCGATAGCGTTCGTAATCGCATCAAACACATCTCCCGATCGATCTGTGGTAAAACTGTACTGTAATACCTCAATAACTATACCATAAAGAGCTACCGAGACAAAAATAATTACGGCGGCCCTTTTAAAGGATATTGTTCCATGCTTGACCTCCCTAATTGCGAGGGCACCCAATATTGAGGCCACAAAATAAAACGTAAAATGCACCACTTTATCTAAATGGGAAAATTCGATAACCTCAAATTCGTCGTCGGAAAACGAAATCAGACAAAGTACCGTGACAAGCGCCATCCATAACACGAAGGCGATCTTAAAGAAATTTTTTCTAAGCACCTATCAATACCTTGTAGTCGGCGGCACTAAGCAATTCATCGACTTCCGATGTGTCGCCCATCTTTATCTTGATCATCCAACCTTCCCCGTACGGATCCGAATTCACCTTTTCCGGAGCATCTTCCAAGGCCTCATTAAACTCGATTATCTCCCCACTGAGCGGTAAAAACAGATCGGAAACCGTTTTAACGGCTTCCACGGTACCAAAAATGGCCTCCTTTTCCAGATCCTCATCTACCGTCTCCACTTCCACGTAAACGATATCTCCCAGTTCCCCTTGGGCAAAATCCGTAATCCCGACGACTGCTATATCGCCCTCTATCCGTATCCACTCGTGGTCCTTGGTATATTTTAATTCTGAAGGAATGTTCATAATCCTTTGATGTTTTTTAATTGGGATGTTGCGTTTTTTCTTCCCTTTTCCTTGTTGGGATAACAAATGTAGCAGATTCCGAATTGGAAATCAAAAAAATATTAATGGGTGGTTGATCAGACTTGGTTAAGCGGATCATTCCCACCAATAAAGAACAGCATGGATGCGTATTTTTATTTATTTCGCGAACAACAAAATAATCTGTACCCTATACTGGGCAACTCGCCCCCATGAGTTATCTATACCGCAAAAATCCTCCACGGCTACATTGCCCTAAAAGATTTTACATCCCACTGTAAAAATACGGCTTCTTTGCGAGGTTAATTATTGCGCAATTTCCTTCACTTTTTGGAAGCGCCATATTCCGATCGGTTATTTCAATATTTCCAATTGCTTAAGAACCTCTTCTTCCGCAATAGGGTAAGGTTCCGATTCCCTAATGGTTCTATAGACCGCATCGAACATATTGAGATACGTTGATTTGGATGCCGCTATGCGCTCAACCCTCTTGGTGCCGTCTTCGGCCATCGTGGTAAGTATTCCCTGTTGATTCTCTTTTTCCAATCCGTACAAAGGATCTTTTGGGCTCCGGTTTTCCAGTAGCTGGTCTTCTTGGACATCCGTGCGGTTCTTTATGAAAGAGCCTTTGGTACCGTGCAATACAAAGGCAGGTTGGGCATCGGCCACCAGGAGGCTTACCGTAATAAAAACCTGCAACTCCCCCGGATAGGATAAATGAAGGTGCGCATAATCGTCTACCTGAGTGCCAGGGCGAAAGTGGCCCAACGTTTTTGTCCAGCGCAAGGGCATACCGAACAACGAAATTGCCTGATCGAGAAGGTGCGGACCAAGATCGAATAAAAGGCCGCTGCCTGCAACAGCGGTTTCCTTGGCCGCTTTTTTCCCAATTTCATATTTATAGCGATCAAACCGAAAATGCACCTCGACCAATCTTCCAAGTTTCCCGGAATCAAGCACTTTTTTAACCGAAAGAAAATCACTGTCAAAGCGGCGGTTTTGATAGGGAAGTACGCGGCGATCGTTTTCCCGGGCCACCACAAAAAGCTTTTCGGCCTCGGCCGGTGTAACGGTAAAAGGTTTTTCGACCAACACGTGCTTTCCCATTTGGAGTGCCTTGAGGGCAAATTCAAAATGGGTCGTATTTGGCGTGTTGACAATGACCAGTTCAATTTGATCATCAGCCATGAGTAAATCGACCGAATCGTAACTTTTAATATCCGGATATTTAAGATGCGCCCTTTTTTGGGAACGTTCTACCACGGCAGTGAGCTCATATCCCTCATGGGCATCCACAAAAGGGGAATGAAATAGCTGGCCCGACATTCCGTAAGACAGAATCCCTGTTTTTATTGTATTGTCCATGCTTATAAATAGTTATTGGTTGTAATCTATCCCTATTATTTCAAAAACCTTATCTTCCTTTGCCAATTTTAGAATGGCTTTGTCCCCCACTTTTTTATGGATCAATACTCTTGCGATCGGTGAAATAAATGAGATTTTCCCTTTGGAAATGTCAGCCTCGTCAACGCCGACTATCTGGTATTTTTGAGGTTTTTTCGCATCGCCAATTTTGAGGGTGACCTGCGCCCCGAACCGTATTTCATTTCGGGGCTGGTCTTTTAGAGCCACTATTTTTGCCGTTAGGATCCTACGGTTCAGCAATTGTAGTTTTGCATTGATATGGTTTAAGGCAATACGTCTTTCGTTCTCGTTATTACTATCTAGTTTGTCCTTTTCATCCATCAATATCCGTTGCTCCGCCAGCAGTTGGTCCATCCCCGTTTGTGTCACATAATTGGTGACCCCCTCCGGCAGGTCTGCCCGTGGTGGCACCATCGGAATTTCTTCCTGATCGTCTTCCTTTACAAATCCTCTGCTCACAACCTACCTGATTTTAAGGACAACCTTGCCTTTTGTTCGTCCTTTATCGACATAAAGTAAAGCATTTACCGCATCTTTCAAAGGAAATACTTTGTCAATTTTTGTTTTAACCTGCCCCGATACCACCAAGTCCGTTACGGCCTGTAGCTGTTTGGCGTTTGCCCTCATCAAAAGAAGGCTGTAGTAGGCCGATTTTTGTTTTATCCGCGCTGTAATCTTTCTTCTTTTCCACGCTAGAAATAATCGTGCAACCTTATTGAGTTTCATTCTATTGGCAGTTTCTTTATCAACAGGGCCGACGAGTGTAATTACTTTCCCCCCTTTTTTTATCACTTTAAAAGCATCCTCGGTATATTGATTTCCAAGTGTGTCTAAAACCATATCGGCGTCTTTGACTATGATTTTGTAGTCTTCGGACTTATAATCGATTACACGATCGGCTCCAAGTTCTTTAACCCAAGCTACGTTAGCCGTGCTTGTAGTGGTATAAACGTAAGCGCCTTTTGCCTTTGCCAACTGTATTGCCAAAAAACCTACTCCACCCGAACCTGCGTGAATTAATATTTTATCGCCCGATTGTAGTTTACCGCGTTTTAAAGCTTGTGATGCGGTAAGGCTTACCAAAGGTAAACTTGCGGCTTCTTCAAAGCTCGTGTTTTTCGGTTTTAAGCTTAAAATATTTTGCTTTACCGAAACAAAATCTGCAAAAGCACCTTGCTTATCTACGTAAGCATATACTTCATCTCCAATATTAAAATTAGTAACATCGTCACCTATCCCAGCAATTTTACCGCTGACGTCGTAACCCATGGTCGCTGGCAAGGTGTAGTTTTTCCGGGTTCTCAATTTACCGGTTAAAACTTTAATATCCAATGGGTTTACACTGGCCGCATACGCTTTAATTAATACCTCATCCCTGCCAATAATTGGTTTTTCAATTTCAGAATAACCAATGCTTTGCGAAATTTCCCTATACGCTATATGTTGTATTGCTTTCACGGTTTTACAGCTTTATTGTTCTTACTTTCTTCTTTGTTCAAATTCAATACCTTTAATCCTATGGCCATTAAAATAATAGAAATAGGAAGGATAAGTAGGTCCCATTTTAAATGATCGATATTTACAAAAACTACTTCTAGAAATTTCACAAATAATATGATGACGATAACTTCGGCCAGAACATTTTTTAAATGCCCAATATTTGGCGTTTGTATCCAATTAAGAACCCCATTATTTTTGGCATTTGTGGTATTCGAAACAAATAAGGTATAGATACCGTGTGCAAAAATAAACAGCACTAAAGCGATTAAAAATGTATCCAATGATTTAATGAGATAGGTTATGCCGATATCTGCGGTATGTAAATGTTCCTTGCCTTCTGGAATATAGCCCAAAAAGAAGACACGAACGGCATTTAGCGTTTTTAAAGCTCCTGTGATAAACAGCAACAAGGAACCCAGCAGCGAAAAGATAATGGCGATCCAACTGATGTAACGAAAGATATAAAATGGTTTTTTCACACGTTTAAATTTTTGTAATTATCCGAAAACATATTAATTAAAAAACCCGCCTGAATGGCTAGTCGGGCAGGTTGCGGACGTACGTAACCGCTACGCTCCCGCCTTTTGTGAAGCCCCGAAGCCTCGGGGTTAAAATGTATTAATGCTCGTTTTATACTTGTTAGATAAAAAAGAGGATAACTAAAACAGATTATCCCCTTAAATAGTGAACTGATTTAAACTTTACGGTAAAAGAATACCGTATTAGATTGCTTTAGATCCGGCTTCGGCAACCGTATGGTCATTGTCAACGGAACTTCCGCTAACGCCAATGGCGCCTATTATTTCGCCTTTTGTGTTTTTAATTGGCACGCCACCCGGAAAGGTAATCAGGCCCCCGTTGGAATGTTCAATATTGTACAAAGAGCCCCCTGGCTGTGACAATTCGCCGACGATGCCGGTATTCATATCAAAATAACGTGCTGTTTTGGCTTTTTTGATGGAGATATCCAAAGAACCCAACCAGGCTCCGTCCATACGGCCAAATGCTACTAGATTGGCTCCGGCATCTACTACGGTGATATTCATTTTGGCGTCTATAGCTTTCGCCTTCTCTTTTGCCGTTGCGATCGCCTTTTCTGCTTGTGCTAATGTGATATTCATGATTTTTTATTTTTATGATTAATTATTACCGCAAAATTAGGGGGCAACCCTTGCTTTTATGTTACCGAAATGGATCAATAACTTATGAAAAAAGGTCAAATTACGAAGTTATTATGCCATGTGGATCAATTACGAATTTTTTGGCAACCCCACTATCAAATTCTTCATAACCTCTGGGTGCATCTTGCAGACTTATCACTTCCACGTTTACAGCTTTGGCAATATCTATTTTATCGAACAATATAGCATTCATTAGCTGCTTGTGATATTTCATCACGGGGGTTTGCCCAGTATGGAAGGAATGTGATTTTGCCCACCCCAATCCAAAACGAATTTTTAGACTTCCTTGTTTTGCGGCTTCATCTTTGGCCCCTGGGTCTTCAGTTACGTAAAGTCCTGGAATCCCGATTTGGCCTCCAGCTCTCGTAATCGCCATAGCCTGGTTCAATACAACGGCGGGCATTTCTTTCCCTGCGTTGGCACCATGTCCGCTAGCTTCGAAACCTACGCAATCAACAAAGCAATCTACTTCGGGGATACCGACGATCATAGCGATCTGTTCTTCTACCGGAATGCCGTTGGTCAAATTAATGGTCTCACAACCAAAACTCCTGGCATGGGCAAGGCGTTCCTCATTCAGATCGCCAACTATCACAACGGCCGCGCCTAATAAATGACAGCTAGCCGCACAGGCCAGGCCTACAGGTCCCGCACCGGCAACATACACGACCGAACCGACGGTTACCCCGGCCGTAACCGCTCCGTGAAATCCGGTCGGGAGGATATCGGAAAGCATGGTCAGATCCAATATCTTTTCCATGGCCTGATCTTTATCGGGAAACTTTAGCAAGTTAAAATCGGCATAAGGCACCATTACATATTCTGCTTGGCCACCGATCCAGCCTCCCATATCTACATATCCGTAGGCGGCTCCGGCGCGATCACCGTTTACATTGAGACAGATACCCGTAAGACCGGCTTTACAATTCCGACAACGGCCACAGGCAATGTTAAAGGGAACGGAGACCATATCCCCTTTTTTGATAAACTCAACATCCCTTCCGCATTCTATAACTTCTCCCGTGATCTCATGCCCTAATACCAAGCCCTTTTCGGCCGTGGTTCTTCCTCTTACCATATGTTGGTCCGAACCACAAATATTGGTAGCGACGATCTTTAAAATAACACCGTGTTCACATTTTCGATCTCCCAACGCCAGTTTGGGATAGTCGATTTCGGTTACTTCTACTTTTCCTGGCTCCACGTAGGAGACACCATGATTTTTGCACATAACATTCTGTTTTTATGGGATTAATGAATAATTTTAATCGAAACATTGAACTATACGTAACATAGCGTTAATAATTGAGAAGTATTTATGAAAAAAGGTCAATCGTTTATGAAAATAGATCAAATACGCCATATTTACGGGGATTTTAAGGTAATGCCCGAGATATATAACCAGTACGGATAGAATACAAGTATGGAGCAGCTATTTTCTGATCTCCTTTGGACTAATTCCAAATTTGTTCTTGAAGGCGATACTGAAGTTTGAAAGATTGTTATACCCCACCTCCAAATAAATATCAGAAGATTTTAAATCGCCACCTTCCAACAGGTCCTTTGCTCTCTGCAGTCTTTTGTCCTGTAACCATTTTCCGGGGCTAGCGTTATATTCCGCAGTAAAATAACGCTTAAAGGTTGAGAGGCTCATATTGCACAAAAACGCGATCTCTTCCAATTTCAGGTTAGAATACGCGTTGCTTTCCACGATCTTTTGAAATGGGGACTTAATATCGGAAATCAACGAATACAGGTATCCTTCAAAACGCTTGCCATATTTATTTAAAAGATACAGCATAATTTCCTCGAATTTAACAGCGAGCAGATTCTCCAAAAAAATAGTGGGAGCGGAACTTATGGTATTCAATGAATTTAGATAGGAGATGATATAGCGATCATTTTTGACAATAAAAAAGGGAATCTCTTCCGTTTTGGATGGTTTATTATCAACGTGCTTTTCAAGAAAGTCATTTAATCTCTTTTCCGAAAAAAAAAAGAGTTTGCAGTAGTATACGTTATCCCGATCTAATAATTCCGTCCAAAGGCAGTTGCCTTTTTTTATCAACAATGATTGTTCGTGGTTGACCGTAATAGAGGTATCTGCAAAATGCACCTGCTTTTTACCGACCTGCAAAAAACTGAACATGTTCATGCTTAGATTAACCTTGCTCTTTACCACGTCGTTGGTCATCATAAAATCATAAACGAACAGATCTGGGCCCTTCTCTTTATTGTCGAGATATATTTCGGGAATGTTCTCTATGGGCATAATTGGCTGTGGTCTTACCGTAAAGATAAAGTATTATGTTGGACCGCTATTGCCGATCAACCACAATCAAGGCTTTCCTCAGCGGAAAGGAAAGTTTTGGTCACTCTGTACTATTGCAAACGATTTTTTTTGTAAACCACATCCAGTTCGTTAAGAAGTAGTTCCCCAACGCCCGGTTCTTCGTATTGCAATTCACTGATACAGCCTTCCTGAGGCAACCATACCGCTCCGGTGTTCTTATTTAAAAAGCCCCGCAGAGGGGCTTAAATGGGTAAGGTTTTTATCGGATCAGGAGCTTGTGCAACGGTTGGCAAGATTGTGAAACGTTTTTTTTCGTTATTTTATGTCATCTGAAAAATGTCCACCGTGCTTTCCTTTCGAGAATTTTGCATTATTGAATTCCGATGATTTTCCTTTTGGGATTGTCAAACTTTTCCATTCTGTTCCTTTAATCATTCTCCCCACATATACAATTTGTCCCATATGATAGGAATAGTGGGCAAATTGTCGGTTTATTGCCTCTAAAATTGAATGAGCTTGATTTCTAATAAAAATCTCTGTTCCAAAATTCTCTTTATTTACAGAATTTAAGGCGTCAAATAGGCATTTCCAACCGTCATTCCATTTTGATAATAATTCATCTTTTGTTTTAATCACCGATTCAAATTCCAAATCGCGATTCCGCCATTCTTTTTCTCCGTCAGCAGTAAGGAAATCAGTCCAACGAGATTTCATGTTTCCCGAAAGATGGTTTACTATTATCGCAATTGAATTTGATTCTTCGTTAAATTGCCAAAATAAATCATCTTCTTCCAGTTGGTCGAATGTTTTTTCTCCGACAGATTTGTAATATTCAAACTGCTTTTTTATGCTATTCAGATATTCTAATTCCATTCTCGATTTTTTTTCAAAAGGTTGCATGCCGGTCTAGGCTATTAGTAGCGGATTTCAAACCGCTAAACTGTCAGGGCGCACTGACCTTTGATTTATAGTTTTAAGTTTCAAAACAGCACTGAACCAGCTATTGCTTATACACTGTAGCCTTCCCCAAAAATAGGACAGATTAAAATTCGAATTTAGTAATTTTAAATTTTAACTGTCACAAAAAAAAGAAGTTCAGCGTTACATACTATCGGGAGGAGTACCAACGGAACATTGCCCGTGTGGAAAGCCCGCAGGGCAGGTACATGAAGGGCAAGCGACAGAGCACCGTAGAACCCGTTTTCGGAACGTCGACCCAGTTCATGGGGCTACGGAAGGTCGGTACGATCGGGATAGGGCAGGCAAACAAGTGCATGCACCTTTCGGCGATGGCCTATAACCTGAAGAAGTACCTGAAATTCACGCATAAAAGTGTCAAGAGCGGAGCAGGACGACTTGCTTTGGCCGATTTGGCGAAAAACGCCCTTCATAAGCTGTTCCGTGACCGTCAAAGCCACGGAAAATTCGATGTCGGATACCCGGCCTGAAAGGGAAAAGCCCCGCAGAGGGGCTTAAATGGGTACGGTTTTTATCGGATCAGGGGCTTGTGCAACGGTTGCTGTTGTTGGCAAACGTTTTAAACTTGTTTTGCTGTTCCCCAGTAGTTAAAACTTGCCGGTTTCCAACCGGGGATATACATTGTTTCCAATTCATTCATTTTAAATCCGTTCCCTTTTATAATTTTTGGTATATCTCGATTTAAATTGCATCCGCCCCCAAGTCGTTTCCAAAGTGGATTGACTATATTTTGCCATTTTTGGATAGCCTTATCAGGAGCTTTACCGTGTTCGCAAAATATTAATCTTCCATTTGGTTTTAAGACTCTGCGTATTTCGTCAAAAGCTTTGTTCAAATCAGGTATGGTACATAACGTATAGGTAATGACCACGGTGTCAAAACAGTTGTTGTCTTTAGGTATATTCTCGGCAAATGCTTCAATAAATTCAAACTCAAATTTCAAATTATTTGTATCGATACTATTTTTGTTCCAAATTTCTTTTGATGGGTCAATGGCGGTAAGGTGATTTACAATATCTCCATTGTATACGGGTAGGTTTAGTCCCGAACCGATTCCAATTTCCAAAACATTACCGGTTGCCAAAGGAATTACCTTCTCTCGTTGACGCCTATTCGGTTTTTGCTTGCAAGTCCAGTCGATCACTTTCGGTAGAATATATTTGTTGTAAAGTCCCATATACTTATCATTCTAAACTATCGGTAGTTTTCCATCTATCAAAAAGGTCTATCCATTTTTCGGCCGCATTTGTTGAATATACAAATTGGCCATTTACTATCAACTCATTAATTGTGGTGTCCTGAACTTTCTGCGACCATTGATAAAGCGCCCCGATGACTGCTTCTATTTTTTCCCCGATTTTTGGCGATGGGTAAGCAATAATTTTTTTTATTTTTTCCATTTTTTACAACAAAAACTGTTGGGTCATGAACTAAATTGGTAATACCCACAGCACCGAACCAGTCATTATTTTCCACAATTCTACAAAACACGGAATCTTCTTTTGAAGTCGTGGATTCCAGTCGTAAATTGCTATGCAAAGCAGCATCCCATACCTCAAGGGATTGCATCTCACTTAAACCTTCTTTTACCCAAACACCCTTTAATTCAAAAGCAACATTTTTATCATAAAGGGCCAAGACCTTTTTAATATCATGAGCGTTGTGAGCAGTAATATAGGACTTGACTACTTCTTGGTTTCTCCCTTTGGAGCAAGAAAGGGCTATTAGTAGACTAAAAATAAAACAAATATTATTTTTCATGACCTAATTGTGTTTAACTGCGTAATCGTTTTCGCGTTTTTTTGGCGGGACAACATATTTTAGGCCCTTTACCTCCAAAAAAACCAAATCAAAGAACGTTTGTACTTGGTCAAATATAACGATTCCTATTTTTTCTCACCCGGAGGTTTTTAGACGGTCTGACGGTTTAAACAAACGCCCGTCTTAATTGCGTTTATTCTCCGTTACCTGCTAGATTTCATCTCCACTCGAATTATTCGGCTTAGATATAACTCAAATTTAATCAAGCTCTTTAATCCTTATATTTCTGAAGGAAACCTTACCGGGATGATCTTGGAAACAAATATGTCCTTCTGAAAACTTACCAAAGTCATACCATCGCGAATCGCCTAGATATTCATAATCTTCGGATCTGCTGAACTTACTCTTTTGAAGCATAACTTCCCATTCGGGACCTTCAAGTGGAAATGAATTAATTAAAACATCATTGAGAATTACCTCACCACGATTGGCATCGTAATCTATTTTGATGTGATATGAGTTCCATTCATCAGCTGGTTTGCATACATTTGTTTCAGTAGGCGCGGACAGATCATACAAGGCCCCTACAAAATGCTTACGAGCCTTCAAATCCTCGATTGCGTTATTTAGTTCGATCTCTCCCCCGAGTACAATGGTAGGATCGTCGTAAATTGCGGGATCTAAAATCTGAATCTCTTGTCCCGTTTGATAGGGATAGTTATACTTTTCATCTTCATTTACCCCCCACATAAAACCGCTATTGCCCCCAGGTGCTATTTTCCAATCAAATTGTATTTCAAAGTTCCGATAAACTTTGTCAGATAATAAACTTGCATCTCCTTCTCCTGATTCCATATCCGAGATCCCATTAAAAATTAATGTATTACCCTCAACAATCCATCCTTTTTTTGATCCATCATCCTGAAAAATATGCCAACCTTCAAGTGAGTCGTTTACAATTAAAGATTTCCATTTGGAATTCGTGGTATTACAATTTGTAAGGATAACGACCATTAAAAGGAGTTTGGATTTTATTCCCATTTGAATAGTTTTAGCGAGTTTTTAATTCCTTTTACAATCAAAGATATAGTTATTCTCTTAAAGGGTTTTTTAGTTCACCATCTTTTTTAAGCTAGACGGGAACGGCAGTCTGTCTAAATACCTTGCCGGATTGTTTAAATATGATCGAAAATAAGTCTTTTGCCCAATAGTGGTCCAACATGTGCAGCTATAATTTTGGATCGGCATATGGCTTGAAGAAAGCCCGAGATACCTTCTGCGGCTCTCAAAATGGCGGTCAAGGCCCGATAGTTGGATATATTTTCGTTTTTCCCGATCAGTTTGAGGATCCTCTTTAGGTTGTCGGCGATAAAGATAAGCCCATATTTACCAAGGAATTTTTGGACAGCCGTACCAAGACAAGGAAGAAGGGATACAGGGCGGGGAAGCATGTCTGTATCGGATGTCCCGTCAGGCAAAGTTGTCTGGGAAAGAGTGCACAGGAAAAGTAGTTCAGCGTTACATACTATCGGGAGGAGTACCAACGGAACATTGTCCGTGTGGAAAGCCCATTGGGCAGATACATGAAGGGCAAGCGACAGGGCACCGTAGAACCCGTTTTCGGAACGTCTACCCAGTTCATGGGGCTACGGAAGGTCGGTACGATCGGGATAGGGAAGGCCAACAAGTGCATGCACCTTTCGGCGATGGCCTACAATCTGAAGAAGTACCTGAAATTCACGCATAAAAGTGTCAAGAACGGGGCAGGGCAACTTGCTTTGGCCGATTTGGCGAAAAACGCCCTTCATAAGCTGTTCCGTGACCGTCAAAGCCACGGAAAATTCGATGACGGATACCCGGCCTGAAAGGAAAAAGCCCCGCAGAGGGGCTTAAATGGGTACGTTTTTTATCGGATCAGGAGCTTGTGCAACGGTTGCCATTGTTACCCTTTGTTATTTTCCGGCAAGTGGATAATTATTGACCAAAACCGAAGCCGAAATCTGAAGAATTCGCTCCAGTTCCCTTATCATATCGACGGTCAATTTTTTCTTTCTGTTTAGGATCTCCGATACGCGACTTTTTCCGCCGATGATTCCGACCAAGTCCTTTTGACGCATATTCAGCTCCTCCATTCGTATTTTTATCGCTTCGATAGGGTCTGGCGATTCAATCGGATAATGCTCGTTTTCATAGCTTTCTATGAGCAATGAGAGTATTTCCGCTTCGTCCCCTTCTCTTGTGTCGATTGGCGCATCGAAAATTATCTCCAAGCGTTCAAGTCCATTTCGGTAATCCTGTTCGGATTTAATAGGCTTTAATTCCATGATGTTTTATTTAAATCGTGTCCGCATCTATTTTGTCATATTCAGCGTGTGTGCCTATAAAACGAATAAATGCCCATTGTCTTTTATAATTGAACTTTACTATCAACCGATAAGAATTTCCTTTGATGTTGAAGACTATCCGACCGTTTTTAAGAATGCTTGCGTTGATATAAGTTTGTTTGACATCGTTCGGCGAGAACCATTTGGAACTTTTTGCCGTGTCGTACCAAGTCTTCAGATACTGTTCGGAATCTGCGTGCTTTTCCCAATATTCCCGAAGCGTACTTTTTGCAATTATTCTTTTCATTCGTTCAATTATAGAACAAATATACAAAAAGTTCTCGCATCGAGAACTATTGTTGGCTTTTAATATTGCACAACGCTCCTGCTATGGCAACTGGGGCGGGCGGGGAAACGTTTCGTTTCCGGCCGCGCCCGTAGCCAAAGCTTTTGCATTTTGCCCGCCCGTACCGAAAAGGCACGTTCGGGCGGGTTCTTAATTTTTTTATTCCAAGAGCCAAATCAAAAGATTTTGCGGACTTAGCAAACACGCCCAAGCCTTTAGATTAGCGACTTTCTGCCCTATTTGCTATGAGCCATTGTTGGCAAAAGTATTTTGACCATAGTGTTTAGATTTTATTTTTCAAATCCTGTTTTCCAACAATTGCCATAATTTCAACGACTCTATCGTTTGTCCTATAGTAAATACTGTCAGAGCCGCACACGCATCTACGATATCCTTCTTTTATGAAATCGACCGATTCATACGAATAAGGGCTTTGTGCTATAATGTCAAAATATTCAAAGAAAGAATCGAAATATTTGTCGGCTTGTACCATTCCGAATTTTTTGGCCCCGTAACGGTGAATACGGATCAAATCGTCTTTAGCAACATTACTAAGTTTGTAGTTGGTCATTAATCTATGACTTGGATTGTGCTAAAATTTGCTCCTTGCTATCAGTGGTAAATCCACTATCTTCTGCTTTTTCTAATTTAGCTTTGATCCAGTCAATTTCGATTTGCTGATTTCTTGCTTGTCTTATCAAGTCGTTCACAAGTTCACTCTTACTAGAATATTCTTGATTGTCAACTTGTGCTTTCAACCATTCATCATTTGGTTGCGTAAATGAAATGCTCTGTCTTGCCATAATGATATGTTTTATATTGGTGCTAATATACACCAATATCGAATCATCAGCAAGTTTTTTTATATTTTTGCCAACGTCACTGCTATGGCAAGTGGGGCGGGCAGGGTAACGTTTCGTTTCCGGCCCAACCCGTAGCCAAAGCCTTTAGATTAGCGACTTTCTGCCCTATTTGCTATGAGCCATTGTTGTAACACGTACTTTTTTAGACTTCTATTGAAATTTTTACTTTTCCGCCTAATCCTTTCTCGACAATGTCATAAAGTGTTTTTAAGGTCAAGTTACTCCCGTTGTTTTCAACACGTGAAATATAAGTCCGCTTTTTGTCCACCAGTTCTCCTAATTGTTCTTGAGTAAGATTTTTTTCTTCCCGAGCCTTACGTAATAGCAGTCCTATTTTGAAAGATTCGAAATCTCTTTCAAGTCCGTCCCTGCGTTCCGTTCCCTTTTTCCCATAAACCGTGTCCTTAATGTCTTTCCAACTCTTTGTGTCCATTTTATTTCTTTTTGTCTTCATAGTATGAATTCATTAGTCCGACCGCTTTGTCGATTTCTTTTTTTGGTGTTTTCTGCGTTTTCTTGGTAAATCCGTTCAATAGAATTACCAGTTTGCCTTATCGAAAAAGCAGAACACACGCCAAATGTCCGACCCCAATTTTATTCGGGCCTCGTAAAGTCCTTTTGTTCCCGTAATTACTTTGAGATAAGTTGAGGGAACCATTTCAAACGTTTCGATTATTTCGATGACCTTGAATATTTTGTCTTGAACTTTTTTCGGCTGTTTCAGCAAGAATTCATCGAAATAGTGTTTGTATTGGATTACCTCTCTAACTTTTTCCATCTATCAAAGGTAACTTAAAAGTTACTATTCACAAAATAAAATCGATGAATGTAGGTTGAAGTTTTAATCTTAGTGGTGTGTGTTACAACGGCTTTGGCTATGGCAAGTAGAGCAGGTGATGGGCCGTGTCCTTTCGGGCGTGCCGGTAGCCAAATCAGACTGAAAATCCTCGCGGATTTTCATAGATAAGTAAAAACAAACAATTACTTATAACCATTGTGCCTGTTTCACAAGTTAGTGAAAAAGTCAGCTTAGATGGTTGCCGATATTGTGTCTTTGTGCTTTTTCCTTTTTGTCTGTGCGTTGGCGTGAAAGCTCTTTGCAACCGCCGGAACGAGGATTGCAATGTGCTTGAACCAAGCGTTGGATTATTCATTTTCTACTAATTTAAGTTGTAGTCCTTTTTCTGTAACCCTATCAATTCTAACTTTTATTCTGTCTCCTGAATTGAAATTATCTTCGAAAGTTTCCTTTAATCTTGAGGGTAAGTTGTTTTTATGCAATAAGCCATCACGTAGCTGTGGAAGTCGAACAAAAATTCCAAAGTCTACCGTGTTTTTTACAGTCCCGTCCAAGATTTTACCGACCAGATCAGTGTTAATTGCTTCCTTTCTTGTTTGGCTGAGAACTTCAATTACTTCAGCTTGAGAGTTGCCATCTTCAGGTTCCATTTCATAAAAGCTGACTAGTGCCTTTTCTAGCTGAGACAATAACTTAACCCTTCTTACTAGATTCTTCTTGTGGAAGTTTACAACCTTTCCCGCTTCATCTTTTATTCGACCAATCTTACCGTTGCGATGAACGGAAATTATAGTGCCTTTCTTCTTTTCCTTATCCCCGTATCGTTCAGAATTCCAGAATTCTCTTGCTCTCTTTATGACTTCATTGGTGCTTTCAACTTCTTTTCGGTCTATCTTGTAAAAGTTGAAAAGTCGATTGTATACGTTTTTGTCTTTCCATCCTTGATCTTTCAGAATTGCAGCAATTAGCTCTGCGAGCACTTTCCCATCATTAGGTCTTTCTAGTTTAAATAGTGTTCGTGCTTGCAGTAGATAAAGACCAATTAAAAAATGAGGCTCATTGCCATAGTATGCAGCATCAACAGAATATTTCCAAGCCTTTTTATAGTCTTTGTGTTCAAAATAAACTTCGGCTATGTCACGATATAAAAACCATTTATCGCTTCCAGCTTTACTAAAGAGCAAATTCTTAAACAGTGCTTCGCTTTCTTCAAAATTGCCTAAGCCTTCTTCTGCGATGGCAATACGCATTTTGAACCACAGATCATTATTGTAATGGAACTTCTCTAAAGATTCCAGAGCCTTTTCACAAAGCTCTTTACAGGCTTCAAACTCTTTTAGTTTGATTAGTGCTTTGGTTCGAAGTGCAAAGTATTTTTCTAGATCTGATGCTAGTTCAATCTCACCACGTTGTTCTGTATCTAATGTCCTAGCATCTGTTGATAGTAGGTTATAATCTAAAGCTTCGAGTAAGTCGTTAATCTTTCTCGCATTAAATAGGTTTTCAGCATGGGCATCTGCCAACTTGAAAATTGAGATGGTTGTCGGACAAGGGTAAGTGCTGTCTTCGCGCAGGTTTTTTTGAGGGGACAGCTCTGGTAAGCTTAGAATGTATTGTTCATTCTGAAGTACTTCGGATTTCTGTTTGCCTTTGATGCAGTGATCAAATACCATCCAACCATAGAGATTCCCAACTTTTTCATCTTCAAAGGTGCTGGCTAATTCCTTAGCCCAATTTTTATCTGGATTTTGCGATGCGCGAAGCGCCTTCATTGCGTAGAAGGCGTCCCAAGAATTAAATTCATCTGCGAACGCTTCCTGCAACTCCTTATAAAGCTTGACAGCTTCATCTGGATTGCTAGATATTAGGCTTTTGGCCTTTGCTTCAATATCACGCTTTGTTTCCATTTAGAAGCCTTTTTTTAAGATTCTCGCCTAGTTCAATCGTGCTTTTTTGAAGCACAACTATCTTTCTAAAGTAGCCATCATCGCCATACCATACCCGAATTCTTGCCGAATCGTTGTTTCCACCGCTGATTGAAAACACATCCTGATTTTTATGCGATTCCGTCAAGCTTAACTGATATCCCATATTGTTCAAGACACTATTCCAGTTTTGATAAATGGGTTTGCGGAAATCATCTGGAAACTCCGAAGTAGCCGTAACACTTGATTCTTGCTCAGCAGCAAAGAGACTCTTAATTTCTTGATTGATTGCATCCTGATTATCAGAAGCACTTTGCTCTATTCTGATTGAAGAAACGGGCCAATTATCCTTCTGGCCTTTGTTATTTATGGCAATTATCACTTGGCTATCTGTACTAGAAGGTGAGGAGTAAGTTACCTTTGTCAAATAATCGCCATTTGAGTTGATTGATTCGAGCAAGAGGCCGTGCTGTTCAAGCTTTATTGATAATTCGCAAACAGCCCCAACTACATTTTCCTTTAGTTGTTCTGGTATTTTATCAATAAATCTGTCTTCTATTTGATAATCAGGAAATGTTAGGAGTTTCTTTTTAGCTGGCTCCTTATCAATATTTATACTTGAAGTATCTTCAAATTGAGTATCCATCAATGGGTGAACGAATTGTGGATTTGTGACTAGAAGTGTATTTGTTGTAGTTGTGACACCTGAATACAACCAACGGTAATACTCAGCATTTGTGGTGCCTCTGTTTTCGCCCTGATAGGCGTTGATGATTGCCTGTGAAAATGATGAACCAATACATTTATGAACCGTTAATGCCCATCCATAATGAACGTGGCCAGCATTTACAAATGGATCATTTTGAGTAATATTTGACAGGAGTCTGTTTCGAAAATTTCGTTTGTAGCTTCTTTCTATTTTGCGTAGCTCTCGCTGTTCAGCATCAAGTTTCGTTTTCACTTTTTCCCCTGACTCGTACCTTTTTTTAAGGTCGGCTTCATTATCCAAGGCTTCTTTGTAGTTTTTATCCTGCTGCATTTGAATGTACTCGGGAGACTTTTCAAAAGGGTTCTCTTTTGTTTTTACACTTACTAATTGATTGACAAAAACTCTGAATGCAATTTGTTCTTCTTTGGATAAGCCGCTCTCACTTGTGAAGTAATTATCCAAAAGGTATAAGTCCGTCTCAAGTCTATTTGGTAGGCTGAGACAAGTCACATGGATTTTTGTGAAATGCAGAATAATAGGTTTCTTACTTTGTCTTAAGGGTACGGTTTTACTTATGGTTTCCCCGACAGAATTGACCAGAAGAAACATCCCGTTGTATAACTTGGTTGGTTGACCGAAGCCAGTTTCATCGGGAATATTTATGTTGTTGTTCAGAATGAGAAGATCAGAAACTGCCAAGTCCTTGCCATTCTTTAGTGCATGATTCTTTACCCATAAATTGATCTTTCTGGCATCCTTGTTGGCATAGACCATTACGGTTTTGGAAGGCTCTGAATCCAAAGGTTTGCTGTACCAATAAGTCAAATAATTTGGTATTTCGGCTTTGGTGATTTCTAAGAGATCATCTGTTTGCCAGGGAAAACTTAGGTTGTTGAATTTCTTGTTTTCTATTCCATGGGCTGCACCTAAGCGCAGACCTAGTTTGCCATTGAAAGTGTCCGAAACAAGTGGTTTTCTGTAGTGAGAAATTTCTCCTGAATAGTTTTCAGCTATGGTGTCTGAGTTAATAGCGGAATCCGTGTCTTTTCCATAGGTCAAGGAATAAGGATCGCCAATGCAGATTAATTTTCTATTGGTTTCAGATTGATTGAGAAAAGTGAGTAAATCTTCAAGCAGACGACCTGTTCCAAAACGTAATAATTCGGACTGATGTAGGCTTCTGCTAACCAAGTGAGCTTCGTGTAGAATTATTACAGCAGATTCATCCACCGAGTCGTCAGACCGAATAGGAATGATTTCTTGTAATTGCTCTTCAAACTGTTTGTCTTCGGAATCTGCTGCATATTCAATGTTCAACGATTTTGGTGCACCACCATAAATGGTATTATAAAGACTTTGAAGTTCCATACCCATTCTTGCCGATACTTTCCTTCCTATCCTGGCCGAATGAATCCACGTTTCAACTTGAGGTAATTCGAATTCCTGTGATTGAGATAAGATATATTCGACCCAATCATCTCTATCTCTGGAATCTATTGATTCCAATATCAGTACGCCTGATTTTTTGGTTTTGAGAAATTCAGAAATAGCACTTTCAACATCTGAATCTATTTCAATTTGGCGGTCAATTACCCTTTGTGGTTCGGGCATCTCAATATGTTCTTGCCAATCTTCTGCGTTGAAAACCGTACCTAGAGTGCTTGCAATCTCTCCGCTAAATGAATTCTCACTAGAGTAATCATAAAGCATTGTACCCAAATCCTTTTCCTGAGTGATTTTATAGTACGGAATTGCTTTGGGTACGGAATTTTGAATGTTGAGCGGACCTGAAAAAATATTGAGTGCACAAGTTCTGTGCTCATTGACCGAACCTTTTAGACCTAATTCATTCGAAACGATTTCTTTAAAAGCGTTCCGATAAGAATCAAGTTGTTTAAAAGGATTGATAAAGCGATTCCCAGCCTTTATTAGAGTTCTCTTTTTGTCCGTATCCGATTCGGTGTACCATGCTGTTGATTCAAACTCAGACTTATTGGGTGGGAGTTTTACGTTACCTGAATAAGCTTTTAGATCAATGATGATCAAGCCATGGTTATAGAGCAGTATTCCATCTGGACGAAAGCGAGAATGGTTTTCATTGTATGGATTACCGATTAAAAGCCCATCCCAATTTTGCTTTTCGAAAAGCAGTTTTAAGGATTTGGCAATTCGTCTGAATTGCTCATTTTCATGCGTATGCTCTGCTCGGTTATGTTTGATATGTAAACCCATATATTACTATTTCGCTGGATACGCTGTTATCAATCTTGGCTCGTCCATGTCATTTTCTATTATCCAAACTGAAACGATACATGGGTTTCTTTCATCTGGTGTCTCAATGTCGCATTCGAGTTTATATTTTGTTCCAAAGGGTGAATCATTGTTATTGACGATTTCCCTTTCAACTGCATGAGTTTTCAGTGCTTCTTCAAAAATGGTTGGCGAATTTTCATCAAATCCGAAGCTTTTGAAAAACTTGGCTTTATGTTTTCCAATCTCGTGTGTGTCGCTTAGTAAGTAGTCCGTAATCTTGTTTGCGTCAACAACGGCTTCTGTATTATTCGGCATTTTCATGGGCTTACTTCAATTTGATTTGATCGCCCATTGCTGTTTCAACGAAACTGGAGCCGTTAACAATAAATTCTACTTCATACGCTTTGCCTTTGTCATAAACATGAACAACAGAACCAATAGAGCCTTCAGGAACATCTCCAATTTTGCAGGTGGCAATTACCATTGCATGTTCTTCAATTTCTTGATTGCTTTCGGTTTCTTCTCCAAATTCCAATTTCGGCAAGCTTTCAACAATCTCCACTGTTTGAACACTTACATTGATGATACTCAAAAGCAAATCCAAAATGTAACGTGGGTTTCCTACTTCTTCTGCCCAATCGTTGGGATCGTTTTTGATGCCGCTTTTCTTGTCCGTTTTTACTTGGTAGCGTTCCATAATCCAATCAATAGCAGATTTGCCATTGACGACATATTCATAGGCTTTTTCTGGAATGTTGGAGACGACAATCTTGCTGTTATAAATGATGCTGTCTTGTTGCCCTTTCTTTGGGAAACGCATCTTTTGAACCTTGAAATTGCCTGAGCTTTCTCCTGAAACTTCTACACCTTCGTAAGCTGGTACGTTTTCATAATTGATGTGAAGCTCTGCTAATTTTCTACCTGCTTTGCTGAACTTCCAAAAATCCCGAACATCTTCTACCAATGGAATGCGTGGTAGCATTTTCTTTAAATCATTGGCAAAGGCAGTGCGGTAATCGGGGCTATGCAAAATACCATAGACATAGTAGAAAATATCTTCCTTGCCTACATTCTTGCCATAGACCTTTTTGGCTCTTTCCAAGATAAAATCAGATACTCCATCTCTACGGATGTATTTACTTTCACCTGCGGAATCAAATAAGCTTGGGCTGTTCTTTTCGCGTTCTTCGTAATAGTAGAGTGGAAAACACTTTGCGCCTGCATCTAGAGCATTGTAATCAACTAAAGTATCGACTATTAACGCAATTCCTTGGTTGTTACTTCCAACACCCGATACACAAATTAATTTGTTATCGATTTGCGGAGTAGGAAAGAAATCATCCATTAGACCTGGACGTTCAATAAAGCTTGGCGCGTAGTATAGTTTTGATTTGCTAAATGGCCTATAAATACAAGTTTTTATTTGATTGGAGTCAAACTCATGTTTTTGCTTTTTATCAAGGTCTCTTTTCAGTTTAGCAGCCCAACTTATTTTATCTGGTTCAGATTTAATTTCCTTGGAGACTATTCCTTTAGAAATTGATTCATTATAATGATGAATCATACCTTCAATTTTCGAACTCAGGCTTGATTCTGAAAAGTTAAAAACCCACGCATCTCGACTAGATAATAGACCTGGGGCTTGAATAGTGAAATACGTGTTTGTTTTTACGTCAAACTTTTTGTTTGGAGTTAGCGCAATGAACGTATCAAATAGTTCATTTCTTTGATTAAGCCAATCTCCTTCAATGTTTGGTTGTAGCTCCTTCCAAGTCATATTTGAATTTGAAACGGAAGTGAATTTTTTGATGATGGAAAGCTTTTCATCACGACTTAGATAGTCACCTATGTCGTGATAATGAATCGTAGCTTTATCAGATTTAACATCAGGGTTCTTTACCAAAAGTGTAATTGCTATTGGTGTCCGTGAACCCGATCCAAAGATTTTACCACCTTCTTTTCTACTTAGTTCACCGCTAGTACGTTGATTGCCGCGAAGATTGAATACCCAAATACTTGAAAACTCTTTTTCTATTGTTTTGCGGAACCCATCTTGGGCATTCCCATCTAACCAAGATGAATTCGATACAAAGCCAATAATGCCGCCATGATCTTTATCCAAGCGATCAGTACTCCAACGAAAAGCCTTGATGTATGAATCATATAAGGAGTTTTTCAAATTGGCAGATGAAGATTTGACATATGTTTTCGTTATTCGACTATCAAGTTTTTCATACTTCTGATTCTGTGCATTGTCATTAGCAGACTTCTGACCAATTGAATATGGCGGATTACCAATTATTACTCTTACAGGAGCCTTTTGTTGGCGTTGCACTCGTTCAGAATTCTGGGGAAACATCTCAGAGAATAGTTTTTGGCTGTCGTCTGTCTCGCCCAATTGAAATGTGTCAGTGAGCACAATTCCTTCAAAGGCTTCATATTCTGAGTCTTTTCCTATTTGGTCGTGGAACGTGTTTTCAATGTTTACTGCAGCGATATAATAAGCCAAGAGTACAATTTCATTGGCGTGTAGTTCATTATGGTATTTGCGTGCTAAATCTTTTTGTTGGATCAAGCCGCTTTGCAGCAAACGGGTTATGAATGTTCCTGTACCTGTGAACGGGTCGAGTACGTGAATGTTTTCATCCGAAATACTGCGTCCAAATTCCTGTTTCAAGACATCATTCACTGAATGGATGATGAAGTCTACAACTTCCACAGGCGTGTAAACAATACCCAATTGCTCCACCATTTTCGGGAAAGCGGTTTTAAAGAAGTTATCATAAATACGAATAATGATTTTTTGCTTGGCATCAGCATTGTCCAAGTCGGAGATATTGCGTTTTACCGAATCGTAGAATTTTTGAAGTTTATCCGATTCTTCTGCTAATGTTTTTTCTTGCAATGCATTGAGCATGGTTTGCATGGCAATAGAAACGGCATTGGTTTCCGTAAAAGAGTAGCCTTCAAACAAGGCTTCAAAAATGGGCTTGGTAATGATGTGCTGAGCCAACATTTCTACCGCCTGACCTTCTGAAATACTTGGATTGATGTTCTTCTTTAATCCTTGTAGGAAGTTGTCAAACGCTTGTCTTTGTTCTGTTCGATTTTCAATTAGGTAGGTAATCCGTTCAATTTGGCGTTCGGCAATCTGAGCCACTTCAGCCGCCCAATCTTCCCAATAGCGTCTGTCGCCCACTTTTTTAACCATGCGGGCAAATACCACCGATTGCAGTTGTTCAAACTGTAAAGCCAACTGACGAGAAATATCTTTTGGTGTTTCGTAACCGCCTTCATCTTCATTCCAAGCTTGTGGATTTCCGTCTTCGTCAAATGAATATTCTGGACGACCCACCAAAATGTTATTGGGCTTTTTGCGATTCAGTTCAATTTTATTAACCGTAGCATTGAATCGGTCATCATGTGCCCGAAGTGCATTGAGTACTGTCCAAACTACTTTGTAGCGTTCGTTATCGTCAAGGGCTTTGTCTGCTTCAACATCAGCAGGAACAACTACGGGAATTACGATATAACCATACTTCTTGCCTGGAGCTCTACGCATAACTCGACCAACGGATTGAACTACGTCTACTTGTGAGTTTCGGGCAGAAAGAAAGAGTACAGAATCCAAAGAAGGAACATCCACACCTTCACTTAGTACGCGAACATTGGTAATAATTCGACATTCATTATTAAGAGTTTCTTCTTTCAACCAAGAAAGCATTTGGTCTCTTTCAGGAGCTCCCATTGTGCCGTCCATGTGTTTGGCTTCCGTAATTACCATTTGCTCTTTTTTCTCAGCAGGCAATTGGCTTAGGTAGGCTTCATTCGCAGTATTGTAGGTAGCTGAAATCTTTTTAGAAGTAGCAATATTTGCACAGAAAGCAACAGCACGTTTCATGGGTTCGGGATCTGATTCCTTCGTTACGCCATCATCTCCAAGGAACTGTTTCGATAAGGCGTTGATTGTTCCAATGATTTTTGAAGCATCATCCGTATTGATTTCATGCTCTCCATCTGAAATCATTCGCTGAACAGCAGGAGGAACATCATTATCATTCAAAGTAAGAATCAATACTTTGTAGTCAGTAAGTAAATTGCGCTCTACTGCTTCCCCAAAACCAATGCGATACATTTCTTCACCGTAAAGGTCTTTGTCGTCCATGGAGCAGAGAATGGCTTCTGCTTCTGCCGCTTTACTCTTTGTGTTGTCGTCATAAAGCCTTGGTGTTGCGGTCATATAAACACGTTTCTTGGCTTTAATGAAATCAGCATCATGAACTTTGGTGAATGCAGATTCATCTTCTCCTGCTAAGGAAACACCTGTAGTTCGGTGGGCTTCATCACAGACTATTAAATCAAATTCAGGGAAATCGTTTTTGAGCAGAACTGTTTGAGCTCTTGCAATGACTTCAATGGATTGGTAAGTAGAGAAAACTACCGTCATTCCATTACGACCATTCTTTTTGATTTGCTCAAATTGGTGAAGAATGAAATCCGAATCTGTGGATGCAGGAAAAGCTAAATCAACCACACTAAACGTGTCGGTGTCGTCATTTTTCTTTTTCTGCTTGGTGATGTCTGGGTCTGAACAAATGGCAATGGCATTGATTGGCTCGTTTGCATCTGCACTCCATTCTCGCAAAGTTTGTCCGAGTAGGGCAATGGAAGGAACGAGAAAAAGGACTAGTCCTTTTCCATCGGTTTCATGTTCTGCAATTCGTAAAGCAGTAAAAGTTTTACCTGTACCACAGGCCATAATTAATTTGCCACGGTCATTTTCTTTAAAATGCTCGTGGGTGTTTTCCATTGCCTGCTTTTGATGTGGCCTTAAAGTCTTTTTTGGAGTTCGAGCTGCTTCTCCATGCACACCATCTTCCAACTTATCCCAATCAACAGGCGCTTCAATGAGGTCAAAAAGATTGATTCTAGTAACTGGTGGATTTTGGTTGCGAATTGCTTCAGTTGCGTTTGATCCCCATCGGTTGGTGGTTGAAATCCAAAGTCTTTGTGTAAACCTTGTGGTTTGCATCTGTTCATTCTTGAACTCACGGCTGGAAGTAGAGAGAAAACTGTCAACCGCGGGTTTGTCCATTGTCGAACTTTCTTGATAGCATTTACATTGGATTGCCCAATAGTCTCCTTCATGCGTTAGTGCAACTAAGTCAATTCCTGTGTCACCGCCACCCAAGTCGAGTTTGCCTGGGAACTCGTTCCACATCCAAACATTCTTGAATTTTGATGCATATTTCGGGTCTGTTTTCAAATAGGCTTGCATTAGCCTTTCAAAGCGGTCGCCTTTATCTCGTTCTGAGAACGAAATTTTTCTGTATTTGTCTAGTATTTTTTGAAAGCTCATTTTTCGCTTTTATTATCTTGTTCAACAAGTAGTTCCTTTACGCTGACATCCAATATTCTAGCAATGTCGTAGAGAATTTCCAATCGTGGTTGTTGTCGATTTTGAACGTATCCGTTCACCATGTTATAACTCTTTCCGAGTTGTTCCGCCAACCATTTCTGTTTAATACCCTTTTCGTCAAGAACTTCTTTTATTCGGTTCATGTCCGCTATTATTTAGTCAGCCAAGATAATTATTTAATTAATAATATCTCGTTTTTCAATACAAAAAGTGTTTGAATAATTGTCAGTCAGCTATGGATAGGGGCAAGCTCTTTTGTTAGCGGAGGAACGGAGCAACAAATGTGCTTGACCGTGCGGTGGGTTTTCTTTTTTAATTCCAACTAACGTCAATATTAAGTACTGGTTTTCAGTTCGTTGTAAAAACCGAGATCTTCTGGTTTTAGGTCAAATTTATCGATTTGTTTTTTGATTCTTTTGGCCAGCCTCATTTTTCTTTTCTGATCTAGAAAGAGATATGGTTTTGGTGGGTCGTATTTTATTTTTTTGGTTACCATGTTCCAGATTATCACGGCCAGTTTTCTTGCCGTGGCACTTACCGCGGAATGCCTTCCTTTTCTAAACGCCACTCTTTTGAAGAAATCCGAGAGATGCGTGTCCTTAAGGTTGTCTATGGCATTCGCGGCCTGACGAAGAGCGATCTTCAATCGGTTACTGCCTGGCAAAGTTGTCTGGGAAAGAGTGCACAGGAAAAGAAGTTCAGCGTCACTTACTATCGGGAGGAGTACCAACGGAACATTGCCCGTGTGGAAAGCCCATTGGGCAGATACATGAAGGGCAAGCGACAGAGCACCGTAGAACCCGTTTTCGGAACGTTGACCCAGTTCATGGGGTTACGGAAGGTCGGTACGATCGGGATAGGGCAGGCCAACAAGTGCATGCACCTTTCGGCGATGGCCTATAACCTGAAGAAGTACCTGAAATTCACGCATAAAAGTGCCAAGAGCGGGGCAGGACGACTTGCTTTGGCCGATTTTGCGAAAAACGCCCTTCTTAGGCTGTTCCGTGACCGTCAAAGCCACGGAAAATTCGATGTCGGATACCCGGCCTGAAAGGAAAAAGCCCCGCAGAGGGGCTTAAATGGGTACGTTTTTTATCGGATCAGGGGCTTGTGCAACGGTTACTTTTGTTGTGTGTAGCTTTTTTTATTTTACTTCTTTCAATATTACATCTGGTGTTACAGCTAAAAGCCCTTCATTTTTGATAAGTAAACCATTCAAAAGAAATATTATATTATTCATATTTACTGGGAGTGATAAATCTATCTCATAGAGCTTCATCAGTGATGCTTCTCTGTTCAATTTGAAAAGCTCTTTACCAATTGTTAAATCTTCATTTAGGATTTGAACTACTTCCTCTTTTAAAGGGATAAGTTGAAATCTAAGCCTAAACTTGTTCCGGATTAATCCTTCCCAATTTTTACTTTTGAAATGTTTATATGCTAACTCAGTGAAAAGATTTTTTAATGCAATGTCATTGGTTTCCAAGCTTGCATAAATACCATTCAGAAGTCTTTCATTATCATAATGTCCTTCCCAATCTTCTTTACATTTGTACCTTAAACTATGATCAATTTCGTGCCATCCTTCTGATAGGATTGTCCTTAATTGTAGCTCAAAAGTTGAGTCAAGTAAGTTGTAATATTCCTTTTCACTTGATAGTTGAACCTCCGAAAATGTTTTAGACTGGGATTCATTGAAAGAACAAATGATGTTAGTCCTTTTTGGTTTGAATACTGTTAGCTCAGGACTATCAATTTCTTCATCTTTAAATGTTATTACTCTAGATAAGATATCTTTAACCAAGTTAACATCATCTCTAAAATAAGTAACTACTCGAATTCCTATAATATCTTGGATTAGTTTGCCATTTGAGTGATATGGGCTTCCTTCTTTTGCTTTTCTTGTAATTTTTTCTCTAATGGATTTTTCATCTTTAGATCTACTGAAAATCCTATAGTGAATACCTATTTTGTCAAGTTCGTCTTTAATTTTTTGACAAATCTCTTCTTCGATTAATTGAAATCCTGCAATCATAGCTGAGATTTGTTTTGGTTGAAATAATTTATGCCGGATTTTGCAATAAATCCAACATCATCTTTAAAATGCAGGTATCCTTTGCTTTTAAGACTACTTAAAATCTTGTTTATTTCTTTTGGTTGATATTCAATTAATATGTCTTTCAAATGAGAAAATTTCCTTGCTCTTGGTTTTAAATTTCCAATCCCAAAAAATTGACTTAAAACGAATATTTCATTCAAATCTTTATGGGCTATATTTTCTACTTTGCTATCTTCCTGATTTTGGTCTAAAAGGGAGTCCAGAGTTTCTAGGAAATCATTATTAGATGTACAGGCGAAGACAGCAAAATCGTTAAATTTTTTATTGTTACAAGGCTCTAATTGACAATTATAAAATGAACAGTTATGAAATGTAGAGCCACAAAATGCTATGAGATTAAAAACACAATTGTTGAATGTGATATTAGAAAACACACATTCTGTGAATTGTTGGTTTGTTTCGAATAAAATATTATTTAACTCATTATCGTCAATGTATAGATTATTATATTCTCTCCTGAATTTATTTAAATAAGAATATTCAAGATTGAAAAAGAATTTGGGTTCAAAATTAAATGGTTTTGAATTGAATTCCTCCAATAGCATTTTCCGTCTATCTACACTTTGAATTTTGAATGATTGGACTGCTTTTGAGGCAAAGTCTTGTGGAAGAATTTTATCAATTTCAGGATAGTATTCCTCATATTTATTTAGAATCAAATTGTCTCCAACTAGCAAACCAAAAATAAAATCATTTACGAAACCGATATCACCATTGGGTTTTCTATCCAAGAATACGTGATTTGAAAGAGTTTCAACCAAGTCTTCCATAGAGGGTTTTTCTTCGGAAATATACTCCTTTAAGCTACTTTGAAGAATTTTCTGATTATAGGATTTTATTAAATCTTTAATTGTATCCTTTGATTCAGCTGTAATATTAAACTCTGTCATAAATCGCATTAATTTTCTAAAAATGCGCAGTTGTGTTTCCGTATTAAGCTTAATGTTTTGTCTAATTTGTTCCCTTTTTAGAAGGTAGTCAACATACTTATCTATTAATGAACTGTCTTGTGAGTCATTTAAATAAGATTGTAGTTTTTCTTCAGATATATTTTTAAGATAAGATAGTAGTACAGGATTGGCGACTTGATCTAATGGAAAATTGTTTTGTTCTAGTAAAGATATTCTCTCCTTAGATAACCAATTTTCAATAGTAGGTTCTTTAATTTCTATTCTTGCAAGAGAAAAATCATTTTTGGATTGATTGATCGAGTTTAAAAATTCATCACTATTGAATATCGCTGTCTTTCTAGAAGTGATAATAATTTTTGCCTTTCCTTTCAACAATTCAACAATTGTTGTGAGCATACTTTCAACTTCTTCTTTGTTACTTTCTTTTGTTATTAATTCATCAAATCCATCAATTATTAATGGAATACGACCTTTAGTAATTTGCTCAATTACAATATTTCGCTTTATCCCATTAGGGAATTGCTCATCAATTTCTTTATGTAAAATGTGATTAAATATTCTTGCTTCACGATTTCTAGATAGCTCTGTGAAGAATGGTAATTGTTTTGTATGCTTTGTAGAAAAAGTATTTAATACTTCATAAGCGGTACAAGTTTTACCAAAACCCGCTGCTGCTTCTAGAATAATAAAAAGAGCCCCTTTAGATTCAGACATTAAGGAGTTCAATTTTTCTATTAAAGGAAGCCCTGTTGAACCATCATAAGTTTGGGTTTCAATTAATGCACCAGTTTCATCTTGTTGAAGAATGTCGTATGAACTTTTAACGTATTCATATTTACTCCCTTCTGGTAAATTCTTTATCTGTTTAGAAACAAATTGTTTATATCTCGTTTTCAACTCATTGCCCAAAGGAGTTTTGATAAAGAACCCTTCAAATAAATACTCCTCTATATTTTCAATGTCTTTAAGTGGTCTTATTTCTGTGGCATATCCAAGTTCAGAATATTCTGATTTAATCTCCTTAGGGTCAAAGTTTTCGTTAATAAGTAAAATTTCAGCTGCGTGATACATTCCATACCTTAGGGTATAAATCCTGACATCTGAATTTGATTTACTAGAAACACTGTAATTGTACGATTTAAACAACTCATCTAGCTTTTCTATTTTTTCGTTTCCCATTTAAGTTTAAATTCTCTGTTCTTTCTAGTTACACACAACTCGTTATATCGTAACAAATATATTTGATTATCAATCTAGAGTACGAGATAAAGCAAACAAGTGGCCTTATATTAAAATATAAACTACAGTAATCCTATAATACTATCTACCCAGAACTCCAATGACCCCAAAGTACAAAACCTACCAACTTTTAATAGCACCTACAAAGGGTAAAACGGGGCAGCGTTACTACAAATAGAATCTTTATTCTATAAATTTATTATTTTAAGAGCTCGTAAGTCTTTAACTTATTTTCATTTATTCCTATTAGAAGCATCTGGTTTATTTGCAAGACACCCCTCACATCTCCATTAATGTTTAACCCCGAGTGTAGTTGGTCAACATACTGAAACTCTCCGTTTTTGTCGCACAATAATAATGTTCCATAATTTGCGTCGAATTTCCCCAGCCGTAGTTTAAAATAATCGTCATTTCCGAACAAAATCAAATCGTTATTGCCATCCTTGTCCACATCAGTAATAACTATACTATAGACCGGAGAATATTGGGCCTGTACTGGCAAAGGTTGTTTTTTAAATTTACCACTGGATGAACCCATAAACAACATGGTCTCCATGTCAGTAGCAGTTAATTTTCCAGATTCGGCCACATCTGTGGGGCTTAGGATATCCTGTAAGGTGGAATTTGAATAGCTCTCATAATTGGTAAAGCGCGATCGTAATCCCGAAAGTTGACCCAACAACTCGTCCCTGGTAAGATAGGAATAGCTTTTCCCCTGTATATAATAACAAAAGATGGGATCTACCGATCCGTTTTTATCATAGTCATTGTAGTAAAGTTCGGCTGGCTGATCAGGAGTGACTTTAAACTGGGTATTAGTACCCATGTTGCCTACAATAATGTCCGGATTTCCATCTTTGTTTAAATCGGATATTTCAACAGTATTCCACCATCCCGAATACGTTCTATCAAAATATTGGGAGGTTTGGTTCACAAGTTTTCCATCCTTATTAATGAAGACAGAAATGGGCATCCATTCCCCTACCACAACAAGATCTAATGCCTTATCATGGTTTAGGTCTGTCCAAACCGCATCGGTTATCATGCCCAACTTTTGCAGTTTGGGCGCCAGGGAAGCAATTTGATCTGTAAAGTGACCTTTGCCATCATTGATCAAGAGTAGGCTAGTAGGTGTCTCTGGATATCGTCCGGGAATAACCTTTCCGCCAACGAACAGATCCAGAAATCCGTCCCCATTTACATCGCCTGCAGCTACACTTCCCGTACTAATGCGTTTCAAGGGAAGGGCGTTGGTACTTTTTACGAAATTACCTTTTCCATCCCCTAGATAAAGGCGATCTTGAAGTCGCACATCGTGTTCCAAATAATCGTGATACCCTCCGCTTGCCACATAGATGTCGGCATTACCATCTCCATTGGCATCGAATATTGCTACGTCCGTGTCATGTGAATCCTTGTCCGATACAAACGCCTGTTGGGAAAGTTCTAAAAAACTGTGATTTTTTTGCTGAATATAAATGGAAGCACTTTGACCTTCCGACCCACCGATAAATACGTCTTCCAGTCCGTCGTTGTTTAAATCTCCCTTTGCCATACATGGGCCGGTATGGGAAAATTGGTGTATGAGCAAGGACTGCCTTTTAAAGTCGTTGATTTCGATTTTCCCATTTGTGTAGTTTATTGGACTGGGAATTTCTTTAAAAATGGGTTGGATTGGTAACTGATCGGGTTCCCTGCCCATTTTGGCGGACTTTTCCTCTAGGGTAATTCGTCTGTTGGCGTTTAAAGACACTAGGGTCTGCAACTTGCCGCTGTTCCATCTAACGGTTAGGGAATCTATCTTATCTTGATTCCCAAGACCAAAATTCAGAATGGGGGAAACCGAAGAAAGATACCCTCTGGCCGGCAGTTGTTCCTGGGTCTGTATTCCATTTTGTGAAAATACGGAAACCTTGGCACCAATTCCCTGGGTATTAAAACCTTCTCCGATTAACTTAACTTGTAAATAATTCCGTTCTAGATTTTGGGATTCGTTTCTATAGATAAATGCGGTCTGATTGATGTTGTTCACTACCACGTCCAGATCTCCGTCGTTGTCAAGATCTGCATAGGCCGCCCCGTTGCTATTTGAAGATTGGTGCATGCCCCAATCCTTGGTCTCGTCCGAGAACTTGAACCCATTTTCATTCCTGAAAACGTAATTCGTAATATTGGAAGCGGGCATTTTATCAATAATCTCTAGCACATCGGCACGCACTAATCTGCCTTTGGATTGTACATAGGAATTCATATAATTGATAAAATCCAAGTTCGTATAGTCCCTAAAGTAGCCATTGGTAACATAAAGGTCTTTCCAACCATCATTATCGAAATCGGCAAGCAATGGTGCCCAGCTCCAATCCGTGTTGGATATGCCCATCAATTGCCCAATTTCGCTAAAGGTTCCATTGCCATTGTTTAGCTGCAGCATATTGCGCATATATTGGTAATAAAATCCACTGCGCACGTTTAGATCAAATTTCTCATAATTATCGGGTGATAATAATAATTTTTGTCTGCGATTGTCTTCTGGAAGCATATCAAGTGTAAAAATATCCTGCCAACCATCATTATTTATATCACTAATATTGTTACCCATGGAGAAGTGGCTCGTATGCCCCAAACTTTCCTCTATTTTATTGGTAAAGGTGCCATCCCCATTGTTCATGTAAAGATAATCGGGCACATCGTAATCATTCGAAACATAAAAATCTAACCACCCATCGTTGTCCAGATCGCTAATTCCCAACCCAAGTCCATAGGTTAAAGCGGAGCCACTAATTCCCGATTTTTCCGTAACATCCTTAAATACCCCATCTTGTTGGTTGTAGAGCCTTACTCCTCTAAGGGGATCGCCCTTTTTTAGAAGGGCCGCAGTTTTTACCTCGTTGAGAATTGGCAGTGATTTGGGGTTGTGATTGAGTAAAATAGCATCTAAATCCCCGTCGCGATCGTAGTCAAAAAAATAGGCTTGGTTACTGAAAGCCGCGCTCGCTAGACCGTACTCTTCTGCCTTTTCCTCAAAAATGGGGATGTTGTTATCATTGTTCCCCATGTTAATAAAAAGTTGATTTTTGCGCTTTTGGTCCGGCAAGGCACCGGAATAGCAAAGATAAAGATCCAACTTTCCGTCCCCATTTACATCAGCAGCGGTGACTCCCGTCTTCCATGGTCCTGGTCTGCCACCAACCCCAGCGGCAAGCGTAGCCTCCTGAAATTCTAATTTACCCTTGTTTATGTACAACTTGTTGTCGGCCATATTGGATGAGAAATAGATGTCGATAAGTCCATCCCCATTAAAATCCCCAGTAGCCACCCCGCCACCGTTATATAGATATTCGTACATAAGTACATTGGCGTTAAGACCTTCCGTTAGGGTGTTTATAAAATCGATTTTCGTAGAATCTTCGGACATCAAGGTGAACAGTGGCGAGTTCTTGGCTTCCGAGATCGGTATGGGATTTGGCTCCTTCTGTTTACAACCTATACAGGCCAACATCAGACAGCATGCAATACTCACAAATTTGAGGAAACAATTTTTCATAGTGTCTTATAAAAGTAAAAAAATCTATCCCAATAAAAGGATAGATTTTTTTTTAGAAGGCTAACATGACAATTTAATAACCTGGATTCTGAACTAACAGGTCGTTCCTATTTACTTCATCCCTGCTTAATGGACGATAGTACATTTTGTCGGCCCAGGTGCGTGTTTCGTTTTCCGTGTTATCTACCACATTATAGGTATAATCATATACGCTTTTGTCATGACGATAGGGAACTAACGGTGTTTGCCCTGCTTTCAAAGTGGCCTGTACGTTTATCACCTTTATTCCCCTGCCCAATGTTTCCGGAGCTATCATCCATCTTCTCGCATCGTGGTATCTATGTTCTTCGTACGCCAATTCTATTCTCCTTTCGTTTCTATATTTATCCATTAGGGCCGTACCAGTTTCGGTGATTGCAGGCATTCCAGCCCTAAACCTTATCTTGTTCAACCAGTCCCTGGCTTCCCCCTCATCATTGGTTTCAATACAGGCCTCAACATAATTTAGGACTACTTCCGTATACCTAATAAAGGGCCATGGAACGGTCTGTGCATTGGATTGATTGTCTGCCAGTCCTGGATCCGGATCGATGAATTTTCTAACATAGTAACCTGTCCTACTTCCATTCCAGTTTTCTATTGTAGATTCCCGGGTATCGATTCCGTTCAATTTTCCAGCGGGACCATTATCATAATATCCAGTTTGGATTTCATTTGCCGGGTCGATTCCTGCAACATCCGGTGGGCGGGGTTTCCATCCTGCCCCGTCATATAATATGGAGGCGTAGAAACGAGGGTCCCTGTTAACATAAGGTTCCGAAGATTCCGTAGGGTCGTTCCAGTCAAAGGAAGTACCATCCATCATTTCGTAATCGTCTACCAACTGCTGTATTGGGGTGTTCCCAGCCCAGTTGTGATATCCATTAGGGCCGTTATTGATCCCTACATGAAGCCCTCCCAGAGGCCAGTTATCCTCAACCGTGTAGAGTGCCGTCTCAGTGCGTTGAAAAAGTAGTTCAACTGCGGCCGCAGCATCACCAACCGCACTTCCGCCACCCATGGATAGGGATACGTAATTTGCCTTGCCCTCCTCGGGCGATACGGGAGCCGTAAGGTCTAATTTGTAACCTGATGTAGCGTCCAAGACCGCTTTGGCGGCTGCTTTGGCGGCTGCCCATCTTGCTTGTCTATCACCAGAAGGATACGCCAATAGATCAAGATTGGAATAAGAGGACAACTCCGAAGACTTGGCAGCTGCGGTGGGTCCGTCGTGAAGATCACTAGCCGCATAGAGCAATACCCTGGACTTTAGGGCCATGGCACTTAATTTAGACGCCCTACCCGCTGTTTCGGCCTTACCTTCGAGCAAGGAAGCGGCCTTATCCAGATCACTGACGATGAACTGTACGTTTTCGTCGTAAGTATTTCTCGCGATTGAATAATCATCATCAAGGGTATAGGGGACGTCTATTAATGGTACGCCACCGTAAAATCTAAGTAACTGTTGATAATAGTAAGCTCTTAAAAAATAAGCCTCTCCCAATAATCGATCTCTAAGGTTGTCATCGTCAAATGTAGATTCCGGTAGCTCTTGTATGGCCACGTTGGCTTCCCTGATGGCCAGGTACATATTATTCCAGCTATACGTATCACTTGTCCAAGCCAAGTTAGATGCAGTCTCCGATCCTTCGGTGAAGGTATTGATGTTTCTACCCGAGTGGGTAAACATGGCTTCATCTGTATACGAGGCAAGTTGCTGCTCCTCAAATCCTCCGTATCCTAAAAAGGAATACACATTAAAAATAAACGCCTGGGATAGAGGGCCATCGGACCAAGTGGCATCACTGGATACCTTATCAAGTGGTACCGTATTTAGTATGTCCTTATCACATGACACCAAAATAGTAGTAATCGATATCATGAATATGTAAATATATCTTTTTCTCATGACGCTTTTTTAAAATGTTAAACTAAATCCAGTATTAATTACCCTAGCTTGCGGATAGTATTGCCCGCTCTGGCTCGTAGTCTCCGGATCAAAAATTTTGTATTTGTCCCAGGTTATCAGGTTTCCACCGCTTACGTACACCTTAAAACCTTCTACACCAAGAGGTTCTATAAGTTTGCTTGGAAAATTATATGCCAATTGCAGGTTTTTTAGGCGGATATAGTTCTTGCTGTATAAATAATAGGTATTGTTGCCGTAATTCCCTCCTGAATAATAGGTGTCTCCCCTACTCGCCAAGCGCGGGTCTACGCTGCTTGGATTATCTATAGACCAACGGTGGTCATAAGAATATTTTAAATAGTTTCCTATGTCCCCGGACTCTGTTTGAAACCTCATTGAAGCACCCGATGCACCTTGAAAAAGAATGCTTAGGTCAAATCCCTTATAACTGGCATGTCCCGTAATCCCATAATTAAATTTTGGGACAATGCTCTCGTCCAATCTAGTTTGGTCGTCACCATTAATGATCCCATCTCCGTTAATATCCTTGAATTTCATGTCACCAGGTTTTAACTGTGGCGTTACTTCGGAATAATCCAGTGTGTTGGCCGCAATATCCTGTTCATCCCTAAAAGCACCATCGGATTCATATACAAGATAAGCATTTATGGGCTTTCCCTCTTGTCGCTGATAAGCGGGAGCTCCTGGAATTTCATCCATAAATACGACTTCGTTATTAGCGTACCCGCCATTGATCCCAAAATCGTATTTAAAGTCCGAATCTTGCCCCCCATAATAGTTGACGGCAAATTCAAAACCTTGGTTATCCACTTTCCCATCATTAACCGGAGGTAATAAATCGCTAATTCCGGATGAAGCGGGAGTAGAACCTGTCTTTTGAATTAATATATTATCCCTTTTATTGTAGAAATATTCCAATGTTAAATTGACAGCTCCATCCAAGATAATGGCATCTATTCCAACGTTGAAGTTGTTGGCTTTTTCCCAAGTAAAACTTGGGTTGGCGAGTACCGTTTCCTGCAAGGTTGTCTCTACTACGGAGTTTATTGGATATTCCCCAAATCCGTAAGTAGGTAGATAGGCATATTCCTGTAATTGTCCGTTATAAAAAACCTGATCGTTACCCATTTGTCCATAGGACGCACGTAACTTTAAATAATCTACAAAGTCCACGTTGAAGAAGTCTTCGTTGGATACGTTCCACCCAACTAGGATACCTGGAAAGAAGCCAAAGCGATCGGACTCTGGAAATATATATGAACCATCATATCTCCAAATAAATTCGGCGAGATATTTTTCCTTAAAATTGTATTGAAATCTACCGTAATATCCCAATCGGGCACGCTTATATCCGCTACCCCCCGTGTTCTGTTGAAGCGAGCCGCCCGCAAATAATTGATCGACTGCCGGTGAAATAAAGTTTCTTCTAAAAGCAAAAAATCCTTCTCCTTTAAAAACTTCTTGGGTTACACCTGCCAAAACATTTAACGTATGGTTTTCTCCAAATCTTGTGTCGTAATTTAAAAGAGCTGTAATATTGGTATTCAACACCGATGCGGAGGATTGGGTCAATCTAGGGTCTGTAAAATTGGAACGGATAGAGCCTTCTAAGATAGGTTCTCCAGTATCTATATAGTGGTCTTTATCCAAGTAATATAGTTTCCAAGGTGTTTCCCATGTTTTGGTTCTCCCATTTGTTGCATCAATACCTGTTAGCAATGTCAGTTTTAAACCTTCCACCCAGGGATTGGTAATATCTACAGATCCTGTAAATTGGGTATAATCGGCAATCCTACTATCGTATCCTGTGGCATTGGTAGTGATAACCACTGGGTTTTGGCCGTTTTCTATATCGGGACCAGGTTCGCCATTGGGCCATACTGCCGGTTCCGTGGGCCTTCCCCTCATTAGCATTCTAAAAATAGAGCCCGCAGATTGGGTTGGGAAGTTACGGTCTTCCCTTTTAACCATAATACCCAAATTAGCAGTAATATAGTCGTTCACCTTGGCGGTTGTATTAAGACGAAAATCATATTGTTTATAATAGGTAGCAGAATTCTTATAGTACGCGTCCTGATTGAGATATCCTAGGGAAGAGTAATATTTTACATCTTCGCTTCCTCCGCTAATTGATAGGTTTTGCTTGCTTTGGGTTGACCATGTTTTGAAAGTATCATCAAACCAATCCGTATCCGGGTAAAGCCAAGTATCCGAGCCATCTCCGTATTTTTGTATGGCTTCGGGACTATAATTGGCATTCAAGGTGCCTATTCCATCTGTTGGGGAATCATAAACCCCAGTGGATTTTATACTACTGGATGCCGCTTGCCATTCATTTACAGGGATGTTGTTGTAAATTGGAATCTCGTTCATAATGTTGGCGTACTCCACCGCATTGGACATTTCCGGAATACGGGTAGGTTGGCTAAATCCAAAATTAGATTCAAAAGTAATACTCGGCTTACCCGTTTTCCCTTGTTTTGTAGTAACAATAATAGCCCCGTTGGCCGCCCTGGCACCATATATTGCAGCAGATGCGTCCTTTAAGACCGAAATATTTTCAATATCCGAAGAGTTCAGTCGACCGATACCACCTTCACGGTCTGGAATACCATCGATAACGATTAACGGGCTGTTGTTGCCCAATGTATTAGATCCCCTTATACTTATATTGGCCTCATCCTCTCCTGGTTCACCGCTGGTTTGTATCACCACGAGACCCGGCAATCGACCAGCCAAGGAATTTGAAACACTAATGTTCGGGGATTCTTCCAACACCGCACCTTTAACAGCGCTTACGGCACCAGTAACGGTTGCCTTCTTTTGGGTACCATAGCCTACAACCACAACTTCGTCCAAGCTAGCAACATCTTCCATTAGGGATACGTTGATAACGGACTTGCCGCTTGTTGAAAGTTCTGAAGTCTTAAATCCAATATAACTGAATCGAAGACTAGTGTTGGCACTTTTTAAAGTTATGGAATAATTTCCGTCAAAATCTGACACTACCCCGTTAGTAGGGTCGTTGACGTCAACAATAGAGACCCCTGGGAGGGGCAATCCATCCGATACCGAAGTTACATTACCGGTAACCTTTGTTTCTTGAGCCTGAGCAATTGAAGTAATAACACCTCCAAGCAGGAAAAGAACAAGTAGGAAGATATGCTTAAATGGCACACCCACCCCTAAGCAGTCTAGTGGCTTTTTCATGAATTTGAGTTAGAGTTAAAGTTTTAGTTCTAACGAATTTAAGTCAAGAATTTCTAATTAACAAAGAATTAACAGTATAATTTACCGTTAATATATGGCATTACGTCTTTTCCAAGTAGGTAAATACCACATATGTAATTAAAAATCAATCATTTAGTGAATAAAGTAATTAAAGCTATAATTCATTAACTTATAAACCCATACAAAAAGTGATCTTCTCCACGCTACCACAACGTCTCGCTCGTGACGTTCAGGGTATACAGGCCTGAACAAAAGGAATAAGCGATGAAGAAATAATATAGAAATGAACAAAAATTACAATAGTGCCATAAATTATGCCAGATGATGAAACAATATTAAAAATGGACAACGAAGGAATATATTTGGGCATGCCTGTATTTAGCAGGGGCGCTGTGATACAACTATGAAAGCAATAATCAACCTTATAGGGCGGTGTGGGCACGAGCGTGACGCTCGCGCTAGCAAGGGTTCCGAACATTGCCCATCGGAAGAAGGATTGCGTCCTTTAGCCTACAGGGTATTTTCTATAATAGTTTAGGTCAACCGATACGAGCAACCTAAAAATTTCGATACCACGCGATGCAATCGCGCGGGACCGGGGCTTCCGTTCAACCGGAGTTTTCATTGTTCGTGCTACGCACGCAACGAAAACTTAGTTGTTGGGTGTAATTTTTATTATTCGATAATTCTTTTTTTCAAGTCCATTCGCTCGTGTAAAATTCTGACTACTTCAATTCTTTCACCCGAAATAGCTTTGTAAAATATGATATGTTTTCCAGATTTTAATCCAAGTAAATTATTACTAATTCCGTCATATTCTTTTCCAACCTCAGGATTTTGTCCAATTCCGTTACAAGTCAACTTTATTGTCGTATAATATTTGTCCGCTTGTTTTGCTGACCACTTTTCGAAAGTATAATCCCAAATGTCATTCAAGTCATCAATGGCTTTTTGTCTTAATATTACTTTAGCCATTCTTTCTTTTTTCCGCTTTTAGTCTTTTTAGATTTTCGTCAAAGTCAAAGTCATCCACCAAAGGACTATTCAGACCTTCTTGTATTGCATTTCGCAATGCAATTACTTTACTTTCTTCATTTTCCAAAAGTCGAAGTCCAGCTCTGATTACTTCACTAACATTTTTGTATCGTCCAGCAGAAACTTGTGTTTGTACGAACTGGTCAAAATAATTTCCAAGCGATATTGATGTGTTTTTCATTCCGTTCTAATTTTAACCAAATATACCAATTTTTGGTAAAAAAATTAAATTTGTGGATTTTTGGATCAAATTACACCCAACTCGTTATATCATAACAATTATATTTATATATCAATCTAGGATACGGGATAAAAGGTCCAAAATTAAAATCAATGGCAACCTTAATCCTGTAAAAATGTCGATGATCTTTTCACCCATAGAAACCAAGGACCCTGCTGGGCAAATCCTCCCTACTTTGTACAGCAAAAATAAAGGGCAAGTGCCACACATAAAAATGCTACAACGGAAACGAATTGGGTATGGCAGCATAGAAAACTAACGCCAGCAAAGAATATTATATAGATAACAAACTGGGTGAACAAAACAACAAAAGCAAGTGTGCGACGCTAGCAATAGCGTGAAATTATTATTGGGACGCAGGTCATTTCAATTTTAACGATTCACCCGTATCTTCAATTTCGGTCAGTATTAACCGTTCTTGTCCCGAAGGGCTGTTGGGTTGATGAAGTGCCAGCAACAAGGTGTTTTCAAACGTTTTAAAAATCATTCCATGCCCTCCGTTTTGCTCAAAAAGCAATTCATTTTGCTGAATCCATGGCCCTTTCAATTTTCCCGATTTAGACTCCGCTATTCCAATAGCGTACCCTTTTACTCCAAAACTCGACCAAATCATTATTAATTTACCCGATTTCGTGGTATACATAAAACAGCCGTCTGTTACTTTGCCGGTTTCACTGGTAGACCATTTTGCTTCGGAAGCATTGAACATTTTAATTGGTTTGCCCACCGGTTTTGACAGGTCTAATGCTAATTGAATGTAATCTATAGAGCCATCTACGATCTCTACCCATTCATGGCAGAAAACCATGTAGGGTGTATTATTTTCAACATACAGTGTTCCGTCCAAAGCCATCCAGTTTTCAGGCGTGTGCGGTTTATTGTCAAAAGCCTTAAATGGCCCCATGGGTGAATCGGCAATAAAAATTTGTGTTCCCCTTTTACTAAAAGCTGGCCAGTTTGTTTCCCCTTCCGGTTTTTTCATATTTTTATGGAGCTCAGAAGAAGTTAACGTAACAAACAGATAATACTTTCCTTTGTATTCATGCATTTCGGGCGCCCAAACCATATCCCTAGCCCAGAAATTATCGGGTAAAAGAAGTACCGTTTGGGGTTGTTTCCATTCGTTTAAATCGCGACTGACATAGACTTCAACTCCCTTGGGTTTTTTATCATCCCTTTCACCACCCAAACGATTATCTATTTGAGCATACATGTAATAATTTCGGGTTACCGTATCCGCAAAAATATAAGGGTCACGAATTCTAATCTCTTCTGTCCGAAGCAATTTGTTCTCAATACCTTGCGCCAAAATAACGCAGGGAAGGAAAATGTAAGAAAGAGTAGCTATTATTCTCATCGCATCTATGTGTCATGTCCTAATACGCGGCCCCAAAATATCGTAAGTTTAAAGCGCTGTATTGATCCATGTAATTAGGTGATCCTTGTCTAAAGATAAATGTAATCCTTTACTTGATCACTAACGCTGCCATTTTTTATGTACGGAACTGGGTTGTAGTCAATTTTTAATTCTTATTTGTAATTTCCTTTCCTATACGCCTATAATTTTCCTTTATGATTCCAGGCATATTTCTCGCTCCAATAGATTCTGGATCATCAAATCCACTTGGCCAAAAATAACCCAAGATGGCGATAGTTTTAGGTTCCGATTTTGCTAATTCAAAATAGCTATTGGCTACTCCGTCCATTTCGGTTAATGCTATTCCTCCAAAATCCCCGTGCAATGAACCGATATAATGGGTATCCATAATAATTACCAATTTTTGTTCAGCATTTGTGAATTTTGATTTAAGTTGATTTAATTCGTTCAAATATTCAAGATCTAAATTTGGATCTTTAATTAGATAGCGGTCAAAGCCAATCCAATCCACGGAATTTGGCACTTGTAGCTGGTCTACTACGGGATAAGCCTCAATTATCATTATTGGAATTGCCGGGAGGGTCGACTTCACATAATCGGTTGCAGATTTCAATTCCGAAAATGATATTCCGTTCCAAGTTGGTTCTTCTCCAATATAAAATGATTGGATTAAATCTTGATTGCCTTGTAAATTATTCGCGTCAATAAATTCATCCCATCTTGACCGATAATCTATTCGCAAGCCATATTCAGCTCCAGAGGGGCTCGAAGTGCCAACCAATTCAAAAAATATCTCCGATAAATGCAAAATACTTTTCACTTGTAAATTGTTCATTTCCGCCATTCTTGCAACAACGTTATCGGCAGGGTCTACCACTAAAATATCTGCAACATTCGAAAATCCGAATACTTCGTCAATGTAATTCGTTTTGGTTAGATTATCAGTTGGGTCGTCCCAATTGGTGTCAATCAATGTAAATCCAAAATATTTTATGTGTGAAGCATCGATAGTCTGTTCCGATTGCTTTTCCTCGTTACAGGAGATCAATAAAATAACAGCAAATATGAAGGTTGCTCTATTCATTTTGTGCGTTTCTCAAAATTGGCTACAACGGTTTTTGTGAGTGGAATGCGCGATTAAAAGTTGGAAGCTTTCAAATTAGAACGAAGCCAATCCGTTTGCTCAACTTTTTCAATTATCATCGCCAAAATACTGTAACCCACGTTGGAATAGCTAAATTGCTTTCCCGGTTCAAAAATCTAACGGCGAATGGTAAACTTCACTTAGAAACTTCCCCTCGGGATGGGAACTAAGTCCACTCCGTAATCCAGATTTCCCACTATTCCCGATGTGCGTGTCAGTAATTGATGAATTGTAATGTTTTGTTTGTCCTTTGGGCACATCCTCGAAAAATTTGGAAATAGAATCGTTTACCGATAATTTACCTTCTTCCCGTAATTTTAGAATAGCGGTGGCCGTAAACTGCTTTGTCAATGAACCTATGGTAAATATGGTCTCTTTGGTTACGGGAAGATTTTCGTTTTTAATTCTCAATCCATCGCCACCAATATAGAGGATATCTCCATTCTGAGCAACCCTTATGCTTGCAGAATGCCCATTTTTATCACATTCGTCAAGGTAAGATTGGAGTCTGTTCTCCAAAGGGTTCTCCGTGCCGATTGGGTTGGTTTTGTCTTTACAGGAAACACAAAGAATTAAGGTTATTACTGTTATTGCGATGTATCTTTTCATTGTCTGTTAATTCTGTATTGTTCAATGTGTTTGTAAATGAGCAGTGGCGGGTCCCGGTAAGAACCTCTCCAAATAAAAAACTGGCATTGGAAAATCTGCTTAATTTTCTAAGTAGGCACCTTACCCAGCTAAAGCATATTTACGGTGTTGCCCGCTGAACTTTTTGCATTCACAACTTTGAGAAAATTAACGCCAATTTGTTATTTCATTGCATATATGGTAGATTATCCATTTAGAATTAGGTTAGCACCAAGTCCGATATCGAAATCATTAACAACTGTAATCCCGTTAAACTATTTATGAACTTTCTACCCCAAGAAACCACAGACACCAATGGGCAAAACAACCCGACATTGTACCGCATAAATCAAAGGACCAGCGCCACGTATAAAGTTGATGCTACGAAAACTATCTGGGCATGTCGCCATAGAAAACTCAGGACAGCTGTAAATTTTTCAAAGATAGATAAATTGGAAAAGTAAATCGGCAAAAGCACGAGTGCGGGGCTCGCCGTGCGAGGGCCGACAACACCAAAAATATAGCCCTGTGCAACGGTTGCTATTACAATGGGCTATTTTTTCTCAGTCTGCCAGATAGTTGTAGACCCGAGTTAATGTTTTGCGCAATCAATCCCAAATTTACCGCTCCGATTGATAATTCCACTATTTGAACATATAAAAAAGTCCTGTCAATGGTGTTGTAAATCGCGTGATAATAAAGGTAAATTGCCAATGAAATTAAAACTACACCGTTGATAGCAATTAATTTCATTCTTTTCATCTTTTTAGCAACAATCGGGTCTTTTGAATTTCCCCCAAGCCTATTGCCCGATATCGCCAACAAAGGCATAGCGATTAGAAGAATCGGTAGACAATAAACTATTCCCGTTTTAACCTTTTTGATGAACAACTCATCCCCAATGATTTCCGCGATCAGCGAAACACTGAAAAAGCCGCTAATTGTTAAGAACGCAATTATTGTCGCCGTAATATGTGCTGTAACTATTTTGGACCGTTTCATTTCTTTGCTGTTTGAGAAACAAAACTAAAGCAGTGATTGTGTTTAAAATTGCAAGAATCGGAAATCGGGGATTTCTTTACGGATTTTTTTTGGTGAAGCACCCGTAATATTCTTTACCGTATTCGTAAAATGGGCCTGGTCGGCATAATTTTGTGAGTACGATACCGACGTCAAGGAATCGGTGGAATATTTCATTTGATAAATAGACTGTTTTAGTTTTACCAAATGGATGTACTCTTTTGGCGAACAGCCCATTGATTTATAAAAATGGTTCCGCAAGGTTCGGTTCGAAACTCCGATTTTCTCCGAGAGCGTTCCGATTGAAATATCCCCTTTTTCCGATTCAACAATATTAATTGCCGAGGTAATAAGGGAGAGGTCTTTGGCTAAAATTGTTCTTAAAAATATATTCTCGACCTCTGCAAACATATTCTTTGGGTTTGTGCATTTGTCGATTGCCTTCTTAAAATTTTGTGCGTTTTTCCCGAACAGATCCCCAGTTTTGATCAGCCAAGGCATTTCCGAGATATTTTCATCGGTTAAATATGCCAAAGTATAGGGTCTGACGTGGGCACCAATAATCTTAACCCGGTCCGTTAATGGTCTTACCGAAATTTGATTAGTGGATATCCGGGAAATAATCATTTCTGCCTTAATAGTTTCTTCGGTGGTATGGTTGGTAACAGAAAAAGGATGTTCAAAAAAATAACCGAACGTAATTCTGGGAAAGGGGATTACATTTTCTTTTTCAATTTTTAACTCGGTTATTGGTATGTCTATAAAAAAGTAGTAATCCACCAAGGATTGCAGATGGGAATTGAACGGTTTTTGTATGATGAAATCTTTATCCACTCGGATGCTTATTAATTGGCCTATAACGGTAAACTAGCAGCACGGTATGGGTTTCTGCGCTATTCCTTGGCACCTACCAAAAAGTTTAAAAGGAAATAAAAAGCTAAACGATGGCAAATCCCCGCTCCGTTCCGCTGATACAATTTAGGCTTAAGTTTTTGCAAATTCTATCAATGGGGCATATTTTCATTGTCTGTTACCCTTAGGGGGTTCATATAATCCTTAGTGGTCTCGTTAGCATTATTCATTATTGACCGATGCCCTCGAAAATATTTTCTTTCCAAAACACGGGTTCCACCATGAGGTCTTCCATCATTTTAGACTTGGCATTGGATCGTACCATTAAATAATAATCTACCTTTCTAATCTGCCTTTTTTTATATCATGCGGCATTGATCCGTACCGCATACGGACCTTTAATTCTCAAAACGCCTATAGTGCACTCTTAAACCCTTCCCAAAGGACATCTAAATTACCTTTTCCAAAGGCTTTGGGGGGTACCATTTTTGGGAAATCAAGGAAACAACTATAATCGTGATCAACCCAGAGGCCATTGCCAGTGTCCTAAAGGGAAACAGGACTTCCCCGCCCCGTATCATCGGGTAATCCAACAGAACGGGAATACCCAAGGTAGCGTCCCCTCCCCCGAAGCGCAAAATAAAACTCACTATAAACCCCGCCAGGGATCCAAGGAAATTTGCCTTTTTAAAGAACAGGGCGGTAACTAGTTGCGGGAACAGCAATACATAGACAAAATCGCTACACAGGAACCAGAGGGCATAAACACTGGTAATGTTTAGGGCCAAAAGGGTAGCTGCGATCCCAATGATCCAGATGCAGCGTTTAATGACCTTTGCCAAACCGTTATTGGACACCTTTGGTTTAAAAATTGGCCGGTATACGTTCCAACTTGTCATGGAGGACGCCGAAAGGATAGAGGAATCCACCGAGGACATCACGGCTGCGGCTATGGCACCGAGACCAATGGTGGCCACTATGCCCGGCGTTAGATAGCGCACTACATATGGAAGTATCAACGCGGAATTTTCCGGTGGGCCTGCCGCCCCAAAAGCTTCCCATGATTCGACCGACTGGCCGATTACCCCGATCATAACCGGTGGTATGGCTGCAAGGATACAGACAAAACCGGCAATGATGGATAGCCACACAGCGGTTTTTTCATTTTTGGAAGATAGGACCCGTTGAAAGTAAACCTGCCAAGGAATACCTCCAAAAATAAGGAGGAGGGCAAAATCCCACCAATTGTAATAATAGTCGCCCAACACTTCCTTGGAGGGCAGGATATGCGCTAGGCCTCCCATATTCAACTGGTACTTGTTCCAGACAACGTTCCATCCTCCCACCTGATCGAGCGCAAAAGGGATTACCACAATCAATCCAATAATGAGAAGACCAAGCTGCACCACGTCGGTCAACGCTACCGCCCACATTCCCCCGATGGCCGTATACGCGATGGCAATAAGGGAAGATATCACTATGGCCGTCCGTATATCCAGACCGAGAATAGTGGCAAATGTTGCCCCTAAAGCGGTCAATATAGCCGCGGTCCAGAATATTTCGCCCAACAGAGCGGGGAAATAGAGAAGTACCGTCATTTTATTGCCATAACGTTGTGATAGGGGATCCAGTATAGTCTTGAAACGAAATCGTCGCATTTTTCGCGCAAAGAACAGGCCGCCAATGATGAGGCTAAGACCATAGCCCCAGGGTGCCTGCACCCACATTAAGCCATAGTTGCTGTCATATGTATATTCGGCGGCCCCATTGATATAACCCCCGCCCACCCAGGTGGCGCTCATCGTAAAGATTCCGATCCACAGGGGAATGTTCCGCCCGGCCAACAAGATATTGTCGGCGCCACCACCAGATTGGCGCATAGTAGCTGCATACGTCCCCATATAAAAAATTAGCCCATAAAAGAATATCATGGCTATAAAACCAGGCCAAAAAACGGGTGATCCCGTAAATAGATAAAGATATCCACCGGCCAAGGTCAGTGCCAACATGAGGTACAGCGTAGGACGTAGCGTTCTTATCGTTTTACGGTCTAACATATGGGTTTGTTTGGATTATTTTGGTTTTTAGTGGATTCTATCGTCTATCATACATCCTCCTCCGGGGGCAAGGTGGGACGCTCAAGAATGAGGTCGGCGGCTTTTTCGGCAATCATCATAACCGGTGCATAGATATTACCGTTGGTAATAAAGGGCATAACGGACGCATCGACTACCCGGAGGTTTTGCACCCCGTGTACCCTAAGTTTGTCATCTACCACAGCCATTTTATCGAGACCCATCTTACAGGTACAACTGGGGTGGTACGCGCTTTCCCCTTCCCGCGCAACCCAATCCAGGATCTCTGCCTCGGTCTGTACCGATTTTCCCGGCGATATTTCTGCGCCCCTGTATTTTTCCATAGCGGTAGTTTCCATCAGCTCGCGGGTCTTTCTAATGGCAGCGACCCAATCCTCGCGCTCCTGTTGGGTAGAAAGGTAATTGAACAGAATGGATGGAGGTTCGTAGGGATCGGAGGATCTAATTTTTACATGGCCACGCACATCGGAATTCATCGGGCCCACGTGTAGTTGAAAACCATGGCCTTCCGCCGGGGCGGAGCCATCGTACCGGATGGCCACCGGTAAAAAGTGATATTGCAGATCGGGATAGGGTTTGTCTTTTCTGCTTTTGATAAACCCCCCTGCTTCAAAGTGATTGGTAGCACCAGGGCCTTTACGTCTAAAAAGCCAATCTAACCCAATTTTTGGAGCCCGCCAAGGGCTGAGATTGGGATACTCGCTTACGGGCTCCTTGCAGGCCCATTGCACATAGACCTCTAGATGATCTTGTAGATTATTACCAACCCCGGGCAGATTTTGGACGACGGGAATACCGTGTTCCTTTAATTCATCCGCATTCCCAATTCCTGAAAGTTGCAGCAATTGGGGGGAATTAATGGCTCCCCCACATAATATCACCTCCTTTGATGCCGCTGCCACTTGGACCTTTCCACTCTTTCTAAATTCTACCCCAACGGCCTTTTTTCCGTCAAAAAGAACCTTGTGCACCATGGCCTTGGTCCATACCGTTAGGTTAGGCCTGTTTTTTACGGGATGCAGATAGGAACGCGCCGCACTACGACGCCTCCCATGGAAGATCGTTTGGTCGAACTTCCCAAAGCCTTCCTGATGGGCACCGTTTACATCATCCGTCAAGGGGTATCCTGCTTCTTGGACCGATTCGAAAAACGCCCCGAACAACGGATTTTTGTTTTTTGGGGTCGTGAGCTTTAGGGGGCCCTTGTCCCCGTGGTATTTGTCCGGACCCACAAGACGTGTTTCCAATTTTTTAAAATAGGGCAACACATGGGCATAGTCCCAATGGTTCAATCCTTTTTCCAGGGCCCATTTGTTGTAATCGCCCTTGTTGCCCCTTATCCAGATCATGCCGTTTATGGAACTAGACCCCCCCAACACCTTGCCCCTTGGCTGGGCGATTCTACGCTGGTGCATAAAAGGCTCCGGATCGGAGGAATAGCCCCAATTATAAAATGTTCCCGTTAATAAATAACTAAGTGCGGCGGGCATATGGATCCGAAAGTCGAGCAGATAATCTGGCCGACCTGCCTCCAGGACCAGGACTTCGTTGCCGGGGTCTTTACTCAACCTATTGGCCAAAACGGATCCCGCAGAACCCCCGCCAATTATTATATAATCGTACTTCATAGTTCGCTAATCTAAACTTTCGGTAGTGGAATATGGATCTAATACGGGCTATCGATCTTGCCCAATTCCACATAAACTGTTTTTAGTTGGCTATAGGCATTTAGGGTCGCCAAGCCATTTTCCTTGCCTATACCCGATTGCTTATAAGGCCCAAAAGGTATTTCTACCGGGGTAATGTTATAGTTGTTGACCCAGCACATCCCTGCCTCCAGTTGGCCCACAACCCGGTGCGCCCGGACCAGATCGCGGGTAAACACGCCCGCTGCAAGACCATATATCGTATCATTGGCCCTTCGCACCACTTCGTTCTCCTCACTAAACGACAGTACGGTCATTACCGGACCAAATATCTCTTCGCTTACGATACGTGCCGAATCCTGATCGGCCTCAAAAATAGTCGGGGTTACGAAATAGCCTTCTTGGCATGCCTCGATATTATTGCAACGTTCCCCGCCTACGATCAACTTGGCCTCCTTTTTTCCCTGCTCGATGTAATCGAGGACCTTTTCTAAATGTTGCTCGCTGATCAGGGCCCCTACTTGGGTATCCATTTCCATGGGGTCGCCTATTTTGAGGTTTTGGGTCTTGGCGATAAGTTTTTCCAGGAAGGCCGCTTTTAAAGATTCGTGTACGAAGACCCGGGTACCATTGGAACATATTTCGCCCTGGGTATAAAAATTGGCTATCATGGCCCCGTTAACGGCCTCGTCCAGATCGGCATCTTCAAAAATGATCAAGGGAGACTTGCCTCCCAGTTCCAACGTAACGTGTTTTAATGTTTTGGCGGCATCCGCCATCACTTTTTTACCGGTACCTACTTCCCCTGTCAGCGATATCTTGCTAATTTTGGGGTGGCGAGTTAGCATCTGTCCGACTTCGGCCTCCCCCTGTACTACGTTGAACACCCCATTGGGCAGACCGGCCTCGGTAAAGACCTCGGCCAACAATACGGCCGAACGGGGCGTGAGCTCCGCAGGTTTAAAGATCATAGAGTTGCCACAGGCCAGGGCTGGGGCCGACTTCCAACAGGCGATCTGCACGGGATAGTTCCACGCCCCAATTCCGGCGCAAATACCCAACGGTTCTCTTTTGGTATAGGCAAAGCTATTGCCCAGATCGTAATGCTCCCCGTGAAGGGAAGCGGCAATTCCCCCATAATATTCCAGCGCATCTGCGCCCGAAAGCACATCTACAGAAATGGCTTCGGTAAGGGGCTTGCCGGTATCCTCGACCTCTATCCTCGCAATTTCCTCGTTCCTGGATCGCAAAATATCGGCCGCTTTTCGCAGTATGCGTCCCCGTTCGGTCGGAGCCATGGCCGACCAGATTTCGAATCCCGATCGGGCAGATTCCACCGCATTTTCCACATCCGCGTCGGAGGCGGACCGTACGCTATGCAGCACTTTTCCCGTAGCGGGATTGATATTGTCAAAATACCGGTGGGAGGTTGCCGACCGTCTTGCCCCATCGTAATATAAAAATGAATTTTCTTTTGTCATCGATTCCCCCTTTATAATTCCTAGGTCTGTCCTGCTAATTTGAAACCCCAAGGCATGGGATATATTTTGTCTAAACTCGATTTAATAATTCGCATTTCACCAAAATGGATTACGCTATACTTTGTACTTAATACTAAATACATCAGATCGTATCTGTGATATTAAATTTTAAGATATCCAGGGCCGCGTGCTTATATCGGTTCTGCTTTTCAAAATACTCGTCCCCTATATCAAACATGGAGAGGTAGTAATAAGATCCCTCCACCAAAATAAAAATAAGATCTGCAGCACTCTCCGGGTCGTCGACGTGCACTTCCCCTTTCCGTTTGGCCTCCTCAATGGCCTCTGTAAGCCATTTCCTCAAATGTTCGTGCAGTTCTTTGTACGCCGTTTTTATATTCTCGTTGCGAAATACCAACGTAAAACAGTCATAGAACACCTCATCGTCGATCAGCTTATCCCATTCCCTGGAAAACAGATTTTCAATGATGTTTCTCAGGCGAGATCCATATTCCGGCTCACCATAATCCAAGGTGTAAAAATTCTTATAGGACGCCAGTATAAATTCTATGAGCCCAAAAATAAGAGCATTTTTGGATCCAAAATAGTGCGATACCAAACTGGGATTGATTCCCATTTCCCCAGCCACCTTGGCCAACGAAGCGTGTTCCAGACCCTCCCTACGGGCCACTTTATAAAAAGCTTCGACAATTTCCTTTTGCCGAATGCCCTTGAGACTTTTTCTTCCCATAAGAAAGATATTTCCTAATTGATAGATACAATTATAGTGAATTTAATTTTAAATTGATTGTTTGGTCAATCAATTTATTTGTTTACATTAGCCCCATTGAAATTAACAAGACTTTAACTTAGAAAATCTAACCCTTATCGATTTTTATGAAAAAAGAAAGAAAAAATCTCCTTTCGACAACCGGGCACTTTACCAAAACTTGGTTCGGCACGATCTTCTTTTTGTTGGTATGTGCCACTGGTTGGGCACAGGAACGTACAATCACAGGTACCGTAGTAGATGCCGAGGACAACCTGCCTTTACCAGGTGCTAGTGTAGTCGTAAAAGGGACCACTACCGGCGTTGTGACCGACTTTGACGGGAAATTTACCATCGAAGCCCCAACAAGGGAATCTATACTGACATTCTCCTATGTGGGCTACCAACCACAAGAAATCACAGTAGGGGATAAAAGAACCTTCAATGTATCCATGGCCCGGGACTTGGGCAAATTGGACGAAGTCGTTGTGGTGGGCTATGGCACCCAGAAGAAAGAGTTTATATCTGGATCTGTGGGCACGGTAGATATGAAACAATTGGAGGATAGACCCATTGCCAACGTTTCGCAAGGCCTTCAGGGCACGGTGGCAAACCTGAACATCTCTTTTGCCAATGGGGCGCCGGGCGGGACTGCAAATATCAATATCCGCGGATACACCTCCATAAATGGGGGGACTCCATTAATTTTAATAGATGACGTGCCTTCCTCATCCGCGGACCTAACTAGAATGAACCCGGACGACATCGCCTCCATATCCGTCCTAAAAGATGCTTCTTCCGCCGCCATATATGGGGCAAGAGCGGCATTTGGTGTAGTGTTGGTAACTACCAAAGAAGGAGGCAGAAGCAAGATATCCTATTCCAATGCCTTTATTTGGGGCAAACCAACCATTACCCCAGATCCCATTACGGATCCTTATATCTTTTCTAGATTATTGGATATATCGACCAACAACACACCTTGGGACTATGTAAATTATACGGACGAACAATATGCATGGGCGAGGGACAGATCCAATGACCCTACGGTACCCAATGTAAGGCTAGACCCATTAAATCCAGATAGGTGGCAATACATGGGAGATACAGATTGGAGCAAATACTTTTTTAATACCTCCTCCTTTTCCCAAAACCACAATATTTCCTTAAGTGGCAAAAGAGCCTTTAATCAATCGGAGGATGGTATTAAAGAAGGTGGGGTAAGCTATTACTTATCGGGCAACCATACCTTGGAAAATGGACTGAACCGATTGGCGGAAGACTCCTGGGAGCGCAATGCCTTACGTTCCAAAGTAAAGATAGAGCCCTATAAATGGATGGATTTTGAAAACAATACCTTCTTGTCCTTGACCAACAGAAGACTCCCTACTTACGGTATCACAAGTGTTTACAATATAAGGCCAACTGATGTGGTGAAAAACCCTGATGGCACTTGGGCCAATACCGATGCCGGTCGTGCCGCGGCCCGGATGACCGAGGGAGGAAAAACGGAAATAAACGATACTGGTATCCAGACCACCAATAAACTTAATCTATACTTTTTCAAAAGGGACCTGACCCTGACCGGGCAGTACTCGTTTAAAAAAGATTCCGATAGGAGGCATTGGGACGGCACAAAATATAAAATCGGTTTTGGTCCCAATGACGTAAGGGAACAGGTGAGTTCCGATTATGCCTACGAAGCTCTCGGAGAAAACAAATACAATGTCATCAACCTTTACGCCACCTACACAAAAGAAATCAACAAGCATAAATTTACGGCGCTTGTAGGGTACAACAAAGAGACGAACAAGTACGAATGGTTCTCCGCAAATAGGGACGAACTGATATCCTCCGAACTTCCCAACATTGCGTTGGCGACCGGGGATCAAACCGTAGGTTGGGACTATTCCGATTGGGCCCTGAACGGCTATTTTGGAAGATTGAACTATATGTACAACGAGAGATACATTCTCGAACTTAACGGCAGGTATGATGGGTCGTCAAGATTTCCCAAGAACGATCGTTACGGGTTTTTTCCATCGGTGGCCTTAACATGGATAGCCAGCAAGGAATTCGGGGAATCGATCACTAATGTCATGAACCAATTAAAGTTTAGAATCTCCACAGGATCCCTAGGCAATCAGAGTGTTAGCGACTACGGATATATAAATACGATGCCCACGGGACAATCAGGCTATTTAATAGATGGTGATTATCCAAAGGCCGTCTATGCCCCAGGATTGGGCGTAAATCCGAACAACTATACCTGGGAAAAGGTCGTTACCAATAATTTTGGTGTGGACATGGCCTTCTTTGACAGTACCTTGACGCTTTCCTTAGATAATTATTTTAGAAAAACCATAGGAATGCTGACCCAAAGTCAGGAATTGCCCGGAGTATTGGGGACAAGCCCTCCGAAGGCCAATGCAGCGGACCTGCAGACCAGTGGCTGGGAATTGACCATGGGGTACAATCACGACTGGGAATTGATGGGAAGCCCATTTAAAGTGGGTGCCTCGCTTATATTGTCCGACAACCAAACGACCATCACTCGGTTCGATAACGAAGGCCAACTTTTTTCCCAATGGCGGGAAGGTGCAAAAGTTGGAGAAATCTGGGGATTGGAAAACGATGGTTTTTTCCAGAACCAAGAAGAAATCGACGCCCTTGACGAATCGGCCATTGTTCCCTGGGGTGCCTTGTCCATAGTTCCGGGATGGCCCAAATATGTAGATCAAGATGGGGACGGAAAAATTTTAAGGGGAGAATCGGCCAGCGATCCAAAGGATCTAAAATTGATCGGAAATACCCAACCTCGATACCAGGTCGGGTTTAATCTAAACTTGAGCTGGAAAGGATTTGATCTGAGCGGATTTTTACAAGGGATAGGAAAAAGGGATTATTATCCGACCAACTATCTTTTCTGGGGCGCGTACCAACAACCCTACGCCAATATGTACCCCCATTTGCTCGATTTCTATCGGGCCGCCGGGGATAGTGATGCCCTACGGGCACAGCACTCACAATCCTATATTGATGCCGGCCTAGCAGATGCCAATATAGATGCCGAATATCCTGTACTCCAAAGTTGGCTGGCCGACTCAAATTATGGAGCCGGACTGGATATTCCCCAGACCAAATATTTAAAGAGTGCGGCCTATCTACGGATAAAATATCTTACTCTAGGTTACTCCCTTCCCTATGAGCTACTAGATAAAATACACCTTTCCCAACTCCGTTTTTATGTCACGGGGGAAAACATCTTTGAATGGTCAGAAATTAAAAAGACCATTGATCCAGAGGCAACCGGTAACAGAGGATATGCCTATCCTTTCGACCGCAAACTTTCGTTTGGAATGAGCGTTACTTTTTAAATGGTCCAATATAAAAAAAAGAAAAGATGAAAAAAATAATTATATATTCAATGATAGTGGCTCAAGCTATCGTCCTAATAAGTTGTAGTGATGATTTTTTGGATACCAGTCCGGAGGCTTCCATAGCCAAGGATAATTTCTTCAATTCCGAATCGGACTTACAGTTGTATATCAATGGTTTGTTAAGGCTTCCTGGATACGGGATGTTTTTGAGCGATCAGGGAACAGACGATATAGCCACCACTGGGGCCGTTGAAATTAAAAATATATTGGTAGGTAGCCCGAGTGCGGAAAATATTACTTCTGGTTGGTCTTGGAGCTGGTTGAGGAGCATCAATTTTTTCTTGGAAAATTATGGGAAGGCAGACATAGAGGATGATGCCAAAAAGCATTTTGAGGGTGTTGCCAGATATTTCCGGGCACAATTTTATTTTGGCATGGTAAAAAGGTACTCCGATGTGCCCTGGTACTCCAAGACCTTGGATCCAGAAGATGAAACATTGTTCAAGCCTAGGGACCCCAGGGCCATGGTAATGGATAGTATCATCGGCGACATCCAATTTGCTTCACAAAACATCCGGGAGGATGTTTCTTATGGAAACATCAACAAATGGGCCGCCCTCATGATGCAGGCCAGAATCGCCCTGTACGAGGGCACTTTTAGAAAGTACCATCCCGAACTGGGGCTAGAAAATACCGCTAAGAACTTCTTGGAAATGGCAGAGAAAGCTTCCAAAAAACTGATGGATTCCGGCAATTTTGAAATCTACAATTCGGGCAGTCCCAATAACGACTATGCTGCCCTGTTCAATTCGGAAGATCTGTCGGGAAATCCGGAAGCAATTCTAGTAAATGCGTACGACGTAGATAAAAAGAAGACCAGTGGCGATTATACGGTATTTGGCAATTATGAACAGAGTCCTTCCAAATCATTGATTGACAGTTATTTAATGTCCGATGGTTCTCGTTTTACGGATCAGCCAAGTGCTGGCACCATGACCTTTGTGGAAGAATTTCAGAATCGAGACCCTAGGCTTGCCCAGACCTTTGTTTCCCCGGGCTGGATCGCTCCTGGGAGTACAAACCCCTATGTATTGGAATTGAACAAAAATTTTACGGGTTATCATCAGATCAAGGGCTACAACAATAGTGTGGATCCCGCAGGAGTGGATGTTGCGGTCTACAGATATGCCGAGGCACTTTTAGTTTATGCCGAGGCCAAGGCAGAAATGGGAACATTGGACCAGAACGATCTTAATATTTCCATAAACTTATTGCGGAAAAGAGCAGGACTTCCCGATATGAATTTAAATGGAACGAACAACGATATCGATCCCATATTGGAAAACAGATTTCCAAATGTTTCCGGTGCCAACAAGGGCGTCATTTTGGAAATTAGAAGGGAAAGAAGAGTGGAGTTTGCCTCTGAATCTTTCCGGCTCGACGATATAACGAGATGGGCCGCGGGTAAAGTCTTGGAAAAAATACCAGAGGGAATGTATTTTCCAAGCTTGGGCAAGTATGACATGACGGGTGATGGTATCGAGGACATCGATATCATCGGGAGCAGCGAGGACATTCCTTCGCCTAAAGAAAAAAATTCATTAGGGGCGGATCTAATATATTACAAGGCGGGCTTCTTCGGAGATCCCAGTGCCAGTTTGCTTCTCTCCAACGGAACCTCTGGGCATATGGTGACCTCCAAGGCACCTCAAAATTTTGAGGAACCCAAGTACTATTACCGTCCCGTTCCGGCCCACCAAGTGGCATTGAACCCGCAGTTAAAGCAGATAATGGGCTGGTAACTCCCTTGTAATCATGAATTTCAAAAATAACAATAATATGAAAATCTTAAAACCAGTTGTTTTCCTACTGTTTGTACTGTCAAACATTGGGTGTGAAGGGGAAGTTGAACAATACGACTTTGAACGATATAAATTTGTTTCTTTTATCGACGAGGAAGTTTCGGTGCCGGAAACTTACACAGCCGACAATGAGACCCCGTACCCAATTTATTTGCGATACGATGGCAGTGTCCTAGACGAAGATTTTACAGTAAATCTTAATATAACCGGGATCAATGCCAAAGAAGGAGTCGATTACTCGGTAAAAAACACCACGGTTACCTTTAAGGCCGGAGATATCAAATCGGAGCCCTTTAATATTACCATGATCGACGACCAGGTAAACAGCCCTGAAGACCGCAGTCTAGAAATTGAAATAGAAAGTGTAAGCAACCCCAAAATAGATATTGGCGTGGGGATTAAAAACCAGTCCAATAAATCGCTCGTTCTCCATATTTTGGACAACGAATGCAGTAGTACAATCGATGTATTCAATGCTTCGGATATAAACAGTTCGGCCGGCAACCATACCGTTACGGGTAGCGTTAGCGGATCCGTCGTTACTCTCAACGGGGAATTGATAGATTACGGACCGTTTCCCAATGCCGAACTGGGCGTTACCCTTACCCCTGCCGTTGAAGGGGCCACAGCAGGAGATGCGTCATTTGACGATTATGATGCAGGCACGGACAACGACGGGTACGTGTACCAATTTAGGCAAAACGGGGAAGGTACATATGACGTTTGTGCTGGTGAAATTCACGTTGACATTGACGTTTATTACGAATCGGGAGGGGCTTGGGTGTATTGGTATACCTCCAGTAATTTATTTTCGACACCCTAAGGTAGAGTTGTTTTTAAGTTAGTTTCTTTAGCCATTGAGAAGGAAGGGGGAGTTTCTTTCCTTCTTCCTTAGCTTTGAATAGAACTCAGTAAACCACATCTAGATTATAATGAAAACAATACATTATCCTAAAAGAAGATTACTTATAAAACAACTGGGACTAGGCGTTGTAGCCTCAGCAGTTACCCCGGTGACAATTGCTGCCAATGATGTTAGGAATAGTAATGAGAGAAAGAAAGTACTGCGCATAGCCAATATCACAGATGTACATATCCGTCCCGAACTCAACGCCCCAAACCGGTTTAAAAAATGTTTGGAAGATATAAAAAAACACGAGATAGATTTTTTCCTTAATGGTGGCGATACAATTTTAGCAGCCGATTATAACGACATTAAAAGGAATCGGGTTACAGACCAATGGGCTATTTGGCAAGAATTGCGCAATGGTTTCTCCGAATACAAAATGTATTCCTGTCTGGGCAACCATGATATGTGGTGGGCAGCTCCGAGCAAAAATGACTCTATGTATGGTAAGGATTATGTGGTAAAACAATTAGGTATCCCTAAAAGATACTATAGTTTCGATAAAGTTGGATGGCACTTTATTGTGCTCGATAGTAACAATGAAAATGCGGGGTCGTTAGATTACGAGCAGCGAATTTGGTTAGAAAACGACTTAGATAAATTGCCCGCGGGAACCCCAATTTTAATAATGTCCCATTATCCTATTCTGGGGGTTAGTACAATTCCCTATGGAGGCAACCATACCGATAGTAAATACATTACGAAGATATTTTATAAGCACCCTGATAAAAAAATTAATTGTATAAGTGGACATATGCATTTGTTGGACAATGCCGTTTACAACAACGTAAACTATTTCTGTAATGGTTCATTAAGTGGTTTTTGGTGGGGAGAAGGGGATAAAGAATCGGCCGGTAAAGGTTGGTACCAGGAAACTCCTCCAGGTTATGCAATTATGGATTTATTCGAGGACGGAACCCTTCAAAACAACTATTATCCACATTCTTATTAGTATCTCATTTCACGTTTGTAAGAAAAAATTTGCGGCAGTTCACCATATAGTGATTAAAAAAAAAGTCCATTAATTATATTGTTATTATTGTCGATGATTTCCTATCCGCAACACAGGGCATTCAATACGGGCTTTACATTTTAATGTTTGGCAAAAAGGGTACTACGACTGTAATCTTAGAACCAATCATATAATTTTGTTTTAATGCACTTTTAATTAAGCCATAACAATACTTTAAAATATGTTAATTTAAGTTAGTTTTTAGATTGAAAAAAAGGAGAGAAATTCAAATCTATTCCCCTATTTTTCCTTAAATTCAAATAGTTTAAAATGAGGAAGTTGTTCTTGTATTATATTGCCCTATTTTTCTTTGTTTTCACTTTGGGATGCAATTCTTACTCTCAAGAGAAGGAAATGGCCCTAACAGAGCAAGAAACCCCCAAAGAAACGAAACCATATTTTGACGGCACGTTAAAGGTGCTCCAGTTGAATATCTGGCAGGAAGGCACCGAAGTCGCCGGCGGTTTTGACGCTATCGTCGATGAAGTAATCCATACAGGGGCAGATATTGTTGCCTTGAGTGAAGTAAGGAATTACGATGATAAAAGTCTTGCAACACGGTTGGTAAACGCCATGGCGGAAAAAGGACTTGTCTATTATTCCAAACAAAGCCAAGATTCGGGCATACTTTCACGGTTTCCCATTATTTCGCAAACGGCACCTTACCCGCCAGAGAACGATCACGGTTCCATCACCAAGGCCATAATCAATATAGCCGGAACCACCGTAGCATTTTATAGCGCCCACTTAGACTATACCCATTATGAGTGCTACCTTCCCCGTGGGTACAGCGGGGTTACTTGGAAAAAATTGCCCCCTCCAATTTTGGATGTTGACAAAATTCTGGAACAAAACCTGGGATCGGAACGGGACGAGGCCATCGCTATTTTTGTTGCAGATGCCAAGAAGGAACATAAAAAAGGAAATCTAGTGCTTTTAGGAGGCGATTTTAACGAACCTTCCCATTTGGATTGGACAAAGGCCACAAAAGATAGGTTTGACCACCATGGAACCGTAGTGCCATGGAACAACAGTATAACCCTTCAAGAAAATGGTTTTATGGATGCGTATCGAGTAAAATATCCCGATCCTGTTGAATATCCAGGAATTACATGGCCTGCGAACAATATCCAAGTAATATTGTCCAAACTGTTGTGGGCCAAGGATGCCGATGAAAGGGATCGGATTGATTTTATCTATTACCATCCCGATGCGAGGTTAGTTTTGCAAGATATCGTTATAGTGGGTCGAGAAGGCTGCATCGTCAATGGAGAACGAATTGATACCAATCCTGATAGGGAAAAGTTTCTGCAACCAGAAGGTATTTGGCCATCCGATCACAAAGGGGTGTTGGCTATCTTTGAAATAAAAAGCAACACTATGAGTTAGGGATTTATCCATATTTAACAAGACCTTGTTCCATTATGGAACAAATAATATCCTAAATAGAAATCATGAATAAAATAGCTGTTATCATATTCACCTTAGTTTGTATCCAACTGTCGAAGGCACAAGATTCAAAAACCAAAGTCCTCTTCGCAATCGTCGATGGCATTTCAGCCGACGTCATCGAAAAAGTACCCACCCCAAACCTGGATGCCATTGCGGCTAAAGGGGGCTATACCCGCGCCTATGTGGGCGGACTTAGGGACGGCTACTCGCAAACGCCCACCATCTCCGCCGTGGGCTACAACAGCCTGCTCACGGGCACTTGGGTGAACAAGCACCATGTTTATGGCAATTCCATTAAAGCACCCAATTACAATTATTGGACCATCTTTCGCTTTGCGAAGGAAAACAGGCCCAATATAAAAACCGCCATTTTCTCTACTTGGTTGGACAACCGCACCAAGTTGGTGGGGGAAGGTCTTGAAGCTACCGGAAATATTAAACTGGATTATCATTTTGACGGCTTTGAATTGGATACCGTTGCCTTTCCGCATACCAAGGATCGCCTCTTTATCCATAGGATCGATGAACACGTAACCGATGAGGCAGCGCGGTACGTAAAGGCCAACGGCCCCGATCTTTCTTGGGTGTACCTGGAGTTTACCGACGACATGGGCCACATGTACGGCGACAGCGAACAGTTCCGCGATGCCATAAAGACCATGGACGATCAGATAGGAAGGATTTGGGAGGCTATAAAAATCCGTGAAAAGGACTTCGGGGAAAACTGGCAATTGTGGATTACCACCGATCACGGACGCAGCCCCAAGGACGGTAAAGGCCACGGCGGCCAAAGCGATAGGGAACGCAATACGTGGATCGTAACCAATGCCAATGACCTGAACGCCAGGTTTACCAAGGAAACACCGGCCATTGTGGACCTTATGCCTTCAATGCTGCGCGCACTGGACATCCACCCCAAAAAAGATCGGTTGTGGGAAATCGATGGGGTTCCGCTTACAGGAAACATATCCGTTTCGGATGTAAGGGCAATACCTAAGGGCGATAAAATGGAACTTACCTGGAAAGATTATGGAACCAATGAAAAATTGGAAATATGGATGGCTACAACCAACCTCTTCGTCAAAGGAGAAAAGGATAAGTATATACGAATGGGAAATGTAAATTCCCGGGCGGACAAAGCAAATGTCGATGTGTCCCAATTGCCCTCAAAATTCTATAAGATAGTGCTCATGGGAAAATACAACGCCGCCAACACTTGGGCGATCATAAAATGATGGGATTCGTTTATCATTAAAATCAGTCAATTCCAATTTCTTATAGGATGTCAAACCTACCAAAATCTATTTATCACTTTTCATTTGTCATTTTATTTGGTCTTGTTGTGGCGTGCAAAACACAACAAAAATCGGTTAACGCCCAGCAGAATGCCCCTATAGTTTTACAAGGCCCTGCTTGGGCCGCGGCGTGGCAACAGAAAGCTGGGGAATATAGGGCATTGTGCTTCCAAGCCTATAGTCTGGCAAAAACAAGATTGGATATCCTATTGCAGCAAGAACATGTAAAACCCCCAGCTATCGTAACGGATATTGACGAAACCATATTGGACAACAGTCCGTACCAAATACACCAAGCCTTACAAAACGAAGAATATAGCGATGCTTCATGGATGGAGTGGACCGCAAAAATAGATTGCGATACGGTGCCAGGGGCCTTGTCCTTCCTACGCTATGCAAAAAGCAAGGGAGTAGCCATTTTTTACATTACCAATCGTCTTGAGGCCGAGCGAGATCCAACACTAAAAGACCTGCAACGGTGGGGCTTTCCAGATGCGGTAAACGATCATCTTACGTTAAAAACAACGACATCGAATAAAGATTTACGGAGAAAGAACGTGATGGATAACCACGAAGTTCTTCTGTTACTGGGAGACAATCTAGGAGACTTTAGTGGTATTTTTGATAAAATACCGGTTACAGAGCGCAATGATCTTGTTCAAGACAATTCGTGGAAGTTCGGGTCTAGATTTATCGTGCTTCCCAATGTCATGTACGGGAGTTGGGACGGTGCCATTTATAATTACGACCATAAACTTTCGGCAGAAGGGAAAGAAAAGGCTATAATTCATTCTCTGAAAAAATATTGACGGATAATGAATCTATTCAGATCTACTATCTTTAAATTCGATTTTATCACCCGGTTCCTTTTTCTGGGGCAAACCCACCAAAAAACGCTTCGATGACTTTAACCGGGTGTCCCACAAGGATATTTTGAAGATGAATTAAGGTAGCGGTAAGACCTAAGAGTAGAATTTAAAATTTCCGGTTTTTTCCTGTCGTAATATCTTGCAACCTCCTACAATAAACGAACCGTAATGACGAGACCGTAAAAATATAGTTAGCAATGGCAAAGAAACGCAATAGAAGCGACGAAACAACATTCTTAGGTGTAAAATCAAATCCCTTTGTATTCATTCCCTCATTGATTATTGTAATTGTGCTCATTTCCATCACGCTATTTGTGGGGAAACCAATGTCCATTTGGTTTGCTGCGATTCAAAAAACGGTCTCGCACACCGTTGGTTGGTTCTATATTCTCTTATTAAATCTATTGCTCTTTTTTGCTTTGTTTCTCGGATACGGAAAATTCGGCCGCGTTAGAATTGGCGGAAAGAATGCCATACCCGAATTTTCACTTAAGGCCTGGTTCGCAATGCTGTTTAGTGCAGGTATGGGAATCGGCATCTTATTTTGGAGCGTGGCAGAGCCTATTTCACACTTTAACGACAACCCCTTATTAAGAGACACCTCCACCGTAGTAGATCGGGCTAAATCGGCTATGGGTCTAACCTTCTTGCACTGGGGAATCCACGTTTGGGCTTTATATGCCGTGGTTGCCTTGGCTTTGGCATACTTCACTTTTAACAGAAAATTACCTTTAACAATACGCTCCTTGTTTCAACCGCTCTTGGGTAAAGCCATCTATGGCAAATGGGGAGACACGATCGATATTATATCCGTAGTAGCTACCCTATTCGGGCTCGCAACGTCGTTGGGATTAGGCGTTCAACAGGTAAACGCAGGACTGGGATATCTATTCGGTGTTGAAAACAGTGTATTCGTCCAAATTTTACTCATTATAGCAATTACAGCCGCAGCTACCATGTCGTTGGTGTTCGGATTGGACAAAGGAATAAAGCTGGTAAGCGAATGGAATATGCGATTTGCCATAATAATGCTAGTATTTATGCTTCTCGTGGGGCCTACCATATTTTTACTGAAAGCCTTTATCCAAAATATCGGTCATTATACCACCGTGTTTTTCGAGCAAAGTATGTGGACGGAGGCCTATCAGAGCGTGATCAATAAAAAATCATGGCAGAGTTCATGGACCATTTTCTATTGGGGGTGGTGGATTTCATGGTCGCCATTCGTCGGAATATTCATTGCCCGTATTTCTAAGGGAAGAACCTTCCGGGAATTTATATTGGGGGTGCTATTGGTTCCTACATTATTTACTTTTTTATGGATGACCGTATTTGGTGGAAGCGCACTTTACCAAGAACTCCTAGGCAATCACGCAATTTCTGAAGCAGTAAACAACAACGTATCAACATCTATCTATTATTTGTTGGAACAGTATCCATTTGCATCCATATCATCGGGATTGGCAATAATATTGGTAATCGGTTTCTTTATTACCTCATCCGATTCGGGCTCGTTCGTTGTAGATACACTTACTTCGGGGGGCAGGCACGACGCCCCTAAAGGGCAAAAAATATTTTGGGCGTCAATGGAAGGAGCCATAGCAGGTGTGCTACTAATTGGTGGTGGACTGGTTGCCTTACAAACGGCAGCGCTATTGATCGCGATTCCTTTTGCCGTACTGTTGTTGTTGATCTGTTATAGTTTTTACAAAGCTTTATCGGAAGACTTTGAAAACTAAAATTAACCGAATCATCAGGGCCTGTAGATAAAGGATCAAAAGGTCGCATTGCCATTAGCGTCTGGATAGCCACCAAACCCGGTATGGACAATTTTCTAAAATCGGAAGGGATTTGGCCGTAAGGCAAAAAGGAATTTTGGCTACTTTAAAAAGAATAAAAAGTTTAAATTGGCTAACTATTTAATAATTTAAAAATCACAAAATGGGATCAAGACGTAATTTCGTTAAAAAAACAGCGCTCGCAGGGGCCGGAATCGCTACCATGCCGAACGTATCATTTGGGGCCTTTACGGGACCGAAGACCGATAAACTGAACATGGCATTTATAGGGGTAGGCGGACGTGGCGCCAGCCATTTGCGCAATATTTTGCAGCGGACGGACGTAAACGTCACCGCCATCTGCGACATTGATCCCAAACGTATTGATGTTTCCCTTAAGATGATAGATGACGCAGGGTTTAAAAAACCGAAAACCTTTGGCAGCAACGACTACGATTATAGGAACTTATTGGAACTAAAGGAGGTCGATGCCGTCATTATCGCCACCCCGTGGCTCTGGCACGTCAGAATGTCTACGGATGCCATGAAAGCCGGAAAATACGCGGGGGTCGAGGTATCCGCGGCCAACACCATGGAGGAATGTTGGGACCTTGTAAATGTACACGAGAAGACGGGATCCCACGTAATGATACTGGAAAATGTAAATTACAGAAGGGATGTTCTGGCCGTGCTGAACATGGTAAAACAAAACCTCTTCGGGGAGCTTCTTCATTTTAGGTGCGGCTACCAGCACGACCTAAGGGGCGTGTTTTTCGACAGTGGAAAACCAGACCATGGCAAAGGAGTGGAATTCGGCGATAAAGCCTATTCGGAGGCCGCTTGGCGTACCCAGCATAATTTAATGCAGAATGCCGACGTATACCCCACCCACGGGGTAGGGCCCATCGCGGCGATGTGCGATATCAATCGCGGAAACCGATTTATGTCGCTTACCTCCCATGCCACCAAGGCCAGGGGCCTCCATAAGTACATCGTGGACAACGCGGGGGAGGATCACCCCAACGCCAAACTAAAATGGAAACTGGGGGATGTCATTACCAGCACCATAGAGACCGCCAATCATGAGACCATCATCGTTACCCACGACTGCAGTTCGCCGAGGCCCTATTCCCTTGGCTTTAGGGTCCAGGGCACCGAAGGCCTCTGGGAAGTGGACGGCAACCGGATCTATATCGAGGGGCAGGCCCAAAAGCCCCACCAATGGGACGTAGCCGATGAGTGGCTCAAAAAATACGACCACCCCCTATGGAAAAAATACGGGGAGCACGCCGAGGGCGCTGGACACGGGGGGATGGATTTCTTCGTGGATCACGCCTTTGTGGAATCTGCCAAACAAAATATAGCCCCTCCCATGGATGCATACGATTGCGCGGCATGGAGCGCCATAACACCCCTTTCCGAAGTCTCCATAGAAAACAACGGGGCGCCCCAGGATTTCCCCGATTTTACCCGGGGGCTGTGGATAAACAGGGAACCGTACAACTGGATGAAGGATACGTACTAATAATGAAAAAAAAGCTCTTTGTCTTGTTTGCAAGCAATGCAGTGACACTTTTTACGATTTCTGCCTTCGCACAAAATACCGGGATTCAACCATCACAGTTGAAACTGTGGTACGAGCACCCTGCCAAATCTTGGATGACGGAAGCTCTGCCTATTGGCAATGGCTACATGGAGGCTATGTTTTTTGGCGGTGTGGGGGAAGAACACATTCAGTTTAACGAAGAATCCCTATGGTACGGAGGGAAAGGCGAATGGGATAAATATAACGGTGGCAATAGGGAAAATGCGTATACCTATTTGCCAGAAATCAGACGGTTGATTGACGAGGGCAAATACAAGGAAGCGGACCAGCTTGCCAGCAGGGAACTTACCGGAATAATCAAAGGGAGAAACGACAACAATGGTTGGGAAGGATTCGGAGCCTATCAAACCTTTGGAGATCTATTTGTAAAAATTGGCCAATCGGGGGTGCCGACGAATTATATCAGGGAGCTCGATATTTCTAACTCGGTAGCCACCGTAAAATACCAGGTTGATGGTGTAAACCATAAGCGCAATTATTTTGCCAGTTACCCAAGTCGTACCTTGGTATTCCATTTTGAAAACGATAGTCCCGATGGCATCGATTATGTGATTTGGGAATCCACCCCACACAAGAACGCTGCGATTGAACTAAGGGGGGATGAACTAATAATGTCCGGCCATCTGGAAAACAATGGAATGGGTTATGAAAGTAGAATGTTGATCGAATCCGATGGCGAGAAAGTTACTTTCATTGATGGAAAATTGCGGTTAAAATCCACTAAGCACCTCACATTGTACCTGACAGCCGCTACGGACTATCAAAATAAATATCCCTCCTACTCCGGGAGGGATTATGTAACGTTAAACAAGACCACTCTAAATTCAGTTAAACAAAAAGGCTATAGCCGGATTTTGTCGGAACATATTCTGGACTATTCCAATTTATTTTCCAGGGTAAATTTTGAACTGGAATCAAATAACAGGAACAATATTCCGACCAATGAAAGGCTAAAGGCCTACGCCTTGGGCAATAAAGACCTGTCCCTGGAAGCGCTATATTTTCAATACGGCCGTTACCTTTTGATCAGCAGTTCCCGGCCAGGGACGATGCCCGCAAATTTACAGGGCAAATGGAACGATCAGACCAATCCACCTTGGGCGAGCGACTATCACGCCAACATCAATATTGAAATGATCTACTGGCCGGCAGAGGTCACCAATCTGTCAGAATGCCATGAGCCCCTTATCGAATATATAGATAAGTTGAGGCCTCCGGGCCGAAAATCGGCCAAGGACTTTTTCAATGCGAAGGGTTGGGTTGTAAACACCATGAACAATCCCTTTGGATATACTGCTCCTGGTTGGGGGTTTCCCTGGGGCTTTTTTCCAGGCGGGGCAGCTTGGTACTCCCGTCATGTATGGGAGCATTACGAATTTTCGAAAGACCTTGATTATTTAAGGGAAAAAGGTTATCCCATAATGAAGGAGGCCGCTCTTTTTTGGTTGGATTATTTGACCCAGGATTCCGAGGGGTATTTGGTATCCTCCCCCTCCTATTCCCCAGAGCACGGCGGGATTTCCGCAGGGGCCTATATGGATATTGAAATCGCCTGGGACATCTTTAATAATTGCATCAAAGCCTGCGATGCCTTGGGAGAGGACAAGGAGTTTAAAAGGAAGTTAATGTCTGCCAAAACAAAATTATTGCCTTTAAAAATTGGCAGGTGGGGGCAACTACAGGAATGGAAGGAAGATGTTGACGACCCCAGCAACAAACATCGCCATGTATCACATTTATACGCCCTCTATCCAGGAAATCAAATAAACCCGGTTGAAACACCCGATCTAATCGACGCTGCTCGAGTGTCGTTGAACGCCAGGGGAGACGACGGCACGGGCTGGTCTATTGGATGGAAAATAAATTTTTGGGCACGATTATTAGAAGGAAACAGATCTTATAAATTATTGAACAGGGCCATGCAAGTCACTTCCGATGACGGCGTAAATATGGTGGATGGAGGTGGGGTCTATGCCAATCTTTTTTCCACCCACCCCCCCTTTCAATTGGACGGGAACATGGGAACTGCCGCTGGGATGGCCGAGATGCTCGTGCAATCACACTCGGGGGAAATCCATGTGCTTCCGGCACTTCCGGAGGCATGGCCAACCGGCAGGATCACAGGATTAAAAGCGCGTGGGGGATTTATGGTCGATGTCGAATGGACTGCAGGCAAGCTAAATCTAGCGAGAATCACATCGCCCATAGCCCAATCGGTAACGGTCCGATATCGAGATAAAGTGGTTAAAATGAACCTGCCAAAAGACGGATCCGTGGTTCTTGACAAGGAATTGAAACCCTTGGATTGATTTCGATATGTTGTTCTGGACAAAATTTTAATAAAAAATGAAAAAATGAAAATCAAATTATCATTGCTACTTCTGATAGCTTCCGTTGGTTGCCTGGCCCAGAAGAAGGCGGAAAATATTATCCTTATTTCGGTCGATGGTATGCGTTGGCAGGAGATATTTCAGGGAGCCGATTCTACCCTGCTTTTCAACAACAAATATCACTTTCAGGATTTGGAGTCCCTCCAAAAAAAGTATTGGGCATCCACCCCAGAGGAAAGACGGCAAAAAACCATGCCTTTTTTTTGGAGAACCATCGCCGCTAAGGGCCAGCTCTATGGCAACCGTGATCTGGGAAACAAGGTAAACGTAAAGAACAAATACTGGTTCTCCTATCCTGGACGTAGTGAGACCCTTTGCGGATACTACGATCCAAAGATAGATTCCAACGCATATCCCAACAACCCCAACGAAAACGTGCTGGAGTTCCTCAATACACAGGATGACTATGAGGGCAAGGTGGTGACCTTCGCTTCTTGGGATGCCGTTGGACGAATTGTGAACAGGGACCGCAACGGTATGTTGGCAAACCTTCCCGGTGAAGAAGTACAGGGAACACACCTCACCGATTCCCAAAAATTAGCAAATGAACTTCAACATTATCTACCGGAATATTTTGGGAAGAGCGTCCGTTTTGACGAGCACACCTTTGCCTTGGCAAAAACGTATATGGCAGCCGATCACCCAAAGGTCTTGTACATCGATTTTGCAGACCCCGACGATTTTGGCCACGCAGGACAATACGATTCCTATCTGGATTCTGCCCACTATATCGATGCCATGATCGCCAGTTTATGGAAAATGATTCAGGAAGATCCCTTTTACAAGAACAAGACCGCCATTTTGGTATATCCCGATCACGGCAGGGGATTGGGGAACCAATGGACAAGCCACGGTTCCGAGACGACACATAGTGATGAAACCTGGCTGGCAGCAATGGGCCCCGGCGTAACGCCCCTGGGAGAGGTTATAACCGAGGGTCAGATTTATCAAGATCAAATAGCGCAAACGGCAGCAAACCTCCTTGGCTTTATATTTACGGCAGACCATCCGGTAGGAGGATCCATTAAAAGTATTGTCGAATAAAATCTCCTTAAATGAGAAAAATTGAAACACGATCGACAGCAGCACCATCGTATATGGTTCCTTTGGTCTGGGTCATTTTATGTTCTGTAATGTTAGTAGGATGTGAACCATCCAAAAAAGAAGTTGAGTCGGGTTCTTTCCAGCCCAAGGAAATTACGGTGAAAGGCAATCGTTTTGTGGATGATTCGGAACGGCAGGTCATTTTGAACAGCATCAATTTGGTCAACAAATCCAAAAAGGACGGATATATGCTTAAGGGTGGCCCAGAACTCTATGCAAAGGTAAAAGAATGGGGCTTTAACAGTATTCGACTCGTCATTATCTGGGATGGGCTAGAACCCGAACCCGGCACTTACAACGAGGAGTATTTAAAGGAAATCGACAAACGGATTAAATGGGCCCAGGAGAACGGGCTTTTTGTGGTTTTAGACATGCACCAAGACCTCTTTAGTGTTAAATACGCCGATGGAGCGCCGGAATGGGCCACCCTGGACGAAGGCTTACCCCATGTTAAGGGCGATGTGTGGAGCGATGCCTACATGATGAGTCCGGCCGTGCAGACTGCTTTTGATAATTTCTGGGCGAACAAAAAAGCCTCGGACAGCTTAGGGGTCCAGGACCATTATGCCAATGTATGGAAGCACGTCGCTAAGCGATATGCTAACAATCCCACCGTGATAGGATATGATCTCATGAACGAGCCTTCTCAAGGATCATCTTTGTTGCAGGCCAAGCCCGCCTTATTGAAAGCCTTGGGTAAAATGCTTAATAAATTGGAAGGGACGGTGATGACGGAGAAACAGCTGACCGAGACCTGGAACAATGTGGAACAAAGGATGGCGGTCCTTAAACTGCTTTCCAACAAGGAAAATTACGCCGAGGTAATCGATGCCTTATACCCATATACCCACGCCTTCGAAAAGGAGAAATTGCAGCCGTTTTACCAGAGGGTTGCCAATGCTATAAGAGAAGTGGATACCGATCACGTCCTATTCTTAGAGCATGCCTATTATGGAAATAAGGGCGTCAAAAGCAGTATCGAAAGAACTACACTCCCCAATGGCGTGCCAGACCCCTTGGTGTCCTATGGCGCACATCCTTACGATTTGGTTACAGATACTAAAAGTGCCGCCAATGCATCCGTGGAACGTGTAGACTTAATTTACGACAGGATCGTGGAAAAAGGACAACAGTTAAAAATGCCCGTATGGCTTGGCGAATGGGGCGCCTATTACGATTGGGGTGAAAGTATAGTCACCGTGGCCCGACATGCCATATCCCGTATGGAGAAAGACTTGTTGGGTAACGCATACTGGTCCTATCACTCGAGTTTGGAAAGCCAGGCCTATTTTAAAAAAGCGATAATCAGGCCGTACCCCGCATATACCAACGGTGAACTTTTGGGCTATAAATTCGATTTCGACAATTCGATTTTATCGGTAGAATGGAGGGAAAATGGAGCAAACGATGCACCAACCGTTATCTTTATCCCATGGCTTTCCAAATTACAACTCGATAATCAAAATGATGTTTTTAGTATAGAAAAAATCGAAGGCTCTGATGCGGGATGGATTCTTATATCCACCCAAAAAGAAAAGGGAATCCGAAAAATCGATTTTTATTTTAAAAAATAAACGAACGAAAAACCGACAAATCAGAAAAAACGAATTGTCGTCAACTTTCGAGAAAGTAGGTTTTAGCCGTGAACATTTCATCAACAAATAAAAGTATACATGCGACCGGCCGCAATTGTCACAGGCCTTTTCTGCAAAACTCCTTCTGACCTGCTTCTTACCGAGTTTTGCATTGGCTTGAATCTAGAAAGATAAAAATATAGTGCTCTTGGGTAACACATTGGGAGATCTAAATTCCTCCATCGGTATAGATAATCGAGTAGCACATGGTGTGGACCATACCAGATAGGGAAAACCGTAGAAGAAATAGTTAACTTGGATTATTTTGAATAAACGCCGCCTAATGCTTAAAATTTACCTCTCCCTGATGATTCTGGGAAGTATCGGTTCTGGAAATTGGACCTACGGACAAAAGATCATCGATCTAAGGGATTACGGGGTGCTTCCAAATTCTTTTGAGAACGCTTCACCAGCCATTGTTAGGGCGCTGAACGATGCCGCCGTTGCCGATAGCGCGGTCATCCGGTTTCCGGGGGGTCGTATAGATCTTTGGCCAACCGGAGCCCCAGCCAAGGAATATTACGTATCTAACACCACCGAGCCCGATTCCCTGAGCAAGGTAAAGACCGTAGGCATATTATTAAATGGTTTGAAGAACATAACCCTGGAAGGCAATGGTACCTTGCTAATGGTCCACGGCAAAATGGTACACCTTGTTTTGGATCATTGCAGGAATATTAAAGTGAAGGGGCTTCGGTTCGATTATGAACGCCCCACCATGTCCGAAATGGAAGTGGTAAAAATGACGGATACCACGGTTACCGTACAAGTAAACCCCGACTCCCGGTATTGGATCCAGAACAGAAAAATTACATGGTATGGCGACGGATGGAAATCTAAACCAAAAAGAATCCATATGGTTTATTACAGACCCTCCCTAGAGACCATGTACTACGGAAAGTACAGGCCATTTAATTCAGGAAAAGTCTATGAACCGACCCCTGGCAAACTTATATTTAAAGGAGATTTTTTAAATTCGGAATTCCAGGAAGGCGATATTTTGACCTTTCGGGATGTGTATAGGGATTGTCTGGGCATACTCAACAATTATTCACAGAACATTGTCCTAAAGGATATCTATATGCACTATATGCACGGAATGGGAATAGTGAGCCAGTTTTCCAAAAATATCCATATCAATAATTTTAGGGGGAAACCCAGAAAGGAATCTGGCCGTACCATTGCGGCTTTTGCCGATTTTTTACACTTCTCCGGATGCTATGGAAAAATTACCGTGGAAAACAGCCTATTCTCGGGCTCCCATGACGACGACATCAACATTCACGGCACCCATCTTAGGATTTCGGAAAGCAATGGCCATCTTATAAAAGTACGTTTTATGCATGAACAGACATGGAATTTGGATGCTTTTGAAAAAGGGGATTCCATCGCTTTTGTGGATAATAAAACCTTATTGACCTATGGGGATGCCATCGTCAGAAGTGTCGGTAAAATCTCCAAAAGAGAACTGCAATTGGAGTTGGACCGGCCTGCACCAAAAGAATTAAGGGAAAAACACTGCGTGGAAAACCTGACCAAAACTCCCGAAGTGGTTATTAGGAACAACCGTTTTGAACATACCAATACTAGGGGTTTGCTGCTTACCTCGCGTCGAAAGGCCATTGTAGAGGACAACGTATTTTTCAGGACCGGGATGCATGCTATTTTGATCGCGGACGATTGTAATTATTGGTACGAATCCGGGCCGGTAACGGACGTAACCATCCGCAACAATCAGTTTATCCAGTGCGGGTATAATTCCTATCCGGATACCTATCCCATCGCCATCATGCCAGAGACGCACACCTTTCTAAAAAACCGGTACGTGCATAAGAACATCCGCATTACCGGAAACGAGTTCACTCTCTTTGCCCCGCCCTTACTATTTGCGCGATCTGCGAGAAACATCATCTTTACGGAGAACGAAATAAACGGGGGACCTTCACCATATTTTCCCAATAGTACAAAGCCCGTGTTCTTCTTGGAGCATTGCACGGGGGTTAGGATTAAAAATAACCGGTTTAAGGATTCGTTTCCCGAAAGGATAATAGAACTTAAATATATGGACAAAGACGGGGTGGATTACGGATCAAAAACTAAATTTAAGTTGATAAACAATTGAAAATAGGCGATTGACGAAAATTACTCAGCGAACCCAACCCCAACTGGAATTAGAAATTCGGTGGATGTTCAACTTAATTTTTCAAACAATGAAACCTACCTATTTAGAATAATCTTTAACCACACAGCATAATGATTATTTTTAAACATCAAAGGGCACACCCCCCGAAATGACTTTGCCGGACCGGTGCGACCCTTATAATACAATAAATGTGAACACGTTAAAATTGATATTTAGCGGCTTACATCAAGGGTCAGGACCCTTTGCCCTTCCCCTTTTATCGGAGGAACTATTAGCCAACCTGCATCCGAGTAACTAATTTTTTCAATCCCCACATCACCCCATTCTCGTAATGCCTCCATATCCAGTTTGGACAGAGAGGGTACAAAAATCATGGTCGCAGCATTATTATTTTTATCTTCTTTCCATTTCATGGTAAACTCGTGGGAATCAAAGTCGTTGCCATAACAAATCAATTCTCCATTGGTATACGCCGGATACACACGGACCAGGATCTGTTTAAAATATTCTAAATTTTCGGTCCCGGGGTCATAGGACCAATAGGCATTCCCAAAAAGATGTTTTTCAATGAGATTAACCGCATTTTTTGCGGTTGGAATCACACTCGTGGAATTTCCATAAAAAGCACCCCATTCCCCTAGCCAGACAGGCATATTTAGTTGCTTTCCCTTTTTGTCGATTTGCTCATAGATATAAGACACCCTTTCCTTGGATGCCATAGCCACTGCCTCGGTATCTGTCACTAGATCGTAACCATGAGGGGCATAGGCCACTAATGGATCTGGGGAACCGTCTAAGAGGGAAACCCGTTCTATACTACTGGCCACACCCGTATTACTAAAATAGCTATGTTCCAGGAAAAGGATATTATTTTTATCCACTTCCCTAATGGCAAGGGCTACTTTTTGATACATTTCTTGCAAATAAGTGGTTTCAAATTCTTTGTTGAGCTTAAAAAGTCGACTAAAAACAAAGTGATAGTTTTCCTTATCGGATAATACTTTAAGTGCGTCCATCCTATTCTTTTCGTCTGCCCACAAAGCGGTCAGCTGTGCCTCATCCAACGTCTCCCCAGTTAGGGAATAGTGCAGTTCCCCGTAAGCGGCAAGTAAGGTTCTGGTAGATTCCATGGCCGTTGAACCTGGAAAAGGCTCATTCATTATGTCGTATCCGATAACGGTTGAGTTATCTGCGTACCTCTTTGCAATATGTTGCCATAGCGAAGCATAATGGTCTTGAAGACCTATACCATCCGGCGCTGGCTTGTTTAGCCAAAAATTGTCGAAAGAAGTCTGAACCGCTTCGCTCATCATATACGCATCACTCCATATTGCACCAGTGGTATGCGGTTTTCCCTCATCCAAGGTGGCCCATTCCGGTGCACCATCGGAGTATTTTACACTAAAGAGGTCCTGATGCATGTCTAACACCACGAACAGGCCATTCTTTTCAGCTAGTGCTATCCGTTGATCGATCTCTTTTAAATATTCTTCATTATACACTCCCGGTTCCGGCTCCAATCTATCCCAAATAATAATGAACCGTATACAGTTTACCCCCCATTTTACAAGGTTTTCATACAGTTCTGGCCCACCTTGAAAAATATAACCGTCTTCCTTGTTTTTACTTACAATGTTTATCCCATTTAATATAACCTGACGCTTATTTTGATCAACAAAACGACTCCCGCTTACAGTTATGGTTTTCGGCAGATTTTTCTCGTTTTGTGCTGTAGAATTGCGATTATCCTTGCATGCCGTAAAAATAATTCCGATCACCAATACAAGCATCGCGACAATCCACAAATTTATTTTTGCCTTCATTTTAATTCGGTTTTAATCAGCATTTCAATGTTTATTACTACTTAGGGAACTCGTTTCAATTTTATCAATGGACCATAACCGGTTAAACCCCTGGATATTTATTCTATATAAAGAATAAACAAAGGGCGACCGTAATCGCCCTTTGCCATTAAAGAATCAATTCAACTAGCTCAACTGACCTCTTATATCCACTAAATTTGATTGTGAAAATGGTTAGGCTATCTTCCCATCCACTTAAAACTGCATACAAATTAAATTGTTCAATAATACATAATAATCTACACAATTTGTTATAACTGATTCTGATTTCTATGGCACGATTTCACCGAATACAACGTTTTCGGGATTGTTTGCCATAGTTTCGGAAAGGGATTATGAAATCCCCTACAAATTCCTATTTTTACGAAAAACCAGAATAAGCTTTTATGCGCATAAAAGGTATTAATTTACGCTTTGCACTGCTAATGTTGTTTACGTGCAATACGAGCTATACGCAAATTGTAAACTACAACACCAAGGATGGTTTGGTCTTCAACAATGTGGACCATATAAGTGAGGATGACGAAGGACTAGTATATATTTCTACGGGGGAGGGCCTTAATATATTTGACGGAAGTGAATTTACGCTTTTTAATCTTCACAACACGGATGGTTTTAGCAATAAAGTAGCCCAGACCATATTTTTAAAAAAAGGACTGATATTGATCGGTACCCGGGACAAAGGTCTATTTGTATGGGATAAGCTCAAAAAAATGATTATTCCCCTTATCTTGGAAAAGGAGCCGCTGGAGTCCCAAGTTGGCATTACCACCTTATTTTTAGATAGCAGTGGTCAAGTATGGGTAGGCAATGATAAAGGGACCTTATTTTCATTTCCTCTATCGGATATCGATTCAAACTCCTCGGATTACATTTTGTCGGAAGCTGAGGAAATCACAACCCTTTCGGGGGCAATTCTCACTATTCTTGAGGTAGATCAAACGATACTCATCGGCAGTAAAGGCTCTAAAGCCACCAGGATCAGAAAAGCAAATAACAATTACATTATAGATCAACCCATAGAAGTGGCAGGGGCTGCGAGTATAAATAGTATCGCGTTTGCCAAGGAAATCCTGTTTTTGGGCACGGACAAGGGGCTTTTTAAATTAATGGGGTTTGCACCTCACGAGAACAAAGATGTCCAAACCCTTACCGATTCGTGGAAATTGAACAGTACGGTCATACGGTCCTTAAGCGTTCATCGAAACTCCATCTGGGTGGGCACGGAGGGGCTGGGCATTTATAATTTTACAATCGACGGAAAAGAACTAGAGCATTTCCTTTATGATCAGCGCAAACAAAACAATCTGAACTCCAACTATGTATTGACCTCCTATATTGACAGAAACAATAATCTTTGGATCGGCACTTGGTTCGGCGGAATGAACGTGATCGATTTAAGCGAAAAAAATTATTCGGTTGTCTACGACGCGGAAAATGAGAAAAATTTATTCTCGAACATTATCTGGGCGATGGCCCGGCTACCGAATGGCAGAATTTTTTTAGGCACCCATGGCAATGGATTGGGAGAATACATCGCCGATAGAAAAAATTTTAAATCGGTCGCCTCCAACCAAGAAATAAAATCAATTTTATCACTTTATTACGACCCCCTAACCAAACTCCTATTTATAGGAACATGGGGCAATGGAATTAGGGTGTACGATCCCAACACCCATAAATTGGTGAACGAGAAATACGATTTTGAGCTATTAAATCAAGATCGAATTTATAGTATAGCGCGCGGCCCCAGTAACAACCTATGGATAGGCAGCTCCGAAAATGGCCTGTTTCGCCTTTCAAAAGACGGACTGCAATTGCAGAAAATTAATCTTCCCAATGAAACTGCTCATAACCCCATGGAAATAAAGAGTATTGCAAGCGATAGCATAAATAGGCGGGTTTGGGCCGGATCTATTAAAAATGGCCTTTTTTCCGTAAATCTTGATGAGGGGGGCACCATAGAAAGTGTAAAACAATTTGAATCCTTTGCCGACGAAGATGATAAAATCTATGTAGACAATCTTTATATTCGTAATGATGGTGTCCTATGGATCCTTTGTAGAAATGGTATCGGGGTTTTAAAATCTAACGAAAATCCAAAACGCCACCCGTTAATCGATGGCTGCGTAGTTACGGGAATGGCTGCGGATGCCTCGGGAAATTTATGGGCCAGTACACATAAGGGCATATTTAAGATGGATCCGGAAGCAGTGTCGGCGACATATACCCTTTCGGAATATTCTTGTTATGATCTATTTTACAATCCATTGGACAATACCATTATAACCGCTACGGATGACGGGCTGCTTAAAATAAAACCGGACGAGCCCATACGTCTACCCCCTTTTCCTACCCTGATGTTTTCTGAGTTGCATATCTTAAATCAAACAATTGTACCTCAAACGGAATTTCACGGACAGGTGGTATTGCCGCAAAACCTGAATTATTGCGACACCATCGTACTGCCCCATAACAGTCAATCTTTTTCCATCAGCTTTAATGCATTGGCCTTTACCGGGAAGAAAAAAATACGAATGATCCATAGGCTTAATAACTTTGAAAAGGAATGGAGAAAATCTAATGGAATATCCAATGTTGCCAATTACACCAATGTACCACCGGGCACCTATGAACTGGAAGTAAAGGTAGGTCACGACTATCTTGGATGGAATCCTCAGTCCAGAAAGCTTACCATCATTAAACTAAAACCATGGTGGGCCTCCCCTTTGGCCTATCTGGCTTACGCCCTTTGTCTGGCTATAATTATTTATATAATATTTAAAGAGATAAGGACGCGTATACAGATAAAGCAGGCGTTTAAAATTGAAAAAATAAAGCAGGAGCGAAACCAAGAACTCTACCAACAAAAATTATCCTTTTTCACCAACGTATCGCACGATTTACGAACGCCGCTGACCCTTATAATCGGCCCGCTCGAAGAAATGCTTTCTAATGGCGAGATTGAGCAAAAGTTTCAGAAAAAGTTGATGCGAATGCACAAGAACGGGCAAATGCTATTAAATATAGTAAACCAGATCCTGAATTTTAGAAAGGCCGAGAGCAATATCGTGGATTTGGAATTGGAGCAAATTGACCTTAATGCCTTTGTGGAGAATATCTGCTCCCAGTTCTACGAATTGGCACAAATAAACGATCTGGATTTTGAAGTATCATGTCCCGATGAGAAATTGATTCTAATAGCCGATTCCAACAAATTGGAATCCATTCTGATAAATCTAATCTCCAACGCCATAAAATTCACTCCCAAATACGGCGAAGTAGTGGTACAGGTATATAGTGAAAATGACTATATCTCCATCAGTGTTATGGACACCGGAATTGGAATCCCCAAGGACGAATTGGATTCTATTTTCACTAGATTTTACAGGTCCAAAAAAAGTGAGGACCTACAAGGCAACGGAATTGGCACTACCCTAGTAAAAAAATATACGGAAATACACAATGGAAAAATTGAAGTCCATAGCGTAGAGAATGAGGGGACAGAATTTATTGTTCACTTTCCAATAATCCATGAACTTTCCGAATATCCCCATCATGTAATCCATTCCAATCCAGAATTTAGCATGGATGCTACCCCAAAAATTGTGTCTCCATCCGCAAATCCGAAAAAAATTTCCGTTTTGGTAATAGACGACAGTGAGGATATTAGGGATTATTTAAAGGAAATCCTTGAAAACGAATATAAGGTCTATTCGGCAGATAACGGGAAAGAAGGACTTTCCGTAACCAACAATAACATGCCGGATTTAGTTATTACAGATATAATGATGAAGGGTATGGACGGAACCGAAGTATGCAACCAAATAAAATCCAATTTAAACACTTCCCATATTCCCGTCATTCTGTTGACCGCCAAAACTTCCATGGATTCCAAAATTGAAGGATTTGAAAAGGGCGCGGATGCCTATATTGAAAAGCCCTTTAACAGTAAATTTTTACTGACCCGGGTTAAGAAGTTAATAGAACAAAAGGAGGCTTTAAAAAAGAAAATGCTACAATCGGACAATCTATTGGGGGAGGCCAAACCGCAATCTGTGGACGAACGGTTTATTGAAAAAATCATTGGGCATATAGAAACCAATATATCGGAATCGGAATTCTCCGTTCAAAGCCTCATAGAGAATATGAATATGAGCCAAGATCAGCTCTATCGAAAAATTAAAGCGCTGACGGGACTATCCATCAACCATTTTATACGGTTGGTGCGATTAAAAAAAGCGGCCCGTTTACTCGCCCATGGAGATTTAACCGTTAGTGAGGTCCTGTTTAAAGTCGGCTTTAACAATCCATCCTATTTTACAAGATGTTTTAAAGCGGAATTTGGAGTTCTCCCCAGAGAGTACAATCCATCCACAAACCTTTCGTCAATAAAAAAATAATTGGGATTAGAAAGCAGATGTTACCAGGACCCAAACTTCTGAAAATAAATAATCGGTCTTTGGCTGGAAATCTTTGAAATCCCATCACCATGTGGAGTATTCCCGGTCGAAAGTTCAATTTTTATTGGTGGCGAATTTTATTTCTTCCATGTTCAAGGGGATATAGATAACCGTCCAATTTTAAAATTCAGAAGTACATGGTATTTTTGCTATCAAGTGATTTGGTTTTTGGAATATTTAAAAAATGTTGTTCGCGCATTAGAATAATAGGAAAGGAAACTAAAATTTTATGATTTTTAAAGGACCGTTATTAATACCGACTACCATCGCCCTATCCGGCCCCAATTTAATCGATTTCAGTTCCTTTACATCATAGGGTAGGCTTAAGCCGCTTTCCGTCATTGGAATCGCCTTAAAACTACAATTTCCATTTCCTTTTAAAAAGAGACCAATCCCTGCATCATTGCGCGGTGTTTCAACTTCCGAACCATACATGTTCCCCGCCAGGATAAGGTCTAACACCCCATCTTTGTCAACATCCATAACTACAAAATCGTTTATACTAGACACTTGGGCCTCTACCGGTAATTCGTGTATTTTAAATTTGCCATTCCCCAAATTTTCTAGAGCGATACTTTGGAACATATGCGCCTTATATTCGAGAGATCCATTCAATTGATCTGCCCCATATACTTCGGTCAAGGAGGCGGAGGCAAAAGTATCGTAGTTTGGAAAGGTTTTTTTCAATCCTGGGATTTGCTGGGAAGAGCAAGATCTGCCCCTCAATGGATAATGTTCCCCATAATTATAATATCCGAGTACAATATCATTTTTTCCATTTTGGTCAAAATCGCCATAATTGACCGTGAAGGGCTCTTCGGGATTGGCCTTATACTTGTAATTGAGACCTAGGTTCCCAATAACATAATCGTCATCCCCATCATGGTCAAAGTCGGCAGCTTGAATGCTGTACCACCAACCCGTGGTATTTTGGAGGGAATTGGGCAAGGGTACTTTCTTAAAACTACCTTCTTTGTTCTCAAGTAGGGTCACCGGCATCCATTCGCCTACAACGATAAGATCTAAATCCCCATCTTGGTCATAGTCGGTCCAGGACGCATCTGTTACCATGCCCAGATCAACTAGGTCCGTTACAATAACCTTCTCAAACCGAAGTAAACCTGTCTCCTTCCAACTGTTTTTTAGCAGGTAACTTTCGGTCGGTTCTGGATAGTGGCCCGGGACCTGCCTACCACAGACAAAAACATCCATATCGTCATCCTTGTCATAATCTGCCTTAAATACCCGAGAACCGCTGGCCGTTAGACGAGGTAAGGCAGATTTTAACAGCGAAAAATTGCCGTGGCCATCGTTCGTATAAAATCTGTCCTGGTAAAGGTCGATTCCCTTATCGTATTCATTACCGCCGCTTACCACATACAAATCCAGATCCCCATCTAAATCGGCATCGATAAATTCGGCTCCCATGTCCTCGTGATAGGGATAGCCCGAATACGCCTCGGACCCTGATCGAGCGAACGTACCGTCCAATGCTTGTAAAAATAGGCTCCCGCTCTGCCCTACCGCCCCACCAACGAAGAAATCTTCCAGGTCGTCCCCGTTAACGTCCCCTACGGCAAGTCCTGGGCCATAAGCGGACATTTTATGGGGCAACAACACCTCCCTTTCAAAGTCGTCAAAAGAGTTTTCTTTTTGTAAATAATCGATGCCAACCTCTTGGGTTACGTCCTTGAACAGTTGAACGGTTGCTTTTGGTTTACCTACTTCCGTAGTCTTTAATTTTGCCCGATCCAGGACCAGTGTCCGATTGGGTTTTATTTTATGTAGGACTGCATTTCCCCCATCATACCAGGAAATTACCAAACTATCGATTTGCTTGGTAGCACCCAGTCCAAAATGGATAAGGCTTTCACTACTCGAATAAAACCCCCTTGCACTTGTTAACTCCCCAATTTGTATACCTCCCTCATAATAAATACTGGCCCTAGTACCAAAAAAGCTCTTGTGCTTATTATCTTCCGTAAACTTTATATTAAGAAAATTGTTTTTGGTCAATTTATCGGAATTATTTTCATAGATGAATGCCACATCATCCACATTATTGACCACAAGATCCAAGTCGCCGTCGTTGTCCAGATCACCGTAGGCGGCACCCGAAGAAAAGGAAGGTTGGTCTATCCCCCACTGTTCGGCAGCTTTTACAAAATTTAATCCCCCCTTGTTCTTAAATACATAGTTGGGAATTTTCTCCGATGGGAAAAATGCCAAAACACTGTCTAACGAAATGTACTCCCTAATTTTGTCTAAATTGGCTGCAGCATCCTTGATCTGGTATTTTTCGACAATACCTGCCAGATAGGCATCAATATTCTTTAGGGCATCGGTATTCCTAATATCTTTTTTAATTCCATTGGAAACATAAAGATCCTGAAAACCATTATTATCAAAATCTGCAAAAAGAGCTGACCAGCTCCAATCTGTATTGGACATTCCCGCCAATTGACCAATTTCGCTAAAAACAAGGTTGCCATCAGCGTCTGCCCCGTTGTTCAACTGCAGGGTGTTGAACATATATTGGTAATGGCCCCCGAGGCTTACTATATTCCAAAATTCCTGTGGATTCATGCCTCCCATATTGGCTTTAAGCCGATAGTTATCTTCTGCGACCATATCTACCACTGCCAGGTCTAACAAACCATCATTATTGATATCCCCAACATCCGAGCCCATGCTAAAAAATGATATGTGCTTTAAGTATTCATTGGCTTTATTGGTAAAAGTTCCGTCTCCATTGTTTATGTAAAAGAAGTCCGGACCTTCATAATCATTGGTCACATAAAGATCTGGCCATTGGTCATTATTAAAATCACCCACCACAGAGCTTAGGCCATACCCTACATTTTCCAAGCCCACCGCCGCTGTGACATCCTTAAAGCCTTCTGTCGTGTTTTCCAGAAACCGATAGGTAAGGTCGGGGCTTAGCCAATTTCGTCCCTTTAACGGGGACAATAAGGAAGGGTTTGGTGGTTGATTGATAAGGTACAGATCAAAATCCCCATCTTTATCAAAATCAAGAAAATTGGCATGGATAGCCCTAAAGGGATCGTTCAGGCCATATTTACGTGCCGATTCCGTAAATGTTAAATCCCCATTATTTATATATAGTTCATTTATTCTAAGTTCCGGGTTATCGTCGAACAGATTCTTACATACGTAGATATCCTTGAAACCATCTCCGTTAATATCTACGATATTTACTCCTTTAGACCATCCACCTCTATCCATTATTCCCGCAGCTTGGGTGATATCCTTAAATTTAAGGTTCCCCATATTTAAATAAAGCTTATCCCCTACTTGGTTACCTGCAAAGTAAATATCCGGCAGTCCATCATTATTGATATCATCTATCGCCACACCTGCGCCATTGTAGAACAATTCATAAATGAGGGAGTTGGCCTCTTCCGTATCGGTAACCGTATTTTTAAAGTCGATACCTGTTTGGGTACTGGGCAATAAGGTGAACAGTTTTTCAGTATTCGTTTTGTTATTGGAAGGTTGGGCCTGACCAATCTGATCTCCAAACGAGAAAAAGGCGAGCACCAAGGCAATTTTGATCAGTTTTCCTCTATTCTTCATGCGGATTTGATTTACCTTTATTTTAGAATTAACCGTTGACAAAGCTACTTGCAGGTTGGTACAATGCGGTTTTCGAGTTAAAGTTCCCATAGGGCGTTGTTAAATTGACGGATTTAAAACATCGATTCAGGTATCGCATATTGTTTACAGGTAGCGACACCTTTGGGCAGGACCGTTCACCAAACGGAAGACGGCCTGCAAAAAGCGTTATAATTTTGATGTTCTTTTTATTAGAACGGATGTAACGCAACCCACATGGAGTGTCTCTGGAAACCTTGTATTTATTATTTAGTCCATAAAATTTAGAACAAATAAAGATATTGCTTCCCTTGGTAACCAACGTGGTATTCTCAAAAATTCTTCCGTAGATTAGGGTATTTGATAGGGTAAACAACCCTTGTTGCAATAAATTGTCAAGTATGGGCAACCGAAAGATCGTAGTCGCCGTCAACAATCGTAAACAAATTGTAGATTTATAGGTTTTCATCATAATAAACCTAGTTATTAGAAATAAAATAAAGGAGGGTTTCCCCTCCTTTATTAAACTAACTCAACAAATTAACTAACAATTATTTATGAAACAAAATTAAAATACTATTCCGCATCCCACCATACTCTTGTAGTGTAAGTGTTTGGCCCTTGATTTGCTATTGCAGCATTTACGTGCTCCGCATTTATTGTAAATTCTACTAGGGGATATTTCATGCGCCTAGCAATGGTTCCGCCGGTAGCATTTCCAGGATAATTTATAGGTGTTAAAACAGGATATTCGATCCTTCTCCAGTTGGCATAACTTTCGTACGGAACTAAAAACGTTGCAGCCCAATATTGCTCGCCTATCATTTCCATAGCATTTGCTGGTATTAAAGGGTTTGCAGTTAAATAAGCCTCGACTTCCGAAATTGAAGGGGCCGCTACACCATAAAATGCGTAGTTTGCCATAGCGGCACGCACGCCTTTATTGTAATGTGTTTCGGCATCCCCATTATACCATCCACGAACTGCAGCCTCTGCCAACATAAATTCAACTTCGGCATAGGTCATATACATGAAAGGTGAATCTCTCTGAACCAAGGCCGGATTGACTTGTGAATAATTTACAAGATCACCACCTGCAGGTCCTTCGGTCGCCAAGGTGGTTGGATCTAGACCATTGGGCAAACCTTGATGTGGCCCTCCCGACTCTACCCAAGACAGAATATCCAGTCTTGGGTCGCCGTGATCTTGCATCCAGCTTACGAAGGTATCGCTCAATCTCATAAATTTATCAGAAACAAAAGCTTCCCCAATAGGGTTTGTGACCCCGCCGATTTCATCTTCAACTTTAGCAACATCGTTGAGGTTCGTCATAACACCTCCCGCGATAGCTTTCTTAACCCAAGATTCCGACGCGGCAGGGTCTACCTTTACCAGTCTAAGACCCAATCTTAGCATCATAGAATATGATAGTTTTTTCCATTGTGAAATATCGCCTCCATAGATAACATCTTGAGCGCCCGGGTTTTCAGCGGATCCGTTAAATTGCATGGCAGCTTCTTCTAGCTCGTTCAACATGTCGGCATAAATATCCTGCTGACGATCGTATGCTGGAAACCAATTATTCGACAAATAACCTTCGCCAGCTTCAGAATAGGGAATATCCCCATAAATATCAGTAACCTTGTGGAAAGAGATTACCTTCATTATACGTCCGATTGCGTTGTAATTAACGGCTTCTGGATCATCTGCTGTACGTGTTACAAAGTCAACCAGATCTTTGCTCTGTTCTAAATAATACCTGTCCATTAGGGCATAGCTATAATCGATAAAGTCTATATATTTATCCCCTGGCAACAAGTTGGTAACTACGTTAACATCGGCCAACTGTTGAATGGATGATGCTCCCCAGCCAAGAGCCACTCTTCGCATTTCGTATCGCCCGCCTTGCGTTTGCAATTGTACTTGTGTGAGCTGAAGTCCAACCGGCAAGTCTGCAATTGCGTTTGGGTTTTCGTTTAATTCGGCCAATTCCTTTTCACAAGATGCCATTGAAATAGCCAGAATTACAACAAAAAAGCAGGTGATTTTTTTGCTAATTTTATTTATGTTCATAACAGTTTTTATTTATTTATTACTAAAAAGTAAGATTCACGTTAAATCCAAATGAGCTTGTTTGTGGCAAAGCAAAGAATTCTAATCCTTGTGCATTGCTTGCATTATAACTAGATTCTGGGTCAATATTTTCGACGTTCGAATGAATCAACCAAAGATTTCTCGCTACTGCCGCAATGCTCGCTTTGTTAATAAAGGTTTTATCCAGGAATTTTGAAGGGATATTATATCCAAGCGTAATTTCCCTTAATTTCACAAATCCCGCATCGTAAATAAACTCCTCCGAAATATCATTGAATATTGTAGTATAATATTCGCTTATGTCACTGGCTGGCACGATTCCGATACCGTTTTCACGACCTACCAAGGTATTTTTATGTACCCCTCTTCTATACAATTGCTGATTGGTTCCGCTATGCCCCACAGCTCCGTCTTTCATATCCACCAAGAATCCTAAGGTGAAATCCTTATATCTAAAACTGTTGTGTAAACCAGCATTAAACGGGTGTACGCCTGTGCCAAAAGCCACGGTTCCCGCATCCTCATCAACTTGCGGCATACCATTGGAATCCACGATCAATTCCCCATTTGCATCCCTAAGGTAAATGCTTCCTGTGAGTTGTCCATAAGGCTTGCCTTCAATCTGGGTCACCCAAGTATTTCTTGCCCTACTTATTCCAATATTAAAGCGTTCTTCATCATTATCGGGATCCACTAGACTAACTACTTCACTTTTATTATAACCCATATTAAAGGAAACATCCCATTTAAAATCCTTGGTCATAATCGGTGTACCCGTCAACAAAAGTTCTATCCCTTTATTGGTCAGTTCACCTACGTTAACAACGGTAGAATTATATCCAGATGTATAAGAAATCCCCGCATTTAAAATATCGTCTTCGGTCTTCTTGTCGTAGTAGGCAAAATCTACACCCATCCTATTGCGGAAAAACTGTATGTTGAAACCTAGTTCTAATTCTGTTACAAGTAGCGGGTTAAGATTTGAATTCTTTACAGAGCTGCCGCTTATTCCACCACGAGGAATTCCGAGTTGGGCCCGGCCCAATCCATAATTCTGATTTAAGGAGTAAGGTCCAATGTCCCCAACTCCACCAACTTGTGCCCAAGAGGTTCTAATTTTAACAAAATCAAAAATTTCTGGTAAGGTTACCATTTCCGATATCACCGCACTCAAACCTAGCGACGGATAAAAAATATCCCTGCCATCCAAGACCGAGAACCAGTCATTTCTTGCCGATCCCGTTAAAAACATCCAGTTATTATAAGAAATCTCTGCCTGGGCATATACTGAATTTGATCCTAATTTAGAGTAAGAACTACCACCTCCATTATTAATGCCATTAGCTATAGAGTAGAAAAATGGTAAGGCAAAATCGTTTCCATAAACAGAAGTACCGTCTTCTTGCAACCTCATTTTATTAGCACCGGCCAGGATGTCATAAGCAACGCCATTATCAAAGGAATGACGCGAACCCACCATGAGATCAAAGTTCGTCTGCTGATATTTGTTTTGGCTTTGGCTCATACCTCCGTTAATGTTATGACCAGTTCCCGTGGGGTTGATACTTTCCGATATGCGATCGAATTGATCGATACCCCCTCTAACTTTGATATAAGCCCAGTCATCAAAATCGTATTGCAAGAAAGCACTCGCTATAATTCGATCTTTGGCATCCTTATCGGTCATTTGATACGCCGCCCAATACGGATTTTGATACCATATGGAGCTAGTAGGCAATAATTCGTAGCCTTTTTGACCATAAATAGGGCCATACAAATCGGTTGCATCTTCTGGATTTGCACCTAATCTGTTGGGATCTCCCATTAAATTTCGAATGTCGGTTGAAACTGGCAATTGCCAAACACTATAGTTTGCATTTCCTGGAGAATCTGCCAATTGAGCCCTGTTTTTTACGTCCTGTAAAATATACTGTGCACTTGCCTGAAATGAAAGTTTATCTTTTAAGGTTTTACCGTGCATATTCATGCTAAAAGTCTGCCTTTTCATTCCCGAATTAGGCATAACACTTTCGTTTTCCATATTGGAAGCGGAAAACCTATAACCTAAATCTGTAGTACCACCACTTAAGGCAATAGTGTTTGTAGCAGTACTCCCCGTTCTATAGAATTTATCAAAATTATCACCCGAATAGGAATACGGCCTTTTTACGCCATCGAACTGTACCACACTGGATCCATCTAATTTGGCACCCCAAGAAAACTCACCGGCGTCCCAAGCTTCAGGTTGGGTTGTGGGTTTCGCCCCTGATAGTCCGGATCCGTATTGTCTTTGGGGATCTAAATGATTTATAGCTTCTTCCAGAACAAAGTTGGAATTTATTTCCACTGTAAGTCCTTGACTGGTCTTACCTTTTTTGGTGGTAATTAGTATTACCCCGTTAGACGCCTGGGACCCATAGAGAGCCGCAGCCGAATTACCTTTTAGCACGGTCATGGATTCAATATCGTCCGGATTGATGTTTCCTATACCATCACCTGCATCCTGTCCGCCCCATTCACCGGCATTCCCCCTATTTGTGTTATCGATCGGGATTCCATCGATAACGTATAAAGGTTGGTTGTTACCCGTTAACGAAGAGTTACCCCGAATTAAAACCCGCGAGGTTCCTGCAGGCCCCGAAGCAGTTCTTGTTACATTTACACCGGCCACCCTACCGGCCAAACCGTTTGCAATATTAGTCTCCCTAGCTTCTGTAAATTCATCACCATCAACTTCTGAAACCGAATATGCCAAAGATCTTTTTGATCTTTCGATACCCAGTGCCGTAACTACAACTTCATCCAAAGCATTAGCATTTACCTGCATTTGCGTATTAATTTCACTTCTTCCATTAATAGCCAGACTTTGGGTTTCATAACCAATATGGGATATAGAAAGCTTTGTAGCGTTTTCTGGTACGGCAATGCTATAGTTGCCATCAAAATCGGTCGTTGTCCCAATGACAGTACCTTCGACCACAATGGTGACACCTGGCATAGGCATGCTATTCTCGTCCAGAATGGTACCCGTAATAATCCGGTCCTGAAAAACGCCTTCGATCAGCCTTTCATCTGTCCTAGAGTCCAAAACCACCTCGGCTTGAACAATACTAGCAGAAAATACAATAAAGGACAGTACTAGGCACGTTTGCAATTGTCGTATTCTAGGCTTTTTAAATAATAAAAGCCTACACTTTCCCAGTTTTCTCATACTTAGTTTGGTTTTAATTAGTTTATAGTTGTCATCGGAATGCTCTTTTTTAATCAATTTGACATAAATGAGTAAATTAAAGATTCACATAGATGCCAAAGTATATATATAGGAGCTAGAATGGGACAATATTACTTCATACCTTGACCCTATTGTTAGAACAGATTCAAAAAAACTTAACATAAATTCGATGCATTAACACAATTTTAAGACTGTTTAGCACAAATTCGGAATACGTCATATTTTATGTCACGCAAGAACAGGATATTAGACTCACGGATAAGCCTGTTTCGGAAGACCTCTATCCCTTTGAAGTAAAAATGTATTCATGGCTTAGCTCTAGTTGGGCAATGTTTCCAGGGACGGTTTCTAAAAAATGATATTGATTTTCTTAATAACAGAATCTCCAAGCCTCTCCTTTTTGTAGACTCCCCCTGACAACTATGGTCAAAGAACCGGAACGATTTTCAATCGATAAAGATTGCTCGCCCAGATATAAGCGCTTTTATCCGTACAACTTCATACCAAATAAAGCCTATAATACGGACGGCTTGAGCACTAACAATATAACTCCCCTGTGCTTAATTGGATGCATCAACCCATGGATCGAACGGTCCGCAATATACAAATGGAATTTTTCCGTCATGGGTTACATAATATTGATCCATTCAGAGGCGTGGCTGCCCTGGCCCTGGGTCATGACCAGTGGCTTCCCTTGTCCTATTTCGATGTAAGATATATTTATAACCGGGCCACCAGTGTTTACAAATTTTGATTTGGGCTATATCCCTTACTAATAAAATTTATAAAAAATTCTGTCTAGTTCGTATGTATGCTTAGATTATGTTCATACTTCAAGTTTTCGTATTGCGAACTCAACTATGCGATTGCGGTTAGTGCGGTATCCGCTGATCTCCGGTATCATCGAGACGAAGAAAGCGTACGGCATTGTTATAGAGGATATCCCGCTTTTCATCGCGCGTTAAAAACGGGGCTTGTTCGATCGCCTCTACCGCAGCACCGATCTTCTCCGGCCACACCATTTGGTCGGAACCGAACATGATCCGCTTACCAAGACCCGCCCGGATAAACGCTTTCAGGTAGTCATAAAAAGCCGTTCGTGGGATGACCCAAGTGATCGTAGAAACATCGGCATAGAGCTGGGGATATTGGTACATCATCGCGATCATTTCCTCTTTGTAGGGGAACCTGGCATTTTCTACCCAAAGCCGGAGTTTGGGATGCTTGACCAGCACGTCTTCCAACAGCAACGGGTTGCCAGCAGCAGACCGAAAATATGGCATATAAGGTCCGATTCCCAGGGTGTGGATGAGCACCGGAAGGTCGCATTTTTCGGCCAGCTCAAAATAAGGTTCCAGCGATGGATCGTTGGGGGGGAATTCCCATGAGTTGCGTCCCGATTTCTCCCATACCCCTAAAATGTCCAGACCTGTACTCCGACTTGAGTTGCTCCAGGTTAACACTTCCCGGTTTCAAAACAAAAGGCGAGGCAATAAAACGTCCGGGGGCCGCCTTGGCCCACTCGCCGACTTCCGGCCAGTTGACACCGCTGAGAAAACCTTTTACGATGTTGTAGCGGTCCATCTGCTCCAGTGTTTTTTTGAGATTTTCCGCAGAGTTTGCAGCTGCTCCTGCATCGCCCTTGCACGGTGCAGGACGACAAAGTGAAGGCGCCCCGGCAGGCACCTTGTGGGGCAGCCCCGTATGCAGGTGCATATCGATAATGGGAGGCCGTTTTTGGCTGTTGCCATTATCCTGACCATTGGCGTTCAGTCCCAGCAAAAGGATTAGAATAATTGTTGGCAAATTTTTCATGGTTTTTAATGTTAAGGTTATCCATTGTTGGCATTAGCTGTTGTTTGATGAGTGATAAATTGTTTTAAAACTATTGATCACAAGTATTTAAACCTTGTCATCCCAAGAGGCTGTTTAATTCGCTTCTTGTGTGGGGATTTTGCGTAATTCAGCTTGCACGGCTTCCACAAAAGCTTCGGGTTGTTCAAGCTTCGGATCGTCGCGCGAATCCTCGATAATGTGCAGGGGCCAACCGTATTTTTCGCTGGCTTTTTTGGCAATCTTCACGCTGTTGGCCTTGTCGTGCCTACCCCAGATCAGCGATACCGGCACCGCTAGTTGCTTCAGTTGGTATTCCGGGATTTTACCGCTCAGGATGCCCATGATCTTTTTTGCCGCCGATTTCTTTTCCGGATCATTGGCGGAAGCTAAATTATAGTCAAGAAAATCCTGCCATTTTTCGCCCATAACCGTGTCCAATTTATCGACATCGTACATACATTGATCCATAAGGCGCAATTGATTTTTCTTGGAAGATCGTACCATGAACCGTAAAAACTCAAAGGCAAACCGTGGGGCAGGACGAAAAGGGGCAAGTCCGAGCGAATCGACCAGGATTAGTTGTCGCACTATATTCCCGTGCTGAATGGCGTAATGAGCAGCAAGCGACCCTCCAACCACATGACCGATGAGTACGGGAGGCGTGTTGCACGTGTATTGTATAAAATCATGGAGCCAGGCTATAAAAATTTCCCTGGTGAATTTTTTTCCTGGTGATCCCGACCTTCCATGCCCCGGAAGGTCGGGCACGATAACCTTGAAATCTTTGACGAGCCCGGGAATGACACGCATCCACCAAACCGACGGCTCGCCAGGGCCGTGCAACAAGACTAGGGGAGTACCCTCGCCCCCTTCAAGATAAGTAGTGGTGAATTTCCCTGTCCGGATCTGATGCTCTTTCACCGGTAAACCCGCAATGAGCTTGCTGCGGTAAACCTGCGTAGTTTTTTGTGTCCTGGTGTCTTTTATTGCTGTTTCCATGGTCGTTTATTTTGTATTTCACATTCGTGGGCCTCAAATCTTTTTTTCATAATATTTACTTTCCCGACCCTACGCTGAAGAGGGTATCATATTACTTCCCTGCCTGACCACCAATATTTATTACTGTTTCAAATTGTCTCCCATTCCTACCTCTTTATTTTTTGCATGTTCATTTCACTTTCTCTCCAATGCCGATATTCACCGCAACTTCCAGAATGGCCGGTTCCTGGCCTTTAGAGCGTTCCTCCATTTTTTCTTCAAGAATTTTGACAACCTGATTTTTCTGTTTGTCATCCAAACCGGAAATCATTTGTGTCGCGATCGGATTGCTGCTCGTCACCCAGTTCCACATCTCCCTTCCAGATCTAAAGGACAGCTTGTGGACGACCGGATTTACCTTCACATTTCTGAGTCCGGCTTCTTCCATTTTCTTCTGAAGGACGTCTTCCTCCGATATCTGGAACGGCAGCGGTGGTGCTTCCGGTGACAAACCCTTAAAACCGGGTACAGCCTCTTGTATAGCCCCTATAAATACGTTGAGGAATTCGACCTTTTGTATTGGGCCGAAATTCACTAGAAATACCGTTCCACCGGGTCGGGTTATCCTTACCAATTCACTGAGCCCCCTCTGGAAGTTGGGAAAGAGCATCACTCCAAACTGCGATCCGGCGATATCGAAAGTATTGTCGTTCAGGTCGAGGTGGTGGCCATCCATCACTTGGCCTTTTAGATTGGAAAGCCCTTCTTCATCCGCACGTGCTTTTAACCGCTCTATCATCACCGGGGAGATGTCCACGGCCAGAACTTTTGCACCGAGGCGGGCAGCGGGCAGGCTCAGGGCACCACTTCCCGAGGCAACATCCAAAAAATGCATACCCGACCTTAGTCCTGCAAGGCTAATGGCGGTTTTGGCCAAGATCCAGTTGGCCGTAGGGGTAACATACCTGTCAAAATTGATGGCAATACCATCCCAGGCTTTACTGATCTTCGATGCTTCTGTAGAAATCATATCGGTTATGTTTTATAAACTCGATACAAAGCTACGATGGTACCTTACTGTACCGCATCGGTGGAATTACCCAATTTTTTGTAAGATGAAAAATGGGTAATTCTACCCATAGGAAGAAAAAATAGGAAAAAGAATTGCGGTTAGTGGAAGTATTATCGGAACCGGGATGTTAGATGAACAGTATTCATCAAAGTGCGTTATCCAGTATCTTATTCCTAAGGGCGAAAGTGGTCGCCTCTACCCGGGAGGACACCCCGAGCTTATTGAAAATATTGCTCACATGTCGGTCTACGGTCCGCTCACTGATAAACAGGTCACCGGCAACGGATTTGTTGGTTTTTCCGGATGCCACCCGTCGTAATACCTGGAGTTCTCGAAGTGTCAGGCCAAAGGCCTCGTGATTCCGTTGCTGGTTCAACAATCGATTTATCCGCTGCAGATCTGGTCTGGCCTTGAGTTGTTCATAAACCCATTTGGCGGCCGCCAACGCTAAATCCGAATTGTCCTTATCGTCCATTTTGCTGTAAACAAGCCCGATCAGTTCCTTGGTATGTGCGGATTCGTATGGAAGATGTAGTGTATTCCATATTTTCAATGCTTTTTGCAAATGGTCCAGGGCAAGTTGAACACTCCCTTCAGTAAGAAATACAGCTCCTCTACAGTGAGAGGACATTGCATAGAGATAGGGTGCATCGAATTCAGCGACTATATTATCTAATTCTTTGGTGGCATCAAGGGCTTCTTCGTTTCGTTTCACGGCAATCATGATACGCACGGCCGCAGGAAGAAGTTCCGCTCGTTTTCTGTTGTCTTTTGTCTCCTTTAAGGTATTTCTTATAGCCGTTTCCGCCGCATCGACCTGACCCTGCGCCAAGCGAAGCAAGGCAAGGCCGGGCTGTGGATTTCTGCCCCATTTGGAAGCTTCGCGATAGCAGTCTTCCGCCCCTTCAAAATTTCCCAATAGGCGAAATAGTTCGGCTTTGCAGTAAAAGGCCTCCCCGGCTGCGGGTTCTCCCGGCGGTCGTGTAAGGAGTTTGCATGCCGAACCAATTTCTTCGAGCGCTTTGTGCCATTCACCGTGAAATTGGATGATCTCGGCCCTGCGCACCAAGCATTGTCCCCGGAAGGGGATAATGTCCGGTTGTGCATCGCACCACCGTGTCAATGCCGATGTCCATTCTTGTGCCCGTCCCAGATCCCAGACCTTGCGACAAGTTTCGATGACCGCACAATAGATTACCCCACAAGCTATAGGAAAGACTTCTTCCGTTTCTACGGCAACCATTGTTTCATCGAGTAGTTTTATTCCTTTGGCCACATCCCCTAATTGAATCAGTGCCTGTCCGTTCCCTAACCGTCCAAGTGCGATGAGATCAACGTCGCCAAATTGCTCCCCGATCGTTACCGCTTGCTCAAAAAGTGTACGTGCTTTGGCAGCATGGCCCGCAGAAAGCGTTCCCAATGCCGCGGGAAGGAGTAGCAGGCCTTTCTCTGCACAATCCGCTCCTTTTCCATCTTTTATTAGCCTTTCCCCCCTGGCAATCCATCCACTGCCCCTTGCCATTTCCCCAGTGTTAATAAACATTAGCCCCAGCCAAAAAGCGCAACGTACGGCCTGTTCCGTTTTCTTCCGGTTCAAATAGCCCTGATGGGCGCGATCCAGAATCTTAAAACTTTCGGCATCCCTTCCAATAAGATATGCAGCCAGGGCATAAGTCTCAAGTTCTTTGGGTTCTAAGGTGTGCTCCCGGTCAGCTTTATAAAGCTGTGTATAAGTCCTTGTCCAATTTTCAATTTTTTGCATCACCACTTTACGGTTAAAATCCACTGCGAGAAGAAATACTGTATCCGTATTCTCTTGTAATGAGGTCGGATTCTTTTTTCGGTATTGGCTTTAAGCATATCGCACAATCCTTCTATAAAGATAGCATTTTAGGACGAAAAATGGAACGATAAGGCTTTTGTGGATTGGATTTCGATCTGTAAAATGCGAAGTGTATAGGTCGGAGGCAAGAATCCGAAGTTATTCTAAAATTGGTTATATTGTGTAGATAATCCTCTGGATATGAAAAAACTATCCCTCCTCCTTTCTTTTCTGCTTTGTGGTTCTCTATATTCACAATCCAGATTGGATAGTTTATTGCCGTTGGTCCATACGTTGCCCGAAGATAGCACAAAGGTTCAGGCGTATCTCGATATTGCATGGGATCTTTTGAGAAAGGATTCCAAAACTTCTCTAATATATGCCGATTCGGCAGGAAATCTATCCAAAAAATTGAACCTCGCTACGCGTTTGGCTCATTCCAAAATGACAAAAAGCTTTGCCTTGTCTGGAATGGGAAACTACAGGGAAGCGGAAAGTTCCCTGGCAGGAGCCCTTGACCTGTTCAATAGATTTAACGATCGGGAAATGATTTTGGATACCAAGGTGGAGTTCGGTTGGCTAAAACAGATGCAATCGCAGTTCGATTCGGCTACAATTTATTTCATGGCGGCCTTGCCGATGGCGGAAAAACTCGGGGATAAAAATAACGAGGCACGGATACACAATTATCTTGGTGGCATCTATAAAGCACAAAAACAGTACGATAAGGCCATCGACCACTATAAGATCGCATTGGACCTGGTTGAGGACTTAGGCATTAAGGTGGGTATTTCCGCCTGTCTCGCCAATTTGGCGGACGCCTATACCAAAATCGGGAAATTCGATAAAGCCATTGCTTTTTCCGAACGGGCAATAAAGCTCAAAAAAGAGCTGGACGACGACCTAGGCGCAGGCAGGGTATTGAACAATCTCGGAATCATTTACAATGAGCTCGGTTATTTTGGCAAGGCGGAGCATAGCTTTCAGAAGGCCCTTGAAATGGCCAATAGGGTAGGCAACCAAAAACTGATTTCCTCAATAAGGGTAGGTCTCATGACCGCAGCCTATGGCAAGAAGGAATACGAAAGGAGCATCGAAATGGGAAAGAACTTGCTGGCTACCACGGATTCCTTGGCTGATTTAGAAATCCAGTTCAATGTGCGCCGGCAATTATCTAGGGCATACGGGGAACTTGGCCAATTCAAAAATGCCTATAAAAATGCATTATTGTCACTGATCATATCGGATAGTCTTTATAATGAGAAAATATTGTCGACGACCAATACCTTGGAGGCTAAATACCAAAACGAGCAAAAAGCAAAGGAAATAGCCCTTTTGTCCTCGGAAAAAGACCTGCAACAATTCCAGTTGCAAAAAAGGGTGAACGAGCGCAACGTTATTATCGTTCTTGCGCTATTGGCCGTTATCATCGCCGGATTGTTGTACAACCAGTACCACATCAAACAACGATCAAACAGGGACCTTCGGGAACTCGACAAGTTGAAATCGAACTTCTTTGCCAATATCTCCCACGAATTTAGGACGCCCCTCACGTTGATAAAAGGGCCGATCGAAGAATACGAGCAAAATCCAGAAGAGCCCTTGAGCCTCGATAATGCTAGAATGATCCGCCGCAACGCCAATCGCGTCCTGGGCCTGGTGGACCAACTTCTGGACATCTCCCGGATAGACCGGGGCAAGTTAAAACTGCGGCCTACCGAGGGCGATGTGTACAAATGTCTTAGGGCAGCGGCTTTTTCTTTCAATTCCCACGCCGCACAGCGCCACATGGATTACCGGGTGAACATTCCGGACGAACTGTTGTGGGCGGCCTTTGACAGGGACAAGCTAGAGAAGATTACCTACAACCTGCTGAGCAATGGTTTCAAGTTTAGCGATGATGGGGATGAGGTCTCCTTTACCGCCAATTATGCCATGGGCGAACTGGATTTGCAAGTGATGGATTCGGGAAGGGGCATCCCGGAGGACAGGCTCCCCTTTATTTTTGACCGTTTCTATCAGGTGGACAGTAGTACGACCAAGGAAACGGAGGGATCGGGTATAGGTCTTGCGCTCTCCAAGGAGTTGGTCGTACTGATGGACGGTACCATAACGGTCTCCAGCGAAACGGGGAAAGGCAGTTATTTTACGGTACGCCTGCCCATCCAAAAAATAAAGACCGAATCGGGAGGGAGCAATAAGTCAGATAAAACGAAAAAGGTAATAGCGGCACCTGTATCGGAATCCTATCAATTTGAGGAACCTGACAGGCGCGACCTACCGCAAGTGTTAGTAGTGGAAGACAATTTGGATATGCGGCATTATTTGAAAGAACGGCTTGTAAAATGGTATAGGGTCCAAGAGGCCATAAATGGGGAAGATGGGCTGAAGAAGGCCGCTGCCAACGTTCCCGACCTGATCATTACCGACCTCATGATGCCCAAAATGGACGGGATGGAATTCTGCCAAAAAGTTAAGACAGATCTGAACACCAGCCATATTCCGGTGATCATGCTGACCGCCAAAGCCGGCACCGAAAATAAGATCGCGGGCCTGGAAACCGGAGCGGACGATTACCTCACCAAGCCCTTCGAGGGCGAGGAGCTTTTGGTCAGGATAAAAAACCTGATCGCCCAACGGCATAGGCTCTGGGAGGTTTTTGCCCAAAGGAAAACCACGGTAATACCCAAAAAGTTCGTGGCCAGTTCTATGGATCAACAATTTTTGGAACGGGTATTGGCCCTATTGGAGAATAATTTTGAGAACCCCGATTTTAGCGTACGCGATATGCAGCGCGAATTGGCGATGGGCAATACGCAATTGCACCGCAAACTAAAGGCGCTCACCAACGAGGCCCCTGGTGAACTGCTGCGGAACTTCCGCCTAAAAAAGGCCGCACAACTGCTTATCCAGAAAGCGGATACCGTAACCCAGATCGCTTATAGGGTCGGTTTTAACAATCCTTCCTATTTCACCAAATGTTTTAAGCATTTTTACAGAGTGCCGCCTTCTTCCTATTCTTAGATTTGGTTCGGTCGATATTTACACTTGCAAGACCATTCGTTGGTAGTATATTGCCAGAATTTGGTATTTCCGTTATAGCCTTTCCCTCGGGTTCTGAATAAATTCGAAGAGTGTTTCCCCCATTGATCGAATCAATAATCAAAAATCCAAGAAATCATGAAAAAAATGCTCTTCAGTACCGTTTTTACGATCATGGGGCTTGCTGCCCTAACCGCACAGGATATTAAAATTGGCGCCAATGGAGGGGTGAACCTGTCCACCCTGCAGCCTGATCTTACCGACCCCGCAACCCGGACCTCCTTTCATTTGGGTGGGATGGTCGAAATTCCGCTCGTGGATGCACTTTATTTGCAACCGGAACTCCTATACTCCTCACAAGGGGTCAAAGATAAGTCGGACGATGATGAAGTGATAAAACTGGACTATCTCTCCCTGCCCGTGATGGTCAAATATTATGTATGGGACGCCCTGAGCGTCGAGGTCGGCCCCCAGTTTGGGATATTGCTTTCGGCCAAGCGGGAAGACAATGGCGAAACCGAGGATATAAAGGACATAACCAAATCTACCGACATTGGCTTCGCCCTTGGTCTTGGGTATAAATTGAATAATGGACTCAATTTTGGAGCCCGCTTTTATTTGGGTTCCGATGTAAATGATATCGAAGAAGACTCGGACAAGATCAAGAACAGGGTGTTCCAGATTTCAGTGGGCTACTTCTTTTGAATACTTAAAAATTCTTGAACTATGAAAACAGTTATATTTTACGGAATATTTTTATTGGGCCTGTTTTGGAGCTGTACCAAAGATGAAGGTAACAACGATCCGACTTCGGATGAACCTAATTTTTCATTTCAGATAACGGGCGAAGGCATAAGCAAGACCCTCAGCGGGAAAAACATTGTCTTTAACTCAACCACCATAGATACCAAGGATTTGGACGGGAATCCCATCGAGTTAAATACCGTGGTCATCATAGCCCAGGTGAAGACCGGGGACGTGGTAGAAGAAGTGCTCATCAGCATTACGGACCGGACCAATGTAAATTCCGGAGTGCATCCCATAGGTACGGACATTTTGAAATATTACAACGCCTTTACCTCCTATTCCGCCGATAGCAATGCCGGTATTTCCTTTAAGGCTTCCGATGGTTCGATAGACCTAAAAACGCGTACCTCGACCCTGGTTTCCGGATCCTTGAACGTTTCTGCGGAAGGGGCCGGAATCAAGGGCACTTTTACCGCACCAAGCCTATAGCAAGGAAGGGATATGTATTGCAGTTCATCTATCCAGAATTTTGTAGAGCCCTTAAAGCACTTGGTGAAATAGTATTTTTTAAAATTCCCACCTCCCGCAAATTTTACTTTTCCGCAAATATTGTTTGCATTGAATGTATCGATTCATTAAAGAGAATTGTCATCCCCGGATTTTCTATCCATTTCACCACTTAAGTTGGTGCTATTCTTAGCTTATGGCACGAACTAACATTTTGTTTCCAATGTGAATCATGGGTTGACAAAAGGATTGACTTTACATGCCTATGGAAGGCTTGCTGCCGCTTTCATTGTCCTTATATTTTAACCCCTGATTCGAATTCATAATATAAGTCCAAGAAATAACGAAAAATGGATTCCAAAAAGAACACGCCGAAACCACGCCATAAAACAATATAAGACCGATAGGAAAATTGTAATTATCTGATTATTAAGTAGTATCGCCTGAGATTGAACCGGGAACCACCTGATTATAAGTAGGTTTATCTTTTTAAAATATGATTACATAAGAAAACAGGCCAATGTTTAACCATTGTTTGATCAAAAAAACCGCATCTAAACAGTTGGCTTTACCTTATGTACAAACGGAGAGACTAAAACTCTCCCTCCTTGCGGCACTAGATCATAGGTATGAAATCTATTTGCAATGCAAAAACTACTCCTCAGAAATGAATGCAACTTCATTCTACAAAGCAAATGAAAGATTATAGTTCTTTCATTTTTTATACAACTTTCATATGGAACTATATAAAGCCAAATTTTGAGTGCAAAGTGAGTGCAATAGAAACCATACTTTTGGTGTTCTAAAGCATTAAAATGTTCAACACCTATTCTCAATACACCGGCTATGAATACTTTGACAAATCTGACACAGAAAACTGTTTTTTAGTTAAGAAAAATGATAGGTATTTATTTAACCTCAATGTGCTCTAAAAAAGGGAATCCGTAACCTTTTCAGCTCGTTTGTAGTGCATAAAACATATATCCTTGCTAAAAAAAAGAGGCGATGCGGATACCAATCATTCCATAATCGCTAGAAATCTTGTTAAATTATAAGCATTTTATTCAATATCAATAATTGTCTATCCAAAAATCCCAAGAAAAAGTACGTTTACAATATAAATTTGTATGTTTGTATAAACATACTTACATATAAATCAGATATAATTTATAAACTTAATGTCTATGGATGTTCTACTTACAATTTGGAATGAAGTAATTGGCTATTTTCGAATTGATCAAGTTTGGGAAATACTAAAATCCGGTGATTTCAGTACCCTAAGGACCTATGATGGAATAGTATCGGTTATAAGACCAATAATCCCTTTGCTACTACTCCTTGAATTTATACTGGGCCTTATATATAAAAAACCGCAAATGAAAGTATATAAGGTCAATTTTTTAATCTACATTTTTAACCGCTTTATCGGTCGGTTTATCGCCATTGCCATGGTAGTCTTCATCATCGGGGTGTTCGAAAAATACGCGATTCTCCACACCGAACCCACCTGGTACTGGTTTATCTACGGCTACATCGTTTGGGAATTCGGACATTTTATCTACCACTACTTGGGCCACAAGGTAAGGTTGTTCTGGTGCCTGCACTCTAC
>JAIRBC010000017.1 GCA_022008415.1 Cerina litoralis
AGATCTGGTAGAAAAACATATCCTATTTCCCATTGGAGGTGGCCGGAGTACGAGGTATGACCTAAATTTTGAAGGGTTTTAAAGGTCTTGGGTCTATTAAAGGTAAATGGACAACTATTTTAGTATTCCCCGATTGGTTATTAGAAAATAATCTAACGAGGACCAATCTTATTAATAACGCAATATAAACAACATCGCAAAACTAAGGGGAATAGCAAGAGGGTAACACGCTACGCGATGTTAGGCAAGCAGTTTATCCGTTAACCACTTGATTATTAAATAGTTAAAAATACAATCAATATTTAGATTTTTACAATTTGCGACAAATGCCCAGTGAACGCCCAATTTAAGAGAGAAATTTGCGACAAGGACTCGTTTATCGGCATTAGATTCAAAAAAAAACGGATCAATTAGGAAGTCGCCATAAAAATATAGAAAAGACCTGTATAACAACGAAGCCAAACCTTTCAGGGATAGAAGACTAAAATAGGTCAGTTTCATAAGAATGTTAAATCTGTTAAATCCGGAATATCATAAACGAAGAACATATAGACTGAAAGAACAGCTCCGTCAACCCCTAATCCACTCTCCTAGCATCCCCCCTTTCGCTGTCAGGTTATAAAATTTCAAATGAAGCGGAGTGCATAACCAGGCTCCCCCACGCCACGTCCTCTCTAGCCTTTTTATAACTCCTTTTTCATTGGAAATTTTAAGGAGTAGATCCATCGAACGGGGAACGCGAGGGCGCTATGGGAAGTAAACTGGAAATGGCCCGACCTAACTTTTTCTTTTCACAAGCAAAAGGGTAATCCTTCAAAAAGGAAATATCAGCACCCCATCTGAAATAAAAAAAGGGAGACACTCGGGATATGATAAGTAAAATGATTTTGTTTTTCAGGCGGTTTTAATGATTGGGATAAACGATAAAAGTAGTCCGTTTCCATAGAGCTTTTGAGGAATGGAAAAGGAGTATAAAGAGAATCAATAGTAGTAGATTTATCGCTTACTTCTTTATTGCCTTCTCCAAATAGGCAACTTTATCCTTTTCAGCTTGTAGTAGGCGTTCGTATAATTTTTTGTTTTCCTCATAAGCATCCATAAGCTTATCAAGAGGATTGAAAGTGCAGTTATAATTAAAAGTACCCTCACTACTATCGTTAAAATTATTAAAGTAATTTATAGCTAATTCTTCTGAAAAATTCTTAATCGCCTCCTTGGTTACTCCCAATACCTTGGCAATCTGCTCGAGTTTTTCGTCTTCGATGGTCTCGCTCTGTTCCAAATAGGAAACGGATTGTTGGCTAATGCCAAGCTCCGTGGCAAGAACCTCCTGTTTCATACCGCGAAGTTCCCTGATACGGCTTATTTTTCTACCTATATGGTTAGGTTTTGTAGCTGTTTCCATACCTCAAATATATGATTTTTTTAACAAAAATATAGCACGTAAAAAACAAATATCAATTGGTAATATACAAGAAGTTTTGGTTGGATACCCTGAAATATAGCCTTTATTTTATGCCAAAGCAAAACGATCTTGGAAGCAAAAGCCATCAATTTTGAGCTACTTGATGTCCAGTCCGTATCTATAAAGCTTCACTTTTCAACATGCCCAATAACCTAATATTCGCACCATGAGACATAGAAACTCTATCCCGGCAAAATTTCCTTTTCAGGAAGAACTTTTAGAACTCTTAAAAAAGCAGTTGCAATTACATTCGGTATATGTGATCGGTAACATAAAAGAAAGCAGATATCAACGTGTAAACCTATTTCCACGAACTACCGATTCGGAAATGTTGGTAATCTATACACTGCTCATCATCTGTCATGATCCTATTTCAAAAAATCTAGGGGAATTCATGGATGACCTATATAATAAGATGGGAAAGCAGTGCAAGGTATATCCTATTATCTATACCCTAAATAATGTTATGGATAAACTGGATTATGGAAATAATTTTTTGAACCGTATCGTAAACCGGACACCATGTATTTACCAAGAGGATGAATCTTTACTTAGGTTCGGTCGATTTAGGCCCTTACACCACAAAGGTATTTATGAAGGTATTCAATCAGAATGGAACTCCCGTATGAAGCGTGCGGGTTATCTTCTATCGATGGTGGGGATCATTGACGTGGAAGAAGAACCCGCGGCCAAATTGTGTATTCTACACTTTACCTTGGAACAGATTTGCGTAGCGCTTACATACCTGTTTTGGGAATTCAAGCCCTATTACTGTTCGTTGTCCTATTTAATGCATCTATGCGGTCTATTTACCCGGATACCACAAACTATTTTTCCCCAAAGGGCATTTGGGTCACAGCGTATGTTTTATGTTCTCTGTAATGCACATCATCAAATGCGGTTTAAGACCCGGAATGAATTCTCGAAAAAGGATTGTGATAAAGCATATGATCTATGTGAACGGTTTTTCGAAGAAGCCACGACGTTGGGCGAAAGGCAATTGGAAAACCTTAAGGAACTTCATTGTTAGCTTTTTAATCTGTAAAGATCTTTAACGTCAGAACAACATATAATTTTAAGCCATGAAAAGCAATGCCAAAAAAATAAGAGCTATTAAAAAATTGTTCAAAAATTTCTCTGGGGTCAAAGTAGACCTTATGGAAATGGAACTAAAAAACGATCGAAATCGAGGTATCCGGTCATGAAGATATTACCATTTAATTTTCGGCCCTTTTGGAGGCATGTTATTACGCCCTGGATGGAAACGGGCTGTCCATTTTCCCTACCAATAGAAACCGTTTGCCCGAATCCAGTTTAACAAAGATTATGAACTAATCCTGGTCTTTTACCACACGATCAAATGTATAGTATGGACCGTATCGCTGAACTTTTTCAGAGAGTAGACCATAAAGGCGAGAAACAAGGATAAGACTATCATAAAGTATATTCAAGCGGCCGTTGAAAGTCAACGATATCCGGATTTTAGAAAGTCCAAAGTAAGATGGGTTCAAATATATTGGGGTTCAATTGTCTTTATTACGGATTGTTGCATATACGAGGTCGAGTACCTTTCCAGTCAAGAAGAAGCTGGAATTCATAAGCTTTTTTTGGCCCTACCAGCGACACACTACTTAGTTATTGTGACCGATTTTTTTGCGAACTCTTTTAAATCTGACTTTGCTTCTTTTATTTTCAACTCTATTGTGTGCAGTTCACCAGCCTTTTCTTATTGTTGAGAATTAATTAAATTAGATTACTAATACTTTCCTTTCTGCAATTGTCATTGATTCTCGTTCAATAAACAGGTTTTCACTAAACTCACTTTTCCTCAACTAGATGGTTTAGGGCTTCTTTGCCAATCAAGACAAGGTAACAGAATCCGTTGACGGTTCTGATATAGGTGATGTCCAAAGCCCAAACTTGATTGGGTCTGTTGATTTTCAAGTTTTTTATAATGTTTCCATATTTATAAAATCGGTGATGGGAATTGGTTGCCCTGGAGGAATATTTATTTCTTTTGAACAGTAGTCCATTATCTCTTAGGATACAGAAAAGCTGGTCCTTACCGATTTTAAGGTTTGCTTCTACAAAATCGTTACGGAGCGATTTTGTTCGTTAAGATACATCCTTTACACAAGTATTAGATTAGGGCTAACACTATATTAGTTTCCAACCTTGTTGCTTGTTCTGTATTCCTTAAATACTTTTCATCATTAATGACTAAATAAGGTTTAGTTCGATTTTGATTTTCTGGCATAACGGACCATTAAGTTTTCCATATCAACTCCAATTTTCCTATCCAATACTTTGGCGTAATGTTGGGTGGTTTTAATCGAAGTATGCCCCAACATCTTACTTACGGATTCAATAGGAACACCATTGGAAAGGGTTATCGTGGTGGCAAAGGTATGCCTTGCCAAATGTGTAGTAAGATTTTTATGGATCCCACATATATCTGCTATTTCCTTTAGATAGGCATTTGATTTCTGATTGCTCAAGACTGGAAGAAGTTTTTGTTTTAATAGAACTTGCGGATGATTGGCATATTTTTCAAGTATTGCCTGGGCAGGAGGCAATAAGGGAATACTACTTTTGGTATTGGTCTTTCTTCGCCTAGTTTTTATCCAAGGCTTGCCGTCCATACCCAAAACGATATCATCGTCACTGAGCTTTTCAACATCCGTATATGCCAATCCCGTGTAGCAACAGAACAGGAAAATATCCTTTACTTGTTCCAAACGAACCGGCAGAAATTTCTTTCCCACAATAGCATCAATTTCCGCTTGGGTCAAAAATTCTCTTTCCTTATTATTCCATCTCGCCTTCCAATGCAAGAAAGGGTCTACTTCTATCCATCCATTGGCATAGGCGATCCTGATGATTTTCTTAAAATTGACAATATATTTAAGAGCGGTGTTATGCGTACAGCTCTTTTTCGTTTTTAGAAAGTACTCCAGACCGGTAATAAATTTGTGATCGATTTCTTTTAACGCCATATCCATCTGATTGTAATCAAAAGCGATGTAAGCTTCCAAATGCTTTTTGCAGGCAGAATAACGTTGGAGCGTACCCGCCGAAAATTCCTTGCCGACCAAACTTTCCATTTGATCGTTGTGGTCTTGAAAAATTTCCAAGAGCATTTTAGACTTCGCAACTTTTCCGGAGTAGATATCCTTTATATCCTTTGCGGTGAATTTAATACCCTTTTCGGTTAACCTGCTATGTATTTTATAGATATTGCTTCGTACACCATCCATATACCTATTGAGTTCCCTCATTTCAGTGTTGTTGCCAAAGGCCTTCCCTGCCGTAGAGTTCCATTTATCCCGTAGTATTTTTCTTTGAATACTGCTTTCGCTCCTCTTTCCACCTACTACAATTCTAACATAGATAGGTGCTTTGCCATGCTTATCAACATCGCTTCTTTTAGGATAAAATAGAACTGAAAAGGAATTTTCCATCGGTGAGTACTTTAAATGCTTCATAAAGTTACACAAAAATTCCAATCGAAAAAATTGTAAGATCTACTAATACAATAGGTTACAACGAATCGGTGAGTACTTTTCGAAACCAAAAGTACTCACCGATTTACTCACCGAAAAGTACGTTTTCTTTGGTTTTATTTACTTTCATCTAGAATGAAAAATGCCCACAAACATAGTGTTTGTGGGCATTTGCTGAAATTTAGTCAATTTCTAGCGGTCCGGACGGGACTCGAACCCGCGACCCCCTGCGTGACAGGCAGGTATTCTAACCAACTGAACTACCGAACCGTGGCGTTTAGCGTGTGCAAATATACACCCCTAATTTAATTGCACAAACTAATTTTATTAAAATTACTAGACTTTTAAACAAATTGTTGTCGTTCAACCAAATATGTATTTAGTACCGCAGAAAAATCGGCATGGATATCCACTTCTACGTACCGGATTCTGTATTGGCCACATTTCAATCTTATGGTAGCAAAATAATCTTCAACAGCAGCTTGATAAGATTCCTTTATATTTTCGGCATACAGGTCGATGTAGTCCCCTGTTTCAACATCCAAAAATCTTTTTGGGGTGTTTTCAAAATCAAAATTGAGCTCCTTATCCCTGTCTATCAAATGAAAGAGCACAACTTCGTGCTTATTGTATTTTAAGTGGCGCAATGCCTCGAATAGTTTGTCGTCATCCGTTGCGGTTTGGAACATATCCGTAAAGAGGAAAATTAGGCTCCGTTTATGGATTTTCTCGGCAATTTGATGTAGATAAGTATAGGTCTCCGTCTGTTTGGAAGGCTGTGTTTCCCCTCCAATTTCCTCCAACCTCGCTAAGAGCATCCGGTGGTGGCGTTCACTGCTCTTCTCGGGAGCATAAAAATTGTACGAATCCGAAAATACGCTCAAGCCTACCGCGTCGCGTTGCTTTTTTAAGATATTCATTAACGCAGCAATGGCCAGAACACCAAATCCGATCTTGTTGAGATTTTCCAGGTTTAATTTCTCAACTTCAGGATAGTACATAGAGGCCGAATTGTCCAAAATCATATGGCACCTCAGATTCGTCTCCTCCTCGAAACGCTTGGTGTATAGTTTGTCCGTTTTGGCAAACAGTTTCCAGTCTATATGTTTGGTACTCTCCCCGTTGTTATAGATTTTATGCTCGGCGAACTCGGCCGAAAACCCATGGAACGGACTTTTGTGTATCCCGCTGATAAAGCCTTCGACCACCTGGCTGGCCATAAGCTCCAAATTGGAAAAAAGGGATAACTTGTTTACTTCGCTTTCAATCTTCATGTTCGCCAAACCATAATTAGCAGTTAATGGTGGCCTAAAAGTAACCCACCGTCCACAAAGATAAACACAGGATGGTTTCTTTTCCTTAAATTAGGAGACAAATAACAAAAACTCGACGCCACCATTTTAAATTCGGTACACATGAAGCCAATCCTAGCCCTTTTCCTGCCCTTTCTCCTTATTTTGGGGTGTAAGGACGGTCCAAAACAACTAGTGGATCAAAATAACAAGCCCACTGCGGAAGTATCACCAAAAAAGACTTCCAATAATTTTGGCATCGTTATCCACGGGGGTGCGGGGACCATCTTAAAGGCGAATATGGATCCAGAGTTGGAGGAGCGATACAAAGCCAAACTGGAAGAAGCCATTAGAACCGGGTATGGTATTTTGGAAAATGGCGGCAGTAGCTTGGACGCCGTCGAAAAAACAATTAATATCCTGGAGGATTCCCCGTTGTTCAATGCAGGTAAAGGGGCGGTTTTTACCCACGATAAAAAAAATGAATTGGACGCCTCAATAATGGACGGACAATCCCTGAATGCCGGTGCGGTGGCGTCTGTAACCACTGTGAAAAACCCAATTTCATTGGCTCGTGCGGTTATGGAGAAATCCGATCACGTACTGTTGGCATGCGAGGGGGCAGAGGAATTTGCCGTAGAACGAGGGTTTGAACCAATGCCTCCCTCCTATTTTTATACCGAGAAAAGAATGAAATCCTTGGAAGGTGTTTTGGAGCGGGAGAAGTCCTCTAAGGAAAATAAGTCGCAGGCCTCCTTTTTTGATCCCTACATGAAAAACGAAAAGTTTGGAACCGTAGGCTGTACCGCCCTAGATAAAAATGGCAATTTGGCCGCGGGGACCTCGACCGGCGGGATGAGCAACAAACGATGGGGACGAATCGGAGATTCTCCCATCATTGGTGCCGGCACCTATGCCAACAATAACACTTGTGCAATATCTTCGACGGGGTGGGGGGAGTTTTTTATAAGAGGGGTCGTAGCCTATGACATTTCTGCATTAATGGAATACAAAGGGCTGTCATTACAAGAGGCTACCAGGGAAGTTATCCAAAACAAATTGTCGAAATTAGGAGGAGATGGCGGGGTGGTCGCTATTGATGGAGCGGGAAACGTGTCCATGGAATTCAACACAGCCGGCATGTTCCGCGCCTCCATGGATAAAAACGGGAAGCTGTATATCGGGATGTACAACAACTGATTTTATTCCTGTCCACAATCATAAAAAGAACTCCCGTTTGTCCAAACGGGAGTTCTTGATTTTTAGGTTCCCTTAGAGGGAGCAAAGGGTTTTCTACAACGCTGCCTCAATGGCATCGGTATATACCTTTTTGGGAGATACCCCAACTTGTCTATTTACGATTTCCCCATTTTTGAAGACCAAAACCGTCGGAATGTTCCGTACCCCATACTTTGCGGCATATTCCTGATTGGCGTCCACGTCTACCTTGCCTACAACGGCTTTGCCTTCGTATTCGCTACTTACTTCGTCTATGATGGGACCCACCATACGGCATGGCCCACACCACGCGGCCCAAAAATCCACAACTACGGGTTTGTCGCTTTTCAAAACTACTTCATCAAAAGTAGCATCTGTTATTTCTAATGCCATTTTTATTTCTTTTAAGGATTATGCAAATTTAGTCAATTTTTTGTCGTTTTCCTTACCAGGGATATATTCGTTTTTGCTATAATGGTATTACAAGAATTTATGCCGCTCCCTTCGATTGGATTCTGGGCGGGGAAGGGAGTTAATTCAGTTTAAAATGCACCTCCTTTTGCTCCAGTTCTTTCAGTAATTCACTGGATATCTGAACTTTTTGCTTTCTACAGGCCAAATTAACCTTTATGGACTCCTCCATTTCATAGACCACAAAATTCAGGGGATGGTTTCCTCGATGAACGGAAAATGTATCCTTTAAACCAGCAATATCCTCGTCTTTCAAACGGGAGATATCCAATTTAATCGTGAGTTTTCTAGCAAAGGCCTCCATGACATCCTGGAGCATCATCATGGAGTTGAATTTTAATCTGGGGTCGCCTTTTTGACCGGTTTCCCTATTGACCCATCCCTCTTGGACAAAAACCTTAATATACACAAAGGAATTGATCAGCAAAAAATGTCGGAACTTAAGATATTCCTCCCCGAAAATTCGAAATTCAAAGGTATCCGTATAGTCCTCAATGGTAAACAACGCCCAACCCCTTCCATTTTTGGAAACCCTATGCTGCACATCCGTAACAACCCCAGCAAATGAAAGCTCCTTATTGAGGCATATTTCTAAATTGTTGAACTGTGATATAGGAGCGTTGCAAAATGCATTGATCTCTGTCTTAAAATCGTCCAAGGGATGACCCGATATGTAAATTCCTACCACCTCTTTCTCCTTTCTCAATTTTTCCATGGTGCCCCACTCCTCACAAGGTGGTACCACAGGTTCAGGGATTTGTACTTCACTGGCGTCACCGAACAAACTGACTTGGGCAGAATTTTCACTTTCCTGGTATTTGGCCCCATATTTCATTACTTTCTCCAAAAAGGTGATTCCATCACCTTCATCACGAAAATATTGTGCCCTGTGGCTATCACCAAAAGAATCGAACCCCCCGGCAAGTGCCAGGTTTTCGAAGGCCTTTTTGTTGGCAGCCCTCAAGTCGATCCGTTTGGATAGATCAAATATCGATTTAAATGACCCGTCTTTCTTTCGGTGCTCCACAATGGTCTCTACCGCCGAACGCCCTACCCCTTTTATGGCCCCCATCCCAAACCGGACCGCATTATCCTTGTTTACCGCAAACTTATAGTAAGATTCGTTTACATCCGGACCGAGAACTTCTAGCCCCATCCGTTTACATTCCTCCATAAAGAACGTAACCTGTTTAATGTCGTTCATGTTATTGGAAAGCACTGCAGCCATATATTCCGCTGGATAATGTGCCTTTAAAAAAGCGGTCTGATATGCGATATATGCATAGCAGGTAGAGTGGCTTTTGTTAAAGGCGTAGGAAGCAAACGCTTCCCAATCTTTCCAAATTTTCTCCAGAACATCACGTGGGTGGCCTTTCTTTTCGCCTCCGTCCAAGAACTGGGGCTTCAATTTTTCCAACAAGGCGAAGATCTTTTTTCCCATGGCCTTGCGCAGTACATCGGCCTCACCTTTCGTAAAGCCAGCCAATTTCTGCGATAGCAACATCACTTGCTCTTGATAAACCGTAATTCCGTAGGTCTCTTTTAGATATTCCTCCATTTCGGGCAGGTCGTAGGTAATCTCCTCCCTGCCGTGCTTCCTAGCTATAAAGCTGGGAATATACTCCATAGGTCCTGGCCTGTAGAGGGCGTTCATGGCGATAAGGTCGTCAAAAACACTAGGCTTCAAATCCCTCAAGTGCTTTTGCATGCCCACCGATTCGTATTGGAAAACCCCCACGGTCTCGCCCCTTTGAAAAAGTTCATACGTTTTCTCGTCGTCTAGCGGAAAATCGTCCGGCACCAATTCCATGCCGTGTTTGGCCTTCACTATTTTTACCGTGTCCTTGATTAGGGTCAGCGTCTTGAGCCCTAAGAAATCCATCTTGAGCAAGCCGGCACTTTCTACCACGGAATTGTCGAACTGGGTTACATAAAGGTCGGAATCCTTGGCGGTGGCAACCGGCACAAAATTGGTGATATCGTCCGGAGTGATGATGACGCCGCAGGCGTGGATCCCAGTATTGCGCAGAGATCCTTCCAGAATCCTGGCCATCTTCACGGTTTGGCCTTCCAGATCATCGCCTTCCGAAATGTTCAACAGTTGGTGTACCTTATCAAGATCATCTGATCGAAATCTTTTTTTCAATTCCGCTTCTTCCACCCCGAATATCTTTGACAACTTGGACATATTGGGAATCAGTTTGGCAATCCTATCGGCCTCGTTTAGGGGTAAATCCAGAACTCGCGCGGTATCCCGTATGGAAGATTTGGCGGCCATGGTCCCGTAAGTGATAATCTGTGCCACTTGATTGGCCCCGTATTTTTTGATTACGTAATCCATGACGCTGCCCCTGCCCTCATCATCAAAATCGATATCGATATCGGGCATGGATACCCTGTCCGGATTTAGGAACCGCTCAAAAAGCAGATCGTATTTTAGGGGGTCTATGTTGGTAATCTTTAAACAGTAGGCAACCACCGATCCTGCTGCAGAACCCCGTCCTGGCCCCACCGACACCCCCATGTTCCTAGCTTCCCGGATAAAATCCTCGACGATCAAAAAATAACCTGGGTAACCGGAATTCTCTATCGTCTTCAATTCAAAATCCAAGCGCTCCCGAATCTCATCGGTTATTGCGCTATATCGTTTCGCGGCCCCTTGATAAGCCAAATGTCTTAAGTATGCATTTTCGCCTCTCTTGCCTCCATCGGCTTCATCCTCTGCCACTTGAAATTCGTTAGGAATCCCAAACTTGGGCAACAATACGTCCCTGGCCAAATCATAAGATTCGATCTTGGCCACAATTTCTTGTATGTTCAAAATGGATTCGGGCAAATCTTTGAACAGATCTTTCATCTCATCCGAAGATTTAAAATAGTACTCCTGGTTGGGCATACCATAACGATATCCCCTTCCACGACCTATGGGAGTAGCCCGTTTCTCCCCGTCCTTGACGCACAACAAAATGTCGTGGGCCTCTGCATCTTCCTTGGCACAGTAGTACGTATTGTTGGTAGCTACCATTTTCACCCCGTGTTTCTTGGCGAAACCTATCAAAACCTGGTTTACCCGATCTTCATCTTCCTGTCCATGGCGCATCAGTTCAATATACAAATCGTCCCCGAACATCTCCTTCCACCACAACAACGCCTCCTCGGCCTGTTTTTCGCCTACATTGAGGATTTTTCCGGACACCTCGCCGTATAAGTTCCCAGTAAGGACAATAATGTCTTCCTTATATTTCTCAACAATATTTTTGTCGATTCGGGGCACATAATAAAACCCGTCCGTATAGGCAACGGACGACATCTTGGCCAAGTTGTGATACCCATTTTTATTTTTGGCCAGCAATACCACCTGGTAACCGTTGTCCTTTACGTTCTTGTTCGCATGGTCCGCACAAATAAAGAATTCACACCCAATAATAGGTGTGATTTCATGATCGGTAATGGCCGCCCCGTTTTCCTGAGCCTCAGCAATTTTCTGTTTTACCCCTGCGTTGTGGGCCTTCACTTCTTTAACAAAATGAAAGGCACCCATCATATTGGCATGGTCGGTAAGGGCCACGGCCGTCATATTCCATTTTGCGGCAGAGGCCACCAAGGATTTGATATTTATAGTGGACTGCAATACCGAAAACTGGGAATGATTGTGCAAGTGGACAAAAGGTGCATCTGCCAACGACTGGAGATTCTCCTTAATCTCTTCACGGGAAATTTCAACTTCATCGTTTAGCCCCAGCCTATCCGCAATTTTCTTGGAGGCTTTTTTAAGGTTGATATGTTTTAGGCCGATGAGCTGGATCTCTTGCGGATTGGCCTCGGAAAAATTTTGGAAATAATCGGGTTGCACGTCCAATTGTTCCTTGGTAAAATGTCCTTTGCGCACCAATTCCAAAAAACATCGGGTAGTGGCCTCTACATCCGCCGTGGCGTTATGGGCCTCCGAAAAAGGCTGGCCAAATAGATATTCGTGCAACTCCGTTAAAGTAGGAAGCTTAAACTTGCCGCCACGTCCTCCTGGAATTTGGCACAATTGCGCCGTATATTCCGTACAGGTGTCCAGTACCGGCAACTCCAACAACGGATTTGTAACCCCAGCCCGATGGAACTCGGCCCCCATTATGTTCACATCAAACCCCAAATTCTGGCCGACGATAAACTTGGTCTTAGCTAGGGCATCGTTGAACTTCTCCAACATTTCCAATAACGGAATTCCCTCTTCTTGCGCCAATTCCGTTGAAATGCCGTGTACCTGTTCCGCATCATACGGGATATTGAACCCATCCGGCCTCACCAAAAAATCCTGATGCTCCAAAAGTTTGCCCATACCGTCGTGCAACTGCCAGGCAATCTGTACGCAGCGTGGCCAGTTGTCCGAGTCGGTTATGGGAGCATTCCAGCGTTTTGGCAGACCAGTGGTTTCCGTGTCGAAGATTAGGTACATGTTCTTTTTTGTTGTTTATGCGTTTATTTATCTCTCGTTGTTTTGTGTAAAGGGATGTTTTTGAATTAACCGCCGAACGTCAATCAAATCCGCCCAATCTTCAACCTTGAACTTTGAACCTTTTTCTGCCCGCTGCTACCGAAAATTGGCAACTCAGCAAGCCGGCCATAAAATTAGGAAAATATAAGGGTACGGAAAAGGATGAGTTTTCAGGAGTTATCAACGGAGCATTCATCGCATGTTGACTCTAAGACCAACTTCCCATCGGTATTAAAAGTTAAAGTAATAAGACTACAGCCTTGTTTTACCAAAACATCTACGATTTGTTTATGGAAAGCGGTGGCGTCATCGGCAGTGTTATCTTCTATTTTTAGGTCATGGACGCCCCCAGGCTCCCTCAATGGAACCCTCGTCTGGAGCATCACCCCTATCTTTGGAATAGGAGATAACTAGAACCGAAACCATAAATACATAAGTAAAGTACGTCTCATTATTCTTTTAATGTTAACGGATGAAACAAAACGCAAGAAATATTCCTGGTGCACGTCTAAGGCTAAAACTCCCTTATAACCCACTAAAAAACAACATTTTTATCCCAAAGCTATCTATCCAAAATACCTGCGGCCATTTCTAAAAATGTATTACTTTCGCCTTCTTGCAAAACGATGGAAAACAAATTGGATATATTTAAAAAATATTCCGAACCAACCATTTGCATTTCAAGTTTATAATTGTACATTTGCACCCCGTTTATCGGGATCAAGGGTCTGTTTAGAAATAAAGCCCACAATTTACAGGCGGTCATTTTGTTTGCCAACTAGGCGAAAAACACAGACATAGCAACGCTACGGCGAGTATTTTTAACGCAGTTGGCGAGCAAAAGAACCAGTAGAAATATGCGGGTTATTTTTTGAACAGACCCTAAGTGTTTAATCAATAAAAATAGTAGTGTGGACACATTAAGCTATAAGACAATTTCGGCCAATAAGGCAACCGTGGACAAGCAGTGGTTGTTGGTTGATGCCGAAGGAGAAATATTGGGTCGCCTTGCCTCTAAAGTAGCCAAAATGCTAAGGGGAAAGAACAAGCCCAATTTTACGCCGCACGTAGATTGTGGGGACAACGTCATCGTAATCAATGCAGAAAAGATCAACCTCACGGGCAACAAGTGGGAAAGTAAGTCTTATTCGCATTATACAGGATATCCTGGAGGACAAAGGACCCAGACCGCAAAGTCGATCTTGGCAAAACACCCCGAACGCATCATCGAAAAATCGATTAAGGGAATGCTTCCCAAAAACAAGCTGGGAGCCGAAATTTTTCGAAATCTAAAGGTTTATGTAGGCCCGGACCACAACCAAGATGCACAAAAACCAAAAGTGATCAACTTAAACGAATTTAAGTAATGGATACAATTCATAAAATAGGCAGAAGAAAAACCGCTGTAGCCCGTGTCTATGTTTCCGAAGGCAAAGGAAATATCACCATCAACAAAAGGGACTTGAGCGAATACTTCCCAACGGCTACCCTTCAATACAAAGTAAAACAACCGTTTACATTGACCAGCACCGAGGACAACTATGACGTTAAGGTAAACGTATACGGCGGAGGTATCACCGGCCAAGCAGAAGCAATCCGGTTGGCCTTATCCCGGGTAATGTGTGAAATTGACCTCGAAAATAGAGGTGTCCTTAAGCCTGAAGGGCTGTTGACGAGAGATCCAAGAATGGTAGAGCGCAAGAAATTCGGTCAGAAAAAAGCCCGTAAGAAATTCCAGTTCTCCAAACGTTAATACGTATACCGAACTAGATTCAGCTCCGTTTTACCGATTTTCAATATATATTTCTGAAATCCAATCAATAAATCTGAGGACTTCCCAAACCGTGAAGTATCAACAATAACAAAGTTCATTGAAAACCTCTCCATATTGAGGTAATTAAAAATCCCGAACCACAAAAATTGGGAACTTAAATCGGGGTAAGACCTAAAACGAGTTCAGGGTAAGATTAGTTTAGCATCTAAATGCCAAAGGCGTTCCATTACATCTTGGAATACCACTTTGACATTGCTAATTCAAAGGAACGTAAACTAAACAAAAAATGGCAAAAAACATTGAAGTAAAAGAACTATTGGAAGCAGGTGTGCACTTCGGCCACCTCACTAGAAAGTGGAACCCCAACATGGCCCCTTATATCTACATGGAGCGCAACGGGATACACGTAATCAACCTTTATAAAACGGTTGCAAAATTGGAAGAGGCCAATGAAGCCCTGAAAAAGATTGCATCCTCCGGCAGAAAAATCCTTTTTGTCGCCACCAAAAAACAAGCCAAGGATATAGTAGCTGAAAAAGCGAGCAAGGTAAACATGCCCTACATCACCGAAAGGTGGCCCGGTGGGATGTTGACCAACTTTGTCACGATCCGTAAGGCAGTTAAGAAAATGGCATCCATTGACAGGATGAAAAAAGATGGCACTTTTAATACCCTGTCCAAAAAAGAACGTTTACAAGTAGAACGCCTTCGTGCCAAATTGGAAAAAAACCTGGGTTCTATCTCGGAGATGACCCGACTGCCCGCAGCGTTGTTCGTTGTAGACACTATGAGGGAGCACATTGCCGTTAAGGAGGCCCAAAAATTGAACATTCCAATTTTTGCCATGGTGGACACCAATTCCGATCCAAGACCTATAGACTTTATCGTTCCCTCCAACGACGATGCTTCAAAATCTATTGAAGTCGTTCTGGCCCATATAACAGATGCCGTCGCCGAAGGCTTAGCCGAGCGAAAATCGGAAAAGCAATCCGAAGAAGAAGGTAAAGATGCGGCAAAAAACGAGAAAAAAGCCAAGAAAGCCGAGAAGACGGGAGCCGTAGAGGAAGCACCCAAAGTAAAGGATGTTCCCGAAAAGGAAATCAAGACCAAAAAAGAGGAAGCTCCCAAGAAAAAAGCTCCAAAAAAGGAGGCCGGGACGGAAGCGGACGATTTGACCAAAGTAGAGGGAATTGGACCAAAAATATCCGAGATATTCCAAAATTCCGGAATAAATACCTTCGGTGATCTCGCCGAAAAGTCCGAAGACGAACTGCGGGAAATATTGACCGACGCCGGTTCCAAATACGCCTCAAAAAATCCAGCTTCATGGCCAAAACAGGCCAAAATGGCTGCCAAAGGTCAATGGGACAAACTGGAAGAATGGCAGGAAAGTGTCAAAGGAGGAATTGAAGAATAAGTTTTAACAACAATTAAATGGATTCCCGCTTTAGCCGGAATGATAAAATAATATATTATGGCAAAAATTACCGCCGCAGAAGTAAACAAATTAAGACAGACCACAGGAGCTGGCATGATGGACTGCAAAAAAGCCTTGGTGGAAGCCGAGGGCGATTTTGACAAAGCGATCGAAATCCTTCGTAAAAAAGGTCAGAAAGTCGCTGCCAATAGGGCCGATAGAGAATCTTCGGAAGGGGCGGCCATTGCCAAAGTAAATTCGGCCAACACTACGGGAGTAATTATTTCCCTCAACTGTGAAACGGATTTTGTCGCCAAGAACGATAGCTTCGTAGCCTTGGCCAACGAGCTTGCCGAATTGGCCTTGGGTTTTGATAACAAGGCCGATTTTCTAGCAGCCGATTTTAAAGGCCTGTCCGTTAGTGAAAAACTAATCGAGCAAACCGGTGTCATCGGTGAGAAAATTGAAATTGGAGGCTTTAAAAAACTAAGCGCCCCCTTTGTAGGCTCCTACATCCATGCGGGCAATAAAATAGCTACTTTGGCAGGTCTTTCGGCGGTTGTGGACGGGGCCGATGTAGTGGCCAAGGACGTGGCCATGCAAGCGGCAGCTATGAACCCCGTCGCATTGAACGAAGAAGGAGTCGATCAGTCCATTATAGACAAAGAGATCGAGATTGCAAAAGACCAATTGCGACAAGAAGGCAAACCAGAGGCCATGTTGGACAACATCGCAAAAGGAAAGCTAAAACGTTTCTTTAAAGACAATACCTTGGTCAACCAAGATTTTATAAAGGACAGCAAACAAAGCGTTGCCCAATACGCAAAATCCGTAGCCCCAAGTTTGGAAGTGACAGGCTTTGCAAGAGTCGCTTTGGGATAACGAGCTTAAAATCAAATCCAAAAAACCCCGTTTTCTTAAAGTAAGAAAACGGGGTTTTTTATGCCGAACCCACAACCGATAAATGCCTGCCTTTATTCTTTTAACCAGGCTTCCCGTAACATCACCTGATTGTCCGAAACACTTTTCATTGGGGCAATGGTCCATTCGCGAAGAACTGGGGTGCCGACCTTGCCTTTTAAGGAAACCTCCTCGCCATTCCGGTCGACCACCATGGAGATTTCCCTTTCCGGAGACCAGTTAAAACTCTCCCCAATCAAGAGACGGATATTGACCAAATTGATGGCTTTTCCGTCGATACTCTTGATGATATCGCCCCCTTTAGCTCCCAGATCTGTAAAGAAATTGTTCAAGACAATACCTTTTCTAACAAAAATAGCATTATCGTTACCTGGATCAATATCTATAAAAGGAATCTCCCCGTCCATAAAATAGCCGGTAGGTTTATCCTGCTCGCTAATTGCGAGTCCCACTTTCGCCAAGAATTTGGCATAATCTATGGGCGTGGTTCCGGTGACGTAGCTATCGAAGAAACTTTGGACTTCCGGGTAGGTCATCGATACAATTTCGGGAATCAATTGGTCATCGTCAAAAGGGGTTTTGTCGTCGTACTTTTTTGCCAATTCCTTCATCATCCACAACACACCCTTTTCGCCTTGGCTCAAATCCCTTAGGGTAATATCCAGCGCCATATTGATCAACGCCCCCTTTTCATATACGTTGGGATACTGATCCTTGTAGGGTTCTTCCAAAACATTCTTGCTCATTTTGGTAAAGGACATGGTATCATCGTACTGCTTGGAATTGTTGATCTTTTCCATCATACGTTTGTAAAACTCCGTTTCGTCGATCAAACCCTCCTTAATCTGGAACAGATTGGCAAAATACTCCGTAGTACCCTCGTACATCCATAGATGCTCTGACATTTTGGGATGGTTGTAATCAAAATATTGGATTTCCCTAGAGTGCACGTTAAGAGGAGTAAGCGTATGGAAGAACTCGTGCGAAACCACATCGATCATAGCCTGCTCCAAACGATCCTTGTCCATTTGTTCGGGAAATACCACTACGGTCGACTTGTGGTGTTCCAAGGCGCCAAAACCAGTGGCATCGTCCTTAGCAAAATTGGAAAGATATAAAATTATGTCATAGCTCTTGGTCCCATTGGTTGTACCCAAAAAAGCCTTTTGGGCCTGCATCATTTTCTCCATGCTCGGTTTAAAATCCAACGCATCGTATAACTTGTTCGGAGAATAGACCCCCAAGGTCACCTTTATATCCTTCAACTGAAATGAAGTGGTGTCCGGTGAAGCATACATAATGGGATTATCCGTCACCTCGAAATAGCGGGCGGCATTAAAAACATCGACGCCCGGAACCTTTTTAACATCCATTTTCCGGGACATGGAGGTAGTAGGAATTAAATTGTCGGGCGAACTGATGTACAACTGATAAGGGACTTCTGTCATCCCTTTGAAATACCCTATAAAACCATGAAGGTTGAGCATAAAATTCTTGCCCCGTAGGATATTGGTGCCCGCAGGGGAGAATACGTGATCCTTTTTTTCATTTTCGGTGTCATAGGTATCGTTTACCCTATAAACGACCTTATCCAAATTTTTGCCGTTGGAAATATTCCATGTATTTTGGTCATACCTTGCAACAGGCAGTTCCTTCCCCTCATAATCCAAGGCCTTAAACCCTTCTATATACTGGCCATAGTTGTCTATGCTGTAGGTTCCGGGAACCGTTACGGGAATATAAAAGGTTACCTCATCCGAAGTAAATTCCCCGGGATCAACGCTTACATTCACCTTATCATCCGTCACATGTACCAAGTCTATGGTTGCCAAAATTGGCTTGGTTTCAGTGTTCACCACGCTTGTGGTCGCTCCACATCCATTTAACAGTAAACCCAATAAAATTAGAAAAGATATTTTTTTCATTGCAAACAAGTTGTTCTAATTGATTCCCGATGGTGATACTCCAGCCATCCGATTTTTTAATATTGGCACAAGGATATTAAATTTCCCCCGAATCATCTACAGTCATTAGGAAATAATTAGGAATACGGAAAGCAAAGGTACGGGGTTAGCATTGCGAAGTTCGCGATTTAAACACGAAATTATGAATTTAGTGTTTTGGAATACGATATAATGGTTAAAAGAATTTAAGCTAAGCCCATGGATTTATTAATTGTCGCCCTTGGCCTGGCCAATAAGAAAATCACAAAGGCATCGGGGTTATTATTGGGGCCGCACCAATTAAACTTTTTCCAGTCGGATCCCATAAAAATTTTTGACTATTTTTGTTTGATCTTAATTCAAGCCACAATGCAATATAAAAGGATACTTTTGAAACTCAGCGGTGAGGCGCTTATGGGGGAACGCCAATACGGCATAGACCCCAATCGCTTGGCAGAATATGCAGACGAGATAAAGGAGGTAGTGGATAAAGATATTGAAGTGGCCATTGTCATTGGTGGCGGAAATATTTATAGGGGCCTTTCGGGGGCCAGTAACGGCATGGACAGGGTACAGGGCGACCACATGGGCATGTTGGCCACGGTAATCAACGGCTTGGCACTGCAGAGTGCTCTGGAGCTCAAAGGTGTACAGACTAGATTGCAGTCGGCCATAATGATCAATGAGGTGGCAGAGCCCTTTATCCGTAGACGTGCTATGCGACATTTGGAAAAAGGCAGGGTAGTCATTTTTGGCGGAGGTACGGGCAATCCCTATTTTACAACAGATTCCGCGGCCGTATTACGCGCTATTGAAATAGAAGCCGACGTAATTCTAAAAGGCACCAGGGTAGATGGCATTTATACTTCCGATCCGGAAAAAGATAAAAATGCCACCAAATTTGATACTATTTCCTTTAAGGACGTGCTCACAAGGGGTCTTAAGGTTATGGATACCACGGCATTTACCCTGAGCCAGGAAAACAAACTACCCATCGTAGTTTTTGACATGAACCGAAAGGGAAACCTTTTAAAGATCGTTTCTGGGGAAAATATAGGGACCGTTGTCAATCTCTAGAGCCCCAATTTGGGAATTTATATTAAATATCTTTTGAATATGAACGAGGAAATCAAATTTATACTGGATACCACCAAAGAAGGCATGGATGGTGCCATTGCTCATTTAGAGAAGGCTTTTGTTAAAATCCGCGCCGGTAAGGCGAGCCCAATAATGCTGGCTAGTGTTATTGTCGACTACTATGGCTCACAGACACCTTTATCACAAGTGGCGAACATAAACACACCGGATGCCATGACGCTTTCCGTACAACCTTGGGAAAAAAGTATGCTACAGGAAATAGAAAAAAGCATCACTAATGCCAATCTAGGGTTCAATCCTATGAACAATGGGGAAAATATCATCATCAACGTACCCCCCCTCACCGAGGAAAGAAGGCGAGACTTGGTAAAACAAGCCAAAGCTGCGGCAGAGGACGCAAAAATAAGTGTCCGAAGTGCAAGACAGGAGGCCAACAAAGAAATAAGGAATCTAGACGCATCCGAAGATTTGCTTAAAAACGCAGAAGTAGATGTGCAGGGTTTCACCGACACCTATATTAAAAAAATAGATTCAATTCTCGGTGTTAAGGAGGCCGATATTATGAAGGTATAAATCGGGACAAAAGAGACAAGAACCAAGACAAAAGACAGGTTCCAGATTTCGTCCTCTCCTTTTTAGGTACGTTCTCGATCATTCTTTACCTTTACCGCCGAACAAAAAATTGCTATGGCAGCGAAGTCAATTTATGGGTTCTGGGGAATATTGGCCAGGATCATCCTTAGGAACCGTATCCTTATCCTTCTTCTTGTAACAGCTTTTACGGTCTTTCTTGGTCTTCAATGGAAGAACATGAAGATGTCCAATACCGAGGCCAATCTGTTGCCAGACCATCATCCTGCCAATGTGGAGTACCAGGCTTTCCTAAAAAAGTTTGGCGAGGAGGGCAATATCATAGTCTTGGCGGTAAAGGACAGTACCCTTTTTACCCCTGCCAAATTTAATAGATGGAATACACTTAGCAAACAACTTGCAGCTTTTCCAGAGATTGAATTTGTGCTCTCTACGGACAACCTTCAGGAACTAGTGAAGGACTCCTCCGACCAAAAGTTTGTACTACGCCCCTTTATCCTATCCAAGCCAAAGACCAAAAAGGCGGTAGATAGCCTGGCAAACCACCTTTTTAACGACCTTCCATTCTACGACCACTTAATCTACAACAAAAAAACCCACACGATCCGCATGCTTGCCTATATGGATCAAGAGGTCTTAAATACGGCGGTTAGAAAGGATTTTATACTTAAGGATTTCCAAAACTTGATCGACGAATTTCAAAGCGACACCAACTTACACGTTAGGATTTCTGGGATGCCTTACATAAGGAGCAAGAACGCCCAGAACATCATAGACGAGATTGGAAAATTTATCCTGGCGGCCCTTATTGTCACCTCCGTAATCTTCTTTTTCTTCTTTAGGAGTATCCGTGCCACGTTTATATCCATGTGCGTGGTAATAATCGGTGTAATGTGGTCTTTTGGAATATTAGGACTTTTAAAGTTTGAAATTACAATTTTAACCGCCTTGATCCCGCCCTTGATTATCGTAATTGGCATCCCCAATTGTATTTTCCTGATCAATAAATACCAACAAGAGGTAAAAAAACACGGCAACCAGGCACTCTCACTACAACGGGTAATCTCCAAAATTGGAAACGCCACTTTGATGACCAATGTGACTACGGCCTCCGGGTTCGCCACCTTTATTTTTACGGACAGCACATTGTTGTCAGAATTCGGTATTGTGGCCTCCATCAATATTATCTGCATTTTTGTGCTTTCCCTGCTCATAATCCCCATAGTCTATAGCTTTATGCCTTTGCCAAAGTCCAAGCACCTTAGGCACTTGAACAAAAAATGGATAGACACCTTTGTCAATTGGATGGAACGGATCGTAAGGGAAAGAAGGATCGCGGTTTACATTACATGTATTTCCTTGTTGGTCATAAGCATTATCGGCATCTATCAAATAAAAATTTCTGGAAGCCCTTTGGCGGATATGCCAAAGAAGTCGGGTTTTTTCAAGGATATTCGTTTCTATGAACAGGAGTTCGACGGTGTCTTGCCCGTTGAGATTGTGGTAGATACCGAGCGCAAGAACGGGGTTCTAAAGATGTCGACCCTCAAAAAAATGGATCAGCTTGGGGAAGTCATAAAAGAAATTCCGGAACTATCCCCTACAATTTCCGTGGTTAATATGGTAAAATACACCAAACAGGCATTTTACGGGGGCCTCCCGAAATATTATCAGATGCCCACCTCCCAGGAAAGTTCCTTTATTATGGATATGGCACGTAGATCTTCGGAGAACGGAAATTTGCTGAAAAGCTTTGTCGACAGCACCGGTCAAACGGCACGGATGACCACTTTTATGAAGGATATAGAGACCGACCGAATGGAGCAGATCAAGGACATCCTTAGGGAGAATATAAAGAGTATATTCCCTCCAGACCGGTACAGGGCCTATATGACCGGGAATGCCCTGCTTTTTTTACAAGGCACCAAGTACTTGGTAAAAAACTTGATAATTTCCTTGGCCCTGGCCATACTGTTGATCGCTCTTTTTATGGCCTACTTGTTCCGCTCTTTCCGCATGGTCATCATTTCTTTGATCCCAAACTTATTACCGTTGATCATGACGGCGGGAGTCATGGGCTATATAGGGGTTCCCATAAAACCGTCGACTATCTTGGTGTTTAGTATCGCCTTTGGAATTTCGGTAGACGATACCATTCACTTTTTGGCCAAATACAGGCAGGAACTGATTGCCAACCAATGGAGAATCAAAAAATCGGTATACGCGGCCCTACACGAAACCGGGGTTAGTATGTTCTATACCTCTATAGTGCTTTTCTTTGGTTTTTCGGTATTTGTTATTTCCAATTTTGGGGGAACGGTAGCCTTGGGGGCCTTGGTATCCATCACATTGCTTTTCGCAATGCTCGCCAACCTTATTTTATTGCCTTCCCTATTACTGTCCCTAGAAAGGAGTATCGCCAACAAAAGAGTCCTGAAAGAACCCCAGATCGATATTCTTCCAGATGATAGTGATGACATTGGAAAACTGGATAAGTAAAATTCTACATTCTTTACCTACATTATGATTTCAGTACTTTTTAACAAAAAGGCTATCTTTGCCACCTATAATTAAGAAGCAAATTAAAATGAATATATTCAGTATCAAGCAACTGTTAACCGGCACCCATTTGCTCCAGGAAGTCGTAATAAGCGGATGGGTAAAAACCTACAGGAGCAACCGTTTTATTGCCCTTAACGACGGATCCACCATTGACAATATTCAATGCGTAGTGGATTTTGAAAAGTTCGATGAAAGCCTGTTAAAACAAATTACCACCGGAGCAGCAATAAAGGTAAGCGGCACGTTGGTGGAAAGCCAGGGAAAGGGACAAAACGTAGAAATTCAAGTTGCAAATTTAGTAGTACACGGTGGGGCCGACCCAGAAACTTACCCCATCCAACCCAAAAAACATTCGTTGGAATTTTTACGTGAAAAGGCACACTTACGCATACGTACCAACACCTTTAGTGCGGTTATGAGGGTCCGGTCTGCTTTGTCCTTTGCTATTCACCAATACTTTCAGCAAAATGGATTTTACTATGTAAATACTCCTATTATTACGGGTTCCGATGCCGAAGGGGCAGGAGAAATGTTCCGTGTTACCACCCTGGATGATAAAAATCCACCGTTGACCAAAGATGGAGAAGTGGATTATTCCAAGGATTTCTTTGGCAAGGAGACCAATCTGACCGTTTCTGGACAATTGGAGGCAGAAACCTTCGCCATGGGTCTAGGCAAGGTTTACACCTTTGGGCCCACGTTTAGGGCAGAGAACTCCAACACTTCCAGACACCTTTCGGAATTTTGGATGATCGAGCCGGAAATGGCATTTTACGACCTGGATGCCAATATGGACCTGGCCGAAGACTTTATTAAGAGCATTATCTCCTATGTGCTAAAGAACTGTGGGAAAGATCTGTCGTTTTTGGAAAAGCGCCTTTTGGAGGAGGAGAAATCCAAACCACAAGCAGAGCGCAGTGGGATGCCCCTAATGGAAAAGCTTCGTTTTGTGGTAGACAATAACTTTAAGAGGGTAAGCTACACAGAGGCCATAGAAATACTGCGGGACAGCAAGCCTAATAAAAAGAAGAAATTTCAATATACCATTGAAGAATGGGGTGCCGACCTCCAGAGCGAACACGAGCGGTTCCTAGTGGAAAAACACTTTAAATGTCCCGTAATCCTGTTTGACTACCCTGCTAAAATAAAGGCCTTTTATATGCGCCTGAACGAGGATGGAAAAACGGTTAGAGCCATGGATATCCTATTCCCCGGTATTGGTGAAATCGTGGGTGGATCCCAAAGAGAGGAACGTTTAGAAGTGTTGAGGGATAAAATAAAGGCCCTCGATATAGACGAAAAAGAACTTTGGTGGTATTTAGACCTTAGAAAATTTGGCACGGCCGTACACAGTGGTTTTGGTCTCGGTTTTGAACGATTGGTACTCTTTGCTACCGGTATGGGCAACATCCGTGACGTAATCCCGTTCCCCAGGACTCCACAGAATGCTGAATTCTAAACCCAAATCTTGCGGTATTCCTTTGAATTATCCGAAAACCGAGCCTAGGTGGTATAAATTCTTTAACTTTATGTACCCAAGAAAGGTACGTCAATAAATCCTCAGGGCCATCCTCATGCTAAAACAACACCTACAATTTAAACTTTCGCAAAAATTATCGCCTCAACAAATCCAGTTGATGAAGCTTATTCAATTGCCTACACTGGCATTTGAACAACGCCTTAAACAGGAAATTGAGGAAAATCCAGCCTTGGAAACCGGCAAGGACGAGAATGAAATTCCCGAAGACAGCTTTGAGGACAATTATGACAACGAGTCGGACAGTGAAAACATAGCGGCCGAAGATATCAATATAGACGAATATCTCAGTGATGATGAAATTCCGGACTACCGAACCCAAGCCAACAATTACAGTTCGGACGATGAGGAAAAAAGCATTCCCTATGCAGCAGGAATTTCATTTAACCAGTACCTTCTCAACCAATTGAACACTTTTTATCTCAGTGAACAGGAATGGGAAATTGCAGAATTCCTTATTGGCAGTATAGACGAAAGTGGTTATATCCGCAGACCCATTTTAGACATAATAGATGACCTCGCGTTTACACAAAATATTTATACTGACGAGAAGACCATCGAAAAAATTCTTAGAATAGTACAGGAATTAGACCCGCCGGGAGTAGGCGCCAGATCCTTGGAAGAATGCCTCACCATTCAGCTCCAAAGAAAGGCACCTACGCCAAGTACGGAATTGGCCAGTTCTATCTTACAAAAATCCTTTGAACAGTTTACCAAAAAGCACTATAAAAAATTGCTTCAAAAGCACAATGTCTCTGAGGAGGAACTAAAAACGGCAATTTTGGAAATAGAAAAGCTGAACCCAAAGCCTGGGGGTTCCTACTCGGGAGGAAACAGGATCGTAGAACACGTGGTGCCCGATTTTTCCATAAAGATTATGGACGGAGAGCTAGAACTTACCCTCAACGGCAGAAACGCTCCCGAACTCCACATATCCCGACAGTATACAAATATGTTGGAGGGCTATAAAAATGCCAAGGACCGGTCTAAATCCCAAAAGGATACCGTAATGTTCATCAAACAGAAGTTGGATGCGGCCAAATGGTTTATCGATGCTATAAAGCAACGGCAACAAACCCTTTATATCACCATGGATGCCATAATGAAATACCAAAAAGAGTATTTCCTTACGGGGGACGAACGCAAATTAAGGCCAATGATCCTCAAGGATATAGCAGATAGGATAAACATGGATGTTTCTACGGTTTCCAGGGTCGCGAACAGTAAATATGTGGATACCCCCTATGGCACTAAATTAATCAAGGAATTCTTTTCGGAATCCATGAAAAACGAGCAAGGCGAAGACATTTCCACCAAAGAGATTAAAAAAATACTAGAAACCGTAATCGAAAAAGAGGAGAGCAGAAAACCACTTACTGACGATAAACTCACCAAAATCTTAAAAGAAAAGGGCTATCCGATTGCAAGAAGAACGGTCGCCAAATACCGGGAACAACTCGGTATTCCTGTGGCCCGCATGCGAAAACAGATCTAATGAAGGGCTTTTTTAAGGCAATTTCCTATATTTTTCACCCGCTATTCGTTCCTATTGCAGGTACTTTGATGTATTTTATCATCACCCCGAAATACAGCCCCTTAAAACTACAGAGCGGAAATATCTTGCCCATATTTATTTTGACGGTCATTATTCCGATTATTTGTTTCTTAATCCTTAAAAATCTTGGGCTGGTGCATTCCCAGTTCCTACCCACCACCAAAGAAAGAAAATATCCTTTAGCGATCCAAAGTATCCTATTACTGATGATAATTCTAAAGGTAATCCCGAACAACTATACTATGGAATTACATTATTTTTTCTTGGGCCTCTTTTCGGCATCCATGGCCATTCTATTCTTGCTGTTCTTAGATTTTAAAAGTAGTTTGCATTTAGCCGGTATCGGTAGTCTGGTAATGTTTATGATTGCCCTTAGTATCCATTTTGAGATTAATTTAATAGTGGCAATAAGCGTAGCCACCCTAATTACCGGTATTTTGGCAACATCTATGCTCTATTTAAAGGCCCATACAGCATCCGAAGTTTTGATTGGATTAATAATCGGGGCTATTTCACAATTGCTTACCCTAAAGTTCTGGCTGTAAATTTTGTTTAAACGTTTCATAAGATATAAAAAACAAGACCGAGCTGAAGCGGTTTCATTTTGATGGCTTCCCCTTTATCGGTGACCACACCGTCGTTCAGAAGAGGATTTAACGCGTAATAAAGATGGATATTCCAGGTGCCGTAACCAAAATTAAAGGATAATCCGTACTGAAAATTTCTACTATCACCGTTACTAAAACCAATCTTTTCCGTATTGGAGACAAATTTGGATCTACTTGCAAAGACATAGCCCACTACGACACCTGTATAGATACGCCAAAATTTAAAGTCCGTAGGGGTAGATGTACGCCAACGAAACTCCAGGGGAATCTGGACCAAATGATATTCTAATTTGTTTCTTTTAAAGGTACCCCCTTCCAGAATGGAATATACTGTCCCTTGTCCTGTCTCTGAGGCAAGTAGATTTGTATAATATGTATCCAACGAATAGCCCAAACCAATCCCCAAACCCACGTTCCTACTCCTATTTAAAGGTATATCCCTAATAAACCCCATAGACAACCCATAAGAAAGATTTCGTTGGGTAACCCCAGAAGGTTTATTGAACAGGAAATTATAATTGGCCCCGATATAAAACTGATCTTCCCGGTATAGGGAATCTACGGCCGTAGTATTTAATTGGTTCTGGGCAAGCGACCAAAAGGGCATCCCCAGGAAAATTAATAACAAGATCCTTTGCATGTCATAAAGATATAGATATTCATTTAACCCCCTACGTGCTACCAATACTTCAGCGCATAAAAAAGCGCCTCAATCGGATTGAGGCGCGCTTTATATTAACTAATTATACTACTAGGTATTACAAAACTCAGTTATTCAAGTTATTAAACGCATCCCCTTCATAGGTGGTGTAGTTAATTTTGAGGGCATTCACCTTGCGAAGTTCTTGCTTAATGTCTGAAATAAGACCCATATTGGCATTCTTATCGACTTTTAGAGCGGTAGTAAGTACATTTTGCAATTCCTGAGCCTTCTTGGCCCTCTCCTGCAAAATATAGTCCCCAACTTCCGAAACACTCGCAAACTTATCGTTCAATTGAATTTTTGGCTCGGTTCCAAAAACTTTTTGATATTCGGGTGTCGGTTTACCGACGTATATATAAATAACTCGGTCTTTTTTCTCCAACTTTTTTGTCTCGCTAGCATTGGGCAGCGTATTCTCTACCTTTATGGTGCTATCCTTCATCACGGTAACCGTCATAAAGAAAAATAGAAGCATAAAGACTATATCAGGCAAGGAGGCCGTATTTACCGCAGGTAGTTCCGAACCCTTCTTCTTATTAAACTTTGACATATCTCTTTGTTTTAGCCTTCTCGTTAATTAATAGTACCAGGAGGTGCTGCTTCCGCTTCCGATAACTTCTGGGGAAACAAATCTTGTATCTTTTTCACCTTATCTTTGAGTCCATCCCGGATACTTGAAGGAGTTTCGGGATTTAAATAGGCAGCTTCCATATCCGTGAAATTCTGCTTATACAATCTCTGGGCTTCCCTATTCCGCAATTCGTTATAGGCGCCTACGAGTTCGTTTTGAACGGTGATATAGGTCCCGTACTTGGTTTCCCGATCATTCTTCAAGGAAATTATAGCCTTATCCGGATTATCGGAAGAAGCCGGATCGTGTTTGCCCTGACAATAAGAGCAGTATTCCGGAGATCCACTTGGCGCTCCGCCATTGTCCAAGAATGCAACCGCCTTTTTACGAAGATCCTTTATATTGGTCAGTTCGTCTTCTACCAACAGTTGTCCATCCTTGTTGATATTGACGGTAAATATATTCTTCTCCTTAATGATAGGTGGTTCCTCGGTCGGTGGTTCAAAGGGCGGCAACATGCGATCTAGACCTGCATCTGTTTCAATAGTAGTAGTTACTAGGAAAAAGATAAGTAATAGGAACGCAATGTCTGCCATTGAACCGGCATTTACCTCTGGTGCTCCTCCTCTTCTAGCCATAATTTCTTTTTTTATTTACTGAACAATCCTTTCACTCCCGGTATCACCATCAAAACGACAGCGACCAAGGTTAGGATTAAAAAAACATTTAACCCCGCTCCTATAGCCTTAACCGTGCCTTCGGTTGTATGGATGCCATTTTTTGCCAAACCGGCAATATCCACATCCGAGCCCGAAGCAAATACATAGGCAACAACAACAACGACAACGAATCCTGCCAAGGTAAGCAATGTTTTCTTTAGGCTTTCGGGCGAAGAAAACAATTTTGCCAATGCAAACAGCAAACTAGCAATAATAGCTATGGCCAAGAGTACGTAAGTCATTACAAACATCAGGTTCATCGCAGAGTTTTGCGAAGCCTCCGAAGCGGGAACATCCGAACCTGGGAGTAGGAACCAAAGCAAGGTTCCCAGCAGGCCCAGTACAATCAAAACTATTTTTATTATTTTATGCATGATAGTTACTTGTTAAGATTTCTACTTATTTTTTGTACTCGACCAACATATCGATCAAGGCAATGGACGAATCCTCCATATCATTTATGATGCTATCGATCTTGGCAATGATATAGTTGTAGAAAACCTGCAAAATAATGGCCACGATAAGACCAAATACCGTAGTTAACAAGGCCACCTGTATATCACCTGCGATAAGCGAGGCACTCAAGTTACCAACAGCACTAATTTTCTCAAAGGCTTGAATCATACCGATTACCGTACCCATGAACCCGAGCATCGGGGCAACAGCGATAAACAAGGTCAACCAGGAAACGTTCTTCTCCAACTGCCCCATTTGTACGCCACCATAGGCCACCACGGCTTTTTCAGCGGCCTCCAAGCTTTCGCCGGCCCTATCCAGACCCTGATAGTAAATAGAAGCAACAGGGCCTTTGGTGTTCCTGCAGACTTCTTTTGCAGCCTCTACTCCACCTGAAGCCAAAGCATCTTCAACACGCTGCTTTAATTTGGCAGAATTGGTACTGGCCAAGTTTAAAAAAATAATTCTTTCAATAGCAACTGCGAGACCCAGGATAAGACATAAAAGAACGATGCCCATAAATGCCGCACCCCCTTCAATAAACTTTTCCTTCAAGACCTGGGTAAAACCCTTGTTGGCCGATGAAGGCACCTCATCTTGCAGTACTACCGCAGTAGTCGCAACAGTTGCTGATAGATTGGACACTACCGCGGCTGCGCCCGTTTTTGCATTTACCGTATTTGTGCTTAGGACAAATAACCCGGACAGAACCAGGATAGAGAATAATCTTTTCATTTTTTTAAAACTTAAAATTAGATTAGTTAATAGGGTTAAAGATAAAAAAATTCTGCAATAAAAAAATTAAAACTTAAAGCAGAGAGGAAGGGATTCGAACCCTCGATACCCTTTTGGAGTATACACACTTTCCAGGCGTGCGCCTTCGACCACTCGGCCACCTCTCTATTCAATCGTTTTAGGGTGTCCAAATAACGAAAAAAAAATTAGTTAAAGAAATTTAATGAGTTAATTTTATTTCATCTCGCCCCTGAGGGAGGTCTCAAAAATGGTTTTGAACGAATTGGCCGAAACATTGCTGCCTAGAAGATACATGAGCTTGGTAATAGCCGCTTCGGTTGTAATATCCTTACCATTAAGGATTTGCATTTCTCCTAAGGCTTCACTAGTTTCATACGCACCCATTTGAACACTTCCCCCGGAACATTGTGTTGCGTTTACAATATGCAAACCGGAAGCGGAAGCCTCCCTCAAATCGCTCAAAAACCAATCATCCGTAGGGGCATTCCCAGCACCATAGGTTTCCAAAATTAACGCCCTGAGCCCCGGAATGCTCAAAATACTCTTCAAAAGGGGCCTAGCAAATCCCGGGAACAATTTAAAAATAGCCACATTGCGATCCATATGCGTATGCACTGTGAAATTTTTTAATCGGGATTTTCGCATCAAATATTCCCTGTTTATCCTTAAATGGACACCAGATTCGCCCAATGCAGGATAATTCGGCGATGCAAAGGCCTGAAAATGCTCCGCATTGATCTTTGTGGTCCTATTGCCACGGTAAAGTTTGTATTCAAAATACAGGCCCACTTCTTGGATTACCGGTTCATCGTTCTCCCGCAATGCAGCGATCTGAATGGACGTTATAAGATTTTCCTTGGCATCGGTACGCAAGTCCCCTATAGGCAATTGTGACCCAGTGAATATGACCGGCTTGCTAAGATTCTCAAGCATATAGCTCAATGCGGACGCGGTATAGCTCATGGTGTCGCTGCCATGTAGCACTACAAAACCATCGTAGCCCAGATACCTATCACCAATAATATTGGCCAACGTTGCCCAGTGGGCCGTATTCATATTGGAGGAGTCTATAGGATTATCCAGGGAAACCGAATCTATGACGCAGTCCAATTGACCCAGTTCTGGAATGTTTTTAATCAGCTTATTAAAATTGAACGGTTTTAGCGCCCCCGATCGATAATCTTTGATCATCCCGATGGTTCCTCCGGTATATATCAACAATATTTTAGCTTTCTGTTGCAATGCGTTGATCTGTATGCTGTTTGCCCGTTGCCAAAATTAGGCTCCAAAAACTTCCTTGGAATTGGCCGTTGTTATTTCAGCGATTTTCTCTTTCTCCATACTGTAGATTAGGGACAATTTATCCAGAATCTCTACAAGATAGGAACTTTCGTTGCGTTTTCCTCTATACGGCACGGGGGCCAAGTATGGCGAATCGGTCTCCAAAACAATGTGTTTTATATCTATCTGATTCAAAAAGGCATCTATTTTTCCATTCTTGAAGGTCGCCACACCCCCAATACCCAATTTTAAATTATAAGAGATGGCTTGCTTAGCCTGCTCTAGATTACCTGTAAAACAATGAAAGATGCCAAACAGATCTGCGCCCCTTTCTTCTTCCAGAATCCCGAAGATTTCGTCGAAAGACTCACGGCCATGGATAACAATTGGCAAATTATACTTTTTTGCAAGCCTTATTTGATGCCGAAACGCATACTGCTGCTCCTTTAAAAAGGTTTTATCCCAATACAGATCGATACCGATCTCACCTACTGCATAAAATTGCCGTTGATCCAACATCTCTTCCACATGTCTTAGCTCATCCTTGTAGTTTTCCTTTACATGTGTTGGGTGAAGCCCGGTCATTAAAAAAATATTATCGGGATAGGAGCTCTCCAGCTCCAACATTGATTTTGTATACGTGGAATCTATGGCAGGAATAAAGAATCTGCTCACCCCTTTGCCAATCGCCCTTTGCATAACCGCATCCCTATCCTGATCAAAAGCCTCGCTGTACAAGTGTGTATGGGTATCGGTTAATATCATGCAACAAAAATAGGGTTATCTTTGGAAATGAAAACAGAATATAGAGAATAGAATATAGACTTGGTTACACATTTGAACTCTACGCACCAAAAAAGAATTTTATGAAATCCCTTAAAAAGATTTTGAGCAAGAAAAAGTACGCAAAGATTCCTTTGGTACTAACAGCTACCAACCATTTTGAGATAACGGCGAAATTAAATGGAATCGCGGGCCGATTTATATTGGATACCGGAGCTTCCAATACTTGTGTAGGATTGGATAAAATTGAGTTTTTTGATCTAATTTCCAAGGATTCCGAAATAAAGGCTGCCGGGGCAGGGGCAACGAATATGGTGACACAAATTTCTTCGAAAAACAAAATCGAGATAGGACCTTGGCAAAAGAAAAAAATAAAAATCGTGCTGTTCGATCTATCCCATGTCAACGAAGCGCTTACCTCGCACAACGCGCTCCCCGTGGACGGCATTATTGGTGCAGATCTCCTTAAGCAGGGGAAAGCGATTATCGATTACAACAAGAAATGCGTTTATCTCAAAAACAAAAAATGATCCCACCGCAAAGGTTGTTGGCAATCAAAATTTCGGGTACGTCACCTTCCTTAAAGCCCTTGCCATGCGCTAATTGTACTACGCCTTACGCAACGCAATTTCCGTTCCGTGCAAAGGGGTGGGGGCATGACATAAGACGAGCAGGACGTCCCGTCCGATAAAAGCCTTAGGAAACTTATATAAAATTAACGATCGTTCAAATAAGCGAAAGACCCCAAAGGATTTTTGGATGCTTAAGTGGCATGGTCCCTTTGGGGTCTAATCTATTTTATTCAAATTCGCTATTACATCTCTAGCGCCTTCTTCACATCGCCGTCCATTAAAATCTCCACCGGGTTTTCCAAGGCTTCTTTTACAGCCACCAAAAATCCAACAGACTCCTTACCATCAATAATTCTATGGTCATAGGAAAGGGCTACGAACATAACCGGGGCTATGGCGATTGCATTGTCCCGTACTATGGGCCGTTCCACTATATTGTGCATTCCCAGAATGGCACTTTGTGGAGGATTGATAATCGGGGTAGACAACATGGAGCCAAACACGCCCCCATTGGTAATGGTAAAAGTACCTCCTGTCATTTCATCGACGGTGATTACCCCATCACGTGCCCTTAAGGCCAATCTTTTTACCTCGGCCTCAATTCCCCTAAAAGACAGGTTCTCGGCATTTCGAATTACGGGAACCATCAGTCCCCTGGGGCCCGATACCGCAATACTGATATCGCAAAAGTCAAAACTGATCATATCCTTGCCGTCGATCATTGAATTCACGGATGGGAATTGTTGGAGTGCCCGGATAACCGATTTGGTGAAAAAGGACATAAATCCAAGACTTACGCCATATTTCTCTTTAAAATCTTCTTTGTATTTGTCCCGAATTTCAAAAATTGCCGACATATCCACTTCGTTAAAAGTGGTCAACATTGCGGTTTCGTTCTTGGCGGCAACCAAACGTTCTGCAACTTTTCTGCGCAACATAGATAGTTTGGAACGTGTTTCCCCCCGATTGCCACCGGTTGGAGTCCCCATGGACGGCACCGCTTTTACCGCATCGTCCTTAGTTATTCTGCCATCTTTTCCGGTGCCCTTAACAGCATCGGCAGCTATTCCTTTTTCGGATAAAATTTTCTTGGCCGCAGGAGAAGCGGTCCCCGTGGCATAGGTCTTGGCCTCTTTTGATTCCTTGGAAGGAGAATCTACTTCCGGGGTATCTTTAGCAACAGGCTCCTTCTTTTCCTCTGCTTTAGAATCTTTTTTCGAAGCTTTATCCTCGGTTCCTTTGGAGGCTGGTGGGCTAGCGCTGGTATCGATATGGCAAACCACTGCACCTACGGCAACAGCATCTCCTACTTCGGCTTTTAATGTAATTGTGCCACTTTCCTCGGCAGGTAGTTCTAAGGTAGCCTTATCGGAATCCACTTCGGCAATTGGCTGATCTTTTTCTACGTAATCGCCGTCATTTACCAACCATTCCGCTATTTCTACCTCTGTAATAGATTCTCCCGGAGAGGGAACTTTCATTTCTAAAATCATTCCTTTATAATTTGATGTATTCTTTTCTGGATTTCGGCTTTGTCATATTGTTCTTGCTCTTATCAAAAACAAAATCTATGACTTGTTGATGTCTCATTTTGGATCGCACCGAACTACCGGCAGCGGGAGAGGCATAGAATCTTCTAGAGGCCACCCTAAATATATGGGCATCGCTAAAATGCATCATCATATGGCTCCATGCGCCCATATTCCTTGGCTCTTCCTGGGCCCATACAATATCATCCGCATTTTTATACTTCTTTATGATATCCTTCATCCGGTCCGAAGGCAAGGGAAACAACTGCTCTACCCTAACCAAGGCCATGTCGTCCCGTTGGGTTTCTTCCTTGACGGCTAAAAGGTCGTAATAGAACTTTCCGGTACAGAACACCAAGGTAGTTACTTTCCTCACATCTGCGGAAGGATCATCTATTACTTCATGGAAGCTGCCCGAAGAAAACTCCTCGACGGTCGATACCGCCTTAGGGTGCCGTAATAGGCTCTTGGGGGTAAAAATAATCAACGGTTTTCTAAATTTGACTTTCATCTGTCTCCTTAAAATATGGAACATTTGGGCCGGCGTGGTGACATCGGCCACGTACATGTTGTCCCTGGCACAAAGCTGTAGGTAACGCTCCATCCTTGCCGAGGAATGCTCTGCACCTTGACCCTCATAACCATGGGGTAGAAACATCACCAACCCGTTCTGAAGTTTCCACTTATCCTCCGCTGCAGAGATATATTGGTCTAGAACGATCTGACCTCCATTGCTAAAGTCGCCAAACTGCGCTTCCCAAATGGTCAGGGTATTGGGGCTGGCCATTGCGTAACCATAATCGAACCCTAGGACCCCATATTCGGACAGAAGGGAATTGTATATTTGGAATTTGCCTTGATGGTCGGATATCATGCTCAATTGCATCACTTCTTCCTCGCTGTCCTCTACCTTGATTACCGCATGCCGGTGGGAAAAAGTTCCACGCTCCACATCCTGTCCCGACATTCGGACACCAAAACCTTCTTCCAATAAAGTTCCGTAAGCGAGCAATTCACCCATGGCCCAGTCCAAGGAATCGGACTCAAAGTACATTTTTTTTCGATCCTGCACCAATTTCTGAATTTTTCTCAAGAACTTTTTATCGCTTGGCAACTCAGTCAGGACTTTGGCTATTTTGGTCAATTTTTCTTTGTCGAAAGTAGTATCCACAGGATCCATCATCTCCCATTCCCTAACGTGTACAAAGCCCTTCCATTCATCGGCCATAAAAGGGGTTATAATAGTTTTATCCTCCTTACGGGAATCCTCCAGCTCTTCCTCCAGGGATGCTTTGTAACTCGCTTCCAACTGCTTGACAAAGTCGTCCCCAATAACGCCCTGCTCGATCAGGGTAGCGGCATAGATATCCCTCACATTTTTATGCTTTGCGATAGCTTTGTACAGTTTTGGTTGCGTAAACTTAGGCTCGTCCCCTTCGTTGTGCCCGTATTTTCTATATCCCAACAGATCCAAAAAAACATCCCTGTCGTAGCGCATCCTGTACTCCAGGGCAAAAAGGGATGCGTGAACAACAGCCTCGGGGTCATCCGCATTGACGTGTAGAACCGGACTTAAGGTGACTTTCCCAACATCGGTACAATAGGTAGACGAGCGTCCGTCCAAATAGTTGGTAGTAAACCCAATTTGGTTGTTCACTACAATATGGATCGTGCCATTGGTATGGTAGCCATCCAAACGGGCCATCTGTACTACCTCATAAACGACCCCCTGCCCGGCAATGGCCGCATCGCCATGGACGATTATTGGAAGCACCTTGGCAAAATCGTCAGGAAAATGGCGATCTTGCTTTGCCCTCGTAATTCCTTCGACCACAGGCCCCACCGTCTCCAAATGGGAAGGATTTGGGGCTATATTCATACTCAACTTTTTCCCGTTTTCCGCTTTGCGTACCGAGGTCCAACCCAAGTGATATTTTACGTCACCATCAAAGATCTCCTCTTCGTAGTCCTTCCCGGCAAACTCATTAAAAATATCGCTTGCCTGTTTACCAAAAATATTGGTGAGTACGTTAAGCCTCCCCCGGTGGGCCATGCCCATGACAAATTGCTCCACACCCAGCTCGGCGGCCCGTTCTACGATAGCGTCCAAAGCCGGGATCAGGGATTCATTCCCTTCTAGCGAAAATCTTTTTTGACCCACGTATTTGGTGTGCAAAAACGATTCGAAGGATACGGCCTCGTTCAGTTTTTTAAGAATATGTTTTTTCCGTTCCGGGGAATATTGGGGATGGTTGTCGTTTACATTGAGCCAGTCCTGTATCCATTCTATACGTTCGGGGCTGCGGATATACATGTATTCTACCCCTATAGAATCGCAATAGATATCGGTGAGGTGTTTTCTTATGACCCTCAAAGTACTTGGGCCAATACCGATAATTTGGCCCGCACTGAAGACCGTGTCCAGATCATCCTCGGTAAACCCAAAGTTTTCCAAATCCGGGGTTGGATAATACTTGCGCCTTTCCCTAACGGGGTTCGTTTTGGTAAACAAATGACCCCGGCTTCGATAGCCATCGATCATTTTAACGACCTTGAATTCTTTTTCTAGCGCCTCCGGAATCCGTACCCTTCCCGTATCCGGGTCAATTATTTCCCCAAGGGGCAAACCATCTGCAGCAGCTTCATTGATATTTATTTCGGTTTCGTCCAACAGACTTTCAAGGCCAAAATCGAAGCCTTGGAAAAAAGCACGCCAACTGGGCTCCACGCTATCCGGGTTAACTAAATATTTATCGTACAACGCGGAGAAATAGGAAGTATGCGCAGCGTTTAAAAAGGAATATTTATCCATGAAAAAATAGCTCTGTGTTTCTAATGAAGGTTTCAAAACAGTTGCCCTGTATTTCGAAACGGACTTCTAACGAATTTTTATCAAAAATACAACAATTCGAATATCTAATCATATCTTAGCTTCCAAATAAAGGCGAAAATTAACGATTATGATCCGATTAAACCAGTCCCATGTTAAATCCGTATTTATAGTACTCGTTTTAGGGCTTGGTATTAAAATTGGCCATGCCCAGGATTTTTCGCAATCCAAACCATTTTGGGACCGCGTGTCCTTTGGAGGGGGGCTGGACCTTGGGTTTGGAAACCAAACCTTTAATATTGCCGTATCGCCGAGTGCCCTATATCACCTCAATGAAAAATTGGCCATGGGAGCGGGAATTAGTTTTAATTATGCGAAGTTTCAATCATCAAAACTTTATGCCTATGGAGGCACCTTAATGACTTTCTACAATCCAATAAGACCCCTTCAGCTCTCGGCAGAATTTGAGCAACTTAGGGTAAATCAACGCTACGAATACCTTGGTGCGAACTTCGAGGATGATTATTGGTCGCCCGCATTGTTCCTCGGAGTTGGTTACAGTACTAGAAACGTAACGATAGGGCTTAAGTACAACGTGCTGTACGATGATGTAGACAGTATTTACGCCAGCCCGTTGATTCCTTTTGTCCGAGTGTATTTTTAAATATTGGGCTCCTGACCAAACTGTGCCTTCAGCCGTACCTTTTGATATTCCCGCTTTAAAATAAGGAGGGTCACTTGTTCCGCAATTTCCACCACATCGGTCAACTGAATCTCCTTAAATGCCTTTTCGGGAACATCCACAATGTAAAGAAGGTTGAGGTAATCGGTAAATTTTTCCATGATCAGGCGATATACCTTTTCGCGAAGCACCGACATTAATTCCTCGGGGGTTATTTGCCGCACTTCGCCCCCACCTACAAAGTCTATCGCAATATTGGCCAAGATAAAATCTTTCTGTAATTGCACCACCAGATTATCAAATAGACCAGCCTTTTTGGCGTTGGAAAGCAATTTTTGGCTATCGGGAAAATCTATCGTCATACCTTTAATTACGTGTTTTCCCAGCAAAAAAGTTTACTCTAGGATGCTATTTATAAATTAGGGGTGAAAATGGAACCTCGCGATTCAAAAATTTAGACCTCTAATTAAAATGAACCGTCGATTCGGTCGGTTGAAAATTTGCGATCTTATACTATATATGGCCCGGGACATATCTCTTAGCTAGCTGCCCATGCCCGGGGTCACGAAAACCCAATTGACTCTTACCTACTGCAAACCTCTTATTTTTTTCTCCCAATCCCAGGCCGATTTCATGGCTTGGTCCAACGTAGATTTTGCCTTCCATCCCAGAACGGTATTGGCCTTGGTGGTATCGGCATAGGCCTGGATTACATCGCCCTGTCTTCTTTCTACTATTTTATAGGGTAGTTGCTTCCCGGATACGCGGTCAAAACTTTGAATTACTTCCAAGACCGAACTTCCTTTTCCAGTTCCGACATTGAAAACCTCATAGTTACCTTCGTTCTTCCCGTTCAAAAGTCGTTGTAGGCCCACAACGTGTGCTTTGGCCAAATCCACTACATGGATGTAATCCCTAATACAAGTTCCGTCAACGGTAGGATAGTCATCTCCAAAAACAGACAGTTCCTTTCGAAGTCCGGCTCCAGTTTGGGTAATAAAAGGCACCAGATTCTGAGGCACACCAATAGGAAGTTCCCCGATGGCAGCGCTAGGATGAGCACCAATAGGATTAAAATAGCGCAAGGAAATGGCTTGGATACCTGGATAAACCTTACAGGTATCCCGGATTATTTCTTCCCCTATCTGCTTGGTGTTCCCATAGGGGGATTCCGCCTCCTTTACAGCGGCACCTTCGGTTATTGGCAATTTGTCCGCCTGGCCATAGACCGTACAGGAAGAACTAAAAATAAAGCCTACCCTGTTTTTTAAGGACAATTCCTGAAGTAGATAAACCAGGGTATTGAGATTGTTCTCATAATATAATAACGGTTTTTCAACGCTTTCCCCAACGGCCTTGGATGCCGCAAAATGAATGACCCCATCGATATCACGGTGTCTCTTAAAAAAATCCTTTACTTTGGACTTCTCTTTTAGGTCCAGCTTTTCATACGAAGGCTTTTTACCCGTTATCGCAACAATTCCATCCAAAACCGCTTCGGTGGTGTTGGAAAGATCATCGATGATTACCACTTCAAAGCCTTCGTTCTGCAGTTCTACTACGGTATGCGACCCAATAAAGCCCAGACCCCCCGTTACTAATATCTTCATGTTTTATATTTTGTAGTTGATCGTTGAGAAAAATTTAAAAAACCCATAACTCTGAACTCTGGTCTCATAATTTTGTCTTGTTTCCAGTTTCAGGTTTCCAAAATGGAAAAAATCAGGCATTGACAAATGCAATGACCTTGTCGGTAATACATTTAATTTGTTCATCATCCAATTCGGTGTGCATAGGGAGGGATATCACCTCTTTCACCAATTGATTGGTGACGGGGAAATCGACCTCTTTGTACCTTTTGTCCCTATATGCCTTTTGCAGGTGCAAAGGAATTGGGTAGTAAACGCCGCTCGGAATCCCATTTTCATTCAAATGCTTTACCAGAGCATCCCTTTTTCCGTTTTTAATACGCAAGGTATATTGATGAAACACATGGAGGTCAGGGGAACTGACCACCCCCGAATGAGCGATAGTCTTAGGAACAATGATGTTATCGTGACCCTCAAAAGCCTTGGAATATTTTTGGGCAGAGGTCCATCGTTTTTTGTTGTATTCATCCAACAATGGGAGTTTCGCCCGCAGTACGGCCGCCTGAATGGAGTCTAACCGGGAATTCACCCCGACTACATCGTGGTGATACCTCTCGTACATGCCGTGGTTTACGATACCCCTCAAGGTATGTGCCAATGCATCGTCATTGGTACATATTGCACCGCCATCACCATAACACCCTAAATTCTTGGAAGGAAAAAATGAGGTAGCCGATACTTCTCCCATAGTTCCCGACTTCTGCTTCTTTCCGTTCGTGAACTCGTAATCTGCGCCAATGGCTTGGGCATTGTCCTCAATTACGTACAGACCGCGTTTTTTGGCTATTTCCATGATCACCTCCATATTGGCACATTGGCCAAAAAGATGGACTGGAACTATCGCCTTGGTTTTTGGGGTAATTGCCCGCTCCAAGGCCAACGGATTTATATTGAACGTATCGGGCTCAACATCTACCAAAACCGGCGTAAGCCGCAGCAGTGCAATGACCTCCACCGTCGCAGCGAAAGTAAAGTCGGCCGTAATAACCTCGTCCCCAGGTTCCAAACCTAGCCCCATCATAGCGATTTGTAACGCATCGGTGCCATTGGCACAGGGAATCACGTGTTTTATACCCAAATAATCCTCCAACTCCTTTTGAAAAGCGTGAACCTCCGGACCGTTTATAAAGGACGATGTCTCCATAATATTGGAAATCGAGGAGTTTATCTGTTCCTTGATGCCTTGGTATTGACCCCCGAGGTCTACCATTTGTATTTTTTTCATACTTTAATTTTGTTAATCACTGGATAATTCGTCAATTAAAAAGTTGAGGTTGGGAACCCAGGTAACCGCTACGCTCCCGCCCGAACGTACCTGTCGGTACCGGTGGGCTCTCACTAACCCTGAAGTTGCGGGCCTCAATGCTCGTTTCATCAAATTAAAGGACCTACATCCGCACAAAACACTAATTAAAACCAAATTGCGCCAACTATATTGCAAATATAAGCAACGGTAGCCAATGAAATTATTGAAAGAACCGTATTTTAGCCACAAAAGCGGAATAGGTGTATTTAATATACGATTTGGTTGTACATACCGCACGGATCTTCCTTAATTTGGCCTCCTTTTTCGATGCCAAACTAAGGTTATTTGTCAATGGGCGAAAAGGTACTTTTGCAATTTTGGAGGCCAACGTTTCCAAATCCGATCAGGTAATCTGGATCCATACGGCCAGTTTGGGAGAATTTGAACAGGGGCTTCCCATTATGGAGGCAATTAGATCCAGATATCCCTCCTATAAAATATTGGTCACTTTTTTTTCACCTTCGGGATACGAGGTCAAAAAACGGACCCCAGTAGCCGATTTGGTCACTTACCTCCCCTTGGATTCAGCGAAAAACGCCAAACGTTTTTTAAAGCTCACCCATCCAAAATTAGCTATTTTTGTCAAATACGAGATTTGGCCCAACTATCTTAGGACGCTCAACAATGGACAAATTCCCACGTTGTTGATCTCGGCCCTTTTTAAAAATAAACAGATATATTTTAAATGGTATGGAAACTTTATGAGGAAGTCCCTAGGTGGATTTTCGCATTTCTTTGTCCAAGATAAAAACTCGGAAGTGCTATTAAATTCTATAGGGCACACTAATGTTAGTGTAAGCGGGGACACGCGTTTTGATCGGGTATCACAAATTTTGGAACGGGACAACACCTTGGGATTTATGTCGAGCTTTAAGGGAAATCAGGACTGTTTTGTCGCGGGAAGCACCTGGCCGGAGGATGAAAGTGTATTGGTCCCCTACATCAATTCTTCCAATAAAAACATTAAATATGTGCTGGCCCCCCATAATATCAAGGAAAAGCATATAGATAATTTAGTTTCTTCCCTGAACAAAAAAGCAATTCTCTACTCCCAGATCGGAGATTTGGACATAAGCAACTATGAAGTTTTGATCGTGGATACGATCGGTTTGCTTACAAAGATCTACAGTTATGCCGATATCGCCTATGTAGGGGGAGGATTTGCCACAGGGCTCCACAACACTTTGGAACCGGCCGTTTTTGGTATTCCCGTGGTTATTGGACCCCACTATCAAGACTTTAAAGAAGCTCAGGACCTGGTCTCCCTCCAAGGAATCCTTCCTATATTGAACGCAAATTCCCTAAAAGATACCCTGAACCGTCTACTGGACCACCCGGAATACGCAAGGAATACAGGGGATATTTGTAAAAGATATATCGCCCGTAAAAAAGGCGCGACAAATGAGGTAGTGTCCCATATCGATAATTGGTTAATTTAAAAAACTAAACCCATAATCTCATTAACTTTTTTTTGAAATTGAGTTTGAAATTGAGTTTGAGTTTGATACTTTAAATTGAGTTTGAGTTTGAACTTGATATTTGGTTTAAAAAGGCTGAATTTTTATCAGAAATGCAGTGCTTGCACAAAAATCACTAATTATTAAAAACTATGGCGTCAGGAATTTTTGCAGTATTGGATGATATAGCGGCCCTTATGGACGATATGGCGATGATGAGCAAGGTTGCCGCTAGAAAGACGGCCGGAATTTTGGGTGATGATTTGGCCGTGAACGCGGAAAAAGCCTCGGGGTTTGTCTCTTCCCGGGAAATCCCCGTATTATGGGCCATAACCAAAGGTTCATTCCTAAACAAACTGATCATATTGCCGATTGCATTTTTGCTAAGCGCATTCTTGCCTTGGGCGGTTACCATAATCCTCTTGATCGGCGGGGTCTATTTGGGATATGAAGGAGCAGAAAAGATCTACGAGTTTCTTGTACCCCATAACAATAAAGAAGAAGCCATTTCTAAACTGGAACTTTCCGAAACAGAAATCTTGGCGGTGGAAAAGAAACGTGTAAAATCGGCAATAATTACCGATTTTATCCTCTCGGTAGAAATCGTAATCATTGCGCTGGGAACGGTTATTGGAAAGCCGATAATTACCCAGATCGGGGTGGTTACATTTATTGCAATCCTCGCGACAGTTGGGGTTTATGGCATCGTTGCCCTGATCGTAAGAATGGATGACTTAGGTTATAAATTGATCGCAAGTAGTAAGAATGAAAAAAGCTTTGTAAAAAAAATTGGCAGGATGTTGGTCCTTGCCCTACCGAGGGTGATACGAGGTTTAAGTGTGATCGGAACCCTCGCACTAATCTTGGTTGCTGGGGGTATATTTGTGCACAACCTTGACTTTTTTCATCATTTACTGCCATCTTTACCTTCGGTCGTTCTCGAATTTTTTGTGGGTCTTTTGGTGGGATTTACTTGCCTATTCGTTGTGAAAATCGTTCAAAAAATATGGAAATCGATTAGGAAAACGTAAAAAATCGACCCATTTTGCATTCCGCCTACCGTTCTTCTTTCGGAAGACTAGTAATCTAGAAAGATTCAAACTCCATCCTAAATTCCATATATCGAATTTTTACGCCATTGAACCTAGAAACGCAATACGGGCATGCCATTAATCGAAATATTGATTAAACTACTTGATTTTTAGGTATTTATTCCTTATCTTGGATACAAACATTTATGATTATGGAACAAATTACTCTTGGCACAAGGATGCTCAATGGCTTCCTCAGCATTTTAATCGTGGTCCTGATCGGTATCCTGATTTCGGTGGTCCTCGGCCTTATTTTAGCCGCTTTTGGTTTCTTTTGATTAGGTCTGTTAACACGGATCCCAATCATGGGTTTTCTGTTAACGCGCCCTATAATAACACCAAACAACCTCAAAAATCCTGTAAGGGACATCGTATCGAAATTCCTCTGAACGGACAACAAGGCCAACTTTAGGTTGGCCTTGTTGTCCGGTAGGAAGTTTTTGTTCTAAATAAATAAGAACCGTACCAAAAGAGCAACTCGATTTCTTCATTTTATCATAAACGACCCTTCCGCTACAACAATAAAAAAAAGCCATCCGGACCGGATGGCTTTTTATCATTTTCCTATTCAAGTTCGTACTTTGGAAGAAGAGATTCTGGTGACTTTCAATCTGCCAATACAATGATTCTATTATCCTTCATTTCAATGGTCCCACTGGTGATTGGCAGTATTGTCTTTCCGCTAACGTCCTTGGAAAATTTCTTTTCATATGCTTCGCTGATCTGAACATTTCCTTCAATCTTTACCTTACCTTGTTGAAGCAAGGACACCATAGGCGCGTGATCGTTGAACATCTGGAACTCCCCATCCACCCCAGGAACGGTTACCGAAATGACGTCACCACTAAACAAGGTGGCTTCCGGGGATACTATTTCTAAATACATCTTTTTCAGTTTACTGTTGGTAGTTGCAGTTGGCAGTAACTGATTACTGCTACCGAACACTGCCAACTAAATTTACGCTTCTACCAACATTTTTTCACCGGCTTCGATGGCTTCCTCGATGGTACCCTTAAGGTTAAAGGCAGATTCTGGAAGACGGTCTAACTCCCCATCCATAATCATATTGAATCCCTTAATGGTTTCCTTGATATCTACCAATACTCCTGGAATACCGGTAAATTGTTCGGCCACGTGAAACGGCTGTGAAAGAAAACGCTGAACACGTCTGGCCCGTCCAACAGCCAATTTATCCTCTTCCGAAAGTTCTTCCATTCCCAAAATGGCGATGATATCCTGCAATTCCTTATAACGTTGCAACAGCTCTTTTACACGCTGGGCACAATCGTAATGTTCCTTGCCCAAAATTTCTGCAGTTAGGATCCTGGATGTAGAATCCAAAGGATCCACAGCAGGATAAATCCCCAATTCTGCAATCTTCCTAGAGAGTACGGTGGTGGCATCCAAGTGTGCAAAGGTAGTCGCCGGCGCAGGATCCGTCAAGTCATCTGCAGGCACATATACCGCCTGTACGGAAGTAATGGAACCTCTTTTGGTGGATGTAATACGTTCCTGCATGGCGCCCATCTCAGTTGCCAACGTAGGTTGGTACCCCACTGCAGAAGGCATACGGCCCAACAGTGCGGATACTTCAGAACCTGCTTGGGTAAAACGGAATATGTTGTCTACGAAGAACAGAACATCCTTACCTTGGCCTTCTCCGGCACCATCCCGGAAATATTCCGCTATGGTAAGTCCCGAAAGAGCCACACGGGCACGGGCCCCGGGAGGTTCGTTCATCTGTCCAAAGACAAAGGTGGCTTTGGACTCCTTCATGTCTTTCATATCTACTTTGGAAAGATCCCATCCCCCAGCTTCCATGGAGTGAAGAAAATCGTCACCGTATTTAATAATTCCGGACTCCAACATCTCGCGCAGCAAATCGTTGCCTTCCCGGGTACGTTCGCCCACACCTGCAAACACGGAAAGTCCTCCATGGCCTTTTGCGATGTTGTTGATCAGTTCCTGAATCAATACGGTCTTACCTACCCCGGCACCACCGAACAAACCGATTTTACCGCCCTTGGCATAAGGTTCGATCAAATCTATGACCTTAATACCCGTAAATAAAACTTCGGTAGAAGTTGAAAGATCTTCGAATTTAGGTGCCTCCCTGTGGATGGGCAACCCATTTTTCCCCGTTTTGGGCAAATCTCCCAAACCGTCAATGGCATCCCCAATTACATTGAATAAACGACCGTAAACGTCATCGCCTATAGGCATTTGAATGGCACTTCCGGTTGAAATTACATCGGTACCCCGGCTCAATCCATCGGTAGAATCCATGGAAACGGTCCTTACCGTGTTTTCACCCACGTGGGACTGAACTTCCAAAACCAATTTGGAACCATCTTTCTTGGCGATTTCTAGCGAATCGTAAATTTTTGGAAGATCACTTCCTGACTGAAACTCCACATCGACCACTGGCCCAATGATCTGGGAAACTTTACCGGTAACTTTTGACATTACTTAAGTATTTATAATTAAAAGGGTTATCGTATTTCGACACTGCCATCCGCTCCTAAGACGGGAACTGTTTTTCAGGCTGCAAATATATATGATTTTATTTAAATATGATAAGGGATTTAATGCTTTTTGCCAACAAAAAAACGCCTTCTTTTAGAAGGCGCTAAAGGATTTTCTTTTGTCAAGAATTTATTTTACCCGTACACCGGCATATTCTATCGGATTCACTTTTGGCAAATCGGAACCATAATTTTGGTTTATTAAATCTATCATGTAATTGGCCAGTACGGCATAACCCCTTGGGGAAGGATGCACCCCGTCCAAGGAAAAAGCCCCGCCGGTGACAAAATCACCCGTCAAGGTAGTGCTTCCCACTTTCAGCCCATTTTCTGCTATTTGGTGCAAGATGGCATTGGCATCCAACATGGGAATATCCAATTGTAGCGCCGTGTTATTTATGGTCGTGTTAAATGCCGTGATTGCATTGCTAATATGGGTCTGTTCCGCGGGCACCAGCACCCATTGATCTGCCAATGGAACTCCTACCCCGTTAACACTGTTCGGATTATTGGGATCGGCCAGGGTTCCAATAAAGTTCATGGCGGTAAGCACTAGAAGATCTTCCGGGGTCGCCTGCCTGTAAGAAGGAATGCCCATTGAGGACAGATCCGTTAAGGATTCGTCCTCGATCACAACCGGATTTGTGGCACCAGCCTGAAAATGAATGGTTCTATCGGCCATTTCTTGTTCCGTTATAAATCCGCCTGCCTTAGCCAAGGCCAAACCACCATTGTACTCTGCATATCCATTGTTTACGGCCGCAGCTGTCTGGGCATCCATTGGGATGGGGTTATAGGGAACCGTCGTAAAAAATGGAACGTCCGTAACGTTGGGTATATTCACCACAAAACCCTTGGCCTTCGTGCCGACCAACATTTGTAAGAGCGCTGAATATACCTGCGTAAATACATTGATATTGGTAATATCGCTTCCTCCGTATGTACTGGGGTCGGTATTTCCGGTTTCGTTCTGATCTACCCCCGTTCCGCCGGAAGTGGCATAGCCCAACACATCGTTGGCCCCGATCCACAGTGAAAAGAACGTGGGCGACATAGCCAAGGCATCTTCCATTACCGTGGCGTTTGCACTCGTGGCCATCCTCACAAAATAAGGATTGGACATGCCTGCCTGTACCCCAGCCAAATTTCCGTATCCACTGGCCAATAGATGATAACTTTTGGCTCCGGGCACCCCCATATTATTGTACGGCCCCGGCTTAATATCCGAAACTTCGGTCGTCGGAGTACCGACCACTACCTTGGGAGATTCACTTGCTATATCAAAATAGAATCGGTTGTCGGTTAACTGGTGGCCTTCCAATAGAAGCCCTCCCAGATTATCGTTCATCAAAGGTTGGGTAAAACTACCGCCGCCGGCCAAAGCAAACTGTTGGGCCAAGATATTGGGAAAAGAGACTTCCTGCCCCTCTACATACAAGGCTGCATCGGCATAACCTGCGGTTAGCGAATTGCCCACGGCGACGTAGGTAGAAAAATTGGCATCCCCGCTGGTATAAACGGGGGTCGGCGAGGGTTCTGCAGTAACATCGGACTCATATGGCGTGGCATAGATCCCATCATCATCCGAACAAGAGACGAGGGCAAAAATCCCTAGGATCAAAAACAATTTAGTATACAGTTTCAGTTTCATTGGAAAGGTCTTTATAAATTTAGTCTTATTGAATATCATACTCCTTTTGGGTGCTACTGGATAATGATCCAGGAAACATAGTATTGGGCCCCTACGGTCCCCGCTCCAGGTGCACTCACATAATTCTCACCAAAAATATTGGATCCCCCAAGCTTAAAGGTCGACTTGATCTTGGGCACACGATAATTTATCTGGGCGTCAATGATGTTCCTACTGGGTAAATAGCCATCGGCAAAAGAAGACTGCCACAGAAAGTAATCGTTCCATCGCCAATCGACATTAAATCCGAAATTCTTGAACAAATCCTGTTTACCCACGGACGCTTTGACCTTGTGTTCGGGGGTATTAAACCCAGGTTCAAAACCCGGATCGCTGCTTTCGTCAAAATCCATCTTCGCATAGGTATAGTTCACTCCAACATCAAACCCTTGCCATTGGGTGGAAAGCCCCAGACCCGCTCCATAAGAACTTATGTCCGCCCTAGAATTGGTGTACGTCTGGAAAGGTTGAAAGTCTCCGTTTTGAAGGGCCAAAAGCGAAAGACTATTATCCCCGGCCTGCCCATACTTAGGTACCAAAACGATTTTGGTCGCGATAAAATCGTCATAAGAATTATAATACGTATTAAAATCGATGTTCAATTTGCCCAGAATTCCCCGATAGCCAACCTCGTAGGCAGTTACCTTCTCTGGTTTTACCAAGTCAGTAACGATAGGTTCTGGGTTGCCTGCCTGAACAGAGGTCCTGTCAAAGGCATTGGTATAGGCATCCCTTCCGGTCAACTGTACGGTAGACTGACCGGTAATTATACTCCCCTGAGTACTCAGCAAAAGATCGGGAGAGGTATACCTATCCAGATTCTCTGGGGCCGAACCGACCAAGATAGCGGAACCCAAATTGAGACCGATAAATAAATCCTGTGTCGTAGGGTTCCTAAACCCAGATTGATAGGATGCCCTCACATTGTGATTCTTATTTTCGTCCAATGCGTAAACAAAGGAAACCCTAGGGGATACAAACCCGTCAAAAAACTGGGATTTATCATACCGCATTGATCCCGTAAACTTCAGCCGTTCCTCCAACATCTTTTTTTGCAATTGAAGATAAGCGCCGTACTCATTATAAATTATGGGGCCATTGGTGTCCGTATAGATGGTTCCTCCGGAATTCAAGGAATACTCCCGCCAAGACCCCCCCACCATGATATCTGCAAAATCCATTGTCAGATGGCTAAAATTATAGTTGCCATCTATGTGGTACAATTTTGAATTGTCCTGGAAACGCGAACCAGTAGCCAGATCAGGGTTGGTGGTAACAGCGGATAAAGCACTGCTGTACTGCGGGGTTCCGGGTACTAGACGCCCGGTATCGGCCGTCTTCCGGGCCGCAGCATGGGCCTGTGCTTTTTGTTCATCGGTAGGGGCAAAAATACCTTGACCCGCAAGATAGCCCACAAACCCCCCCACATATTCTTCGAACCATTGCTGATCGGGTTTCCACGTGCGGTTAAGGTTGATGGCAGCAAATCGGGAATCATAAGAGTTGCCCGCCTTTTCAGCGGTCAAATAAGCCCTGACAAAAAAGTTATCGTTCTTCACCTCTAACCTGTGCTGCTGCATAAAGAAATCCTTTATTGAGTAGCGGTTGCCCCCTTGGTAAATGGTATTTCCCCTTCCCAATTTGGAATTGAGAATTATTTCGAAATCATTTGCCATCGGCCTTATATGGAGGGCAAAATCGGCCTTGAGGCTCTGGGCATCGTAATCCATAAGGTCTCGCTCCTCGTACCCTGTCCTGGATACCCTAGCGGACCCAAAATCCGTGGCCACTGGGATGGGCAATGCACCTGCAGCAAGCTCATCAAAGTCCAAAGTGGTTGCTACCTCGTCCCCGTATATATTCAACCCGTTATAATCCGGATTCGTACGGGTAAATCCGGGGTTGTCATAATCTTGATAATCGGTAGCGTACCAATCGGTGCCGTCCATCAAGGAAACAGAGGCCTTCCCGGCCACCTTATCGCTAAATGCATATGCCGCGCGTATCCCCACGTCGTAAAACCGATTGTCTCCGGCATTATCGCTGGAGGTCATACCCACCTTTGCATAAGAACTGATCCCCTGATAATTAAAGGGATTCTTACTGGTCATAAACATAATTCCGTTAAAGGCATTGGCCCCATAAAGTGCGGAAGATGCACCTGGAAGTAGTTCCACGGTATTCACATCCAGTTCGGACATACCCAACAAGTTTCCCAATGGAAAGTTGAGTGCGGGCGATGCATTGTCCATGCCGTCCACCAACTGCATAAACCGGGTATTGGCAAATGCGGCAAAACCCCTCGTGTTTATCGACTGGAAGGTAAGGCTGCTCGTATTGATATCTACCCCCTTCAAATTTTGAAGCGCGTCATAAAACGAGGGCGCAGCCACATTTTTAATGGTCTTGGCATCCATGCGCTCTACCGTTACGGGAGACTCCAAAATTCTTTCAGGCGTTCGCGAGGCAGAGATGACCACTTCGTCCAATTGAGTTTCCGTCTCGTTTAGGGTTACCGAGATTGTTTGTTTGTTTTGTGTCACTTGTGCCATTCCCGACACAAACCCAATGCTAGAGACCACAATGGTAAAAGGCGGTTCTTCGGAGGTATCAAGGACGAAGTTCCCGTCAAAATCGGTTACCGTGCCGATCGCCTTGCCCTGGATCACAATATTGGCCCCCGGAACCGGCTGGCCATTCTGGTCTAACACGGTTCCTTGGATCACCGTGGTTTGGGAATAGGATAAAAATCCCCCAATAAAAAAGGATAGAAATACTAGCGTTTTCATCATTTTTGTCAGTTAAAGAATTAGTCAAAAACCAAGATACACAATTTTTCATCCTAAAACTCAAAATCTAAAAATATTATGCATGCATAGTATAATTTTAACAAATAATGGGCAAAAATCGCCCCATAGCCCTCTAAAGGAGACGGGAAAAACCAAAATCCCGTATGTCATCGTTCAGTTGATGACATACGGGATTTTAAAATTTTTGACGACTACAACTATTCCACGGTGACCGACTTGGCCAAATTTCGAGGTTGGTCCACATTGCAACCTCTCATAACCGCAATATGATAAGAGAGCAATTGCAGCGGAATCGTAGTCAAGAGGGGAGTAAGACTCTCCAGGGTATCAGGAATCCCAATAACGTGGTCCGCCAATTCCCTAATGCTTGTATCCCCTTCGGTTACTACGGCTATAATCTTTCCTTTTCTGGATTTAATTTCTTGAATATTGCTGATCAGTTTTTCGTAATGTCCCTTTTTCGGAGCGATTACAATTACCGGCATCTGTTCATCGATCAGGGCGATGGGACCGTGCTTCATTTCGGCCGCGGGATATCCCTCTGCGTGTATATAGCTGATTTCCTTCAGTTTTAAGGCTCCTTCCAACGCTACCGGAAAATTATAGCCCCTACCCAAATAAAGACAGTTAGGGGAATCCTTATAGACAGCGGCTATTTCCTTAACGAGCTTATCCTGCTTCAGGGTTTGCTCTACTTTGGACGGAATATTCTCCAATTCCGTTAAAAATTCATGGAATTTGGATTGTGAAAAGATTCCCTTCTTCATCGCCAACTTTAGGGCGATGAGCATAAGCACCGTTATTTGGGTAGTGAACGCCTTGGTAGAGGCCACCCCAATTTCCGGACCTGCGTGGGTATAGGCCCCGGCGTCGGTCTCCCTGGCAATTGACGAACCAACTACGTTGCATACGCCAAAGACAAAAGCCCCTTTTTCCTTGGCCAGTTTTATGGCCGCCAAGGTGTCGGCGGTTTCTCCCGACTGGGATATTGCAATCAGCACATCCTTATCGGTGATAACGGGATTCCTGTACCGAAACTCAGAAGCATACTCTACTTCCACGGGTATCCTAGCTAGATCCTCGAAGATATATTCCGCTACCAACCCGGCGTGCCAGGAGGTGCCACAAGCCACAATAATAATTCTGTTTGCATTTTGGAACTTCTCAAGATTCTGGTCTATCCCGGCCATTTTTATAAGCCCCTGTTGCGAAAGCAAACGGCCCCGATAGGTGTCTAATATGGCTCTGGGCTGTTCATATATTTCCTTGAGCATAAAATGCTCATAGCCGCCTTTCTCAATTTGCTCCAGATTGAGTTGTAGTTCCAAGATATTGGGGTAGGCTATGGAATCGTCCTTAATTTTCCGCAATTTGATTTCTTTGCCGACACGGATTATGGCCATCTCCTCATCTTCAAGATAAATGGCATTGCTTGTGAATTCGATAAAAGGGGATGCGTCCGAAGCGATAAAATATTCGTTCTCGCCAATGCCAATCGCCAATGGACTACCCAGTTTGGCCACGACTATCTCATCTGGTTTTTGACGGTCAAAAACAGCAATGGCATAGGCACCTACTACCTGGTTTAAAGCAATCTGTACCGCCTTTCCGAGTTTTACGTTCTCCTTTTTCTTTACTTCCTCGATTAAATTTACAAGAACCTCGGTGTCGGTATCGGAATGAAAAACATAACCCCTTTTGGTAAGTTCCGTTTTGATGGAATCATAATTTTCAATAATTCCGTTGTGGATTATGACCAACTCCCCAGAATTGGAATAATGTGGATGGGAGTTAATGTCATTGGGGGCTCCGTGCGTGGCCCATCTAGTATGGCCGATACCCAATTTACCCATAAGGGAAATGGTGGATTCGGATTTCTTTTTTAAATCGTCTACCTTCCCCTTGGTTTTGGCAAGGTGAATATCATCCCCGTCAAAAAGAGCAACCCCTGCACTGTCGTAACCACGATATTCCAATCGCTGCAATCCCTTGATAATAATAGGATAAGCATCCCTATGACCAATATACCCTACAATTCCACACATATTTTAATTATTTTGATTAGATAGATAGGACCATCGATTCCCACTTATCCAATTTAATCGAAGTAGGTGAAATCTGCATCATTCTTAGGTATAAAACCCAAATTTCCTATAAGTGGTACGTGGAATCCCGAAATTATTTGATTTCCGTGTAAAAAATTACAAGTTGCAATTTTTTGTCAGCCTCGTCTGCCGGTACGTTACTGCCGTAAAGTACGGTACCCAAAGGATTTATATTAGACATAATTGGGACGTTTTCTTCTCCGTTGGTCAACTTGGCGTTGGAAAGTAATGGGTTTCTGATTTCCGAGGTTACCGATAACGCCAAGGTAACATTAGTGGAATCGCCAACGATTAAATCATTGATATAATTGGTGATCCGTATTGAATATTTCTCCCCTTTCCCTGCCGATTTCTCTAAGACCCCACCGTACATAGGATAGCTTGAAAGTGAAGTTTCGCCGGCCGCATCGAATCTTGTACTGTACAAGGGCTGATTGGTTCTAGGGTCGTATAAATAAATCCTGGATGGTTCGGTAGTTCCGCCAGCGGCATCAAGTGTGTTTCTATCGACATAAAATACCAGATTGGCCTCATTGATCACCCAATTTTTCTTTCGGATGTCGTCCAATATTCCCTCCCCATTGTCAGCATCAAAAAGTTTAATTTCAGAAAATGATCCCGCCCCCCCTTTGACGTATAACCGAGAGGCGTTCTCACCGGTGTCTAATTGATCCGCCACTTGTGAGGGATAGGTTTCATTGTTATAGGTATTTACAGCATTTCCCGAAACTATTCCGGGTACGCCGCTCGCTGATACCTGTTGGGTCAAGAAATTTAATCGATAGCTACTGTTGGCCTTTTCCGTAGAACCGCTAACCGCCTTATCATATTCGTAATTGATGGTGATGTAAGCTTTCTTCAAATCGAAAAGAATCATCATTTCTTCTCCCGAAATAGGGGAAATGGACAAATGGATACCCCTAAAAAAGTCCTTAAAATTATCTTGACTCAACAATTCCGAGCTCCCTTCCTTATCGAGGATATTGGTCTGGAAAAAAGCGGGATCCAACTTTACATAAATTCCCGGATCGGTCCGCGTGTCTACCTGTTTCGATTCGTCTACCTCCGGAGTATTGGGGTCGTCTTCCTTGAAGGTGAGCGTTTCCTCATTCCTGATGTATTCTTCCCCGTCAAAGAGTACATCCGAAACAAATTCTGGTGAAAACTGTTGGGAAGAGTAGTATTCCTGAGCTTGCATAAAATTGCTATCAGGGTCCAAATCCCTTAAATAATAGGTAGAGCGCTCTACCTTCAAATGGAATGGAGTAGTGGGGTAATCCTTTTCTTCAATTCCATAAATACTGTCCAATTGAAATTTCTTAGCATAGGTATTGGCTTGTATATCGGTATCCAAACCATCCTCGATCCCATCGCCATCCGTGTCTTTGTTCAAAGGGTTGGAACCCATTGACTTTTCTTGGATATCCGTAAGACCATCTCCATCGGAATCGCTATTGGGATCGTTGGGATCCGCATCGTATTCACTGTCTACCCCGTCGTTATCGGGATCCCTCTGCAATGCCTCTGCGCGTAAATAAGGGATATAGAGGTACACATCGGTTACTTTCTCATTTTCTTGAATCGTAGAGGCATTTGCGTCGGTATCCGCATTATCCTCCGATTGTTGTGAATAAATTCCGAACCTCGGATTTACGCTAGACAACTGAACCTGTGACGTAACCAGTGCCTGGGTCTTCCCGTAAATGGGGTCGTTAAATACACCCAACTGGTACACCGGAAGTTTATTGGTTTTTACCGCCTTAATATTTTTGTTGTAGGCAAAAACATCGTAAACCGCTTTGCCCGTATCGAAGGGCTTGCCCCCAACGGCTCCCTCACCAATCGTGATAACGTCTTCATCACAGGAAAAAAGGCATAACATAACAAATAACCCTACTATCGCAGGAAAAAACGCACTTTTCGAAAGGTTCATACAGATTATTTTAAGACTTTATCCCTGTAAAATTCCCCATAGGCTTCTTCAAATTCTTGTAAAGAAACGTAAGGCAATACCGGTTTTTGAAGGTTGGAAATGTAGTTGGCCAAATCTTCAGGGATTTTTTCAGTGGCTAAAATAACGGCATCGGAAAAATCTACCGCGACTTTTAACAAATTATTATAATTGGGTGTTTTTAAGGAACTTATGCTTTCTTCGGAAATTCCATCAAAAATTATTTTTTTGGATATGTCTGAGTCTAGCTCCCCTTCAAAATCCTTGCCATAAATAGAGGTTACTATTTTGCTATCGGCAAAAAGGGGCTCATCTTTATAGTAATTACGCAAATACAACGGAAGCAAGGCGGCCATCCAGCCATGAACATGGATAATATCTGGAGACCAGTTCAATTTTTTTACCGTTTCGACCACGCCTTTGGCAAAAAAAATCGCCCTTTCGTCATTATCGGGGAAAAGATTTCCCTCCTCATCGGTAAAAGTGGCCTTCCTCTTAAAATATTCTTCGTTATCTATAAAATAAACCTGTATGCGCTCTCTCGGAATAGAAGCTACTTTTATGATCAGGGGCATATCCATATCATTGATGACCAGATTCATCCCGGACAACCGAATTACCTCATGAAGTTGATGCCTGCGCTCGTTTATATTCCCGAACCTCGGCATAAAAATCCTAATTTGGCCACCATTGCTATTGACCATTCTCGGGGCTTCGTAAGACATTAGGGAAACTTCGTTCTCGGGTAGATAGGGCACTAATTCTGAAGATACAAACAATATCTTTTTACCATTCATAAAACTTGTATTTTATTTATCGGTCAAGCGTGGGTGCAAAATTACAAAAATTATGCAGATTAGCCGTAATTATATAAGTTTGCGGGCTTATAATTTACACCTATGCAGGAATTCAATACCCAAAAAAGCCTTAAATCCCATCTTTCATCCAGCGAATTGAAAACCAGAACTATTGGATTTGTGCCAACTATGGGCGCCCTGCACCAAGGACATATGGCCTTGGTAAAAAGGTCTGTAGAGGAAAATGAGGTTACCGTGGTGAGCATCTTTGTAAACCCGACCCAATTCAACAATAAGAACGATCTGGAGAAATACCCCAGGGACCTTGCAAAAGACAAGGAATTATTAAGCGGGATTTCGAATAGCATCCTCCTTTTTACCCCCTCGGTCAAAGAAATCTATGCCGACGATGTGGCTTCCAAATTTTACAATTTTGACGGAATGGATCAGGTTATGGAGGGCAAGTACCGGAAGGATCACTTCGCCGGGGTGGCCACGATAGTTGAAAAACTATTGACCCTTGTCATGCCTACCAAAGCCTATTTTGGGGAAAAGGATTTTCAACAACTACAGATTATTAAAAAATTGGTCCATACAAAAAAAATCCCCGTGCAAATCGTTGGCTGCCCAATTGTCAGGGAGCCCAATGGATTGGCCATGAGTTCCAGGAACCAAAGGCTCTCCAAGAGCACTAGGAAGGAGGCGGGATTTATATACCAAATCCTATTAGGTGCCAACGAACAATTTGGCACGAAAAATGCCATATCTATAGCGGAATGGGCAACGGCCCAGTTCAAAAACCGGCTCGAGTTTGAACTTGAGTATTTTGAAATTGCAGAATCGGATACTTTAAAGAAACTAATCGATAGGCAAAAAAACATAAAATACAGGGCATTTGTTGCGGTTTATGCCGACGGCGTCAGACTCATTGACAACATAGCCTTAAATTAATTAACTTTGTCCCATGTTAATAGAAGTTGTAAAATCTAAGATACACCGTGTAAAAGTCACCGGGGCCGACCTCAATTATATCGGTAGTATTACCATTGATGAAGACCTGATGGATGCGGCCAATATTATACGTGGTGAGAAAGTTCAGATCGTGAACAATACCAACGGGGAACGACTGGAAACCTATGCAATTCCCGGCCCAAGAGGTAGCGGGGAGCTCACCCTGAACGGGGCCGCGGCCAGAAAGGTAGCCGTGGGGGATGTGCTAATCCTTATCACCTACGCACAGATGGAACTCGAAGAGGCCAAAAAATTCAATCCCGCTTTGGTGTTCCCCAATGAGGAGAACAATCTACTCAAGTGATATCCCATTTTGAAAAGCTCCCTTAAAAAGACTCTAAAAACGACTCTTCCCATAGCATTGGGAGTTTTTTTAGTCTGGTATTCCTACCATATTACCTCCCCGGAAGATCGGCAAGAGATACTCCATTACATCCAAGAAGCAGACTTGTTTTGGGTAGGCATGTCCGTGTTGTTGGGCATAGCCAGCCATATTTCTAGAGCCATCCGTTGGAATTTCCTCTTGGAGCCTCTTGGATACAAGCCCAGGCTGAGCAACAATGTCTTTATTATCCTAATCGCATATTTTACCAATTTGGGAATCCCGCGCTCGGGGGAGTTCCTTCGGGCCACAGCCTTGGCAACTTACGAAGATGTTCCCTTCGAAAAAGGTTTTGGCACCATTGTCACGGAAAGGGTAATCGACGTGATCATGCTCCTTCTCATTGTTTTGACAACCCTGGTTCTCCAGACCGATATTATATTGGACATGCTTCTAAAGCGCGGTGTTAAACTCAATAATATTTTTATCCTACTCGGTGTCGGACTTATGGGATTATTGCTCTTTTTCCTTTTTGTCAAAAAATCCGGTCACCCGTTGGCAAAAAAAATCAAGGGTTTTGTAAAAGGCCTCATGGAAGGGGTCCTCAGTGTCTTTAAAATGAAGCGCAAATGGGCCTTTCTTTTCCATACCCTTTTCATTTGGGCCGCCTATATAGGTATGTTCTGGGTGATAAAGCACACGGTCCCTGAAACCATGGGGCTTACTCTAAGCCAATTGCTTGTCGCCTTTGTTGCCGGTTCCTTCGCCATTACCGCTACCAACGGTGGAATTGGACTATACCCTATTGCCGTAAGTAAATCTCTGGCCCTTTTTGGTATAAGTTCCGTCTCGGGGGATGCCTTTGGCTGGATCATGTGGATCTCACAAACTGCGATGGTCGTAATATTTGGTGCAATATCTTTTCTGGTTTTACCGTTATGGAACAGGAATAGATAACTCAACTATATGCACAGTCATTAGATAGGTTTTACAAGCCTAGTAAACCAAACCAAATATACCATCTTATGAAGCGGTTGATCGCAACCATTGCCTTTTTACTCTGTTACGGCTTAAAAGCCCAAGTAACCCAAGACGTCTTCGAATCTTTTAAACTGCAACAAAAAAGGAACGTTAGTTACTACATTCCCGAAAATTATTCCGCAGCCAAAAAGTATCCCATAGTCGTAGTTTTGGACGCCGAATATCTATTTGACAACGTGGTTGCCAACACCAAGTTCCGAAGTCGGTTCCAGGGCATGCCGGAATGTATCGTCGTGGGTGTAAACCAGTACAAAAATGAACAGCGATATTACGATTGCGGCTTTGAGAAGGACACCGGATTGCCAACCGATGACGGTAAGAAGTTTTTTGAGTTTTTGGGCATGGAACTCATCCCCTATCTCGAGGGCAATTACAGCACAGCTCCTTTTAAGATGTTCGTTGGGTATGACATTACCGCCAATTTTGGCAACTTTTATCTCTTTAAAGAGAAATCGATCTTTAACGCCTACATCAGTATCTCTCCAACGCTTGCTCCGGAAATGGAAACTAGGGTTCCCGCCAGATTGGGCGCCTTGGATCAGAAAATTTTCTACCAACTTATCTTGGAAGGGGAAAAAACTAAAGATAGGGCAGGTATTCTGGCAATCGACAAGGCCATAAAAGCCTTGGACAAGGACAATATCTACTACAATTTTACGGAATACCCCTTGGCAGACCACGTTACCGTGGCTACCTACGGGATAGGACCGGCACTGGATAATATATTTTCTATCTTCAAGCCAATTAGCCCAAAAGAATACAAAGAAGAAATATTGACATCGGACGATCCCCCATTTAAATACATGGAGAACAAATATGCCACGATCCAAGAACTTTTTGGTTTTAAAAAACCGATAGAACTCAACGATATCATGGCCATCTACGCCGCTTCAAAGAAAAAGGAAGATTACGGGTCTCTAAAAAGCCTGTCCGACCTATGTAAGAAGGAATTCCCGGACACCATGATGGGATTTTATTTTGAAGGAGAGTGTTACGAGCACGAAGGCCAGGCCAAAAAAGCTTTGCGCACCTATGAAAAGGCCTTCGGTATGGAGGAAATAGATTTCCTAACCAAAGAAATGGCCCTGGAAAAAATTGATGCTCTCAAAGCCGATTTCGGGTTTTAATTGGTGTACGTCTATAAAGTTACAATAAGCGCGTTACGCTCGTTTTTGTAAACAGTCATTTACAGTAGTAATCTCCTTGGTTTTCAAAACCTGCCCGCACCTGGCGGGCGGCCTTCGCAAGCCTTGTTCCCGAACCTTCTAGCTCGGACACACGACTATTATGGGTAAACACCTATTAGGGGTTTTGAGCATGGGGTTGAAATTTATGAAGTAAGGACAATTGCACACCCCGCTATGGATAGTCTCCCCCAACTTTAATACGTCACATACTTCCAAACAAAACCCCGTGCGTTTTCAAACTTCTTATTACCTTTATCGCAAACCCGAAAAACAAAAATGGCCAAGACAAAAACCGCCTTTTTCTGTCAAAACTGTGGTACCCAATACGCCAAATGGGTCGGACAATGCGGAGCCTGCAAGGAGTGGAACACGATCGTAGAGGAAGTACTCCAAAAAGAGGAAAAAACACCTTGGAAAAGCGCTGCCAACACCTCTAAAAAAGTTGCTGCCCCGCTCCGGGTCAAGGAAATAAGCACGGAAAAGGAACTTCGCCTTAATACTTTCGATCAAGAATTCAACCGGGTGTTGGGCGGTGGATTGGTGCCCGGATCCCTCGTGCTGTTAGGCGGGGAACCGGGTGTCGGAAAAAGTACCCTCTTGCTGCAAATTGCCTTAAAACTCCCCTATACGACCCTTTATGTTTCCGGGGAGGAGAGCCAAAAACAGATCAAGATGAGGGCGGATCGCATTCATCCCCATAGCGAGACCTGTTTTATCCTTACCGAAACCAAAACCCAAAATATATTTCGACAAATAGAGGCTATAGATCCCGATATCGTCGTTATCGATTCTATTCAGACCCTTCATTCCGATTATATAGAATCTGCCGCTGGAAGTATTTCCCAGATCCGGGAGTGCACCGCGGAGCTTATCAAATTTGCCAAGGAGACCAACACTCCCGTGGTCTTAATCGGGCATATTACCAAGGACGGTTCCATTGCCGGGCCCAAAATCTTGGAACATATGGTGGATACGGTGCTCCAGTTTGAAGGCGATCGCAACTATGTGTATCGTATACTCCGCGCCCTAAAAAACCGTTTTGGCTCTACGGCCGAACTGGGAATTTACGAAATGCAGGGGAGAGGATTGAGGGAGGTAAGCAACCCCTCCGAAATCTTGATTTCCAAAAATGACGAAGGCCTTAGCGGTACGGCCATAGCCGCTACCGTAGAAGGCATGCGGCCCTTGATGATAGAGATCCAAGCACTGGTAAGTACGGCGGTTTATGGCACGCCCCAACGGTCTACCACGGGCTACAACGCCAAAAGGTTGAATATGCTCTTGGCCGTTTTGGAAAAGCGAGCCGGTTTTAAACTGGGAGCCAAGGACGTCTTTCTCAATATTACCGGGGGAATCTCCGTAGACGACCCGGCCATAGATCTGGCTGTGATAGCGGCCATTCTTTCCAGTAATTCAGACATTCCCATCGATAAAGGGATTTGTTTTGCAGCAGAAATTGGACTAGCTGGGGAAATACGCCCCGTACAGCGAGTGGAGCAACGAATTTTAGAAGCCGAAAAATTGGGCTTTCATACCATTTATGTATCCAAAAACAATAAAATATCCCTAAAAAGCACCCATATTAAAGTGCCATTAGTGGCCAAGATCGAGGATGTGGTGAGGAGTTTGTTTTAGGCGATTTTTGCTTTTCGGCATACGCTTACATCTTCTCGCTTATTGAACTGGTTTCAACCTTTTCCATTTGCTAAAACCTCGATCACTTTCGCATTAACCTTGCCACGAATAATATAATCAAAATCACTACAAAGATCAAAGCTGCTTGCCAGAAACCTATGGCCAATATGTGTATCATACTAAATAAATCTATCACTGTTTTTATGGTGTAAAATTGAAATTACTTTGATATTTCATTAGACGAAAAAAGGAAAGAGCAAGGGTGGGTATATGCCTGAACAAGTATTTTAGTCAAAAAAATAGTTGTGGTTGGACCTATTAATTTATGGAGCCGGATTGGGAATTTCGTTGTGGATCGTCTCGATGCCTGCAAGGACCTCATCGCTTAGTTTTACATCGATACTCTCTATGTTTTCCTTCAACTGTCGCAAGTCCGTGGCCCCAATGATGGTGCTCTTTACAAAAGGCCGGCTGTTGACAAACGCCAAAGACATCTGGGCCAGGGATAAATCGTTTGCCTGGGCTAGCTCATAATATTTTTGGGTGGCCGCCATAGCCGTGACACTACTGTATCGCTTGTAATTTGGAAATAGGGTAATCCTTGAGTTTGCAGGTTGTCTCCCTCCCAAATACTTACCACTGAGCACCCCAAAACCCATAGGGGAATACGGAATCAGGCCAATACCCTCCCTTATGGATATTTCCGAAAGGCCAATTTCAAAAGTACGGTTTAGCAAATTATAGGGATTTTGAATGGTTATCATCCGGGGAAGACTGGCGTGTACCTTGCTCTCTTCCAAAAAACGCATAACGCCCCATGGCGTTTCATTGGAAACGCCAACTTGTCTTATTTTGCCTTCCCGGATCAAATCCCGCAACGTTTCCAATACTTGATGGAGGTTATCTTCCCAATGATCGGTTACGTCGTGTTTATAGCCCCGTGTACCAAAAAAGTTGGTCTTGCGCTCTGGCCAATGCAGTTGGTACAGATCTATATAATCCGTTTGAAGCCTTTGCAAACTGCCTTCCACAGCATCGATGATGGAATCCCTGGTATATCCGGAATTTCGAATAAATTTGGTTTGGCCTCCCTTACCGACGATCTTGGAAGCCAACACCACTTTGTTCCGATTGCCCGTTTTTTTGAACCAAGTGCCTATAATTCTCTCGGTTTCGCCATAGAGATCTTGAGAGGAAGGGATGGGATACATTTCGGCGGTATCAAAAAAATTGACGCCCTGTCCCAGAGCGTAATCCATTTGTTCATGGCCCTCTGCCTCCGTATTCTGCTTGCCCCAGGTCATAGTACCCAAACAGATATTACTGACTTTGATATCGGTATGGGGTAGTGTAGTATAGTTCATCGGAATATTAGTTTATCAAATTTTTTATTAAAAGCAGTGATTTAAAATGAGCAAAGATAATAGAACAAAAGACATTTTTTAAATTGGCAACTTCCAAAATGGGCAGCATTTTACGATAAAATGACCCCGAGAAAGGACTACTTTCAAAAAGCTCTCGCCGAGCCCCCTCTAGAGCAACGGGTAGAATGGTGTTCCAATGGGGTCCTTCGTCACCAAAGATTTCATCGAACCGCACCCCCCTTACGTCGCGTTTTTGGCAATCCTATGGCGATCATAAGGAATAGGGAGATGGGTCTAACTCTAGAAGAATAGGGCAATGATCGCTGTGTTTTGCACCGGGCAATATCACCGACCTTTTCAACATGCTCTCAAGGGGTCGGGAAACCATGCCATAATCTAAACGCCAACCTTTGTTGTTTGCCCTCGCATTGGCCCGATATGTCCACCATGTATAATTATCCGGATCCTTGTTAAAATGTCTAAAACTATCAATAAAACCGCTCTCCATAAAATTGCCGATCCATTCCCTTTCTACGGGTAAAAACCCAGATACATTGGCGTTTCTAATGGGGTCATGGATATCGATGGCTTTGTGACAAATGTTGTAATCACCACAAATGACCAGATTGGGACGTTCTTGTTTAAGCCGATTTATATACGCGTGAAAGTCGGCCATATATTGTAGTTTGTGCGCTACGCGGGCAATATTCGTACCCGAAGGCAAGTAAAGACTCATCACGGAAATACCGTTAAAATCGGCACGTATATTTCGGCCTTCAAAATCCATATAATCCAATCCCGTACCGAACTCCACATGATCGGGGCGGGTCTTGGACAAAATGGCCACCCCGCTATATCCTTTCTTTTGGGCACTGTACCAGTAATGGTAGGGATACCCTGCATCCTTGAAAAGGGAAAGATCTAATTGATCTTCGTTTGCCTTTATTTCCTGTAGGCACACCACATCCGGATCGGCACTTTGCAGCCATTCCAAAAACCCTTTCCTGATCGCCGCACGGATTCCATTTACGTTGTATGAGATTATTTTCATTTTATTTCGATTCGCGTTTATACTGAAGTGCCCTTGAACATTAGGGATCGACAACGTTTAGACAAAAGAGGAAAGGCATTTCATAGAAAAACTCCTAGGCGAATTGCAGCCTTTTTAACTTTGCTACTTTTGCCCTTCATCTTAATTTTTTCCAAAATCGCACAATTTCCAAAGTGAAATAAATCGTCTTCGTATGCGCGTCCCACCTTAACATTTGTCCAAAAATAGGGATTGTTTACCAGTCCTTAAAACACAATGATTTACCACAATCCTCAGGTTGCCGCATTCCTGGCCCGGTAAAAGTTGATGTTTGGAAGATATAATCCCTACCTTTGTAGCTTATAATTTGACTTGAGTTTTTAATTTAATTCCGATATGACAAAAGATTTCCCCCTCCTTTTTCTCTTGGTAATTTTGCCCTGTTTTTTGATATCCCAAGAACTGCAAAGAGACAGCATCACCCAACTGGAAGAGGTGATCCTTCTGGACAGCTCAAGGACAAAGGCCGCCTTGGGGATAATCCCTTCCACACAAATTGGTCCGAAGGTATTCCAAAACTATGGCCCGGCGGATATTGTCTCTCCATTGAACCAGATTCCCGGGGTCTACATCCTCTCCGGGGCCATAGCCACCAATAGGGTCACCATCCGGGGGGTGGGCGCGCGTACACCCTATGGATCGGACAAGGTACGGCTGTACTTCGACGGCATCCCGGTCACCGATGGCACCGGGTTCTCCAGTTTGGAAAACTTTGACCCCGAAAACCTCAACACTATCGAGGTGATCAAGGGGCCCAAGGGGACGGGTTATGGCTCCAATCTGGGAGGGGCCATCCTGCTCAAGCCTAAAAAAGCGCAAGAGGGGTCGCTAAATCTATCCAATAATCTGACGTTGGGGTCCTACGATCTCTTTAAGAACAACCTAAGTGTCGGCCACAATGACAAGGGGTTCTCAATGGGCCTTCAATACGGCCATATGCAGACCGATGGCTATCGGGAGAACAGCGCGTATAACGGTAACGGGATCTTATTGAACTCGGCCTATCAGATCGATCCTAAAAACCGGATATCCCTTTTGCTAAAGCAGATCGACTACAAGGTCTACATCGCCAGTTCCGTGAGCAAGACCTCCTTTGAAGAAGACCCCAAGCGCGCCGCCTCGACATGGGCGGCCGCTCAAGGGTACAAAGCGGTAAAATCTACCTTGGCGGGAATCTCCTATGGCCATACCTTCAACGATCGGTTGGGGAACACGACCAGCATTTTCTATTCCTATCTGGACAACTACGAGCCCCGGCCCTTCGACATCCTGGACGAATTTACCAACGGCTTTGGTCTACGTACCCTCTTCTTGGGGAATTTCACATTACTGGGAAAAAAGGCCGAATATTCCCTTGGCGCGGAACTCTACAAGGACGAATACGATTGGGGCACTTTTGAGAACCTCTATCGGGAGAATAATGGCAACGGGAGCCTACAGGGGGAATCCCTTAGTGAAAACAAGGAGTTCCGTGGCCAGCTGAACACCTTTGGCACCTTCACCTTTCCCTTCACCGAATCGTTCAAGGCACAAGTGGGATTGAACATCAACAAGACCCGGTACGATTTTCACGATCTGTACCATTCTGGGACCGAAAACAAAAGTGCGTCCAGGGCGTTCGATGCCATCCTGTCGCCCAGTCTTACGCTCAACTATGCCCTGAGCCGGGAGATCCGGCTCTTCGCCAATATCAGCCATGGATTTTCCAATCCCAGTCTAGAGGAGACACTGACCCCCGACGGGGTAATAAACCCGGATATCGCCCAAGAGACAGGAATGAACTACGAGCTGGGCGGCCGCCTTTTTCTGTTGGACGACAAACTGGGCATCGATGCGACCCTGTACAGGATGGACATCAAGAACCTCTTGGTGGCCCAACGGGTAGGAAACGATCAATACGTGGGCAAAAATGCGGGGAGTAGTAAACACCAGGGACTGGAGCTCGGCATAAATTACGATTACCAGGTCAACAAGGACCTGCAGATTACGCCGTTCTTCAACTATACCTTTAGCGATGACAACTTTGTGGATTTCGTGGACGGGGATAACGACTATTCCGGGAACCCCCTGACCGGGGTGCCGAGGAACCTGATCGACTCGGGGCTACAGCTATGGCATACTTCCGGATTTTATTGGAACACCACCTGGCAGTATGTCGGGGAGATTCCCTTAACGGATGCCAACACCCTGAACAGCGATGCCTACAACCTATGGAACACCCGGGCCGGTTATAAAAAACGGATTTTTACGAAGTTTATCCTCGGTGTGGGTCTTGGTATCAACAATATAGCGGACACCGATTACGCCTCTTCCGTGCTGATCAATGCGGTAGGTTTTGGCGGAAGGGAACCCCGATATTATTATCCGGGAAACGGACGGAACTGGTACAGCAGTTTGCAACTGTCCTACAAACTATGATAGGGTAAAACGGGCTATTCGATAAATAATCCCAGACCCGATCGCTTATTTTCGCTCAACCCGTGCTTCAATCGCTTGCACCCGTTTGCCGTACTAGCAGTAGACTAGAACGATACGAACTGCTCGAAGACCTTTGTTTTACGCCTTAGAAACCGCTAAAGGGACTTGAACCACTCCTGAAACTGGGTTCCCAACAAAAAGATGGGCTTTTCGGTTCCGTTGATGGCACCAATGAGGCTCATAACCCAAAGAACCACGACCAATATCCAACCGATGAGGTTTATTAGAGGTATCCAGGAAACTACCAGGCCCAAGATACCGATTCCCAGTACTTGCCTAATATAGAATGATCCAATTTCCGTTCGGTTCTGCCCGTTCATAACCAAGGCTACGATCCACCCTATGATGGTTATATGGGCTATGATCGCCACGTTTTTACCGGCATCGGGGTTGGTTGCATCAAAAGTTCGTTTGGTTTCTTCCTTAAAATCGCTTGCGGCCCGTTTTGCATTTTCCGAGAAATCTTCAGCGGCCTCCTTGGCGTCCTCGGTAAAATCCTTTGCGGATTCCTTGGCATCTTCGGCATAGTCCTTGGCTTTCTTCTTGGCGTTGTCAAAGGCATCTTCAGCCTTGTCGCCCAAATCTTTTTTATCTTCTGACATAATAGTAATTTTATTAATTAACACTCCGTGAAGTGGTCCAAACTTTAACTTTTATCCATAAATATTACATTCCCGATAATACTGGATCGGGATTAAAAGTTTAAATTTCTTCAGCTAAATGTACTGAATATTTTAGAATCAGAGAAATGCTTTATCCACGGGCTCCCAAAGTTCCAATTTGTTTCCTTCAGGATCCAAGATCCATCCAAATTTGCCGTAGTCATATTCTTCTATTTTACCCACTATGGTAACTCCTTCCTTCTTTAGCTCCTCCATCAATTCATTTAAGTTTTCCACTCTAAAGTTCATCATAAACTGCTTTTGGCTGGGCGCAAAATAGGTCGCATCTTCCTTCATTGGGCTCCATTGGGTAGAACAATCTTTGCCATCCTTGTCTTTCCACCAAAACGTACTACCGTATTGGTCGGTTTTTAATCCCAAATGGGCTTTATACCATTCCTTAATTTTATCTGGGTCTTTTGCCTTAAAGAAAAATCCACCCAATCCGGTTACCCTGTTTTTCATAAGTATAGTGTTTAGTTGTTTTTTAGTTCTGGAGTCCAGAATTCCCTCACTTGTAGGATTTCTGCACACTACCTATCCGTGGGCGGACAGGGTTGGCATCTTCATTTCCTTTTTACCTTTACCTCATAAAGGGAAATCCAATCTTTCACTGTCATCTTGGTGCACAACTCCGCAATCAGTTCATAAGGAATATCGTTCAGATCTTTAAAGCGGATACAGCTCTTGCCCATATCCAATTTCCGTTTGCAATGTTCGGGATATTGCCCCACAAACCAATCCATAAGACGCTTGTCTGCATAGATACCGGAATGGTATAGGGCCACAAAGTTTTTTTGGGAGGCCAAATTTAGAAAGGGCAATGGCAGTTCAGGATTACAATGGTAGCCTTCGGGATAAATGGAGTGTGGAACCACGTAACCGATCATACCGTAACTTATCCGTTCCTCGAAACCTTTGGGGAGATTCTTTAGAATGATCTTTCTCAATTTAATAACTACTTCCTGTCTTTCGGGCTTAAGTTGCATTATATAAGCATCCGGAGTGTCGGCCTCGTATTGCATATTCACTTTCTTTTTCGTTTTAGTATCACGGCCGATATTACCGAGACAAACAGACCGATGATCATCACCGTTAGAAACATGATCATGGCCATAAAGCCACTACCGTAGTCCGGTATTTCACCCCTGTACCCCTCCGCTCTCATCGCCGAGGTATATTGATCAAAAAAATCGGGGTTGACAAGTGTGGTGTAAATTAAATCGGCAAGGGCGATTCCTATTGCAGTGATCACAGAAATAAGCAGTCCAACGAGCACCGCCCTTCGCAAGCCGATGGTACCCTGGTTTACCTCGTCCCTGTAATTCTTGATCCCAAAGAAAACGAACGAGAGGGAAACGATCATCATAAAATATCCGATGCGTTCCTGTGCGGAAAAATCAAGGTCTTGCCATAAAATGAGGCTTATTAAAAATACGGCCATCGCAAGGACAAAACCATACGTACCGTACCTGATAACCGTTTTCTTCATGGCGCCGTATTTAGAGGTTGTTCAACATATGGATGTGGACCCAGGATTACAACCTCACCAAGATAGCTAAAAATCAGCACTTCAATAGTAAAGTCAAGGAATATTAAATGTCCTTCGGACTCAAGGATAAAAGGTTTCTCAGCTAAACTCCTCTTTGATCTTATCCACTACGGTCTGCGCCAGTTTTATCTTGCTCTCAACGGTCCACCCGGCCACATGCGGGGTAAGCAGTACGTTCTCCGCTCTGATTAGAAATTGGAACGCGGGAGGCATTAGTTCCTCGGAAAACATATTCTCAAAGGACTTCTTCTCGTACTCCAGCACATCCAGCCCGGCTCCCAAAATTTTTCCGGATTTTAGAGCTGCCACCAGGTCTTGGGTAACAACGCATTTACCACGGGCGGAGTTCAGCAGCCAAAAAGGGTTTTGAAATTTGTTGATAAATTCCGAGTTGATCATATTTATCGTCTCTGGGGTCTGGGGTACGTGCAGGCTAAGCACCTCTGTCTTTTGTAACAATTCCATAATTCCTACCTGTCGGGCATGGGCATCTCCCACCCCACCGGCTATGTCGAAACAAATGACCTCCACCACAAAGCCGGCCAATTTTTTGGCAAAGGCCTTGCCCATATTGCCATAGCCGATAATCCCCACTGTCTTTCCTTCCAACTCTAGGCCCCGATTGCCCTCTCGGTCCCATATTCCGTTCCTCACCTCGCGGTCGGCCCTGTTGAGTTTGTTGAACAACGACAACAACATACCCAAGGTGTGCTCGCCTACGGCATTGCGATTGCCCTCTGGAGCCGAAGCCAGGAACACCCCGTTCCTTTTGGCCTGGTCCACGTCTATATTTTCCAGTCCGGCCCCTAAGCGGCCTATAAACTTTAGGTTGACGGCCTTGTTGAGAAAATCGGCATTCAAGGTAAAGCGGCTTCGGATTATGATACCGTCGTATTCGTGGATCTTGGCTTCCACTTCTTCTTTGGTAGAGGTATAATCCTCGTCGTTGGTAAAGCCCAAGGCATTGAACTGTTCAATGATCAAAGGGTGATTGATATCTAAATGGAGGACCTTCATTGTAGTTGTCGGATATTGTTTATTAGATTGTTCTTAATACATTGAAAAAGGAATAATAATCGAATCAATTGCACTATTGACCCCTTCGCCTTCGGCACCTCCCCCTCGAAAAAAAGGGGAAGACCCAATGGTTCGAAGTTAATGTCCTCCCCTGCCGAGGGAAGGTGCCCAAAGGGCGGAGGGGGCAGAACTTGCATACTATATCGATTTTATAAGAAATCCGAATCTGCGCTAGGGATTGGAGCAAGCTACCGTGTAGCGCGGAAAGCCCGACCCGCCCCTAGGCGGGTAGCGCCCAAAATACTATAGGCTAAAATCCGAGAATTATCTTGGCGATGGTGAAATAGATCAAAATACCGAAAATATCATTGCCGGTCGTAATAAAGGGTCCGGTAGCCACCGCGGGGTCTATACCCCGACTATCCAAAAATACAGGGATAAAGGTGCCGATCAGGGCCGCAATTATGATAACGGACATTAGAGCGATGCAAATGGTCGCCGAGACCAGATACTCCGTATTGAACGCAAAGTGGCTGATGAGCAATACGATACTGGCCAAGACGAGGCCGTTGATCAACCCAAGCATAAACTCCTTTAAAAGTCTTTTTACCACTTCTCCCTTTACCGTATCGTTGGCCAGCCCTTGGACCATGATGGCCGAGGATTGCACCCCAACGTTCCCAGCCGTGGCCTGGATCAACGGCACAAAGATGAGCAAGATCTTATATTGGATCATGACCGCTTGAAAACTATTGATGATACTGGCCGCTCCGATACCCCCCATCATTCCGATGATAAGCCATGGGAGACGGGCCCTTGTAAGTTTCCAAATGCTATCGTCTCCCTCCACATCTTGGGTAATACCAGCTGCCATCTGGTAATCCTTCTCTGCCTCTTCCTTGATAACGTCTACGATATCGTCTATGGTTATCCGCCCTACGAGCCTTCCTATCTCATCTACTACCGGGATGGCCTCCAAATCGTATTTGGACATGATACGGGCGACCTCCTCCGGATCTTCGTTTACGTTTACGGAATCGACCTTAGGGATATACACTTCAGAAATATGGGTCTTTGTAGAGGTGGTAAGCAGGTCCTTGAGGGACAGGCGTCCCTTTAGTTTCCCTTCGTCGTCTACTACATAGATAGAATGCACCCTTCTTACGTTTTCTGCCTGTGCCCGCATTTCTTTTACGCAAGTAAGCACGTTCCAGTTTTCATTGACCTTTACCAATTCCTTGGCCATAAGTCCGCCTGCCGAGTTTTCGTTGTATCGCAGAAGGTCTACGATATCCTTTGCGTGCCCCTTATCCTCGATTTCCGAGATAACTTCCTGCACCATTTCCTTGGGCAGTTCCGCCACTATATCGGCTGCATCATCGGTATCCAGTTCGGAGATCTCTTCCGCTATTTCCTTGGCGGAAAGGCTGGCAAGTATCGCCTCCCTGATGTCCTCGTCCAATTCGGTCAGAACGTCCGAAGTCTTGACGGTATCCAGAAGTTTGATGAGGTAGGTGGCCTCATCCTTGGTGAGTTCATTGATGACCTCCGCCACATCCGCATAATGGACCTCTTCCAAAAGGGCCAGGATTTCCGTGTCCTTTTGGTCTGCAATCAGCTGTTCTATTTCAGCTAAAAACTCTTCGCTAAGTTTAAATGGCGTCATCGTTAGCAAATTTTCCGCAAATTACGGCAAGAATCGTCGAAATGCTAAGATGGTCGGAGGTTTTTTGTATGGCGGGACGCGAGCAAGCCCAAGTATCCAGTTTATACTTCGACAACGCTCCGTAACCAGTTTCGGGTTCCGCTTGTTTAATGGAGGCCATTGGTACAAAGCAGACGGAGCCACTATTAACCCTTACCACTGACAATTAAATTTTTAGGGTTACCTATTTCCGTTCTTTCCCGATCTTCCCGGTAAGTTGGATAAAATCTGCGACGCCCAATTGTTCGGGCCGATTGTCAAAGATAATCCCTGTTCTTAAATCGTCCGATAGGTCAAAGGATTTTAGACTGTTCCGAAGCGTCTTCCGCCGTTGGTTAAAGGCTGTTTTCACGACCCGAAAGAACAATTTTTCGTCACAGGGCAATCTAAAATCGGACTTTCTAACCAGTCGCAACACACCGGATTGTATCTTGGGCGGAGGGTCGAATACCTCGGGAGGGACCGTAAATAAATATTCGGCCTCATAAAACGCCTGGACCAATACGGAGAGGATTCCATAGGTTTTGCTTCCTTCCGTTTCACAAATACGCGTAGCTACCTCTTTTTGGAACATTCCGGAAAATTCGGGTACCTGCTCCCGAACTTCCAGCATTTTAAAGACAATTTGGGTAGAAATATTATACGGGAAATTTCCGGTTATGGCAAAGGGCCTGTTTCCAAAAATTGATGACAGGTCGAATTTTAGAAAATCGGCCTCGATTACCTTTAGCGAGCCTGTGCCCTGGATGGACTTTTTGTGTTCCAAGGAAAAGCTATTGCTTAGATATTCGATGGAGTCTTTATCCAGATCCATGGCTACGAGGTCCATGTCCCTTTCCAAAAGATATTTGGTTAGTACCCCCGTTCCTGGACCCACCTCTATGACATCCCTATATCCTTCCAAGGAAAGTGTCTCCGCGATCTTTCTTGCAATTCCCTCATCTCTTAGAAAGTGCTGTCCCAGATGCTTTTTTGCCTGTACAGGACCACGGTCATCCAGCCATGGGTTTTTGGTTTTTGTGCCCTGTTTGTATTTCTCTTTTTTCCTTTTCTTGGACATAGGCCTAAATTGGGTTGCAAGTTGCTCAGGTTTACCGTTCAGCCCCAGGAGGGACGGATGGCAGTGATTCTAATGTTCGCTTATAATTTCCAATTCTGTCCTAAAGGACACAAACTTTCCTGCAAAAAGTTCCATAGCCTTCTGTCGTAGTTCGTTTGCATCTTCAATGTAATATTCCTGCAAGGTTTCTTGATCGGGGACGGTAAACTGTACCGAATAGGTAAACCCACCCAATTCTTCCTCTACCAGGACCTTGCACATTTTGGCTTGGGTAAACTTTCCCGTGGCCAGCATCTCAGGGATATGGGTATCCTTCATCCATTGCAGCCATTCTTCGTGAACGGATTCTTCTATGTTGGTGGTAACGTTGTATATGAACATTGTTTTAGATGTTAGACGTTAGATAATAGACTTTAATAAGTAACCTGCTTACCGGCTACTGCAATCTTTATAAAAATAAGATTACGCTTGAAATAGAACTTGATCCTTGAGCTTGCACTTAATTCACGAGGTCTCCCCTGAGTTCCCTGAAATACCTCTGGGCCTGGGGAAAATAGTAACTGTCCTTATAGTCGTAAATTATCCTTGCATAATGCTCCTGGGCCTTTTGTGGTTCGTTCATTTTGTTTCTGTAGAGTTCAGCCAGGGCAAAATGGGCATCATCCGCCAGAATTCCATTTGGGTAAAACTCGACAATTTTTAGATAATCATATTCGGCCTTTTTGTAGTCTTTAACGCTTTCCAATAGATGACCTTGTTTCAGCAAGGCTTCGTCCTCGATTTTTTCGCCCTTGTGGTCCGTCAGGATAAGATCGAGTTCGGATATCGCTTCCCAGGTTTTGTTTTGATAGGCCAACAGATCGGCCCTAGCGTATTTTTTCAGAGCGGTATAGGTAGAATCCTCAAGCATATTATCAGATATCAAAAGGCTCAATTGCATGGCATCATTGGCGATCAGTTGGGAGGTAGAACTCCTTAGAATCCTCAATTGGGTAAGCGCCCAATCAAAATCACCCTTATAAAAGCTGGTCTGGGCCACCTTAAACCTTGCATTTTGCCCCATAACATCGTTCTTCAGGTCCTTTTGTATCTGAGAAAAATATATTAGGGCCTCATTGAACCGCTGATCGTACACCAGCACATCACCCAGTTCCATTTTCACATGGGCCTTGCTGTAGTTGTTCAGCGGGAGGTCCAAACATTCTTTAAGCATATCGATAGCTTCTCCTGGCTTATCCATTTTAAAAGCTAAGAAACTGGCATAATCGAGCTGCAACTGTAACGTAGCGCTTTGATAACCATAGGTTGCCGTCAACGCTTCAAAATTTCTTTCCACCTCGCCCAACGATTTTTGATCGGGATCTAAAAGCGCCAGATCTATCAGGTTTAATTGGGTCCTCAATTGGGTTTTTCCATCATGGGCATTGTCTCCGATAAACTGAAATATTTTAGTGGCAGTGTCATATTCCCTGGCTTTGACAGCCAATTCTCCAAGGCCTTCCATACGCTGCAAGGAAACCCGATCCGATCTTTTGTAGATAGCCCTTTCCTGGTCAAAAGCACTTTTAAACTGATTTTGTTGCACAAAAAGCCAACTGAGCAATTGGTTCCATAAAAGATCTGGGCTTTGCTGAGCATTTCGTAGTAGTACTTTTTTAAAAGTGAGGTTGTTTGGGTTGTCGGGGTCCGAAGAAATAAAATCCCCGACATTTTTTAGGACCACGGCTTGGGATGCACCTCCATCCATCAACAAGGTAAGATACGATCGATACATTTTTTCGATATCTCCCAGTTCCCCATAAATCCGGGCCAATTGAAAATTGAGGTCCATTTGCGGATTTAGTTCCATCGCCCGTGTATAGGCTTTTATGGCATAATCCAGCAAGGCATATTTTTGAAATCTAAGGCCTATGATATATCCATAGTTGGGGTTTTGGTCTATTTTGGAAATGGCTTCATCATAATTTTCCGAAGCTCTTACAGGTTGTTGCTGCAAGGTATAGTTATATCCGAGCTCCACGTAAAGGGTAGCCTGAGCGTTGGGATCTTCCAGCCTTTTCAATATAAAGTCCCTGGCATCGTTATAGCGTTCCAATTGCTGGTAACACCCGATCAGACCTTCCGTATAATCCGCTCTCCCAGGTTTTTTGGCTACCAGTCTTTCATAAAAGATCACCGCCTTTTTAAAGTCCCCTTCCTCGTAATACTGTTTGGCCAGAAAATCGTCCTGGGCCATCAGGGAACCCAATTGGAAGAAAATTAGGATGACAAATAATCTTTTCATAAACAACATGAATACCGCTGCAATTTAAGCTTTTTAAAACTGGGGATTCGCAGATCCGCCCATTCTGCCGATTTCTATTGTCGATCCATTTTTAGAACCCAGAAAACGCTTAAACTTTTTCTATTGGCCCCTAATTAAAATTACCTTTCCCCAAAGGTCGGGAATATATTTATCATCATCTGGAAAGAAGGCCTACGCTTGTCCGAATGCGCTGGCGGGCGTGAAATTATTGAACAATGGGCGATTTTTGTCAATGCCTCCAGCCCCGTAACACCTTAAAACTATGCAGTACATGGGGGAAAATGGCGTCCATGGATTCCTTTGCACCATTAGTGGATCCCGGGAGGGCCAGAACCAATGTGTTTTTAATGGTGCCAGCTATACTACGGGACAACATGGAATACGGCATCCGGTTTTGACCATAGCTGCGTATTGCCTCTTCGATACCAGGTATCCTGCGGTCGATCAAGGTCAGCAATGCTTCCGGGGTTACATCCCTTTTAGATAATCCGGTTCCGCCCGTATAAATGATAACGTCTATTTTTTTGGCCACAAATTCCATGGCTTTTTGCTGAATTTCCTCTATTTCGTCTGGGATAATGACGTATTGGGAGATTTTATGGCCCAGTCCGTTCAGCTTTTCCATAATGGCCTTTCCGGCCCTATCCTCTTTTTTTCCTGCGGCTATGGTATCGGAACAAACGATAACGGCAAAATTCAGATCTTCGGTAAAGACCTCGTTAAAATCGGATTTTCCGCCCTTTTTCTCCAGAAGTTTAATATGGTGTATCCCAATTCCCTTGTCAATAGGCTTCAACATATCATACATGTTCAGGGCAACAATGCTGGCCCCGTGCATAGCTTCTACTTCTACTCCGGTCTTGTATATAGTTTTTACCGTGACCGAGATAGTAATTTGTAAACCCTCTATTTCATAGGTTATTTCGGTATACTCTATCGGCATGGGATGACAGTCCGGCAACAGGTCCGACGTCTTCTTTACTCCCAAAAGACCCACCGCCTTGCTTGCAGCAAAAACATCCCCTTTGGGCACTGTACCATTTTTAACCGCATCGATTGTCGTTTGAGAGCTTACTTGAACCACAGCTTGGGCAGTCGCGGTTCGGAGTGTCGAAATCTTGTTGGTTATGTCTACCATCTTGTTGTTTAGCGTTATTAAATTCTATTCGGAGTCCCAGCCGGACCCTATGTATTGGTTTTCCATTGATAACTGTCATCCTCAAATATCTCCTTTCCAAAAATAGGCACCTGTGCCTTTATTTCCTCCACCAAATAGCGAATGGCATCAAAAGCCTCTTGTCGATGGGGCGATGAAACAAACACAAATAAACACAATTCCCCCGCTTTTATGGTGCCAAGACTATGGTAAATGTGCATGCAATTTAGTTCGTACCTTTCAAAGGTGGCCTCCCTGATTTCGTGGAGCTTTTGGTTGGCCATTTCCTCGTAGGCCGTATATTCTATAGCTGTCACTGGCTTGCCTTCAATGACATCTGCACGTACCTGGCCCAAAAAGAGGTCATGGGCGCCTATGGTGGTCTTAGACTGGTGCTTTGCGATGGATTCCCCAATAAAATGGGGAGAAATAGGTCCGGAGACAAAGACGTTTTTAGGTTTTTTACGGTTCATCAAGAAATAATTTATGAATAATAGGTGTTATACGCGCTACAACTTTTTTTTGAACAAGGAGGTTTTATCCCTTTAGCTTTATTTAACGTGTTCAATTCAAAGATAAGACGAAATAAGTAATCGCAACGAGAGTGCTTAAGACTAATCAGTAAATACCGGAAATACTACCCCATCACCACTTTAAGGACACGGGTTGCCGCTTTGGACTTATCAATCTGATCACCCGACAAGGATGGGGCAAGGTCGATGACCTGATTTTATAATGAACCTTTCTTATCCTTTTTCTCCACCAAACCTTTGGTGAATTCATTCAGGGTCTCCACTTTCTCCTCAAAATCCCCTTTTATGGTTTTTCTATATTCGTTCAGGTTTTTAACGAGGTCATCTATGTTTTCCGGAATCACGTCCTCAAAAAACTGTCGTAACCGTTTAGCCGTCGTGGGCGATTTTCCGTTGGTGGAAATGGCTACCTTTACATTGCCTTTGGTGACGATACCGCCCATATAAAAATCGCAAAGGGGTGGATTATCGGCGACATTCACCAACAGCCTCCTTTTTCTACAATCGCGGTACACCTGTTCATTGACCTTTGTATCGTTTGTTGTGGCGATAACCATATGCTTTCCTTCCAAACATTTTTCGTCGTAGGTGGCCTTTGTTATCTCAACGTTGTGGTTTTTAGCCAACGCTAGGATTGAGTCATTAAATTCCTTGGCCAGGATCTCCACTTGGGCATTTGGACTGGATTTCAATAAGAACGTGAGTTTTTCCAATCCAACATTGCCACCACCCACAATAAGTATATTTAATTGGGTTACTTTTAAAAAGATGGGGTATAACGCATTCTTTTCCACAATACTCTTATTTCTTCCTCATTAAATGTTATTCTCCTGCCAAGATAGTGGTTTACCCTTGAAGAGCGGTCGCAATAAGCCCCAAAGAATATTTAGACAAAGGAAGCCGAAGGGCCGCCTTTTGCCCTTCTCCGGACATTTTTCGCCAAGTCTTTTGAAGGATGTCTACCACCTTTTCTTCCGGGTGCTTTTGGGCGAAGGGCTCAAAATAGAATTCCAAGAAAACCAAACAGATTACGTCTTCCAACAGTTGGGTATCCACGTTTTTTTTTAAATGTTTTTTTTCCAGCAAAAAAACGACCCGATCTATAGTTTTCTGGTCGTATTCAACTTCCCTCAAGATTTTATCGGCTATTTTTACGTGGAATTTTTTGAGGTCCTCCCTCCATTTTAGATAACCTGTTCTGTTCATCCTATAAGACTCTCTTGGAATCTCCCATCTTCGGATATGCTGGCAACGGGCGGTTAGCCGCAAGGCCTCTGAAGCGTTGGGGGCAAAGTCCTGTAGTTTGTTGGTCATATGTATGGCGTACAGCAATTCTTTTGGATAGGTCTTGCCATCCCACTCCTCCGTATGGGGATCCCTTGAATTAGCCTCGTCAAAAAGTTGAAAGGCCTTTGTAAGTTTATCCGATGTTAACATTTTTAATCTAAGTTCCATTCAAAGCTATTCAGAATAGCCAATAAATACAAAAACACGGGCTACTTTTACGAGGACATGCGAAAAAATGAGCCTAATTTTAAATATTAGAAGTGATATATGTATATTTATTCTCTTCTTACTTTCGTGTAGCTTTCGACCGATTCTACAAAAAGGAGATATTTCACAAATATATAACTCGTTTATTTATCTAAAATACCTTTAAAACCATGAATTCGAAAACTATTGGGCTATGCCTTATTGCAATTACTTTTTCCATCCAAATTAAGGCACAGCACGGAGGTACTCCTCCGGCCGTATCCCCCATGCCCATGAAACCCGAAATGACGGAAATATGGGAGCCGGAAGTACCCGTCATCACTCCTGCCAAGACCTTGGGAGATGCCCCATCGGATGCGATTATTTTATTTGATGGCAAAAACCTAGACCAATGGGTGAGCCAAAATGACCCTTCCAAACCCGCTCCCTGGAAAATCGTAGACAACGATTATATGGAAGTGGCTCCAGGCACTGGAAACATTCAGACCAAAATGAAATTCGGCGACTGCCAATTGCACATAGAGTTCAGTGCCCCCGACAAGGTAGAGGGCGAGAGCCAGGGCAGGGGAAACAGCGGAATATTTTTTCAAAACCGATACGAACTGCAAGTATTGGATTCCTATAACAACCGCACCTATCGAAACGGGCAGGCAGGAAGTGTTTACAAGGATCAGGCGCCATTGGTAAACGCCATGCGCGGACCACTGGAGTGGAACACCTATGATGTTGTCTATACCGCTCCCCGTTTTAAGCCAGATGGACGCCTGGATTCTCCGGGAAGGATTACGGTATTGCACAATGGAGTATTGGTCCAAAATAATTCTACCATCCACGGCCTTACTTTATATATTGGCCTTCACAATTACCCCGAAGCCCATGGCGACGATGTTTTGGCCCTCCAGGACCACAACAACAAGACCCAATTTAGGAATATCTGGATCAGAAAATTATAAGATGTTTTTTTATTGAAGTGGTTTAAAATGTTTTTGTCCCGAAAATACAGGCGTTTTTCGGGACAATACTATCCCACTTCCTTCCTCAGCACTTCCAACGGTGGGCTTTTAATAACACTTATACTGTTAGAAAGCCCAATAATCAAGACCAGGATAACGATTCCAGGGAGTAAAATCACAAATGGAATCCACGAGGGTGTAAAAGGAGTATCGAACAACAGCCAACCCAACAATTGGCTCGCAATCAATGAAAGTAAGATGCCCGACAGTGAACCGAGAACTCCCATAAATAAGTATTCCAAGGCCAGAATCTTAATTATTTGTCGGCTTTTTGCTCCCAGTGTCCTCAAAAGAACGCTTTCCTTGATCCGCTGATATTTAGAGGTACGCACCGCTCCCAATAGCACTATGATTCCTGTTAGTATGCTGAAAAATGCCATAAAATTGATCAGCCACGCAATCTTGTCCAAAAGGTTTTCAATTTCGGCGAGTACCTGTCGAAGGTCTATTATGGATACGTTGGGAAACTTTTGCACCAGTGCCCGTTGCAATCGGGCAGAGGATTCTTCATCGGATACTTTGGTAGCCATAACCGTAAACTGTGGGGCCTTTTCCAAAACTCCGAGCGGAAAAACAATGGAGAAATTCATCTGCATCCGGCTCCAGTCCACGGTTCTGATACTTCCTACAATTGTATTGAGGAGCACTCCTTGCACATTAAAAGCAATGGCATCGCCCACACCTACCTTGGCATCCCTGGCAAAGTTATCACTTACCGAAATTGGCACCGAGGCCATATCCGTAGCTTGAGGAAGCCATTTTCCCTCTTCAAGAATTTCGGAAGCCATGAGCGTATCCCTGTAAGTAACCCTGAACTCGTGGTTCAGGATCCACCGACTTATATGGGAAGTGGTATCCTTTTTTAAGGTATTGACCGGGATTCCCTTAATGCTATTTACCCGCATGGTTACAATGGGAACACTGTTTACCAGCGGCAACTTCTGGGATGCTATGGTATTTCCCACCTCCTCCCTTTGGTTGTTCTGAATGTCTAAAAGTATGATATTGGGGCTTTTAGATCGCGTGTCAAGGGCCGCCTGGGCCAGCAAAAGATCCTTGGTAAAATAGAGGGTACTGATCAAAAAAGTGCCCACCCCAATAGCCAGTACTAACGTAAGGGTCTGGTTTTGTGGCCGGAAAAGGTTGAGCAGGCTTTGTCTTATCGGAAACCCCCACGAATGTGGAAAGTATTTTTTAACGGCCACCATAAACAATTTGCCCGCCCCGGAAAGTATTGCGAAGGTAACCAAGGTCCCAACGACAAAAGAAAGGGAATATTTCCAGTTTTTAAGGATCCAAAAAGAGAAAAAAAGCACAAACAAAAAAATACCGATCAATACCGCTATTGCCGCCTTTCGGGGTCTGGTGCCATTTTCTGTCTGCACCCTTAATGCCTGCAAAGGGGAAACATAAAGCGTTCCAATTAGAGGGTAAAGCGCAAATAAAACGGACATTAATATCCCCAGTAAAACTCCTATCCCTATAATTTGGAGAGAATAAATCATCTGAACCTCAACTGGCAGCAGATCTCCCAGCAATAATGGGAACAATTGTTGAAGCAATAAACCGGCAGATGTCCCTGTGATTCCCCCAATAAGGCCCATGGCGGAAATTTGCGTTAAATAGATGAGGAACGTTTGCTTCCGCGTGGCACCGAGACATTTGAGCACGGCTACCGCCTTCAATTTTTCTTTGATGTAGATATTTATGGCACTGGCTATGCCAACACAACCCAGCAATAGTGCAATAAAGGCCACCAGGTTTAGGAACCGTCCAAAATTCTCGTACCGGCGTCCCAATCGATCGCTTGTCGCCGTATGGGTGTCCAAATCGGCATCCAGAAAATCCAATCTTTTGCCTACGGAATTATCCAAATTCTGAAGGTTCGTATCCGGGGCCACAAAATAATAGTCGTACTTGATACGACTGCCCGTTTGTACCAAACCGGTTTCTGCAATAAAACGATACGGAATAATCACGGGCGGGGCAATGTTGCTAAAAATGGCATTGCTCCCGGGAGCAGATTTCAAGGCACCGGCAACCGGGAGCTTACTATTTCCTATTTTAATGCTATCGCCAGGCTCCAATCCCAACTGAAGCATTGCGGTAACGTCTACCAAAGCGCCACCGTTTTGTTGATATGTTTTAGCGGCAGAAGCGGGGTTTGTTTCCAATACCCCGTAAAAGGGAAACCCCCCTTCAATTCCCCTTACATCGACCAACTTGGTAGCTCCGGTTTTGGGAAATACCGCCATGGAGGCAAAACTAATTTCTTTACCGTTGGCACCGCCCAGAGAATCCATGATTTTTACAACCTCTTCATTGGGAGGATTGTTACTGTCAATTTTAAAGTCGGATCCCATAAGGGATTTGGACTGCATTGCGATATTAGCCTTAAGATTCTCCCCAAAGGATTGGATCGATACCACCGCGGCGATTCCCAAAATTATGGAAGCCATAAACAGGGCCAGCTTTTTTTTACCGGCCTTACCATCCCGCCAAGCCATTTTAATGATCCATCCGAAACTTGCGGTATTTATATTAGGATTAATTTTGTTCATTATTATTGTTACTGTATTTTGCTGACCATATTTAAGGTGCCTCTAATTTTCATTTCTTTTTTTCGCCCAAAAGAAACGAAACAAAAAAAAGGGCGCCTTCCCTGATGAATTTTTTCGACAACAAGGTCAAAAAAACGTGTCCGAAACTTCGCGTCGCTCCGTTCCTCCGCACCTGTTTTCGAAGCTTTCGGGCATTATTCTGCAGTTGAGGAACTTGACTTCGCCTAATTTTATCATTGTTTCAAAATAGAATTTCAGATTTTTCAACTATCCGCCCTCCTTTGAGTCTTAGGGTTCGTTGGGCCTTTTGGGCCAGTTCCAAATCGTGGGTAACGATTACGAGGGTGGTCCCTGATTCCTTATTGAGGTTAAAAAGAAGGTCTATGACCCTACCTCCGGTTTCCGTATCGAGATTTCCGGTAGGCTCGTCCGCAAAGAGTATGGATGGTTTATTAGAAAAAGCACGTGCTACCGCGACCCGTTGCTGCTCCCCTCCCGAAAGCTGGGAGGGATAATGGTGAAAGCGATCTTCAAGTCCCACTTTTTCAAGTAATTCCTTGCTTATTTGGATGGCATTTTTAGATCCTTGGAGCTCTAGAGGTACCGCTACGTTTTCCAGGGCCGTAAGGGTAGGCAATAATTGAAAATCCTGAAAAACAAAGCCCACGTTGCGGTTGCGGAGTACGGCCCGTTCGTCCTCTGACAAGGTGCCGATATACGTACCGCATAACTGTACCGTCCCCGTATCCGGTCGGTCTAGGCCCGCACAAATTCCCAGCAGGGTTGTTTTTCCACTTCCCGAAGGGCCTACAATGGCAAAAGTTTCCCCTTCCTCAATATCAAAATTGATGTTGTGAAGTACGGTAAGTTTTGTAGAACCGCTGGAATAGGTTTTCTCTAAGTTGCGGACGTTTAATATCTTTGGCATAAATCAAATATTATGAAAAGGTTAAAGAGACTGATCGGAAATTTATCGAATGTTTTTTTGCGCATTTCATTGTTAAAATTTTGAACGATAGCCCTGCTATCCTTAAAAATTCTGCCTCGAACCGCATCAAAAATAATCTTTAACCCCGAACAGTCGGGGCCAATGACAAAAATCCAAACATCCTCTCAAAATAACAAATTGATCTGGATTAATCTACGCACTATGAGAAACTTGTTGCTGCTTTTTATGTTTGTAAATTTCCTTTTGATCACTTCCTGCAAGGATAGTCAAAAAAAGGAGAACGAAACGGAAATATCCTCAGTTGCAAAGGACACCGTTCAAACAAGCGAGGATTCTTCCGTAATCCTCTTGTTCGGCGATAGTCTTACCGCCGGGTTAGGGGTAGATCCAAGCGAAGCTTTTTCGGCTTTACTGCAATCAAAGGTAGATTCCTTAAACCTAAATTACGAAGTGGCAAACGCAGGCTTAAGCGGAGAGACCACCGCGAGCGGGGTCAACAGGCTCAATTGGGTATTGGATCAGGACGTGAAGGTAATAGTCATTGAACTTGGAGCCAACGACGGATTAAGGGGAGTCCCCCTCGATGAGACCGAAAAGAATTTACAGAAGATGATCGATATGGTTCGGGAAAAGGACTCGACAATAAAAATCGTTCTTGCCGGAATGCAGATTCCGCCAAATATGGGGGAACAATACACTACAAAGTTTAAGAACATCTTTCCCGAGCTTGCCAAAAAGAACCATGTTTACCTTATTCCATTTATCCTCGAGAATGTTGGTGGGGTTCCTCAATTAAATCAGCCGGATGGAATCCATCCAACCGCCGAGGGGCACAAAATTGTCGCACAAAACGTGTGGGCCGTTCTTGGAAAAGTGATAAACGGTTAAAAGGGCACTGGGTACTTATACCAAACAACAAGGCCCCAATTTACACGAGCGTAGATCAGGGCCTTGTGAATTGTTGTTGTAGCCTCACCAAGAATCGAACTTGGATCTAAAGTTTAGGAAACTTCTATTCTATCCGTTGAACTATGAGGCCATTTTGTTATGGGTTGGCAAAATTATAACTTTTTGCCAAAGTATTCATTGTTTGACACAACAAATTGCAAGTAAATAATACTCCAGCCAATCGAAAATATCCTAACTGGGCATGTATTGGCCTAAATGGGATTGTCCTTTAAAATTCATCACCAAATTCCCAGCATGTCCTTTTTTTTCGCATCTTTAGGTAAGCACATTCTCAACGCCTATTAATCCAGGTCCATGACAAAATCTAAAAGACGCTTTCTATTATATCTGGTATTCCCGATCGCTTTAATCTTAATTGGCTTTTATGCGCTCCAAAATTGGGCTAAAATGGAGCTTACCAATACATTGGACCATAAAATGCCTCGCCACGTTCAACTGCAATTCAAAGATTTGCAGTTGAGCATTTTTTCGGGTACACTAGAAATAAAAAATGTTGGCCTAAGAATAGAAAATAAAGATACCGCATCGCTACGGGCCCAAATAAACGTGGATGCCATTGCTTTGGAAGGTGTAAGTTATTGGCAATTTTTGATGAATAGCCGGATAGTACTGGAAAGGGCCAATATAACAAAGCCAAAAATATTTTATTACCCACCTCCCAAATCAACCGGCACCCATAACCTAAAAGATAGTACGGTACCGGACAAAATAAATTCATTTTCCCTAGATCATTTTGCAATAAACGGTGGGCAGTTTACCTTGATGCAAAAAGGGACGGATAGCACTAGGCTTTCCGCAAAGGGAATTGAATTTTCTATGGAAAACATTAAAACCGACACGGTATTAATAAAGAATAAGATACCCCTAAAATATAGTTCGTATAGAATTGCTGCCCAGGATATCTTTGTTGACCTTGGGACCCTACTAGGTTTAACAGTGTCCCGATTGGAAGTTGACAATCAAAATCTACGTATTGGGGGTCTGGCCCTCAAAACAAAATATAGTAAAGTAGGTCTTTCCAAGGTTATAAAAACAGAACGGGATTATTTAGACCTGAACGTACCCGAAGTAAAATTAAATGGCATCGATTTTGGATACCACGGGGAGCGCTTTTACACCTCGATTACTGAAATCTCCGTATCCGAGGCCAAATTGGATATTTTTAGGGATAAACGAGTCCCGGATGATATGCGTTATAAACCGCTTTACAGTAAAATGTTACGGGATTTACCCATGGATCTGACCATCCAAAAAACCAGCATCGCCAATTCCGACATAACCTTAGAGCAATTGATCGAGACCGGTTCCAAGCCAGGAAAAATTTTCTTTGCGGATATAAATGCCACTATTGAAAATATAGCCAACACGTATCCCCCCGGCGAGAAAACCAAAATCGATGCCAAATCACAATTTATGGGTGTATCCCCTGTACACTTAAAATGGACTTTTGACACCAACAGTGAATCCGATATTTTTCTTATATCCGGTTCTGTTCAAAATTTTGATCCTTCTACTATCGATTCCTTTTTAAAGCCCAAACTTAAAGTGAAAGTAGACGGCCATATCGACCAAATATATTTTACCGCAACGGGAAACAATAGCACAGCGACCGGGGATATGGTAATGAAGTATGAGGATTTTAGTTTTACTGTGCTTCATAAGGACCGAGAGGAGACCAATAAATTCCTCACAACAGTCGGGAACCTATTTGTAAACGACGGGTCCAAATCGGATGGTGAAGGTTTCCGCCACGGAAAAATTGAGGTAGAGCGCATTACCCACAAATCGTTCTTCAACTACTTATGGGTCTGTGTCCGTAGTGGATTGGTGAGTACGCTTACAGGATTGGGAATGAAACCGGGGAAGTTTAATCGCTTAATGAAAAAGAAGGGAAGAGGGGAAGAAAGAAGGCGTTGAGTAAAAAAGGAGGAAAGAAATGAGGATAGGGAATAAAAAATACCTCGAGGAAAATACCTCAAGGCATCTTTTATCAAAATAAACACTATAACAATTTTTGTTTAATAGGCACCGTTGGCCAAATAATACGCATTAGGAACCGCACATAAGGCAATCATCGTCAGCTTGGCCTTCCTTTGATCTTGCGATCAAGGCCTTCATCTCTTCGGGATCCATCGGCCGAACATCGGCTTCTTCAACGGCTGCTTCCACCTCGAGGGCAATGGCATTGGCCGAAGTGGCCTCCAAAACGGGCGCTACGGCCGCCGGATCCTCTTTTTTCTTGGAATTGTCCAGGGTAAACTTAATAGCGTCTACCGCCGCTTTGGTGCGCAGATAGTACATCCCTGTTTTTAGGCCGCTTTTCCAAGCATAAAAATGCATGGAAGTGAGTTTGGAATAGTTGGCATTCTCCATAAATAGGTTCAAGGATTGGCTCTGATCGATAAAATAGCCCCGTTGTCTGCTCATGTCTATAATATCCTTCATGCTCAACTCCCAAACGGTCTTATAAAGCTCCTTGATGTCCGCGGGAATGCCCTCGATATCCTGAACCGAGCCGTTGGCGCGCATCAGTTCCTGTTTTATATTTTCGTTCCACAAACCCAGGTTTACCAGGTCTTCCAAAAGATGTTTGTTAACCACTATAAATTCGCCCGACAACACCCTACGGGTGTAAATATTGGAAGTATAGGGCTCAAAGCATTCGTTATTGCCCAATATTTGAGAAGTAGAAGCAGTAGGCATAGGCGCCACCAACAGGGAGTTCCGAACTCCGTTTTTCTTGACATCCTTGCGCAGCTTGGCCCAATCCCATCGACCGGAGAGCCCTTCATCTTTTATTCCCCACAGGTTGTGCTGAAACTCCCCTTGGGAAATGGGCGACCCTTTAAAGGAAGAATAAGCACCTTCTTCTTTGGCCATTTCCATGGAAGATGTTACCGCTGCAAAATAAAGGGTCTCAAATATATCTTGGTTTAATTTCTTGGCCTCGTCACTGGTAAACGGCAAGCGAAGCATTATAAATACATCGGCTAGACCTTGGATCCCCAATCCTATGGGCCTATGTCGCATATTGGAGTTTTCGGCTTCCTTCACCGGATAATAATTTCTATCGATGACCCGGTTCAAGTTCTTGGTCACCCTTTTGGTTACCCTAAAGAGTTCCTTGTGATCGAACTCCCCGTTCTTGATGAACATTGGCAGGGCTATTGAGGCCAAATTACATACGGCGATCTCATCGGGAGAGGTGTACTCCATAATCTCCGTACAAAGGTTGGAAGACCGGATGGTTCCCAGATTCCTTTGGTTGCTTTTGCGATTGGCCGCATCCTTGTAAAGCATATAAGGCGTTCCGGTCTCAATTTGGGATTCCAATATCTTTTCCCAAAGTTCCCGGGCACGAACGGTCTTACGGCCTTTGTTTTCCGCTTCGTATTTTAGGTACAGCTCTTCAAACGCCTCACTGTGGTTGGTATATAGACCAGGGCATTCATTGGGACACATAAGGGTCCAATTGTCGTTGGCCTCTACCCTTTTCATAAACAGGTCCGGGATCCAAAGGGCATAGAACAAGTCTCGGGCCCGCATTTCTTCCTTTCCATGGTTCTTTTTCAGATCTAAGAAATCGAAAATATCGGCATGCCAAGGTTCTACATAAACGGCGAAGCTTCCTTTGCGCTTTCCTCCACCCTGATCTACGTAACGCGCAGTATCATTGAACACCTTTAGCATAGGTACAATTCCATTAGACGTACCGTTGGTACCGGCAATATAGGACCCCGTAGCTCTGACATTGTGGATGGAAAGACCTATCCCCCCTGCAGATTGGGAAATTTTGGCCGTGTTTTTAAGAGTGTCGTAAATCCCGTCGATACTATCGTCCTTCATGGCCAAAAGAAAGCAGGACGACATCTGTGGCTTTGGCGTGCCGGAATTAAAAAGTGTGGGAGTGGCATGCGTAAAATACTTTTTGGACATGAGCTCATAGGTCTCTACCACCGATTCCAAATCGTTCAAATGGATGCCGACGGACACCCGCATCAGCATATGCTGGGGCCGCTCTGCTATTTTTCCATTTATTTTGAGAAGATATGAGCGCTCCAAGGTCTTAAATCCAAAATAATCGTAGCTAAAATCCCTGTTGTAGATGATGGTAGAATCCAAAACCTCGGCATTTTCGGAGATTACCCGGTATACCTCATCGGACAGTAAAGGAGCCTTTTTACCCGTTCTAGGATTAACGTAGTCGTAGAGGTCCTTCATGGTTTCCGAAAAGGATTTTTTGGTGTTCTTGTGCAGATTGGAAACGGAAATACGGGCAGCCAATTTTGCATAGTCCGGATGTGCAGTAGTCAACGTAGCGGCAATCTCCGCTGCTAGGTTGTCCAGCTCCGAGGTGGTAACCCCATCGTAAAGACCCTCGATAACCCTCATGGCAACTTTTACCGGATCCACTAGGTCGTTGAGGCCATAACATAATTTCCTGACCCTGGCCGTGATCTTGTCGAACATCATCGGCTCTTTTCTTCCATCCCTTTTTACTACAAACATAATTGATATACGATTTTAGATAGGCGAATTATGAAATCAGAAGTCTGCGTCAAAGCTAATTTTCTGTGACTCTTCGTTTTTTTCCTTGTTAAGAACTCCCGCTTTTTGGTACTCGGAAACCCTCTTCTCGAAAAAATTGGTCTTGCCTTGAAGGGATATCATATCCATAAAATCGAACGGATTTGCGGTATTGTAAACCTTTTTGCATTCCAATTCTACCAACAGCCGGTCAGTCACGAATTCCAAATATTGGGTCATCAATTTGGCGTTCATTCCAATAAGGCTTACAGGAAGGGATTCCGTAATGAACTCCCGTTCTATATTCAAGGCATCCACAATGATGTCGGTAATGCGTTCCTTTGGCACTTTATTTACCAGATGTCGGTTGTGCAGGTGCACGGCATAATCGCAATGCATTCCCTCGTCCCGTGAAATTAGTTCGTTAGAGAAAGTAAGCCCTGGCATTAACCCCCTCTTCTTCAACCAGAAAAGGGAACAGAAAGCACCAGAAAAGAAAATCCCCTCCACAGCGGCAAAGGCAATCAAGCGCTCGGCAAAGCTGGGGGACTCTATCCATTTTAAAGCCCAATCGGCCTTTTTCTTAATGGCGGGGAAATTCTCAATGGCCTTAAAAAGCAGATTCCTCTCCTTTTCGTCCTTTACATAAGTATCTATTAATAGCGAATAAGTTTCCGAATGGATGTTTTCCATCATTATCTGAAAGCCGTAGAAAAACTTGGCTTCCGAATATTGCACCTCGTTTACAAAGTTTTCGGCCAAATTTTCGTTAACGATTCCGTCCGAGGCTGCAAAAAAAGCCAAAATATGCTTGATAAAATATCTTTCGTCCGCGTTCAGCTTACCTGTCCAGTCTGCCATGTCCTGATGCAAATCTATTTCTTCGGCGGTCCAAAAGCAGGCCTGGCATTTTTTGTACCATTCCCACAAATCGTGATGTTTAATCGGGAATATTACGAATCGATCTTCATTGGTCTCTAAAATGGGCTCAACGCTTGTGGACATAATTCTTATTGTTAAAAGATTACTATTTTAGGGTTTTTAATTTGCTTTAAATCGGGTAAAAGAGTTGGAATTCCTTTCCCAAAAAACCGCTTACTACTTCTTCCGACAGATTGCTCGGAGGCGGGGCTAACAAAGATGGAAAAAATGGAGCAGTTTGTAAAGTGGAAAACAAGGGTTAGGCTGCAAAGTTCTTAACATAAAATGTTGACATCCATGCTCGCAAGCGATGTTTGCTGCCTTTGGCAAAGAACCCGATTTTGAATAAAGTTTAAGTGAAAACAGGCTTAAAATTAAAAGACCAAAAAGTATGAAATAATACTTTTTGGTCTAAACAATTTTTTCCTATAAATGGAGGCGTTAATTAAAAATCCATTTAGTTTTAGCCAGATTTAGCGGTTGTGGAGGCCATTGTTCCGGTTAAATATTTAAGGGGTTGTGAGTGGTTTTAGCTTTTGGTCAGTATTACTTGGGTATCACCACCCACGCCTTCTGGAAGCTCATCGAAAAAATCATTTACTGTAGCCTTCATGGTATTTCCAGAGATAGTAACCGCTGCCGATACATTCTTGGCAGAGTCATCGGCAAAATCCAATGTTAACATACCATTTTCATAAGTATATGTGCCAGTAGTGGTACTACCGGCTCCCGACGCTGGGCAGCTAACGTCTCCAGACTGCAATTCTTCCTCGGAAAGAGCCTCGGAAATATTATAGACCGTCACTTTTCCATTGGCATCAAAGGTATAGGTAATTATTGGGCAACCTTCACCTGCCAGTTGTTCCACAATTTTTTTTAAGGACGCTTCGGCCTCATTCGCGTCACTGCCCGAATCAGAAGAAGCGACAGCCCAAGTCCCAACGATCTCGCTAGTTTTTGGCTCCTCATTATCATTGTTGTCGTCATTGGAACAAGAGAAAACAAGCAAGCAGGCACACGTCAATAAAAAAATATTTTTCATGATCTATGATTTTTTTGGTTAATGATTACGGATTGATATTTTTCAGAATTATAATGGATCCTTTATCCAAAAAGTGCAATTAAGACCATCAGTAAACCCAGCACTACAACGGCCCATATAGTTATGGACATTTCCCTTATTTCCTTTGTATCCATTTTATAGTTTTAAAGGCACCATACGTGAATAAATGGGCCTAACCGCCTACAAGGCCAAATACTGACCAGACAGCATTCTTGTTAGGAATTAAATTTATTTGAAAAAGGTACGCTCTTTAAAATCTACTTCATTGTAAAAATCGGACATTGCGCCCAAGAGTTATTTCAAGTTGATTTGACGTATAGGGCAATTGTGGATTTAGTACCTAGGCCAAAGCGCTTGTACTGCCCTAGATTTGTAAAGATTATATATCCGGCTATCCGATGTCAACCATGGAGTACCATGGCAAATAAGGAAATTAGGGCCATAGCTACCCCCAAGGCCATCATGGCCCAAAGGACCAATGCAATATGTTTCATTTCTTTTGGGAACATTTATTTTATTTTTATTGAAGTGATTTATTATTCTCTCTTGTCGGTAAATTTTACTTCATTTTTAGTATCAATTCCCCTTTTTTGTTGGAAACGACCCTAACGCTGTTTCCCTGCATTTTAAAATCCCTTCCAATCGGGTAATTCTTCTCAGGAAAATCAAGATTCCCAGCAATTAGTTGCTGGTCCGTATAAATTGTAATTACGGCATTCCCTTCCGGTCTTATCCGCTCATCGTGCAACTCATAGCCCCCTTGCAACAATCCAATATAAATACCGTGCCCGGGATACTTTACACCCAAGGTTTCCACGTTATTTCGATCGTCGAACAACTCCATGAACCTAAAATCCTCCGTGACCGGATCCATGACCAATAGCACCTTGGTCTCTTTGGTGACCATGGGCTGGGCCTGCACATAGACAAATGAAAGATAGATCAAGGTAAACGAAAAAATTAGGCATCTCGACATAGCTTCGTTCTACTAGGTGTTTTGGGTTGTTTCCTATTCACTGGTTTCTACCCGTACCGGCAACTTGGCCACGGCAGCGGTGGAATCTGTTACTGACAAGTGGTTTTCTTTTGTTTCTTCGGTTTTCATAATCGGTAAAAATACTGGGTCCTCCTCAATTACATCCTCACAATTCCTACCTGAAGAATTAGAACCTGTTGTAAGGCAATCTTGGGCATCTTTAGTACAAGAAAGGGTTACCGTTAAGGCCACTAAATAGATGGCCAATAAAAAAAAATTTATTTTATTTCCCCTTAAAGTTTTCATGATATTTAAATTTTATAGTTTATATCCTCGTTATTGGTCGGAATCACTCTACCAAGAATTTTACCAACATATTCTTGCCCCTGGGGTTGGGCACCTCGGATATCAAGGCATAATTACCCGGACTGAGGTCTTCTTTAAAATAGCCCGTACTCCCGGCGGGCATTTCCTGGATCCCGCCCAGGAAGGTTACCCCTGTTGGTGCCGGGGTCTTAAATGCGTTGGGGTCGGACCAGTTCATCCAGGCATTTAATTCATCCAAATTTGCCTCGGCATTTAGTCGAACCAAGTGTACGTCATGGCCCAGAAAATTTTCATATGCCTTTTGGTCTTCAAAATGCACGGCAAAAACGTGGTTTCCAGCGCTTATTTTATTCTTGATCCTTATGCCACCGATACTCGATACACTCACATCGACATCGCCTTTGGGTTGCACATTGCCGTTCCTGGCATCGGTTACCTCCAATTGCGACACCATGCCATGGGCGGAATGGAACTCCCCGTTCGGCATCTTTACATAACATTCTAAAACATAGGTTCCTGGGGACATATTCACGGTCGTCTCTGCTACCCCTTTGGGCGAGACCAGCCCTATCCCACCATTGAAGACCACCTTAAAAAACCAAGGCGGCAAATTGTCGAAGGCGGCGAGGCCTTCTTCCGTTTTACCAACATTAAAAAGATCCATTCCCTCTTTAAAAACGGGGATAACCTCGGCCTTGCTATCGGCCAAGGTCTTTCCTTCGGGTAATTTTTCCAAAACAAAAAAATGGGTGTCCTCAGATTTGTTTTTATATCTAAAGGTTGTCCACCCCGAGGGTATCTTGGGGACGACTTCCAAATCCATCACATGGGTTACCACCTCCACGACGTTGTCGTTTGCGGCGGTTACCGCGTTTACTTTTTCAATTGGGCCGTCCTTGGTGGTTTTTGCGTCCTTGCAGCCATAAAAAATCAGAATAAGGCAAAGCCCAAAGATTTTTAACGGTGTACTTCCAATTGATGTTCGTATCTGTTTTCGCTGGACTTTCGTTTTGACACTTGTTTTCATTGTTCCCAATAATTTTAATCGCCTTGAAAACAAAGTTATAATGATACCAAATACAGAAATACCACATATGTAACAAACTATGCAACAGATGTAACATTGGAAGGGAAGTTTAAACTCAAGTAGCAAGTTCAAGTATCAAGTTCAAATTCAAATTCAAACTCAAAAGGTTTATTAGTTTATAATTTTAGTTTTTCGTTCAGAACTCAGACTCATAACTCTGAACCCATAAGCAATAACTCTTGAGTCATGCTTCTCCAGTATGTGTTCAAAAGACCGGAAACGCTTTAATAGTCGGCAGACATCATTTGGTAGTGGCAGTCATTACAAACTCCAACGTCAAATTCAAAATCAAAATCAAATTAAAAAACCAAAACGAATCTCTCCCCTCCCCGGAGGGGAACGAGGGGTGGGTAAATACCCATCCAAAATTTTATCGTGGACTACATTTATCTAAAGACCCACCCCTAGCCCCTCCCAAGAGGGGAATAGTGAAAAATTATGAGTTGAACTGAAATGCCTCATAACCCGAAATTCAGAATTCAGAATTATGGGTCAATCTGAAATTCCTCGTATTTCGTACCTCGTATTTTTTCTTTCAAAAAGCTGAAAACCTTGTCAATCGGTTTTTTGAAGATATTCCGACGGAGTCATTTTGTAGGTCTCTTTAAAGCATTTAATAAAATAAGAGGGTGTGTTAAAACCCACGGTATAAGCTACTTCGTTGATGGTAGCATCGGAAGATTTTAGAATGTGCGCGGCCTGTTTTAGGCGTTGGGAACGGATAAATTCTGTGGTAGACAGGCCCGTAAATGCCAATAGTTTGCGGTGTAGTTGCATACGGCTCATACCCAAAATCTTACAAAAGGAAGCCGCGTTAAAATCGGGTTCTGACAACCGCTCGTCCAGTACTTTTTGCAACCGGTTTAGGAATGCCTCATCCGTAGGGGTAATGGCGATATCCTTGGCCTCCAGCATCATTTCCTGGCTGTATCTGTGGCGAAGGGCGTTGCGGCTCTGAATAAGATTATCTATTTTGGTTTTTAGAATACGTAAATTGAAGGGTTTGGACACAAAGTCGTCCGCTCCGGAGCGCAACCCTTTAAGCTCCTGTTCCTCGCCGGTACCGGCCGTGAGCAAAATTATGGGGATATGGCTGGTTCGCTCATCGGTCTTCAGGGTGTTGCATAGTTCAATTCCATCACAAATCGGCATTTGAACATCGGTAAGAATCATGTCGGGAATCGTTTTAAGCGCCTTTTCGATACCCTCTTTGCCGTTCTCCGCAGTCAAAATCCGGTACCTTTCTTTCCAGACCGATAGGAGGAAATCCCGCATCTCCTTTTGATCCTCCACCAGGAGCAGTAAAGGGGGTTCGGCCAGTTCCCCATTATGGTTGGCGCTATTTTCAAGGTCGACCATTGCGCTAGGGTTGAGGTTGTCCGATGGAATTTCTTTTTCCTCTGCTTCTTCGATTATTTTGGCATCAACGAAGTCGGCCCTACCGAGGGGCAACGTAACCCTAAAATGAATCAGATCTTCCTGTTCCAAGGTCACGGCTACTTCGCCATGGTATAGCTGCACCAATTCTTTGACCAAGGAGAGTCCGACCCCGGCCCCTTCGGAATATTTATTTCCTTGATAAAAACGTCCAAACATTCGGGACAGGTCATCATCAGCAAGAAGTCCTACCGTGTTTTTTACACTGATTTGAAGCTTGGTCCGGTCCTCTATTGCAATAAAGCGGCACACCCCCCCTGCCTTAACGTATTTAAACGCATTGGTGAGTAGGTTAGAGACAATCTTCTCCACAGCATCCTCATCGTACCAAACATCTTCCAAGTTCTCGATCCTAATCTTAAAACTAATGTTTTTGGAACTGGCATTGTGCTCAAAGGAAGAAGCCAACATCCCCAAAAATAGCCCTAGATTTCCTTGCTTTACCGTTAGGTTTAACCTACCGCTTTCCAACTTTGCCAAATGTAACAATTGGTCTACCAAGCTAATAAGCCTCTTGGTATTGCGTTTGATCATAGAGAAATTGGAAAAATCGGAATCCGAGAGGTTCCCTTCTCCCAGTTTGGCATCCACAGGTCCAGAAATAAGGGTAAGTGGGGTACGAAACTCATGGGAGATATCGGTATACAGTTTCGATTTAAAATCATTCAATTTTTTTAAACGCTCCGCTTCTTCCAGATTTAATTGCAGTTTCATTTTCATGTGCCAACGCCATTTCATATACATATAAACACCATAGGTTCCTACGATTAGGAGAACCAAGTACATAATTTTGGCCCAAGGCGCCATATACCAGGGCGGGGCAATAGTAAAGGCGTATTGTTCCGGAATTTCGTTCCAGATTCCGTCATAATTACTACTCGTTACTTGAAACCTATAATCCCCGGGGGGCAATTGAATATATCGTACGGTATTTATATTCCCTGCCTGTACCCATTCGTCCTCATGGTCTAGCAACCTGTATCGATAACCGTTTTTTTGGGGAAGGGAAAACTGCATGCTACTAAATGTAAAGGAGAGGGTATTTTGATCGTGTTTCAACGATAGGTTAGGCTTTAGGGGCTGCGGCTTGTCGAATACGGTAAAACCGGTTATCATGGTTTTAGGCAAGATGTGATTGTCGCTGATATCGTCGGGCTTAAACCAATAAAACCCATCCAGGCTGCCATAGTAAAGAATGCCTTTCCTGTCCCTGAGATAGGCCCCGGTGTTAAACTCTGTGGCCAGGCCATCATAGTTGTTGTAATTGACTACCGTAGGTTTCCCCTCCAAGGAATTTCCCGGGGTAAACTTGGTGATTCCTTTATTGGAACTCAGCCAAAGGTTGCCGTCGTTATCGGGCAAAACGGCGTAGATAACATCGTTGGCCAGTCCGTCTGCAACGGTATATTGATAAAACCGCTGGTCCGAGGTATCCAAAACATTCAGGCCACCTCCATTGGTGCCGATCCACAGCAGGCCGTTTGGATCAAAATAAAGGCATTTTATGTTGTCATTGGCTAAGGAATTGGATTCGGAACTATTTTTATAGGTGGTAAAGGTTTCGTTTTCCACATCGAAACGAGCAATACCATCCGATTCTGTTCCTATCCATAAATTGTCTCCTACCCCCTTAGTGATAATCCTTATATTGTTACTGGGAATACTGTTTTTGGAATTTGGATCGTACTTAAATTTTTTAACTTCCCCTTTCTTTTTATCGAACAGGATAAGTCCTTGCTCCCGGGTACCCAACCAAGCGCTATTCCCGGCATCCCTATAAATACACCAAACCGTCTTGGACGACAACGGAACTGGTGAATGATTCGAAAAATGGTCAAATTCTCCTTTCTTATTCCTAATATTCAACCCTTGATCCTGGGTCCCGATCCACAGTTCGTTTTCATCATCGGCCATCAAGGACATAACACGATCGGAAGCCAAGGAACCCTGATCTGTAAAATCTGAAGTGAACGTCCTCCAACTATTCGTCTTTGGCCGATATTGGGTCAAACCCTTACCCGAAGTCCCAATCCATACCGATCCCGAACTATCTACCTCTATGGCCCGGACAACGTCTATATGAATATCTTCGGGCACTTGGTAATTGATGAAGGAGTGGAATTTTTCCAGGTGCTCATCGTAGTAACTTAGACCCGCCCCGTCCGTGCCAAACCATAGAGTGCCTGTGTAATCTTCGTAAATGCAAAGGATATCATTATAATGCAATGCCCTTGGATTTTGTTTTTCCACCGTAAAATGGGCAATTTTTAGCTCCTCAAAATTTATCATGTAGAGTCCTCTGCCATAAGTGGCTACCCATAGCCTCTCTTTGCTATCTATAAAAAGGTCCAGGATATCAAGGTTGTTAGGGATAGGGTCTGTAAAAGCGAGCTCCGAAATACGATGGAAGGCCGTTTCCTTATCCTTTCTAAAATAAAGCCCGTCTCCATATGTCCCCACCCATTGTCTATCGTCGGCGTCTAAAACCAAAGTGCTCAAATTTCCTTCTATCGGCTTTCCCTCGATGTTTTTCGGCTGCAGATAAGATGTTTTATTGGACTTGGAATCCAATGTTACGATTCCTATTTCTGTCCCTAGCAGGATGTCCCCGTTGGTATCTTGTGAAATTTTATAGATCGGACCATTTATTGCGTTTGCACCGATGACCTGTGTTCCCTTAAGCGTATTGGAATCTAATTTGTATAGCCCTTGGGAATAGGTGCCGACCCAGATATTAAATTGGTTATCCTGAAAGATTATGCTTGCATCGGCAATTCCGGTTAGGGGTCTAAAGACATTGTTTTCCCTGTCTAATTTATGTGGAATACCATCAATGGGAATAGTCCATACCGCACCTTCCCGATCGGTATACACCTTACCCAACCGACTATATTTGGGTTTGGTTATATCTTCAAAACGATAGGGAAATACGGTAAATTGTCGACCATCGTATTTGTTAAGTCCGTCCTGGGTTGCCACCCAAAGGTAACCCGTACTGTCCTGGGTGACGGATATGGCACTGCTTTGTGACAATCCTTCCCTAACGGATAATTGCCTGAAAGTAATATGGGACTGGCCGTGGCCCAGAAACGAAGCTACCAGAAATAGCAACAACAATAGTATCGGCCGATAAGAACTACCTTGCTGGTTATTGCACATATTGAAGGCACAGATCATTGTGGTGATTTAAACTTTTTGGCCAGATACCTATCGGGAGGAACGGAGAATGAAGGCTTTTGTGCCTTGGTGAAGCCACTTTTTAGCAGCATAGCCATAGTTTCGGTACCCAAAAATGGTAAACCCGCCCGATCCGGTACGGCCGGGAATGCTAAATTCGTTGGTAATAGAAAAAGTTTAAACCACTTCATTAAATATCGACCTAAATTAATAACTTTAAGGGTATATTTTTTGGGATCTCCAAAATTTTAAAAATCGGACCAGGCCCTTGCAATGTAAAATGAGAGCTTCGATAGGATAAGATAATGAAAAATTTCGCAAAAAAGTTGGATTTTGATATCCCCCGAGAGCTACAGCCTTATGTTGTTGGCGTTATCCTGGGAGAATCCGATTCTATTGTAAACGCTTCGTATCCTGTGCATCCCACTGGTTTTCCGCTACTCATCAATTCTTTTATGGACCTTCCGCTGCTGCGTATCGATGGCCAATTACACTGCCCACAATCGCGGCTCAATGTCGCAGGACAGGTCTTCAACGCCAATATAGAATTAGAATTCAATGGAAAACTTGGCCAAATTGGGTTGGTACTATATCCAACGGCACCGTATTACCTATTCCATAAGAAGGGTGATTATCTCCTTAACAAAATTATAAGTATTGACGAAGTTACCCCTTTAAATACTGATGATCTGCTAGGGAACCTATCCCATTGTAGTTCATTAAAGGATCGTGCCGATCTTTTAATGGGAATTTTGTGCGGTTTAAACAATAACAGGCTCTCGCCCATTAGCTGGTTGGATGCTTCTTTGTCAGAAATATTTAGTCGGCACGGTATCGTTTCCCAAACCGAATTATTGGACAAAATAAGATTGGGGTCGCGACATTTTAGGAGAAAGTTCAAGGAAATCATCGGTGTGTCGCCGAAATACTATTGTAAAGTTATACAGTTGAACACAATTTTTGAACTATTGAAAATCAGGGAGTCCGAAAAACTGCACCATTTGGCATTGGACTGTGGATATTACGACCAATCGCATTTTATCAACGATTTCAATAGGCTTATTGGGGAAAGTCCCGAAAAATTTTTGAATGGGGAGCACGCTTTTGTAAAGACCTATCTGGGTCAGGGAATGGGATTGGCATAAAATAAAAAATACTGTCAAAAAGTACGGCCTTCCCGATGATATAAAAATTGTAAATACTACAATTGGTTCCGTTGCCCCAGGTAGTTCCCCCGAAACCTAGACTGCACAGGTTTCCATTCGTGTATTTCCATCGGCAGGGCTGTAAACCGAACAATGACATGTTCTTGTCTTACTTGCCCTATGGTACGACCGTACCTATATTTGACAGTTTTAATTGATCTAAATAATTTAATTTATGCGACCCTCGCAGGGAGTTTTTAGGTCTAAAACGACCTTTTCCTGCACTCTGGATCGATTAGGCCTTTTTTGGAAAAACTAATGTTCTTGCCTTAGAGCATCGAATTCTCCACGGATTCTTATTTTCTTCCCGTTGGGATCCCGCAAGGTTACAGACATACTCCCCTCAATTGTGTGTTCATCCAAGGACTTAATCTCAATCGTCCCCCTGTCCGTAAAAAAAGGCAATTCGTCCATCCGCTTAAAATCGGCCGCCCCAAAGACCCCTTCAAAATAATTGAGGAATCCATCAACGGGTTTGGCCACTTGATAAGTACCCGCGGAAATCTTATCCTTTTTACAAGGTTTTGATATGGAAAATTCCATCCGGTGGGGCCGATTTTCTCTTTTACTTTTCAAATTAAACCGAATTACATAGTACTCCGATCCCCCAACGGAGGTTTCCTTTGTTGTTTCAAAATGTATAATTCCGTCCAGATTTTCGCTTACCTCTCCCGAAACCACAAAGGCATAATACCCTTGGTGCGGTACTTCTACCAAGGAAACTTGCTCCGGATTTCCTTGTGAAATAAGGAAAAAGGGAACAATGGCCCATAGACTGGTTTTCAATATTTTTATAAAAAAATGAGGCATAATGATTATTTCTAATAGGTGTACCCGGGTTTTTATCAGGCCTATTGTCCTTTTCGTTTGTTAAGGGTATTGTGCTGTACCAACATTGGATTGGCAGATGCGTCCACTTTTGATGTTAGGGTGTGATCGGCACCTACGGATCGTCCCTTATTGCTCCATGCAGCGATCAGCAATGTAGCTACTAACAGAGCAAACATGATGATGCATTTTTTCATGGTGGTGAGGTTTTGGTTTTTTGTCGGTATGCAAACCAAGGTTTCATGTAATTTGCATAGGACTAAAGTAGTGGAAATGTAAAGTCATTAATGGGTGATATGTATAAATGGTATAAAATTGTGTATAAATTGCAAGCACCGGATGGAATCTTATGTAGGTAGACTACTTTTACTTTATTATATTGATTATCAACTAATTAAAAATGTAAGATTTACATTTCATTTTATATGGCGAATACCTTTCCCAGGGTAATCCCATCCTTAATTACCAATCCTACATCTTTTCCTGCCAATCATACGCAAATCCCATCCATTGGTACATCTTTTGGGAAACTCCAATTATTTTGGCAATAAATTTGAGTATCTTACGAACAAAATCCATGATAGAAGCGGTAATAGTCGACGACGAAACAAAGGCCCTTCAAAGTCTTACTTGGGAGCTTACCAATTTTAGCAAGGAGATAAAAGTGGCAAACTCCTTTACAGATCCTTTTGAAGCATTGGCCTATTTGGAAAACAGCAGCCCAGACTGTCTTTTTCTAGACATTGAAATGCCAACAATGGACGGTTTTCAGTTTATCCAAAAACTTAAGAACAGGGATTTTCCCGTAATCATCACAACCGCTTACAACCAATATGCCATAAAGGCATTGAAGCACGAAGCCATCGATTATCTATTAAAGCCTATAGACACGGACGACCTAAAGGATACGATCGCCAAAATAAAGAAGTTCCATTCCAAGAACCATACGGTAGAAAAATTGGAAAAGATATTGCTCAATTTTAATTCCAATTCCATGCACCGTAAGATTACGTTTAACACGGATGGCAAGTTGTTGTTCCTGGGCAGTAACGATATACTTTATGTGGAGTCCGATGGGAACTACAGCACAATTTTTCTGTCCGACGGGCAAAAATTAGTGCTTACAAAAAAGCTAAAGGATGTCAATGATATGCTTCCCAAAGATACTTTTTTCCGTATTCACAATTCTTATATCATCAACCTCAACAAAATAAAGGAGTTTCTAAAAACCGACGGGTACGTAGTATTGGAATCCAACCACAAAATCCCGGTTTCACGACAGAAGAAATCCGATTTCCTGGATATGTTTTAAGCCTTTTTGTTTATGAACTCATTTAAACTTATTCAATTGGTTAAATATGGGAAATTGGGGAATCTATTCACCCTATCTTTGTCATTTTCCCCTTCTACAAAGCTGTCAAACAGCCAAAGAAAGCCTTTAATTGTATTCAAAATGGCTGATTTTCGCCTCGATCAAGTAAGCCCAAAGGGGCGCCTTGCGGTTACGCTTCCCAATAGGGATCAACAATTAAAAAAACAAAACCGGCTCCCCTTGGCAATCCAATCCTTGATTTACGGCCTGACCGGTTTACTAATGTTTACTGGAGTATCCCAGAATGTCCCGTCCAGTTTTAAGAAGACCACGGACAGTCTTATTAAAATGGCGCCGGAAACCTATCTAGAAATGAACTCGGTATTGAGGCCGCACCGCAGGGACACGCTCTATATGAACTATTTTATTGACCAGGCCACCCAAAAGAAGTATTGGTCGGGGGTATCCTACGCGCTCAACCAATTGGGCATCTGGGAAAGGAACCGGTCTAGATTTTCTAAGGCGGTACAACTTCACAGGGAGGCTTTGGAAGCTGCCACCAAAGCAAATAGCATTGAATTTAGGGTTTTTAGCCTCAATATGTTGGGGGTAATCTACCGAAGGACGGATGCCATAAAAACAGCGCTCGATTACAACAAAGAAGCCTTGGAGCTAGCAGAATCCGTAAAAAATCCCTCTAGGGGTATTAAAAGGAGCATCAACGTTTCACTAAATAGTATCGGAAACCTATACCTGCTGTTAAAACAATACGACCTCGCCATTGAGCAGCTTAGAAAATCCTTGAAATTGGAGGAAGAACTGGGCAATACACAGGGAATGGCCATCAACTATCAAAATATCGGGGAAGCCTTGGAGGAACAAGGCAAACTGGAAGAGGCCTTGGAGAGTTACGAAACGGCTTTATCCTATGACGTAGCACTGGGTTCGCCCAGGGGACAGGCGATCTGTAAAAACAGCATTGCCCAAATCTATATAAAACAGGATAAAATTGACGAAGCACTAGAAATTCTCGAACCTACACTAAAGGAATCCAAGGCTATAGGAGACAAGTTTATTACGAGCTCGGTTGAAATTAATACAGGTTGGGCCATGATGCAGCAAAAACGATTTAAAGATGCGGAGCACCATTTGTTAGCGGGACTTTCCTTGGCACAGCGGTATAACATGCCCCGATCTATTTCCCAGGCGTATACCATTTTATCCGAACTCGCAGAAAAAAGCGGCAATCCCAAAAGTGCGCTGGATTATTACAAACTGGCATCGCAATTTGATGAAGAAATCTCCAACGAACGCAATCTGCGATACGTGAGCGATATAATCATGAAATACGACACGGAAAAAAAGAACAACCAGATACAAATGTTGGCCAAGGAAAATGAGCTCGTCAAGGTAAGGTTGCGGAAAAACAATACTATTCTACTCATTTGTGGTATCGCCTTGGCTCTATTGGCGGGCATCTTTTATATTCTATACCGCCAACATCATTTAAAGAACGAAAAAAAATTGCTCTCCCTGGAACAGACTATGTTGAGAAGCCAAATGAACCCACACTTTTTGTTCAATTCCCTGAACTCCATCAAGCTATACATCATCAATAATGAAAAGAAAAATGCGGTCCATTATCTAAACAAGTTCTCCAAATTGGTCCGCAAGATATTGGAGGCATCCTCCCTAAGGGAAATTTCATTGGCAGAAGAACTGGAAACGGTGGAACTCTATATGAACATAGAGAACATTAGGTTCTCCAATGAAATCAATTTTTCCATTAACATTAGCGACGATATCGATGTAAACAATGTAAAGATACCCTCATTGATCTTGCAGCCGTTCCTAGAAAACGCCCTTTGGCACGGTCTCTCTTCCAAGGAAGGGGAGAAGAACATCCAGTTGCAGGTGCGCCGAGAAAACGAAAGGTTCATCAACATTGCCATTATCGACAACGGGGTGGGCAGGGAAGCTTCGGAAAAAATAAAGGAGACCAAAGTCTTAAAACGAAAATCCATTGGGATAGACATTACCAAGGAAAGATTGGCGAACTTTTCCAAAGATTATCAAAACTCTTTTACAATCAACTTCGAAGACCTGTACGACGAGGCACGCCAAGCCATAGGTACCCAAGTAAACCTACACATCCCAACAATTTAGGGTGTGTCGGCAAGACCTTTGGCCACTTGCTCCAATTCGGTGTACCATTTTTTCCCAAACTTGCGGATCAAGGCTTCCTTCACAAACCTATAGATCGGGACCTGCAGTTCGGTTCCCAAGGCGCATGCGGGATCGCAAATTTCCCATTTATGGTAGTTTACCGCAGTAAATTCGGAATATTCCTTGACCCTTACGGGATAAAGGTGGCAGGACACTGGTTTTCTCCATTTGGTGGCCCCTTGGTTATAAGCTTCCTCCAAACCACATTTGGCTATTCCATTACCCGAAAATATAACGTAAGCGCATTCACTGCCATTGACCAAGGGAGTTTCCCATTCCCCATCCTCCCCTTTTACAAAAGCACCTTGGGACTCAATGGCCGTTATCCCCTCTGGTCGCAGGAATGGCTTTACCTCGGGATAAATATCGACCAGTATCTCGGTTTCCTTATTCTCTAAGGGCGCACCCGCCTCACCATCCACACAGCACGCTCCCTTGCAGGCGTTTAGATTGCAGACAAAGTCGTTTTCAATAATTTCTTCAGATACTATAGTTTTCCCTAGTTGGAACATAAAAACCAAATAAAGCTACAAAGATATCCATATTATGGGATTTGGTTTTGGTAATAAATAAGTTTTATACCGAAGGGATGCCAATATGTTTGATATATCGTAAATTTGCACCCGCAAATACCGGCTTGAATTTGTTATTTAATAGAACTGGTATAAAATCATGAAAAATGAAATTTAATTTTAAGGAAATAGCAACCGCTAGCATGGTTCTTTTTGCGGTTATCGACATATTGGGGAGTATTCCTATCATCATAGGTCTGCGCAGTAAGGTTGGACATATACAATCTGGCAAAGCTTCGATAGTTGCGGCAATCATTATGGTGGCCTTCCTTTTTATCGGGGAAAGAATATTGAATTTGATCGGTATCGACATAAATTCATTTGCGGTGGCGGGAGCGTTTATAATTTTCTTTATGGCTTTGGAGATGATCTTGGGCATTGCCTTGTTCAGGGACGATCAGCCCGAATCGGCCTCCATTGTACCCATCGCCTTTCCGCTGATAGCCGGAGCAGGGACCATGACTTCCCTTCTAGCCCTGCGGGCAGAATACCAAGTAGAAAACATTATAGTCGCCATAGTTATAAATATTATTTTTGTATACTTGGTACTGCGCTCCTCCAAGAAGATTGAAAAAGTACTTGGAGATACGGGTCTCAATGTGATACGGAAGGTGTTTGGAGTAATTTTACTAGCCATTGCCGTAAAATTATTTACCACCAACATCCATGAATTGTTCGTTTAAAAAAGAGAAAAGTGCCAAGAACCAAACAATTCTGCCAAGATCCGAAATAGCCGATTTTGATCGACCGGTAATATAGTCGCGCAACAACAAAGAATGAACACTAAAACAGTGGTCCGTAAAGACGCAAGCATTGCGCCCCTACGTCAAACAATTGTATAACAACTATTAAACCCAAAAGGAAAATGAACCATAAATTCTCAATTGCCCTAATAATCGTTGCCTTGGCCCTTATTACGTACAACGTCACGCTAATAGATTTTAATGTCCCGTTGGAATACAGTACCGTGGCTTTGATCGGCATCGTGGCTTCCTTGTGTGCCATCGTGCTTTTGCTGATTTTTATCGCATCAAAAAAAATTCAGAAAAAGGTAAATGAAAATTAGTGTTTGGGGTTCTGCCAATATTCTTGTGCGAGTGTTCCATGAAGGTTTGCGAAAAGCAATAAGGCGCCAGTTTTGAAGGCTTTGCGCCTCTAGGCCCTAGCCACTATTTGCAGCAGGTAATTTGTTATGAAAATCGCCCCCCTACTACATTCGGCTAATTCCTTGCTTTAATAGTTCTGTTTATCACGGAGGGATTTAGAACTATCCAATTCAAGAACTTTCTGTAGCATTGCATCATGGGATCCCTTGATCATGGCTGCCGCATTATCCCCGAATAACTGTTCGGCCAAATCGGCCTTTAGAAAGCGCTTTATGTTATCTTCCTGGTCGTAGTACGGCAAATTCAGGTTTTTTACCAGTTGGGAGCTTTCCGCATAATTGATAAAATCGTCGAACATAATATCGTCTACCCTAAAATTATTTACAAAATCCATTTCGGACCAGTCCGAGTAACGATTTCTATCGGCCTCCAAGTGGTCAAAAATAAAACGGGAGAAAAACCCATAGGCCTCCACGCTCTTAACGGCTTCTACCTCATTGGTTCCAATGGGCACAAACACATCGGGAATAATACCCCCACCACCGTATACCACCTTCCCTTTTGGGGTCGTAAATTTTAGTGAGTCGGCAACCTTGATACTATCTACGGACACCAATTCCCCACTGTGATAACGATCCATAAACGTTTGGTAATAATCCTTGGTCCCGTTCTTATAGGTTTTTTGTATAGAGCGACCTGTCGGGGTATAGTAACGCGAGACCGTTAAGCGGACGGCCGAGCCATCGCCCAATTCCATTTCGCGCTGCACCAGGCCCTTGCCAAAGGAACGGCGACCAATAATTGTGCCCACGTCATTGTCCTGGAGTGCTCCCGCCACAATTTCACTGGCAGAAGCGGAACGCTCATTAATGAGCACGTAAACGGCCTTATCCTCAAAATCGCCCTTTTCGGTAGCAAAGTTCTTATCTATTCTTCCTCTTTTGTTTTTTGTAAACAAAACAAGTTTTCCCTTTTCCAGGAACTCATCCGCCATTTCTTCGGCAATGCCCAAATATCCACCCGGGTTGTCCCGAAGATCCAGGGTTAACTTCTTCGCTCCTTGCTTTTCTAAAATTACCAGGGCCTTTCTAAATTCCTTATAAGTAGATTCTGCAAATCGGTTTACTTTGATATACCCCATATCCGGAGTCATCATATAATAGGCATCTACGCTTTTTAGAGGGACAACGTCCCGCCTCACGGTTACGTTGAAGGTCTTGTGGTCTTTTTTTCGATATACTTTGAGCTTTACCGTGGTTCCCTTTTCCCCTTTTAATTCTTCTACTATGGCCTTATTGGACATATTTTTGCCATATAGCGTGTCATTATCGGCCATCAAAATCCGGTCGCCCGATTGAATGCCCATGTAGAAACTGGGACCGTTATCCACCGGCCGTATTACCGCAATGGTGTCCCGGATATTATAAAAGTTAATCCCGATGCCCACAAAATCGCCTTTCATGTCCTCGGAGACCCTTTCCATATCCCTTTTGGGAATGTAGACGGAATGGGGATCCAGTTTATCCAAGATATTGTTTACCGCAACATCGACAATACTATCGGTATCTACATCGTCTACATATTCGTAATCTATATAATCTATAAGCCGATTGAGCTTGTCTTTTTTGGAATTGGTGGTAAAAAGTTTCTCCGGGGAGTCGTTAAAATGCAGCTTGCCCCCAATAAAAATTCCAATCGCAAGGGCGGATCCGATTACGGCAGGCCATATATAGCTGTACTTACGCTTCATCTTTTTTGGGTATTTTTATTCTGCTTCCACACTAATTGGCAGGTAAGAAAGTTTTACTCCTGCCTTTTCCAAAAAATCCAGACCGGAAGCATCTTTATATGCCTTTTGGTATACTACACGTTTTATGCCAGACTGATGAATTAGCTTACTGCATTCCCGGCACGGGGAAAGGGTAATGTACAAGGTGGAGCCTTCACAGGACTGGGTAGAGGAGGCCACTTTGGATATTGCGTTGGCCTCTGCGTGCAAAACATACCATTTTGTATAGCCTTCCTCGTCCTCGCAATGGTTCTCAAATCCCGTGGGGGTGCCGTTATAACCATCAGAAATGATCATTCTATCTTTTACTATAATCGCCCCTACCTGCTTGCGCTTACAATAGGAAAGTTTTCCCCATTCCGTAGCCATACGCAAATAAGCCCTATCGTATTTTTCCTGCTTTGCTTCCTTCATTCAATCTTTTATTGCCTTTCTTTCTGTGCGGGTGTACTTTTCACGGTTATAAATACTGTTGCCTAGCCCATTTTAACGGGTTCGATTAAACAAAAATAAACCTTTATAGTCTCTTTGTGCAAGGAGTCGCATCTAAAACATGAATTTTAACGAATTAAGGGCTTTCTATAAAACACCATATGATTAAGGACTAAATACGTCTTATGGACTGTTTCTATACGCCTAGGTCAAAGACTACAATGGAAACGTTTGCACCAGCATTGGTATTGTGATAACGATGATAATAATGGAAAGAACGGTGATAAATAGGTGTTGTTTTATACCGAAAAGGGATTGCACAATATAGGCAAGGAGCAAGACACAAAGGATGACAACGACCTGGGAAATTTCAATACCACCGGCAAACCCGATCAACGGTACTAGTTTTTCCTCTATCTCCGCCATAAGCATATGGAAATAATTGGAGAAGCCGAAACCGTGGATTAGTCCAAAAAAACCTGTTGCGGCCAAATGCCATACCAAACCACGGGCGTGTTCCTCTTTTTTTGCATACCAAAGGTCCATCATCGCCGTTGCCAAAATGGTGACGGGTATCAGAAACTCGATCCACCCCACCTCCACGGCAAAAATTCCATAAACGGACAGCGCCAATGACGTACAATGGGCCACGGTAAAGACGGTCGCCAATATCAGAACTTTTTTCCAGCTTTTAAAAGTATAGGGCAATGCCAAGGCCGCCAAGAACAAAATGTGATCATAGGCATGAATGTCCAATACATGGTGAAGTCCCAATTGCAAATAAAACCAGAAATCCTGCATTTAATTAGTGGGTTAGTGGTTGGTATTTGTTGGTTATAGGTTTCTTCCCCGTTCTGCCTGAATCTCTTCGTAGGCCTTTTGCACCTCCTTGAATTTTTCTTCGGCCCCCTGTTTAATAGCTTCATCTTGAGTATTTACCCGGTCTGGATGGTATTTTTTGGCCATGGTACGGTAAGCGCTTTTAACCTCATCGTCGGTGGCAGTTTTCTCTATTTCTAGGATCTTATAAGCATTATCCGCCGATTTGACGAACATGGCCATGATACTCTCAAAATCGTGATGGCCTACTCTAAGATAGCCTGCTATCTCTTTTATTTTATCGATTTCTTTACGGGTCATGACACCGTCGGCCTGGGCAATACCGAACAAGAAATGTAAAAGCTGAAGCCGAACCTCGTACCTGGTTCGCTGGTTGAGAACACTGCATATTTTTTGGGCAGAAATTTCCCGTTTCTTTATGACCTCGTTAAAGGTCCTAAATATAGCATTGGCTTTTTCCTTGCCATAAGTCCTTACAAAATAGAGCCTCACGTAGTCTAGTTCGCTCTGGGTAGCCCGGCCATCTGCCTTAATGACGATAGAGCAGAGGGATAGTAGGTGTAGCTCAAAATCGGCCGGGGATACGTTCTGTTGGGAAGGGCCTCCAAATATGGTTTTAGATCCACTGCCGCTTAAACTATCGATATAACTTCCAATCAAAAATCCCAAAATTGCCCCAGGAAACCGAAAAATATAATATCCCAAAATTGCGGCAAACCATTTTACCATACGTATTCCAAATTTTTGGCAAAGATATTAAAAGAAAAGAACCAAGAGCCAAGACTAGAGAGCCAAGATAGATAAAATGGTTACTGGGTTATTTAGTTATGGGGTTATTGGAAAGACGTTAATTGTTAACAGTTGGTCGTAATTCGGCCATTGCTAAACTTGTGTTTGCACTTAATCCCTTTTGTTATCTAAACCAGGGCAAACCCTTTAGTCTTGGTTCTTGGCTCTTGGCTCTTGAATCCATTTAGCTCAACGAAACGTTAAGGCATTCCCGTAGCTGTTACAAATTACCTATCTTTGCACTTCTATTTAATTCAATAAATTTTATATATATGTATCCCGCAGAATTAGTAAAACCGATGAGAGAAGACCTGGCATCCGCTGGGTTTGAAGAATTACATACCGCCGAAGCTGTTAAAAGTGCCGTTGACAAAGAAGGTACCACCTTGGTGGTCGTGAATTCCGTTTGTGGTTGTGCCGCGGCAAATGCCCGGCCCGGCGCAAAAATGAGTTTGCGAAACAGTAAAAGACCAGACCATTTGGTCACCGTTTTTGCCGGAGTGGACACCGAGGCCGTCAATGCGGCAAGGAACTTTATGGTCCCATTTCCTCCGTCATCGCCTAGTATGGCCCTTTTTAGGGACGGGGAACTGGTTCATATGATAGAACGACATCATATTGAAGGCAGACCGGCCGAAATGATCGCCGAAAATTTAATGGAGGCGTATAACGAGTTTTGTTAGCCCTCACCCGATCCATTCGATGGATGGGAACAAAATGAAATTAAAAACCGCTTCCTTTCGAGGCGGTTTTTTATTTTTGTGATTATGCAGAGAATAATTTCGTACCCAATATCGGTCGTATATATATTTTTCTTCGGACTTACCTTAGTGGTCTTCCATCCCATACAGTGGTTTTGCTTTAATGTTTTTGGATATGACGCGTTAAAGCGGAGTGTTAGCGTTCTGAACCTATTCTTAATGCGATGTACCCATATTTTGGGGACCTATTATTCCTTTAATAATCCATTTGATCTACCCACAGATAGGCCTTTGATTATGGTTTGTAACCATCAAAGCATGTACGACATTCCACCAATTATTTGGCATATGCGCGCCAATCATCCCAAATTTGTGAGCAAGATAGAATTGGGACGAGGCCTTCCTAGCGTTTCGTACAACCTTAACCATGGGGGATCTGTGCTAATAGACAGAAAGGATAGCAAGCAAGCCTTGATACAAATTGCCAAACTGGGCACCTATATTGAAACCCATAAAAGAAGTGCGGTCATCTTTCCGGAAGGCACCAGAAGCAAGACCGGCCATCCAAAAAAGTTCCAACCTACGGGACTAAAGATGCTTATTAAAAAGGCCCCATCGGCTCTAATTGTACCCATCAGTATCAACAATTCATGGAAAATGATGAGGTATGGTAAATTTCCTTTGGGATTAGGCTCCCATATTACTTTCGATGTCCATCGACCAGTAGAGATTTCGGGAGATATCGATGATCTGATAGCTAAAATAGAAAAACAGGTGACGGATGGGGTAACTTCTTTTAAGTAAGGTTAGAGATAAGAATGCTAGAACCAGGACGATAAAATTATTTCTAGAAGACTCCAAAGGTCTAAGACATCTTAGGGGTTTTAAAATAGTATGAATGAACAACATAGAACAAGTAGAGCAAACAATTGCCTTTGTAAAGGAAACGTTACAGGGAGCCGAAGGAGGTCATGATTGGTTTCATATACAAAGGGTATTCAACAATTCCCTGTTGATCGCCAAGGATGAAAAGGTCGATATCCAGATTGTAAGCCTCAGCGCATTGTTGCACGATATAGCGGATTCTAAATTCCATGGCGGAAATGAGTCCGTCGGACCGCAAATGGCCCGGGAATTTCTGGCTTCTTTGGGGATAAAACCTTCGGTAATCGACCATGTGGTGAAGATTATCGAGAATATTTCCTTTAAATCCAGCTTGGACAGCAAGGGTGAAAAGAAGGTCGCCAAAAGATTCAATTCCCTGGAGCTACAAGTGGTCCAAGATGCCGATCGTTTGGATGCTTTAGGGGCCATCGGCATCGCCAGAGCTTTTAATTATGGAGGATTTAAAGGGAGGGAGCTCTACAATCCCGACATTGCCCCCAATTTAAAGATGGACAAGGAGACCTATAAAAACTCTAAAGCGCCAACTATCAACCACTTTTATGAAAAATTATTGTTGCTCAAAAATAAAATGAATACGGCAGGTGGCAGAAAACTGGCCCTGGAACGCCATCAGTTTATGTTGGATTATTTACAGCAGTTTTATAACGAGTGGAACGGAAGCGTATAGCTCCCTATTTTATCATTTTTGTTTTATGTGAAACAAGAGGTCAGAAAAAAGACTCGATTTTTATTTTGGCAAGAATACCCATTTGGCCGGATTTATCGCGTTTGCCTATATACTTTATCTTCCTGAAATTTAGATTATTGAGGCCCATATAAATCCCTTAAATTTCCGCCTCTAAAAATTCCAACAACAATTATTTTATAATTTTTCGTTATTTTAATTTGTTCTAAATAAGAATAGGCTTTATGTTTGCACGGAAATATACGGGACCAACCATCTAAAAAACATATGTTAAAACAACTTTTGCCTTTCATCCTTTGTTTTGTGGCTATAGGATATTCACAAACGCACCAAGACAGTATCGTCGCAAGAAACCAATTAAAACAGGAATTAAAGACTGAAATTCTAGAAGAGCTGAATGCGGAAGGTAAGGATGCAGATACCACCGCAAAAAAAAAGGTCAAAATTTGGGACAGGTTTGGTCTCAAGGGATACGGAGTGGTCAACTATTACAACGTGAACTACGATACCGACCCTAATCTTAAGGATAAAATAGACGCGGAGCGACTCAACCTATACCTCACCTATAAATTCAATGACTGGATCACTTTTAAGTCGGAAATTGAATTTGAACACGGCGGCACTGGCAGCTCTATTGAATTGGACAATCAGGAAGAATTTGGCGAATATGAGCAGGAAATCGAGAAAGGCGGTGCGGTAAAGGCAGAGCAGATCAATATTAACTTTGCCATTAGGCCCTATTTTAACGTAAGGGCAGGAAGGTTAAAGCTCTACTTTGGTTTGGCCCAAAAGCTGGATGAACCCACGGAATATTTCTCCACAACCAGGCCAGAAATGGAAGCCCAGATCCTACCGTTGGGATGGTACGAAAACGGGGTAGAGTTCCATGGGGACTTCTTAAAAAACAAGTTTACATACCATCTTACGGTAACCAATGGTCTGGATGCCTCAGGATTCAGTTCCCGCAATTGGATAAAATTTGGCTATCAAGAAAAGTTTGAGCTCGTCAATGCCCAAGCGCTTGCCGTGATGGGACGGTTGGATTATAATTTTAGCGATCAAAAAAACAACTTCGTAGGGGTATCGGGATATTTAGGGAATTCGGCTCCCAACCGGCCAAAAAACGATATGCAAGTTTCGGCCTACGTGAGCCTGGTAGAAGCCCACATCAATTATGATCAGGAGTATCTAAGATTTAATTCCATACTCTTGTTCGGCAATTTGGAGAATTCGGACATTGTGTCCAAGGCCAATGCCAATCTCTCCAACAATTTGGGGGTAAAAAGAAACCCCGTAGGTAAGAATGCCTTAGGGTTTTCGGCAGAAGTAGGATATGAAATGCTGCACTTTATTAGCCCTTCTACCAAACAAATGATCTACCCCTTTGCCCGATACGATTATTACGACACGATGTTTAGAACCGAAGGCAACGTAGTGGACAAACCCCGATGGGAGCGCAATGCGATCACCGGAGGCTTCAACTGGTTTATCATCCCAGAGGTAGTGGTCAAGGCACAATATCAGGATAGAAGATTGGGCTCGGAAAATTTTGATCCGGCAACATTGAGCTTTACCGGAAAAAAACAAAGGGAGAAAACCTTTTCTGTTGGGATCGGTTTCGAATTTTAAAACCCCCGCCCGGCACTGCAAAAAAAGAAGTTCCGATCTCTCCAAGGAGCGGTAATTAAAAACATTAACAAGAATTTTAATTCATCAACATAATAACAACTAATATTTTTTAAATGAAAGCCACATCCATTCAGAAAGGAATTTTTACCATAATCGCTACGGCGACCCTTTTTAGCTGCAGCAACAACGAGGCCGATACGGTTGAAACCGACCCCAATGAGACTTTATTCACCTCGGTCCTTACCGATGTTTCCAGTAAGGTCATTGTAGAAACCTATGGCGAACTCAACGAAAAAGCCAATACGCTAAAAACAGCCTTGGCGACCTTCGCTTCGGACCCTTCGGAAGTCAATCTGAATAGCGCACAACAAGCATGGGCCGACACCAGGGCACCTTGGGAAAAATCCGAAGGATTCTTGTACGGTCCCGTGGATACCGGCGGCATAGACCCCGCCATCGACACATGGCCAGTGGACGTTAACGCCATGAATTCCATTCTCTCCGGTACGGATCCAATTACGCCAGGGGTTTTGCAATCCAATAACGAAGCCAGGGGCTTCCATTTGATAGAGTACCTGTTGTGGGGCGTAGATTCCGACAAAACGGTGGACCAATTTACCGCAAGGGAACTAGAGTATTTGCAAGCTGCTGCAGCTGACCTGCAGAACAATACCCAAACCTTATACGATGGATGGAATACCGGGGATGGAAATTACGTTTCCAATTTCATAGATGCTGGAAAAACAGGAAGCGTCTACAGTTCGCAAAAAACGGCGCTTTTGGAATTGGTAGGTGGCCTTATCGCTATAGCCGATGAGGTGGGTAATGGCAAAATAGCCGATCCCCTTAACGCCCAGGGCGGTTCCCCCCAGCCCCAATTTGAGGAATCGCGTTTTAGCAACAATTCCAAATTAGATTTTGCGGATAACATCCGTAGTATCCAAAACGTATATCTGGGCCAATTTGGATCGTTTCAAGGCAACGGTCTTTCCAACATTGTAGCTCAGGAAAATGCCTCCCTGGATATGGAGATCAAGGCTTCGATTACCGATGCAATCAACTCCATAGAAGCCATCCCCGGAACCTTTACAGACGCCATTTTCAACAATAGAACAGCCGTGTCCGATGCCCAAGCGAAGGTTTTGGCGTTAAAAATTGTATTGGAAAGCAAGTTAGAGCCCTTGATATCGGGGTTATAATCGAAAATAGAAATCAGGTTCAAAATGGGTATAAATAAGGTATTGCGCATACAAATCAAATTATAAGATTTAATTAGAAAACCGTGAAAAGATTATTTTTCTGCTTTAGCATTGTAGTTCTTGTTTCCTGTCAAAAAGATAACGGAGGAGGAGATTATGTGCCCGTCCCAGAAAATCCCGAACGCTTTTATGCCGGCGGTAAAACAACCACATTTTTGGCCACCAGCGACGCATTTGCCACCCCTGCCGAAAACCTTACCCAAGAGGAATTTGACAAACACATGGATGGCGACCTACAATTTGAACAGACTTTTGTAACCGCCCCCGCACCGGTAAATAGTGGTTTGGGTAGTATTTTTAACAATTCGGCCTGCATTGCCTGCCACCCCAGGGATGGCCGAGCCGGATTCCCCAAGGATTTAAATGCCCGGGGCGGTCTTCTCCTGCGCACCAGCCTTGCAGGAGCTACCTCTAAAGGTGCCCCTATTGCCGTTCCCGGATTTGGAACACAGATTCAAAATCACGCTGTCCACGGATACGAGGCCGAAGCCTCTTATAGCGTTCGTTTTGAGGAAAGTACGGAAACCCTCGCCGATGGAACTAAAGTATCCCTTAGAAAACCAATTTTTGCCTTAAAGGACACTTACAAAGAGTTCCCTGCAGAGGCCATGCTTTCTGCCCGGTTGGCCACTCCCGTATTTGGTTTGGGGCTATTGGAAGCCATTCCCGAAACCGATCTTTTGGCCAGCCAGGATATCGACGATGCCGACGGGGACGGTATTTCCGGCAAGGCGAACCTGGTGTGGGATCCTAGCTTGAAAAAGGAAGTCGTAGGCCGGTTTGGCTGGAAGGCCAATGTCGGGACAGTCTTGGTACAGAGTGCCGGGGCCTATCATGACGATATGGGCATTACCAGCTATGTTTTTCCCGACGAACACTGTGAAGGCCAAGAAAACTGCCAAGACAATAGTACCGGTTCGCCCGAGGTGTCCGACGAGATCCTGAACACGGTGGCCTTTTATTGCAGGACCCTTGCCGTACCCGCACCTCGGGACATTGATGACCCAACAGTGCTAAAAGGGGAACAGCTATTTTCGCAAATTGATTGTGCAAAATGCCATACCCCAAAGCAAAGGTCGGGGCCTGCCGACGTTGCAGCCCTATCCAATCAGAACTTTTACCCGTATACAGACCTCTTGCTCCACGATATGGGCGAGAGCATGGCCGATGGGCGTCCGGACTTTTTGGCCGATGGCAACGAATGGCGAACCCGACCCCTTTGGGGGATCGGCCTAACCAAATTGATCAATGGCCATACGGAATTCCTTCACGATGGAAGAGCCAGGAATATTACGGAGGCCATCTTATGGCATGGAGGTGAGGCCCAGGTTTCCAAAGAGAAATTCAAAGCCCTCCCCAAAACTGACAGGGATGCCCTATTGGCTTTTCTTAATTCTTTGTGATTTCAGAGGAAAAGAACCAGGAAGTGCCCATAAATTCAGTGCTATCCTGTATCAGATTATACTAGAACTATTATTTCTCAGTTTTTTGAGGAGATGTCGTTTTTCGACTTTGTTCTTTGTATGGCCTATGGCATTTTCCAAGGCAGTTTTGGCACCCTTATTATCCTCTAATCTCACGAGTATTTCCGCTTTGATGGCATAATACAATACGCTGTCGATAAAATAGGAGCTGGTTTCATAATCACGTAATTCTTTCAAACCAGCTTCTGCACCGTGCACCATGTAATAGGGTACTACTCGGTTCAATTGAACAATTGGGGAAAATTGGGTTTGCATTTGAAGATCATACAAGTGCAATATGCTTTTCCAATCGGTCTCCCCAAAGGTTTTGGCACGGCAATGATTATAGGATACCGCCGCTTCCAAATGATAAGTGGATGGGGATATGGGAGGCGTTGTGGCCCTTTCCAAATATCTTACCCCAATATTTATAAGATTCTTATCGTATTTTTTTCGGTCTTGATGCTCCATATCTACCAATTCTCCGTTTATATCCGTCCTAGCCTCGAAGCGTGAGGTATGGAAACACATCAACGCCACCAATGCATGAACCTCTGGGAGATCGCAATATTTATTTACTTCCAGTAGTCGGGCAAGTCTAATGGCCTCAAGACATATATCTTTTTTTATCGCGATATCCCCCGAACTTGCGGCATATCCCTCGGAAAACATTAGATAGATGACTTTCAGTACGATGTTCAATCTTGATCGAAGCCCCATTTCCAGAGGAATATCCAAGGTAGAAACTGTAGCCTTGAGCTGTTTTTTGGCACGGGTATAGGATTTAGCCACAGCTTCTTCCTTTTTTATTAAGGCTTGTGCAATTTCAGAATTGCCAAACCCCCCGATCAGTTTCAGGCTCAGGATAATTTGATATTCTGCCGAAAGGGAAGGATGGCAACAGGCGAAGATCATCTTTAATTGACTGTCGGTAATAGTGCTTTTTAAGTATATTTCCTGCGGATGAATTCCCTTTTCCTTTATATAGTCGTCTTTGCCATATTCCATTTTTTTATCACGCCTAAATTGATCGATAAGATTGTTTCCTGCAACCCGAAGCAACCAAGCGGTGGGATTGTCCGGCACATTCTTGTAGCCCCAAATTTTCATTGCCTTCAATAGTGCGTCCTGTACGCAATCTTCAATGGACTCTATCTTTGAAGGGCCAAACCTATTGGTGAGGACAGCAATAATTTTACCGTATTCGGCGCGAAAAAGGCTCTCCAAAAATTTATGATGTTCTTCCATTACCTAAAAACAAAAAGTCCGAATGTAACATCGGACTTTAATTTAATAAATAATCTCAACAATTACATGTTCATGGTCATGATTTCACGGACTTCCACATTTCCCCCATGTTCAAATATTGGACATCCTTTGGAGACTTCGATAGCTCCTTTCTGATTATCTGCGGTAACGATTAGATATCCCCCAACAACCTCGGAACCTTCGGCAAAAGGTCCGTCGGTAATTACTTCGCCGGATTTGTGAACTACATTGCCTGTTTTTGCCAGTGGCAATCCGTCCACCAACTGACCTTTTTCCTTTAATCCGCCCATCCAGGCGCCCCATTTTTGCATGTGCCTTTGCATTTCTTCAGGGGATTGTTCTATCCGCCCTGCATCGCCACCTCTAAATAAAAATAAAAAATTGCTCATAGTAATAAATTTAAATTATTGAACTTGTTTTATACTTTAATGACGAACAGAGATAGGAATATTGGACAATTTATCCCACTTTTTTCTATTATCTGAAATTGCAGATGGACATAGATTTGTCGGATCAGTTTCAAATGCTGGACTGAAAGAAAACACTTGATGACTTTTGAGAGAACTTATAAACTTTTCACCTGCAGGTCGTGGAAGGCTTCTGCCTGTAACTTGAGCAACTCCTCGGCCTTTTGCTTTTTGTAGCGATAAATTTCCTCTTCCTCGGCAATTTCCCCGTATATTTTTCTGTTGAGTACGGTATCTGTGGCCAAGAGTTGTTCGCGGTGCTGTACTTTTTGCGCAACCCAGGTTTTTACAACGCTTTCCTCCTCTTCCAGTTTAAGGTCGTACACTCCTTTGGGGGCCAAAAGTTTTGCGATAATCGGGGAGGTCTCTATAGCGAGGAAAAGCAAAAAGATAAAGAAGGAAGGCCCCCATGGCAATTTGCCCAATGCATTGATTCGCGCCATCAGTCCATCGAAACCATCGATGATCGGTTGGGAAACACTCACTTGGTTATCAAAGGAAGATTGCAAACTAACCTTCTGAGCTTCCAACTCCGATATTTTTTGGGCGTTTGCTTCCTTCAGTTGTTGCAGTTCCAATAGCGATGCATCGTGCTTGTCCCTTTTCTCCTTGTAAACTGGTCCCTTGCCCAAAAGTTTGGTCCCTGCAGTACCTTCTGCTTCGGAAATATAAGTGTCATAAAGTGCATCGGTCACCGATTCCTTGGTAGAAATTTCGTTTTTTAGATTGAGGATTTGTCGATCTAGTTCGGCAATTTTAGGGGTGTATTGTTGTGCGATCTGATTTTCATTGGCCAAGGTAAGCTCGTTCTTCTGTTCTAATAGGACTTGATTGATTTCCTTCTCAAAAATTTTAAGTTCCAAGGGTTTGGAGATGACCAATGCAATGATCACGGCCAATATAATCCTAGGGGTTGCCTGTAACAGTTCGCTCTTAAAGCTATCCCGTTTTTTTATGGTAGAAACGATAAATCGGTCCAGATTAAAGATCAATAAGCCCCATATTATTCCAAAGAAAATGGACGTCCATAGGTTATCAAATACCGTATAAAGGGCATAACTACTGGCAATAAATGCCATCACGGCGGTAAAGAATACGGTTGCGCCAATACCGGCGTATTTTGTGCGCTCCCCAGGGGAACAAGATTTAAGGATGGCGGAATCCGCTCCGGAGCAGAGAATAAAAAAGCGTTGAATCATGATAGTGTCTCGATTGATGATTAAGAACACGTCTTGACATGTTCTGACTATTTAACGTATTTATTGCAATTTTGTTACAAATTATGGTCAATAAATCCGGAGAGCCGGAGTACTTGTTTGGAGTTGAGGAAGATTTAACAATTTGCCAAGCACCTTTTTGAATATTTCTTGTATTGCATTAATTTTGTACCCTCATTGGGAGCTAAGCGAAAGATTTGCACATGCTTTGTAAAACGATTGTCACCTTCAGCATTTCAATTTTTAAACGAATCTTTCCGTATATTTAATTCCAAATCCAACCAAGGCCCAGAAACCATATTATTTGATAAAGCATCTAAAAATTGGGCAAAGGGGCTGCTTAAAATCAAATGGCACCTAGATTAAATGGCCGAATAAGACAGGTATTACAATCCATCGCAAATAAAAGTATCTAGATAAAACGAGCACTAACTCCCGAATATCTCGGGATTAAAAATCGCATCTCAAAAGGGGATGTTTAACCCCGAAACTTTGGGGATGATGAGAGCCCGCCCGTACCTACCGGTGCGTTCGGGCGGGAGCGTAGCGTTTGCCTGCGTTCTCAAGCGGCCCGACTAGCCATTCGGACGGGTTTTTTAATTATTTTATTATCGAATGATTAAAAAATTTAAACGTATGAATATCGACTATTCTTCTAAAATAAAATTTCTTCCATTTTACTTATTGTCAATATTGCCAATGCCCGTGCTTTACCTTTTATCGGACGCGGTCTTTGTTTTGATCTACTATATAATCGGTTACCGGAAGAAAGTGGTCATGAAAAATATTAGGGGTTCATTTCCTACCAAAAACGGGGAAGAAATAAAAAGAATCTCCAAGGATTTTTATCGCCATTTTTGTGATACCATATTCGAATCGATAAAAAGATTGACGATTGGTACAAATGCTATCAGAAAGCGGCTGAGGATAAAAAATCCAGAATTACTGGAATCATTTATAAACGACCGAAGGAATATACTTTTTTATACCGCCCATCAGGGAAATTGGGAATGGTTAACTTTTATGCCAATATTTTTTCCATACCCTTCCAATACTTTTTTTTCGCCCTTAAAAAACAAATACTTTAACGAGCTCTCCCAATTGATGAGGGAGCGATTCGGCATACGTTGTGTGCCTTCCAGCAAAGGTTACCGAACCATAATTGAAGGGACAAGGGCCGATACCCTCACTATGAACTGCATTATTGGCGATCAGAGTCCGCACGCCCAGAGTTCCCTGCACTGGTGCCATTTTCTAAATAGGGAAACCGCCTTTTTCACAGGTGCCGAAAAGATCGCCAAAAAGACAAACCCGGTAGTTCTTTTTCCCTATTTCAAAAAAGTAAAAAGGGGATATTACGAGCTCGAATTTCAGTTGATCCATGCGAATCCCCAGGAATTGGGACCTATGGAGATCGTGGAGAGATACGCAAAGCAATTGGAATCGGCCATATTAAGGTCGCCAAATTTGTGGTTATGGAGCCACAATAGATGGAAATTGAACGAGAAAATTGAGCGCGATCCAAATATCAAAAAGTCTGCATAAAATCTTCCGATAATATCTTTTTAAGATAATAAATCGAAGTGTCAGCATTCCCTTTGGTAAAGACAAGGGGCGGTTTTATTTTTAATACGTTGTGGTCCGGGCCGTCGGTACTCATTAAAATGCCGTGATCTTTCAT
>JAIRBC010000018.1 GCA_022008415.1 Cerina litoralis
ATCTGGATGTGCCGGGAAACCACAGGCCTGCCGAAAACTGAAATGGGCAAAATCCGGATCGATGTTCCTCCATTTCCTGAGAAGGTCCCACGCCGGCCTTTCGCTGATAAGCAGGTACTCGTTCTCCGGTTCGGCCATTTTATTGAGGGCCGATTTGGTCACCGAAACCACCAACCGCATGGCCATTGCGCTATACAAATGTTCCAGTTCCCCTGCTTCCAAAGGGAAGGTTGCATGGTAACCCGTTACAATGGGCAGGGCCGCCGCCAACGGGTCGTTGTGGTGCATGACGGCGTAGGCGCAGGCAATGGCGACATCGTTGATGATCTGGGTATAGACCGTATCCCCATAATCTATGACCGCTTTTACCTTCGGAGATTTCAGGTCCGAACTTACGATGACGTTATTGTCATTGGCATCGTTATGTACCACGCTTTTTCGTAGCTTTTTGTAACTATCCAACCGGCTTTTGAACTTTTCCTGAAAGTATGAAACGACTTCCCTTTTATCTCCCGAAAATAGATCCAGGTGGTTTTCTGTCCAAAGCGATTTGGCAACGTCCCATTCCAGTTGCCTATGCGCTTCCCGATGTTCAAAACCTTGCAGGGCACTGGTCAATCTTCCGCATTGCTCGCCCAAATTACAACGCAACCCATCGCGCTGTGGGTTCACAGAGCTCCAAAGCCTCCCGGATACCCATGTGAGCAGGCGCACGCTGCGTTGATTCCCAAAGGCATCGAGGAAGGATGAAACGGGGTTTCCGTTTTTGTCTTTGACTACCTTTGGAGATATCAGGTCTTTTTGGTTTTTGTCGATGTAGGTAAGGAGTTGCTGTTGAAAATCCAGATAGTTTCCAACTTCTCCAGGGCGGGATATTTTAAGGATGTACCCCTCTCCATCATCTGTCCCCACCCTAAAATTGAAATCACTATCCCCCGGAAGAGGGGATACCCTTCCGCCGATGTTGAATAAATCACGAAGAAGATCTTGCGCCTTCTGGGTACTTATTCGAAGATCGGAATAATTGTCCATATCGTTCTCGCTTAATCCAACACTACGGGGTTTTCCATGAATCCGAAAGCGATCATATGGCAGATAAGCATATGGGTATCCTCCACGTATCCGTAATGCAAGGAATCAATTACAAGGGTCGTATCGGCGATTTCGGACAGTTTCCCCTTCCTCCCTCCCACCATTGCAATGGTTTTTATGTTGTTGGTCCTAGCCCATTCAAAGGCTTTTACTAAATTCGGGGAACTACCGCTTACGCTGAGGGTAAGCACCAAATCTCCCGGATTGGCAAGCGTTTTTAACTGCTTGTAAAAAACATCGGTAAAGGTATAGTCATTGCCGATGGCCGTAATGAGCCCGGCGTTGTCGTTCAGTGAGATTACTTTGACCCTTTTTTCCAGCGCATCGCCTGCACCTTTCACCATATCCGTTGCAAAATGGGACATACTCATAGCGCTACCCCCATTGCCGAAAACCAAAATTTGATTTCCAGATTGTATCGTTTGGCTTATCTGTCCAAATAAATTGTTTACGTCGGCAGGAGATATGCTATCCAATACCCGCTTATAATTATCGAGATATTTCTTAAAGTAATTTTCCATTCGTTCTATTTCGTGTGGTTTGTTCTTTGTATGCTTTTGGATGCGTGCACTACGGCTCCATAGGGAACTGCCATTTCTTTTAGTTTAGTTGTTTGTATCAAGGGAAGCTTGTCTTTCATTGTCGCCATCAGATAGTTGGGGAGAAATGCTTGTAATGTAGAAGTAAGATAAGTTCCCAAATTTGATAGCCCACCTCCAATAACTATAATTTCGGGATTGACCAAGTGGATTACATGCGACAGCCCAAAGGCCAGGTCATCAATAGTGTCGTCCAACACTTTCTTGGCCCCAGTATCCCCTGCCGCTATGGCTTCCATAAGATTTTTACTACAATCGGTTTTGTTGGTTCGGGTTAATTTATTCAAAATCGAGGAGGGATCATTGGCGATATAAGCTTCGAGCTTTTTATTCAAAGCCCATCCGGAACAGCTAGATTCTACGATGTCTCCCTCTGTTTTGGAAAGTCTGACGTGCCCAATTTCGCATTCGGTGGGGTCCGCGCCGTGATAAAGGTCACCATCGATGACAAATCCACCACCCACACCACTGCCCAGGGTGATATAAAATACACGATTGTATTTTGCGCCCGCCCCTAACGTCGCTTCCCCCAATGCGGCAATATTGGCGTCGTTATCTACAAAGGTGGGGATATTCGTCAAGTCTTCGACCCAAGCTTTTAAATTGATACTGTCCCATCCCTGTACGTGAAAAGATTGGTATATTTCGCCCGTCTTCTGATTTACGGGGCCTCCAAAACCCACGCCGACACTTTCAATGGGGTACTTGGACACCAAGGTCGCAATCCGACTTCTCAAACCTTCAAGGATAATGGAGTTTTGCTTGCTGTCCCCCACTAAAAAGTTGAGGCACTCCAGTAAATTATAGTCAGAATCGGTTACGCATAACTGTATTTTGGTACCCCCGATCTCGATTCCCAAATATTTCCCTTTTGCTTGCTCCACGCTGATTGTGCTTTGATTTCATTTAAAGGCTAAAATTACATTTTTTTGGAACAATCTACTTACTACTCTTACCCGGGTATGGTATCTTATACTTACAGGAAGTCAGTGACGACTCTAATAGAAAGATTTGATTTAAAAAAACTAGGGAATGTAACCATGGGGATGCCCGTATTGGACCAAGAGACTTTTAGGTCTCTAGTAAGCCCAACGGGGCATCTAAATTAGGGGTACGGCAGTGAACTGGATTTATTGGGTTTTCCTGATCATAAAATCTACAAAGCTCTCCCCGCTTGGATCGTGGTAATCCCCATAGGAAACCACATTGGGAATACCAATACTATCTCCCCATTCCTTTAGGGTACGGGCGTGAAACGAATGATGGTTCAGGATATTGGCCTTTGTAGGTTTTACTACTGGTGTTTGCGGATTGGAAACCCAAAATTCAGGGTCGTCCGTACTCATCATAGCCAACATATCAACTTTTTGTCTATATGAATTTACACGGTCCGAAGAAAATTCGTTTAATGAGTCCATCCCATAAAATGAATTAAATCTCGGAATCATGTCGGGATCCTCTAGAAAATATTCGTCCCAAGTAAAATTGTACGGGGTAAAAATATCGGTTTCGTACCGCTCTAGATCGTAAGAGGCCTGGGTTGCTTTAACAGCTATGCCCTTAACTCGCGTAGATTGTTGAAATACAGGGTCGGGGTCCGATGGGTCTGCCATATCATCGGAAAACGCCAACCACTCCGAAGTGCCCCCTCCGGCAGAACTACCGCAAAGTACTATATTGTTTTTATGGATGTTAAGCGCATTGCTGATAGACCGGATATACTGTAAACAACGTTTGCTGTCGTTTAAAGGTTTTAACACCCCGTCCTTGTCGCCATCAAATGCCAAAAGACGGTAATTTATAGATGCGAACGCTATGTTATTGGTCAACAAGGTTCTAATTTCGCTGGGAAAATCCCAACTGCCGTTCCACATTACGGAATATGGATTCTCTTTTTCGCCCCCTAAAAAACCACCCCCGTGAATGTATATTACCAATGGCGTTGGCCCTATTGAATTTGGTATAAAAATGTCAAAGGTGTTTTCTGGATATGGTCCATAGGAAATGTCTTTTGAAAATTTCGCATCAATTCCGTTCAACGCTATGGGTGATGGACTAAATTCCAAGTTGGTGTTTTCTATCTCTTGTCCGTTAATATTGTCATTTTTATTGCAGGATTGTAAAAACAATAAGGCGATAAAAATCAATAACAGTTTGCGTTCCATTTGCTTCCATTTATATTTTTAGACAAACAAATTGGGAAAAGGTTTAAAGATTGTGATGAATCTTTTGCCATCCGTAGTAAATCTGACTTTCATTTCCCCGGTGGTCCTGGCAGGTGAGAGTTTAAATGGATAGTTCTTGAAAAAAGGTATATGGGTTTTAAGGATGTCGGATTCATGGTGAACCCTAGAAATAAAATGATCACTATGGGTGCCAAGCCCTCAAAAGCAGATAAAAACTATGTATTTAGTTGGTTTCGACAAATCTATTCCCTTATTTAATGACATCCTTACACCTATAACCATTTTATCGGTTCTGATCCTGGTGGCGATGGGTGAAAATTTCGGACAAATATTCGACGGGAATGAGAACTGGTCCGGCGTGATGCCGGCCGCTGCAATCGGTGCAAGAGGAAACACCGCAATGAAAAGGACCTTGTACGACCGTTATGCCCAAATGGACCTTGCCCACCCAGGATACTTCCTGGCGGTGGGTTCTAATATCAGGAGCCTTTTTAAGGAAGTCAAAGTGTGAGACTTTTATAACTTTGCTCCATACTTTTAATATTTGTTAAACCGATTTTAATACTTTTATCGTTGCGGAGAAATTGCCTAAACCGATTAAAAACAAACTATGAAAACTTATAAAATAGCATTTCTTGCCATTTTCCTTTCAATTTCATTCCTCTCGGCTCAGGAAGATTTAATTACAAATATTGATAGTAGAAAAAAAGTTTCATTGAATGGAACCTGGAACTACATCATAGATCCCTACAATACTGGTTTTCTCGATTATCACCTCAAGGAGAGACAGGAAGACGACAGGGAAGCATATTGGCAGGATCCCACAATAAAAGATAAAACGGAAAGAATAGAGCATGGGTATCAAATGCCCTATACCATACAAGTTCCCGGAGACTGGAATTCGCAAGACGAGAAGTTTCTATATTACGAAGGCACTGTATGGTATCAAAGAAACTTTGATCTGGATGTGGCACAGGACGAACGGGTATACCTATATTTCGGTGCAGTAAATTACGAAACACACGTTTATTTAAATGGAAAAAAGCTAGGTACGCATAATGGAGGGTTTACTGCTTTTAATTTTGAGATTCCCAAGGATGTTTTAAAGGAAAAAGATAATTTCCTTGTCGTTATGGTTAATAACACAAGGAAAAAGAATGAAATCCCCTCACTAAATCTAGACTGGTGGAATTTTGGTGGAATTACCCGTAACGTGTCCCTGGTTATTGTTCCAGAGAAATTTATCCAAAGTTATTCCATTAATTTAGATCAGGATCAAGATATCCAATCTTCAAAGAAGAGAAATAGATTTAAGATTGAAGGAACGGTACATTTAAATAAACCTGTTCCCTTTTCAATAGTTACTGTGGAAATTCCAGCGCTTAAATTACACGAGGAATATAAAGTAGAGGGAGATTCTTGCCGTTTTAACTTTGAAGTAAAAGACCTTAAATTATGGGCGCCGGGGAGCCCCAAACTATACCAAGTGGCCATCCGTATGGGGGAAGAAGAATTAAAAGAGAATATTGGGTTTCGCAAAATTGAGACTTCCGGGAAGGATGTTTTATTGAACGGGGAACCCATTTTTCTAAGAGGAGTCTGTATCCACGAAGAGATTCCCCAGGATATGAGAAGAGCATACAGCAGAGAGGATGCTTTGACGCTACTTGGTTGGGCGGTGGATTTGAATGCAAACATGGTGCGACTGGCACACTATCCACACAACGAGAATATGGTCAAAATAGCCGACTCACTTGGGCTTATGGTATGGTCTGAAATTCCCGTCTATTGGGCACTTAATTTTGAAAGTGATGAAGTTTTGAAAAATGCTAAAACACAATTGGAAGAGATGATTTCCAGAGACAAAAATAGAGCATCGGTGGTAATATGGTCCGTAGGTAATGAGACCCCAGTGAGTGCAACCCGTACAGAATTCATGAAAGAACTTATTTTTAAATCGAAGGAATTGGACGATACCCGTTTGGTGTCCGCAGCCCTTCAGGTCCATAACATTGACGGTACATTTATTATAGACGATCCTCTTGGGGAATTCACCGATATAGTTTCTGTCAATGAATATCTCGGATGGTACGGAGGCCTTCCCGATGATGCCCAAACAGCAAAATGGGAAGTTACCTACGACAAGCCCTTGTTTTTCAGTGAAACAGGGGCAGGTGCAAAAGGTGGTTTTCATGCGGACAAAACAACACGTTGGAGTGAGGAATATCAAGCTTGGTTCTTTGAAGAGCAGATCAAAATGATGAAAAGAATGCCCGATAACTACTGTGGAATAGCACCTTGGATCCTGACCGATTTTAGGTCACCTAGACGAAATAACCCGGAATATCAGGAGGGATGGAATAGAAAGGGGCTAATTGATGATAAAGGGAATAAAAAGGAAGCTTTTTACGTTCTAGAGGATTACTATGATGAAATAGAAGCAAGACAAGATTAATTTTTGTGTTTTTTCCGCAACACATTTAATCGTCCCTAGAAAGTAAAGAATATCTGGATTTTGGAAAGTCCCTATGACGGTGGGGTTAAATGCCCCGGATTAAATGGTCATTGATGTGGCATGTCGGAAGGTAAATTTTGTTACTCCCCTCTTTCATAGATCCACTTTGTGAAGAATCCGTGCAGATTGCGGCCTGTTGATTCTTCCATTGCCTTCTGAAAATCAAGGGTATTCACAGACCTACCAAAATATTTTTGGCTATAAAATTTTATCCCATCCCAAAAATCTTTTTCTCCCAATTCCATCCTGAGCAGATGCAACACATATGCCCCCTTGAAATATACGAGATTGCGATCTTCTCTTGTGGGATTGGACCAATCGGAGAATACCAGGGCTTTATCCTTTCCTCCGTCCTTAATAGATTCATAGACCTTTCGGTAAGAATTTATGTCCGATTCGTACTTTTCTTTGCCAAATATATGCTCGTTGAAGGCGGCCGACATAAATGTAGCCATCCCCTCGTTCAACCAAAAATGATTCCAGTTCTCACAGGTAATCATGTTCCCCCACCATTGGTGTGCCAACTCGTGGGATATGAGATTAGTTTCCGTAGGGTCTTTCATTACCAATCTGCCATAAGATTTTTTTAATACCGAGAACCCCGACATTTCCTGATAGTGATTACCGATAAGTATTTGGGAATAAGAGTCCTGGACATATGGTACCCCCGATTTCTCCTCAAAAAAGTTGACCATTTCTCCCGTTCTTTGAAAAATCATTTCAAGTTTTTCGGGAGTATAGCCAGACCCGTAGTAATTCAGAATGATCTTCCCATGGGTATCTTGGGATTTATTAAATGATCCTATTGCAAATCCGTAGGTATAGGAGGGGGATTCATAGTCCTGTACCCATGAGTATCGGGTGCTGCCTCCATTTTCGGATGTATGTGCCAATGTTCCGCTAGCGATACATTGTTTTGTAGAGGGAATAAATAAATCAATCTTGAATTTTGCCCTATCATTTGGGGAGTCGTTGCATACCATCCACTGACTGGTCGAAAAAACGGTATAGACCTCCTTATTTTCGGGAACAAAAAGGATGCCATTAGTAGGACTTCCGGAATAGGCTATTTGGATGTGGTTCTCTCGTTCGTGCCTTTTGTCCAAAGCGACAAATACTTCCTTGTTTTTTTGCTCAAATCCGACAACATTTTCACCCGTGATCTTCGCTATTTTAAGATTCCCACAATCGAAAACCACCTCCTTTGCGTCCATGTCTATAAGGAAATCAATGTCAACGGTCCCTACTAGGCTTTTATTATCAATGTCTGTCCTAAGTATCAATGCGTAACTTAAAACATCTAGGTCATCAATTTTTGGTGTCTTTTGGGAAGATGCAACAAACCCGGAACAGCAGGTGAATAAAAAGGTAAGGATAACAGTTGAGAAAAGATGCAATTTGCTAATTGGACATGTCACGTTGATTTCGCCGTTTTGAAGGTTTTTATGATGTAGATGGAATACGAATTTAATATTTTTTTGGTTAGATTTTTTTATTGCCTTAAAACGACCCACGTAAAACGAAAATCAACGGTAAAACACTTTTCATCTCACGAAGCTTGGCTATATTAAACTAAAGACATAGTTTAAACTAATAATTTAGTTATATATTTGACCTTGGACTATTTTTATGGGTCTTGAATCCTTCTATGGACAACTACCGTATTCCTACGTTTTATGACCAAATAATTCCTTAGCACAAACGAACCTTATGTTGCGATTGGCCTTTATTACTTTCCTAATAGTTTCCATGAGTGCTTGTAAGAGTCCGGGAAATAAACGGCTAAACGTCCTCCTCGTGGGCAATAGCAGTATTTATTACAACAATATGCCAACAATGCTCGAGTATATAGCACATGAAAACGGACAGGACTTAAAAACAAAATTGATCGCGTATGGAGGATATACTTTACAGGATCATTTGAACGATGGAACTATTGAAAAAACGCTTGATTCCTTGAGCTGGGATTTTGTAATTCTTAACGAACAAAGTACTTTGGGAGAGCATTTCATGGTGGACGGTCTTCGCAGGGTTAAGGAAAGTAATTCGTTTTACGGGACGGTTAGAAAATTTGTTTCCAAAATCAACAAATCCGGGGCTGAAACTGTAGTTCTCTCATTGTACCCAAGAAAAAATTCCCCGAAATCGGATGGGGAAACCTTGGACTATTCGTATATGAAAATTGCTAAAGAGTTGGACATTGGACTTTCACCGGTAAGCTACACGTGGAGAGATATTCTAAAAGTGAGAAGCAATTGGCAAATCTATCGGGAAGATAACCTACACCCTACACCTCTTGGTTCGTTTATTACCGCCACTACGCTTTACTCTACCTTAACCAATAGCAAGAGTATGTTTTTAGAAGGGGAAATAACGGGGCCATTAATTGAAGAGTTTGATGGAACTATCCATCTGGATTCAATAGTCAGTTCAATAAAAGTGGACAAGTCCAAATCTCAAATAATAAACGAATTAGCATACCAAAATGTGAAAAACCTAAGTGAATCGGGCGGATATTTTCGTTTGGCAAAACCAGTTCAAATCTTCACCAAAGATTCCACAAATCTTAATTTATGAGAAAAGCTATAATACTTCCAATCCTATTGTTCTTAATTTCCTGCAACCGAAATCCGCCGGAAATAGAGAAAATCAAATTTGAGACCGACTATAAATTCAGTTCCGAAATAGAAAATGAAATATTGAGGGATACGGTTACAAACCCACATTTTACCGGGTTCAAATATCAGATGGCCGCTTCGGACTATGCGACCAAGGGCGTTTATACGAATGCCTTGATAAACTGGGATTTGGCAATGGGAACAACAGATAAAAGCTACACTCAAAAACAAGTCGATTCTATTAATGGCATTTATAAAAAAGTTTTGGCCGAGGAATATATACTACAAAAGACAAAGGACTATCAAATCCTAATAATCAACGAGACCCATCATAACTCAAGACATAGATTTTTTACTAAATCCCTTCTTAAAGGACTATTTGACAATGCGTACAGAAATTTGGGGCTAGAGGCTTTGACCAATGGAAAAGATAAAGATACCTTACTGAACAATCGCGGATATCCGGTTCAAGGTTCTATATTAAAGATCCGCAGTTTGGGGATTTAGTGAGGGTTGCACTAGACATCGGTTACAACGTTTTCCCCTATGAAGCTACCAACGGTTCGGACGGGAAAGAGCGAGAAATAGAACAAGCAAAAAATATACAAAAAGTAATTGAGGAAAGGCCCAATGAAAAGTTTTTAATCTACTGCGGTTACGATCATGTTCTTGAAGGAAATCATAAGAGCTGGGGCAAGGCAATGGCGGGACGTTTATCAGAATATACCGGAATAAATCCCTTAACGATCAATCAAGTGGCTTTCAGCGAAAAAAGCAGGCCTGAATACAATAATCCTCTTTTAAAAGCACTTGAAATAAAATGGCCAACCGTCCTACTAGACCAACAAAACAATCCTTACAAATACCAACGAGGAGAAAGCTGGACAGACGTGGCTGTATTCTATCCGAATACAAAATATAGGAATTGTCGACCAAATTGGCTTTTCGAAAATGGAGTAAAGTCGGTTCCTACTGAATTGGAAGATTTGGATATTTCATTTCCTGTATTGATATTGGCCTATAAGAAGGAAGAGAATATAATAGATGGCATTCCATTGGATATTTTGGAAGTTAAGGATAAAGCGGACAAAATAAATCTGGCCCTAAAACGCAGGGATTATCAAATCGTTATCATTAACAGAAAAGGGGACGCAAGAAAACTTAATCTTAAAGTCAATTAAGTAATACCATCAAAATAGTTTAAACAAAGATTACTCCGAGTCCATAGATAATACCATTTAACGGTCCTCGAAAGTAACAGTTATCCGCGTCTTAAAAAGCATGTGTGGAGGTGGGTTAATTATACCAGATTCAAGGGTCATAATTACGGCTAGTTGCTTGTAGAAAACGGTAGGTCTTTTAGGCAAGAACAAGACGGGTTTTAAAATCTATTTTGGTCATATTGGCCACAGTTCTCAGTTATTATCAAACGTTTTTCCTTTTTAAATTGCTAATATTTCAGAAATCAATGACTTATATTCTTGAATATTTTTATCATATTTTTTCTGTACTCTAATCCATAATATAATTCCTACTGCTAAAATTATTGTTGCACTTAAATACATGGAAGGACTGCTATTTTTCCCTGAGATTAAAGCGATTAGAAAACCCAATCCTAACGACATATCCGTAAATATTACCAATTTCCACAAAAAGTGTTGATTAAAAGAAATTTCTACATCGGTCTCATTTTCTGTACTTATTTTTGATAGTTTTCCATTTACAACAATGCTGTTTAGATATAGTAAGTACCATGCATATAGAATTCGTTTACGCACTTTAAATGTTATTGAATTATTTTTATCGTGATTTAAAACAAACACCAAACCGTCAACAGTCCCAAGTGCAGACTCCAAATCCTTACTAATCTTTTTAGGATTACTTTTTACTTTAAAATTCCATTTTTTCATAATATCGTCTTGAATGTTTGGCAACTAGCTATTTCAAAACAAATATAGCAGTTTACGGTCAGCGATTATTAATATGGTGTATTACGCGTAGAAGGTCGCAAGCCATTCCGGCAAGAACAAGCTGGAATTTATAAGTTTTTCTTTTAGGTAGTACCGCCAACAGAGTTCATGGTTATAACCCCTCCTTATTTGTTTTATTATTAAATTGTTGCATTCAAAGTCATTTGTAATTCAATTTGACAAAACTGCGGGAACTATATATTTTTCCATTTCTTTCCAACCTAAGGTATGGCTTAGATTCAAATCGGCTGGATTATGATGTAGAAACAACACTACAAGATCCAAATCAGGGACCACAAATAAAAATTGTCCCCCATATCCTGCAGCATTGATTTCAGGGAATTTAGTTTGTCCAACATGGAAAATACCCCTCCACCATTGATATCCATAACCCCAATCATTTGACTCCTTAATAGGCAATTGAAATGCAGTGGATTCCTCTATCCAAGATTCTGAGATTATCTGCTGTCCGTTCCACTTTCCATTGTCAAGCACCAATTGGCCTATTTTCAAAAAATCCCTTGGGCGCAACCAAAGTCCCCCACCGGTGTGAACTTTGTCGGTAAGTGATTGCCAATTATAGTGTTTTATTCCCAACCGATTGAACAATGTTTTTTCGGCATATCTATCTGCAGGTATGCCAGTTACATCAAGTAATACACCTCCCAGCAACACAGAAAGACCGCTATTATACTCGAATTGATTCCCAGGCCGACCTTCATCGGCCATATTTCGTTTTAGCACAAAGCTGTACATGTCCGAACTCTGATTCATGCGAACTGCATCATTTTTTGGATTGGTATAGAGGATGTCCTCTTCATTCCATTCCAATCCAGCGGACATAGTGAGTGCATGTTTAAGGCTAACAGGCCAAGTATTCGTGTTTAGGGTATCCAAGTAGTTGGTGAAAAAGCTTTGAAGGGGTAGATCTAGGTCACTAATTAAACCATTATCATTTGCAATGCCAATTAATAGGGAAGTCACGCTTTTAGTACAGGATTGGATAGTGTGAACTCTATTCTGTGCGCCCAAATGAAAATACTCTTCCAAAACTAGCTGACCATTATGAGCGATCAATACCGCATCTAAACCCTTATATTGACCATCTACGACATTCTGGAACAATTCATCTAAAGGTTGTTGAGAAATTTTAAAGTTTTTCAAATCTGCCACATTCCACCCATCTCCTGTTGACTCAGGGATTCTATAGCTCCAATGTTTAATAGCATCGCCATTTTCATTAATTCTTGCAGGCCTTTCAGATGTCCAACCATCTACCTTGACGAATTTCAAAGTGTCATTTTTCCCATCCGAACCATAAAGGATACCTTCTAGCGTGCGTTTTTCCTCAGATAAATGGCCCCTAAATTGTCCGTCTACACCAAAATTCATCTCAATTTCACGGATGGCCACTTTTACTTTTGGGATTTCTCCATGGGCAAGTAATTCATCTGTCTCCCAACGTCCGCTCCATTCTCCACTAAATAGTGCCTGAGATAATTCAAACTCGAAATTTGAATGTAGGCCAGGTATATACTCTATTTCGGTACGCCAAATTCCCTCCCAATTATTTCTATTTTCTGAACAAGAAAATAGAAGAAGTAATAGCATCGGGCCTATTAAATATTTGCAGGGACAGATAGCATTTAGAACCTTCCGATTTTTTGATTCCATTCGTGTCTTTTTGAAATGGCTCGTTGAATTCGAAATTTCATAATGAGGGGCAAGATGTTTATCATGATGGTCATTTCGGATTTTAAATTTTTGCCTATTGCCGTCGGTCTACTATCTATTTTCTATTCTTTTTTTACCAATCCTTCCTTGGCCTTTTTCTCCCTTTTGGCTTCCTGACGGAGTACATAGGCGGAAATGTAAATACTTACTTGATATAGTAGCAATATTGGGACAGCGACGACCACCTGACTTATAATGTCCGGAGGAGTAATAATGGCCGATAAAACCAATACTACCACCAAGGCCATTTTTCTATATTTTCTCAAAATCGTTGGTGTCACCAGCCCAATTTTGGTCAAAAAGAAAATAATAATGGGCAGCTCAAAAACCAATCCAGAAGCAATGACTGCTATTCGCAGTTTTGAAATATAGTCACCAATATCAAATTGGTTCTCAACCTCTGCGCTTACTTGGTACGTTCCCAAGAAATTTATGGACAAAGGTGAAACAACATAGTAACCAAACAGCACTCCCATAAAAAACAAAAGGGAACCAATAAGGATAAACCCTCTGGAGTTCTTGCGTTCTTTTTCATAAAGTCCAGGGCTAATAAACTTCCAAAACTCATAGATTACGTAAGGGAAGGCTACAATGAAACCCGCCCATATCGAGGTCCATATATGGGCGGAAAACTGTCCGGCCATGGTTCGGCTCTGAATGATAAAGGGAAATTCTTCCGCACAGAAATCGGAATCTATGTTTATATAGGTTGCGAGCTTACAGAAAAATTTATACGTAGGGAAGTCCATGCGTTTTGGCCCAAATATGATGGTGTCAAAAATAAAGCCCCTAAAAAGAAAGGCAACGCAGGCGATGATAATTATTGCAGCGGTAGAGCGTATCAAGTGCCAACGCAATTCCTCCAAATGGTCCAGAAAGGACATTTCATTGTGATCCTGTTTTTTTGTCATTATATAATACCTTCTTTAATTGGGTTGTGGAGGTGTACCACGCCCACGCAATCTTCTTTCTCCATGGCCAAAAGTTGCGATATTAACACAAATATATAGGTTTCCTTTTGTTTGATGACAAGAAGATTTGTAGTTGCATTCTATTTACATTCCGCACTAATCATTTTTAAAAAGCATTGTGATTTACCGAATAGATCTGTTAGGCTAAAGAGTCATTTAAAGCCAAACGACCATTTTATAGGTCTAAAAAAACCATTGAGTGAAAACCGTGCTAATGTCGTTTCCAACTGCTTTAATAGGTTCGTAAAAGTGGCAATCGCTGAGATTGCTCAAGCATATTTATTTTGGTCTTGAAAGTAAGTGATATTTGGAATTTGGAAAGTTTAAATAGACCCAGGTATATCTATACCGTATAAATATAAAAAGAGCAATCCCTTGAAACGCTCGTTATAAGGGGCGTTTATAAAAATACTGAAACCTCCAATTTTTGTCCTATAAGCTTAGTTAAATTTCAACTTCATTTCTAACTGTTCCAAGTTTTTTTCAAAACCTAATTTTTGAAAAAAAGCATTAACGGATTTCGAACTTTTATCCACGTTGATTACCCATAACGTATTTCCATAGTCCTCTATTAATTTAGATAAAAGAGTTGAAGCTACTTTTTGTTTTCTATAGTTTTTATTTATGGCTATTTGTTGTATTCTTTTATTTTTTGGATTAAATATAACATACCCAGTAAGCTGGTTTTCAATATATGCAGCTAATGAAATATTTGTTTTCCTTAGTTCATTTAGAATATTTTTTGAGTTTTGCCAAGTAGGGGAAATATCCCAAAATGATTGTATTGAGTTCCAATTATAATTTTGTAATTCTTTAATTTCTAAATTGTTATTTATTTTTGATATTCTTATTTCTCCTTTGTAGCACACTAGTTCTCTTTCTACTTTATAGCCGGATTTTTTATAAGACTTGATGGCTTGGATATTTTCTGCAATGACTTCGAGGTATAATTTATTGATTCCTTTCTCTTTCAAAACCGGCAAAATGAAGCGGTGCATTTGTTTCGTTAAACCTGAACCTCTATTTTTTGGAATAACTCCTGTTCCTCCGTTATATATTATTTTTTCACTATTTATTTTATCGTATCCATGTAATATAAAAGCAACTAAATTCCCGTTTTCGAAAACTCCGACAGACAAGTCTAGCTTAATCTTATCAGCTAAAATTTTTGAGTTTAGTTGTTCTTCAGTTAACTGTAACGGAATAAAATAGTCTGAAAAGGATTCGTTGAAAACTTTTAGAATTTCTTTTTCACCTGTTCCTTTTAAAGTTTTGATTTCCATATAGTTTTTTCGTCAAATATTACACTCTAGATATTCTGGAGATTCCTTAAATTCAATAGTGTGGTCTTCTAAATTTGTCCAGTCAACAAGAAGAATATACTTATTATTTTGTTCCAGGCATTTCTTAAGGGTTGTGGTTCATGTAGCCCTATAGCGGATATGTTGCCCGGCAGTTGCAAAATACAATTCAAATTGCTTTTCTTGTTCTTTTTTAACCAATAATATGGTTACTTCTAAAATCATATTTTTTCGATTATTGATCAACCATTTTGAAAAGTCGCATGATGTCCATTGACAAGTCCCATCAAGCCTTATTGTTCAAATGGGAAGATTCCCGCAATCAAAAATCACATCCTTTGCGCCCGCGCCGATCAGAAAATTAATGTTACCGGTCACCTCGAGACTTTTATTAGCAATGTCTGTCCAAGTATCAATGCGTAACTTAAAACATCTAGGTCATCTATTTTTGGCGGCATTCGGGAAAATGCAACAAACCCGGAACAGTAAGAGAACAAAAAAATGATGATAACAGTTGAGAGAAGATGCAATTTGCAAATAGAACATGTCACGTTGAAGTAGTCATTTAGAACGTTTTTTGTGTAGATGGAATACGAATTTAATATTTTTTCGGTTAGGTTTTTTTAGCTCGTTATAATACCTATGATTTTGTCTTGGAGCCAATTGCCAATATTAAAAAATAAATTCTGGCAATCCCTCCTGCAAACCAATTAGGAAAGAGAAGGAATAAATACGGCTGTCCCCTTATCTTTCTATAGTTGGTCTTACTGAGGTATTATTTTTCATAGGGTATAATGTCTGATTTTGATAATATTCCCGCACTCATTTCAATACTCCTAGAATACCGTTTTCCTAATTCTTCAGCAATAAGTGGCCAGATTGGCTTTGCAACCCAAAAATCCATACCTTTAATACTTTGCGGTTTGGTGCGAACTTTGTCCATTGCATACAATTTTGTTCCCAAAAACACCAAATATATCTCCATATAATCTAAAAAATAACGGCAGCTGGTCCCAAGTTGCCCATTAAAACAAAATACTATCATGAAATCGTACAACGTTACCCAAAAACTTATAAACTCCCATTTGTTAATTGGAGAAATGAGCCCTGGATCCGAAATAGGCATAAAAATAGATCAAGCTCTATTGCAGGATGCAACGGGAACTTTGGTCCAACTGGAATTGGAGGCAATGGGCCTTAAAAAAGCCAAAACGGAGATTGCCGTTCAATATGTAGATCACAACCTGCTGCAGACCGATTTTAAAAATGCCGATGACCATTCTTTCCTCTTGTCGGCCTCTCAGCGTTTTGGACTATGGTACAGTCGGCCCGGAAACGGGGTTAGCCATCCGGTACATATGGAGCGATTTGGCATACCGGGAAAAACCATGGTAGGAGCGGACAGCCACAGTTGCGCCGCCGGCTCTATGGGGATGCTCGCCATTGGTACGGGAGGATTGGATGTGGCCGCCGCCATTGCGGGCGAACCTTTTTTTGTAAGGATGCCAAAGGTCATGGGGGTTAAATTGACAGGGGAACTTCCGGACTGGGTAAGTGCTAAGGACATTATTCTGGAGATGCTCCGCAGACATGGTGTTAAGGGCGGGGTCGGAAAAATCTTGGAATACTACGGGGACGGATTAAAAAACCTAAGCGCAATGGACCGTCACGTCATCGCTAATATGGGGGCCGAATTAGGAGCTACCACGACCGTCTTCCCCAGCGATGAAGAGATCAAACGCTTTTTAAAATCCCAGGGCAGGGAAGAAGATTGGATAGAACTCGTGGCAGACGAAGGTTGCACATACGATCTACACGAAGAAATAAGACTGGACGAGTTGGTCCCACTTATTGCCCAACCTACTAGTCCCGGAAATGTGGTTCCCGTGAGCGAAGTTGCGGGAAAGCCCATTGGCCAGGCAGTTATCGGTTCTTCGGCAAATCCCGGACTACGTGATTTTTGGATCGCCGGGGCCATTGTAAAAGACAAATCTGTCGACAGCGAGGTATCTTTTGATATAAACCCGACCTCCAGACAGATGATCCAAAATATGATCGATAACCATGCCTTTGCGAACTTGATCAAGGCCGGGGCAAGGTTTCACCAGTCCGGCTGTATGGGTTGTATCGGGATGGGGCAGGCACCTGCCTCGGACACCATCAGTTTAAGGACCATGCCACGAAATTTCCCGAGCAGATCAGGGACGGAAGATGACCAAGTTTACTTATGTAGTCCGGAAACTGCTGCGGCTTCTGCCCTGACAGGAAAAATTACCGATCCTAGGGACCTTGAAAATTTATATGGACTGAGCTATCCCCAATTTGAAAATCCAGAAGTGGAAATCATCAATACCGAACTATTGGTCGCCCCTCCCCAAGACGGTTCGCAAATTGAATTGAAGAAAGGCCCCAATATTAAAGCATTGCCCCATATTAATCCGCTGATGGACAACTATAAAGTACCTGTTCTATTAAAAATGGGGGACGATATATCTACCGATGAAATCTTGAAAGCCGGGGCCGAAGTGTTGCCCTTTAGAAGCAATCTCCCAGAGATTAGCAAATACACCTTTACGGTGATAGACAACTCCTTTTACGATAGGGCCATGGAATCTAAATCCCGGCACGGCGGACATATCGTAGTCGCCAAGGAAAATTACGCCCAGGGCTCAAGTAGGGAACACGCTGCGCTTGCACCTAAATATCTGGGACAAGTTGCTGTGATAGCCCTGTCCTATGCCCGGATTGCGTGGCAAAATCTTGCGAATTTTGGGATATTGCCCCTTGAATTTACTTCTAACGAAGATTATGATAAGATCGATCAGGGAGATACCGTGGGCTTTACGAATTTGAGGGAAGACATAAGAGATCGAAACCCCGTTAGAGTCACGGTTAGTAACGATTCGGGTAAGAAACTCCAAATTGAGACCAAACATTCCTTAAGCGACCGCCAGATCAATATGGTGCTTAAAGGGGGAATCATCAACGAGTTTAAGGACAAACTCAATCCTTGATGAAAACCTTTTTGTTAGACCCGTTCAGTTACCGCGAATTTATTCTTTAGAATCCCACCCGCTGTGCATTTTAAATAATATCGCTTTCTATGTTAATGTTCCTGCAGAAAATTAGCTTGTGGATGTCTGGACGATTACAATTGCAAGTTTATCCAGTTTAGGAAGGACATATTTCTACCAAAAAATGGACGGCAAGGTCACAGTCGTCGGATAGAGATATGAGGTAGAATATAGGTTATAAAATTTATTCGAATAAATAATTATTGCACCATTGTTTTACCAGAAATAATAAAGCCGACTCCTAAAAGTCGGCTTTCCCCTGTGTACAGGTGGAGAGACTTGAACTCTCTCCCACCTTGCGGCACTAGATCCCAAGTTTACTCTAATTTGTGTTTAAATAGTTTAAAATAGCTCAATATCAAGCATTTACAAATTTGTGAAATCCATTTAGAACCCTATTAAACCAGTTTTTATTGCCCAATTTTGAAATTCATTTATAAATGACCGGTATAAAAGGTTAAAGTGTTGGTTAACTGTACGTAAAAATGCATAGCTTGGGATAAAATCATGGAGATATGACAACGACTAACCTGATTCGGGAAATAAGGGAAAAATTAAAAACCGCAACAAAAAGACTTTACCCAATTATTTTAAGCATTTTCCACAAAAAAACACCCACTACCCACTTTTCGGACCAAGTTTCTCCCAAAAGTTGTAACTACTTATATATGAATTGTATAGGATTAATTGGTTTGTTTATGATATCATCCTGTAAGCCACAAGTAGAAATTACCGACGACGTTATCAGTGAAAAACAACCCAGTTTTAAAATTGCAACTCCCACAGCTACCTATCTCTATCAGAAGGAAGCCGGAGGATTCTCCAGTATATATGATGCAAACGGTACAGACTGGATTCAATTTCATAAAACCGATTCAGCGGGATATCCGCATTCTTCTGCGTCCGATTACAGAGGGTTGCCCAATCTAGTTTATGGATCCGACGATAGCGGTTCCGGGCATCCCGGATTTAAAAAGATGACCTCTGAACAGATTTCGGAAAATCGAATAAGATCAACCTCAATGAGCGGTAAATGGCAGTGGTCCTGGACGTTTCATGAAAATTATGCAGCGTTGAATATTGAAAAAATAGATCCAGACCAAGCTTACTTTTTTTTATACGAAGGTCCAATTGCCGGTACATTTTCACCGGCAACCCATTATTGGGGCACCGATATAGCAGGTCCAATGAATAAACAACCAGATTTTATGGAGGATTCGATATTATATGGGAAATGGCAAACGGTTTATTTTGGAAATAGGGAGTATGATAAAACATTCTTCCTAAAACAAAAGGAGGCCGATACATTGCAAGATATGTATGCATATCTTGGAAATTCCCCGAATGGAAACCAATCGCCCGACGGGATGGTAGTTTTTGGCTTTGGAAGGGAAAAAGTCACCATGCCCCTGTTGACAAGCAAAAACAGTTTTATAATTGGATTTTATAACCATGAAATTGAAGATGCGAAAGGTCATAAAACCATTCTCCGCTATATTGACCGATTAACAAGATAACTATTGTTTGCGCAGGTGCACGCCATATTATTCAATTGGCCAGCACAATAATTGAACGCATCACGGTCAGCACAGCCCTCAAAATTAAATTCCCTCCAGTTGGCCTAGTCAAAATTATATCCATCCATCACTCTGCTTCCCTCCGGTGCTTTGAAGTAGTTAGTTGATGTGTCTGGCAGGAAACTTAGGTCCGAAATTGTGATGTTGGTCGTTTGATTTGTGGGTTTCTCCCCATCCCAATTATAGGTCTCGATAGATTTTGGAAACCTTATACCTTCCACGTTTTGTTCTCCGTAATAGATCATATGGTACACAGGGCCACGATCTCCTTCATCATAAAATCCAGGATATGTAACTGAATATCTCAACCCTCCAATTCTAAATGAATTGGCATCTATGTATACTACATAAAAATCATTTGGTGCGTCTCCTATTCCCTGGTCGAAAGTTACGCGGATTTGGTGATAATCTTTCTGCTTCAGTGATATTATCCCCTCGTATTTCAGGTGTATACCCTCGTCGACCAATACAAATGGTATCCCTAAAAAATAAAATGGTGTGAGCGCCCAAAACCTCGGATTTTCCTCAATCTTTGCGTTATAAGGATACTTCCACGCTTGTTTGCCGTCCCACCCATATTCTATATTTGTATCGGACACAAGCTGATGTCTGGCTTTGGATGACCAAGTGTCTATGGTTTGATAGGTGTCTGGCCCCCCAGTTTTTAAATTTTTGTAAGTAAACCGAAAATGTAATGGCCCGTTGGTATACCATCGGGCTAGCCCTCCACGCCTTTCCATCGCCTTACAAAGAATTTGTCCTTCCTTTGTCCCAGTCAATCTTTTTTGGACACTTGCAACGCGCTTAGCAATCCATTCCTTGGGTGGCGTTGCGGTAGATGTCTCCATTTTATCGTCCATCAAAGATTTAACCGAATTTTTCGTTTTATTCCTTTTTTCGGTGTTGCAGTTGAGTCCAATAAGAGAGATAATGAGCAATATTAATTTTAATTTGTACTTCATGATTTCTCTTATTTTGGATTTAATTAGATATGGCAAAGCTCTGTCATAAATTTGGCAACGCATCATAACCTCTGAGCAGCGGTGCTAGAGCGGCCTTAAGTGCACATAAGCTTTCTGCCAGTGAACGGGTATGCAAAAGAGATTATTATTCCAAGTACAGGTCTACGTTATGTTCTTCATTGTGATATCATAAATTTTAGGAGCATCTCAGTCGAAGAACTGGCATTTATTATTTGTATGTCTGAAAAAACCGTTTGTCAAAAGACGAATTCCGCTATTTTTCCCTACAGGAGTTTGAGTTCGGATATAAATATTTTCAACCATGACCAAAGCAATATTCGTTTATCCAAGGTTTTTTAACTTGCCTTTAGAATTGAATAAAACAATGCCCGAGGCCAAAATATTAGTATAAAAACCTCTTTCAATATTACCAATTTTCTTTGGTTTGTACTGGCAATTTTTATATACATACAGCCTCTTTTGCCCAATTGTTGGCACTTCCTTGACGGAAAAAGGTCGAGGGGAACTCTACCCCTGTTGTCCATTTGTAAACATCCAAAAACATGGTTCTGGCCATACATTCCTTGGCACCTGAAGTATAGTATTCCGATTTTTTCCCAATTTCGATTTTAGTGTTTATTGGTTTTATTTATTTTATCCGATATCATTTGGGAAAGCATATTGTAATCCGATTTATCTTTTATGGCTTGGGGATAGATACCGATGATGAACTTGTTGAGATCGGTCATCAGGGCCTCTGTGTTCTTTCCCCGGCCAAAACCGAAGACGGTCATCCCGTCTTGGCTTTTAACCCCTTTATCGGTATTTCCGAGGTATGACATCATATCCATATGATCATCCATTCTCACTTGTGCCACATAAAAGGTAATCTCGATACCTTTTTTGTTGAAATAGGCCCATTGGAAATTCCCATATTTTATACTGCCTTTATAAAAATCTGGTAAATCGGTGTTTAGTCCCGAAACATTGGTTCCATAGCTATAGTCCTTGGGGATGTATCTTCCGCCTGGAGTCCCTTCGTACAAAAACCAGTAGGGACTTTTTTCGTTGGTTCTGAGTATTTCCAGTACGGCATAATCTTTATGAAACGTCCATTCCCATTCCCATTTGCCGCTCTTTGTAACCGTTCTTATTCTGTTTTTCCCAACCCTTGTTGATTCACATTTGTCGTGACCAGGATGTCCAGCACCCGCATCGACATCGGATTCGAATACCAGATTGGGCAGCCCGCGAAAGGACGATGCCGCCGAGGCCGGATATTGATCCCAAGGTTCTTTTCGGAAATTGACCCAATCGTTGCCGTATGCATCTAAGATCCGGGAAAACCCGCCACCCGCTATATCGTAGTAATAGGTGACCGAAGGTGTCCTGATGGCGAAGTGTGGTCGGCCCATATAGTTGTCTTCGGTTATGGCAATGGCAGAATTGGAAGGATTATTCCTTTTTATTTTTAACATGATTCCAGGCCACTGGACGTCCATACCGTGCACCATTTCCCCGTGGTGTAAAGGGGTTTTTAGGGTGGTCAATACGTTTTTCCCCTTTTTAAGGGAACCCATATCGGTCAGGGTTTCCTGGACTAAATAGGCATCATAGCACGGCATATCGGAATTGACCTTAATGGTCTTTTCATTATTGATTATAATGCCTTCCGAATAGCAAGGACTCCAACCGTTCCAAGAGAGTCTAACGCTATCTGTTTTTGAAAGGTCGAAGGGTATGTCGAGATATTCGCTATGTTCTCCGCTCCTTGTTGTCCATTTTGGCTGTTGCCCGTAGGGCTTTATCAAGGTTACGGAATAATTCCGGTCCAAATGTAGGTCCTTTACCATTGGGAGTACATGGATCATCCCATTTTTATCCGTTGCCAAAGCCGTAAGCTGTATCGGATGATCTTGATCTGGCAGCCATGAGGTGTTCCAAACAACGCTGAACGGGGCTGAAGTACTGCTTCCAATATTGTTTGCAATATGCCCTCGGTGGTAATTGAATTGCCACTGAAGATATTTTCCATCTCCTTGAACGTTTATGTCCTCATAAAGGCCTATATAATCTACCTTGGCAATATTATCCAGATCATTGCTCTTCAAGGTGAGATTTACTGTATTCCCCAACGCGTCCCCTTCGGAAATTCCTGAAATCTGTGCTATGTGCTGGGTTGGACTTTCATTTTTGTAATAGATTCTGAGTACCACTCCGTAAACGAGATTCTGTGGCCAATCCCAATTCTGCTCCTTCGCTACGGTTAATTTAAATGAATTGGAGTTGCCAGACTTCAATTCCGAGAGCGGGACAGGGACCTTAATGTTTGCATGGAACATATAATCCGTTGCCGGTTTTGGAATGGTAGCAGGTTCGGGCAACCGAAGTGCTTTTCCCTTGTTGAATTGAATTTTCAGGTCTTTAGTGTCCTCATGGCACTGTACACGTTCCACAAATACTTCAGCGCCTATGGCATTTTCCAGGTCAATATTTTGATTTAGTGGGATAAATCCGTCGGTATGCCCATTTTGTGGAAAGCTGTCTTCGCTGTGCCCGTAATCCAACTTCCCACCTACTCGAAGGAACTTACCACTGTCCTTGGACATATGGGGATCCCAAGGGTAATCCTGGAACCTCATTCCTGTTTCCAAAGATTTTATGGAATCGTTGCGCCAGACTTGCATATACTGGTGCTCGTCACGGCCTACTCCTATTATGCCCAGATCGCCATCGTTGTCAAGGTCTGTCCATTTGGCGCCTAAATGGTTTTCTTTGCCGGTGACCAGAATTTTCTTTGTAAAGTTGCCTTTTTCATCGTTGTCCCAAAATTGCAGTTCCTTTTTTGTTCCCTTGTTTTCAGCCGATAGAATATCGAAGTCCCAATCCTTGTCATAATCGGTAATATCCAGATTGTTGTAAGAAAACTGTCGTACAATATTGTGGTGTTCCCATGAGGTACTGGATTCCTGTTGGTACCACCAGATATGGGCGTCTGGCTCCAAACTACTGTATATTTTTTCGGTAGCGATGATATCCGCCTTTTTGTCCCCGTTTACAACCGCAACCTCAATCCTATCAATAGAAGGTTTGCGTACATCTATCTCGATATTATTCGATGGTTTATCAATAGATCCCGGATTTTCGTTCCAAACTACAATACCTGGCTCTTCCTTTCCCTGTACTCTTCTTTCGGCGACCATATCTAGGTCTCCATTCACGTCCCCGGGGTCCAATTCATAATAACGAAGCCATTCGGGTTGTGACCAGTCGCCCCACATTTGCTTGGCACTACCTATTGGACTGTGTTTCAAGCCCTTAGCGGTCTCGGAAGTGAGTACGTTTGGCCGTTTTACATGTTGAGTACAGGGTAACAATAGAAAAGGGAGAAATAGAGCGCCAATCACAAATCTAATAGTAAAAGAACGTGATGTCCTTTTAGTTAACAGTAATTTCTTGCTCTTATTTTTGTGATCACTTAATTTCAACCAACGGGTTCCATTATGATAATTACTCATCGTATATGAATTAATATCTCATTAGAATATCTTGCTCAATTACATTGCTGCATTAAATATCCTGTTTCGCCGCACAAATAAATCCATAAATTTAGGCTATGACACATATTCATTATGGACCCCATCGTTCTATTCCGGCTCAACTTTTTTTATCAAATCAATCCTGAACAATTTTAGAAACATAAACATCGCCAAAGGTGACGCTAGTATTATGGGCAACAAGTAGTGCACTGCCCTTGTGTACGTTTTCATCGTTTTCTATACCAACCAGGTCCCATTGTTGGGGCTCTTCTTCACCGAACGCCCATAATTTAGCGCTATATCTTGTAGAATTGCCCTCTAAAGTTTCCACCCTATTTTTCATATTGTACCGTTTATTAAGCTCTATGCTACGGTATTCGGAAACCGGTTGTTCCGCATAAAATTGTGGGAGATCGGGTTTTGGACCGTCATATATCCTCCATCGGCAACTGTCCAGATTGGCAGTGAGCCTAAATTCGGAAGTAGCGCCGATAGGATACCATTTTCTATGCGGCTGTAGGCTATCGTTATCATAGCCTGGAAATCTGCTTGAAATCGCGGCGTGTGATATTTCATAGGTAGGTGGGCCTAGTGCCGGTGGCGTAAAGGAATGAAAGGTTACCGTAGTGCTTACTTCATAATCCTGCCAGGTGTCATCTCCAATGGCCACGATACGGTCGTAAAAGACATCTTTGTTATGTAGACCGCTTTTGGTGATTTCCCAATGACCGTCCACGACCTGGGCAACATCTTGTATTTGCTTTACGTCTTTCCAACGGATAGAATAAGGGAGGGGCCATTTTTCGGTATCAATGTAATTGATTCTTATATCTTTTTCGAAATGATTATCGGAAGAATCCTTTGCAATGAATTTAAGGGAATTCTTTCCTGGATGAAGTAGGGAGCGGTCAATATCCACATTAAAATCACCCGTCCCGGCCAAGCGGTGCAAATCCGATCCCAACGTCAGCGGAATTGCGGACTTTCCGTTTAAACTATAAGAAAGCGATGCGATTCCGGATTTGGCCTTAGCATTGCCCAAAATATTGATCCTTTTTTGTGGAAGACCAATTTTACCGAAATCCTGGACATCGCCATACCACACCTCAACGGTTATGGGTTCATTTTTTTTGGTTCTTTTGTTATTTTCAAAATTGCATGAGCAAAAAACAACCAGGAACAATATGCAAAAACTTCGCTTAATCATCAGTTGCCGATTTAGGTCCTTCATTGATCCATATGTTGATCAAAGGCGCTTTCCAGGTATAAGGCTTTCCTAGAATGTCGTAATCCCCGTCTCCATCGAGATCTACAATCCTTCCTTCGTGTACACCGTAACCTTTTACAACGGTCATCTCCTTAAAATGTCCTTTTCCATCGCCCAACAGAATACGGACCTTCGCATCTGGGTTCCCCTCACCAAAACGCATTTCGGCACTAAAAATATCCAGTTTTCCATCACCATTAAAATCAATTACATCGATTGTATGGCCATTGTCCAGTTCCTCCAACAGTTCTGTTTTTTGCCATGTGCCCTTGATCCATTCATACATGTTCAACGGGCCCTTGCCGTCACCGACTACAAGCAATACTTCCGGACGGCCGCCCTCTACAAATTGTCCAGCGACACTCCGGCTAAAGGTATAGCTTGCATCGATAATATTTTCCATGAATTTTCCATCGTGGTACTTAAACCATCGACCGCCTCCGACAATATCTTCGATTCCATCTCCATCGATGTCGATTTTAAATAAGCCTTCGTGCTCATTTACGGTCTGCCACCCAGGATACCCATTTATTCCAACCAACGGTTCCATTTCGCTATCATTTGAGTAGCGGTAAATGGTCTGTAGCTGCCATTCGTCCACATTCTTGGGGTCGGCTGGAATTTCAGCCAAAATAAGCGCTGCTGCGCCCTGGTTCCAGAAGACTAATTCTTGCTCGCCATCACCGTCAAAATCACCAAAAAGTTGATCGTGATGTTTATTGGCACCGGATTTTTTTATCGTATATCGGTTCCAAGGTACTTTAGGATTAAAATTAGGATAGGGGTTTTCCCACCACCATACCTCATTGGACCCACTTTCACCCCCGAAAACGATGTCCTGATCCCCATCCCCGTCAATATCATAGGAGGCCGATCCAGCCTCAATCAAAAGAGGCCCGTCTTCCACAACATATCTTTCCCATCCATTATCGATATGTCTATACCAAGTCAAAGCTGGTGCGGCGGTTCTTTCTGCTATGAAAAAATCCATAATCCCATCTTTGTCGGCATCGACTACCAATGAGGCTGTTTGTTGGTTTCCACTATTTGGGACTGCCATGTCTCCTTTGGAGGTGGAATACAATTTCCAATTTCGTGTTTCTTTACTGATTTCATCATTTCGCCATAGGTGGACCTTTTGATATTGGTCCCAGCCAATGCTTACAATATCCAAATCGCCATCGCCGTCCATATCTTTTACCTGAGCACCCAGATGACTTTCCTTTCCAGTGTCGAGTACTTTTTTTACAAAAACTCCTTTCCCATTATTCCTCCACAATTGCAGCTCCAGTCCCGGACCTTTGTGCTCGCTGGTAACGATATCCATATCCCCGTCGTGATCCATATCTTTTACGTCTAGATTGTTCATGGAATATTGGGTAACGATCCTGATTCTCTTCCATTCATCGGCCCTGTCCATTGGTTGCTTGTACCAGAAAAGATTGGCGTCCGGTTCAAGACCGGGATAACGCTCTTCCGTTACAATAATATCCGCCTTTGCATCACCGTCCAAATCAGCAATGGCCAGACGGTCGGCGGGGTGATTGGTCTTTCCTATTTCATAACTTTTCCAGTTAGAGTTTCCATCGCCAGGATTTTCATACCAGACTACGGTAAGGGGCTCATCGCCACCCTCGGGTCTCCTCCCTGCGGCAATATCGATATCGCCGTCCCCATCAATGTCTCCTAGACCAATACCTTCATCCGAGGTATTGGCAGCTATCAAGGTTACCTTCCACTTATCTTTTTCAGGGTTTTTAGGGATTTCAAAACTGTAGATGTTATTTCCTCCCGCAATCACAAATTCTTCCCTGCCCCCGGCAATGATCTGTCCTTTTTCAAACCCCTGGCTGTTGGTGTGCGAGGTTGCCGGAACCTCGCCTATTTTAGTAGCTTTCCAAGCGGTTCCCTTTTTATTGGTGGCTTCAAGCCAATAAACATTTGGCAATGCCTGAGCGATGATATCGGCATAATCATCGCCATCTACATCCATAACAAAAATACCGTCGACGTTGTGGCCCAGGTCCACTTTGGTCCATTGTGCACTAAGATCACCACCCGGATTCAAATAGACCCATCGGCCGGTGACGATATCCTTTTGCCCGTCGCCGTTGAGGTCTCCCATATCCAGGCCAAAGTACCGCAGCCAGTCAGGTTCCGCGTAATCCCCCCACTTGCTTTTGTCGTTATCAATTTCAATGTACGACCAATTATTAACGGGCGATTGGGCCCGCAGTGCATTTATTGATCCAATAAAAAGAAGGCCTAAAAAGGCAATACTAAACAAGCTCGTTTTACTCATGAGATACATTTTGTTTATCGTCCATACCATAGGAATGCTTTTGGGCAACCCAAGGAATATACAAGTTTACTATATCCACAGGTACGACCCCTCCTTAAAGTTTGCTTCTAGTAATGGAATATTTGCAATAATAAAGTTCTATGTAAAAATCCAGCAAATATTCGATCAATTTTAGGGATTATATCCGCCCCATCAGGCCTAAGATATAGTTTTGCTTTATCTACGGGCCAGAATTTCTGCTAGACAATATATTCGCTTTCAATTCCTAAAATTATTTGTCAGTTTTCTATATTTACTAAAGGCAGTAAGGGGAGTATTTTGGTTTTCCCATGCTATGGTGGACCATTAATGGCTTTAAATGAACCCGTAATTTCTTCAAAATACCGAATACCATTTCACAAAATGCCAAGCAACTGAAATTAAACGGCAAAAACGACAAGATCCAGCCACCCAACGAAATTAATGGATGGTATTAAATTACGGCTATTATAGAAAAGATAGTTGTTAACTTTCCATCACTTCGACATCTCAATATATGTAGAAGGGGTATACCCAGTATACTGCTTAAATTTTTGATTGAAATTGGACAAGTTATTAAATCCAGACTCATAACAGATTCCTGCAATGGTATCGTTGTTGTTCGCTTGTAACAATTTGCAGGCATAACCAATCCTGATTTCGGTTAGGTACGTAAAAAAGGTCGTGTTTGTGGCTTTTTTAAAATATCTACAAAAGGCTGCCTCGTTCATGCACACTTCATCCGCTACATCCCGTAAGCTTATTGCCGACTGAAAGTTATTCATTACATAATCGTTGACTTTTCTCAGTTTAACGTCCTTTTCATAAATAGAATCAATATATCCCGGGCTGGTAATGAATTCAAATTCTTTTTCCTCGGCCAGGATCCGCAGTAGATCGAGTAAATAGATCATTCTGGTTATCCCAGGCACAGTGTCCAATATTTTGTAGATCCGCGCAGGTGCCTCTGACCGCGATGACCCTTTAAAGACAATGCCCCTGTCCGAAGCTTTTACCAAGTTTAATAAACTATCGAACTCAACTATATCATAAAGCGCGTTAGCAAGAAAGCTTCTTTCAAAGTGAATAATAATACCTTCGGCGATCAAACCCCTGCCGTCAAAATATTCTGGACTATTTAACCACCGATGCGGCAAATAATCTCCGAGTAAAACCAGATCCCCAGGGCCAAAAGGGTCCATACTATCTCCTATGAACCTAGTGCCTTCACCGCGGATGACCAAAACCAATTCCAATTCATGGTGATGGTGCCACAATTGTAAAAAATGGGGCAGCCTATCATGTCTCACCGAAAAGGATTGGATGTGTATTTTATTATTTCGCTTGATAAAGTGTGATATCATACCGTAAAAATATACAAATATTTGCAACTTTGGCAATAAAATTATCCATCAAGCAAATATACCATTGTATTAAGCAAATGTCCAAGTAGCAATAAATGGCCGAACCCGGTACATTTGGAATCATAGACATTTAATAGATTATGGGCAAAAAACTGAGAAGTCACGATTGGTTTCTAAGATCCGGTAAAATGGGTTTTATGTATAGAACCTGGTTGCGAAACCAAGGTATTCCCGATCATGAATTCGACGGACGTCCGGTAATCGGAATTTGTAACACATGGTCCGAGCTTACTCCCTGCAATGCCCATTTTAGGGAATTTGCGGAATATATTAAAAGAGGTGTTTATGAAGCAGGTGGATTTCCACTAGAGTTCCCAATCATGTCCATGGGCGAACCTTTGATGAAACCGACGGCCATGTTGTTTAGGAATTTGGCTTCTATGGACGCCGAGGAAACCATCCGGGCAAATCCTTTGGACGGCATTGTGATAATCGGAGGATGCGACAAGACAACACCCTCTGCGCTGATGGGTGCTGCAAGTGTAGATTTACCTACAATTGTTGTGTCTGGAGGAGCCATGCTCAACGGAAAGTTCAGGGGCAAGGATATAGGTTCTGGAACCGACATCTGGAAATTTAGTGAAGAAGTCAGGGCAGGCCGGATGTCGGAGGATGATTTTCGCGAGGCAGAAGGGTGCATGTCAAGAAGTTGCGGGCATTGTATGACTATGGGCACAGCCTCTTCAATGGCCATACTGGTCGAAGCTTTAGGGATGTCCCTTTCCGGAAATGCAGCTATTCCCGCTCCAGATTCTAGAAGAAAAGTACTTTGTCATGAATCGGGCATTAGAATCGTTGAAATGGTTAAGGAAGACCAGAAAATCTCAGATATTATCACCAAGGAATCAATGATCAATGCAATTGTTGTGAACGCGGCGGTCGGGGGGTCTACCAATATTATTCTGCACCTCCTTGCTATTGCAGGCCGGGTTGGGATCGATTTAAAGCTCGACGATTTTGATAAATATGGAAGTCATATCCCCCTCCTTGTCAATATGATGCCCTCCGGAAAATTCTTAATGGAAGAATTCTATTATGCAGGCGGGCTTCCTGTTGTTTTAAACGAACTCAAGGACCATATTAATTTAGATCTTATTACGGCTACGGGAAAGACACACAGAGAAAATATAAGTGGAGCAGAATGTTACAATCAAGAAGTTATTGCCCCAATGGACAATCCCTTAATAAACAATGCCGGAATTGTAGTTTTAAAAGGAAATCTGGCTGAAAACGGAGCTGTCATAAAACCATCTGCGGTTATTGACCAAAGACTATTGCAACATACAGGGCCTGCTGTGGTATTCGAAAATATTGAGGATTTGCACAACCGAATTGATGACCTCGATCTAGAAATTGACGAAAATTCCATTATAGTTCTTAAGAATGTTGGACCAAAGGGCTTTCCTGGGATGCCCGAGGTAGGGAACACACCCCTTCCCAAAAAATTACTCGAAAAGGGTATAACCGACATGATACGGATTTCCGATGGCCGAATGAGCGGAACCGCCTATGGCTCCGTAATATTGCATGTATCCCCTGAGGCCGCGGTTGGCGGTACATTTGGTATAGTTAAAGAGGGTGATATGATAGAAGTAGATGTAAAAAATCGTAAATTGGAGCTTTTGGTCAGTGAAGAAGAACTAAAAGAGAGAAAGGCCAATTGGAAGCTTAAAGAAAAGGTCTATACGCGCGGGTATGTTTCAATTTATCAGGAACATGTAAATCAAGCACATTTGGGAGCAGACTTCGACAAACTCGTAGGAAACTCCGGAAAGGAAGTAAGCAGGGATGGATTTTAACCCCGTTTAATCGTAAAGGTTATACAATTTTAGTAATGAGCGGTAAACACATTAACGGACCCGGAATATTCCTAGCCCAGTTTCTTGGGGACAAACCGCCGTTTGACAATCTTCAAAATATATCGAGATGGGCATCCAAACTCGGCTTCACCGGGGTCCAAATACCAGGTTGGGATACTCGTGTCATTGACTTGAATATCGCTAGCAAATCGAAAGATTATTGCGACAGTCTAAAAGGAATGCTCAGGGATTGCAACATGGAAATCATTGAACTTGCCGCTTATCTACAAGGGCAATGTATGGCAATGCACCCGGCGTATGAAAAGCTATTTCAACCGTTCTATCCCAAAGGGTTGGATGATCGCCAACGCATGGAATGGGCAACATTGGAAATAAAAAAGACCATCGATGCTTCGGTCTTTTTTGGCACCACAAATATTTCTGTTCTGTCGGGAAGCTTGGCTTGGCCCTATATTTATCCGTGGCCACAACGTTCGGAAGGCTTGATAGAAGAAGCCTTTAATGAAATCGCAAAACGATGGTTGCCGATTTTGGACTATGCGCAGGACCACGGTATGACTATTGGATTTGAACTTCACCCGGGGTCTGATTTGTTTGATGGCGCTACCTACAAAATGTTTCTCGAACTAGTCGAAGAGCATCCTTCCGCTTGTATTACCTATGACCCGAGTCATTTTTTACTCCAACAAGCCGACTATATTCAGTTCATTGAATTATTCTCGGATCGGATTACAGCATTTCACGTAAAGGATGCGGAATTCAATCCGAGCGGCTTGGGAGGCGTTTATGGAAGTTATGCGAATTGGGATGATCGCCCAGGACGTTTTCGATCACCTGGTGATGGCCAGATAGATTTTAAAAGAATATTTACTTTACTTGCCGAAAGGGGTTATAACGGATGGTCTATATTGGAATGGGAATGTTGTATTAAAAGCCCGGAACAAGGTGCACGGGAAGCTGCGACTTTTATTAAAAATCATATTATAGAGACTACAGACAGAGCTTTTGATGATTTTACCAAAAGTGCTACCAATTCAGCAATCAACAAACAAATATTAGGATTAAGTTCATGACTATGGCAACAGGAGAAATAAATGTGGGGCTAATAGGGACAAAGTTTATGGGTAAGGCCCATAGCAATGCCTATAGCACTGTGGGCAAATTTTTTGACCTTCCGGCAAATCCGGTTTTGCACTCGGCTTGTGGGCTAGACTTGCAACAAGTTCAGGCTTTAGCGAACAAATTTGGATGGCAGTATTCCGAAACTGATTACAAGAAACTTTTACGTTCTGGTGAAATTGATCTAATTGATATTTGCACGCCTAATGATTTTCATTCCACTATTGCGGTTGAAGCGGCCAAAGCGGGCAAGCATATGGTTTGCGAAAAACCAATGGCGAGAAACGCAAGCGAGGCAATCCAAATGTACCGTGCCGCACACGAATCAGGGGTTATTAACATGATGATTTTTAATTATCGGTTTGTCCCCGCTATTGCATTGGCAAAAAAAATGATCGACAACGGTAAGCTAGGGGATATTAGACATTTCAACGCGGTATATTATCAAGATTGGCTTGTAGACCCATCATTCCCCATAACATGGAGACACAGTAAAGAAATATCCGGGTCGGGGTCACATGGAGATATGAATGCGCATACCGTGGATTTAGCTAGGTATCTGGTAGGAGAGTTCGAGGCGGTTACCGGGGATCAAAGAGTATTTGTAAAGGAAAGACCCATTCTGGGGAGTAATAAAAAAGGGGATGTAAATGCAGATGATGCCACTTCCTTTATAGCGCGTTTCCAAAATGGGGCAATGGGATCATTCTGTGCTACTAGGATGGCAACAGGCCGCAAAAACTTTATGCGCTTTGAACTGTTTGGCAGCAAGGGATCTTTAAGCTTTAATCTCGAAAGAATTAACGAACTTGAGTATTTTGATGGAATGGCCGCAGAAGACAGGCAAGGGTTCACGACCATATTGGTCACAGAAGCCAGCCATTCCTACATTGAATCATGGTGGCCGCCCGGTCATGTCATTGGTTGGGAGCATACTTTTGTTCATGAGATTTCACACCTTTTAACAGGTATCGGTCAAAATAAAAAGGTTGCCCCAGATTTTTTTGACGGTGTAAAATGTCAAATTGTATTGGATGCGGTGGCCCGTTCCTCAGAAGACGGAAAATGGATAACAATTGAAGAATTTTATAGGGAATAACAATGGTAATAGAAGGAAAAAAAGAGTTAAGTCCGGCAAATCTGGAAGACTTAAAAAATTTGTGCAAACAGGTCAGAAAACAGATTATAAACATGGTATACCAAGCCAGTTCCGGCCATATTGGAGGAAGTTTGGGGTCTACCGAGTTGATCGTTACGCTGTATAACCATCTAATGACGCACCACCCGGAAAATCCGGATTGGGATAAAAGGGATAGGTTTGTGCTTTCCAAGGGACATTGTACCCCCGTACTTTACGCGGTACTGGCCAATTGTGGCTATTTCCCTAAGGAGGATCTGAGTACATTTCGTAGACCGGGCTCCCATCTACAAGGACATCCATATCAACCAAAAACCCCAGGAGTCGAAGCCACGACCGGATCACTCGGTATTGGTTTTTCAACGATCTTGGGAATGGCGTTAACAGCAAAAAACAGAGGACAGAAACATTACTATTATGTTATTTGTGGAGATGGTGAGATTCAAGAAGGTCAAATTTGGGAGGGCGCCATGTTTGCCAATAAGTACAAACTGGACAACCTAATTGCGTTCGTAGATCGCAATTATCTGCAAACCGATGGAAATTCTGAAGATATCATGCCATTGGATCCCCTGGCTCCCAAATGGGAAAGCTTTGGCTGGAAAGTGTATGAAATTAATGGCCATGATATACAAGAGATCGTTTCTACGGTTATAAGTGCAAAAAACAGTGATCGCCCAGTTATGATTATTGCCAATACGATAAAAGGAAAAGGAGTGTCATTCATGGAAAATGCATTTGGCTGGCATGGAGCAGTTCCTTCTAAGGAAGATGCAGATAAGGCGTTAAAAGAATTAGAAAATGGAATATAAACAAACACGACAGGGATATGTTGACGCATTGATCGAGATGGCGGAGGAACTGCCAGAAATGGTTGTTTTGGATGCTGACGTCGGCAAAGCAACGCTCACGTTGCAATTCGCAAAGCTATTCCCAGAAAGATTTTTTAATTGCGGTATTCAAGAGCAAAATATGCTCTGCGTTGCCGCAGGAATGTCGCTGGAAGGAAAAATTCCCTTTGCCTCGACTTTTGGGGTTTTTGCAACCTGTAGGGCGGGTGATCAACTCAGAAATGGGATTGCCTATCCAAAAGCTAACGTAAAAGTGGCCGTTACCCATTGTGGAATAACCGTAGGGGGTGATGGGGCTTCCCATCAATCAAATGAGGATATTGCGATTACGAGATCATTTCCCAACATGACCATTCTGGTACCCGGTGATTACGAAGAAGCCAAATTGGCAACCAAGGCCGCAGCCAGAATGAACGGCCCCGTATATTTGAGGCTAGGAAGGGATAAATACCCCGTTATTTCAGAATTGCACGGTAGTTTTATAATCGGAAAATCCAAGTTGTTATACCCTGGTACGGATATTACCATAATTACCACAGGAATTATGGTGTCCGAAGCGATAAAGGCCCGGGAATTATTATCCGAGGAAGGTTTCTCCATTAGGGTTGTTCACATGGGAACCATAAAACCAATAGATGAAGTGGCAATATTAAAAGCTGCCAAAGAAACAAAGGGCATAGTTACTATAGAAGAACATTCGATTGTTGGCGGATTAGGTGAGGCGGTAGCCGGCATTGTTGCAGAGAACCACCCTTGCCCGGTGCGACGGGTAGGCATGAGGGATATTTTCGGTGAATCTGGCCAAGCCCAAGAACTTCTCGATAAATTTGGAATGAGGGCTAAAAATATAATTGAAGAAGTAAAAAAAATACTTTAAGCAATGAAAGCAGTAGTAAAATACGACAAAGGACCAGGTAATGTTGATTATAGGGACATGCCAGATCCACATTGCGCCGATGACAAGGTAATCATTGAAATAGCACATTGTGGTATTTGCGGAACCGATCTTCATGTATATCACGATACTTTTCGAAATTTTCCCCCCGTTATTCTAGGTCATGAATTTAGCGGTAAAATTGTAGAAATAGGCAAAAATATCACCAATGTGCAAATAGGCGACTCCTATTCGGTTTTGGGGGCAACAGCGGTTCAATGTGGCCATTGCGAGTATTGTGAAAGCGGGGAGTTTATGTTTTGCAAGAATCGTAGGGGAATGGGGCATGGTGTACACGGAGCTTTTACTAAATATGCCACTATAAGACCCAATCAGTTATTTGCGGTACCAGGGAGTGTTCCTTTAGAGCACGCGGCTCTTGTAGAACCCATGGCAGTGGCAGTGCACGTTGTGGAGGAAATTGCCCAATTTAAATTAGGAGACGTAGTTCTTCTTTCCGGTCCGGGTCCCATAGGGTTATTATGCCTGAAAATGTTGGTCGCCCATGGACTCCAAGTAATCGTGGCCGGCACCTCCGAAGATAGCATGAGATTGGACATGGCAATTAAATATGGGGCAGAAACCGTTGTTAAAGTAGACCAAGAAAACTTACAGGAAATAGTTCAGGAGATTACGAACGGGAAGGGTGTATCCCTTGCAATTGAAAGCGCAGGGGCAGAGGTATCCGTAAGAAATTGTATGGAGGCACTTATGCCTCTTGGTCGATACGTTCAAGTAGGGCATTTTGGCAAAGATTTAGTTTTACCATGGGATTTGGTGGCCTTTAGACAACTTAAAGTTTATGGATCTGTCGGTTATACCAAGGCAACATGGCATCGAACTATGAGGATCCTCGAACAGAACGCGGTGGATATAAGTGATATAATCACTCATCGGTTAGCTTTGAAAGACTGGCGGAAAGGCTTTGATCTAATGGAAGAGAAGAAAGCAATAAAGATATTACTGAATCCCAGTTAAAATGGAGGCCGAACTAGTTGTGAATTCTAAATCAATATTAGGGGAGGGACCTGTATGGCACCAGGGATTACAAAAGTTATTTTGGGTAGATATTGAGGGAAGGAAGATACATATTTTCGATCCAAAGAATGGACATACTAATTCTCATCAATTCACCAAAATGCCTGGTGCATTGGTCCCCAGAGACTACCATAACTTATTAATTGCCTTTGATGATGGGCTTGCCATATACAATTGGCACACTAAACATCTCAAATACAAAAATGGACTCGGTAAAAAGACCCCAAATATTAGAGCTAATGATGGTAAATGTGATCCGAATGGTAATTTTTGGATAGGAACAATGCATAAGGGTCTGGAGCCAAATGCGGGTGCCCTATATCGTTTTAATCCCGATTTCGAACTTTCCTTACAGGTGCCCGACCGTACCATATCAAATGGTCTCGCGTGGTCTAAGGACGGAACTACTATGTATTATATAGATACCGGGGACCGGTATGTGTCTGCGTACGATTTTGATCTCGATACCAGTCAGATTTCCAATAAACGCATCGTTTTTGAAATCGATCCGGAAATGGGAAGTCCGGACGGGATGGCCATAGACAGCGAAGATAACCTTTGGATAGCGCATTGGGGCGGATTTTGCGTCAGACAATGGGATCCCCGATCGAAAAAAATTCTCAATACGGTTCATCTCCCGGTGCCCCATGTCACTTCTTGTGCTTTTGGAGGCCCAAAACTAGACGACCTGTATATTACCACCGCTAGGTCTGGATTAACCGAGGAACAGTTAACGAATTTTCCTTTAAGCGGTGGTATTTTTAAGGTGAAGCCCGGTGTTATCGGAAGACCTACAATTTTTTTTGAATCTAATAGCTCATCTAATTTACATGAATCGGTTTAAGGGTAAAACAGCAATCGTAACAGGTGCTGGCTCTGGTATCGGAAACGCCATTGCCAAGGCACTGGCCAGTGAAGGTGCAAATGTTATGATTAATGACAAGAACGCTGACTCAATAGATCAATTTATTGATCTGGGAAATGGAAAAGGACTTTGTGGCGATATGTCTAATACAGTGGATATCAAAAAACTTGTCGATTACACCATAGCCCATTTTGGGTCTGTAGATTTACTGGTTGCGAACGCCGGTATCACACAATTTGCGCCGTTTTTAGAATTAGGTGAAGATGAATTCGATAAGGTTACAAACTTAAATCTAAAAGGAACTTTTTTTCTTACACAGCTTGTAGCAAGGGAAATGGTGAATCACGGAGGCAAAATTGTATTGATTTCCTCCAATATCAGTAAACGTGCCTACCCAAACCTCTCGGTATATAGCATGACCAAAGCTGCTATAAATATGATGGCAAGAAGTTTATCCCTTGAATTGGCGCCTTACCAAATTAATATTAACGCATTGGCGCCTGGGGCTACGTTAACTGAAAGAACGATTAACGAGGGTGTGGATTACTCTAAGGCCTGGTCGGCGATTATACCCACCGGAAGGCCAGCGGAGGTTGAGGATATTTCTAACACCGCCCTATTTCTTTTATCCGATCAAGCCAGACAAATTAATGGCCAAACGATTCTTGTGGACGGTGGATGGACAGGAATAAGCGTGAACCCTAACCAAACTTGACCATTGAACAGCTAAAATAAAAACCATTTTAAATAGCCAATTCTTTAAAAATTGTTCCCCATGTTTCTCATTACAATATTAAATTCGTAATAGTCTGCGATTCAAATTTTGATAAAGATTTTCTTCTTGTATAACCAATAGCAAAGATACCATAAGAAGAAAAGCAAAATTAGATTGGTCCATATGTTAGCTGCCGATTCTTCCATGAAGCCAAACAAAGCCTTTGAAAAAGGTTGTATCAAATGTCTGATAAATCCTACTCCTCCCACTTGGGCAAAGAGGTAGATGAAAAGGGAATTCATACCTACTATCGCGAAAAATAGCGTCCAATTCTTGTATTTCTTAATGTCGATCAACCAATAAGAAAAGGCTAGGGATAATATGGTCCAGCCACCGCTAACTATTACGAAAGAGGAAGTGCTTATCCTTTTTATAATAGGCGTAATGGGTGAGAGTGCATATCCCACAGCCAATCCGATCAGGCCGGCAATTACCAGTATTTTGAATTTTCGCATAGGTGCTCTCTTGCTCATTAATAGTTGTGCAGTAAGTACTCCCCAAATAGTGTGGGCGGTCGTTGGGATAGCGTTGAACGAGACCCAATGTCCATCGAGACTTGCTCCGCCATATTGCAGATCTAGCCAAGTTCCAAAATTTTCATTGGCAACAAAAGGATGATTAAATCCCTCGATCGGGAATCCGCGATAAATAATCTCAGTAATTGCCAACAGCATAAATGAAACGACAATTTGAGTACTAGTGGATTTTCTCATTATCAGGAATGCCAGAAGGTAAGTGACAGAAAGTTGCGCCAGTACATTTTGAAAGAAAAAAACAATTTCCCCTGCATCAATACACGGCATGGCCCAGCCTAATAACAAAAGTAGAAATGACCTTTGAAAGACATGTTTTCTGATCTGACTATGGGTTAGTCCGCGTTTAATACGATTTGCATAGGAATAGGGTATGGCCACTCCTACGATAAACATAAAAAAAGGCTGAATAAGATCGTAAAATCTAAGACCGGTCCAAGGAACATGTTCAAACTGTTGTCCAATACTGTAAAGAATCGTCCCTTGATAGACAGGATTCGTCAAGGATGCAAACAGATGGGTATCTGAAGCGATCAACAGGAACATGGTGAGTCCCCTAAAAAAGTCAAGGGAAAATAATCGATTACCGGTTAGAATAGATTTTTCAATGGCACCCATATTATAATTTCTTTTTTTCGAAATCCAAGATCACGGTTATAAAATGTGTATGTAATTTGTAGATGTATCGAAACATCTTATAAAATAATGTAAGAACATTGTGAATAACATTACGTCAATATTTATAGGGTTTTGCAACATTTAACAATGGAGTTACGGCTATTTTAAGGGGTTGATCTATGCTTAAACTTTATAAATTACTGAAAACAAACCCATTCGTTTTAGACATTTATTGGGGCAAATTAAATGATAGATATACTTAAGACTTAATTTAATTAGACTCCCCTACACCATAAGATATCCCAAGTTTTTAACATTGCCGAACGTCAAAGCTCATGGCCCCCCATATCGGGAGGACTACCCCTTAAATTGCCAAAGAAATCTTCTGTTACTTCCATTAAATCGACACCCTTTTGAATACATGGGGAACTATTTAGCAACTTAAAATAATCACCTGTCATAGTACCTGGCGCCGTATCCCCGGACAAGGACAATTCAGGGTCTCCAATAATGTCTCCCATTCCTTTGACATTGTCGGTTGGATTTTCTTTCCAGTTATTATTTGAAAAAATTATTCCCTGGGCATTCGATACCCGTGCTTCGCCTACAATGATATTATTTCTAATTTGAGAGTTCCTATGAACAATACTGTCCTCGAATACTCCTATGGAAAGATTGCCATTTACAATTGTATTGTTTGCAATCAACACATTTTTTAGCCCTGTATTGGGAACCAGGGTCCAACCAAAAGCGCTTAGATCTGCATTGTAAAGAAAGTTATTGATTATTAGATTGTTGGCAGAATGGGGAATACTTTCTCCATCGGAGACCTCGTCGGCAAGTGTAATGCCACTGCGATTGTCATTGCGTAATGGGAATGTTGATTCGGGTGAGTTGTAAACAATGTTTCGTTGCACCAAACAATTGGTGGCATCACTTATATACAAATTCATTGTCCAGTTGTCATAAGTGATGCAATCTTCAATTGTTATGTCATTTGCTTCAAAAGCATCGATGCCTTCACCGTGATTATTATACACGACACACCTTCTTATAATCCCGTGGTCGGTAATCCCATCGGTAGCTTCCCTGGCAAACGAAATTCCATTGGCCCAACCGTTTGAAATGGAATGCGAGACATTGTTCATTGCGTTCAAATAAACCTCACAATCCTCGACAATGGAAAAATCGGCATTTACATCTATCCCGTGATCTCCACAACCATGGATTTTCATAAAACTTATTTTGTTGTAAACCCCATCCTTGAATCGTACACCTTCGCCCCCCTTTACTTTACCTGTGATATTAGAGTTTTTTACTTCAAATCCCATTACATGGATATATGATCCTGCCAAGGTAAACATGGCTCCCCAGTCCTCATTGGGCAAGAAATCCTGTCCATCTACAATTGGTGTCTCTCCCCGGTATGCAGAAATAACGATAGGTTGGTCCTCCGTGCCATTATTGTCTATATAAACGGTTTCCACATACGTTCCACCCCTTGCAAACAAGGTGTCACCCGGGCTTAGTTTGTCTTGACTGTGGTTAATTGTTTTCCAAGGGCTGTCCGCGCTCCCCGTGTTGGAATCCTTACCGTTGGGGCTTACATAATAATTCCTCGGCGTAGTGCCATCGCTGTGTAAATTACAGGAAGAAAGCTCAAGAAAAAACATTGTTAAAATAAGAAAGTTCATACTGTCCATGACTATAGTCTATATTGGTGGCGTACACACTTTATGGGTTGGGTTACACCAGATTTCCGTGATGCTATGGTACTGACACGGTCTTGGTTAAGCTGCGCTACTAGGTTTCATACACTGGATTATCTGCACAAACACCAACAATTGTATGAATCCATAGATTTCCATTAAGATTTCATCAAGCAATAAAATTGGGTGGTTGGAGTATATTTTATTTATTCGATACTTGTATTTGGATTATGGCCAATTTTACAGTTGCAAGAATTAGCAATAAAACACATTTTGTTAGCTTCTTCGTGTAGTTTGTTTGCCTTCGCAATCATCCCCTGATCCGTGATTTTCACTTTTGGATGCAGGGTAATCTCAGTGAATTTTCCGCTTCCACTTTCAGTTTCCTCCATAATCCCCACCGCGTTGTCCAAATATTCGGTCACAATAATTTTATGGACGGAACATATGTGCAAATAACAAAGCATATGGCAAGCCGATACGGAAGACAAAAAAAGATCCTCGGGGTTATACCTGGATTTATCTCCTAGAAAGGAGGGATCTGATGAACCTTTTATTCCATCATATTTTCCTGCTACTACAATTTTATGGTTTCTATTATAAGAATTACTGTCCAAAGTGCCCTCTCCCTCGTTTCCTGTCCATTCGATTTTAACTTTGTAATTGTGTATTTTCATCAATCTATATTTTATAGTTTAATCGATATGATTTATTAGATACAGGATGTGTATAATGCCCTTTCGTTGTTAAAAAAAATAGATGAGGTCATGGGCCTATTTAGAATTCCTTTTTGGGTTTGATCTTAGTAGTTCTATCCCGGTATCACAGGGCATCGCTGTACAGATAACTTAGGCTTGCATCATGTCCGCAGAAGGGCAAAAGGCTTTGTTGGGGTATTGTAACCTTCCATAAATACCCGACATCTTCATATCGGCTATTTTCACCCTAACGGATATCTTCATAACGGTATCTCCAGTAAACTTAAAATGGAACGGCCTGTCCGTCCATATCCTTCCCCCACCCTCGAACGATAGAAATATCGGCTATTTTTTAATAACCAGGTAGAGAACTACAAAATTACCGTCATTGGAAACATATGCATTATTATATGGCTATCAGCGATAATCCCTGGCCATCTGCACTTTAATCTGCCATTACAATTGCTTTGATGGCAATTCTACAGGGCCCATAGCAGGCATTTACCGGCCTGCCAAATAAATTGCGAAAAACATGCAATTTTATCGAGATTTACAATTGTGTTTTAAAGGACAAACGAGTTGAACGGTTGTTTCTTTATTTTATGGGTTCTTATAACTCAAATACAATTCAAATATTAAACTTACTACTTATAGAAATTGTATACTATTTAAAACCTCATGACGATTCCATCAATTTGGGCTAGAATAACCAGGATTTTGGGTCAACAATGGATTCTGTCGCAAATCGTCTTGGGGAATTGGCCATAGATAGTCGTTCTCCGAAAAATTTTGGACATGCAACGGACTCTCCCTATCCAATATTCGTTTTCGGTACAGGTCGTACATTCTGTCAAATTCAAAGCACAGTTCAAAATTTCGCTCCCTAATCACGGCATCATCAAACTCTTGCATAGACATGGCGAGGGTCAACCTGGGATAATTTGGGTTTATCTCCCAATCGTTGGCCCTGTCAATTACTTGGTTTACAGCATCAACAGCTGCTGGGGTTGGACCGCCGTTCAACAAATTTTCGGCTTCGGCAAACATCAGCAGCACGTCGGGATACCTGAGTACCGGAAGGTTCCAAGTGTCGTTGTAATTTTCATATTCATCCTTTGGAACATAAGGTTGGGAAAACTTCTTTAAGCACGGAGCCGGGGGACCCCAAGTTTGGTACGGAAATACGGTACCGTCCTCATCGCTAATTTCGGTTCGTAAATAGGCATCCTTTCTAGGTTGATCTGGCCATTCGGTGTCCAATTTTACGCTTGCGGGAAAATCTCCCCAGCCATCCAATACCGTGCTCGGACCAAAGCTTCTGGCACTGATAGCCCTATCAAGAGAGGTAGAATTGAAAGAGAAAATAAATTCTGAACTATATTTATTTTCATACTTAAACACATCGTGAACATCATGTATCAAAGTAGGTGCACTTTCGCCATTCATAATCGCAAAGGCTTCATCCCTGGCCATTTTAAAATATTCGCTCTGGTTTAAGGGTGCTGTAGCCCGCGTGAGGTAAACTTTGGTCAAGAGAGCCTGTGCCGCCACTTTTTTTATTCTGGCTTCCTGACCATCGGGCCATGAAACCGGCAAAAACTTCTTGGCCTCTATAAGATCGGCGATTATTTGGTCATAGACCTCCGCAATGGTCGCCCGGGGCAAGGGATTTTCCAAAGGTTCACCCGATGTCTCGGTATATAAGGGTACACCACCAAATAGCCTAACCAGGGCAAAGTAGTTAAAGGCCCTAACAAATTTTAATTGGCCAACCAATCTATCAATATCCTCTTGGGCACCTTGCATACTACCTTCCGCAATGGACTTTAATGCGTTGTTAAGATTGGTTATCGATTTATAATGGGCAACCCACATTATATCGCCGTTATCTTCGGGTATAACCAAGGTCTGTTTGTAAAATTGATCGCTGACCAATTGAAAATAATAATAGTTTTCTCCATAGCCTCCTGGCGTCCAAAGATTCCACAAAAACGACAGGGAACTCGCCAAAATAGTTTCTCCCTGTCCAACGGAAGTGTAATACTTGTCCGGTGAAATAAAACTTTGTGGATCTTCATCCAAAGTTTCACAACCCGAAACAAGAAACGCGAACAAAAACCATAACAAGATTTTTTGTGAAAAATATATTTTTTTTATTCTTTTCATAACATATTGCTTTATAATTATACTATTATCAAAACGAAACCTGTAACCCCATATTTATAATTTTGGACACTGGGAAATTTCCTAAATCGACTCCCATTTGTGCATCATTATCAAGAAATGAGCTCACTTCCGGGTCATAGCCCGTATAATCGGTAATTGTGATTAAATTGGTGCCGCTCACATAGATTCTAAAGGAATTTATTTTGAGTTTTGAAAGGATTGGTTCCTGAAAGTTATATCCCAAAGTAATATTCTTTAACCGAATATAGGATCCATCCTCAACATATCTGGTGGTAGAACTTTCAGAGTCCCCCAATGCCACCGTACTTGAAAGTCCGGCGGCCAATATCGTACTCTGTTTTATAAATGCCGGTATATCCGTATCTTGGTTATCCTCGGTCCAACGATTAAGCAACTTTGGACTCCTTACACTATAGGTCTCCAACATAATCCTGGGGCTATTAAAAATATCGTTCCCTTGGGATCCCTGTATCAAAAAAGACAGGTCTACATTTTTGTATTTGAAGGTATTGTTCCACCCATAGAAAAAATCGGGCAGGGCATTGCCGATCACCTGTATATCTTGGGAATCTATTATGTTATCATTATTGACATCCGTATACTTGGGCATACCGGGTAATTGTCCGTAGAGGGCAGCCTGATCGCGCTCATCAGTACTCCAGACCCCTTCATAACCCCACCCATACCATGTTGCGAAACCTTGTCCAACTTTCAAAAAGGACAGATCCGCCAACGCATATCCTCCTGTGGTCACGTCAAATTTAATCTCGTCGACATCTTCGCCTAGATTGGTAACAGTGTTATTATTCGCACTTATATTAAAGCTGGTGTTCCAACTAAAATCACCGACAAAGGGATCACCTGAAATTGAAAACTCTACACCATTGTTTTCGGTAGATCCCACATTAAACGGAACAGAGGATAACCCTGTGTACCCCGGCAAGGACTTGTTTAGTAAGAGGTTATCGGTTTTCTTATAATAAACGTCAGCTGTTACCATGAGGCGACCACGGAATAATCCCAAGTCTGCCCCAAAATCTGTTTGGGTCGTTGTTTCCCATTTTAAATTAGGGTTGCCCGCCCTGTTGAGAGCAATGCCCAACTGATAGCCTGTTCCCTGATTAAGCGGATAGTTAAAAAGGCCGGGGTCCGAAGACAATCCGGGCAACGAAGAATACGGACTTACCCCCTGATTACCTGTTTTACCCCAGCTAGCCCTAAGTTTTAGATTGCTCAACCAATCAACATTGTTTAGAAATTCCTCCTTGGAAACGATCCATGCAACAGCACCTGAAGGAAAATAACCCCATTTATTGTTTTCACCAAATACCGAAGATCCATCGGCTCTATACGTACCGGTAAAAATATAACGATCTTTAAAGGCATAGTCCAACCTTCCAAAATAGGAGTTTAATACCCTTTCACTACTGGACGATGTGTTCTCCGTGATCTCAGCGGTCCCCAAATCATTGAGACCGGTTAAATCGCTCAAAAATTGTTTGGCATCTACATTGTTGAATTTGTTCCTTTCTATCTGTTGTTCCGCGCCCAAGGTAACCGTAAATCTGTGATTTCCCAATTCCCTATTATAGGTAAGTAAATTAGTGTTCTGCCAAAATTCCCTTCTACTATCCAATATACTACCGGAACCGGGTTTCCCGTTTGCAGGAGTCCCCTCAAAGGTCAGCCCATTGTAGTAGACAGAATAGTTTCTATCGTAAACATTTCTACCACCAGAGATTTTTAATCGCAGGCCCGTAAGCAAATCAATTTCTACAAAGGCATTTGCCCCGAAGTTGATAACCGCATCATCTGCAGTTGTTTCCCGAGCGGACGCAACAGGGTTCCACACACCAGTAGCCCCATAGACGGAGGCCTGGCTATAATTGCCCTGTTCATCATAGACAGGTAGGTCGGGATTAAATTGAGGAGCCTGTAATATAGGATTATAGAGAAATCCGGTATTAGGTCCTAAAGGATTTACATTGCCCTTAGATTCTGAAACGGCCATATTTAACCCTGCCCTTATAGACTTGGAAATATTTGCCGAGATATTGCTCCTGAGGTTAAACCTTTGAAAAGATGAGTTGATAAGTATACCGTCTTGCTTTAACAAACCTCCTGAGAAAAAATAACTGACCTCATCCGATCCCCCATTAACGGAGAGTTGATAGTTTTGCATAGGGGCAGTCCGATATATTTCGTCCTGCCAATCTGTGCTCTTCCTCTTTCCGGTTCTAAAATCGTCAATGTACTGTTCTGTAATCGGTAGTACGGGCGGGCCATTTAAGTCATTGGTGGCACTGCGGGCATTTATAGTCTCCAAGTAATCGACGGCGTCCATAACATCAATTTTATTCCTCAAGGATTGAAGGCCATAACTGGAATTAAAACTGAACATTGGTTTTCCTTTTTTTCCAGTCTTGGTCGTTATCAAAATCACCCCGTTTGCTCCTTTTGAACCATATATGGCGGTTGCCGAAGCATCTTTTAACACCTCTAGGGACTCTATGTTGTTCGGGTCCAAATCGTTCAAATTGCCCCCCTGGAGACCGTCGATTACCACTAGCGCATCGTTCCCCCCTAAAATGGAATTCATCCCACGTATACGTATTCTAGTATTTCCGCCCGGAGCGCCATCTGTGTTGACTACCATTACGCCGGCTGCCCTTCCCTGTAGCGCCTGATCTACCCTTTGGGAAGGAAGCACGTCTAAATCTTCCGATTTCACTGAGACGATAGACCCCGTAATATCACTCTTTTTTTGACTGCCATAGCCTACTACAACAACTTCATCCAAAAGGCTGGCATCCTCTTCCATTACAATCGCAATAGATTTGTCAGAGCCAACGGTGTGCTTCTGGGTTTTCATTCCCAAATAGGAAAATACCAAAACATCCCCGTTCTCCGCTTCAATAGCGAAATTCCCATCAAAATCACTTTGGGTTCCAACTGTCGATCCCTGTACAACGATATTGACCCCTGGAATGGGGACGTTGTCGGCAGCGCTCGTGACGGATCCCGTTATAGTTTCTGTCTGCGCCATCAACTGGTGCCCTAATACCATCAATAATATTAGAGGCACAGTTCTTAAATTTTTAAATAGCGTTCTCTTTTTCATAAAGTTTTGAGTTTTGGTTAAAATTTCTACGTTCAACTCAATCAATCCACCTTACTGGATTAATTTAGTGTGTAATCGAGGTAATCCATTTGTAGTCTTCCAAGATTTTCTTGCTTACTTCCGGGGCGTAGGAAAAGAAAGAATTCACCCGTCAGCGATATCCAAAAACATTGTACAACATGACCCTGTACCCTGATGTTGTTCTAATTCTAATCTCAGGACCAACTACTAAATACGCGTGTCCTGTTGTTGACCCCCAATTAGTCCAAATCTTAGACAAATTGGACCCAGAAATCCACGCTTTGTTTGTGGTAATTCTTAAACAATCCCATCTCTAAAATACGTCTATCGTCAACCGTGTAATTTGAGGTCAGTATTGGAACATCCTGTAATTCTCCATACAAACCCGAGTGTAAATTACTGCAGGGTATACTCGATCGCTATTATCGGGATTATTAAGGCTTCTAGCCCGTCTTTCTAACTTTTATACTAAATTACCTTGCCATCAGTTGGTAATCAACCGGATTTTTTGCTACTAGTAATGAAATATTTGCATTAATTTATCTGGTAACATCTATCGTGCAAATATTAGTTTAAAAGGAATAGTAATGTCTCCTTGCGTAAATCCTTGATTTTTATTATAAACAACTAAGATCCAATCCTATAACTTCTGTGCGCGGTTGAATTGACCTCCAATTCATTTTATTAGCATCCAATGAAGATTATGTTCCAGGATAGATTCTTATATTTCATTTTGTCACGGAACTCTACCCAGCTGGGATTTCAGTAATTAAACGCCACTTTGCAACCGTAAAACAGTACTAAAGTTTTAAACGTAAAGTGTCGGCAAATTCATCGATTTTGTCATTGGCTTCGATTTTGGCAAAAACGATGTTTATAGGCGAAATACCAACTTTCCCATCGTTGGTTTTGTAGTTTATTGGTTACCCAATAACTCAGTTGAGACTATCTAGCCATTCATTGACCAAAGGATGGTACAATTCTTCTACTTGGATCATCCATGTTAAGTCTTCCCTTTGGCTAGCAAAGTGGAAATACCGGTCTGGCACAAAATATTTGGAGTAGGATGTAAATCGTGTCTTTGCATACACGGTATTTAAATTTTTCCAGCTGGTATCAAACTCATTTATAGCATTGCGGACATTTTCGACCGCATCCGATGGTCTGTTTTTTTTCTTTTGATCCCATTGTTCAAGAGCCAATAGTAATCGCGGTGCAGTTATATAGAAATCGTTAAGGGCATCGATTATCTGCCAGTGATATCTGTTTCTCTTAGCTTTTTGAGTAAGGGATTCCAAGGCTTTTGAGTTCTGTTGAAAATCGTCCATTATCTTTTTTGCTTCCTTTAGCCGATATTCGTGTTTACTACTCCATTTGCCCGGATTTTTTATATCCGGAAGGTCGATCAGAAGGGATGCAAAGGAATCCTCATCTTGATCCATCTTTGCTCCCGGCTTAAACCAGTGTGCCAATCCAGGTAAAATCAGCAATGCATTTTTTAGATCGGTTCGAGAGCCGACTTTATTAAAAGCCCTTCGCCAAAACACTTCAGCATCCCATAACTCTTGTTTAAACTTTTCATAATTTGGAATGGATATCCCAAATTCCCTTTGCAAATAAGCGTTGTAAAATTCCTCTATTGTCCTGCCATTGGCTTTCCAGCCGTATTCGGCCGAGGCAATATACCCACGCCAGAATGTTTCCATATGTGGCGAATCGTCATCCCAGGCGGTACAAAGATTACCTCCAATTCCTTTCTCCGCCGCCAATTGCACAAAGCTTCTAATATTGGCTACGGTAGTAGATGACGGATTTGCTAAAGTTGCTATCATCGTCTTTAACCCATTTTCGAGGTACCAATCGAGCACCATAATATTGCCCGGTTCTCGAGCCATACCATAATTCCAGCGCATATAAACGCATTCCTCGGGAAATTTCTGAATAACTTTTTCGAGCATTGGCCCCCCGGTCTTCCATGCTTCAGCTGCTTTAGTTTCGTCCATTTGTCCAGTTTCCGTACTTTCATATACGCCGGCCGCCTTCAAAGGCATATCATCCCAAAAAATGGGTATACGGCCGTTCTCCTTGGCAAATTCACAGACCTTTGTAAGCCAATGCAAATTTAAACTCAACAATCCTTCTTTTTCGGCCGTTGGCCTACAACGATAACACAACCCAATGTTGCCAATCTCGTCGCCACCAATGTGAAGATATCTCGATCCGGGGGTTGCCTTTATCGCATCGCGGTACAAATCAAAAAGTACGTCATAGGTTCCCTCGTCCATCGGACAAAAAGCCCATCTGTTGTTCGGCAGCTCGCGAAGCGGGGCATATTGATCATGCTTTAAAATATAAGTCGCATGGCCCAGCCCCTGTACCAAGGGGGTAATTTCAATATGGCGTTGTCGGGCATATTTTGTAAGGGCTGCCATTTCACTAATATTGATGGATTCGGGAGCGGCTACTAGCGGCTGTAGTTCGTAGCGCAATTTATCTTCGAACTCGAATATTACGGCATTAATCTTGTAACGTGCTAACCGATCGATGCTCTCATAATATATGTTCATATGATCGAGATGGTGCTTAACGTCGAAATGAACGGCGCGATATGATAGTGAAGGCGAATCGGTGATTTTACAAGCCGGGATAGCCTTGAGGAAATCACGGGAATCTTCCAACAGCTGTTCCAGGGTCTGGCAACCATAAAAAATACCAGCCTCCCCCCTGGCTACAATTTCAACATTTCCGTTCGCTATGGTCATCACGTAGCCTTCAGTGGATTTTGGCACGTCCGTGGAATTATCCAATCTCAGCGTTAGTGTCCCTGGACCGGTTTCGTTTAGTTGGGTTAAAGGACTCAGAATAGGACCCATGACAGGGCGATCAAAGTCACCAACCTGTTTCAGGTATTTCAGGGCACCGTAAGATAAACCTCTATGCGCAAGCAGCTCTATTTCTTGAGGTTGTGGGACAATTTTAAAAGGCTCTGGCATTTTTTCAATGGGCTTGTCTATTTGAGCCAATAAGGGCCACACTGGTATTAAAACCAAAAAAGCAATTATTACATTCTTCATTTTAAAGTCGTTTAGTTTAATCTAATTTGTATTTTAAATTATTGTTGGCCTCGTAAGATTTCTGTGATGGCAAGGTTAATACCAGTGAATCCATATTTCAATCCAAAAAACTTTCACAGTGTGTCCTTGATTTCTTCTTTTATCCCCTTTAGCAAGGCTTTTAGATATGATTAATTCAAATAGCTGAATTTTCATAAAACATTACTCCAAAACTTTTACAGTACATTTCTGGATATTAAATTGGTAAGGGCCATTGGGAATGCAGGAATACAGCAAATAAAATTCCTTTCCGTCCCTGCTGATCCATTTGGAGGGAATATGCGGGGCAAACCTGTTCTCAGGCCTTCCCCACTCGGGAACATAAGCAACGGTTGTCCAAGGTCCCCAAGGGTCGGGGGCATCAAATATACCGAGATGCGGTTTTCTGTCGGGATTTTCATTGGCCCACCAGTCCCATTCGCCATAGGGCGAACTCATAAGCAGGAAATACCTGTCTAGGCCTTCATTGTATACAATATCGGGACGGAAACATCCTTGTGGGTCGGTAAAAATGGGGGCGCGATCTTCAAAAGTTCCCCAAAGCACGCTCTGAGCATTTGAAATCCCCTTATAAAAAGTATATTTCTGCTTGAACAATATAGAATCCTTATGAACCCTCCCCATAATAATGTTAGAATAATCTGCATACGCGCTGGAGCCGTCAGGAGAAATGAAATAAGCAAAATCGTCGCTTGCGGCCGAATATTCCCGACCCGCATTTAACCAAGAAGGATAACCAATCTCCGGCCAATCCCAGTTTACCCAATTCCATGTTTTCCCAAAATCTCCCGAATACATTAATGTACTCCCCGTTCCCTTCGGGTATCCTTGGGGATTCAGGTTCCTGACAAGGGCGTACAAAACCCCTTTTATGGCAAGGAGCCCGCTCACTTTACCAGAACCTTGACCTGCCGGGTAGGGAATGGTGCCCGTCGGTGATTTTATGTCGGAACCATGGATTTCGGGCGGGTTACCTGTTATAATGACCGGTGCTGTGCTTACCTCCTTTTCCAGTCCAAAACCGGTACCATCCGTAAAAAAGGAATATTGTTTACCGTCACCGGCCCAAGTAATGGCCCAGTTGTCGCCATGTCCTATGGAAACACGAACAGTATCCATCACAAAACCCGTTATCACAGTACTTTTTGGGTAAGGGTAATTCATGTCCAATATCGAACTAGCAGATTCTGATTGCCCGTATATCGTTTCCACTGCGGTAACAAAAACGACGGAAATAATTAATATATAAAGTCTATTTTTCATTTTTTTTACAATCTAGAACGCCACTCTATAGGTTTAAAACATAATTACTTAATATTGGTTTCCTGCCACCCTCGAGAACAATCAAAAGATCTAAAGACAAGATTACCAATTTGTCTAGTAAAAATCTTCCTTAAAGTTTGCATACTATAATATCATATTTGCAATATATCCAACCGATATGCGATGGAGGCAAATATTTAGTAAATTTTAGAAGTCTTATTCTATGTATCCAATGAGGCAATCTACAATCGAAAGAATGAAGTGCATATTATCAGAAGATTGGATAATACTTTACTTCTATCTAGCCGGAGCAATGTAGAACCTATACCAATGAAATCGCGGAAACAGTGGATACCTTTTTTAAAGACGGCCGGTACACGGGCAAACATTCCCGTTAGAACCACATACCTCGCCTAAACCGATCGGTTCAATTTCCTTGAGCGTACTAGTACATCTGAAATCTCATATGAGAATTGATCAAAAGGAATTATAACCATGGCCGTACAAACTTAAAAAATAAAGAAAATGGATAATAGGGATAGTATACCAGTCATAGGACAAGTTCGTGCCCAAACACAGTATACCAATACATGCAATGGCAAACAATCCTATGCATTTGCGAAGACAACGGGGATTATCCCGATACAGTTTACAATTAAGCGGAAAGACCGGCCGATTAATAAAACACACTTTGGTTTTAATACCAATTGTCAAGGAAATTCCTTCCTCTAACCAAACCACACCTTCTTTTTCGAGGGGACCACAATGTGCAAATGATCCCTTTCTGAATTCCAACACTTTGCACTGACAAATCGTAATTTTTAAAATAGAAACCAATAAAATAGGTAAGGTAACAATGCGTCCGTACCATTTCAGAAAAATGACATGAGGAATTTAGTGATACTTTCGTTTAAAGAGATTAACAGTTACATATCCTTATTTATTGCGGATTATAATTTTAAGAAATGAGGTGCGGGAAGGTAATCGGTATAAAGTTGAGCCTGAGGTAATTTCCGAACTAATAGATTCAATGATCTTTTTAAAAAGATTCCACAGGATATGAAAAAGGATCCAACCTGTAGGGTACTTTCAATAATTACGAGTGTTCCTTTCACAAACACCTTAAAATATATGGATGGATGATATCAATTCGCAATAATCACCTTTATATTGTTCCTTTCCAACATTGCAATACTTTCCTGTTCAATTTTGGCATCCGTGATTACTTTGTCAATCTTATGGAAATCGGAAATAAATGCAAGACCACTTTGTTTAAATTTAGAGGAATCTGCAACCACGATTACCTCCTCTGCAATATCTATCATAATTTGGTTTAAATAAGCTTCTTCCATATGGTGAGTAAAAATCCCGACGTCTGGTTTTATACCATCGATTCCAAGAAAAACCTTTTTGCAATATAGTTGTTTCAAATTGCGCTCTGCCATAGGGCCTACAAGGGACATGGAAAATTCCTTCAGGAAACCTCCAGGCATAAAAACCTGCAGGTTCTTATATTTAGACAGGTTGTTCACAATATCTAAGGCGTTGCTTATAACGGTCAATTTCTCAAATCTTTCGAGGTTATTGGAAATCTCAAAAGTGGTAGTGCCCGAGTCAAGAATAATAGAATCGTTATCTTCAATTAATGTAACCGCTTTCTTGCCTATTAAACGCTTACAATCATAATTGATATTTCTTTTTTCACTTACGGCCAGTGCAATGTTATTTGTTTTAAAAGCACCCCCATGGGCCCTAATAAGAAGTTTACTTTTTTCTAACTTATCCAAATCGTTTCTGATGGTTACCTCGCTGACCTCCATTTCCTTGCTCAGGTCATTTACGTTTACTTGACCAAAATCGTCTAGAATTTCAAGTATTTTTGATCTACGTGCCGCAGCTTTCCTCATATCCCAATTAAAATTTACATAAGTTCGTAAAGATATCTCTTTCTCGTTTCACTTTATAGTTAAATGTTAACTATTAATTTTCGTTTCATGGTTGATCAGATCGCATTGCGACAAATACCTTAGGGGCCTATTTTTATAAAACTGGATATCCAACTCTTCAAATTTAAACCATCAAATAAAAAATAAAGAGGCGGTCCAAGCCATTCCCCGTAGCTATTAAACGTATTCCGATTTCATCCAGTCATAGGGTTTCCTCTTAACCCATTGACCTCTTGTGAAATCGGGAAATTCCTGGGGTTCCCCATTGTTTTCAATTGAAGCTTCCGATAATGGAGTTATAGCGCTCCAAGCCGCGGCATCGTAAACATCTATCGGTGGAGCTATATTATTTATCGCGGATTCCACGAAGGCCTTCATTACAAAATAATCCATACCTCCATGTCCGGCCCCGGTAGCTTCTTCCCCAAATTTTTGCCAAAGTGGATGATCATATTTTTTTAACCATTCTGTGGCATTATCCCATTCATCATACGATTCGGATTTCCCTTCTATATAGATCCGGTTTCCGTCAACTTCCCAGAGTCCATTTGCTCCTTGAACCCTGAATCCAAGGGAATAGGGCCTTGGGGAATTGGTGTCGTGTGTAACAATAATGGTTTCATTGTTGGCAGTCTCAATTATCGAAGTAATAATATCACCTTGCCTGAATTTGATTTTGGCATTGGGATGATTTATACCTCCCACGTTCACAATATATCTATGAAGGCCCACCGCCTTTGTTGCCTGGGAGGTCATACTAAGGAATCTGTTGCCCCGGTTAATGTCACACATAACTGCAATAGGGCCCACGCCGTGTGTGGGATAGGTATCCCCATTTCTATAGATCGAATGCTTAGTCCGCCACTTGGACTCAGAGATTCCCTTTTCACCAAATTCCACTCCTCTACCGTAGGCCTCTTTCCCGTCATTGAACTTCACTCCTCTAAGGTCATGTTGATAGCCGCATCTAAAATGCAACAATTCGCCAAATACATCTTGTCTTACCATGTTGAGCACGGCCATGATATCCCTACGAAAACATACGTTTTCCAAAAACATGAAGTGCGTTCCCGTTTGTTCATGGGTATTTACCAAGTCCCAACATTCTTCAATAGTCTGGGAGGCAGAAACCTCTACGGCACTGTATTTTCCGGCCTTCATTCCGTCTACGGCCATTCTTGTATGCCATAACCACGGTGTTGCAATAAGAACCGCATCCACGTTCTTATCTTCTAAAAGATTAAGATAGTCCTTCTCGTTTTTCCCATAGGTTTTCGGTTTTTTTCTTCCGCTATCATCGAGCATTTTAAGGGCTATGTCGATCCGTTTCGGATCTATGTCGCATATAGCTGTTACCTCGACATCACTCCTAGAAATAGCGTTGTGCAAATGATTTGTCCCGCGCAACCCTACTCCTATAAAGCCCAATCTTAACTTTTCGCCCGCAAAATGGTCGAGGCCTAACGATAGTTTTGGAGACAAGGCGGCACCTGTGCTTGCAATGGCTGTTTTTCTGATAAAATCCCTTCGTGAACCCATGAATATTGAAATTTAAATTTAAGTAAATAATCTACAAAGTAATCTTACACTTCAATAGTACAAGAATCTCCTATTCGATTTTAGAGACCAAGATGCTGTAATCGTAAGAAAACAAGATTTTTAGCTAAGTATCGAGATAAATGATGCTTCGTATTTAAACAATACGCCAGAATACGAAAATATTTATCTCAAAACAATTATCTAATGAAAATATTTTTATGATTAAAGAAACATTATTACATTCACACAAACTTACGAAATTATTATATTTGTGTTTTGCTAATTTAATTTTTTTCAACCATTGTGGAAAGAATAATATAATTTTCCGCGATTAAATGATTAATACTAAGTAGAAATTTATGGGTAAGAGTAATTGTGGTCGTAGAAGTTTTATAAAACAATCAACCGTGGCTTTTAGCGGGTTGGCTCTAACCCCAATTGGTTCACCCCTTGATATTTTTGCTCAAAGGGAAAACGATGCAAAACCGATAAGGCTAGGTTTTGTGGGAATAGGCGGCCGTGGCTCTTACCATCTCGATGTAGCTCTGGGAATGGAAGGTGTGATGGTTCCTGCCATTTGTGAAATTAAGCCGGAACGCCTTTACAATGCAAAAAGATGGATTGAAGAGGCAGGACAGCCGTCACCTCGTTTATACGATAGAGGTCTAACGGATTTTGAGCGTCTATGTGAGGAAGAGACGTTGGATGCGGTAATATGCTCCACATCATGGGAATGGCATGCCCCCGTTTGTCTTGCCGCCATGAACAATGACAAGCACGCCGTTTCGGAGGTTCCTATTGTACTCACGCTCGATGAGGCTTGGGCATTGGTGGAAACTTCAGAAAAAACTGGAAAATGGGCAACTCTTGCACTCGAACAAGCCATGTTGGAGAGTTCCGATGGGCTCGCCCTGCTGAACATGGTACAAAAAGGGCTATTTGGGGAAATATTGCACACGGAGGGCGGGTATATTCACGACTTGAGATTCGTTAAGAACAATCCGGCAGAAGAACCTTGGAGATTGGCCTATGATGTAACCCATAACGGCAACCTTTATCCAGATCACCCCATGAACCGAATAATGGCCTATGAAGGCATAAACCGCGGTGATAGGCTAGATCATTTGGTCTCTATGGGTTCCAAGGGAGAAATGCTACACAATTATGCAGTGTTGAATTACGGCAGGGACTCCGAACAGGCCAAAATTAAATTTAAGCAGAGCGATGTCAATGCGACATTAATACGCACGGTAAATGGAAAATTGATTACCTTAAACTACGACACAAATACCCCGCACCCAAGAGGATTATTCCGATTACAAGGAACTAAGGGGGTATATTTGAGAGGAAGCGCTTTAGAAGGACCAAAAATTTACCTTGAGGGCCTTAGCCCCAAGGAACACGAATGGGAGTCCGCAGGGAAATACTTGGAAGAGTATCAACATCCTACGCTCAAAAATTATAAGCCGGCTCCCCGAAAAAGGGCAATCAGAGGCCATGGGGGCAGTGGTAGTACAACGCCTTTAACCTGGCATTTGTTGGTCCAAGCATTGCGCGAGAACAAAATGCCCTATTTTGATGTCTACGATTCTGTGACCAGTAGCGTAATTTTTCCGCTTTCCAATCTTTCAGTAGCAAATAAGAGCAAAACGGTGGATGTTCCAGATTTTACCAAAGGTAAATGGAAATCCAGGCCACCGCTATCTATTGGGTAGTTCTTTGCGCGTTATATTTTAGATGGCTAAAAGGCCTCCAAAACATTTTACACGACTAAATCATGAACAAACTTATTGCAATCCCTACAATTGGTATAATATTACTCAACCTTGCCGGTTGTCAGAATAGTGGGGAATTTAAATCCCTCGATACGAAAGACACTGTCATGAGTCCCGAAAATCTGCTTCTAAAAGATTGGAAGCCAAAGTCTATTTACAAAGTTCCCGTTACCGATATCGAGAAAGCGAAATTCCCCGTTGTAGACATGCATGCCCACAATTATACCACGACTCCGCAAGAAATAGCCGAACGCGTTGGAATAATGGACAAAGTGGGCATTCAAAAATCTGTTGTTTTCACTAATGAAGTGGGTGGTAAATTTGATTCGATATATTCTATGTATTCCAAATACCCAGATCGGTTTGATGTTTATTGTGGATTTGATTTTTCGGGCTATCAAAAAAAGGATTGGCCCGAAAAGGCCGTAAAGGAACTTCGCCGGTGCGTAAATAAAGGTGCGGTAGGAGTTGGGGAACTCCACGATAAAGGGGGGGGGTTGGTTGAGGGTCTCCATCCCGATGACCCTCGAATGGATCCCCTATTCGAAGCTTGTGCAGAATTGGGGATACCCGTCAATTTACACATGTCCGACCCAAAATGGATGTATGAAACCATGGATTCTACCAATGACGGACTTATGCGGGCGTGGACCTGGAGGGTAAGGGACAAGGGTTTTGACCACAACGTCCTGATGGATATTTTGGCGAACACGCTTAAACGGCACCCGAAAACAATATTCGTGGCCTCACATCTGGCAAATTGCACCTTCGATTTATCAATTCTAGGGAGAATGTTTGACAAATTTCCAAATCTAAACGCCGATATCTCTGCGCGCTTTTCCGAATTTTCCACCGTCCCCAGAGCTACTGCCGCGTTTTTCGAAAAATACCAGGACAGGGTAGTTTATGGGACGGACTACGGCTGGGAGGTCTGGAACAAACACAGCGACTATGGCAACAATACCTCGCTAGACTCCATGTTCCGGACGACTTTTAGGACTCTTGAAACTCAGGATGAACATTTCTATTTAACAGATTTGGTCGGCTATAAATGGCCCATGTACGGTCTCGGCCTAAATGATTCTGTCTTAAAAAAAATTTATACGTCCAACGCCAGAAGGATCGGGAAACAATAATATTTAAGCTTAATAAATTCCATCGGGTATTATTGTAATATTTTAAAATATTGGTTTGGTAACAGCCATTCCTAAAAAAACGATCAATCTTTTAATGTATCATTAATCTCTTACTGCTTTAATTATGGATAAATCAACTACCGCTAAACTCGACGCAGCTTCAGCCAAGGGAGGCGTAATGTCGGGGCCTATGGACCTACTGGACAAGACCCGGGCCAAAGAAGTCATTAAAAAAGGGGGCAGGCTCCTATCCCTAGATTTTTACAGAGGTCTCGTGATGGTCCTACTTATGCTGGAGTCTACCGGAATGTACGAGCACTGGCTGGACATGTCAGAAGAAGGTTCACTTCCAAATTCCCTGGCCTCACAATTTACCCATGTGCCCTGGCACGGTTTGCACTTCTGGGATTTTATCCAGCCCGCATTTATGTTCATAGCCGGTACTGCCCTGGCATTCTCTCTCACCAAGAGAACCGCAATGGGCCGCCCTTGGAAAGAACAGGCTGTCCACGCCATAAAACGCAGCTGGTGGCTGTTCTTCTGGGGGGTATTGGATTATGCCGTCCGTGGGGATCACTTGTCCTTTGAGCTTTGGGATGTCCTTACACAACTTTCCTTTACCCTACTTCTCGCCTTTCTTATCTTTCGTTGGAAGATTGGCCACCAACTTCTCTTTAGCTTGGGCCTCTTGGTCCTGACCGAATGCCTTTATCGCTTCGCCAATGTTCCAGGGTTCGACCAGCCTTTTACCGATCAGCAAAATTTCGGGAACTATGTGGATCTGTTGCTGATGAACAAGATCAATCCGGGGGGCTGGGTCGCCATAAACTGTATCCCCACCGCTGCCCATACCATCTGGGGGGCCGTGGCGGGAAAATGGCTTATAGACCGTGCGACCGTAAAGGGAAAGATAGGAAACATCGCAATGCTCGGAATTGCCGCGCTAGCCGCAGGCTATGCCCTTGACCTTCTGAACATCACCCCCATCATAAAACGGATCGCCACCTCGTCATTTACCCTGGTCACGGGCGGATGGTGCCTATTGGCCCTGGCGTTTCTTTACTATTGGATAGACGTGCTCCAGCACCAAAGATACCTTCGCTTTTTTACCATCGTGGGGATGAATTCCATTTTCATTTACCTGTTCTTTGAGATCGTGGTGAGCAGATGGCTCAGGGAATACGTAGAGGTGATCGTAACCGGCGTATTGTCGCCCACAGGGATGGCCCACATGGCCACCATGGTCTTTGCGGCCCTGGCGATTTTTGCCATAGAATGGTACCTGTGCTATTGGCTCTACCGAAAGAAAATATTTTTTAAGGTGTAAAATCTTGGATAGGCCCGAATAAATTGGATTTGGAGAGCCCCAACCCCACAATAAATCCGAAAGTTGTTGACCGATAAAATCATTTCAAATTCTGAAACTAACCAAATGGAATACAAGCACCTTTTTTTTACTCTTTTTATACTTTTTTTTCAATACTGTGGTCAGCACAAAAAGCACCCAGCTACCGATGGGTTTTCAAAATCCGATTTTTATACGGTCCATGATTTTAATAAAGTCGATAAAATTGATGCACATGTACACATAGATACGGATAAACCGGATTTTGTTCAACAGGCAAGGGATGATAATTTTAAATTGCTGACCATAAATTGGGACGACCCGAATGAATCTGCCGATATGAAAGTCCAACAAAGGATTGCCATACAGCAATTAAAGGCTTTTCCCGGTTATGTGGCCTATGCTACCACCTTTTCCGTAAGGAATTTTAACGATGGGGACTGGAAAGAGAAGACTATTGCCTATTTAAAAAATTCCTTTGCCCAAGGTGCCATAGCTGTTAAGGTTTACAAGGTTATTGGAATGGACCTGAAAGATGAAAATGGGGAATACATTATGATAGATGACCCAAGATTCGATCCTATAATAGATTTTATTCACAGCAATAACATCCCAATAATTGGACATCTAGGTGAACCGAAAAACTGTTGGTTGCCTTTGGATAAGATGACCGTAAATGGGGACAAAAGCTATTTTAGTGAGAATCCCGAATATCATATGTACCTGCATCCCGAAGCTCCTTCGTATGAAGATCAGATCGAGGCACGGGACAACATGCTAAGAAAACATCCAAACCTAAGGTTCGTCGGGGCACATCTGGGCAGTTTGGAATGGAGTGTTGATGAACTCGCCAAAAGATTGGATGAATTCCCGAATATGGCCGTGGATATGGCCGGGCGAATCTCACACCTGCAATACCAATCCTCTATTAACCGGCTAAAAGTGCGTGACTTCGTGATTAAATATCAGGATCGGCTTATTTATGGTACCGATCTAAGTGCGGAACCTTCCTCGGATCCCAGTGAATTGAAGAAGCGTATGCAATCGACATGGACGAGCGACTGGAAGTATTTTGTGTCAAATGAGAGTATGACGGTCTCGGATTTTGACGGGGAATTTAAAGGATTGAATTTGCCCAAAAATGTTGTTGAAAAGATATACTACACCAATGCCGAGAAATGGTTTCCCGGATTATAAAATTCAATGACTCTATTTTAAAAAAGCTATTGTGCTCAAATGATCTAATTTTAAAGGTTTCTGGGTTGTAAATAACAAAGATTTTTGCGCATTAGCTAAGATAATTAACCAAAACCCCGATTATCGACTACCAAAAAAATAGGGCCTATTCAATTTGGGCTTCCGAATATTTAGGCCTTTACATTTGCCTTTGTGCGATGCTACGGCAAACTAATTGGGGCTATTTCGATAAGTACAACTTGAGGTGTAAAATAAAATATTGAACTCAAGAACATTTAGTCATGGGAAAATTTAAAAGGAGGGATTTTATAAAGAATACGTTCAAGGCCGGGGTCGGAGTGTCCTTGCTAAATATAGATAATTCAATGGCCAATAATCCGGAGAACAAGGAATTTAAAATAACACAAACAAAAATCTCTGGTCCAGCAAAAAAAATAGTGGTCGGTGGAGCCGGAATTGCAGGAATGTGCTGTGCGTATGAGTTGATGAAAATGGGACACGATGTGACCGTCCTCGAAGCTTCGGGCAGGCATGGAGGTCATGTTTATACAGCCCATGATGAGTTGTCCGATGAATTATATGGGGATTATGGACAAGAGCATATTACAAAACCTGGCTATGACCTGTATTGGTCGTATATAAAGGAATTTGGCCTTACAGCGTTGCCTTATCCAAGAAGAAAGAATGTGTTGAGACGGATCAAAGGGGATTTCTATACGGAGGAGATGCTGCATGATCCTATTATCTTGAAAAATCTGGGATTTAATAAAAAGGAAATCGACTACTTATCCACTAATCCATGGGGAGAACTCAAATCACTCTATACCCGTTCTTATTTGGATAATTTTAAGGACGAATACCAGCCTTTCGGAGTGGGATTTGACGAGATGGATAATGTCCCAATGTCTGATATTTATAATAAACAAGGAGCTTCTAAGATGGCGTTGAGTCTTTTAGGAGGTTCCGATTCGTCCGCCTTGTTCGGTCTCTGGTATGCTGCCATTCTCAAGCTAAGGGGTGTACCTGAATACCCTACAGAGATCTATCGTTTAAAAGGGGGCAATCAAATGTTGCCCAATGCTTTTGCAAAAAGGCTGGGACAAAGGGTGTGGCTTAATAAACCCATCACATCGATACACAATAGGGATGATGGGATTAAAGTTTCTTATCTGGATAATAAGGTAACCAAAGTAATGGAAGCCGATTACTTTGTAAACTGCATACCATTGCCCGCCTTTAAAAATATTTCTGTTAAACCTGCACTACCTATTGAAAGGCAATATATTATTGAAAACGTGACCTATGATTCCTACCAACGGTTTGTCTTTCAGGCGAGTTCCAAATTTTGGCTAGAGGACGGGCTTTCGATCAATATGTTCTTAGACCATCCCGATATATGGGATATCTGGCAATCTGCGGACGAAGTCGATACCCACCGCGTAATCGTTTTGGGAACTGGAGCAGGAGGAATATCGCCACAAAGGGCACTTGCAGCGTTTCGTGAGGTGTATCCCGGTAAAAATGACACCATTGAACAAGCTATAGGTAGGGATTGGACCAAGCAACCCTTTTCCTCTACTTGCGAGAGGCTCCCCTTTCCTATTGGGGAGCTTAAGAAATTCTGGCCAAACATAATGAAACCCCATGGTCGCATCTATTTTGCGGGAGCGTACGCCGATAATTTAAATTGGGGAACAGAGGCCGCCACTAGGTCTGCAAACCGTGTAGCTAAGGAAATCAATGTTGCCTAGTTTTTGGCCTCCGCATAACTAGAGATACGGTGCATGGCCAAAGATACAAGCGGTATTTACTTTCAAAAACTGGTGGTTCCCAAAGGCACAACAACACCGTTCGAATATATGAAATCGACCATAATATTATCACGTGAATCGGTTACCTCCGGATTTACCCTAATATCCACAATTTTATTTGGCTCATATTTTCACCCATTTTTGCCAGAGCTGGAGGCTTTTACCCAAGCTTCAATCCGTTTCGGTCGCTAATAAAAATGCCCCAAAAATTGCACAGACCATCCCGGCTACTACCACAATATTTGGAATAACCCTATATAGTATCAATGATAAAGCAACCGTTATCAACGGAGCTCCGGCATTTATCAAAGGACTGACGATTACTGCACGGCCATAGCGAAACGCATAGACGAGCAACAGTGCCCCGATTGCATTTAGAATTTGAATGATGAACGATAGATAAGGTCCCGACAGTCCCCAGTTTATGGGTTTCGAGAAATCAGTCATATAAATAGAAACCGGTATAAACAGAAGTCCGGTTAGCATCATGTAAAAAAAGATGCTCTCTGAGTTCATGGTTCTATTTGCGAACTTCATAAAAAATGCCTGCAACCCCCACATCAAAAAAACAAATAAGGTGAGAATGAGCCAAAAATATTCACTATTTCCACCATTTTCACCCGATTGCCAAGAGAGTAATGGAACGGCAATCAATGCGAATATAATCCCGATCCAGGACATCCTACTGGCGCGCTCCCTTAAAAACAAAACTGAAAGTATAACCGTTACTACCGGAGACAATGCAATAATTGGAAAAATAAGATATGCCGGTCCAATTCTAAGGGTGTAGAACAGTATCAGCGTACTCCCGGAACCAAGTATTCCAACCAATGAACCCAGCATCCAAGAACGCCTATCGTATTCTAGTTTCCAATCCGCAAATTTTAAAGCGATCAACGCACATGGAATCATGGAAATTGCCCAGACCGAATAACTAAGAATCGTTGGGAAACCATTTTTCTCAGGCAACTCGGTAAGAGCGCCCCACGCTCCCCATAATAACATGGTTGAAACCGTGTAAAAGAACCAGGCTTTTTGGCTTCTGATCCGCTGCTTTATCGTCTTAAAAGATATCATTTTAACACCCTTCCAAAGATGCATTCAAGGTTGTCGGCTTTGAAACTTAGTGATTTTCGGAACGATTCGTCCGCTTCCCCAAGTAGACCTTTAGCTTTATAAACCAGTCCTCGAAGAAAATATTTTTGGGACAGCACCTCTGGGTCGTCCGAGTCGATACTCTCACAATATGTCCAGAGCCCGTCAATAAGTAATTTTGTTTGATCTTCCTCACCAAGCATCCTATGGGCCATTGCCTTATAATAGCTCGCTTCGTTGTGAGGTGAAGGTTCAGTGCCAAAAACCAGATCCATATAGGTCATGGGTATGGCAGATTCCAAAGTTGTCTTTTTCCAGTATTCCAATGCCTCTTTTTCTATTTCCATGCTCCGAAAGGCCAAACCGATTAAGAAATATATTTTAGAAAAATTGGCGTAAACCGGTTGTCCTACGTGCTGATTTTCAGGGTAAGTTAAGGCCCGTTGATATTCTATTTGCGCTTCCCTCCCCTTTCCGGATAGGTGCAATTGCCATCCCTTTAGTAAATGTGCATGTACGTGTATTTCATGAATGTTGCTTTCACCTTCCATAACAATAAATTCATTTGAGTCTAGAATCCCTATTGCCCGATCGTAAAATCCATTTATAAGTAAAAGTGCGCTATATCGAGAAAGGAATCGGGACTTGCTCTTAACAATATCCGGTGCAGCCTGGAAAATAGAAAAAGCCAAATCGGTCTGTTCTATTTTTACGGCAATATCATAAAAATCACAATAATACCTATAATCAAACGGGTTTAATCGAATAGCAAATTGATAATGTAGAATAGCTTTTTCCGAATTGCCATGGCACTTATAGTAAGCCTGTCCAAGATTTCTTCTGGCAACCGGGTTATCTTCAATTTTAATAGCGGCCTCCCATTCCGATATTCCCTCATCATATCTGTATTTATGAAAGAGTAGATTACCCAAATAATAATGTGCCCTTCCATCAGAAGGATTTAGTCTTAGGGCATGTTGCAGTACATTTATAGTTTCAGTTCTGAACGGAAACACGTAATCCGTAGGCATTCGTCCGGCCAAATCATTGTATTGTATTGCTTTTTTCTCCTGCCCTTTTTCTGCTAAATAATAGGAAAGATAGTAGTATATAATAGGATATGCATTATCCTGTGCCTCTGCTAAATGTTTAAGATAAAATTCCATGATATGAATACCTTCCTCAACAAAACCGAGTTGACTATATTCGGCTTGAACAGACAGACATATTTCTACATCTCGCTCGAAAAACTTGGTCAATTTTTCGGCAACCGTCATCTTTACACTAGAATCGGTCAAATCTTTATTTATAAAATAGAGTTCACTATTAAGGAAATAATCTAACGGGTTAATGCTTAATTTCTCGGTTACAAGGATTTTGGCTTCCAAAATTTGTCCCATTTTGCGCAAGGCAAGCGAGGCTAAGAATGCCGCTCGAAAATTATTAGCCTCAATGTGAATAACCCTAATTAAGTACTTGTATGCTTCACGGTATTTAGCTTGTGATAACATTAACTGACCAAGTGCTAGCAGACAGGCTGTATTGTTTTCTTCTCTTACCCCTACCCATAAATGATCTTCAGCTAATGCCAAATTGTTTTTTTTCATATTGGTGAGGCCGAGATAATAGTTAATGCCTACATTATAGCGATCCCTTAGCAATGCCTTTTTTAAATACCCACCAGCTAAGTTGTAATTTCCAGCTAGGAATTCCAGTTTTCCCAGTTGAAACAGGGCTTTCGAATAGCCGGAATCTATTTCCAACGCCTTGCGATAAAGCTCACGTGCCAAGGGGATATCTGCCTTAAACCCTTCATAAGTTAGGCCTTCTGTAACATACAATTCCGCACTTTTTCCTTTCATGATAGCTGGTGACGGATCAATTTCGTCGAAGGGTAGGAGATTTGGATTGTTATCAATCAGTTCACTTGTATCATAGCGAATCAACTCTTTGTTATCGCCAAAGACAGAAAGAACCCAAGGGATACTAACCGGTAGCGGGTTTTGCAGGGTGATCGTTTTGAAATACGGTTCTTCCGGGCAAAGATTTATTTTTTCACAATATATTTCAGAACCATCGGCCTCAACGAGAATATTTGCATCTTTGATATGTAAAGTAGCATTCACAGCTATGGTTAAAGATTCGGTTTTTTTGGAGTCATTGGAAATAATTTCAAGGTTTATGGATAGCTCACGGTTAGCAAAAACAAAATTTCCCATGTCTCTTATGGGATACCAATACTCAAGCAGATGTTCGACTTTCTGCGGTGCCAAAAATTCATAATCCCATTCCGAGGTTTGCCGTCCGCTTTGTATTTCCGCATACTGTTTGCTCGGTGGGTCGGTAAGTATATCTACCCATCTCTGTCCATCATCACCTTGTCCCCAATGCCAAATTTTCTTACCGGGAACTTCGTGATAATCGGCTACATGCACAACACCGTGATTGCCCTTTGTGAAATATGTCCCAAAAAAATCGCGGCGTACACCACGCACAAAAATAGACTGCGCATGGTGAATATTTCTCGCCAAGCTTTTATCTATACCTTCGTGAATGGGATAGGTCATAATCTTCTCAGGTGCAGAATAGGCGCTTCTGGCCGGATAAATAAACCTGAGGTCCGGTTCATCCTGCACGCTTGCATTTGCAAACCATATATGTATTTTTGGATGATTCGTTCTATTAAACAGAATGGCCTCCTGCTCCAAAAAGGCTTTGTCCGGATATAGGGTTAAGTAACACGCCCACTGCATTCCCTGAATTTTTTCAATATCCCCTATAATAATAGTGCCACTGCCATTATTATTCTTTCGGATTTCATAATCAATGGGGGAAAAACAAGTTACGGAATGCTCATTAGGCGGATTAGCAGGAAAGTTAAGTTCATTCCCGCCCGACACCCAAGCCCCACGGGCACCGACCTCCGCTGGTTTAACCACATTATTGCGATACCAAACTTCACGTTTTCCCTTTTTGTCATAAAGTGACCAAATACGGCTTCCCAGTTCTGGGAGGACAAGAACACGTAAATAGCTATTTTCTAAATAAAGAGCTATATATTCCCTATTATTTTTTGTCCGACCTATATCGTCTTGATTGGCATACGGATAGTTTCTGCCGTATACCCATGCGCTGCCGAAATACGATGGATTTGGATCTTCGGGACCTATTTCATAGGTTGGAATCGTTATTTTAGATTCCCAAACTTTTACTTCCATTTTATTTTGATTGTTTAATTTTTAGTGTCTCATTGCCATCTATCCCTTAACGCCACGGTGTACCAATCGCGACTAGCATACTTTGATCATTAAAGAAAGTACCTGAAAATGCCTAATTCCTTTAAAGCTTTCCGATAAACTCAAGCGTTGGATTTACTTCTCCGATAATGGCATACATTTTATTACATAATAAAAGACCTGTTCGCCCCGGTTGTTACCCGATTTTGAAGTGATACGAATAAAAGGATGAGCTCCCAAAACATTTCCTTTATTTACATCGTCATCATATTCGATGACTTCATAATTTAAATCCTTTGACAATCCTCTTAACTCTACCTCTTTGTCAAAAGGTTTTTCATCAAAAAAAGCGTAGTACATTACCCCGTCTTCCTTCTTTATCACGTACCCTTCTGGTCTATGATATTCTATATCGTACAATCCTAGGTATTCCCCATTATAAAGTTTTTCATCAAAATATATATCCATCCATCTTTTTGCATGATCTGCCCCCCCCAATTCATCAGTATCCCATCTCACCGAAGTAATGACATTGCCAAGAGCAACGCTCATTGCTGGTTCACCAGCCTTGTTGTCATAGTTCATCTTGTCTACGTATCCATCGCCTACCGGAGCTGTAGGCCCTCTAAAGGCTTTGACCCACCGGGTTCTCCACCTTACCTGCTTGTTGGATGTTGGGTCGGAGGCATCGTTTAGGAAATAATATGGATATTGATAAACATCATGAACTGCTGCGCAGGCGCACATAGATACCCACCCGTTTTTCGGTTTCTCCTCCATGATATTATTTAGCATTGTTTTAAATGCTAGATAATTGTTATCTACGCTTTCGGACTCGTGTAGATGATGGTGATTTTTAGCATAACAGGGCAAAGGATTCTGATCATCCAGGTCTGTGTATAGCCCATCTATACCCCACCTAACAATAGTTTTTTGGATCAAGGTATCCCTAATATATTCAAGGGTTCCTTCAAAGGATGGACATAAGTTGTATTTGGAATCCAAGCCCCGATAATATGAGCCATCTTTATTCCGTACCAATAAGGGTTCTGTGGATTTTTGTATGGTATCGACTCCAAGTAGATCAAACCATAAATAGACATTAAAGCTTTTGTCCTTATTTTTTCCCCACTGGGGTTTGTGAGCCTCTTGGACAAATTCTATTAATTCCTGCTCATCATGGAATTTCTTAGGATTAGGATTCCATGTACCTATAGCATCTTGCCAACCGTCATCCAACATTACGGATTTAAACCCATAGTCGGCCAGTTCATCCATTTTATTCTTAACTTGCTGTATGGTAAATTCCTTTGTGCCATCCAGGCTATTCATTCCCCAGGTTTTCCAATAGGGTTCGTAAGCCTGATCGGGATATATATCCGGGAGTCCATCACGGCCTTCTTTTTTCATGGCCCCGTTTAGCAATTGGCCAAACCTCCTTCCGGCATCGAAGAAATCATTTTTATGAGTACATACAGCACTTTTCCAAGTAGAAATTGATGCGTTATTTTTCAGAACGCTCGGAAACTGGCCGTAACTCTCCTCTGGGAGTACTTTAAATCCTATATCCACCAAACCATTTTCCTCTACTTTCAACACGATGCGGGTAAACCTTGGGGCCCCCTCGACATGGAAGACGCCAAGGCCCATTTCTGGACCCCATACGTCTAGGAACGGAATTCCCGACCAGTTGCTTCCGGAACCAGGTATTGCAAATTCCTCATTTGTTGTATCGGAAACACCTAGATTGGTCCAGGTATCACCCCATTCTTCATTGGTAGGCCGCAAATACCTGAAGTCATAACTTTTTGCAGATGGATTGGTTAGTTTTCTATCTAACCGATAATAGTTGTAAAAGACCTTATCTACCTTCAAATCTCTTCCAGATTTGTTAGTATAAGTATTCCAACTTAGTGCTACATCTGGATACTTATCGAACATTTCAATAACAAGATTACTTTCAATTTCTAAATCGGACCCAATCAATGTAAGCCTCTTTCCTCTCCCAAATTCAACATCCTCAATATTTTCAATCTTATGGGAAGAAATTTTAAAGTTTTTGTATTCTATACTATCTAGAACAATATAGTTCGGGGGTACGGCATTCTCATCGGCACTTGTATAACTATTCATCGATTGCAGGGTCCCATCCGACTCGAATTGAACTTTGCAATACATATAATTGTCGAAAACAAGATGGATATTCTTATTCTTAAAATGCAGGTATTCCCCATCAAGATTAAACGATATGGGCGATTGATCCTTCGGCTCACACTGAATAAAACAAATACTAATTATCAATAAAATCCCTAAGCTGTATGGTTTAATTTTCATAACTAAGATTAAATAAATGTAGGTTACAATAAATACGATTCACATGTGGGCATTAAACATTAAATCAATTTCTATGAAGTTCTTTGTACATCGTAACTGCAAAAGTTATGATAGGGGGTCGATCTGTATATGTGATAGAATTTTATAAAAAACTCCCGCGAACCATAGAAAGTACGACTTCGCCTTGATTTCCGAACTCCTTCAACGAAAGGCCTTCGACCCTCTGATAGGGGAAAACAAGTATGCCAGGAGCTTTAATTTTGGAACCAAGGATCAGCGCGGTCAAGACACAGATTTAAAAATGGCAGCAACATCTATTGCCGAGTAGCAACGGGTTCAAATTATGATATAAAAGTTGCCAAATATTATAAATATTCTGCCTATCACAAGCCAGCAATCCTTTTGCAAGTAAGTAACCTACGGAATACGATTACAAAGAAGTCAAAGAACTAAATTCCGAATCATTTAAGATCAACGGGTTATAAACGCCCAATAATGAAATTTTTTAATGATCAACTTCAATACAATAACTTGTTAAACAAGGAGCAAAAGCGTTTTCAATCGTCTAAATGGAAATTTGTAGGGTTTCCATTCCGCATTCTTGGCTATTCCTATTTCGAAAAGAAACCTATCTATTGAAATGAGTTGCCAAAAGAACGGTGTTAATTATTCTTGCTTCGCGTATATGGGAAGGTCGTTTAGACCAACCTCGACCTTTATTTTCTTTGGACCCTCTACCAAATCGCCCTGTAAACTTTTCCAAACTCCCGAGGGAATAGAAATTTCCTTTTGCAATTGCCCTTTGACCAAAACGGGGGCGATCAAAAGTTTGTCTCCCATCATAAACTGATCGTTGACCGTTTCATAGCCCTGGTCGGGATATTCGTATTCCATGGACCTGAGAATTGGCTCCCCTGTTCTCGCAGCTTCTTTTGCCAGCCCCAATATAACCTCCTTATACTTTGATCTTAATTCCACCGCTTCTTTAACAGCTTTTAGATGATCCTCGTCCAAAATCCTCCACGGTGCCACGGAAAACTGCATCATAGGCATCAGGGCATGACATTGGGCGGAACGGACAATTAGTTCTTGATCCAATTCGGCACCTTCCAGAAAAGAAGTAAATTCCCCGCCTCCTATCATGTCGGGACAACTGAAGTAATATCCCATTAGCCCTTCAAGAATCATCTGGGGCACTAATTTCCTCAAATCCTCCCAGCTATGGCTTTTGTCCCTAAGTCGCTCCCCAAGAGGCTGTCCGCCCATTTTCCACATTGCCCTGTATTCGTTGAACGGATAATCCAACCCAATTTTACCATAAAGCAGTGATTGTTCATTGGAGGATACGTTGCCAAAACTGGAACCTTTTCTATAAAATTGAGTATCCCCGGCATCAAACTTAAAGCCATCGACCCCATAGTTTTTACTTAAACCTTCCAACTGCGATTTAAACCAATCCACGGCAACCGGGTTAGACAGGTCCAAAACGGCACTTACGCCGTTCCACCAAGTCACCATTTCAGGCTTTAGGCTCCCCCTACTATCCTTTTGTGGAACGTCACTTTGCGAATTTTGATCATTATCAGTGACCAAAAAGGCCCCTTTTGAAGCCAAATCACGGTACACATCCGAATCCGGGCTTACAAATGGACACATCCATAGCATTACCTTAAAACCCAATTGGTGCAGTTCGTCCATCATTTCTTTTGGGTGTGGAAATCTACCTGGATGCCAGTTCCATTTGCCATAGTCTTCTTGCCAGGTATCGTCTATCATCAACACTCCGGGAGGGAAACCATTGTTTATGATTCCATGGGCGTATTTTAAAATATCCTTTTGGTTCTGATTGTACACCAGTTCTATCCAAGTATTGTACTGTGGTGCAGTAAAGAGCATTTGATCGGGCATTGTACCCGAAGGAGGGAAAAAGGTTTTACTGGAATACTGGTAAGCTGCCTTTAAAGTCTGTCCAACATTCTTATTGACTATTTTCCCAATTGCGGTATCGATCAAAATAGTATCCTTTGTAAATTTAAAACTAAAAGGCTGTTCAGACCAGATAACGTTTCCTTTTGAAGAGAGCAGCAATGGCTGTATTTGGTTGCCTTTGTCGTCACCAATAAAATCATGGGAATATCTCGCGTTTAAGGGCATCAAATGGCCATCGGCGGTAATACCGGCCCACCATTTTTCATTGGCCGCCACTTGGATCGCCATAGGGTGCGTTTCAAGGGCATTTTTACCCGATTGGCCGGTACCGGTGCAAGAAACCATAACTATGGTAATCTGAAATATTATGATCCTCCGTATAAATAGCTGAGTGTTGGTCATGTATTTTTCTTATATAATTTCTTTTCTTTCAATTCTTTCAATAAAATTTTTACTTCTTTACTAGAAGTGGTCAAGACCAAAAAGAGCCATGGGATATTTGAGGTATTCACAGCCAAATTCAAAAGTTTTAAAGTCTATTTTGGAACAAACGTTTCATTAATTAAAATCGTGATTCTTCCCAATCTCAAAAAACTTGGACGGACAATGATTAAAATGGTATTTCCACCGCGAATGAATATTGACCCTGTCCTCAAGATAAACGGTACTCGACTCCTGAGTAAAAGCATCCAATACGGTTCCTTCTAGCACTTTACCATCAGTGATTCTTAATAGGAGGGGGAGTTACCCTTGCATTTCATCGGGTGCGAATACCGTTGGTTCCTTATTTTTTCGAAACTCTGTCCTTGTAAACTAGCAACGTGATAGAATCTGAAAGATTCTTAATCTTCTTTTTCGAACACCAATGGTACGGCTCTATAAAAATATATAAATATTTGCCACTTCAACAACAATTTATCCTAATACGCAAATATACCATTAGCTTTGGCAAATGTTGTAGAAGCGGTAGGTGGTCGTCGCAGCTACATTTGATTATTATCTACATTAGATATTTTGTGGGCCAAAAATTGAGGAGCACGATTGCTCCGCAGGATTGGGTAAAATGGAGTTTATTTATAGAACATTGTCAATAAACCAATAAATTACAATTGGGAGTTTGACATGCCTCCCGTTGCAGGATTTTGCAAGACTAGGCATGTGTATACGCCTTAAAACGCCCATTCTAGGATATCTGCGGAATAATTTAAAGTAGAATTCACCTTTTATTTTAAACCAATTATGCTTAAAACACTCCTACCGTTCCGGATCAAATAAAATTACCGAAACAAAATCAGTTGTGTTAATTTTTACGATTACGCTTTTGTTGCAGCGGCAGGGATAAGGCCAGGGCATAGTTGTATTGAGACCATTGGAACATTTCAAAACCATTTTATGGAGCAGTGAAATGGAGGATGCAGATAAAATATGCTATTGATCAACTTTAATAGTTATACAATTTAAAAATTAGTGGCTGCAATTGTCGTTTTTTACATTTCCATAATAGGTTGCGCTCTGTCGACCAATAAGATAATACGCCCAATAAATGAAAATCTTGAAATTTGAGCAAACATTGTGGGTAGGTAAGTCGGTTATCCGAATTAGATCATATACTACAATGAATCGTTACAACTCTAATTTTAGTCCTTAAAAGAATAGCTATAACGGCAACAAAATTTTAAAATCGGTGTCTTCTTTATATCGCTCTTAATTTAGGTTTCCAACAGTTCGCAAGGCAACTACTACTCCCTTGAAGATTGTACAGAAGTGGTTAAAATTGACACCCATAAATTTAATTTCAAAATTAGAAAAATGAGAAGCTATTTACACGTAATTCTACCTTTGGCCCTATTGGCCATAACAGGTTGCAGGGATAAAATTAAAGAGCCCGGCCAAAATAGGCCAGATGAGGATTTTCCCCCGGCCATGGTCCAATTTTCGCCCTATGCCCATAACCCGGTTTTTGAAGGTACGAATACGGGATCTTGGGACGACAAGATCCGTGAAAGGGGCTACATTCTTTTTGAAAACGGTCTATATAAAATGTGGTACACGGGTTATAACCCAGATATATCGGACCATATGTACCTGGGGTACGCCACTTCCCCGGATGGCATTAAATGGGAAAGACAGTCGAAACAACCCATACTGCCCGAATCCTGGATCGAAGATATGCAGGTATTTCCCTATGAAGGCACCTACTACATGGTGGCCGAAGGGGTTGGGGACATCGCGCACCTGCTTACTTCCCCCGATGGCATATCTTGGAAAGACCACGGGGACCTTACAATTCTCAAGGTAAACGGCGAACCAATCGACAAAGGGCCTTACGGCACTCCTACCGTTTGGGTAGAAAATGGCAATAAATATCTGTTTTATGAAAGGAACGATCTGGGAATATGGCTGGCCACATCCAAAGATTTTAAGACTTGGACCAATGTTCAGGACGAACCTGTGCTTAATATGGGTCCGACAGCTTATGATAACGAGGCCGTGGCCGCAAACCAAATTGTGAAATACAAAGGCAAGTATTATATGTTCTATATTGCCACTGCAAACCCAGATTGGAAGAAACCCGGGGTCAACGCTATATGGACCTCCAACGTGGCTATGTCGACCGATTTGATCAATTGGACAAAATATCCCGACAATCCAATCGTAGAGGGCGACCACTCGAGCCCAATACTAATCTTTGACGGAAAAAAATACACGCTTTATACCATGCACGATAAGGTTTGGCGATATAATGCCATCAAGTAATCGATTTGTGCACCGGAACAAGGGAAATATCGCTCCGGTAAACACACTGTCTCCCTATGAGCTAAAACCGGGTAAAAGTGACCCCTTTTTAAAAAGGCAAACGATAGGGAACGGAACAAAAAAATCCTTCCTCTATATTAAAACGACTTCCTATCCACCTTGGCGAGCTCAATAAGTTTAGAACGATTAATAGGTAACCCTGTAGCGGCTTCTATTTTATATGAGCGTACGCCAATAGCCTACAATGGGGAAGCGAGGCTGCCCCTAGCTCTACAAACCGGGGAGTTAATAAAATTGAAAGGGTTTAGTTGGTGACGTTGGGAATACGAGCTCTTCTAAATAATTCCCACAATAGAAAGTAAGCGGTATATTTTTATAAATTTGTTAAAGTTTCTTGTTCAACTATGCGTTGTAATTGGCTAATTTTTTTAGTGGGGTTGATATTGAGTAAAATGAGCGAATAAAATTCGATGGCATCCCCGCCTTAATAAGATACAGGTGGTTTTCAACGACGTACAGGAAAGTAGAAAAAACCGAGAAATTTCGGTTAATATTTAATATCACAATCTTAAATTGGAGCCTTCTGTTATTGTATGCACTTATAAATAAAAACATCGCCTAAAAAATTGACTAAGCGTAGGGTATGGAAAACACAATAAAAAATACACTTTTGACGATATTTGCCCTTGGTGTGCTATACCAAATTAAGGCACAGGATACCCAAAGATGGTCTTTGGCACAGAACGGAGGCATACAATGGCAAGTAAAAGGGAACGACTCCCATATGGATCATGTAGAGATGAGCGGCTTTTATATCTCATCGATCGTTCATTACGGAGTAGAAAATGGCTTGCTGAAACAGTATGTCCAACTTGTTTTCCCGATGCTGAGAACCATCCCCAACGACACCCACGCCAGTCTTTCCCATTCCATAGACATAAAAGATTTACCCGAAATAACAATAAACGGGCTGCCATTGGTGGAACATCCAACGGTATTCTCCTTAAGGGGGATATTGGGGTATCGATCCAAAATAGATGGGGGACTCGAAATTAGACATCAGCTATTTCCCTCCGTTGATGAGCCTATCTTCATAGACAAAGCTCAAATAACGAACAAAACAAAGGCACCGGTAAAGATCGAAATACCAGATATCCATATCTCCCACCTTACCGAAAAGGACAAAGGCGTATCGGGATCCTATCTCATAGAAGTCGTTTCCAATAAAAAGGGCAGTTATACCTTAAGACCCGGTGAAACCTTGGAATATGCATTGGTCTATTCGGGGAGGCAAATAAAAGTGGAACAATCCTATGTTTCACCGGATTATGAACTGAACAAACGGGAGGAACTGATAGACCGAACCTTTAACAATCTTGTATTCGAGTCCCCGGATGCCGTCCTTGACCGGGAATTCGCCTTTGCGAAATTAAGGGCTGTTGAAAGCATTTACCGAACCAAGGGAGGATTGATGCACGGGCCCGGGGGAGGGAGCTATTACGCCGCCATATGGGCGAACGACCAGGCAGAATACGCAAATCCATTCTTCCCCTATCTGGGAAATCTGGCAGGAAATGAATCGGCAATCAATTCTTTTAGGCATTTTGCACGTTTTATGAACGATGACTACAAAGCGATCCCCAGTTCTATTATTGCAGAGGGCACCGATTATTGGAACGGTGCAGGAGATCGCGGAGATATGGCGATGATCGCTTATGGGGCATCTCGGTTTGCCCTAGCCTATGGAAAAAAAAATACGGCCAGAGAGCTTTGGCCCTTGATCGAATGGTGCCTGGAATATTGTCGCCGAAAGGTGAATCAAGATGGTGTTGTCTCCTCGGACAGTGACGAACTGGAAGGACGTTTTCCTGCCGGAGACGCCAACCTAAATACTTCCTGTCTGTACTATGACGCCTTACTTTCGGCGAGTTATCTTGGAACGGAATTGGGAATCGAACAAGAACAAATAGCTACTTATAAAAAACAGGCAGTTGAAATAAAGAACGCTATCGAAAGCTTTTTTGGAGCAACAATCCAAGGTTATAAAACCTACAGGTATTATAAAGGAAATATTGTTCTTCGCGCATGGATCTGCACCCCTCTAGCGATGAACATTTTTGCAAGAAGCCAAGGAACGATCGATGCCCTGTTCTCGGATAAGTTATGGACTAAGGACGGTCTGGCTTCCGAATCGGGGAGTACCACCTTTTGGGATAGGGCCACCCTGTATGCCCTACGGGGCGTTTTTGCCGCTGGGGAAACAAAACGGGCATTGGATTTTCTTCAGTATTACTCAGAGAGAAGGCTGTTGGGAGAGCATGTGCCTTATCCGGTAGAGGCATATCCCGAAGGGAATCAAAGACATCTCTCGGCAGAAAGCGCACTTTACTGTAGGGTAATCACGGAGGGACTGTGGGGCATAAGACCAGTGGGATTTAACGAATTCTCTTTCTCCCCAAAACTTCCCAACGATTGGAATTTTATGGCACTGAAAAATATTAGGGCCTTCAATAAGGATTTTAGCATTGAGGTTAAAAGGGATGGGAACAACTTATTTGTAAGAGTGTTTAATAAAGAACAAACATTCTTGTCCACTAGTATGAAAATGAACGAAACACTGAAATGCCGGCTATTGTAAATGAGAAGATCCTAGGCACAGTTTCCCGACAATCCATACTAAACGCCAAATTTATAAACTTTGGATGTGCTAAATTCCTTTTTCAAAAGGAGGTCTTCACATTGCGTGCAAATTTTTACCAACTTGGCCAGTTAGGTTCGACACCCTCAGTTTTACCAAAACGGTTTAGGAAATAACAACCAAAACTTTCCGAACCCATCAAAATGGCACAAGGTTTACCGACCCTGCATTTGTTAGTAGCGGATTTAAAAATTAATACCCCGGGTTCTGCTTTAACAGACCATTGGAGCGGTCGACCTCCGATAAGGGGAATGGAAAAAGATTAAGTTTATCATCCCAGGATGCACCGAAGATTTGGGAGCCGATTCCCCATCTTACGATATCGAACCAGCGATGGGGTTCGAACGCCAATTCTACCCGCTTCTCTTGTCGCATGGCCTGAGTCAAATCCGCGGAGGCGTCCAATATGGGCAATCCTGCCCTCTGCCTTACGTCATCGATCTGTTGTTTTGCAATTGTCAAGTCCCCTCCACCCTCGATAAGAGCCTCGGCATACAATAATTTAAGTTCCGAAAATCGGAACCAGCGCTCATTGTTCCAATCGGATTGTTCATTGGGCGAGTGGTTGGCCCCTACGGAATTGTGCTCCCCATCATATTTTTTAATGGTATATCCCGTGGAAGACCACGCCGGATCATAGGGCAATGATAGAGTTTGCCCATTTCCCCATACGTAGTAGGTATCCCCCGCTTTATAAATGGAAAAATCGGCCCTTATATCGCCGGGCTCAAAGGCATCCACTATGCTCTGAGTGGGTGGAAACCAGCCGTTTTTTCCACCTGGGGCACCGTTGCCGGCATCCCAGTAATTACTTCTAGCGATCCCTTGGGATGCTTTAAAATTTTCGGAATGGGTATCGTCAAAAACCCAGATATTATCATCGGAATAAGGGCCTCCAAATTGAATCTCAAAGATTGATTCCAGATTGTTTTCAGAATCGAAATTAAAATTACTGGCATATTCCGGCATTAACATATAAGGGCCATTTTGAACCACGTCTTGAAAAGCGGAAATGGCGGCCGGCCAATCTTTTTTCCAAACGTTTACCTTCCCAATATATGATTTTGCAGTCCACGAAGTAGCCCGGCCGGTGTTGGAACTATCCCAACTATCCGGAAGACCTGCCGCTGCGGTGGTAAGGTCATCGAGGATGGCCGAATAAAGCTCGTCCTGGGTGGCGTTGGGAAGAGCGAGATCCGTTAAATTCGTCCCTACTTTTAACGCCAAGGGTGGTGTTCCGAACATTTTCATGGCTTGAAAATGAAACCAGGCCCTAAGAAATTTGGCCTCTGCCCCTAAAACCGTTTTATCTTCCGCCGTCAATTCATTGTCGCCGTCAAGGTTTTCCAAAACCAGATTTGCCCGATAGATCCCTTCGTAAAGTTGTGTGTAAATAGCAGCAAAAGGCACGTCGCTGGACCGGAACTGTAAATTGTCGATATCCTGGGACCTACCGTCCGAGGTCACGTTATCATAGGCCACATCGTCCGTACTGGTCAAGGTAAGTTTCCAAAACTCTCCGCGCTCCCCCAATGTTTCCGTACTCGTGCCCCAAAAATCCTGAATCGAGCTGTAAGAAGCAAATATAGCGCCGTCAAAATCCGATCTTGTTTTGTAGAAGGATTCAACGGTTACCCTGTCTAATGGCAACAGATCCAATTCATCTTTACAGGTAGTAAGGCTAAGAAAGCAGATACTAATTATGATTATGGTTGTCTTTTTCATGGAATATTATTTAAAGCAAGTTAGTTTTTTTAGTTAAAAGTCACCGACCATCCCAATTGTACAATTCTAGGTAAAGGTGAAGCTCCACCATCCTGGCCCGTAGCCAAGTTAAATTCTCCCTTTTGGAAACTCTGGGTACGGCCGACTTCTGGATCATAGCCCGTATAGTTCGTAAAAGTGGCCAAATTCTGGGCCCCTGCGTAAAAGCGCATTCTTGAAACAAACCCTTTTGACCAAGTAGTCAGTTTTTCGGTGGGCAAACTATAGCCGATTTGGATGTTCTGTATTCGCAAATATCCGGCATCCTCGATCCAACGGTCGGAATAACGATTGTTACTATTGGGGTCATCCCGGGTCAACCTAGGGCTCGAACTGGAATTGGTAGAGCCTTCAGATGTCCAGCGATTTAAAATCTGGGTACTGAAATTATTGGAGCCTTGCATGCCCTCCAAGGATTGCCTTGATGAATTGTAGATCTGTTTATCGCCTACACCCCTTAAATTCATCGAAAAGTCCCAACCTTTATATTCTGCTTGAAAATCGAGCCCGTAATAAAATCCGGGAAACGGACTTCCCAAATAGGTTCTATCATCCGCGTCGATCTGGCCGTCTCCATTGACGTCCACAAAACGGATATCCCCTGGTGCCCTACCGGCCGTAGAGGCAAAGGCATCCGGCAGGGCGGCATCGACCTCGGCCTGGTTTTGGTACAGGCCATCCGTTTTAAAGCCGTAAAAATGGCCCATGCTCTCTCCCTCAATGGTCCTATGGGTTTGGGCCCCGCCAATTCCTGTAATTATTTGCGGGATATCCCCCAAATCGGTTACCTCATTTTTTACCGTTGTGAGATTTCCTCCAACGCTATAATTGAAATCCCCAGCGTGGCCATTGTAATTTACGGTCAATTCGATCCCCGAATTCTTTATTTCCCCTATGTTGGCGTCGGTTGGCAGAAAGAATCCGGACACAAAGGGAATGGGGAGACCCAATAATACGTCGTTGGTCGTCTTGTTGTAATAATCAAAGGTCAAAGCAAGGTTGCCATTCATAAAGGTGGCATCTACACCTATATCGGTTTGTGTACTCGTTTCCCATTTTAGGTCTGGATTCGCAAAGGAGGTCGGGGCAGGCGCCATGATCGTATTTTGGCCTGTTCCAATTACGTACCTAATATTGCTGTTCAGAGCACTGAGATATGCAAAGTTCAATCCGGTGAACTGGTTACCGGACTGGCCCCATCCGGCCCGTATTTTAAGATTGTCCACAAAGCCGTCTTTCGGAAAAAAATCTTCTTGGGATATCCGCCATCCGGCCGAGACCGAAGGAAAGGTACCCGTACGGTTGTCCTCTGAAAAGCGAGAAGTGGCATCCCGTCTTATATTCGCCGTTGCCAAGTATTTACCCTGATAGTTGTAGCTAACACGCCCCAGCCATCCTTGCAAGGTCCAAATATCCGCTTCTTGGGTAGCAGCCATCGTTGTTCCAGATGTGGCGAAATTGGGGTTAAAAAGATTAGAACCCTGAACTCTAACCTTGTCGAACCTAAATTTTGTCTGTTCAAATCCGAATAGTGCCGTAAGATTATGGTCACTTCCCCCGAAGGTGGTGTTATAGTTAAGGGTAATGTCGTTTGTCAAGGTCAATTCAATGGGTCTAGAGGAAACCTTAAGGGATTGTCTAGTTGAATTGCCATCATATGTTGTTTCGTGTTGAAAGAATTCATTTGAACCAACGTTGTAGTCTATCCCCAAAGAGGTCCTCAATTTGAGTCCTTCCAGTATATTTAATTCCCCGTAAAAATTCGCCAATACCTTTCTGTTCTGAATGGTTGTTTCGTTCACACGGGTATCGGTACGCATTACATAATTGGTGCCCGAGCCATCCCCACGTGTTTCCGGATTTTCTAAATTGTAACCATATGGGCCATCGCCATATATTTTAAAATATGGGGCGTTCAAAGAAGAATTGAACCCTGCGTAAATAGCATCTTCGCTCTGTACCAAACGATCGGTCTGACTGAGAAGTATCGACTCGCCGAAGCGCAATAGCTTCCCCACCTTAATATCGGAATTTGCCTTAAAGGAATATCTTGTAAATGCCTGGGCCAATTCGATACCCTCTTGATCCATATAGCCCCCGGAAATAAAATAGTTGGCCTTTTCCGATCCTCCGCTCACCGATACGTTATGATTTTGTACAAACCCCGTACGGAAAACGGCATCTTGCCAATCGACGAAGGGCTGTCCGCTAAATTGGGTTACGTCCCTGCCCAGTTGTCCTTGTATATCGATATACTGTTCAACGTTGAGAACATCGATAAAGTCCCTTGCTTGGCTGAATGAAGTATAACCATCCAGGTTCACTTTTGCATCCCCGGATTTTCCCCTTTTAGTTGTTACAATTATAACGCCGTTGGCAGCCCTTGCCCCATAAATAGCTGCGGAAGCCGCATCCTTTAACACGTCTATGGATTCAATATCGTTGGAGTTGAGCCCCGCCAATGGATTGGAATCCGTGGTTGAAGATGTGTTCACGGTCATATTGGTGGTCTGAACAATTGGGACCCCGTCTATGACCCACAACGGATCATTGGTGCCTGGAGTGCCAATTCCCCTGATTTGAACGCTTATAGGAGCAGCTGGGTCCCCACTTCGATTCGTGATATTGACCCCCGCTATGGTGCCTGCAAGTGCTTGGTCGGGACTTGTGATCGGTTTGGACACGATCTCGGCGCTACCAATAGACCCAACGGCCCCGGTAAGGTCGGCCTTTCTCTGAGTACCATATCCTACGACTACTACCTCACTTAGATTTTCGGCATCCTCCAACATTTCTACGTTCACGGTGGATCTTCCATTTACCGGTACTTCTTGTTTTGTATATCCAATATAGGTGAATACCAAAACCGACGAACTATTGGAGACGGATATGGAATAATTGCCGTCAAAATCGGACACCGTCCCGTTCCCGGTTCCCTTTTCAACTATATTGACTCCCGGCAAGGGTCCATTTATGTCCGTAATACTCCCCGTTACAGTTTCTTGCGCACGTATCGAATGCATTCCAAAAGCAAACAATAAAATAAAAAGAAGATTGGAAAGTACCTTTTTGATATGAAGCTTTTGTTCCATAATTAGTTTGAGTTTAGAGATGGTTAATTTAATTGAACACAGGACAATCCTAAGATGTCATTGCCTATTATTTTGATTGATAGAGCGCTTATTGGCCATCCTATCTTTTGCCAGGAATAAGTGAACTTAGGGTAGATTCAAGAATAATTGCCGATCCTCGGAACATTGTTTCTGCCAAAACCGAACTTGTCACAATCCGCTAATTTCTTAATCAACAATCATAGTTGGTCACACCTGCAGTAATGATTTTTCAATTGAAAAGAAATGAACCTAAAACAAATATAAAAAATAAATATTAATTTTCCGTTTACTTCTATTTAATATTTTATTAACTTATAAATTTGTTAACTACGCAACAAGACAATATATCTGCAGACCAATAATTTGCAAAGTTTTTAATTCTTTTCGAGTATTTTGGAGCATATAATAAAGAGAGGCCTACTCCATGCACCGACAATCAATGGACCAACTTTTCAAAAGCCTTTAACTTATCGGAATTTGAACCTACAAGAATCAATTTTTTTCCATTTTTGGAGTTGATGATTTTTATATCCTTTGCGTCCGAATCTACAAAAAACCCTGTTTCAGTACCGAGCCGGGGAGAGAATCCCCCTCTTCCGTCCCCCATGATGGAAAGTCCAACCATGGCATCACTGTTGCCTACCGAAGCATCCCCCGAATAATTATTGCCTACCAAAAGTGCATCAAGGTTGCCATCTCCGTCGATATCAAAAACCTGGATTCCGTTGATCGGGCCCAACTGGGCCAACACGGGTAGTTTGTGTAAGGAAAATGAACCATTGCCCAAGTTTTCTATATAGGAACTATATAGGGTTTCGCATTTTGCCACATAGGCCCCGTCCAGTTCTTCGGGGGTAAACGCCTCCTTAAAGGTTACTTTGGAATAGTCCTCATAAGATTTGAACCTACCACGCATTGCGCTTATCTGTTGTACCATAGCATCCCGCGAAGCAGCGGGGTAATCCTTGCCTTGAATGTATAGGCACATTATGGGGTCAATTGTGCCGTTCTTGTCGTAATCTTTGGCATAAATACATAAAGGTTGGGAGGCCGAAGCAGTGTACCTACTATTGGTGCCATGGTTCCCGACCAGATAATCGATATCGCCGTCATTGTCGAAATCGCCTTCCGCGATGCTGTTCCACCATCCGTAGGAATGTTTTAGCCCAACCTCATCTGTCACATCCTTAAAATACCCACGGTCGTTCTTTAGCACTTTTACCTGCATAAATTCCCCAGCAACCATTAGATCCAAGCTCCCGTCCGTATCAAAATCTGTCCACAGTGCCGAGGTAACCATACCAATATTTCCCAATGACGGACAAACAAGTTCGGTAACGTCTTTGAATGAACCATTTTCATTGTCCAGAATATAACTGCGGGGAGGTAAAGGATATTCCCCTGGAACTATTCTTCCCCCAACAAAAAGATCAAGGTCCCCATCCCCATCATAGTCTCCGGCCTCAACCACAGAACCGGATGAATTGATTATGGGCAAGGCATTTTCTATCGGCGAAAAATTTCCCTTACCGTCATTGGTATATAGCCGGTCTTGATAATCGGAACTGTCTTTTTTAAATTCGCTCCCACCGCTTACCACATAGAGGTCCAAGTCACCATCACCGTCGGCATCAAATAACACGGAGCCCGTATCTTCCTTCTCCACATCAAATTCCAAGTTTTTGCTATAAAAGCCTCCATTTTCTTGTTGCATGAAGAACCGACCGCTATATCCATGTGCGCCTCCAACATAAAAATCCTCCAAACCATCCCCATCAATATCGCCAACGGCCAATTTTGGGCCCAATTTAGAATGCATATAGGGCAAAAGTGGCTGTACATTAAAATCGATAAAGCTATTCTCATGTTGTTGGTAATCAATCCCTTTCTCTTTGGACACTTCTTTAAACATCGATATATGGCCCTGTTTTCTGTCCCATGATCCCTTCTTTGAGTTTAAGTGGCTTATGGTGATAGTGGTATCCGGTTTTATATTGCGGAGGATTTGGATTTTATCATCAGGCCAAATAACGGTAATACTATCAATTATGTTCGCTTTTCCAAGGCCAAAATGAACCTGCCCATCTACGCTTGATTCGTATCCGCGGGTCAAAAATTTTTGTTGGTATTGGTTTATCCCATTGGCACTTACAAGTATCTTTGTGCCAAGTCCGGCCAAATTCTTCCTTGGACCTTTTAAATTGACCTTTAGAAAATGATGTTTCTCTAGACGATCACTGTTATTTCTTAAAATTGTGGCTTTTTCGTTTATATTGCTGACGACAAGGTCCAAATCGCCATCGTTGTCCAAATCGGCATAAGCGGCCCCATTCGAAAGGCTCGGTTTCTCGATTCCCCATTCTTTGGAAGTATCGGTAAACGTCAGATCCCCATTGTTCCTAAAGAAATAATTAGGAATTGGGACACTGGGCAATTCCGTTATCGCTTTTAATCGGTTCTTTTTCTTTGCTTTATCAGTCCCGAAAAACTGGGAGCTTTGTTGCTGGTAATTAATGTAATCCAGATTCCCCAGGTCCCTTGCAAATCCATTGCTGACAAATACGTCCTTGGTGCCATTATTGTCATAGTCCGCGAGCAAAACGCTCCAGCTCCAATCTGTACTGCTAATTCCCGACAGGTAACCGGTCTCGCTAAAAGAGTTGTTCCCGTTGTTGATCTGTAGTGTATTGCGGGTATATTGCTCCTGATAACCACGATCGAGCAGCATCTGAAATTTATCGAAACTGGCTGCCGGAATAAGGTTTTTCTGTCTTTTATTGTCCTCTGGAAGCATGTCTAATACCATGATATCCGTTAGCCCGTCGTTATTTACATCCGATAAATCATTCCCCATTCCGGCAAAACTTGTATGCTTTAAACGCTGGTTTGATTTATCGGTAAAGGTGCCGTCGCCATTGTTGATGTACATGACATCATTGGTTAGAAAATCATTGGAAATGTATATGTCCGGCCAACCATCATTGTCCAAATCACTTACGCCCAGGCCCAAACTATATCCTTCGATGGAAATACCCGCTTCAGACGATACATCCGTAAATGTACGGTCGCCATTGTTTCGATACAATTTGTCCGTACTTTCGGACTGCCCACCCAATAATTTAGATCGGACCGAATTAACACTGGCCTGGGAATAGTTTACTGGATTGATGATCAGGAACATGTCCAGGTCGCCATCCTTATCATAATCAAAAAAAGCGGCCTGTGTTGCTTGAGCGGTATCGGCCAGGCCATACTCCTTTGCCTTTTCCGAAAATGTATTGTCTTTGTTGTTGATATACAATAGATTGGCTCTATGCTCTATACTGGCACTTCCAGAAACACAAACATAAATATCCAACCAGCCATCTTGATTAATGTCTACCATACTAACGCCCGAGCACCATTGGTCGTTCTCCAGGCCGGCGGATTTAGTAATGTCCTCGAACTCTAAATTTCCATTGTTTAGATATAATTTATTGGAAACCAAATTTCCGGCAAAAAAAATATCGGGAAGTCCATCGTTATTTATATCACCAATTCCCACCCCAGCACCCGTATAAAAGTTCATGAAATTATAGATATTATTATTTTCGTCTTCGCGAATTTCGTTCGCGAACTGAATCTTGGTGTCAGAAGGATTTAATGCGGTAAACAGCGTAGTGTTCCAATGGGAACATCCGCTCAAAAACAACATACAACTTCCTGCGATACAAAATGTCCACTTGTTATCATTCATCGCTATATAGAATTTTTCTACTCTCGCCGGTATAACTGTAGATCTCAACAAAGTCTGTTTGTTTAACTTCAACTTTTAAAGTCCTTGAAGAATGGCCCAGATACGAACCTCCATAGGCGAATTCTTGTTTGGAGACCTTGCCGTCCTTAAGGTGTATCATTGCATAGGCTTCATTTTCTTTAAGAGGAATATTTTTTTGGAACCCCTTGTAGGTATACACTTGTAATGGCCCAGAATTCTTTCCAATTAGAACGAGCGTATTTCCATTGGACGATTCCAATGATGCGATTCCCTTGGCGTCCCCGCCAACCTTAAGGCCACTTTCCAAGGGCCTCATACACTTAAACTTCCCGGTGCCATCACCAAGCATGCACAGTCCTGTCATGGCATCGAACCGTCCACTAAAGGCTTCGGCTCCGTACAAATTCCCTACGGCCATGACATCTAAAAATCCATCATTGTTATAATCGTCGACTTGCATACCAAAAATAGGGGCAAATTGTGCTTTTATAGGCAATGGACTAATTTTGAACTTACCTTGGCCCAAGTTTTCTATATAACTACTGGCAAGTGTTTGGGCTTTAAGAATTAGGGCATCCTCCAGTTCTTCGGGCAAAAATGTTTTGCCCATGGAAGCCGTTGCGTAGGATTCATAGGTTTTAAACCGCGCGCGCATCGCGTTTATTTGATGGATAAGCACATCCCTCGAGTGAATCAGATGCTCTTTACCTTGGGTGTAGCAGCTCATGATAGGATCGATGGAACCATTGGAATCGAAGTCCTTGGCATAGAGGGTAATTGGTTCATCAACGCTAGCCGTATACATGGAATTCAATCCAGAATTGCCTACTATATAATCTACGTCCCCATCCATGTCAAAGTCTCCGGGAACAATGCTGTTCCACCATCCCCCCGTATTTTTCAAACCAGAGTTTTTAGTTATATCCCTCAACTTTCCCTTTTCGTTTTTGTAGAATTTAATCTGCATAAATTCCCCTACCAGAATGAGGTCTATCCATTTATCATTGTCAAAATCGGTCCAGAGGGCATCGCTCACCATACCGAATTCCCCTGTGTTCCCAAAAACGCTTTCGGTACTGTCTATGAATTCCCCATCCTTGTTTTCCAAGAGATAGCTTTTGGGCGGAAGTGGATACGAGCCTACCCTTACGCGGCCGCCGATAAACAGGTCCAGATCGCCATCTTTGTCAAAGTCTGCCGCGCTGATACACGAACCACTTGCATTCCTTTGAAGCAAATTTTCTGCCTCGAAATTTCCGAAACCATCATTTATATATAACCTGTCTGTGTACTGTTGTGTTTTGGTATCGGGCAAGCCCCCTCCGTTTACAATAAATAGATCAAGATCCCCATCGCCATCGGCATCCATAAACAGTGTTCCGGCATTATCATATGGTTTACTCCTATCTAGTACTCTTTCTGTAAATATACCCGAAGCAGATTGAAGGTAAAGGCTGCCTTTTTTGGTTTTTGATCCGCCGACATACACATCCTCAAGGCCATCATTGTTAATATCACCAATAGCTATGCCGGATCCCAATTGGGTGCCTGTGCGAATCAATGTGGCCTGTATGTTAAAATCTACCAGCCCATTGGAAACATTGGTATAGTTTATACCCAAATCTGGGGTAACATCATCAAAAAGTGGAATTAGGCTTTTTTCGGTCAATGGATCCGTAGGCCGGGCATTTTTAGAATCGACCGTAAAAACTTGGTCTGCATTTACATTTTTAATCAATTGTGAAGTGCCATTGGGCCATTTGACCAATAGGGTATCTATCATCGTGGTCTTTCCCAATCCAAAATGGAGCATCTCTTCGACGGTAGAAAGATATCCTTTGACAGGTGAGTACAACTGATATTGCTCTTTGCCTTTATACTTTAAGGAAACCCGGGTTCCAGTTAGATCCATATCCCCTACCAACCTTAGTCTTAAAAAGTGGTTGATATTTTTTGAATCGATTCCGTTTTTGATCGAATTGTTTCTATAAATAAAGGCCTTGTCATCGATATTGCTCACAATCAAATCCAAATCTCCATCGTTATCCAAATCGGCATAGGCCGCACCATTGGAAAAGCTCGGTTTGGAAAACCCCCACTCCTTAACCCTATCGGAAAAAGTAAGGTCCCCATTGTTCTTATAAATATAATTGTGCAACTTTATCTCCGGTAAGGAAAATAACTTTTTTAACCTGTTTTTGGACATCGCTTTCTTGGTTCCAAAGAATGAATTTTGTTGTCCGTAATTGATAAAATCCAGATTGGAGACATCCCGTCTGTACCCATTGGTTATAAACATATCTTTCCAACCATCGTTGTCAAAATCGGCAATGAGGGGGCTCCAACTCCAGTCTGTGTTGTGAATCCCCGAAAGCTGCCCTATTTCACTGAAGGTGCCGTTCCCGTTATTCAACTGCAGCGTATTCCTGACGTACTGGGGCATATATCCATTTTGCAAATCCAACATGGCCTTGTCGTAACTAAAGTAGCCCATATTCTCCTTCCTGCGCTTGTTGTCCTGGGGCAACATATCCAGAACCATAATATCCATATGGCCATCATTGTTGATATCCGCAATATCGTTGCCCATACCGTCTAGACTTTGATGCTTCAAATAGTCCGCTATCTTATCGGAAAAGGTACCGTCGCCATTGTTTATATAAAGGATGTCATTGGTCAAAAAATCGTTGGATATATAGAGGTCGGGCCAACCATCTTCATTGGCATCACAAATAGCGATCCCTAAACCAAAGCCTTCCAATGTTATCCCGGCCTCTTTAGATTTATCTGTAAACGTGTTGTCGCCATTATTAATATACAATCTATCTGTGCTAGCCGCTTGTCCGTTATCCATTTTTGGGCGCGAAGTATTTCGATTGTACGGCACAAGTGCATTGGTAAGGAGATAAAGGTCTTTGTCCCCATCTTTATCACAATCAAAAAACACCGCTTGAATACTGTAACCGGTGTCTGCTATTCCAAATTCTTTTGCAACCTCTTTAAATGAGCCATCCCCATTATTGATGTAAAGCAAATTGGCCATATCATTTTCAGGAGTATTTCTTGGTCCACCGCGACAAACATAGAGGTCTATTAAGCCGTCCTGATTAACATCTGTCATGGACACGCCATTACTCCATCCTGTAGTCATAACCCCTGAAGATTCGGTTACATCCTTAAATTTAAAGTCGTCCCGATTAAGATAAAGCCTACCCGTCACCTGGTTGCCAGAAAAATAAATATCTTGCAACCCGTCGTTATTAATGTCCCCTATTCCAACTCCGCCACCATTGAACATGTATTCGAAATCGAGAATGTTTATGGAGTCTGTCGTTGAAAGGGTGTTTTCAAAATCGACATGGGTATACGCCGAATCTAACAGTTCAAACAAGGGGGCATTCGGATTATGACGATCGCATCCATAATAAAGCGACCCTACAAACCCCAAAAGTACAGGTATCCGGATATATTTTCTCAAGAACAAGACTTCCCATTATTAGATTAAACTAATTTTTTTCAATCTTCCCAATTGTAACATAAGTGGAACTTAAAGTTATGCAAAATTTATGTTAAAGATAACAATTGCAAAATTTGAAGAGCCTTGATATAGCGTTAAGATTCAAATTGCCAAAAATATTCAAGTCGATAAAAATTAGGGCACCTCAAAGAAACCCTACAATTTCCAAAAGATGCCCAAACTAAATAAACAACTAACTAACTCCAACTAAAATTTCAATCTAATCCTCCTGTAACCATGAATCGTAATTTTCATTTAACAATTCGGCTCATCAAAATAAAGGCTGCGTATCGTATTTCTATAATAAAATGTTATTGTTTTGGTTAAGCAGTCCCTAAAATATTTAAAAATAGAAATCGATTACCTTTTAGGGTTATTAAAACGAAAATAAAAAATTAATTTTTAATAACCAAACGCAATTTTAATTAATATAAAAAAAAGGTTTTGAAATATTAAGTTTAGTTTATATGTTTGTACCTTTCAATAAATGTCGGCTGCGTAAATGTTATTTGTTGCCCAACTGAAATTATTTCCAAAAAGTTAATTGACCGGTATTAACTAGTATTTTCGTCGGGTAGGATAGTTTTAGACTACGCATTCCTTTGCATCGAGTTTTCGGCGGATCTTTTTAATAGCTTAATTTAACAATCACAGGGATTAAATTTGGAAACCAATAATATGAATGTCTTCGACGTACTTGTAGTAGGGGAATTGAATGTGGATATAATCCTAGATAAAATTCTAGGTTTTCCCCGGGTCGGCAAGGAAATCATATCTAAGGAAATGAACCTTACCCTAGGTAGTAGTTCTGCTATTTTTGCAAGTAATTTAAGTTCATTTAGTACCGAAGTCGCATTCATTGGAAAGCTGGGCAATGACAATTTCTCGCACCTCGTTCTACAATCCTTAACGGCTAAAAAAGTCCATACCGATTTTATAATACGTTCAGATTTGCTCAGGACGGGATTGACCGTTGTTATGAACTATGGAAATGACCGCGCCAACGTTACCTATCCCGGAGCCATGGAACATTTGAAGGAGTCCGAGATTGAAGACGAGATGCTGAAAAAGGCAAAACACCTGCACGTGAGTTCCGTATTTATGCAACCGGGACTATTGCCAGATCTATTGAAATTATTTGAGCGGGCGAAAAAAATGGGGTTGACGACCTCCATGGATCCTCAATGGGATCCCTCCGAAAAATGGGAGCTCAATTTGCCTAAACTATTGCCCTACGTGGACGTGTTTATGCCTAACATCGAGGAATTTAAATATCTGACAAACAGCAGGGACATATTATCAGGACTAAAGGCAGTTGAACCCTTTTGCAACATTGTGGTTATAAAGGACGGTGAAAGGGGAGCGCATTTATGGAATAAAAACAAACTGATCTCAAAACCTGCTTTCATAAATAATAAGATTGTGGATTGTATTGGTGCGGGCGATAGTTTTGATGCCGGATTTATCAGCGAATTCGTTAAAGGTCATGAATTGCAACGTTGCCTGGAAATCGGGAATTTGGCCGGTGCACTAAACACTACCGCCCACGGAGGGACAGCCGCCTTTAAAAACATGGGACAAATCAAAAGACAAGCCGCTGAAAACTTTTCATTTCAATTCTAAACCATGAGACTTCAAGATAAGCTCGCCGAGAACAAAAAAGAGGGAAAGGCCCTTTTGGCAACCAACTTCTACAATTTTGAAACCCTGTCCGCTGTCTTGGCCGCAGCCCAAAGCACGGGCTCCGAGGTTATTTTGCAGGTATCGGAAAGTTCAGTTCACTATATGGGCCTAAAGATTGCCAAAAGTCTTGCTGATAGCGCCCTTGAGCAATACGGTGTAACCGCATGGCTTCATCTGGATCATGGGCAAGATCTTAATTTGATCAAAAGATGTATCGATATTGGGTTCGATTCGGTGATGATCGATGCCAGTGAGAAATCATATGAGGAAAACGTGAGGATTACCAGGGAGATCGTAAGATATGCCGACAACTATGATATCAATGTAGAAGCAGAATTGGGCTATATCTCCAAGCTTGGACAAGACCAAAAAATGATCTATACCCAACCCCAGGAGGCCAAAGCATTCGTTGAAGCTACGGGAATTACCGCCTTGGCCGTAGCCGTAGGCTCCGCACACGGATTTTATAAGGAAGTGCCCCGACTTCAAATAGATCTCATAGGGAAAATCAATACGGCAACCCCTGTGGCCCTTGTGCTACATGGGAGCTCAGGAATCCCCAATGATCAACTACAAGCTGCCATAAAAAAAGGAATTACCAAAATAAATTTGGCCACCGAGATCAAAAATAACTTTATGAAAAGTCTGCAGCAAGTGTTAAATGAAACCGATAATATCGATCTTAGAAAAGTATTTCCCAAGGCAACGGCACAGGTAACGGCCTTGGTATCGGATAAATTGCAAACCATAAATTCTATTTAATTATGAAGAAATTTTCAATATCCGTATTCACCTTTTTTATTTTCTCAATTGGTACGGGGCAAGAGGATATTCTCCTAAAGAATTACGACCCCATATCGGTATATGAAACCCAAAAATCTAATATAGAAAAGGCAAAATATCCGATAATCGACATGCATTCCCATCCGTACGCTTCCACCCCGGATGAAATCGAATCTTGGATCAAAACTATGGATGCAGTAGGTATTCAAAAGTCAGTTGTTCTCACCTATCAAACGGGGAAAGCCTTCGACAGTATTTATAATATATATTCAAAATACAAGGGTAGATTTGAAATTTTTTGTGGGTTTGATTTTACGGGTTACAAAGAAAAGGGCTGGGCAAAAAAAGCGGTCAAGGAGTTGGAGCGATGTTATAAGACCGGCGCCAGGGGGGTAGGTGAATTGGGGGATAAAGGAGCGGGGCTTCTCTATTCAAAACCCACAGCCGCTTATGGTATGCATATAGATGATGAAAGGATGAAACCATTACTGGAAAAATGCGGGGAATTGGGAATGCCCATTAGTATTCACGTGGCAGAACCCTATTGGATGTACCTCCCCATTGACCGTCACAACGACGGGCTTATGAATGCCGCGAAATGGAAAATTGATACTTCTAATAAAAAATTATTGATGCATGATCAACTTATCGAAACTTTGGAAAATGCGGTCAGGGAAAATCCCGAAACGACATTTATAGCCTGCCATTTTGCGAATTGCAGTTATGATCTACGTATTATCGGAAGATTATTGGACACCTATCCCAACCTTTATGCCGATATAGCCGCACGGTATGCAGAAACTGCCCCAGTACCCAGGTATACCAAGAAATTTTATGAAAAGCATCAAGATAGATTACTCTATGGGACCGATATGGGGTTTGAGCGAAATATGTATCTGACGACCTTCCGGATTCTGGAATCCGAAGATGAGCACTTTTACCAAAAGGACCTCTTTAGTTATCATTGGCCACTTTACGGATTGGGGCTGAGTGAAGAAATTTTAAAAAAAATATATCGCGGGAATGCACAAAAAATTCTTAAATAGGCATCGCGTTTTGAAAAGAATAACGGCTAGCATTCTGCTTTTCCTAATGGTTGTTTCCTACATAACAAATACAGGAAGCGAAGCTGGTATAGCCAAAATAGAGAACGCCGATTTAATTTTTGACGTCAGCGGAAATCTACAGGCCAAATTTAGTGCGACACTTCCGGATACTAGATTGACATTAAGCGATTTTCAGTCCTCGAAAACACTAGTCATTGATGGGATTACAATTGATTATTTTAGTTTCAATTCCATTGGACAAAAAGCACTGGAGGGCAATTTATCCACTAAAGAATGGATATTAAACAGGACATACAATAAGGATGGGCTCCATATAAAGAAGAAAACAACCCTCGCCACTTGCGATATGTTTCCAGATCAGGTATCCACAAGGGTCACCTACAGCAATAACTCTGAACATGAAATTTATGTGGGAAGATGGAGCCATAAGGGCTATACCAAACTTTCACATTTTGACAGTCCCTCTGTTTGGGCCTTTCAGGGCAGTTCTCCCCCACAACGGGACGATCGGATCTACCCGTTGGTGCCGGGATATTATCAAAATAACATTATGGACATGAAAGTTACCTACTATGAAAGGGGTATTCCGGTAACATCGGTATGGATGCCCGATATAAATATTGCCGTAGGCCACTTCTTGGCAAAGGTTTACAAAAGGGTAAACCTACCCACTGAGATTCCTGCCAATGCCAAGGATGTCAAGGTTATTTTGTCCAAGGATATTCCGGATCGGTTCTTGTTCAAATCCAAAGATCGTATACAGACCAAGGAGACCTTTATTTCTGATTCCATAGGTGATTATTTTGTCAGTTCTTTTGGAATGGGTGCCGTTTTGGATACAAGATTTACCTGGCCAATACATAATCCCAATTCCAAGGAAGACCTTATACTTACCCTTGAAAAAGAAAAATATGGAAAAAATGGTTCTCCCGTTCTTATGAAAAAATGTTGTCTATCGGAGAATGTTTAGGGGAGGCATATGATATTGGTTATGATATGCCTGAAACGTATCTTAAAGAAAAAACGAACCCCTTACTATATCATTTATGCGAATAGGTGGGACGGTGAAATTAAGCTTAAGGGCCTGGACAAAAATAAAACATACCTACTAAAGGGATTGCGTTTGAGAAAACTTCTGGGGGATAGCCCCATGCTGGATGTTAAATTCAATGACTTTATTTTATTAACGTCAATTGAGATAAAATAAAATAGGTTCACAACAGATTTCATTTAATATGTGCGGATAGAAATGAATCAATACAACCATCATTTATGAAAACAGAAATATTTGACAAGAAAAAAAAACCATATACAAAAAATGAGATTTTTGGTCAGCCCCAATTGTGGGAACAGGTTTATGCTCGGATGGTTGAGCAAAAAATGGATATACATATTTTTTTCGAATCCATTCTTAAAAAAAATGATTTAAGGATCATACTTACGGGGGCTGGTTCTTCCGCATTTATTGGGGAAGCCGCAAAGGGATTTGTACAGAAGGCTACCGGAAAAATAACACAGGCCATTGCCACGACCGATATTGTGACCCAACCGGAACTTTTTTTTCTTAAAGGCATGCCCACGCTACTCATATCGTTTGCCAGATCCGGAAGTAGTCCGGAAAGTCTTGAAGCAATTGCCCTGGCAGACCGATATTGCGATGAGGTATTTCACTTAATTATTACTTGCAATAAAGACGGGGAATTGGCGCATTACAGCTCAAATAAGCCCAAAAGTGTTTATTGTCTTGTACTGCCCGAGGCTTCAAACGACAAAAGTTTGGCAATGACGGGTAGTTTTACATCCATGCTGCTTTCAGTACTTCTCGCCTTCGATATAGAAAATATTGAAAATAAAAAGAAATCCATCGATGATATGATAGCCCAAGGACAGCAACTTTTGAAAAAGTCCAAAACAATAGCGCAAATTGCTTCTAAAATATTCGACAGGGTAGTTTTCCTTGGTTCCGGTCCTATGTTGGGTATTGCTAGGGAATGTCATCTTAAATTGCAGGAACTCACGGATGGCCAAATTATCTGTAAGCACGATTCCTTTCTAGGCTTCAGGCACGGACCAAGAGCCGTGGTTAATGACAAAACATTAATGGTATATTTATTTTCGGAAGATGTTCATACCTTTAAATACGAAAAAGATTTAGTGTTGAGTATTTCACAAGATCCTAGGAACATCCCCTCCATAGGGCTTGATCCTCCCCGAAAATTAGATGTTGGATCTTATCGATCCATAGCTCTTGAAAAATCGGATTGCAATGGATTGAAAATTGTGGTAGCTACCATACTTGGACAGCTATTGGGGTATTACAAATCCTTGCAACTGGGACTGAATCCCGATAACCCATCGGTATCGGGAGCAATTAGTAGGGTAGTTCAGGGGGTGACGATTTATCCGAAAGAATAATGTAGCTTTTATTTATTAAGCGTTACCTGCTTAAGTTTCTTTATTGGGGATTTAAAGTTGATCCGAGGACGGATCGGCAAGAGAAAAAAGAGGAGCCGATAACACATTCTGCCAAATATTGGACGGGTATTTGTTCCGACAATTAAATTTTATTAATCCAAATTAGATATGAAACGTTTGAAAAGGAGGAAATTTATCAAAAATTCCTTGATTACGGGCATAGGAGTCTCTTTAGTGCCGTTGGATACTATTTCCAAGAAGGGACTTTACGCAACGCAGAACCTGTCTTCTTCCAAAGCCAAAAGGAAAAAGGTAATCGTTGCAGGTGCTGGAATCACAGGACTTTGTTGTGCTTTTGAACTTATGAAGAAGGGACATGAAGTCGTGGTGTTGGAAGCTAGCGGAAGACATGGAGGCCATGTTTTTACCGGGAGAGACGGGTTGTCGGAAGGATTATACGCTGATTTTGGAGCAGATCACATTACCAAACCCGGATATGAAAGATTTTTCGAATATGCCCGAGAATTTAAGTTACCTGTATTGCCATATCCACACGCAGAGGGCTCTATGGCGGCACCGGGAAGATTCGGACTACGAATGATAGCCGGAAAATTTTATACGGATGAAATGTTGTCCGAGCCCAAAATACTCCATGAGCTGGGATTTAATAAAAGGGAAATAAAATTTCTATCTAAAAACCCGTGGTATAATCTCAAGCTCTTCTTTTTAGTTTCTTATTTGGACAATTTTAAAGATCCATACCAGCCATTTGGCGTTGGTTATGACGAATTGGACAACATTCCATTGTCGGATATTTACAAAAAGGAAGGTGCCTCGGATGCGGCACTCCGTTATCTAGGAGGAACAAACACTTCGGCCCTTTATGGATTGTGGAGATTGTCGGTAGAAAGATCCAGGGGAATCCCCCCGTCGCAAGGAGATACTTATCGCCTCCAAGGAGGAAATCAAGAACTTCCAACGGCTTTCGCCAGAAAATTGGGCGATCGGATCAAGCTCGACCATCCTATCAAGAGCATCAAACACGGTGAAAATGGGGTCGTAGTTTCTTATTCGGCCTATGGGTACAAGGGAGAGATGGAGATGAAAGCCGATTTTTTGGTCAATTGCATAAGCTTGCCAGTTTTTAGAAATATCCCCGTAATCCCGGTCTTATCACCTGAAAAACAATATGTTGTAGATAATCTCACCTATAGTTCCCACCCCTTTTATGTTTTTGAGGCCAGCTCCAGATTTTGGTTGGAAGATGGATTGAAAAGCATAAACATTGAATTTGAACATCCGGATATTTCGATGATATGGGAAGAGACAAACAATGTAGATACGGATAGAATTATTTTAAAGGCATACGGCCCAGGTGGGCTGTCACCGCAACGCGTATTGGCAGCATTTAGAAAGCTATATCCCGGTAAAAGTGACACAATTTATCAAGCGTTAACGCTAGATTGGACGAAAGATAAATTTGCTCCCACTTGTGAAATGGATTCCTTTCCAATTGGTGAAATGCATCGATTTTGGCCTCAAATAATGAAGGCAGAAGGCCGAATCTATTTTGCAGGCACCTATGCAGACAACCTAAGCAGGGGGATGGAGTCCTGTTTGCGTTCGGCCCAAAGGGTATCAAAGGAAATAGATGAAATTTAGGGCACTTTAGTAGTAGGAGCATGAAAGCAAAAATACATTTGATTTATTTATTATTGCTGTCGATATTATTATTCGTCGGAGGAGCTGATTTTTTTGATACTCCAGGTGAAACGTCTAAAAACCTTTATAAACCCAGCTTTAAAAAAGATTATGCCTTAACCGATAAAATTAGATTATCCCCCAAAACATTTCCTCAATCCAACAGTAGACCCCTTGTAAAAATTATTGCTCCCAAAGATAAAAGCTCATATCCTATGGGAACTCGGGTGGTGTACCAAATTAATGTCTCCGACATTGAGGATGGGGAATCCGAATACGGTGAAATACCCTCGAATGAGGTGCTTCTAAAAGTGGAGTATCCAGGAAGTTCGGGCACAACCGCTGAAAGGGATAATAATATACAAGGCAATCCCCCGGGCCTACTTGAAATATTATCGTCCAATTGCTTAAACTGTCACGCATTTAAAGACAAACTGATTGGTCCCTCATTTTACGAGATAAGTGAACGTTATGATATTACCCCACAAAATATGCAAACAATGGCTAAGCACGTAAAAGAAGGCTCCTCTGGGGTATGGGGTAATACGGTAATGCCTTCCCATCCCGAACTATCGAACCAAGAGATACACGAAATGGTCCAGTGGATAATGAAAAACGCTGGTAAATCCAATATAGACTATTATACCGGGACGGAAGGATCTATCAAAATTCCTCTTTCGGTCGATTCCGAAAAGAATGTCACATTTATCCTAACGGCGAGTTACACCGATCACGGCGAGGATGGAGGTCAACGATTAAAAGGACAGGATTCGGTAATAATCTATGCTAATTAATTTACTTAACCGAGAAAAGGGGCAAGTTGTGATAACAAAATTAAATATCAAAAATTAAAACGAAAATCGTTTGTTTTAAAAAGCGGGCTGGTTAGCCTAATTGCATTCCTGATTTTTGGACAAGAAAGGATATCCGGGATCGGTTTTGGGTTTGGTTAATGACGGAGTTGCCGGGATTCCCGGAACACCTAGAATAAGAATTATCGATTCCGAAAATACGTTCGAAGTTTGTGGTAGCCTTGACCCAGGCTATCCGGTACCGGGAAGGGATAGACAAGCTATTTTTATGCTTCCCAAAGGCACTTTGTGCAGAGGACCACGAATAAATGCGGAATTGGAAGTGAAAGAGGTTAGACACCCCATTAAATGGGCCTACTCCCAAAAGCTTAATGATGATGGATCCCTAACGTAAAAAAGAAATTTATAACTTAACCTTGTATCTTATGAAAACAAAACTATGGCTTTTCTATGCCATCATTGCTACCATTTTTTGGGGAATTTGGGGGGCCTTTGCAGGACTTCCAGCAGAGAAAGGGTTTCCCGAAACCCTTATTTATTGTGTATGGGCCATCACTATGATTTTTCCAGCCCTAATTGTGTTAAAATTGGTAGATTGGAAATTGCAAGCCAACAAAAAGGCAATTTTTTATGGGTGTATTATCGGGTTTTTGGGAGCGGGTGGACAAATGATCTTGTTTCATGCCGTAACAATGGGGCCTACTTATCTTATTTTTCCGATAATTTCTCTTTCCCCCACGGTGACTATTGTGCTTTCTTACTTGTTTCTAAAGGAACGTACTGGTGTTTTAGGAACTATTGGAATTATCTTGGCACTAATAGCACTGCCCTTGTTTGATTATTCCAAAGGGGATGAAGGAAACGATTACGGGTATCTTTGGTTTGTATTTACATTGATCATAATGTTCGCTTGGGGTCTTCAGGCCTATTTTATGAAGTTGTCCAATGAATTCATGAATGCGGAGAGCATCTTCTTTTACATGATGCTTACCGGATTGGCAATAATTCCGATTGCGCTGATAATGACCGATTTTTCGGCTAATATCAATTATGGCGTGGATGGTCCATGGCTAGCAGCCGGAATTCAAGTGCTAAATTCCATCGGAGCGCTATGTTTGGTATATGCCTTCCGCTATGGCAAGGCCATGGTAGTATCTCCTATGACCAATGCCGGAGCTCCTCTAATCACCGCCATAATTGCCATGATTATTTTAGGTTTTGTTCCCGGCACGTTTAAGGTAATAGGAATTATCTTGGCTGTTTTGGCCGCCTTTTTGCTAGCCTTTGACCCTGGAGACGAAGTTGCGGAAGAGAAATCTTGATCGGCATTTTTCCGGAAGTGATTCCGTACATGAACACAGCGCAGGTAGACTAACCATAATTTTAGCGTACACAGGTCAATTGGTCCTGCCCCATAATATTGTTGTTCCTATGTTGTGCCCAAACAAAAAAAAGCCAACTCCTAAAAGTCGGCTTATCCTTCTGTACAGGCGGAGAGACTCGAACTCTCACACCTTGCGGCACTAGATCCTAAGTTCCGTTCCGTAGGATATTAAAACAATGCAAAACAATATAAATGGCTGGTAACAAGTGTGTTGAAATATAAAACGGATTCATTTGAATCCATTTAATATCAAAAAAAGTGTTACCCATGTGTTACCCCGATTGTTTATCTTTACAAAAAACTCTCCGGGATATGGCAACTTTAAAAACCGTTTTGCACTCAAAAATTAATAAAAAAGGTGCTAAGGATTATCGCTTGGCCCTACGGCTTACCGTTAATCGAAAACGCAGTTATTATCATTTAGGTCAAAAAGTGGAACCAAAATTTTGGGATGCTCATAGAGAAAAAGTAAAATCCACCCATTCGAGACACAAGCAGTTGAATCGGCTTATAAGAAAGAAATACGATGAAATCGAGGATGTGATTTTTGAACTGGAAGCCTCAAAACAGGATTATACGGCTAAGCAAGTAATCGACTCCATCCGCAAAAACACCAAAAAGCTTTCTTTTTTTGAACTTGCGGATAACCATATAGAAGATTTGATAAAAGCTAAGAATCATAATAGGGCGATCTCTGATAGAAGCAAGATCAACAGAATAAAAGAATTCGCCAAAAACAGAAATCTGACTTTTCAAGAAATCGACGAGAATCTATTAAAGAGAATGAAGATTTATTTACGGAATACGGTTGGCATATCCGAACGGTCGGTAATGAATATATTTGTGTTGATACGATTACTGTACAATAGCGCCATTAGCAAAAAGATAGTCGATCAAAAATTTTATCCCTTCGGAAGAGGTAAAATAAAAATAAAATATCCCCAAACCATAAAAATAGGCCTTAACGAAAATGAGATCCTTAAAATTGAAGAACTTGAACTAGAAGAAGGAACGGCCATTTGGCATACCAGAAACGTTTTTCTTTTCTCTTTTTATCTGGCGGGAATAAGAATTTCTGATGTTTTAAGAATGCGTTGGGGAGACATTGTGGGTGATAGACTTTACTATAAAATGAGCAAGAACGACAAGGCCGATTCCTTAAGGCTGCCGGCACCAGTAATCGACATCTTGGCAAATTACATGGAAGACAAAAGAGATAATTCCGATTATATCTTTCCAGAGCTCAAAACAATTGCGTTCCAAGATTCCAAGGCAATATACACAAGAATCAAAACCTCGATCAAAAGACTAAATGACAACCTAGCTGACATTGCAACCCTAGCCAAAATAGACAAAAAGATTACCAACCATATAGCCAGACATAGTTTTGGCAATATTGCCGGGGATAAAGTATCACCCCAAATGCTTCAGAAATTATATAGGCATACGCATTTAAGTACTACCATCGGCTACCAAGGTAACTTTATCCATAAAAATGCGGACGAAGCTTTGGATGCGATTATCAATTTTAAGAAGTAGTTGAAAAAGACCTTGGGAATCCCCTTTTATAACCATTATTCTTATTGCCAACGATTCATACCATTTACTTACCCGCAATCTGTTCCACGTTATATAGACAAAGCACAATAACGGTAGGACAAAGGAAAAATTCACCTCTGAAATGCCTGAAATTTTTGAGTAGTTTACCCCATAGCCTCCCAAATCTATAATCATGCCCTGTAGTTCAGGCATCAACGCTCCCACAATGGCCATGACCAAACTGGCCGCTCCAATCCTAAAGTCTTCCTCATTAAGGCCATCCAAAGTAATCCTATGGATAGTATGGATCATCAACAATAATAAAAGGACACTCACTCCGATGGCGATTACGCCGTACAACAGATAAGAGCCAAAGCGGTAAAGTACATAACCTATTTACCCAGACTAACGAATCCCAAAATATAGGTCTCAATGAACTCCGTCAACTAAAAAAATAGTACAAAGGCCACGAAATGATAGTTCGCCACCACATCGTTGAAAACACCAATGGCCTCCACAAATCGGTATATGACCAGAGTTTTCTAAATTTAAGTTTTCACTTAGTCTGGACATCAATATTTCCTCCATCCTTAAACAGTGCATAGGGCACAAAATAACCATCCGATTTTTTTCCATCCACTTGGATGGATTTTAAATTTCTGGAATTCCCATCGGTTCGAATATTTACTTGCTTGCCATTTGGCATATCCCATTGTACATCTTCAAATATTGGAAGGGTCACCAAAAAGTCGTTATCCGCAGGAGAAAGCGGATAGAGCCCAGAAGCGCTAAAAACATACCAGGCCGACATTTCACCAGCATCGTCCATACCGGGAAGGGCCAATCCATCCTTACCAACACCGTAAAAACCATGCAAGATCGTATCAATAACTTTCTGGGATTTCTCGGGTTTGTCCACAAAATAATAAGAGAATGGGGCTTCATGATCTGGTTGGTTTCCCACACAGTATTGACCTATAAAACTCGAAATATTTCTGGCAATATGATTTGGGTTCCAAGGTAAACTAAAGAGTGAATCAAGCTTTTCCTCAAATTTGTCCTTTCCGCCATACAATTTTACAAGTCCGGACATATCGTGAGGCACATAGAACGATACTTGCCATGCATTGGCCTCCCGGTACATGTACTCATAATAGGGATACTGTGGATCGAAAGGGGAAATCCAATCTCCATTTTCCAACCTTCCCCGCATAAAATGGGACTTGAGATCGAATACATTTTTATAGTTTTTAGATCGTTTCATCAGATCCTCATAATGAGCGGTGTCTCCCAATTTTTCGGCCAAAAGGGACAAGGAATAATCATCGTGTGCATACTCCAAAGTCTTGGACACCCCAGCCTTGGCTTTGGTCTCCACATTCGGGTTCTTAATATCCGGATCCGAGATATATCCTTTTTTTATGTATTCTGAAATATAAGGTCGGGTGCCTCCTTCCTTATATGCATTGTTCAATAATAGTTCGTATGCTTTTTGAACGCCAAAATTATTGATGCCTTTCAAATAAGAGCTGGCCACGAAAGAGGCGGCATGATCCCCGTGGAAGAATGTGGGCATAAATCCTTTGATCTCCCCTCGATTTATCATTGATTGGATCACATCACCAGTTAATTTAGGACGCAACATGCCCAGTAGCACCACTTTGTTCCTATAGGTATCCCATAGGGAGGGCAATGTGTAATATTGGAATTTTTTGGTTTGTGTCTTACCCGCTTCATCCGTAAACTGACCATTGACATCACTACGTAGAGCGGGCCATAAAAAAGATCGGTACAGCGAGCTATAGAAAAGTCCTTTTTCCTTTTCCGTTCCCCCTTTTATCTTTATCCTTGACAAAAGTTTCATCCATTCATCCACTCCTTTTTTATGGATTTCGTCAAAAGTCTTGTTTCCTACCTCCGCTTCTAAGTTTTCCTTCGCATTGGCAGAACTCACAAAGGAAAGTCCTATTTTCAAGGTAATAGAGCCTTCGTCATCGTCACTGATATGAACCAAGGCATGGCCTCCGGCTTTCTCCTTTTTATCTACATCCAAACCAACTATATCATGATCCAACCGCACAAAAAAGTAAATCTTGTCTCTGCCCATATCCTGGACACCCTCCAATTCCCGTTGCCCGGTTTTTTTGATGTCCCACGCATTCACACGGTTATTAGCCCTACCCAAATCGAAAAGCACTTTTCTGCCAGTTTTGTTCTCATAGGTATATTCATGGATTCCGCAACGCAACGTGGAGGTAAGACGCACCTTCACATTATAATCGGATAAAAAGACCTCGTAATAGGCTGGGGAAGCCGCTTCCCTATCATGGGAAAACTTGGACTGAAAAGGTTCTTTGACATCACCTGAAACTGGCAAAATAGGCACGTTGCAAAGGTTCCAATGTCCCTTGTTGGTATGTGTAAATCCCAGAATTTCGGTATCCTCGTATTCATAGCCTGCTCCCGTATGGTACTCGGTAATCGGGCTTAACTGAACCATGGCATTAGGCACGGAGGATCCCGGAAATACGAGTCCCGCCCATACACGCCAATCCTTAGGAGGGGTATAGCCTATAAATTCCGAATCCGTCAATGGTGCTGTACCCAGGAAAGGATTTACATAAGAAACAGGATCACTTATTAAACTCCCCTCTTTTGCAGTTTCTTTAGGTTTGCTATCCTCTTTGCAAGAGAAGACTACCATACAGACCATTCCCAATATCAAACATTTAAAAGCATTCTTCATAATTATATGGTTCTTAAATTTGATTGTCCTTAATTGTCAATATACCCTATCCCAATAATTTTGGGTCCTTTTTATACGTCTCCCACAAAAACTCACCAAAAAGCGTATTCGCCCAGGCAAACCAAGATCTGGAAAAATCCTTAGGATTGTCCTTGTTGAAGGATTCGTGCATAAAACCGGTATCGCCATGGGTAGATTTCAGCATTTTGATACAATCCCTTATTTCTTGGGAATCCTTACTGGTAAGACCTCGCATGGTGATGGACATTGGCCAAATCATGTCCACCCCAACATGTGGGCCACCAATTCCCTCAGCTGCCTTTCCCTTGAAAAAGAAAGGGTTGTCCAAGGACCAAACAAAATTACGTGTGTTCTTGTATATTGCGTCGTTATTGTCAATGGCGTCTAGGTAGGGGAGGGACAATAAGCTAGGGACATTGGCATCGTCCATAAGCACTCGGCTTCCAAAACCATCGATTTCGAAAGCATAAATCTTTCCATGTTTAGGATGTTCTATTACGGCATGTTCCTGCAACGCCTTCTTGACCTCGGCACCCAGACTTTTCAGTTGGTCTGCCGTAGCGGTATCATTGGCAATTTTTTCCATCATTTCCGCAGCTTGTTCCAAACTTACCACCGCAAAGAAGTTGGAAGGTATAAGGAACGAAAAGACCGTGGCATCGTCACTGGGCCTAAAGGCGGAACAGATAAGCCCAACGGGATTCACAGGATAACCAAAGCCCTTTAGGGAACGGGTATCGGTAGCATTGGTCGTTTCCCTTTGGAAGGAATAAGGGCCGTGGCCGCTTTTTTGTTGTTGATCTGTAAATACCTTTTGGATCGCTTTTATGGCTTTTTCCCAACCGGCATCAAAAGGTTGGGTATCCCCTGTAGATTTCCAATAATTGTATCCCAATCGTATGGGATAGCAAAGGGAGTCTATTTCGTATTTCCTTTCATGGACCCCGGGCAGCATTTTAGTCTTATCGCTCGTCCATTCCCCTTTTTTATCGGGATCGTCATAAAAGGCATTGGCATAAGGATCTTTAAGAATATAGCTCGTTTGCCGATTAATGACCCCTGCAATAAGATTCTTTAATTTTTCATCTTCTTCAATAAAGGCCATATAAGGCCATACTTGAGCCGAGCTGTCCCTAAGCCACATAGCGTCTATATCACCTGTAATCACATACGTATCTGGCCTACCATTCTTATTTTCATAGGTTACCGTCGTATCCAGCGTATTAGGGAAACAATTGTTAAAGAGCCATGCAAGTTCCTTGTTCTTTACATTTTTCTGAAATTCGGCTATGGCATCTTCGACCGACTTGCTTTCAAAATGTCGCTTCCCCTTAGGAATTCTCACCACCGGAAATTCGTTAAAACCAGGATTTGCGGATAGATGTAAAGGGGACACAAGGGTCATACCTCCGAGTATAGCACCATTTTGGATGAATTTTCTTCTTTGCACAGCTTTTTATTTCAATAAATTCATTTTCTTTAAATATTCCTCCGAAACGGAATCTGTCAGTGTAATAAACCCAAAGCCAATTAATCAAACAAATTCTCCTTGTCCAATTTGGCAGCGGCCTCTATGAGCATTACCCCGCTCAACTGGGTAGTAAGGTCAACGGTTCCCGATTGAGACTTTTTCCAATTGTGACCGGCGAGCATTTCGGGTCTTTTAAGCCCTTGGTCATAAAAAGTGGTAGCGTTGAATTTTAGGAACTTTATAAAAGAATTCCTGTCTTCCTCACTGATTTCGTCCACTTGGATTAGTTCGATGAAATAACGGACTAGAATACCTTTGAACAGGCCACCGTCCCCTTGTCCTTCGTCCTTTAATAAACCTTCTGTGGTCAATTTGGGGCTGGTCATCATGGATTTGGCCGATTTTACGGCATCGTCCAGATACACTCGATCGCCGGTAGCATTGAACAATCGGATCCCCGCACCGATCCAAGTACCTACATTATAGGTGAATATCCAATCTTTATTCGTGGTAACTACCCCATTATCCACGGATATATTGTCCCACACCAGTCCTGTAACAGGATCCACCAGATTATTTTTTTCCCATTCATAGAGCAATTTTGCCCGGTCCAAATATTCGGTATTCCCATCAAGCTTGTACAAACGCATGGCCAGAACGATGGCCGGACCGTTGGATACCGCATTTTTTTGTTTTGGGGTATCCTTTTTCCAGGTTATGCCCCCGCCAAAGACATCGCTGTAACTTGTTAGGACATCGGTCCATAAATATTCGGCTACCTCTTTATATTCAGGATCTTCGGTCGCTTCAAACGCACGGACGCTGGAATTACCCAACCATAACATGTCATCGTTGAACACATTGGAATACGTTCCTCCATTTTTGCTCTTTATTCCTTGGATCAATTTTTTCATTTTTGGCACATAAGAGTCTTCCTTCGTCCTAAGATAACCATCAACAAGGATATGCAAAACATGTGCGTTTGGCCAATAATTAAAGGTTGTACTGCCAGCATTATCGGCTACAAAAGTGCCTTCGGAACCCAAATAAGTTGAATAGGTGGAGGCTTGTATGGAATCTGCCGTTGTCTGCCAAGTATATTTAAATGCATCCCCCCCTTGGTCGGTAGGTTCCCTTAAAGGTATTGCTTCATCGGAACACGCATTCAAAAGGACCGTTCCCAGAAACCCAAAAATAAATACATACTTCATTTTTTGTTATTTAAATGTTTTTTCAATCTTAAAATTTATGAGTTTTAAACGACCTCCCTAGAGTTTTCCCGAAAGGCCGTTTATCCTATTATAGCACGGTGATTTTATGGGTATATTCCGGCACTGTAATATTAAATATAATATCGATATCCACATTGTTGTTATCCACAGCCCCATCGAACTTAAAGGAGTTGCTCCAGAAGTCATCAGAAACAGGAACCATGTACCAATAGGATTCAGCAGTATTTGCATCTGGTCTTTGATTATCGGCATTGACGCTACCGTACCATTCCTCAACGGAATCACCATCCTTTTCAAGGGTGAATTTAAATTTATATCGCTCATCCCGGCCCCAGGATTCCTGCTTAAACTCAATATGTTTATTCGCTGACTTCCAAGTTCCATTTCCAACGTATGCAAAATCGAACAAATAATCTCCAAGTGGGGGAAACCACAGTTCAATTTTTTCGACAGTTGCCATGGTCACCGAACCATCACTAAAGTCCAATTTCATCCTATACACTTTTTCATCCCCATTATAGGTAGTCTTGCCATCGGTTTCCAAATCGGAACCATTGATATAGTAAGAATCCGCATTGTTCGCTTTCCTGGTTACAAAATGATAATCCCCTGGTTTTAAGGACGTATAGACTTCAAAGGATGTTGCACCTGTCTTTTTCAAGGGTACGGCATTTGCAATATCATCTCCACCTTCAGTCCCCGTTCCCGTTAAAAAAAGCTCATCGGGCGTTGGATAACCTCCGGGACGCTCGACTTCGATAATACTGGATGCTGCCGAAGGCTGGACATCCAATCCTTTGGAAGATAAAACGGTCCATTTTAACTTTCCATTACTTTTGGTTTCGATACCGGCCATTTCGGCAATCTTATTGAGATCGGTAAAAGACAGATTCAAAGTATTTTGAAATCCTTTCCCGTCAGAAGGCAGTACATAAATAGGATTTGAAAAATCACCATCAGGTTTATCAAAGGCCACGTCATATAAAACTGCCCCGTTGTCCTCAGCCTTCGCGGCCTGCCACTCAAAGAGCGCGGAACTCTGTGCCCCAAGGTTAAAGAACTTATTTTTTTCTGGGGAATACAATGCATCCACGGGCGATACCTTGGTGTTCGTAATGGTGTCATAGTCGCTACAGCCCGAAAAAAGTAGAACTCCTACAATTGCCAATAATTTGATATATGTTGTTTTCATAGTTATTTGATTTCTTAATAGTTTTTTGATGTTTAATTACAAATTACCATCCTGGGTTTTGTGTCAGGTTAGGATTTATTTGACGTTCGTCCCTCGGTATGGGCCACAAATAATGTTTGCTTGGATCAAAGCTTCTAAGGTTGGCCCTTATATATCCATTGTCCTGGGAAGAAGGTCCAAACCGTGCCCCGTGTGCCCATCCGTTCAATACCGTTTCCGCAGTTTTCCATCTACGTATATCGAAAATACGAAGTCCTTCCATCGCAAGTTCTACCCTGCGTTCATTCCTAATGATAGTTCTAAAATCTGCTTGGGATAAGGAACCGTCATAATTTAGGGCAGGGGCATCTGTAAAGCCAGCCCTGCTCCTCAGGGCTTTTATGGTCTTGTCCCAAACATCTTGGTTTAACTGCCCCAGTTCGTTCTTAGCCTCTGCATACATTAATAGGACATCTGCATAGCGGATAAGCATCAGATTAAGTCCTGAAGCTAGACCTGTTTCATGATTTGGATCGTAATATTTCCTTAGATAATACCCTGTGGGGGTAGCGGAGGATCCAGGTGAATACTCGTCAACTGGGTTATCAGGCGAGGATCCCGGTTTTATGTAAATGGTGTGTACATCCCCAGTTGCCGGTTCTTTCCATTCGTAACCGTCGTAAACGATGGTATTGGTCAATCTGGGATCCCTGTTCACATAGGGATCGTTTTCGTCATACCCAGATCCGGTCTCCTTAATAGCCTTCCCATTTATCATCAAATAGGCATCAACAAGTTCCTGGGTGGCCGCCATGGCATTCAACCTTGAACCTGCAGAAAGCGGAGCGAAATCAAAAAACTCGCCCCATGTCCTATCCACGGGCACATATTGTAGGCTTAAGATGTCCTCACTGCTATACTGATTTTCCGGCAAGAAAAGTCCAGAATATGAGGGGAACAGGGCATAGGTGCCGTTAGCATCAGTGTTGATCAACTTCTCGCAAGTTATCGCTACTTCTTCCCACCGACCTTCATACAACAGCACCCTAGCCTTTAAAGCTATAGCGGCACCACGTGTCACCTTACCTCTTTCGTCCGTACTGTATTCCGTATTCTTGGGGAGAATAGCCTCTACGTCATCTAATTCGTCCAAAACGAATTGAAGGACCTCGGCACGGGGAGTACGACTTATGGCTTGTGCTTCCTCTATAGATATATCCGATTTTAGTAATGGTACGTCCCCGAACCAGGTCATTAATTGAAAATGTTGAAAAGCCCTAATAAAACGTGTCTCAGCCTTCATCCTGTTTCTCAAGTTCTCGTCCATATCCGTAATACGGTCTATGTTTTCCAGTAGGATATTGCAAGATTTTATTCCTGAATAGCGATCTTTCCACTCTTGTTCAAATCTGCCCAAAGAGGAGTCATAGTTCCCGGCCGCGAGGGAAGCGGCTCCCGCAGTATCACCACGGCCATTATAGGCATTGTCCGAAGTAGCCTCGTTATAGAAAAAATTTTGACTGCTGAACATTTGTGAATATGCGGTATTCAGCATTGCTTGGGCTTTTGCAGCACTAGTCCAATAGGTAAGATCCGTAAATTGATTTTCAGGTGCCAGGTCCAGCTTTTCACAAGAAGCCAATAATAGCAAACCGAGAACACCGCTTAGTAAATATTTTGTTTTTTTCATGTCTTTCAAATTAAAAGGTGATGTCAATACCAAGTCCTGTATAGATCAAAGAAGGATATGCCCTTCCGCTATTGGCTCCAGTAGACCCTAGATTACTATTAAATTCTGTAATTTCAGGATCCAAGAACTTTATTTTGGACAATGTCAGAAGATTTTGTCCTGACAAATAAAGCCTACATTTCTTCATCCCTATTTTGTCGATAGCATTTGCAGGCAATGAATATCCTATTTGCACATTTTTGAGCCTCAAATAGGCCCCATCGTACAAATACATATCCGAGCCTCTTCTGAAATTATTGGTATTGGACTGAGATCCGTTATTTGCCAATCTAGGATACTTGGCATCGGGATTCGCCGGGGTCCAGAAATCCAATTGACTGGTGTACATGGTAGCACCGTAATTAAAATGAAAAGGTTCTACTAGTTCTCCTCGCACCATCATGGTCCTTTTTCCAACTCCTTGAACGAACAAGCCAAAATCAAAGTTCTTTATATTCAAGTTATAGGTGAGTCCAAATGTATACCTTGGAAAAGGACTGCCGAAGATAAATTTGTCATCATCATTGATCACCCCATCATTGTTAACATCAATATAACGGTTATCCCCAGGGACAACCGTAAGTCCTTCTGGCACTGCAGCACTTTTAATTTCTTCCATATTTTGGAAAATCCCATCCCTTTTGAGACCAACATAGGAATTGTATGGCAATCCTTCACGTAATATTACCTGAAGCTCTTCCAGACCGGTAAGCCTTTCTTCTCCCTGAAAATCCAACACTTTGTTTTTGGTGTCCCCAAGAGTGAAAATTAAACTATGTTTAAAAACCTCCCCGTAATGTCTGTAAGTAGCACTGATTTCCCATCCACGGTTCCCAACTTTACCGGCGTTAAAGTCCGGCAGGCTTGTACCGTATACACCGGGCACCGCCGGAGGAATCAAGATATCTGAAGTCACTTTGTCAAAATAATCAAAGGACAGGCTAAAGGCACCACGGAAAAAATCCATGTCGGCACCGATATTAAAGGTCGCGGCCTTCTCCCACCTAATATCGGGGTTTGCAAAATTATAACCAGCACCGCTCTCGCCTACATTATTGAACCCATATGCATTTTGAAAAGAAAAATAAGTGGTCTGGTATTGATAATTACCAACGTTCTGATTCCCAAGTATTCCGTAGGAAGACCTAAGTTTTATATTACCTACTTTTTCCTTAAACCCGTCCATAAAATGTTCATCAGTAATCTTATAACCAAGTGAAAGGGAAGGGAAAAAGCCCCATCTCAAGTCTTCACTAAATTTGGAGGAACCATCATATCTAAAACTAAACTCAGCAAAATATTTTTCGTCCAAATTGTAGGATGCCCTTCCGAAGATTGAGTTGAGGCTATTCTTTGAAGAACTTTGATTGGAATTATAGGAATCATCACTAATGACGGTTTCCGAGGTCGGTGTTCCCAAATCGGGGTCTGTAAATTTTTTGTAAATACCGGTACCTCTGTCCTGATGGTTTTCATTGGACACCCCTAAAAGAATGTTTACATCCTGGCGTTTATTAAAGTCCTTAGCATACTCCGCCATGAACTGAAGATTCAGATCTAGACTTTTCCGTTCTTCATCATTCGTATTCCTATCAGCACCGTAAACACCTTTTGGAAAAAAATCGACCTCCATGGTCCTCGCGTAAAGGGTACTGGAATTTAACCTTCCGCCAAAAACACCTCTTAATTTAAAACCATCTACTAACTCATATTCTCCAGAAATATTTCCGAACACATCATCATTATCATATTTTCTGAGACCTCCTTCTTCAAGAATTCCCAAAGAATTAAATTCCTGAAGCACGTCGTTCGTTAAAAACTGCCCTTCTTCGTTTACCTGACTGTAATAGAGGGGTACGCGAAAGGCATCGACCACAAGAGTACTAGTATTGGAGGAATGATCTGTAATCTTTTGTTTGGAGTACGCCAGGTTGGACACAAATTTGAATTTTCCATATTCATTGGTAAGGTTAATCCTGTAATTGTATCTTTCCATCCCCTTGGATGGCCCCACAAAATTGTTTCTCTGGTTAAGGTATCCCAATGATACCATGTAAGTTGAAGTTTCATTACCACCGGAAACGGAAAAATTTTGATTTTGTTGAAGTGCTTCCTGGGTAATTTCCTTGGCAAACCATTCTTCGTCTCCGTTTGCCTTGAATTGGCGAATTTGATCGGAGGTAAATACGGCAGACCCTTCATTGGCATTATAGGCAGCTTCGTTTCTAAGTATTGCATTCTCGTATCCGTGAACGGGTTGGGTAAAAAAGTGAGGGGAATTATACCCGACCAGCCCATTGTATTGAACCGTCATATTGGTATTTTTTTTACCCTTCTTGGTAGTGACCAACACTACGCCATTGCTGGCACGTGATCCATAAATAGCCGCACTACCGGCATCCTTTAGGACCGACACGCTTTCTATATCGTTAGGATTCAAAGAATTAAGGTCTCCCCCGACAATACCATCAATAACTATTAAGGGGCTGTTATTACCCAAAGTACTGACTCCCCGAATATTTATATTCAAAGGGGCTCCAGGTTCGGAGTTACGTTGTTGAATAGTTAAACTCGGAGATTTTCCTTGTAGTGCCTGTGTGGTATTTGCCGATGCCCGGCCTTCAAAAGCATCTTCTCCAACCTGATCTACAGCACTAACGACCTGAGACCTTTTTTGTGTACCATAACCCACCACCACCACTTCATCTAAATTAGAGGCACTTTCTTCCAATACAATATTTAGTGTGGTCTGTCCGTCAACGGAGACTTCCTTAGTGGCAAAACCTATATATGAAACTTCCAGAGTAGCGTTTGCATCTGTGACGGTTAGCGCGAAATTTCCGTCAAAATCTGTCGTTACCCCATTATTGGTACCCTTTTCAACGATACTGGCTCCTGGTAATGGTTGGTCATTTTTATCGGTCACAATACCACTCACCTTAACTTTGTCTTGTATGTTCTCAATTTGAGTTTGATTAGGTACTACTTTGGAGGAATCTGGATTTTCTCTTAGAATAATTTGGGTTCCCCTTATTTTGTAGCTAGTATCGGTGTTCCGGAACAGTCTAGCTAGTAAAGTTTCTATATTTTCATTGTTTGCCTTTAAGGACACTTTCCGTTCCAGGTCCACGTCTTTCACCTTATATACAAATAGAAAATCAGTCCTTGACTCTATGTTATCTATTATGTTCTGTACTGAAACATTTTCCACATTCAAGGTTACCTTAGTCTTCTGCCCATAACTGTCATTGGCATACATCACAAAGAAGCCCGAGAACAATAGCAGCGTGGTTAGCTTCATTTTTAAGTCAAATTTCAACAAAGATCTCCTCGGCCCCTGTTGGTTCAATTGTTTTTTCATATTTTTGAAACGTTTAAAATTGTGATTGGCAACAAGTTGCTCGATCGCTGATTACCTCCGGGAAATGCGCCAACATTTTCCGGTTTTTTCTTAAAAAGGATTTTTGTGAATGGTATCTACTTCATAATTGTTGTTTTTAGGTTATGTTGTATGCAAGGGTTATTTTATAACAACCCTATTATTTTCTATGATGTACTTTATTTTATGGGTGTCGTTAAAATAACTGAGTACCTTTTCAATTCCTACATTTTTAAAACTTGCATTGAATACTTCTCTGCCCAGTTCCTCATTGGTATTTTCGATTTCTATGTTGTAATGACGTTCCAATTTTATTAGAATGTCATCGAAACTCAATTCCCTGAACACCAAATGGCCCTGCATCCACGAAGTATAGAGCGCTGTATTTACTTGACTCACATTTATATCCTTAGTGGCAAGTTCAAAGGATCCCTTTTGACCCGGTGCCAATTTTGTGACGCCACCTTCCAACTTATCTGTATCTGTTTTAGCTAGGCTGACAGATCCTTTGACTAGAACTACATCAATATTTGCATCCTCCTTGTAGGCCGCGACATTAAATTCCGTTCCAAGGACCTTTACGTCCAAATCGCCGACTCTTACGATAAACGGTCTGGATTTGTCCTTGGAAACATCAAAAAAAGCTTCCCCAGATAGATAAACACTCCTTGTACTTGTTTGTGAAAAATTTATAGGATACCTCAATGAACTACCTGCATTCAAATGGACTACCGTACCATCGGCTAATTTCAACTCAAATTGTTTTCCACTGGGGATATTCAAGGTATTGTACACCAACTCATTACTAGATTGATAGGGGGAGTAACTTATACTGCTCTGTTTTTGATTGCCAATAAGATTCCCATCCGCATCCCTTACATCTTTGGTTTGGGAAACGTCAATTTTCTGGATGAACCCATTATCCAATTCCAAGGTAATCGAGTCATCCTTAGGAACTATTAAACCATCATTCCGTGAGGTAAAGAAACCCTGTTGATATAAAAATCCCAAACCAAAAAGCAATACGACGGCCGCGGCATATTTAACCCAATTTGGAATAAGTCTTTTTACAGGATTTTCATTACTTTCAATTTTATCCATAACCTTTTTGTAGGCCTCGTCCACATTGTTCTTCAACATGACCAAGTTGAGGTCGTGATAATCTTTTATATAATACTCCAGCACGGATTGGTTCTTGGGGTCTTTCAACCATTTCTTGAGTTCGATAAGTTCTTTTTTCGAAATCGTCCCGGCAAAAAGCTTAAAAATTGTATTCTTCATTTATTATATTTACCATTTGGTGGCTAGAAAATGCTTTTTTTGATGCCATCCAAAATGAACACTACATATCTAATGCTGTAAACTTTTACAAAACCCTTAAAAAAAACTTAATTATTTTTGAAATTCATATTTCTTTAATTGTATTCTTGTTACAAACAACCTAATTCAATGAATGAGATAGAGGCAGTAAAGGCTTTGAAAAAAGGCAATAAGCTTGCCTTTAAGCAAATATTCGAGAAGTATTATAACCGACTTGTCACCTATATAACAACCTATACGCACGACAAAGAACAATCGGAGGATATAGTTCAACAAACCTTTATCAATTTTTGGGACGACAAACTTAAATTAGATGAAAACAAGTCCCCGAAGGCATACCTCTATGCAATTGCCTACAACAGATATATTGACTCCTTGAATAAAGATAAAAGACGGGAAAAACTCTTAGAACGGATTTGGGAAAAAGCACTTCGCGATCGTATTCTGGAAGATACTGAAATGCTTGAAAAGAGAATTCAAAAAATGAAACAGGTCACCGATTCCCTTCCCCCCAAGTGTAAAGAAATACTTCATATGAACAAGGTGCAAGGAATTAAATATAAAGAAATTGCAGAACAGTTGGGCATTTCCGTTAAAACGGTGGAATCACAAATGCGTATTGCATTCACAAAAATACGGGAAGGATTTGAAAAAGATGACTTTACTTTATTTCTTCTTTTCGGGAAATTCCGATGGGCCAATAAGCTTTAATCCTGACTTAGTCCTATTGCATAGGGCTCCAATACCCACCCAGGATCACCTTATCTAATATATTTTCACTTGTCCAGAACAGATTGTAATAATTACACAAAAGGAAAATTTTATGATGCCATTTTTCCAACCTCAGAAAATCACATCACAAATTGTAATATTTGCTTTTTTTGGCACTAGAATTTCATTGAAGGTAAATCGAATATACTATACTGCCCATCAATAGGCAGTATTAGAGAAGTTCAATCTCGAAATCTGCATTTTTTTTCTTCCAATTTCCCAAATATTTATGTTCCCGTTGTTAATAACTACAAGTTTTCTACTATTTCGGCTGTGGTGCCAAAATTACATTTGAACCCAAATGAATTCATATGGATTCAAATAATATTTAAAATCGCTTAAATTGGCATAAATTGACATAACCAATTGTCCTCCAGTTATGTGTGGATAACTATTTGGACCCAATACTTTCTTCCCTAACCTATTTCCCTACATTTATTCCAACATTCCTACTCAAGGAAAACAAAAGCGCTTTTGTTCATTTCGTAACCTTAAAAAAGAAACAAATGGACAATTTATTTATTATCAAACGGCTAGATCGTCTGGAAAAACTGATGACTGCCCATAAGGAGGTATTGACCTTCGAGGAAACCTGTGACTATATGGGAATATCCAGAAGCTTCCTGTACAAACTGACCTCTTCCGGGAACATCCCCCACTCCAAGCCCAACGGCAAGCTTATCTTTTTCGAGAAGGCCAAGATCAACGCATGGCTGCTACAAAATGAGCCGAGATCCGCACACGAGATCGAAGCCGACGCCCTGGCCCATACTTTTATCGATAAGGACATTTCCCTTTAGTTAAAATAAACATACGCCGTGGTATTTACCATTGTGCAAAAATCACATTATTATGGAAGAGATACCCTATATAAGGGCCGGCACGACCTATTACAAAATGGTGATGTCGCCGACCATAAACGGAGATT